>JAXGRI010000009.1:0-98205 GCA_040766005.1 Flexilinea sp. | reverse complement strand
GGTAGTGAGAAGACTGTGCGCAATATTTACAGTCTTCGCTGCAGCGGCCGCTTTTAGCGTTGATAATCGTACAAATGTCAAAGACGCTTCCGCAGAAGTGTTGCCGGATTTCATCCGCTGCGGCACACAGCTCTTCCAACGGAGCTTCGACGAGCTTGAGCGCTTCGGCTTTACTGATTTCCTTTTCTCTAAGGATGGCTTCTTTTAATACCGTTACGGTTGGAATCATTCAGAATATTCCTTCAATCATACGTACGCTCACTTCTCCCGATGAGAGCGCCTGTTCTGTCCCGTCATCCAGCCGGACAATGAGCTGACAGGCGTCATCGATTGCCAGCGCTAGCGCTTCTTGGGTATGATCGCCGCTGTGGATCAGGATACGCTTCCCAGGTAAAAAGGAACGCATTTTGTATTCTTCCAAAAAAGTTCTGTCCGGCAGCGCGCAGTAAGAACGCCAGAAACAAGTTAACGTTTCTGCGACAATCCGGCTGCGCACATCCGGCGGTTCGTTTGGCTTGCCCGGCGGCAGCACAGCAGCCGCGATCTCCCGAAGTTCGTCCGGGAAACCGCCCCGGGGTTCACGGATGTTGATGCCAATTCCGAGTATCACATAATCCAGTTCACCGCTTTCTAAATTGAGAGAAGCTTCGGTCAGGATCCCGCTGACTTTTTTGCCGTGGCAATAAATATCATTTACCCATTTAATGGCGGATGGATACCCGGTTATGCTTTCAATTGCCTGGGAAACGGCCGCTGCTGCGGCTGTGGTGATCAACAGCGCGTCTTCCGCTTTAATCGTTGGACGCAGCAGCAAGCTGAAATAAACGCCGCTGTTTGCCGGCGAATAAAAGCTGCGGTTCAGCCGTCCTTTGCCTGCGCTTTGAGATTCCGCAAGGATCACGAGCCCTTCTGCCGCACCTTCTGCAGCGGCAAGCTTTGCCAGATCATTGGTTGAGGGAACTGAAGGGTGCGTTTCGATCACAAAAGGACCCGCACCCTTCTTTAGATATTTTGCGATGCTGAACGCTGAAAGACGGTCGCTTTCAGTATTCAGGCAGTATCCTTTGTTGGGGATTGCGTCGATCGAATGTCCTTCCTGCCTCAGCGTTTTGATCACCTTCCATATTGCACTGCGGCTGACGCCGGTGGTGGCGGCCAGCTCTGAGCCAGAGATAAAACTGCCTTTACGATCTTCGATCAATTCCAGTACAAGTTGTTTCAAGCTCATGAAAACCTCTTCGAAATGATGGTTTCAAACGCTCTTTTTATAGCACAGGCAAAAACGATTGTCAACTAAAAAGTAGAAAAAGGTTGACGATGTTGGCGGTGTCGCTGTATAATGCAAGCGATGAAATCGCGAAAAATTCCCTTGAAACTGTTCTGGCTGCTGATTCCGTTATTTGTTTTGATCGCCGGAGTACGCGGTCAGGAAACTCAACCCCAGAAACGTCGTTTTGTCACCAGTTACAGCGGCGGCGATCTTCCGAGCATTGATACGGCGCTGGCGGAGAATCCTGCAAGCATCCAGGTCGTTGAAGAGATGACAGTCGGCCTCTTCCGACAGGATGAGTCTGACGGCAGCCTGCAGATGGGAATGGCGCAGGCTTATGCTCTGGACAACGATGATACGCGTTTGGTGGTGAAGATCCGTGCTGGCGTTCCATGGGTGCGTTATGATTCAACAATCAGCGAAGTGCTGCCTGTTATGGATTGCGCCGGTGAAGTGCGCACGGTTAGCGCTCATGATTTTGTTTACGGTATTCAACGTACGCTGGACCCGGAAACGGCTTCGCCTTATGCGTTTCTGATCAGTAAAGTTATTGATGGCGCCGCGGCGTTCAACGAGGGGCGATCGACCGATTTTTCCAAAGTAGGAGTCAAAGCGCTGGATGATCTGACGCTTGAAATCCACTTTATTGAAGCTAATACATTCAACCTCAATATCCCGGGGTTGTGGATGATGCACGCCCAGCCGCGTTGGCTGATTGAAGGGGATGCCTGTAACGAAAGTGTCGGCGACAGCTGGACGGAAAGTGAACACTATCAGGGATATGGCCCGTTTACACTGGCGCATTGGATTCATGAAGATAGTCTGCTGCTGGTGAAAAATCCGTTTTGGCCGGCGCTCGAGACATGATTCCGCAGCGGAACTGGACGAAGTCAAATCATGATGATCAATGAAAGCATGGCGCTGGCAGCGTATGAAGCCGGGAATCTGGATGAATCTGTGATTCCGACCGGCGATTATGATCGCATCCTTTCTGACCCTGCTTTTGATTCGCACCGAATTTTCAAACCGTTTAATCTTAGGACTGAAACGCTGATGTACAACATTCATCTGGCGCCAACTGATGACTTGCGGGTACGGCAGGCGCTGACGTTGGCATTAGATCGGGATAAAATCACCGCAGCCGTAAAAAGCGGTGAGCCGGCGCGTTTTTATCTCAATCCATTAGTGAACGGAGCGCCGTCCGTTGAGAAATTTGCGGAAAAAGCGGCGGTTTACAATCCAGAGGCAGCAAAAGCGTTGATCTCGTCTTATTGCGAAGAAAAAGGGATCCAGCCGCAGGATTTGACTATCACTTATTCGTTCAGCATCAGTGATCTTCACCGCATTCGTGCGGAAGTGATCGCAGCGATGTGGCATGAAACACTGGGTGTTCAGGTAGAACTTGTCAGTAGTGAATGGACAGTTTTCAGTCAAAAACGGAAGGAAGGGCTGCAGAACGTCTATCGCACAGCCTGGATTCAGGATTATTTGGATGCGAATAATTTTACTGCGGATGTCTTCCTTTGCCCCGGCGGATATTATCAGGAATCGAGCGATTGGCCGACAATCGGCTGTGTCGATTATGAGCAGGCTGATCCGCTCTATTCCGAATATGCTGAACTGGTGACGGCGGCTGCGCTGAACAGGGCCCGGCGCGTGAAAAGCACTCTATGCGGATTCAGAAGACATTCTTATCAATCGCATGGCGCACTCAATCCTGTCCAGCTGGAATAATGCCTGGATGCTGCGCAATCCGCGGTTTGAAGCGCCGATTTCACGTATCGGTTATGAACGCTGGGAAAAATGGCGGGTTTCAACGGAGATCGAAGAATAGTTTCGTTCTGCGATGATGCCGGAAGAATTCCGTAAAAGGTTTCTTTCTGCAAAAATGCAGCAGTGCGGCAGTTTAGGTATTCCGATAAAGTTTTGCCAGCAGTGGGAAAAATCCTGTAGTTTGGACGCAGTTAAGATTGCTGCAGCTGGTATAGAGCCAGCTCCTTTATGCTATACTACCTCTCAAACACAGGAAGAAAAAAATGGTGGAAATCTCCGTTCATGGAAAAAAAAAGACCTTAGGATGGCGTATCACATTCTTACTGATATTTAGTCTGATCACGGCCTTTTTGATCTTGATTGATATTTTCCCATTGATACATCCCGTGCCTTACCGTGACAGCGGCGTCTTCCTTTACACGGCACAACAAATGTTGCGCGGCGGTACGCCTTATTTGGATTCCTGGGATCATAAGGGTCCATTTTTGTATTTCCTGAATTTTATTGCACTATGGATAAGCTCTGATACTGTCTGGGGTATTTATCTGCTCCAAATGCTGTTGCTGACTGCCGTTCTTTTTTTCCTTATTTTCGCTGTACGACATTTCATCTCTTTTGGGGTCAGTTTGCCGGGAATCGCTTTGTTTTCATTTATGCTTCCGCGCGTTGCTGATGGTGGTAACTTGACTGAATTTTACAGCGCGATTTTTCTGATCGCCAGTATCGCGGTGTTTCTGTTCATAGATCGCACAAAGCGGCAATGGCTTTGGGGTGTCATCGGGTTTTTTGGTGGTGCTGTTCTGCTGATTCGTCCGAATAATGTTGTGTTTTGGCTGGTTTCTGGAATCCTGTTGCTGGCAGACGCAATTCGCCAGCCAGCAACGCGATGCCGTCTTTACTTTTTTTTGGGTGGGTTCGGATTGGCAGTTGGGGCGGCGCTGATCTATCTCGCGGTCCATCATGCGCTCGATGCCGCTTATGATCAATACATCCGATTTAATTTTTTCTATCTGAATGCTGAATCAGGTACGAGCGGTAAGCGGGCTTTGATCCTGCTACGGATCAAACGACTGAAATATGTTTTTCTGACGATGCAGTCATCTTGGGGGAAGGTTGCTATTCTTTGCGGAATAGCAGCCGAAATATTTGCTGCTGTTATCCTTGCGGTAAAACCGTGGCGGCAACAGTTTCCGGAGCGGATAAAAAGGATTATGTTGATGCTGGTGGCGGCTTTTCCTCTTGAGATATTAGTGATTTCGTTGTCAGATCGCGTTTATCGTCATTATCTGCAGATGATTCCTGTGTATTTCTTGGCGTTTGTGATTTTTTTCTGTGCTGCGCTTATCACTTTTTTCAGGCTGAGAAAAGAGAGCGTCTGTTGGCTGGTCGTTCTTCCGGGCTTCATCGGATTGGCTGCCGTGCTGCTGCCGAGTTTTCAGACAGCCAAGGATATCGCGGATGCGCTCGTAACGGGGGAACTTAACTTTGGGAAGCAGCCCACACTGGAGGAAAAGATCATCCTCGAGAATACTCTGCCAAGTGATACTATTCAGATCTGGCAAGGTGAAACCCGCTATAATTTCCTAGCACAGCGCCAAAGTCCAACGCGTTTTTCATATGTTTTTCCGCTATGGTCTTGCGCTTATGCTAATTTTTCAGACTGGCACTATTTTTTGAGCACCTTTACTGCCAATCCACCGCGTCTGTTTATCGTGACGAGGGAGCATGCCGAGCAATATGGCATCATTGAGGAAGGATGTGCAACGGTCACACCCTTGATGTCCGATTTTATCAATTCATCGAGGATAAGTATCAATTAACAGCCTTGCAATCGGATGTTTTCGCAGCGGTTTATCGTTTTGATGACATAAACGATTAAAATGAAACCTGTTAAACTTTGCAAGGATTGGTAAAAATCTGGTACGGCAAGAAAGAAGAATCGAAAAGCAGGGAAAATGAAAAGATTGCATGGGCTGTTTGATGCGGAAAGCGAAGATTTCCTGCTTAGCTGGTTTTGGCTGGGAACGCTGTTTCTGCTCGGGATAGTCCTGTGGGGCGCTTTTTTGAACTTTGGAGACATCCCGTTTGATTTCCATGATTGGGCGGAAGTCAACGTTCCGCGGCTGGCATTTTTGAAGGATGCGGTCACGCGCGGGTTGTTCCCCTTCCATATGCAGGACGCCAGCGCGTTGCGCGGCGTGACTGATCGGTATTTGGCGCTGCCCGATGTGCTATTGACGCCGCAGGTGCTGTTGATGAAGTGGCTGAGCGTCGGCGATTTTGTGCTGGTGCACACCTGGTTGTTATACGCGCTGGGTTTCTGGGGTCTGTTTAGGCTGAGAAAGCGGCTCAATCTGTCTTTGTTCGCATTTACACTGGCTGTTTCTGCTCTTTAATTTCAACGGGCATCTGACCTCCCATTATGCAGTCGGGCACATCACCTGGGGCGGGACGTTCTTGCTGCCGTGGTTTGTCCTTCTAATTCTGGATATGCTCGGAGGGATTCAGTTGGAAGCTGGTCGGCAGGATGGCTTTTTTGTTGTTTTTCATTTTCTTGCAAGGTTCTTTTCACCAATATGTCTGGTGCCTGATCTTTCTCGGGTTGCTGGCACTTACCGGGAAAAAGGTTTTTCACCGTTCTGAGGACTGGTACTGCCACGGTACTGCTATCAGCAGTCCGGATTATTCCGCCAGCGCTACAAATGAGCGGGTTTGACGATGATTTTCTTGGCGGATATTCGAGCTTGCGCCAACTGCTTTCAGCCTTTTTGCGCATCATTCCGCCAGTGGAGTCACTGAACCCGGTGGATTTACAGGCGGAAACCTGGGCTGGTGGGAATACGATCTGTATATTGGCGCTGCTGCCTCCCTCTTTTTCTGCTGTTCTTGGCGCTCTGGATAAGGAATGTCTGGAAATCGCGCTCATTTCCGGCGATTCTGGTCCCGATGGCAGGTTTGGCATTGTTCTCGGTTGGGCCGTTCTATGCCCTGATCCGCAGAATTCCCATTCCGTTGCTTTCCGGTGAACGTGTTTCCTCACGTTTTCTGATCCTGCCATTTTTGTTCCTGTGTATCCTTTGCTGTGTTGAAATGAACCGCTGGCTGAAGCGTCAGAAAAACCCGCTTGTCACTTCTTTTGGATTATTGACGTTGACGGCTGTCATGCTGGCTGAGCTGTGGGCGCATCTGCAAACCTGGAAGGTAGTCCGGACAGTAAGCGCCTTCCGTATACGTTTACAGATCTGACCATTAAAGTGATGAATCATCCCGATCCGGTTTATTGCTGAAAGGCTTGATTGTTGGGTTAGCGATTACGTTGACAAGCGCGCTGATTCTGTTGATCTTAATGCGGGGAGACTCTGAACAGATTGATTCTGATCAGATGGACGAAGGGGCAGCAGGGATTACTCCATTCATCATGACGAAAGCCGACCTTTTTTCGCTAAACGGATTATGATTTTAAACGATGGCTGAACCTACTTATTACAAAATCAGGAGTACCTAATGCCAACTCACGAACCATTGATTTATGAATACCGCGGTCAAATCCTGGATAACGTTCATCAGGGATATGTGAGTATTGTTGATGAATCATCCAATGTCTTGTTCCATATTGGCAGTCCGGATGAGGTGGTTTTTTACCGGTCGGCTTCCAAACCGATTCAGGCGTTGCCGGTGATCGTACGGCGGCTGGACGAAAAATATGGGTTAACGGAAGAGGAACAGCTCTTTTTTCTGCTTCTCATGCCGGCGAACCATTTCATGTGGCGGCACTGGAATCCATCTTTGAAAAATGCGGTTTCCGTGAGGATATGCTGGTGATGAAACCGACCTATCCTGCCAGCTCAGCGGCGGCTTTGAAGCCCGAAAAAACGGACAGGCGCCGCGCAAATTCTTTCATAATTGCTCCGGAAACATGCGGGAGCGATGTTGCTGCAACAGGCGTTGGGTGGAAAAACGGAAGAGTATTGGCAAGAGGATTCACTTGCACAGCAGGAAATCCGGCGGGTGGTGATGATGATGAGTGAAACGGACGAGGCAACGACTGCCAGCGGCATTGACGGCTGCGGTGTGCCTGTTTTCGCAGTTGGCGTGCGCAAAATTGCCACTGGTTTCAAGAATCTTTCCTGTCCTGATCTGATCGCTGAATCTGATATACGAGCGGCAGCAGAACGCTACCTGCCGCGGATTAACCGCCATCCGCATATGATCAGCGGAACCAACCGACTTTGCAGCCTGATGAACCGCGACCCAAACATCATTGCCAAAGGCGGCGCGGCAGGAGTGTACGGCTGCGGGTTACGGAAAGAACGGTTAGGGATTGCATTCAAGGTGTCCAGCGGTTTGGATAGCCATTGGCCGCTCATTTTGCGTTCGATCTTTGAACAGATTGGGTATTCCAATCAAGATACGATTCAAATGCTGGAATCACTGAAAAATGATTCGGTCTATAATGACAACGAACGTGTTGTCGGACATTTTTGAATCGAAAATTCATATCAATACGCTGCGCTGAACCAGAGAAACCTCTTTTAATAGCATTTTGTTTATACCGGAGCTTATGCTCCGGTTGTCGTGTTTGTTTTATGTCTCGGGCGCTGGTTCTTTTCGATCCAAAAGATTAACAGATTTCTAATGGTTTTTTCCTCTTTTTAGAATAATCACGACTCGTTCTCTGGTACAATTCGGGCAGAACCTAAGGTTATTATAGAAAAAAATTTCGGATGATCAGTTATGGTCATCGTGACATGAAATGAAGAGAAAAAATGGCAGGAATTGATCGTTTTACACAAAGAGCAAGAAGAGTATTGAGCCTGGCTCATCAGGAAGCCGGACAAATGAAATCGCCCGTAATCAGCTCAGGGCATCTTTTGCTTGGGCTGCTGCTGGTTGATGGATCAACCGGCGGGAAAGTATTGCGCGACCTTGATATCGCTCCTGATAAAGTGCGTGAGCTGGTCACAGCTTCAGATATTACTAAGGAAGTCCCCGATTCGCCGCAGTACACCCAGGAAGATGCATTGAGTGGAGAGGTTCAGGATATTTTAAGACGTGCAGTTCTGGAAGCTTCTCGTTCCTCACAGGTATATGTCAGCACAGAACATTTATTGCTGAGCTTGATTGATTCGCCGAATTCCATTGCAGCGGACATTCTGAAACAACTGGGAATTGCGCCGGAACAGGTGCGCAAACAATTGAAACGAGTATTGGATGAAGCCGTGAACGCGCCAGCTCCCAGCCTGAAAGGAACAGAGCCGCGAGTTGGGCAACGCAAAGTGCGCACTGAGAAGAAGGAATCGAACTCGCCGCTGATTGATCAACTGGCGACCGATCTGACAGCTAAGGCCGCGGCCGGGAAACTGGACCCGCTGATCGGGCGCAAAAATGAAATTGAACGTGTCATTCAAATTTTGGCCCGCAGGACAAAAAACAACCCGGCGCTGGTCGGTGAACCAGGTGTTGGGAAAACAGCCATTGTTGAGGGATTGGCACAGGCGATTATCGAAGGCAACGTCCCGGCGCAATTGTTGAACAAACGAGTGCTGCAGTTGGATGTTGGTTCCATGGTTGCGGGAACAATGTATCGCGGTCAGTTTGAAGATCGGATGAAACGGGTGATTGCTGAGCTGAAAACGACACAGGCGATCCTGTTCATCGATGAGATTCATATGCTCGTCGGAGCAGGTTCTTCCGGCTCTGCGGTGGATGCCGCCAACATTCTGAAACCTGCCCTTTCACGCGGCGAAATTCAGGTGGTTGGGGCAACCACTTCTGATGAATATCGGAAGAACATTGAGGCAGATGCTGCCTTGGAGAGGCGTTTCCAGCAGATTTTAGTCAGCGAACCGACACAGGAAGAGGCGATTCAGATTCTTACAGGATTGCGCACCCGTTATGAGGGCCATCATCAGTTGATCATCTCCGACGAAGCAATTGAAGCGGCTGTGAAGTTATCCTCACGTTATATATCTGAGCGGTTTCTGCCGGACAAAGCAATTGACCTGATTGATGAAGCCTCATCGCGCGTACGGATGTACAAGAGCCCGGCTGCGAGCGCAACGAACCAGATAATGGAAGAATTACGTCAATTGCGTAAAGCTGCATTGGAAGCTGCTGAGCGCGGCGATGAAAAAGAAGTTGCAGAGCTGCGGGACAAATGCCTTGATCTTGAAGAAGAAATTGAAAAGATCTCGAAAGAATGGAACCGCGAGACGGCACCTACTGTTGGATCTGAAGAAATCGCCGAGGTTGTCTCCATGTGGACTGGTATTCCGGTGATGCAGATGGCGGTGGAGGAATCAGAACGCTTGTTGAAGATGGAAGAATCGCTGGGAAAAATGATCATTGGTCAGGAAGAGGCAATCAAAGGCGTGGCGCAGGCAATCCGCCGCTCCCGTTCCGGATTGAAAGATCCGAATCGCCCAATTGGCTCATTCCTGTTCCTGGGGCCGACCGGCGTTGGTAAAACTGAGCTGACCAAGGCGCTTGCTCTCTATTTGTTTGGGAGCGAGGATGCGCTGATCCAATTGGATATGTCAGAATTCATGGAGCGACATTCTGCCAGTCGACTGACCGGCGCTCCTCCGGGATATGTCGGTTATGATGAAGCCGGTCAACTGACCGAAGCGATCCGCCGCAAACCGTATTCCATCGTTGTGTTTGACGAGCTGGACAAAGCGAACCCGGAAATCCATAACATGCTGCTGCAGATTATGGAAGAAGGGCAGCTCTCGGATGCGCGCGGAAAAAAGGTCGATTTTAAAAACACGATTATTGTCATGACTTCGAACGTAGGCGCGGAAGTGATCAAGCGCCAGCAGAGTTTTGGCTTCAATCTGGTCTATGAAAACCGGGATGTGGATCAGGATAATTATGAAGAGATGCGGAAAAAGCTGATGGAACAGCTGAAAAAAGCGTTCCGCCCGGAATTTATCAACCGGCTTGATAATATTGTCGTCTTCCGAATGTTGAACCTGGATGACATGCAGCAGATTACCGAGCTTGAAATTGAAAAAGTCAACCAGCGGCTGGTGGAACAGGGTATCCAGATTACAGTGGATGAAAATGCTTTGGAGAAATTGACGCGTGACGGGTTTGACCCGGAGATGGGCGCTCGTCCGCTCCGCCGGATCATCCAGCAAAGGTTGAAAATCCATTGTCTGATGCGTTGCTGGCACGGCAATTGTGGACGGCGATACCATTCTGTTCACACTGGATGAGAAGAATGAACTGACGATGAAGAAACGGAATGAGCCGCAGCTTGAGCAGAATGCCCTTGAATAAGAGCTAATAAAAACAACGGCGATCCCCGCAAGGATCGCCGTTGTTTTTTGTGTATTGTGCGTTGTGGCTAAAATAATGGGGAGTGATCCAATAGCTTTATCCAGAACGATCGGATTTCCAGTGAGAAGCGGTGTCCGGTAGCTTATATGAATAGCATATATAATCAGCAGTACAGCTGTATCTTGACACACATTATTTGACCGTCAGAGGAACTGAGCCATGAGTGATTCTCAACCAACCATTAAAAGCTGGAATGGTCAGCCGCCAAATCTGATTTTGGTGAAAACCTTTCTTGGAATGGCTTTATGTTTTCTGATTGCTTGGCTATTCAAAATTACCAATACCGCGTTTCAGGCGGGAATTGCCACGATCCTGTGTCTGCGGGAAGACCGCCCTTCAACATTTGGCGAGGCTGTCAATCGTACCATTGGGGCCTTCCTTGGAGGTGTCTGGGCATATCTGATGATCATGTTGATGAGCCGTGTATTCGAATGGTATCGGCGACATCCTATATTACATGCTGAATTGCATTGCTTTGACGTTACTGGTGGCTGGCTTGCTGCGGATTCGAAGACCGGGCGCCATTATTTGTGCGGTTATCGTCTATCTGCCAGGCAACATTGTTGATCAATTCCGTGAACGATCCTTTCAACTACGTTTCTCACGGATTATCGATACGTTGAAATTGGGATTGCAGTGGCGCTGTTTGTAAACTGGATTCCGCCGATCAACCGTTATTTTGGTTACCATTTTGGCAAGAAAAAAGCTGAACTGACGGCGTACTGCCGTCAGCGCAGCTTTCAATATTTCGGCACTTCCGGGACAGTGATCTCAACGAACAGCGTTTCACCAAATGACTGGTTTATGCCGTTAAAGGCCTTCCAAACTGAGCGGTACGTTCCCGGTTCGGTCGGCGCAGTAAATTGGACAGAGATTTTCCCCAGTTTCCCAACTTGAACTTGAGGCATTTTTATTGAATCTGGCGCGCTCATTTGATCACCGGAGACGAAGCGGAGCAGGTAGTTTGCTCCCCAATCACAGGTGCCATTGTTCATAACTTCCCAGTCTTGCATGAATTGGCTTCCCGGCTGCATGATTTGCCCGTCATAAATATATTCCCAATTGTAATAATAAAAGCTGTCAATGCATTTTGGCGCCTGGGTAGGGATGATCAACGGGGCACTGTCACGCGTTGGCAGAGGCGCTGTGGGGATAAGTGTCAGGACAGGGGTCGGTTCGCGGTTACAGGCTCCAAACAGCAAGAGGATGGCACTGAATAGTATTACCAGACCAGTGAAAACTGTCTGCGATTATTCATTTGTTCAGTTCCAGTTCCAATTTTCCAGCTTGGATAGCTGGTCATGTGCGGTCAAATCGAGATCAATCGGCGTAATGCTGACGAATCCGCGCGATAGCTCTCCGCAGTCTGTTCCGGGTTCAAAATCGCTATTCGGCGGAAGTCCGCCAAACCAGTAATATGGGCGGCCAAACGGATCAACCCGCCGGATTAATTCGTCGCGGTAAATACGATCGCCCTGCCGGGTGACCCGATAAACCGGTTTCCCGTGTGGCGGGAATTCTGGGAAGTTGACATTCAGGATGGTATAAGGGGGAATTTCTTGCGGAAGAAAAATTTGTAATACATGACTGACAATTTCTTGTGTGATCGAAAAGTCAATTGCTTTGGCGGATTTTTCGCCGGCGTCAATTGAAAAAGCGATGCCTTTCATGTCCCAGATCGTCGCTTCCAGCGCCGCTGTCACTGTACCGGAGTAAGTGATATCGCGGCTGACGTTGGCTGTGTTATTTACACCTGAAAGGACCAGATCTACTTTTTTATCAAGAAAGCCTAACCCTGCCAGAGCGGTACAGTCAGAAGGTCGCCATCAATTGCAAAGCGGGGATTTCGAGCGGAAGTTGGTATGGTTCTACCCGCAACAGTCTGCCGAGCGCTTTCTGGTGCCCGGAGGCGGACCCAGTTTTATCGGGCGCGATGACTGTAACATTACCAAAATTCATTGCGGCTTTTGCGAGCGCGAAAGCCCCGGCGCAGAGATCCCATCATCATTTGTTACTACAATTTCTAAACGGCTTTTCATTGTTCCCTCAAATTTGTTTTCAAAGCTTAACAATTTTACCAATAGCTTCTGTAAAAAAGGATCTGCGCAGAATTCGATGACGAAACGAAAAAACGGATTTGGATGTAGATTCTTTCTCTGTGTAAATCGGTTTCGGTAAATGCTGTTTTGCCGTTGGAGTAAAGGCTAGTCAACAGTATTTTCTGCGTTTGGTTCAGATAATGCCCGTGTTTTGACTCTGGAGCGGCAGGTCTGAGAAAATGTTCCATTAGTGGAGCGTCTTTGAAGTCAAAAGTATTCGTTGAGCTGAGACGGAGCTCAGCAACATAGAAAAAGTGATTGATGATTCTCATGCTAATTGCCTATACTGACAAACCGCTGCTTTTCAATCTGTCTGCCGACCCAGCAGCAACGGCTAAATTGTTTTGCGAAACCCAAGAGAATCACGGTAGATCAATTTGTTGCGTTCAAACAACATCCACATAAAACTTACCCCGGCTATTTGGCGGGGTAAGTCAACATATAAAAGCGTTGAATCATTTCTTCAAAAATTCGCGTACGCTGTCAGCTGGCCGGCAGAGCCGAGTTTTTCATTCTTATGCTCAATAAACTTTGCATATTCATCGATAAACAGCGTGCCGATCGGACGGAAATCGAAGACTTCCGGATGGTCGCGGAAATATTCGCGATGGACACGTGTCCAGACCAGGCGGCCATCCGTATCAATGTTGATTTTGTCACACCCAGTTTAGCAGCCTGTTTGAATTGGTCAGCATCCACCTTTGGCTCCTTCAGGTTGCCGCCGGCGGCGTTGATGCGTTCAACCTCATCCTGTGGGACGGAGCTGGACCCGTGCATTACTAGTGGAAAACCGGGAACACGCTTTTGAATTTCTTCCAAAACGTCAAAATGCAGTGACTGGGAACCGCTGAATTTGAACGCGCCATGGCTGGTGCCGATTGCGACGGCCAGCGAGTCGACGTTTGTGCGGGAAACGAACTCTTTGACGGAATCCGGATCGGTTAGTTTGGCATCCGCTTCGCTCACCGAAACATGTTCCTCCACCCCGCCCAGTTTTCCCAACTCTGCTTCGACAACCAGTCCTTTCGGATGAGCTGCATCAACGACACGTTTGGTCGCTGCGATATTTTCTTCAAAACTGAGGGCAGATGCGTCAATCATTACTGAACTGTAGAAGCCGCTGTTGATGCATTCATAGCAGGTTTCCTCGTCCCCATGGTCCAGGTGCACTGCAAAAATCGCTTCGGGGAACATTTCATCCGCGCTGCGGATCAACCCTTCGAGCATAATTGTGCTGGTATATTTGCGGGCGCCTTTTGAAATCTGAACGATGAACGGAGCTTTGCTGTTAAGATTGCCGCGGAAAAGCCCGATGATCTGTTCAGCGTTATTAATGTTATAGGCTCCAATTGCATACTTGCCATAAGCATGTTCAAACAACTTTTTCGTATTGACGATCATCATTCCTCCATGAAGTTTTAGTTGAGAAACATCGGGACGCCCAGAAAATCTCTGATATGCGGCCGGTAATTTACTATGTCGTAATACGATGGGACGTCCACATATTTTTTGCCGGCAAGCACCATTGCGATTGGGACTGTCGTATATTTTCCGCCGTGCAGTGCAACCATCCGTCCTGTGTCATTTCTTTTTAGCAGTTGTGCAGCCAGGTGTCCATAGCTGGTCGCGACCATGCGATCCAGCGAGTCCGGAGCACCGGATCGCATCATATACCCTACCTGCTGATACATGATATTCATTTTTGAACGCTTTTTAATCGCTTCAGCTACGATCATGCCGACACCGCCCAGTTTGCGATGTCCGTAAGCGTCCATTTCTCCAGATTCGATGACGTCACCGCCATCCATGATTGCGCCTTCTGAAATCGTTAACAGAGAGTAATTGGATGGGTTGTTGCGCTTATCAGCGACCATAAAGTCTGTCAGGATGTCAATATCGAAATGAACTTCCGGGATAACGGCGCGATCCGCGCTCGAAAGGTAAGCGGCAATCAGACTAGTTTCGCCCGAGTTCCTCCCGAAAAGTTCGATAACGCCGATCCGTTCATGGGAACCAAGAGAGGTTCGCATGTTGGTAATTACTTCAATCGAACGTGTAATTGCTGTTGAAAAGCCGATGCAGTAATCGGTTCCGAAGACATCATTATCCATCGTTTTTGGAATCGCAATCACTGGAACGCCTTCGTTATGAAGCCGGACAGAATAGCTGAGCGTGTCATCACCGCCAATCGTGACCAGCGTATCAATCCCGAAATGATCCAATACCTTCAAAACATGGGGAGATAGTCCATTGTGTCGGCATTTACCTTTAAACCAAGCGGCGAATCTTTCAGAAATTCCGGGACGACATTCACCTTGACATTTTGTGGATTGGTACGTGAGGTGTGAAGAAAAGTTCCCCCTGTCCGATCAATTTTGCGGACATCTTCGTAATCAAGTTGGTAGATCTGGCGGAATGTTTCAGGATTATCAAAGTCGTATTCCAACAATCCTGCCCATCCGCGTCGGATTCCGTAAACTGTCAACCCTTCATTAAGCGCAAGATTGACAACAGCTTTCATCGCAGGATTCAGGCCGGGGACATCTCCTCCGCCGGTAAGAATTCCGATAACTTTTGACATGGCGAAACTCCTTATGTTCTGCAAGGCAGATGGGCATGGTGCTGCCCAACCTGTATTTGAAGAACGAAAAAAACAAAATCAGGTAGAAAAATTATACTACACAGGTTATTTTGAAAAAATGTTAGATAAATATTGATGATTTTCCGAGAATTATCAAACGATGCTAATTTTAAAGGTTGGCGGACGGTAAAACGGTGCAAGGATTGATTTGTCAAGCCGGTCTCAATAGGTATCGACGACTGCCTGAATGACCCACCAGCGATTCCAGTATAACAGCAGAATGACCACCAACGGGAAAATTATGTTCAGCGAGTCAATAGGAAGAGAAAGTTGTTTCCTGGTTGGATCTGAGATGTCCACGGAATCAAGAAGAACGCCAGCGTTACCAACCAATTGATCCATTTCCCATTTACGGTCCAGCGCATGTTGATTTTGTCCAGCGCATAGATCAACGGGATCCATAGAACGTAAAGGTTTTTGCCGAGATTTGGAATGCCGCTAAGAAAACCGATGGTGATCGTGAGCGCGGTAACCCACTCAAATGCGCGGATATCTGCGCGGGAGTTGACGACCCATTCGATCAACAAGATCACGATGAAGAAGCCAGAGATTGCCCAGCCGATCCTTCCTCCCAGTTCAGGCTGCCAGTTTTCAATCAGCCGGCTGAAAAAGATCGGCTTCAAATACTTATAGTAATAGATGACAGACCGAAAGAATTCTACAAACCAGCTGGTCATGAACAGCACTGCCAACATGATCAACAGCGTCAACACCATCAGAAACCAGATGACAACGGTGCGCCGCTGATTAAATAAGCACCAGATCAGGATCCAGAGGATCGGCAGCAGCGTCAGGCTGAATTTCATGGTTGCAAATGCGAGAATGATGCCTGCGAATTCATCCTCTTGCTGGCGGATTGCGTCCAGCCCAACCAATAGCAACATCACCGACAAAATGCCGATATCCCCATCTGCAATTGCCAACACCGCGTAGTAACAGAAAAAGAGCAACAAGCTGATTCTTGCCGGCGTGAAAAAAAGTCTCTCAATCCGAAACGCAAAAAACAACTTTATGCCAGCAAATACCAGCGCTGCTTCAAGAATGGTCATCCACAGGATTAATGCGATTTCGAAATTGTTGATGAAGGAAAAGAGAACCACAAAGATGACTGAATAAAGTGGCAACGTGAATCCGCTGAGATATGGCTCTTCAGGGAAGTTTGCTGCCACCTGGTCAAAAAATTGAGCTCCGTAAGGATTCTCGCCCTGTGCAAAAAGGACTCGTGAAGAAAGCCAATAGCTATAGAAACTGGCGCCGAGGTTGGTATTGAGCACAACATAAATATTGGCTCCGGTTAATGCCAGGATGCCGATGATGATCAGTATTGTAAACCGGCTGGAAATGCCGTAATTCCGCTTGAGCGGATAAATATCCATTGTCAGTTTCGTTTAACGGCTGCAAACCCGTTATATGTTTTTCTTGTATACCCGATGGTGCTTGGTTGGGGTCAATCCCAAACCGGCCATTTCACGCTGAATTTCTTTTGCGCTTTCTGCCATCTGCGTCGCTTCTCCATCAACAAACCGTCCATGATCATGGAATATGTTGAAAATTTCATTGTATAGGAGGGCGGTGCCGCCTTTATTGCGATATTCCTCAAGCAGACCAATGCCGTTCAGAGAAACGCGGCGGGTTCGCCGTAATTCCAACAATAAATCGACAATTAATCCGGGTGTCAGTATGCCGTTATGCCGTTGCATCGCTCCAGAAAGATCCGGAAATGTCAGCAGAAAGCCTACCAATTCGTCCTGTTCGTTTGCGATGAACTTGACCATTTTGGGGTCGACAAACTTGATGACATTATCAATCATGTAATGGATTTCCGCATCTGTCAGCGGGAAATATTCCCAGTTATTTTCGAATGATTTTTCATACAGACGGGCGATTTTTTCCGCGTTTTTTGTGATCTCGCGACGGTTCTTGAATGTGAAAATTTTTAAATTTCCACGTTTTTGGATAATTGCTGCCAGTTTTGATGCCTTTTCAGGCAGTTCAAATTTCCTGAGGTCAAAAGACATTGAGAGAAATTCGTTTGTCTTTTCAAATCCATACTGTTCAACCAGATTGATGTAATAGGGATAGTTGTAGGATGACATATTCATCATCTGGCGCTCGTTGAACCCGCCTGCCAGCATACCATATCCATCAAAGAGAGAGAAACCCTTCGGCCCAACCAGCGTTTCCAATCCCCGTTCTTTCGCCCAGTCTGTCACTGCGTCAAACAATGCGTTGGAGACTTCCAGATCGTTCAATGCGTCAAACAGGAAAAAGCTAGCGACTTTTTCATTATGAAAATGGTTAAAGCTGGTATTCATCAAAGCTGCAATTCGTCCCACCATTTTGCCGCCTTTCCATGCTGTGAAGAAATCGGCTTCCGAATGATGGTAAAAAGGATGTTTGTTGCGGTTCATCATTGCTGCAACATCCGACCGAAATGGCGGAACCCAGTTAGGATCCCCCTTATAAAGATCAAAATGGAATTGAATAAAAGCATTGACTTGCTTTTTTATCCAGTGTCAACTTTTTGATTTCCACCATAGCATCGTCTCCTTGTTTGAGGTTTGTTTGAATCAGTCTTCCGGTGGTTTTGTCTGATTCAACTTATTTTACCGCAACTGATGATCGAACAAAAAGTGTCACAATAAGCGAGCGATTGGCACCCTGGCGACAGGAGAAAGGCGCCTTAACCTTGCAAACAAGGATGGGCTATAATAAGAAAAAACAAAAGAATTCAAAGGAATTTATCTATGTCAGATGCTTTCGTCATTGATGGCGGTATCCCGCTGCGCGGTGAAGTGACGCCTTCGGGCAATAAAAATGCTGCGTTGCCGCTGATCTGTGCCACGTTGCTGACCGAAGAACCGGTCATTCTGCATAACATGCCGGTGATTCGGGATATTCTGGCGATGGAAAAACTGTTTGAGAGCCTGGGTGTTACGGTGGAAAAGCTGACGCCGCATTCCTGGAAGTTTCAGGCAAAAGATATCAAAATTACGGATCTGGATCCGGAGTTATGCCGTAATGTGCGCGCTTCGATCCTGCTTGCCGGGCCAATCGTAAGCCGTTTCGGCAGCTTTTTGCTGCCGCCGCCGGGGGGAGACGTGATTGGACGTCGTCGAGTAGACACCCACCTGTTGGCGCTGAATAAACTCAGCGTGAACGCTTACTTTGACCGGCAATATCATTTTGAGGTCAGTGGCAGGCTGAAAGGCGCTGATATTCTGATGGATGAGGCCAGCGTTACCGCTACCGAAAACGCGATTATGGCTTGCACGCTGGCGGAGGGTGTCTCCACGCTGCGTAACGCCGCTTCCGAACCGCATGTTCAGGAATTGTGCATGCTGTTGAACCAGATGGGGGCAAAAATTAGCGGGATTGGCTCCAACTCACTTACGATCGAAGGGGTTGAACGGCTGCATGGCGCTGAATTCACGATTGGACCGGATTATCTGGAAGTCGGGAGCTATATTGGCGCTGCGGTCGTCACTCATGGCGAGATTTTAATCCGCAATGCGGGTCACCAATATCTTGATATGGTGCGTTTTGTTTATAATCGGTTGGGTGTGCATTGGGAAACGATTGGTAACGATATACTGGTACCGGAAAATCAACGGATGTCTGTTGAACCGGACTTAGGCGGAGCGATTCCGGAAATCAGCGTGATGCCTTGGCCGGCATTCCCTTCAGACCTGATGAGCATTGCTATCGTAATTGCCACCCAGACACAGGGAAGCGTGCTTTTCCATGACTGGATGTATCCAAGCCGGATGTATTTTACGGATAAGCTGGTCGGGATGGGCGCGCAGATCGTCCTTTGTGACCCTCATCGCTGCATTGTGCAGGGTCCGACCCGGTTGTATCCTGAAAAATTGGAATCTCCGGATATCCGGGCTGGGATGGCGTTGCTGCTTGCGACGCTGACGGTTCCGGGACGCTCGGTTATTCGCAATATTCGCCAGATTGAACGTGGATACGAACGCGTTGATGAGAAGATGCGCGCGCTTGGCGCCCGGATTGAACGCATCAGCGAATGAGTTAGATTAGATCTGAATTAAAAACCTAACGGTTGATCCCGCCTGAATAAAAAGGCGGGATTTTTTTGCCTCTGATAATTATGCAGTTTGATGGAGTAAAAATTTATTTTGTCCGTTGCTATTTGAAGGCGCCGCTTGATATTCTCACAAAAAAAGACGAAGGATTTTCTTCGTCTTTTTTCTGCGAGAAGAGTGGGATTCGAACCCACGTTACCTTGCGGTAAACGCGCTCTCCAGGCGCGCGCGTTAGGCCAGACTACGCTATCTCTCCCTGATAAACGCGGACAAAATTATACCATAAGAAAATAGATTCAACATGGACGATTTCAAAAAGCGGTCTGCCAGACGATCACAGATTTGGCTGGATTTGGAGAACAGCGGTGCCAAAGACCATTCTTTTCAGCCGGACGCGAAGAACCCAAAAACGTCTGGAATTGTTTATAATCGTATTATGTATATGCAAAATCCCCAGGCGCCGCAGCCAATCCTTTCGATCGATCCCAAAACGCTCGATTTTGGGATTGTGTCAGCTGATGTCCCTATCTTGGGAAAAGGCGTTGCCAAACTGACGGTTACAAACGATGGCGAACGGATTTTGGTGGGCAAGGATGCAATTCAAGTTGCCTGGGTGTCTGTCTTCCCTCCTGATTTTCGCTTGAATCCAGGGAAAGCAGCGAGCATCTATTCACTGTACGCCATACGGCTCAGATGAGCTGGACTACGCACCGCCTCGGGTCGGAATTCATTGCTCTGATAAACAGCAATGGGGGATCAGAAACCATCGGCGGATTCTATTTTTCAGATACGGAAACAAAGAAACCTAAGAAACTTCCTTTTCGCACCTGGCTGGCTGTGTTGATCCCAGTTCTGATTCTCATTGCGGGTGCTTTGCTTCTGTTGCTGCGGCAACAGAATACAGTTTCGCATACAGCGCAGCATACCAGCAATGCAGATCAACTATATACGCATATTGCAGAGACGTATTTCTTTGGGCTGACTTTGACGCCCCCGGTTGTGACCGAGAGTCAAACTATGGAGAATACGGTCAATCCGCTCGAAGTAGCGACGGCGGATGGCAACCAGCCGCCCGCCGCGACGATGACCTTTACGCCCTGGGTCGTTTCGGAATATCCGAGTGTCGAAGAATTTATTCGATTATATTATGATCGGCTCGCGCTGCAGGATTTTGATAATGCCTGGCTGATGCTTTCGGAAAAAATGCAAATGGCGTGTTGTTATACTGGTTCCGGGGCGCCGAAAGATATCTTCCGGGAGCGCTGGGGAAAAGGTGGATCGGGTCGATGTCAATTACGCTTTTTTACAGGCTTATGATGCCAATCCTGCACAGGTCAATGTTGGTTTGCTATATCATTATAAGGATGGTACAACTGAGGATATCGTCAATCGTTTTTCGATCATCACCGATTCAGCTCGCAACACACTGCTGATCGATGAAATTAGGTGATTGTCATCACAACCAATGATTTGTGGAAAACGTGAACTAAAATTAAAGGACTGAATTTTGCAGCAGGAGGAAAGTATGGAAGTAAACTTCGAGAATGTAAAGAAAGTGATTATAGATGTTTTAAAAATCGATGGAAGTGATATCACGCCTGATACCAGGTTTATTGAAGATTTGAAGGCAGATTCGATGGATCAATTCTTCCTGATTGACGGCTTCAGCGAAGCGTTCGATAGAACGATCTCAGATGAAGATGCAAAAAATATCAAAACCGTTGACGATGTGCTGAAGCTGCTTTCCAAATAAAAAAGTTATTTGATTCAAAAAAACACCGGCATTGCCGGTTTTTTTATCCTTGTAACGTGCTGATGACCTGACTAAGCTCGGTTACAGCGCGTACCCCGACTGTTTCAAGCGCCTCTATTTTGGCGGCTGCGCTGCCGATGCCTGATTCAATATATGCGCCGGAATGCCCCAATCTTTTGCCGATTGGAGCGCTTTTTCCGACAATCAGCGCTGATACAGGTTTGGTCATCGTGTATGCAGCGTATTTTGCTGCTCGTTCTTCTTCCAGACCGCCGATTTCTCCGATCATCAGCACCCGGTGGGTATAAGGGTCCATTTCGAACAGTTCTAACGCTTCCTGGAAAGAAGTTCCCTGAAGGATATCGCCGCCAATTCCGAGACAGGTGCTGACGCCGATGCCGTGTTTTTTCATTTCTCCCATCACCACATAGCTGAGCGTTCCGGATCGTGAAATGATGCCTACATCTCCCGGAATGGCACAGTTTGCTGGTGCGATCCCTAATTTCACTTCTCCCGGATTGAAGATCCCGGAACAGTTTGGGCCGATAAACCTGACATCTTTGTTCCGCATATAGGCGCAAACTTTGGAGATATCATGCAACGGAATGCCTTCTGTGATGCAAACGACCAGTTTGACGCCTGATTCCGCAGCTTCAAAAAGGGCGTCCGTTGCCCGGCGGGCTGGAACAAAAATGATGGAGGCTTCCGCCTCAGTGACTTCCATCGCCGCCTGCATGGTGTCAAAAACGGGTACTTTCTCATTCAACACCCAGCTGCCGCCTTTGCCCGGGGAAACACCGGCGACCACCTGCGTCCCACAATCAATCATGCGGGCGGCGTGCCAGCTCCCTTCTGTGCCGGTAATGCCTTGAACGATCACCCGGGTCGTTTTGTTGATTAAGATGCTCATTGGCTTCCTCCGGCAAGAGCGATGGCCTTTTCGACTGCTTCAGTCATCTGATGAATCGGGATCACAGCGGTTTTCTCCAAAATTTTATAGGCTTCTTCTGCTGTGACGCCTTCAAAATTTACGATGATTGGGATCCGTTCACCGTATTTGGCGACTGCCTGCAAAATTCCTTCAGCGACGTCTACACAGCGCGTCATTCCACCATAAACATTGATCAAAATTATGCTGATGTTCACGTCGTTTACCAAGATGTCAAACGCCGCATCAATTTTCCCCGCTTCAGCGCTGGAGCCAAGATCAAGGAAGTTAGCGGGTTTTCCGCCTTTCTCCTGGATCATGTCCAAGGTTGCCATTGTCAGCCCGGCTCCGTTGGCGATCATGCCGATGTTTCCATCCATTTTGAGATATGCCAGCCCGTATTTCCGTGCTTCCAGTTCGCCGTATTCACCGGATTCATTGTCCTGGTAATCTGCAAGTTCGTCATGTCTGAAACGCGCGTTGCTGTCCAGGGTAATTTTGCCGTCCAATGCCAATATCCGCTGATCGCTGGTGATTGCCAGCGGGTTGATCGCGACAATGCGGGCATCAAGGTCACAAAACAGACGCCACATCCCGATGCACATATCCGTCAGTCCACGGATGTATTTTTCAGGAAAATCGAGCCGGTAAGCCAGCTGCCGGATCTGATATTGCCTTAAAACCGACCAACAGGTCGATATAAACCCGTTCCAAATTATCATAAAGTGCGTTTGCGGCGGTTTCGATGTAGATCGTTCCGGATTCATACATCATCAACAGCGGTTGTTTTGCTGCGATCGAAGGTGATCAGGACGAAATATTCTTTTTCAATCGACACCGCTTCATCAATCAAAACTTTTCGGACGGAAGTTCATAAGAATTCTGGTGGAAAGGATTTCGGATGCAAACGTCTCTGCCTCATGTGACGTTTTTGCGAGGCGGATTCCGCCTGCCATTTCCCATCCTTCCACCAGAACTTGTGCTTTCACAACAACCGGCAGCCCTACTTCTTCAGCGATGTGTTTTGCTTCACGGGCAATTGAAGTAACATGTCCGGCAGGGATTGGAATCCCATAATTTCTGAAGAAAGACTTCGATTGATATTCGTGAAGTTTCATCTTATTTATCTGCTTTTACGGACTAACCTTTCAGAAATTCGTCGAGCGATTCTTTGCTGATGCGATATGCGGCTCCGATTTTCCGCGCTTTCAGTTCACCATTTTGAATTGAAGCGATGATGTCTTCTTCAGAGACTTTCAAAAGCTGGGCCACTTCTGAGGGGGTCATTACGCCGCTGGCAGCGGCTGGCGCTGGAGCCGCCGGGGCGCTTGGCGCTTGTGCTGGCGGCTGAGGGCTGTATGCACCGGAGATGATGTTCCCCATACCGATGCCGGCTCCAATTCCCGCTGTCAAACCAGCACCGCCGCTTGGGTTTTGCGCTGCATCGCGCAGCGCGTCGGCCGCTTGGAGTTGCGTGTAGACGTTCATGTCAAGCATGCCCATCGCGCGCAGTTCCTCAGCCGATTTTTCAGAAGGTTTCAGGCTGGAGATATAGAAGGATTTCAGCGTCAGGCCGATTGCTGCAAAATCATCCTGAGCTTTTACCTTGACAGCGGTGCCAAGTTCTTCAACCAGGGAGATTAATTGGAGCACGTTCTGATTCTCGGTTGTTGTGCCAAGAATGTCTTGAAGCTTTGAGAGCAGCATCGACCGCAGGCGGTTTTCAAGTGCGTCCAGCGAATAGGATTGCGCTGCACCGACAATTTGGGTGACAAACTGCTGCGGATCGCTGACCTGAAAACTGTAGGTGCCGAAGCCTTGCAGCAGGCTGACGCCCAGACCGACGCCGGTATTGCGCACGATGATCGGTTGGGCAGTTCCCCATTTGACATCCGCAAATTCGCGCATGGAAACATAATAAACTTCTGCGGTGAACGGGGTACGGTTGTCAAAGAGAGCACCGAGCAGATTGCTCAGCAACGGGAAGTTTGCGGTTGAGATGGTGTGCCGCCCGGGACCAAGTTGATCCAAAGCTTTCCCATCCCTGAAGAAGATTGCCCGCTGCGATTCGCGGACGATTACCTGGGAACCGAACCGCAGGTCAGCTACGCCGGTTTGTGGAAAACGACGAACAATTTCATCGCGCATTTCACTTGGGTTTTCGACAACATCGAAGATTCTTGCCATTTGATTTTCTCCTGATTCTGATTAATATGCGATCGTTTAATTCCGAAGCGTTACGAATTGATCGTTCCGGTGATCACTTCAGCACGGCGATTGTAAGCGGTCACGCAGTCCTGGGAAACTTTGACAAGCGCATCTGTCGCTGCTGCCATGCTGTTGTCATTCGCTGATGCAGCGTTTTCGACAGCCGTGACGCTTTCCTGAAGTGTTTCTGAAAGCTTGAACAGGTATAAATCGTAATCATAAAGCTGCTCAAGTGCGGCGTCGTCAACTTTTACTACATCCATCATCCCCGCGTAACCGTAAGACGCGTTTTTAATCCGGTCAGTGAACTGGCGAATTTTCAGTGCAGCGGTTTCAAGCTCGGATACGGCAGCAAGATCACCTTTTTTAATCAGATCCCGTTGGATTGCCCCGATCCGTGTCCATTGTTCTTCAAAACGTTTGGCGATCGTTTCACGAACAATCTTATCGGTATCTCTACGGTCTTCCTTCTGTTTGTAACCGCGGATTCCGGGGATTTTTTCAATCAGTTTCTGGAATCCGTTTTTTCCGGAGCCCACAAGGTCTTTTAAATTTTCCATTTATCCTCCAATACAGTGGTAGAAACAATCTTTTCTGTTTTTGCCATCTTGCGCATGTTGTTCAGCAAAGACAGAATTTCATATTCTGCAACTCAATTCTACCTTAAATGGCACCCTGGAAACGGAATTGACGGGAGTCGTCGAACTTGTATAATCCTTCGCTTTAGCTGATCGGAGAAGCATATACAGCTGGTAATAAACGATATTAATAACCATGATAATCCCAATCAGCCATGTCACAGTTTTCCTCAACCGTTTCCATTCTTTGTATTTTTGCCAATTCCCAACAGGGCTGGTATCAAATATATATCACCAGTAAACAACTGATCGGTACAAATGTCGGCATTAACAGACTGACCAGAGCGGAAATTGCTAGAAGCGACAGCAGTGCATCCTCAAAAATTAACCGCAGCAACGGAACTTTAACAAAATCCTGAACCAAATTTTGGAATTTTGCCGGCGAATGAAAGTGGCGTTCGTGCTAACCGATTGTCTGCGAAAACAATTGGGCTTTGTTTATTCTTTATTGCGATTTACAGGTGCTATACAAACTAAAAAGAACATCCTCTTGCTATAAAGATGTTCCTTTTTTTTTGAGAAAAAAACTGTCGCGAGGTTTAATTGTGCTCAGGCGAGCAGATCGTCCACCAGTTCATTCAGTTTTGCTTGTGACAATGTTCCCGAATGGCGATGTTTCACTTCACCGTCCTTCATGAACAACAATGTTGGGATGGTCGTTACGCGATATTCCATAGCGCGTTCGCTGTTTTCATCCGTATTTACCTTTGCAACAATGATCTTGCCAGCATAATCTTTGGCTAACGCATCCATCATCGGCAACACCATTCGGCAGGGCCCACACCAAGATGCCCAAAAATCTACAACAACCGGAAGCTCTGATTTCAAGACTACTTTCTCAAATGCATCATCATTCACATGAATCGGTTCATTAACCATGATACTTCTTCCCTTTCTCTGCTTTCAAAATCCAGATACAACCATTTATGAAATAAATTGTACACGAAAATGAATGTGTGATTCCTTTTATACGATTTTCTAACAGATCTCTATTGTAGAAAAATTACCGCAGCCCCTTATTTTTTTGCATATTTGGAAATAATCTTACAGTATTTTCAAATGTGCATGCGCACAGCAATTCAGCCGATAGCAAGCGCTCCTCAGCGATTTTTTTCGCAATAATTGGAATATAAGCCGGTTCATTCCGCTTTCCACGGTGCGGTATGGGTGTCAGATAAGGCGCGTCTGTCTCCAATAGTACGTTGACCAGCGGCATCGTTTTCAAGATCTCCTGCCGGTCAGATTTTCCCGCGTAAGTATAGGCGCCACCAATACCGATCATGAATCCGGATTGAGTGACCTCTTGCATTGCCAACGCGGTTTCGTCAAATGCGTGTAATACGCCAGGATAGTCCAGTTTTGCTGTTTCCCGTTGCCAATCTATCAGGAGGGGCCAAAGTTTACTGAAGGCCTGGCGGCAATGGATCAGAACCGGTTTCCCACAGTTTGACGCCAGCTGCAACTGTGCCTTAAACGATCGAATCTGCTGATCAGATGGGCAATAGTCACGGTAAAAATCCAGCCCGATTTCTCCGATTGCAACGCATTTTGGATGAGCCGCCAAATGCGCCAATTGGGGAATCATTGATTCATCAAAATCAACGGAGTCGTTCGGATGAACACCGCAAGCGAAAAAAACGGCTGGGAACTTCTCAGCCATTTCTTTCGCGCTTTTGCTGGTCGCCAGATTGATGCCAGGAACGATTATTTGACCTACCCCAGATGCTTGAGCCCGTTGAATAACTTGTTCCAAATCATCCGCGAACTGGGGCAGGTTCAGATGACAGTGCGTATCAATCCAATGGCAGGCTGGCATTGTCCGTTCGTTACTCAATGCCGGCGACTTTCAATCCGTCTTGTAAGATTGCATCCACCTTGTCCGGATGCGTTGTTTCGGTATAAACACGGATGATCGGCTCAGTACCGGAGAAGCGGATCAACATCCAGCCGCCGTCTTCCATGGAAAACTTGAATCCGTCAGTTGTATCCAGCCCGGTGACTTTCAATCCGCCGAGCGTTTTCGGCTTACTGCTGAGAATCCGTGCCTTCTTTTCATTATGGTCACCCTTAAACATGGTGTCAATTCGATCATAATAGTGCGGTCCTACGATCTCGAACAGCCATTTTAATAACTCGGATGGTGTTTTGCCGGTGCGCACCATAAAATCGAGGAAATACAGATTGGCAAGGATACCGTCGCGTTCCGGTACATTGCCGCGGAAGGCATAGCCGCCGGACTCTTCTCCACCGAGAATCGCGTTTGTTTCAGTGAATTTCGGCGCCACATATTTGAAGCCGACGCCTGTCTCGTAAATCGGAACGTCGTAGATTTTTGCCAATTTGGTCAGCATATTGGTGGTTGAGAGCGTTTTTACGATGGCGCCTCTTTCTTTTCGGACTTCAAGCAGATACAGCGCCAGCAGCGCCATTACCTGCAATTGATTGAGGAACACCCCGTTTTCATCTCCCAACCCGCAGCGGTCCGCGTCACCATCCGTGATCAAACAAACGTCAGCACCAATCTCCCGGGTTCGTTGCAGTGCCAAATCAACATTCGGCGGGATCGGTTCCGGGCGTTTCATCTCGGGGAAACTGGGGTTGCGGTCAGCATGGACTTCAATAATCTGCGTTTTATCACCGCCTAAAAGTTTGGTAAACCAGCCGGCGCCGTTGCCCCACATCGGTTCCACCAAAATTTTCAGCCCCGCTTTGCGAATGGGTTCCAGGTCGATCAAATCTTTTAAATGCGCAATGTAGTTGACTGATGCGTCAAAGTATTCAACCTGACCGCTTTCCAACGCCTGTTTGAGCGGCATCTGTTTGACATCGTTGAGATCGTCCGGAATGGCGGCTTCAATCTCCAGTAGCCCTTCTGGGTCAATTGCACCGCCGCTTGCATCGCGTACTTTGAATCCGTTGTCGGTTGGTGGATTATGAGAAGCGGTAATGTTGATCGCACCGGCAGCTTGCTTGTCGACCACCGCATACGAGATAACCGGAGTCGGAGTTGCGTCCTGGGTCAACAGAACCTTGAATCCGTTAGCGGTCAGCACTTCCGCGCAGGCTGCTGCAAAGTTTTCAGAATGAAAGCGTTTGTCATAGC
The DNA here is from genome assembly GCA_040766005.1 of Flexilinea sp. Lineage (GTDB taxonomy): Bacteria > Chloroflexota > Anaerolineae > Anaerolineales > Anaerolineaceae > Flexilinea. The sequence continues at coordinate 70,399 of JAXGRI010000009.1, read as the reverse complement.
CGATTACAACGCGTTCCCCTTTTTTTCCATGCCGCAGCAGATAAGTTGCAAACCCCTGTGCGCAACGACGGCAATTGTCGAACGTGTATTCTTCTGCGATATACCCGCGCCAGCCATCCGTACCGAATTTTATTTTCAGACTCATTCTTTTCCTCCGATCTGTTGAAGCGGTTTATTATTGATCATTATCCAAAATTATACCTTTGCACTCCGAAAAACCCTGTATCATGATGGACACCTGTGCAGCCGTTCATTGAAGAACGAAGGTCTGCAACATGGCTGTGCCGTAAGCTGCGTGGACAGCTTGTGAAAACAGGTCGGATCAATAATAAGGATCTTTTGGTGTTTCCAGTTCTGCAAGATACCATGTATTGCCGCGCCTGCCGAAAAATTGAATTAGATTATCAGCAAAGTAGGGATTCAAATCCTGATAATCGCCGACCATCCCAAACAGAATTTCATCAAATTCAAGGTTGTAATCCGTCCGATTCAAAGCAAATCCATAACCGTTATCCCGTTGGAAAAAATAGAAAAGCAGGTAATTATAGATTGACAGCCCGAAAGATCGAATATATTGATATGACTTATCCAAATTGGTCTGGCTCATCAGCGTTCGGTCACAATAGATAATTTCTGATATTGTCGGATCCGGATTGATATCAACTGTCATTCGCACCGTCAAAAACCAGTCGCCGCCAAAATTGATGATGCCTGAGCTGTTGAAATAAGGGTTTTCGACATGCGGATACCAAAAGTCAAAAAATTTATAAGAGTTGCTGAAAAACGTCATATTCGCGCGAGTCGGATGCAGCGGGGTCCCGATTGTTTTCGCTGGTATATTGAAGCGACGTTGTATAACTTTCACCATAATAACCGTAGGAATAACGGGTCATGCCGCTCAGCATGGTTCCTTCACGTTTTGCCAGCACTTCTTCCCCATCGGTGCCGTCGGCGATTTTTATGCTCAGCGGCGCTGGCTTGGGAGGGGCGGATAGTTCATATTCTGTATAAGTCACGTTATGGGGAAAACCGGAAATCGCCGGCTGACCCTGGTGCTGACTACTTTGCACAACGTCAATCACAATTGCGTCAGCAAGGATGGTTTTGGTTTTTTCAACGTCTGTCGCACCGAATACCGCAACTTTCAACCCGTTCGCAAGGTTGGAGCTGCCAACCAATTTTTTTGTTTGTCCACATAAAAACAGTAATCGTCACAGGTGACCGTTATTTTTTCACCTTCAGCGTCGGTAATGCTGAAATCATAGGCGCTTAAATCGGATACCGTTCCGCTGATTACTACCTTTTTGGCTGGTTCTGTCGGCAGCGGCAGCGGTGTCAGATGCAGAAAGATATCCGCATCACTGTCGTACAGGATATTCGATTGAGGCACCGGTGTCTCGATCACCGTTTCCGGCGGCAGCGTTGGCAATGTTGGCAGCATATCCAGATTGATTAGCGACGTCGGCGTTCGTTCCGGCCCCGGCGGTGGCGATTGCATCGTCTCAATCAACGCGCAGCCGCTGACGGCGGCAAACGCGAAAACGCACAGTAAAATGAATGCGCTTTTCTGTTTTGTCGTCATAAAAAAATATCGGATCATCAATAAAATCATCTCCGAAAAATCAGGATTTTTACAAAGTTTCCAGCCAGGCAGCAGCGCTCGCGTCACTTGGCATCTGCCAACTCCCGCGCGGGGAGAGCGAAACCGTTCCGATCTTGGGACCGTCCGGCAAGCAGGAGCGCTTGAACTGGTTATTGAAGAACCGTCTCAGGAAAATTTTCAGCCATTTGTTGATTGCGTGCGCATCATACAGTTCTTCAAAGGCATGTTCGGCTAGAAAGGCAACTTTTTCCGGTGAAAAACCGCGGCGAATAAGGTAAAAGAGGAAAAAGTCGTGCAGTTCATAAGGCCCGATAATGCTCTCCGTCAACTGAGATATTTGCCCTTTTTCCGCTGGCAGCAGCTCCGGGCTGACCGGTGTTGCCAGGATATCTCGCAATGTCTTTTGAATCTGGCGGTTGTCGCTGGTTTCGGCGTAATAACGCACCAGATGGCGCACCAACGTTTTGGGCACTGAAGCGTTCACGCCATACATGCTCATATGATCGCCGTTGTAAGTTGCCCAGCCCAACGCCAGTTCGGAAAGGTCGCCGGTGCCGACGACAAAACCATTGTATTGATGACTGAGATCCATCAGCACCTGTGTTCGTTCGCGGGCTTGAGCGTTTTCAAACAGCAGGTCATGCTGATCCGGGTTGTGGCCCAGATCGCGAAAATGGCTTTTCACAGTTCGGGTGATGTTGATTTCACGCAGCGTCACGCCCAGCGCTTCGCACAGGCGGACGGCATTGGTTTTTGTGCGGCGGGTTGTTCCGAATCCGGGCATGGTGACGGCGACGATATCGGTCATCGGTCTCCCCAGTCTCTGCATTGCGCGGACACAGACCAGCAGCGCCAGCGTAGAATCCAGCCCGCCGGACACGCCAATGAGCAATGTCTTTGTGTGGACATGTTCAATTCGTTTTTGCAGCCCGGCGCTCTGAATTTCCAAAATGCGCTCGCAGCGTTCCTTTCGTTTCTGCGGATCATCCGGCACGAACGGATTTTTGGGGATTATACGCGTCAGGCGAGTTTCAGAAGGCGGCAGCGAAAAAAGGACTGGTTGAAAATCGGCGTTTTCAAGCGGCGGAAAGGTGTTCATCCGCCGTCGTTCATTAATACAGGTTTCCAGATCAATTTCACTCAGGCAATATCCGCCGTCAAATGGGAGCGATTCGCTGATCAGGTTGCCATTTTCGGCGATCAGGTTATGCCCGGAGAAAACGAGATCGGTGGTTGATTCTCCTTCGCCGGCATTCGCATAAATGTAGCCGCAACGCAGCCGGGCGGAGTGCCCGCTGACGGTTGAACGACGGTTGGTATCTCTGCCAACCAGTTCATCGCTGGCTGATAAATTGGCGATGATCGTTGCGCCGGCAGCGACAAGTTCTGTGGATGGCGGTTGCGGGACCCACAGGTCTTCACCGATTTCCACGCCCAGCCTGAACAGCGGCATCTCTCTGCAGCTGAAGACCACTTTGCGTCCGAACGGGACCATTTCTGTACCGAATCTGACAGCCCCTACTGATTTTGGGGCAGGGGTGAAATGACGCATTTCATTTGATGCGCCATAATTCGGGATTTCTTTTTTGGGAACGATCCCGAGCAGTTCTCCGGCAGAGAACACTGCTGCACAATTGTAAAGTTTATGATCATAATAGAACGGTAATCCGACAGCTGCGGCCATCTTGAGTTGGGCAGTTTCCCTGATAATCGTTTTCAGCGCCTCTTTTGCGGATTCGATCAACAACGGTTGGCTGAACAGATCGCCGCAGGTATAACCCGTGACGCATAACTCGGGGAAAACAGCCAGTTCGGCGCCGTCAGCCGCCGCTTTTTTTATCAATTCAATGATCCGATCAGCGTTGCTTGATGGATCGCCGACAATGATTGATGGCGTACAGGCTGCCGCCTTAATCATTCCGAATTTCATCGCAGTTCCTCCTCTTGTTGGAGTCGTACATGCCAAATGCTGAAAAGCGGCATTTGAATCAAGTTAATCATAACACTGCGTTCAATTCTGGTTGGCGATGCGCGCCAGTTTTGCCAGTCGCTCCAGCGCAAGATCCAGCGTCTCCGTGCTGCGCGCGAAGTGCAGCCGGATCAGATGGTTAACAGGTTCCCGGAAGAAGCTTGATCCAGGCACCGCCGCAACACCAATTTCACGAATCATCCATTCACAAAACGCCATGTCGCTCCAGCCTTTGAATTGTTCCATTGCCAGAAAACGGGATATATCGATCAAGATAAAATAAGTGCCCTGCGGTTCCTGAAAATCGAACCCAAGTTTACGCAGTCCCGAACAAAAATGATCGCGTTTCTTGGTATAGCTGTTTTTCAGTGCCTGATAGTATTCCGGGCCGAAACATACGCCGACGGTCGCAGCTTCCTGCAGCGGCGCCGGTGCCCCGACGGTCAAAAAATCATGCACCTTTTTTGCATTTTCGATCACACGTTCCGGACCAATCAAGTAGCCCAACCGCCAGCCGGTGATCGAATATGTTTTGGAAAGCGAACTGCAGGTGATCACATGTTCATAGCATCCCGGCAGACCTGCTGCATGGACATGGACATACGGTTCATAAATGATGTGCTCATAAACCTCATCGGTGATGACAAATGCATCATGTTGAACGGCCAGCTTTCCAATAAACTCGAGTTCTTCGCGCGTGAACACTTTTCCGCAGGGATTGGATGGGTTACAGAGGATGATGGCGCGGATGCCTTCCCTGAAAGCCGCCTCAATTTTTGCGGGATCAAAGTTGTAATCAGGCGGTGTCAACGGGATGAAAATCGGCTCGGCGCCGGACAAAATTGCATCAGCGCTGTAATTCTCGTAAAAGGGGCTGAAAACCGCCACCTTGTCTCCTGGATTACACACCGTCATCATCGCACACATCATCGCTTCGGTACCGCCGCAGGTGACCAACACTTCCGCCTCCGGATCGATCACCCGTCCAATCGCTCTGCCATGTTTGGCAGCCAACGCGTCACGTAAATTTTTTGCCCCGAATGTAATTGAATACTGGTGCGGTCCGTCATAAGCAACCTGTGCCAGCGCATCCAGAATTGCCGCCGGCGGATCAAAATCCGGGAAACCCTGGCTGAGATTAAGCGCGTCATGCGCGTCACTGATACGGGTCATCCTGCGGATGACGGAATCGGTAAATAAGGAAACACGTTTGCTGAGCGGGGGCATGGAATATACCTCATTCATTATAAAAGATATGATGCGCTTGATGATAAACCATCCTGGTAAAAAACGGGTGATCCCGGTGATTTTCTCTGATTCCCTGTCACTTTTGCCAGTTGAAAACGGGGAGAATCCTTTCTAAAATAAATTAGAACAAAATTTCTGAATAAAAGAAAGGAAGAATATGGCCCAGGAGAAAACAGAAAAGACCAGACGGGGAAAGTTCCAGATGGAAGGAACGCCATCCGGAGAGGGGAGCGTTTTCGAAATTCTGGCGATCACCGCTGGCGAAGGGAATGGCTGGCAATTTGATTCGGAGGTGCTGCGTGAAGCGCTACCGTTGTTTGAGCAAACCCAGTGCTATATTGACCATCTCACTGGACAGAATGACAGCGGTCACAGCGTACGTGATCTGGCGGGGGTACTCAGTGCTCCGCGCTGTGATGAAGCGGTATGCGGGATTCGCTGCTTATTAAAACCTTTTGGTCCGGCAAAGGCGTTGTTGATTGAAACCGGGCAGCAGGTATTGCAGGATTCGCGCAAGTCCGGAACCAACGCGCGCGTCGGTTTTTCAGCCGACCTGGCATTCACTTATCAGGGAAAACGCGTCACGCGAATCCTGAGAATCTATTCGGTGGATCTGGTGACGGAACCGGCCCGCGGCGGGGTGTTTTTGAAACAGGCCGAACGTCAACAGCATTCGGCAGGTGTTGCTCCCCAGTCCGTATTGCGTGAATCTTTTTCTGAAACGGTGGAAGATCAACCCACAGATGCACTGTTGGCAGATCTGGGGCTGCGCACCTGTGCCAGTTTGTTGGACAGTGCTTTGTCGGCTGCTCAGTTACCGCCGGCGCTGCAGCAGCCGATCCGGGAGCAGTTTGCTGGCAGGACTTTTGATCCTGATGAGTTGGAACGGGCGCTTACCAGTCAAAAAAGGCTCTATAGCGCTCTCTGCCGAGATTCGTCTGTCAGTGGCATTCACGCGGATACGCTGCGGGTGGAGCAGATGGTTAGCGAAACGGATCAGATCGGCGCCGCGGTACATGACCTGCTGGGCGCGGAGCGTCCACAAGATCTTGCGCGCGTGAAAACGCAGCGGCTCAGCGGTATTCGGGAGCTGTATACGCTGATGACCGGTGATTACGCTTTTCATGGCGGTTTTCACCCCGAGCGCGCTGCTTTTGCCCGTACGGCAGATCTGCCGGCAGTGTTGAAAAACGCGCTGAACAAATTGATCGCCCAACGCTGGGAGGAGCTGGGGCGCAGCGGTTATCGTTGGTGGGAGCCACTGGTGACGGTGGAGCATTTCAACAATCTGCAGTCTATCAGCGGTATTCTGGTCGGCGAAATCGGATTGCTGCCATCTGTCAGCGAAGGCGCGGCTTATACCGAACTGGGCGTGACCGATTCAGCGGAATCCGGCACCTGGGAAAAATATGGCGGATATCTGGGGCTGACGATTGAGATGTTTGAACGCGATGAAACGCTGCGGCTGCGCCAGTTCCCGTTGAAACTTGCAACGGCGGGATTGAGGCGGCTCTCGGCGCTGGTTGGCGGAATATTTACCGCGTCGGAAGGTGCGGGACCATTGATGTCTGATGGCAAGCATGTTTTTGATGCGGCTGCTCACCGAAACCTCGGATCTACAGCACTCAGCAGCGAAAGCTGGGAAAGCGCCAGCTCGGCAATCTATAACCAGCCGCTGCTGGTGAAAAACGGTGAAACTGCTCCGATTCAGGCGGTGGATGCGCGTTATCTGGTGGTGCCGCGCGCCTTGCGGCTGGCTGCCCAACGTATCCTCTATCCCTCATTTGCATGGGAGAGCGGCTATACCTCAGAAAACCAGCAGCGCGGCTTGTCTGGCGATGTAATTACCTGCCCGGAGATGAGCGATCCAAATGACTGGGTGGCAGTCGCTGATCCAAAGGTTGCGCCGGCAATTTACATCGGCGAACGCTTTGGATTGCTGCCGGAAATCTACATCGCTGACAACCAGCAAAACGGGGCATTGTTTACGAATGATGAAGTGCGGATCAAGGCCCGTCATTTCCTGAGCGTATTCGTGGCGGATCATCGTCCGCTTTATAAATCCAACGTTGCAAATGCCTGAGAAAAACAAGGAGGATTATGTTGAAAAATGTGTTGAAATCCAGAAAATTCTGGGCAGCTCTGGTGGGGTTGGTCTATTCCTTTGTGGCGGTGCTGTTGCCAGATTTTCCGATCCGGGAAGAAACAATGACCAACGGAATCGCCATCCTGATGACATACATTCTCAGTGTCGCGCTGGAGGACGGACTGAGAGGGAACAAGCGTTAGGACGGTTGTGGACAGGCTGTGGATAACATGCCTCGTTCCTGTGGAAAACCTGTTGAAAAGGCTGCGGATGCGTTGTGGATTGTCCGCAGCCTGCTCGGAGAATCGAGGGAATTTTTTTGCAAACCTATGAGAAATATAAGGCGTTGATCCTGACGCTGCTTGGGGATGAGGACTGTCGCCGTTATCGTGAAAGTTATCTGAATATCGGGTTGAAACTGGCGCTGGAACTTTATGATCAATACTTTCCCCGGCGTTTTGAGTTACCGGCAGCAGCATTAAAGGCAGGCAACGGACTCTGGCGAATCAATCAAACATGGCAGGGTGAGCCGATGACTTTGCTTGAAATCTTATCCGGCGGCAATGGTTCGCCGCAACGTCACCCGGTCTCGTTTGCGGTTGAAAGCGTGTCGGAGAGTTTTTTCTTGATCCGCAGCCGGGAGACGCTTAGCGACCAGGTGGTTCTGATCTGCAGGGTTCCTCATTGGATTACCGGATTCGGTGATTGCCCGCCGGAGCAGGTTACCACAATTCCGGCAGAGCATATGCTGTTGGTTTGTCAGGGAGCGGCGGGGTTTGCCATGCAGACGCGGGCAGCGGCGGTTGCTGAAGTGTTCAATCGCTGGCCGGATAACGCCAGCGTGCTGATGCGCCAATCGAAAGTGTGGATCGCTGCCTTTGAACAGGAATTAAGAATGTCGGCAGTGATGCGTTGCGCCTGCCGCTTCCTTTCCCGCGGAAAGGGTTCGAGGTCTGATCGCAATGGTTTGGCTTCCCGGTGTAAATTGTGATTGCATCCTGCGACATCCGCGTCACCCAGACCTGCCGCTGATTTTTTCACAAATTGGTTTTTCTGCGGCAAGCGTCGGTGCTGCAGCTGGCATAAAACATGGCCCGCGTATTCGCGTCCATTATGAGATTTATTGGCAGGATGAGAAAGGACAACCGCCTGAACCGATTGAAGTGCGCCACCTGTGGCTGACAGTGGCGGTGGCTGACCGGTTGCTGTGTCCGGATGGCGGCTGGTATCCGTTCTCCGCCGAGGAAACCCGGCAGAGGCTCAGCGCGATCCTGCTTGAAAAGAGGGATATCCGGCTGATTACCCGCTCAGGGGTGATTAGCGGTCTTTACGGCAAGGATCATGTCCTGATTGATTCGATCTATCCAGATGGAAACATGCTGGAAATTCATTTGTCAACACGTGTGCTGACTGACTTGCCGCTGAACCCGCTGAACACCTGGCTGGACGATTCACTGACGCTGAGCAGCGTCTGGGATACTGCAGTCTGGCAATGAACGGTATCCGAAGTGATATACCAAAGAAATAACAGGAGGTCATTTTGAGTTTTCCATTATCCAAACCGGTGTCCCCGGGAGAAACAACGTTGGCCAGCCAGTACAATGACTTGCGCACGGATGCATTGTATCTAGGAGGTGATGCCGCACAATCCGCATCTGTCCGCCAGCTTTTATCCGCGATACAGTCGGAAATTCGCTTGAATGCTTCCGGATCTGTCATCACGTTATCAGCCTCTGAAAGTGATCCCTGCGCTTTTCTTTTTGCGGAAGGTTCAGGTGTGGTACAAACCCCGCAAAGACTGACCCTCAACGCCCAGGAATTTCCTGCCTCCGGCCTTTACTGGCTGTTCGCCAAGAAAACCGTTGGGGAGATCGGATTTACCTTAATAGCGCGTTCCACAGAGGAGGAGACTCCTGATACCCATTGCATCGGCAGCTTTCTCTGGGATGCTGTGGCTGAGAATGTGAGCGGGCTGCGCTCGTTGGAGGTTGAGCGGATTGTCAAGACGCTGCCGCCGCCGCTTTGTTGCAAAGGTCGGCTGACGGTTGTTTCCGGCAATCCGTTTCCAACGTCGGATGTTCAGACGGCAACCACGCTCTATTTTACGCCCTGTTACGGTAATTATGTCTCGCTCTATCAGCCTGACCGCGGTTGGGGACAGTTCCCTTTTGATCAGCTGAGCGTCTCGCTTGCTGGCTTGAGTGCCGACCGTTGTTACGACGCGCTGATTCATTTGAATTCGGAAGGAAAGCCACAATTGACGCTGGAACCCTGGGGAAGCCTGACCAGTCGGGCACAGCCGCTCAACTGGCTCCAGGGAATACCGGTCTTGGCGGCTGATCCCAGCCGTCGTTATCTTGGTACGATTGGTCTGAACGTGAATGGCTCAACCCGTGATACAGTACAAGCGCGGTTAATCTGGAATCTTTATAACCAGGTATACCGTCCGCTGCGGAAGTTATGCGGCGTCTCGCAGGGCAGCAACCTGTCTTCAGGTGTCTGGCTGCCGTATGCGCAGGATGATGGACTTTTTGTCACCTGCGTGATAGGACAGAATTACGCGGAACTGCTGCTGAACGGCTGCGGAGCAATCAGCACCATGAACGCTAACGCTTCCGCGCTGGGAATCGGGATTGATATCGATTTGAGCGATTATTCGTTGAACAGTAACGCTGCCGATCTGAGCGCTCTGGAGTACAAGGCGGGGGCTTTGACGACGTTCCTTTCCAACCGGCTGCCTAACCGTCTGTTGGGAAAGCATACTTATCATTTGGTCAGCTACACACTCAACGATACTCACACGTTTAATGGGACTAACTTACCGCAGAACATGGTGGGATTGGCTGGAACTGTGCTGGGATGAGTCGAACTTCAGGCGCAGCTGATTTTTCTTCTGTGTTGAAAAGGACTGCCATGCCCGCTGCGCGGGGGGACCGACCTGTGCGCGAGATTCAATATTATGAAAAGCAGGGGGCGAATGACGAAAGCCCCCTGCTCTATCTGGAGAAAAATCTCTCTAATGAAACGGTTAATCGTTCAGGCGAAAATCGTAAATTCCATTGACGATCGGATAGTCTCTGCCACAGGAGTGACAATGGACTGCCTTTGTCTCTTCCAGCATTTCATAACTGCGACAGTTTGGGCACAGGAAAAAATCTCCCTGGCGGGCTTTAGCTTTTTCCACGGTTTGTCTGCTGCGCACGAAGATGCTTGGGCTGAGCAAGAGTCCGCTGGCAAAGCGCTGCAAAAACGATTCCGCCTTCAGCAGCCAGTCCAAATTTTCTTTTTTCTTCAGCCCGGAAATGCGCAAATTGGAAACGGCCAGCTTTTTCTCTGGCTGAAAGCCATGCTTTTGCAAACTGTTAAAAACTGTTTTCGGGTGGTTGTCATAATTCAGCTTAACAAACTCGACCTGTTCTTTTGTAAAAGGGTTCCATTTTTGTCTGCCGCTGAGATAACGCAGAATGGCTTTCAGGTTGCGTTTGTTGGCAAATTCAAGGATAAAAACCGATCGGGTCTGCATTACCCGCTGGATCTCTGCCATGGCAGGATCTATTGCGCTCAGATGGTGCAATACCCGGATCATGGTGGATCCATCAAAGAGGGAATCGGCGAAAGGCAGACGGTAAACATCGGCAGCAACGAACATGAAGCGTTCGGATTTCCCCAATTTTTCCTGTGCCTGCTGCATTTGAGTCAGCGCGTAATCCATCAGGACGATCTTCTCATAACCCTGATAGCGATGAGTATTGCGGCCTGCACCTGCGCCGATCTCGAGCAACAGTTTCCCGTTCGCAGGCAAGAGATGCTTCAGCGCAATCGCCTCGGACGCGTCCTCATATGCCCGTTTATCATCGCCCCAGAAATCCTGTTGATAATTAGAATCGTCGTAGTTGCAAAATACGGGAGTTTTCTGTTCGTCCATTCTCCTCCGAAAAATAATAAAAATGCGTCCGGACAGGTTTGCCGGCGGCGCCCGAATGTACCACCTTATCGCTGCTTCCTCTCGGATCTGACGAGGTTCGCTGGTATCCGCCGCGCCGGTCCCGACCGAACGCCCCTTAAGAATACCTCATCCAATTTCGGGTGTCAACAAGTTGTCTGGTTCCTCCGCGTTTCATAGGATTGAGATCAAAAACTGCCTGAACCAGGCAGTTTTTATTGGCTAATTACGCGTTCTGTTCAGACGTGGTCAGGAATTCTTCATGATCACGTTTGCAACCTCATTCGCGATATCCTCGGCGATATCCAAAATCGATTCGAATTTGGTGAAAAGCTCTTTCTGCCGGATCAGGTAGCGTGCGTCATGATCTTCCGCGAACACTTTATAGAGGAATTCATGATATAAAATATCTCCGTTTTCTTCAAGGCGGTTGATGTCGACGATGTATTTGTGGAGAGACGGATCTTTTTTAAAATTGATGAAGGCTTCCATTAACAATTTGACTTGTGAAACTGATTTTCCGATGATATCCAGGAATTGGATCATTTGTGTTTCGATCTTATCGACGTGATAGGTGTAAAAAAGAATAGGGATATCTTCCAGATAATCGGTCAGATCATCCAGGAGTTGTGACAGGCGGATGATGTCCTCGCGTTCAATCGGCGGGATAAACTCCTTCATCAGTTGTCCCATGATTTCATGATGCTTGAGGTCTGCGGTATGTTCCAGCAGGTGCAGCTCATCCATGGAGGTCCTCAGGTTGGATGGATCATAATGGGTGAATATTTCATGTAACTTTTCTACAATTTGAACCGAAAAATCGGCTTGTTCAACAAATCCATTGAAGTAGAAATTTTCTGATTTGGAAGCCATTTAGAGATACCCTTTCAAACGTGTCAGAAGATTTGAATGAATAATTTTGCCATCAAGAATCCGATCAAGCCGCAGCCGGGAAAAGTGAAAACCCACGCCCAGACCATATCTTTGACAACTCCCCAATTTACGGAAGAGATTCTTTTCCCTGCGCCTACCCCCATGATGGCGGTCGTTTTTGTATGGGTGGTGCTTACCGGTAGACTCAGCAAAGATGAGATCAGCAGGCAGGCAGCCGCAGCGCTGTCGGCGGCAAACCCCTGATAGGGCTCCATCTTGACCATATCCATCCCGACCGCTTTGATGATCCGATAGCCGCCGATCGATGTGCCCAATGACATGACAGCGGAACATAAAACCATCAACCACAAAGGTATGGTAAACGTTGTGACGTTAAACTTTCCCTGAGCCAAAAATGCGCCCAACAGAAAAACGCCGATGAATTTTTGTCCGTCCTGCGCGCCATGCATAAATGCCATCGAAGCACTGCCGAAAATTTGCGCGTTGCGGAAAAACGAGCGTGTTCTGCGCCGATCACTGTCTCGAAAGAGAAACGCGATCAGTTTCAGGATCAGATATCCAAGCGCGAAACCCAGAATAGATGAAAGAACAAGACCATACAGTACCTTGATCCATTCATGCGGATTAATGCCTTGAACACTGTTGTGAATTGCGATTGCTGCTCCAGAAATACCCGCGATCAGCGCATGACTCTCACTGGTGGGAATGCCAAAAAATGAAGCGGCGGTAGCCCAAACCACAATGGCGACCATTGCAGCGCTCAGCGCAACGACGGCATCCTGTGACTGAGAACCAAAATCGACCATGTTGTATATGGTCTGAGCGACTTTGGAGTTGATCAGCGTCATCACTAGAACACCCAGAAAATTGAATAACGCAGCCATCATAATCGCATTTTTCGGCGTCATAGAGCGCGTTCCGATGCAGGTGGCAATCGCATTGGGAGCATCCGTCCATCCATTAACAAGGATCACTCCCAGGGTAAGCAGTGATGATGACCAGCGGGGTGTTTTGGGTCAAAAGAAGGACAAAATCGGGCAGGGTGATTGTCATTAATTGATCCTGAGTTTCAAAATAGATTTGTCGTAAATGGTTCTGTTTTCTTCAAGGAATAATAATATCATGTTTTAAACCTGAAAATAATACATATCACTTGTATTGCTCTCTATCATGGCGGAATTCGGTCATCAAGAGCTTGTCCATCGCATTTTATTGCTCATTTTGACGCACAAAATCAGCTTATTTCATATATATTGACAGCGTTTGACATGGTTCCTTAGTGACGGTATAATCATTACGTTTGGCCATCCGGTCTAGACCGGTTACGCCTTGATTTTTTTGCTTGGCAGATGGACGCCGGCAATAATCCCCGATGGATGAGGGGAGGTGAGAAAATGACAAGTGTTGTACTGCGACAAAACGAATCACAGGATCAGCTTTTGAAACGTTTCCGGAAAAAGGTTGTCAAAAGCGGTATTTTGAGCACCGTCCGGCGCAAGCGCTGGTTTGTTTCAAAAAGTGAAGTGGATCGCGTCGAACGGAAAAAATCAATGCGCCGAATGAAGCGGCGATCAGTTGGGAGATCTGAATAAAATCCCGTAAGGAATCGAATGGCAAAAGAAGAAGATAAGATTAGCGTAGAAGGAACCATTGTTGAGGCACTGCCCGGGACGCAGTTTCGGGTCAGACTGGATAACGGCCATGAAGTTTTGGCATACCTTTCAGGGAGAATGCGGAAGTTTTATATTCGCATCCTTTTGGGGGATCGTGTCCGGGTGGAAATGTCGCCTTATGATCTGACGCGCGGTCGAATCGTCTTCCGTCAGCGGAAAACGAATAATCCTGCTGAATCCAGCGAATAAACTGATTTTCCTACCGATGTAAACATAACCAGAGGGCGCTCAACCGGCGCCTTCTGTGTATTTATGAATAGCAAATGCTTGAGGTCATTAGATAAAAGCAACGTCATCAAGTGTTTGACCGGATGATTTGATTGAGATATAATTCAACGGCTGTTGACAAAAAAAGCTGAAAGCAGGCGACATTCATGAGGAGAATGCTGAGCTGTGCCGGTTTTTCAAAACGCTTTTTGAAAAGTTTTTTGAAAAACTTGCCCGAAGTCAGGCGGAACCCTTTTCTGAGAGAATGATCCCTGTAGAAAATCTGAAAGGATAACGAATGTCCACAAAGCGAACTTATCAACCAAAAAAACGCCGCCGACTGCGAGTCCACGGTTTCCGCGAACGAATGTCAACCGCGGAAGGACGCGAAGTTTTGAAACGCCGCCGTACACGCGGACGCTATAAGCTGACCGTTTCAATGAGTAACCATTTAAAACGAATTCGCTGGTAGTCATTTCTAAAGGCAGAGAAAGCAAGTCTTTGAGATTGAGGTTCCCGCACGGGCTTCTCTTCGGAGAGCGACTTGAGTTTGGAAAAGAAAATACGTCTGAACCGACCAGATGATATTCAAAGGGTGAGACAGAAGGGAAAATCCTTCTCCCACCCGCTTCTTGTATTAATCGTTCTTTCGGACTTTTCCAGCCAGACGCTGAAAGTTGGCATCATCGCGACCAAATCTGTCGGCGGTGCTGTTGCCAGAAACCGTGCCAAACGCCTCCTGCGTGAATCCGTTCAACCGTGGTTGCCGCAAATGCGCACTGATATTCACGCTGTTCTCATTGCCAGAAAACCGCTTCTGGACGCTGAACTTGAAACAATCACCGATGCTGTCCGGACGCTGCTGACCAAAGCCAATGCCTTGAAACCTGCTGAATGAGCGATGCTTTTCAATCTGATTTGCACAATCCCGAAGAAAGTACGGCAGATCTCTATGCGAGCGAGCCGCGCTTGCGCGACCTTCAGTTTTGTTTCGGGAACCTGCCTCGTTTTTTTTGGCTGGGGCTAATCAGAGGGTATCAGATGACCATATCAAAATTGCTGCCAACAAACACCTGCCGTTTTTATCCCTCCTGTTCCCATTATGCCTACCAGGCGATTTATAAACATGGTTCATTACACGGGGTTCCAATGGCGATCTGGCGTGTTTTGCGCTGCAATCCGTTCAATCCCGGTGGATTCGATCCGGTTCCGTAACGAATTCCCGGACGGGGAAACTACATGAAAAATAAAAAGATGTTGTTGCTGCTCCTGTTAATCACAGCGGGCTCGTTGATGTTAAGCGGTTGTGCCAGCAGAGCAATGCTGAATAACGCGTTCAGCTGGCCGGGGCTTTCGGCTGAGGACGATGTCGCTTATGTCGCTTATGGCAATACTGTGCAGGCGGTTGCCGGCGGTAAAGCGCTCTGGAAATATCCGCTGGAACCGGATAGAGGGTTGATGTTTTTTGCCGCACCGGCGATTGACAAAGACCGGATTTATGCAGGGTCCTATTCAAATGAAGTCCATGTGCTGAATAAGGCCGACGGATCTTTCCGTGCGAAGATCGTGCTTCCCTCTAACAAGAGCAAGATAGTGGCATCGCCGGTCATTACGGAAGAAATGCTGTATATTCCTTCCAGCAATGGGACGATCTATGCCTACAGCCTAGATAATCTCAACGCTGAAAAATGGCATGCAAAGTTGGGCAATGAGGTCTGGAGTTCGCCCCTGCCGATCGGTGATGAACTTTATGTGTTTTCGTTGGATAAACATTTGAACGTTCTGGATATTGAGACTGGCGAAATTAAAAAGGTCCTCGATGTAAATGGCGCTGTGTTGAGTGATCCTGTTAAAAACGGTGAAAAAATTTACTTCACCACCTTTGGAAAAGAAGTTGATTCCTTTGATCCAGCCAGTGGAGAGATCAGCAAGCTCTTTGATACAACCGGAGAAGCCTGGGCGGCGCCCTTAATTGTTGATGATCTGATCATTGTTGCAGATATGGCCGGTAATGTCTATTGTCATGACCTGACTAGCGGCGCTTCAAAATGGACGCTGACCAACGTGACCGGTGAGGGCAAAGGCGTCATCGCAAATCCTCTGTTGCTGAGCGATGGCAACCTCCTGATCACGACAGAAACAGGCGATCTGCTGGTTTATGATCAGGATGGTAAATCGGTGAATACGCGGTCCACGAAGTCGAAACTGCTCACATCCCCGGTGGTTATGGGTGATTCGGTCGTGACGGCTGTGGTTCCGGGGGATTCACTGCTGCGTGTCTATACCTTTGACCTCAAGGAAGACTGGATTTATATGGATACTGCCCAAAGTGGACAGACACCTGAAACCAACACGGAATCGGTTCCCGAAGCAACCGGTACCCCGGCAAAATAAGGAGGGAAAGTTATGTGGCAATCATTTGTAAATATTTTTCTGAATATTTTGCTGTACATCTATAAACTGGTCGGGAACTTTGGAGTTGCGATCATTCTGTTCACGATTTTGATCAAACTGGTGATTTATCCATTCATGAGAGCTCAGATTAAAAGCTCGGCTGCGATGATGGAACTGCAGCGCTCTCCGGAATATCTGGAGATGATGGAAAAATACAAGGACAACAAAGAGAAACAAGCGGAAGAGCAGATGAAGCTCTACAAACAGAAAGGTGTCAATCCGACGGCTTCCTGCTTGCCGACGCTGATTCAACTACCTGTGATCTTTGCGCTTTATCAGGCCGTTATCGCAGCGATTGTCTCGACACCGATGGGCATGCTTGATCTGACCAAACGGATTCATACCGGCTTTCTGCAGATTGGCGAAATTTTCCCAATCAATCCGAATTTTCTCTGGATGAATCTCGGACAGCCTGAGCGGCTGCATATTTCCGGATTGAATTTTGGCATTCCCGTTCTGGCGATTCTGGTCGTGATCACCACCGTGCTGCAAACGAAACTGACCATGCAGTCCCCGACCGGCGGCACCACTCAGGCGGCTCCCGGAGCTGGTACGATGATGACTGGTATGATGAACATCTATATGCCGCTGCTAATGGGTTTTATGGCTTATACCTTGGCATCTGGTTTGTCGCTCTACTTTTTGATTTCCAACCTCTTTACCATCGCGCAATATGGCGTTGAAGGAAAACTGGACTGGAAAGCGCTCAAATTCAGCAAGCCGAACTTTTCGGCATTAACGAATCCGCCTCCGGCAAAATCAAGCAGACCGCAGACAAGCGTTGCTCCCAAAGGAGAAAACGTGGAAGCTGTGGAAGAAAAGATCGATTACCGCGAGTTTAAAAATAAGAAAAAGCCGAAGAAAAAATGAGCGGAGAGTGGAGAATTTCTTATGAGTAAACAAACATATGAATTTATTGCCTCAACTCCTGAAGAGGCGATTGAAAAAGGGTTGCAAACACTGGACGTGACGGCGGATGAGGTGATTATCGACGTGGTCGATTCTGGCGCGAAAGGAATTTTTGGGCTGGGATCACGACAGGCGAAAGTAACGATTACTTTCAAGGATGACCTGTCTGAAGACGAAGGAGAGACTGCCAAATCGGCGGAGCCAACTACTGCAGAAGGGGAAGAAGCCTCGGCTGACGCAGAGGGGAAACGTGAAGAAACGGAAGATAGCCAGGCAGAAGCAACCTCTTCAAATGATGTCGTGAATGAAGACGCTTTGAGTGTCGCCATTGCAGTAGTCGAAGAACTGGTCGAAAAAATGCGCATTCGGGCAAAAGTGGTTGGGCGGATCGGTACGCTTGAAACATCCGGTGATCAGCCGATGGTGTTGATCGACATAAAGGGAGACGACCTTTCTTATCTGATCGGACGCCAGTCAGAAACGCTGAATGCGTTGCAATATATCACTAGCCTGATCGTTGGTCGCGAGCTGGTCATTGGGTGCCAATGATGATTGACGTTCAGGGATATCGCGAACGGCGTGAAAAACAATTGCATCAGATGGCACTGCGCTTGTCGGAACAGGTTGTCAAATCCGGCAGGAGGATTTCACTGGAGCCGATGCCGGGCACCGAACGACGCCTGATTCATCTGATCCTGCGTGAACGCACCGATGTATACACGGAGAGTATCGGGGAAGAGCCCAACCGGAAGGTTGTGATTTTCCCGAAGGACGTTTAGTTTTTTCGAAGAGCCCGGTGCACCGCCGCTGGCGGTGCAGCTCATTCATCTTAATTCATTATTGATAATGCTCCGCGGATCAAATTTTCCGCGGAGTATTTTTATTAATCTTTCAGGAAAAGATGGTCCCATGGGATCATTGCTTTGGATCCTGAAGCGGTTGAATCTGGGTTCTTCGCGAACAGCAGATAACGGCTTTGATAAACTCATTGGGCATCCTGAAAAATTATCTTAGCAAAGTGCTGATTTCTCTTGCAGAAATCGACGAAACCGTTCCTATGATAAAATTGATCCGGTAATGTACCTTTTATTTGAGGACCTGCATGGATCAACCTGAAATCACCGTTGTCATCCCGTTTTTGAACGAAGAAGAAAACCTCCCCAATCTGATCGGTGCGCTGGAAACGTATGCGCAATCTTTCCGGGTTCCGTTGGAGGTTGTTTTCGTAGATGACGGTTCAACTGATCGATCTTTGTCAATTCTCGAAAACAACCAGTTTCGGAATTTCTCAGCAAAAATTGTCAAACTTTCGCGCAATTTCGGTTCCCATCCGGCTGTGCGCGCCGGGTTTCTGAACGCGTCTGCGCCGAATTGCGTCTGGCTGGGTGCGGATCTGCAGGAGCCGTTGGAAATCATTGAACAGGGATATCAAAAGATTCAGGAAGGGTGGGATCTGGTTTGCGTACAGAAAAAAAGTGTCCAAGTTTCCGGCTCTGAATCTTTCTTTTCGCATTTTTATTCGAATCTGATCCGGA
Organism: Flexilinea sp.; assembly: GCA_040766005.1. Classification (GTDB taxonomy): domain Bacteria; phylum Chloroflexota; class Anaerolineae; order Anaerolineales; family Anaerolineaceae; genus Flexilinea. The sequence goes on along the minus strand of JAXGRI010000009.1, from coordinate 51,878 downwards.
AATATGCGATTCCGGAATATCCGCCGTTGGGAGTTAACACCATTTTCTTTAACGAAAAGGTGAAAAAAGAGCTGAATCGCAATATAGAGTCCAATTCCTCGGTGGTGCTGCAGGTGATCAGTCTGGGATTTCGACAGGCGGTTATCGATGTTGCATACAATGAGCGGACTCGCGGCAAATCCAAATGGTCGCTGGCAAAAAAAATTAAATTGCTGGTGGATTCTTTCGTCGCGTTTTCTTTCTTCCCGATTCGAATGGTCAGCGTCATGGGGTTCCTGTTTGCACTGGTTGGCGGACTGATCGCGCTTTATCTGATTGTTTTACGGGTTTTTCATATCCGTGAAGTAACGCTTGGCTGGCCATCGCTGGTAAGTATTCTGATGCTTGGTTTTGGGCTGACCAACATTTCGCTTGGGATCATTGCAGAATATCTCTGGCGCACATTGGACGCCGCTCGTCGTCGTCCGTCTTTTGTGGTGGAGCGTGTTGAGACGCTGTCGAGTGGAGCGGACGAATCATGATGCGTTTTGTGCAGATCGGTTATGGGTATTGGGGTGCCAATGTCGCCCGCAATATTTCACTTTCACCAAAAACAGAACTGGTAGCGTTGGTAGATTTGGACCCAGGACGATTGCAGATGGCGGATCAGTCCTTCCATGGGCAAGTGAAACTTTGCAATGATTACCGTGCTTATCTTACTGATCCCTCTATCGATGCTTTTGCGCTGGCTATACAAACGGAACCGGCTTTTGCGGTTGCGCAGGAGATCCTGCGGGCAGGAAAGCATCTGTTTCTTGAGAAACCGATTGCGGAGAACACGGAAAAAGCAGTCATGCTGACACAGCTGGCAGCTGAAAAGGGTGTAATTCTGCATGTTGACCACATCATGCTGTTCCATCCGATCATCCGGCGGATTAAAGAACTTTATGACTCAGGCGATCTTGGCGAACTGATTTATTTCGACACGTCGCGCATGAATCTGGGACCGATCCGGCGGGATGTCAATGCCATGTTGGATTTGGCAGTCCACGATCTTTCGGTGATTGATTTCATCTCCGGAGGGATTGAACCGTATCATGTAGAGGCGATCGGTGAAAAACACTACGGACAACAGGAGACGCTCACGTATCTGACGCTCAAATATCCCGGATTTTTGGCGCATGTCAAATCAAGTTGGATTTCGCCGATCAAGGAACGGCGTACAATCATCGGCTGCACCAAGAAAATGGTCATTTTCGATGACATGAAAACGATTGACAAGCTGACGATTTATGATCAAGGCATCATTGAAACCGGAGCGGAATACGGCGCTTATGAATTCAAGGCGCGTTCCGGGGATATTACCATTCCGTATATCCCCCAGGAGGATGCACTGCGCAACAGTATTGAGCATTTTGCCGACTGCATTGACCGAAACGTTCCTTCGGCAGCGAATGGGGAACATGCGATTAAAATCACCCGTATTCTTGATGAAGCGCGCCGCAAATTGACCCTGAATGATCAGGGGAATTGAGTCATTATGGCGACAGAAAAACGTTCGATACCGATTATGAGACCTTTTTTTGATGAGGCGGAAGCTCAGGCTGTTGCTCAAACGCTCGCTTCAGGTTGGGTTGCCCAAGGTCCGCGGACGACGGAATTTGAACAAGCGGTCGCCGCTTACACTGGCAACACTTTTGCGATAGCCACCACCAATTGCACAACAGCACTGCACCTTTGCATGCTTGGGATGGGGTTCGGGCCGGGTATGGACGTTCTGGTTCCTTCTTTTACTTTTGTCGCTACTCCCAATTCGGTCGAATATACCGGTGCCCGCGCGGTCCTGACGGAAGTTTCGCAGGGTACCTATAACATCGATCTGGCGTGGACTGAAGCTTATGTTTCCGAGCATTACCAACCATCGGATGATAGTTGGATTCATCGTGGTACTGGCAACCGGCTGGCAGGGATCGTCCCTGTGAACCTGTTTGGACTATGCGCTGATCTGCCCGCAGTGAATGATTTTGCAAAGAAGTACAATCTGCGCGTCGTTGAAGACAGCGCCTGTGCACTGGGCGCGAAAATCGGTGAGGTGCATCAGGGCGGTTTTGGCAACCCCTCCACACTGAGTTTTCATCCGCGGAAGTCAATTACGACTGGCGAGGGCGGTATGATTTTGACGAATAACGCGGTTTTTGCCGACCACGTCCGCCGGCTGCGTTCGCATGCAGCTTCTGTCTCGGAAGTGCAGCGTCATCGCAGCGCTGGTTATCTGCTGCCGGATTATGATGAAATCGGTTTTAATTACCGGATGACCGACATCCAGGCGGCAGTGGGACTGGCTCAGGTGCAAAAACTGGAGCTTATCACCTCCGAACGGATTCGGTTGGCAGCCCGTTATGATCGTCTGATTCAGGAGCAGGTTCCCTTCTTGAAAACACCGCAGGTTCCCGCGGGATATACGCATATTTATCAGACATATGCCTGCATGATCGACCTGGAAGCGCTTGGGTTGGAGACTGTAGAAGAAGGTAACCGGTTTCGTAACAGGCTGATGGCGGAACTGGATAAAGTTGGAATCGCGACTCGTCAGGGAACCCATGCGACCCACCTGCTGGGATATTACCGGGAAAAATATGGCTATCAGCCGGATGATCTTCCCGGTGCCAAGGCGTGCGATCGGTTGAGTCTGGCGCTGCCGCTCTATGTTCAATTCAGCGAACCGGATCAGGATTTTGTGGTTTCACAATTGGCGGAACTGGGGGAAATATGCCGTCCATAAAAGGTAAAAATGTGTTGATTACCGGCGGTGCCGGCTTTATTGGCAGCCATTTAGCTGATGCGCTACTGGCGGCAGGTGCTCGGAAAGTTGTGGTCGTTGATAACTTTTTTCTCGGAAAAATGGAAAATCTTGAAGAGGCAAAACAGGATGCCGATCGGCTGGTCCTCTATCGGGATGATGCACGCGATCTCGGGACGATGGATGCTGTGATTCAAAAAGAAATGGTTGAAGTCGTTTTTAATCTGGCGACAATCGCGCTGAACTACTCATTTTTCAATCCCTATGGTGCTTATCGCGTCAATGTTGATATTGCGGAAACGCTGCTGCATCTGTTGCAGAGCGGAGCGTATCAAACGCTGATTCACTCCTCTTCCTCGGAAGCTTATGGCACAGCGCAATACTCGCCGATGGATGAGAACCATCCACTTCACCCGACTACCCCTTATGCCGCCGGGAAGGCGGCGGCGGACCTGATGATTCAGTCGTTCTATAATGTGCTGAAGCTGGACATCGCGATGTTGCGCCCTTTCAATAACTACGGCCCGCGTCAGAACGATCAGGCGTTGGCGGCGATCATTCCGCTGACAGCCCGCAGAATTCTGAATGGCGAAAAACCGGTGTTGGAAGGAACCGGCGAACAGACGCGTGATTTTATCTATGTCGGGGACACGGCCCGCGCATTTGTGATGGCTTATGAAAATGAGAAAACACGTGGGCGGCTGATCAACCTCGGCTCAGGCAGCGAAATTTCGATGAAGCAGATCATCGGTCTGATTTGCGAATATTATCAATATAAAGGAGAAATTGAATACCGTCCGGAACGTCCGGCAGACGTGAAACGTTTGTGTGCCAGCTCACGGCTGGCGAAAGAGCTGATCGGGTTCGAGCCGCAAATCAGTTTCGAAAGCGGACTGAATAAGACACTGGACTGGTACCAGAAAAAATATGCCCTGACATGAAACTCTGCGTGCTCTCTGATATCCATGGAAATATCCATTATTTGAATGCGGTGCTGGAAGCCTGTGCGGTACTGCCAATTGATCATTATTTCTTTCTTGGAGATGCGGTTGGTTATTTCCCGGACGGCGCGGCGGTGTTGCAGCGGTTGCGAGAGATCAACGCATATTGTGTGAAGGGGAATCACGAAGCGCGCATGCTCGGCATGATCCCTTTTGATGAGGAAAAGGACAAGGTTTACCGCCTCACGGATCAGCTCAGGCAACTGGATGAGAGCGATTTGCAGTATATCAAATCCTGGCCGGTCACACGCCAACATGAATATGACGGAACCCAAATCCATTTTCTGCATGGCACGATTTCGGATCCTCTCAATGGGTATGGTTATGAAAATGGGGAGTTCTCTGAGTTTAATCAGCCAAATCTGGATGTGATGTTTGTCGGGCAGACGCACCGCCCGTGGAAACAAAAAAATACGCATACCTTGATCGTCAATGTTGGATCGGTCGGATTGCCGCGGGATTACGGGAACAGCCCGTCATTTGCCATCTTGGATACGGTGACTAAAGTGGCTGAAATTCAGCGGATCAAGGTCGATTCGGCGCCGCTGATCGCCGCTGCGGCGGATCTCCATCCTGCGGTGATCGAATGTCTGAACAGAAGGTAAACGTGGAAAAAATAAGAGTATTGGTAACGGGTGTTGGCGGCGGTGGAAACGGTGAGCAGCTGCTCAAGGCATTGCGCCTTTCTGACCTGAACTATCATATTATCGGTGCGGATATTACTCCAAAATCCAAGGGGCTGTATGCTGCCGATGAACAACATATTTTGTTGCCAGCCAGCGACCCCGCCTATTATGAAAATCTGATGGAAACCTGCCGCAAAGCGCACGCTGATGTGCTGTTTACCGGGTCAGAACCGGAATTGAAGGTCGTTAGCCAGAATCAGGAACAGATCCGGGCGGCAGGAATCTTCCTGCCGGTCAATCCGCAATCAGTGATCGATACTTGCCTGGACAAAACCAAAACAATGGCGTTTTTGGCTGCAAACGGATTTTCCTATCCAGATACGCGCACAATTCGCACCCGTGAGGATCTGGAACAGTTGGATCATTTTCCGTTGGTGCTGAAACCTTCAATTGGCGGGGGCGGATCTGCCAACGCCTTCATCGTTCAGGATGCGGGCGAGCTGGCGTTGTTTGGCGTTTGGATGCTCAACCTCTATCCTGAATTTATCGCGCAGCATTATGTCGGCACTCCTGAGAGCGAGTATACGGTCGGCGTACTGTGCGATATGGAAGGGACCCTGATCAATTCGATTGCGGTCAAAAAGAATATCCTGTCTGCGCTCAGTAATCGCATGAAGCTGCGCAGCCGCTATACTGGTGAGCTGCTGGCGCTGAGCAACGGTATCACACAGGGCGATATCGGCCGCTACCCTGAAGTCACCAGCCAATGTGAAGCGATTGCACTGAAACTTGGCTGCCGAAGCGCGATCAACGTCCAATTGCGTTTTGTTGAAGGCAGAGCATTCGTGTTTGAGATTAATCCGCGTTATTCCGGAACGTCTTCGTTCCGGGCGATGGTGGGCTACAATGAACCGGATATCCTGATCCGAAAATATCTGCTTAACGAATCCATTGAACCGCATTTCCCTTATCGTGAAGGGACGATTTTGCGCGGATTGGACGAGATTTTTATTGAGCATTTGAAGAATGACTGATTCGTCCCGCACTCTTTACTTGACGATGGATACTGATTGGGCGTCGGATGATGTGCTGGCGGACACGCTGACGCTGATTAACGGATTGAATTTGCCGGTTACGATTTTTGTAACGCATGCTACCCGCTTGTTGCCTGAAATGCGTAAAAACCCGCTGATCCGACTGGGGATACACCCCAATTTTTACCCGCAATTGAACAACACTGCCGGACAGGATTTTCTGTCAGAAATCCGAGAGATCAAAACAATTGTGCCGGAAGCGGTGTGTGCCCGATCGCATGGACTGATCGATTCCACTTCGATTTTGCTCGGGTTCAAGGATTTTGGCATTACCCATGATTTGAACTTGTTTATACCCTTCAGCGCGGACTATACCCTGAAACCTTTCCGCCATTTCAGCGGCATCACCCGCATTCCTTATTTTTATGAAGACGATGCCTGGTGCCTGGAGCCGGTCAAGCGGTCAGCTGCGGATCATGTGTTGAGCGAATCGGCAGGGTTGAAGGTTTTCAATTTTCACCCGATCCATTTATTTTTGAACACCGAGGACATGGCGCGCTATCGGAAAGCGAAATCCTGCCAAAACGACATTGAGGATTTGCGAAGGTTTGTTAATCATGACGTGAGCTGCGGTGCACGTATTTTCCTGGGACAGCTGGTAGAAACCGCCCGCCAGAACGGCTATTCGTTCAGCTTTGTGGAGCAGTTATGAAATTATCGGACTTGCGTATTGAAAAACTGGCACTTCTGCGGGAGGGGGAGTTTGAGGTGCTGGGACTTTGCGGAGCGCGTCCGGGAAAGCCGTTTTTGACATTTGCCGGAGATCTCCGTTATCTGAAAACAGCGCTGCGGAACCCGCAAGTCAGCTGCATTTTATGTCCGCCGGCTTTGGCGGAAGCGGCGCTGCAGGGGACAAAAGGTGTCTGTACCAGCGAACGGCTCCGCTTCGATTTTTTTTCACTGCACAACGATCTGGCAGCAGAAAGGTACCCGGTTGCTTATTCCCGGCTGGTACAGCCGACGCTTATCGGGAGTGGGGGACTCATAAGCCCCTTGTCGCACATTGCCGCGCAGAATGTTGTGATTGGGGACAATGTCACGATTGAGGAGTTTGTGTCCATCAAGGAGAACGTCCGAATTGGCGATGATTGCATCATTCGCAGCGGCAGCGTTTTGGGCGGGAGCGGGCTGGAATTTATTCGCACGACCGGAGAATCTATGCTGCCTGTCACTCATTGCGGCGGATTGGTGATCGGCGAGCGGGTGGAGATCCAATACAACTGCAATATTTCGCGCTCGCTGTTCCCCTGGGATGATACGGTTATCGGCGCTGACAGCAAAATCGAAAGTCTGGTGCATATTGCTCATGGCGTTTGTATTGGTGAGCGTGCTTTGATCGCGGCTTCAGCCTGCCTTGGAGGCTCAACTGTGGTTGGCGACGATGTCTGGATTGGGCCGAACGCCACCCTTTCGAGTGCGCTGCGCATTGGCAGCCGTTCCCGAATCAGCCTTGGGGCGGTGGTAGCGGGTAATGTTCCTGCTGATCAGACGGTAAGCGGCAATTTTGCGGTTCCGCATGAACGATTTATGCGAGAGATGCGCCGGATGATGTTGGGTCAGGATTCGTGAGATTTGACGAAATCTACCAGCGGCTGGATCCATTCTCTCTTCGAATGGTCAAAAGACCCGCTGAATGGCTCGGAAGCGTTTTTTCTTGCCATCAGAGAGAACACAACTTTCATGATCTTTCCAATCAATCCGTGGCGCTCGAAAATCATTCCTGATTCGAAATAAAAGAAATTCAGCGGTTTGGGGTCATTTTGGCCAAAGTTAGCCTGTCTGGTTTTTTCAACATACTCAAGTTTCGCCGGCGATGCACCGGTGGTAAAGATGATGACCGGAAGCGTCTGACGCGCCTGCGCCAATTTCCAAAAACGGGTGAGTCCATTGATCCTGCCGGCTCGCAGGCCGCCGCCGAAAACAACCAAATCTGCCGAGTTCAATAATGATAAGTCCGAATCTTTCAAAGGAATAGCCTGACAGTCGAGCTCCTCTGCAATCCATTCGGCGTACTGCCTGGTTAATCCCGCTTCGGATTCATATAAGACAAGGATATTTTTTTCCATCGTTCATTCCTCTTTTTCAATCGAAAGAATTATTCTTTTGTTAATACCATATACGGAAGAATTACGCGGTCGATGCAGACGCTTTCCGAAAAGGACGTATCTGAAAGAGTTCCGGTCATCTTTTTCAGGAAGGTCGCAGTCTTCCGCTCTCATAGATCTGGATATACGCTTCGACGGTTATTTTAGTGCATAATTCGGCAATCAATTGATAAGGAATGTCATCCATATACTTAAAGCGGATACAGGATTTTCCCATATCCAGCTTCCGCTTGCTATGTTTCGGGTATTCTTCCTGAAACCAGGAAAACAGCTCTTTGGATCCATAGAGCCCCATATGATACAGTGCGATGAAGTTTTTTTGTGAGGCCAGGCTCAGAAACAGCAGCGGTTCTTCCGTTTTGACATGATATCCGGGCGGATAGATGGACTTAGGGACAACAAAACTAAGCATATTGTAGCTCATTGTCTGGCCGAACCCGGTTGGAAGGCTGGCTCGTATAGTTTCATAGAGACGCCGCATCGGTTCCTGTCGCTCGACCGGCAATTGGTTCAGGTAGTCTGCTACGGTGGGGGCATTGTAGTCCATCGGTACCAGCCTTTATTGCTGACGTCTCATGATTTCCAGCAGTACCTCAAAATCGTCTTCGGGAGCTGTTTTATTGGCTTTTCGGTGACCGCAGCGGATACATTCATGGATGATCCGTTTTTCATTGCGGAGCAGTTCAACTTGGACAGGGTGCATCAATCCGCCGCATTCTGCTGCCCGGTCGCCGGGGTTGATGTCTACATGTCTGCTGTAAAGACAAAAAGGACAATGATTGGTATAACCGTTGCCCTTTACAAATTTTCCACAGTGTCCGCAGGTGAAATCTTCTTGCCGGCGGATGAAATCAACCGCCATCTGTACTTTATTTCGCGGATGCGACCGCTGCTATGAACTTTTTTGCAAATTCTGGCAGGATTGCGAAGTCGGCCGCTTTTAGGTTTGCCGTAAAATTGAAAATTCTCAATCACATCCCATTTCTGGTCGGTGCAGTAGCTCTCAAACTGTTTTTTAGCGATGCTGCCCCAACCGTAACTGCCGAAATAGGCGGCGGTACGGTTAGTACCTTTAATCTTTGCCATGTTCAGCACATCTACCATGAAAGGAAAGAGCGCCGTTTCATAAGTCGGGGCGCAAATGATTACGCCCTGATTTTTCCAAAGTGATGGCAGGATATGACTGACATGAATTGAGTTGATGTCAAAAATCTCAACCGGCATGTTTTGTCCCGCAATTTCCTGCATGACAGCCTCGGCATAGGCGCGTGTGTTCCCGTACATAGAACCAAACAGCAGTGTGGCAGCTTTTTCGCGGTTACCTTCCTGATAATTGGATCAGCCGGAATAAAGCTGAATGATCCGTTCGGGTTCTTGCGCCAGATAAGTCCATGAGAGGGCGCCACCATGCGGATCGGTACGTCCGCCAGTTTGGCGATCGCCTTGCGAGAGTGTTGCTGGCATGGGCGGAAACGATATTCGCATAATATCGCAGAGCTTCGTCTTCCATGTAAGGCAGGTTGGTGCATTCATCGTCGAAAAGTGTGCCCGGCAGGGCGCCATAACCGCCAAACGCGTCACAGGAGAACAGAATCTGGTCTTCAACGACGTATGTCGCCATGGTTTCAGGCCAGTGCACAAATGGAATCGAATAAAATTTCAGGGTTCGCTTGCCGATGGAAAGTTCCTCTCCATCCGTCACTACCCTGAAATTGTCGCGCAGATCATAGAAGTTGGCGACAATTTCCGCCGCACGGGCGGTCCCCAGAAAGATCGTGTTGGGGGTGATATCCCGAATGTGGAGCAGCGTGCCGGTATGGTCTGGTTCCAGATGGTTTAAAACAATATAGTCAACGTTCTGCACTTTTACAATTTGCTGCAGCGTATCGAGGTAAGATTCTGCCAGAATTTCGTTGGCGAGATCGATCAGGACATTTTTCTCATCCAGGATCAGATAACTGTTGAGGGAAACACCAGTTTGTTTGATTGGCCAAAGTCCTTCAAAAAACTCTGACTGCCGGTCATTAACTCCCACCCAATAGATGTTTTTCGCGATTGAAATTGGCTGCATGATTCCCTCTCTTTTTGATGGATTTTACAATGCGGATTGTTATGTCGATCCGCTCCCATACATAGCAATTATACTAATTCTTGGCGTAACGGTCGATGTATTTCTGCCGAAGAGTCTCCCGCCCGCTCCATTTGCCAGACATAGATATATTTGTTGATCAGACAGCTGGAGGATTGTTCCTATAATAAGGACAGAGGTCGGTCAGGAAGCATTGGACGCAGTCAGGTTTTCTGGCGTGACAGATTCTGCGCCCGAGCAGGATCAGGTTGATATGCGCCGGGCCGTAGATGTCCGGTGAAAACAGCGCTGCCATCTGGGCGTGGGTCTGATCCGCGGTGAATTTTTCCGGGCGAAGTCCGAGCCTTCCGGAAACGCGCTGGATGTGCGTATCGACCGGGAATGCTGGAATGCCAAGCGAAAATACCATCACAATTGAGGCGGTCTTTAAGCCAATGCCCTTGAAACTGATGAGCCATTCGCGGATGCGCTCCGGCTCCCATGTTTTCAGGAAGGAAAGGTCCAATCCACCGGTTTCAGCTGTGATTCGTTTCAGTATTTCCTGAATACGCGCGCCTTTTTGGTTCCCAAGCCCCGCCGGACGGATGGAATCGATGACATCTTCCAACGCTGCGTCACGGGCAGCCTCCCAAGAGGGAAAGCGTTGACGCAAGTTTTCAAAGGCGAGATCGCGGTTGCGATCATTGGTATTTTGTGAGAGGACGGTATTGACGATCTCATCAAGCGGTGGCAGCGTCGGCCAGTCCGGCATGCCGAACTTGTCCATCAGGCGATCATAGATAACCGCTGCTTTGAGCCGTAATGGCTGGAGGTCTTCTTTTGTTTGAGACATGAGCTTATTATAAGCGATCCAGGCACACCAGCATGGGGTTGGCTTACTGGAAGCGTTAATTATTTTGAAGGGCTGTAGTATAATTGCTGCTGCGTTATCTGCGACGCAAGGAGAGGTGCCGGAGTGGTTGATCGGGGCGGTCTCGAAAACCGTTGTAGCTTTCGGGCTACCGTGGGTTCGAATCCCACCTTCTCCGCTTTTTAATTCCCGCTTTCGAAAAATCCGTTGTAGCTTTTGGGATTATTTATTCCCGCCACTCCAGTCATGCTGTTGGGCTCATCACTTACAAAACTCGGAAATCCAATTGCATCCGCGCTTTCTTCAATCGGAGATTCAGCACTTGCGGTGGAATTAATAACTGAATTTCATTAATCTTTTGGTTATTGCCATACACGAAGTCTGACATGCCTGAAACAATGTTGCTTTATCGTTCATTTTTGCTGTCACTTTTAGTATTCCCTGCCTGATGGCTTTCTCATCTACTTATCAAGAAACGAGGTCTATCAAGCGGACGTCTCGCATCGCAGTCTATTACTTTACAGCTGCCATGATTTTGGCATTTTTAGCTTGTCGTATTGGCAATCCGTTTTTTAAAGGGGCCGAAATGCTTGCTGAACTTCTTTCGCTTTTTGATGAAGAGCGCGCATATTTCCAACGAGAACTAGCTGCCATTCTTGGAGTAACCCACGAATCAATGATGGCATGGATAACATATCTTGAGCATTTGGGTATGATTCGCCGTATTGAAAACGTAAACTGTTGCAATGGAAACTGTAACCAGCGCGAAAGCGTTGGTGTAAATTATCATTCTTCGATAGTGATGCTAACGGAGTGGGAACTGGTTCGCAAAGAAACTTAATTATATTTTTCATCAAGATTACCCGTTATAAACAAAAACTGAATAACAAGGTTGATAAGCAGCTATTTTTTTCTATCCTGCTTGTTTTTTGTGTTTTTATTTTATTAATACTCACTTTTGCCATGCTTGCGAAATCTCCAGTCTCCGTTTTCGTGTGGACTGTCATCAAAATTTCCGAAAGATTGACTTCGCACTTTTTCGATGATAAACTACTTTTGACATAGTTAGCTATGACTAACTTCATGATGTTTTTCTTGGGTTTGTTTTATTTCGGAGGAAAGGTTATTTTTTGTGAAGAAAATTGCTCTTTATGGTAAAGGGGGTATTGGTAAATCGACAACCGCCTGTAATCTGTCAATCTCACTCGCTAAAACGAATACTGTCTTACAAATTGGTTGTGATCCTAAAGCGGATTCCACAAAAAATCTGATGGGTGGCCGCCGTATTCCAACTGTTCTCGATCAAATAAAGGAGAAGGGTGAACATCTGAAGCTTGACGATCTTGTTTTCCAAGGTGCTGGCGGTGTTTATTGTGTTGAAGCTGGAGGGCCTACGCCAGGTATCGGCTGTGCAGGGTTGGGAATTATCGCAGCTCTCCAGAAATTAGATGAATTGGAGGCTTTTGCTCGAATCAAGCCAGACATTGTTCTTTATGATGTGTTGGGAGACGTTGTCTGCGGTGGATTTGCTATGCCCATTCGAGACGGTTACGCCCAGGAAATCTTTATTGTGACATCCGGCGAGATGATGGCGCTTTATGCTGCACATAATATTGTTTCTGCGGTCAAAAATTTCAGCAGCCGCGGCTATGCGCGTTGCGCAGGATTAATTTTGAATCGCCGCAATGTACCTCGCGAGTTGGAGATGGTGCAACGGGCTGCTTCTGAGATGGGGGTTGATTTGATTGCGGACATTAGACGTAGCAGCGTTGTCCAAGATGCCGAGGATAAAGCTGGTACGGCCGTAGGATTATTTCCAGAAAGTCGAGTTGCAGAGGATTACCGTAGAGCTGCCTATGAGGTTTTGCTTCGGTGCGAACAGAGAGATAGAGAGCAGCGAGCGCCATTAGATATGGTCTATGTTCAAGACAACCTCAAAACCAGTAAACGAGCAATCAAGCCTTTCAAGCAGAGGATAATATAATGCTTGGACTTCGGAAAAGCTTTCGTTATCGCGATTCTTTAGAATATACTGCACCAAGTGTAGGTGATTGGGGGCTGGTTCACGTCCTGACACTTATCCCCGAGCTCCATGCCTTATTTGTAGCTCCCGCAGCTTGTGGTCGTCATACAGCATTAGGTGCTTTGCAGCAAGGCATCAAAGATCACGTTTCCTACTATTATCTATCTATTGATGAAATTATTTCTGGATACGACCGAGAGTTAGTTCAGGCTGCCTCTGACTTGTTGGGTATCTTACCTAAAAGACCTAAGGCGCTTGCTGTTGTCGTTAGCTGTCTTGATGATTTGATTGGAACGGATTTAGATTCTCTGATGGTTGAGCTCAAGTTGATGCATCCGGATGTCGATTTTATGGCAGGTCATATGAACCCGATTACGGGTGATACGGATTCGCCGCCGCTGGTGACAAATCAGCGCCAGATGTTTTCCCTGATCAGACCAGTAGAAGAAAAGGAACGGGATGGCGGCGTCAACCTTATTGGCACATTTGTGCCACTTTTATCAGGGTCCGAATTGTATGAAATTTTAGAAAGCTTGGGGGCGAGTTGCTTGCGCCAGCTTCCTCTTTGTAATACATACTGTGAATTCCAAAAAATGGGTTGCTCTTGTCTGAATTTGGTTTTGTCGCCAACGGCTGTATCAGCAGGGATCAGTATGCAACAGCGTCTGTCGATACCTTCGCTTGATCTTTTTGTGAGCTATAGGTTAGAAACTATTGAATATCAATACAAAAAAATAAAAGAGGCTTGGGAGACGTTTGTAAGCCCATTAGCTGACCCTGAACGTTTCCAGTTGCTCCAAAAAGAAGCTCGCAAAGCCGCAGAGGAAGCAATCGACAAAGCTTTATCGGTAATTGGGCAACGTGAGATATGGATCAGCGGCGGTAGCGTTTCACGTCCTTTCGAAACTGCACGAGCTTTAATAGAATATGGTTTCAGGGTGGGCGCTGTCATCGCGCAAAAACAAACTCCCTACGAATTAGAAGCAGCAAATTGGCTTCAAGAGCATTGTCCTGACATGCTCTATCTGCAAACTCAGCATGTCGAGAGTTCGCTTGGAGGAAGTTTAAATCCTGATATTCTGGCTATCGGTTTCAACGCTGCTTATCAGGCCGGCTGTTCAAGAGTTGTGCCAATATTAAATGATGATGGTTTATATGGATATTATGGAACTCAGCAAATGATGGTGCGGATGATGGACGCCGCAGAAAACCCAATCTGTCTTGAACATCTAATTCGAAGTTATGGACTCATTATTTAGGGAGATTTAAATGGGAATACTCAGTGTTAATCTACCTCCATTTGCGCCAGACTACTCTGGTGTTTGTTCATTCTTTTTCCCTTTTCCAGCCTTGATTGTAATTCACGATGGTCAGGGTTGCACCGCGAATTATACTGGTTTTGATGAGCCGCGTTGGTACGGATCTCGTAAAGCGGTCTTCTGTTCGGGTTTACGCAAACTCGATGTAGCGTTAGGCAATGATGCAAAATATATCCAGCGAATTTGTCAAGCAGCAAAAGAGTTGAAGCCGGAGATCGTAGTTCTGGTGGGAAGTCCTGTGCCTCTCGTAGCTGGAACAGATCTGGAAGGAATGGCCCGTGAAATTGAGGATAGGCTAGGAATACCGACCTTTGCTTTTTCCAGCAATGGTTTGGGCAATTATCTCGATGGCATATCTATGGCGGGGCAGCATTTGCTTGATCGTCTATTAATAAAGCCGATAAAACGAACGAACAATCGGTATGTCAATCTCTTGGGCGCCACACCGCTTGACTTTTCAGAAGAAATGTTAAATGAATTTTCTAATATTTTTCTTGCTAATGGCTGGAAACTGCGAACTGTTCTGTGCCACAAGCTTGGTTTGGAAGATGTTCTTAGATTGCCGGAGGCTCATGTCAATATTGCTTTAAATTTGGGCGGTGTTGATTTGGCGGAATGGTTACGTCAGTTCTATGGGATGCCGTATCTGGTCGGGTTGCCGGTCGGAAAACAAGGGACAAAAATTTTCTTTGAAAAATTAGCAGAGGTAGCGGACGAAGAGTCTTCTGCCTCTTATCATCTGTTGCCGAAAGGAGGTAAGAAAAAAGACGGTAAAACGCTAATAATTTATGAGGCGGTAATAGCGCATTCTATAGCAATTGCTTTAGCTGCTTGTGAACCGGGAGCGTGGATTGAAGTAGCGACTCCTTTTAATAAATTGCATGAAACAATCTTTTCTCAGACAACATTGCTGGAGTCTGAGAAAAAACTGAAAGAAGCACTGGAAAACACAGATTTGGTGCGGGTGATTGCTGATCCATTGTTTCTGGCTCTGCTTCCGGCAGAAAGTGCAGTGGAAAAAGTTCCTATCCCACACTTTGCTGTTTCGTCTCATGTTGGACAGCCATATGTTAGGCAGTATTTAGGTGAAAACTTTGAAAGAAATATCCTAAATAGATCGATTAGATGATGAAGAATTCATATATTTCAAAAAAAGGAAAGTTGTAATGAAGAGTAAAAATAAAGCGTTTATTATCATAATTTCTTTAGGGTTGTTGCTTCTGGGCGGTATTTATGTGGATAAAGTGGAGGCAACTGCAGAAAAGGTGGCTTTAGCAGGGTCTGAAACACGTGTTATTACGGATATGGCCGGAGACCAAATCGAAATTCCGGCTGTTGTCAATCGAAGCGTTGTACTTAGCATGTATCCAATACCGTCTGTGATTACAACCTTTCTTGGTTCGGGATCAAAGGTAGTCGGAATGGATCCGTTCGCCTACGCAGCAGCGGAAAACGGCTTGCTTGGAAAAATTTTTCCGGATATTCTAAACGCTGATATTTCTTTTATGGACGGAAACAATGTCAACATCGAATCGCTTATAAATTTGAAGCCCGACGTGGTCTTTTGTGGAGCTCGAAATGAAAAACAAAAAGAAATGTTACGTAATGCGGGTTTGATTGCGATAGGCGTTGAAGCCGGCGGTCATAATTACAATTGTATAAAAACTTACAATGACTGGTTTGAATTAATGAATCAGGTTTTTCCGGGCGAAGGGCCCCTCACAAGATAAGATCACAGAGTATAGTCAAGAGAAGTATGATCTGATACAAGAAAGAGTATCAGATATACCTGAAGAAGAACGCACACGCTCTATATGTTTTCCGTTATAACGATAAGCAACTTATGATTGCCGGGAAAACTTTTCGGTAAATTGGTGGATTGAAACAGCTGGCGGCATAAATGTTGCTGCAGAAGTCACTGCACGGGGGTCGCAGCCTGCGACCTTGAACAAATCTACCAATGGAATTCCGATGTTATATTTCTGACGAACTTTTCCTCAGCGATGCCCGAAGACCTTGAAAATAAAGCAATCAACAATGATGATTGGTCGCCAGTTAAGGCTGTTCAAGAAAAAAGGGTTCATAAGCACCCTCTGGGTTCCTATCGTACTTACACGCGGTGTGGATACTCCAGTGACAATGCTTTGGGTTGCAAAGCAGATGTATCCGGAACGCTTCAAGGATATTGATATTGCACAAGAGTTTAAAGGATTATTATAAAAACTTCTTTAATGTTGACTTGACGGATGAGGACGTAACATCTATTCTTAATCCGCCACGCGAAGCCGCAGGAATCTGGTAAGCACAATTAGAATATAGCTTTTCCCTGTGTATTGATCGTAACAGGGAAAAGCTATACAAAAACATATTATGATAAAAAAACATCAATATTTGACCATTGTGCTGGTTGCCGCGTTCGCTTTAATTTTAGGTTTTTGTTCTTTGGGATTGGGTCGCTATGAGCTGTCGATTGGTCAAAGCTTGTTGAATTTTATACACGCTGTGGTCGGGAAAACGATCGACAAAACAACCTATTCAGTACTCTTTAATATCCGCTTTCCCAGAGTTATTTTAGCACTTTTTGCAGGTGCTGGATTAAATTGTCGCAGGAGCTGCTTTTCAATCCCTTTTCGGTAATCCGCTAGCAACACCCGATACGCTTGGGGTCGCCACAGGAGCTAGCCTTGGAGCAGTTGTTGCCTTATTGCTAAAATTCAATCCGTTTGCAGTACAAGCAACGGCCGTTCTCTTCGGTATTCTTGCCGTGTTCTTGGTTTACAGCATCAGCAACCTGCGTGGCAACCGATCTATCGTTATGTTGGTTCTGTCCGGCATGGTGATCAGCTCTCTTTGTCAGGCTCTGATTTCAGTTACTAAACTTGTTGCTGATCCGCAAAATGATCTTCCGACCATTACGTTCTGGCTGATGGGAAGCTTAGCAAGTACCACACTAAAAAATCTAGCCTTGGGCTTGCCCTTTATCATTGTGGGAATGGTTGTTCTGTTTCTTTTGCGTTGGAAAATGAACGGCGTCAGTTTGAGCGAAGATGAAGCCAGAACATTAGGCATAAATATCAAGCTGGTTCGCGGTTTAGTCATAATGGCGTCGACGATGATAACAGCAGCTGTTATATCTCTATGTGGACAGATTGGCTGGATGGGCTTGCTGGTACCCCATATCTCAAGAATGCTTTTTGGAAACAATAACCAATATGTAGTCCCTGCTTCAATAGGCTTGGGCTCTCTGCTTTTTCTGATCATTGACACAACCGCGCGAACGATTACAGCAACAGAAATACCGGTGTCGATTCTGACTGCTATGATAGGGGCGCCATTTTTTATTATATTATTACGTAAATCTGGAGGCATCAAGATATGATGTTCCAAGTTAAAGATGGTTGTTTCTCTTATCAGAGAGAGAAATATCAGCGAGATTTATTGCAGCATATCAACTTTACGGTAGAGCAAGGGCAGATTATGACTATACTCGGGGCTAATGGCTCCGGCAAGACAACTTTAGTCAAAACAGCTATGGGAATTCTTAAATGGACATCAGGGGCGACATTTATTGATGGAAAAAAGTTGAATGAGTATTCTTCAAGAGAAATTTGGCAGCAGATTGCCTATGTGCCTCAGGCAAAGCTATCACCATTTTCTTATACTGTCGAGGAAATGGTGCTTCTTGGACGAAATGCTCATCTCCATTTATTCGAGCAGCCAGGCCGAAAAGATAAAGGCTTGGCTCGTGAAGTGTTAAGCGAAATAGGGATTGGGCATTTGATACATTCTACGTGTGGCGAAATTAGTGGAGGTGAATTGCAAATGGTGCTAATTGCACGAGCTCTCTGTGCCCAGCCAAAGCTTCTCATTCTTGATGAGCCAGAATCAAATCTCGACTTTAAGAATCAACTAATTGTTCTTGAAACGGTCAAAAGGTTGAGTCGGGATTATAATCTGTCTGCAATTATCAATACACATTTTCCCGAGCATGCAATTCGCATTTCTGACCTGACGCTTTTAGTAAGCAAAAAAAACAAGACGCATTACTTTGGTGAAACAAAGTTTGTGGTCACTGAACCCAATCTGCGCGAGATCTTTGATGTCGATGTTCATATTCGTGAACTGGAAATTCGCGAAGGCCAAAATCATACATGCGTTATTCCTGAAGCATGCTCTGACTTGAGAAGCAAGTAAAACAAATGGGGAGACAACATCAATAAAATTGAATAGTATCATTTTATTGATGTTGAATGTATGAAAATTGATTGCCTCCAACCCCGTTTTTTAACGATAAAAAGTTTGGAATAATGAGAATCAGCAAGACTAAGCGAATACGGAAACTTGAGACAGAGAAAATCGCAGGCTCAAAGAACTGGTGGCGGATCTCAGTCTGGACAATAAGATTCTCAAAGATATCATCTCAAAAAAACAAATCTTGCCCACAGATCTCGATTCCCTCAGTCTGTAAAAAATAAGATTGATTAAGTGAACGAACCATCCAACGCGCTATTATTATCTAAACGACTTAGAAATAATCGAAAAAAAAAGGATCATCTACCATACGTTTACGTCAAAACAAAGATTGGGTCGTTGATAACGACAACTTGATGATAAATCGTATTATGGTCTGAGGAACGCATTCTTGAGCTGATGTCGATGATATTACAAAAGAAGAAGCGTTGAAATTCATCGAACAGTTTGAATCTGGCAAAAAACAAGATCGTCCGCAGATATTTACACGCACTAAAAAATCCTGGGAAGGATGAAGTTCGTTGAAGAGCAGTTGCATCACTTTGCTTGTCTGTTTCCTGAAACATCATTGCTTATTTCTTCTAAAGAATGATACTCATTGGCTTTTCCGCTTGCCATTTCGGTGTCGTATTCGTCTAATATTTTTTGCTCCTCAGCGGTTGGCATTATGACTGGTACGTGCGCCAGTTTTTTTAGCAATTCTTCAGCGTTAATATTGCAATGCATTCCCATGTCTCCTTGCTTTAGAAAGCGCCTGTTATGCAGGTAGTAACAGGCACTCATTTACGCTTCAACAGTATGACGGATACACCTAAAACGCTATCGAAAAGTTGTTGCGTTAAGTCAGTTTTGTTGCGCGCCGCCTTGATTTGTCAGTGGTGTGCTTTTGCACGGGCTTTACTTTAACAACAACTTTCCGTGCTGCCTTTTTATTTCCATTCTGATAATCAATGCAGGACAGGACGCCGGCTTTAATTCCTTCTGCTACTGTGTATTTTAATTCCATTGTTTAAATCCAATCTTTCCTTAATGAAGGAAACGAAAATGATAACGCTTTTTGAGAATTTATGCTGTCAGTAAATTGAAATGTGGTCTGGATGTAAAAAAATCAATACGATTGCCGTCTTTGTACTGGAAATGTCTGAAAAGCGTCCGGGAATGGCGGATAAGACGGTTATTCCGGTTGGATGTTTTTTTCGTAACAATATTAAATGCTTCTCTGTGCTTAAAATAACCCCAGTTGCGTATTCCTGGGTTCGAACTGGTTGATCCAATTGAAGGTTTCGTCTGCGCGATACAGGATCTTATGTTGTATGCAGAATTCTTTTAGGATTCTCATCATTTGGTTCTGTCTGGGACTGCTGCACTCATACGCATCGCCAAACTGACGGACGTAACGTTCTTTCATGTCCGGGAACAGACGGTCAAGGCAATGATAGAAATACTCACGGTTTCCCAACCGTAACGTTAGCCCGAACCCGAAACAGACAATGCCGCATACACCTGCGTGGAAGCAATATTTGAGCAGTCCGCGCAGGTTCTCCTCGTTGTCATTGATGAATGGCAGGATTGGACCTAGCCAGACGACTGTTGGGATGCCGGCTTTGCGCATGGTTTGCAGCACATGGAAGCGTTCTGCGGTGTTGGAAACGTTCGGTTCAATTTTCCGGCAAAGCGCTTCATCAAAGGTTGTCAGCGTCATTTGAACGACGCATTTCGTCTTCCTGTTGATCTCCGACAACAGATCAAGATCCCGCAAGATTCTGGCGGATTTGGTAAGAATAGCTGCTCCGAATCCGTGCTTCAGGATCACTTCAAGGCATTGACGCGTCAGCTGTAATTCTTCTTCCACAGGGATATACGGGTCGCACATGGAGCCCGTGCTGATCATGCAGGGATTCCGTCTGTGGCGCAGTTGTTCTTCGAGAATACGCGGTGCATTGCGTTTGACTTCAATATCCTCAAAGTCATGCGTCATCTGATAACACGCGCTGCGACTGTCGCAATAGATACACCCATGGGTGCAACCGCGATATAGGTTCATCCCGTTTTTGGGAGACAGTATCGTCTTATAATCGGCGAAATGCATGTTGTTACTTTGTTTTAGCTCTCTCTCTGATCCAAATATTTTTCAAATTTTGCCGGACCGAAGATCTCATTGGTCACAAATTCACCGTGGCCAAAAAAGCTGTAGGTGGTGAACGGTGAAGGAGCTTTCTGTGCTTCAACCATTGTCTCTATTTTAATCAGTTTGAGCGCCTCGCCTCTGCCAGCAGCAATATCACGAATCAGTGATGCGTACTGGCTGGTGTGAGGACATTGGTCGGTATAGTATAAAACCATTCCGTTTTCAGTGATTTTCCCTTCCTTGGCACAAGGCTTGAAGCGCGGAATCGGAGCAGCTTCGTCAAACGGCAAATATAGCAGTTCGAACCAGGGACGCGCACTGTCAGCGAGGCGGAACCCCTTATATTTGAGATAAGCGGGATCGGAAAGAAAAGGCTTCTTTTTTGTTGAAGAAACTACGCTTAGACCGTGTTTCCCCAGCCCTTTTGCTTCGGCAATGGTTTCCGCCAGCAGTTGGTTTGCCCATCCTTGTCCCTTGTACTGCCCCGAAACCCAGAAACAGTTGATATGCAGATATCCTTCTGCCTCAATTGGAGTCCATGCTCTTTCGGCTGGTATCGTTTCAATGAAGACTTTCCCGCGGACATTCAGCTTGCGAAAAATTAGACCGTCTGCAAAGCGGGAAGCCATCCAGGCTTTTTTTGCAGCGGCGCCGTGTGTATTCTTGCGGTCGGATATGGCACAGCAGATATGTTCTTTCTCAAGATTTTCTTGGGTTACACAGATGATTTCCATAAAGACTCCTTCTGAATGACAGCGCATGGCTATTTTAATAGATCTTATCAAAAATAATATGACAACAGAATGTCATATTATCCAACGCTCACATGAACCTGCTGAGTTGGGACCGGATCAGGGACAAGCTGCTTCAGTTTTTTCCTGGCGGTAGTTCCTGCCCTTCCGCTGCTGCGAAATTGAGCAATGCACCCTTTATGGATTTAATTTGGGTTTTGGAATCTATTTGCTCAGCTGCTCGCTCCATTGCGATTTCCAGTGATTTGTTCAGGCTTTCAAGAGAAAGCAGCGCCGCTGCCAGACAGTAAAAACTTTTACTTCTGCCGTATCATATTTTTGCAATGCCGTTAGCAGACATGCCACGCGCTGTGCCTCTCCTGCGGCAATGGGCGAGGCCATTCGCTCTTATACGTAATAGGTTGCGTATCGCTTCGCGATGCGTGGCGAACGAATCCATTTTAACCGTCTCATTGTCGAACTTGTTACAAGAGAACGCTGTGCATTCAGCGCAGATTTCAGGCTGATGTTTCTTTGTACAGCAGTTGACAAATGAGCAAGAGGGCTGTTCGAGCTCAAAGTTGTCCTCGTAGCATTCGAGACAGCGCGATGTTCCAACACTATAAAAACGTAGACAAAATCCGCAATCAAGTCCACAGCAGCCGATGATTGAGTGACGTTTTGTAACATTATTTACTCCGAACGAAGGATTCGACTGCTCTTCATTCGATTGTTACGAGTCCGGGCTTGCTTTTGGAGTAATTGAACTATCCAGCTCCCGCATAATCAGGATATTGGCGATCTGAACTGCTTTAATTCTGCTGGTGAGCAGCGAGTGCTGCGCTGTGCCCGGTTTCAGCTTCGGCATCACTTTTTCGCATTTGTTGATGGTCGAGCTGAGCGCCCGCAACGCCTCTGATCCGCTGGCATGCGGTGCGTTTTTGAATGCCGCTGCTGTGACCTGTTCTACCGTTTTGTAATCGGCGGGCAGTTCCTGGCGCAAAAGGATCAGATCCATGAGCGAAATTTCTGTGTCCTGAGAGGTGATCATTGCCCTGAGAATCCGTTAGTCGTTGCGTCCTGACTGTATTGAGGGATTATCAGGGTCGTTTTGTTCATCTTGTTGCCGTTCATGCGTTCTCTTTTATTTTAATAATTGAAAATTGCATATGTCTTATTTGTAAATAATATCATTTTCAGCCAAATCATTAATGATTTGGTGTGAGGCAGCCGGTCTTCAGACTGACCGCTTTCGTTTGTCAAGGAATGACTGCAGCTGCTCTTGTGCGGCTTGGTAAAAACTATCGGGATCAGGGAAATGCCCCGATTTTGCAGAGTAATTCCAGCGCATCAGATCAATTCGTTCGGCAAAATTGACTGCTTCAAGAATCGGTTCCAATTCCTGAACGATGATGTTTGGTGTTGGATAAGGTTCCATATGAACCCAGGTTTGCATCCCGCGCTCATGCAGTGCTTTCAGCGCGTTGATACGCGCAGCATAGGGCGCGGAGAAAGGTTCCCAGCGTTTGCGGAACTCTTCATCCAATGTGCTCAGTGAGATACCATAAGTGTTGCGCGGGTCGAGGTCTGCCAGTTCGATGGGCAAGATTCCCTTGGTGAGCACGCTGCAGGGAATATCGTAAGCGTTGATCAGGCGGATGGATTCCAGGCAAGTTTTGCCCACTTCCGGGTAGCCGACCATGAAGGGATCGGTTGTCAGGCAAAGCTGAACGTGACGGATTTTTTTATGCGATTTATCCAGCTCCCGCGCCAAAACTTCAAGTGTATTTGTTACCAATGCCGGCTTGATCCAGTCTGCATAGCTTTTAACTCGCCCGAAGCGTAGCGCCATCAGGTAAGCATAACAAGGATAACGGCAGCCATGGGCGCAGCCTTGCACCGGATTCATGGCGTAATCCAGCGAGGGAACGCCCGATTTATACAGGATGCTCTTTCTCAGAATGT
Source organism: Flexilinea sp. (assembly GCA_040766005.1). Taxonomy (GTDB): domain Bacteria; phylum Chloroflexota; class Anaerolineae; order Anaerolineales; family Anaerolineaceae; genus Flexilinea. Next base: position 28,917 of record JAXGRI010000009.1, on the reverse strand, counting down.
AATTCATAGCTTTATTTTAATCCCTGATCCTCCTCTTTCGGGGTAGATTCCCAACTGCATTTATTTGATTAAGATAAGTCCAAGTTTTCTTTTTGTTTATCCCTCGGCGATATGCTTTTTCGGTATCAGGCGTTCATGACTTAACCGGAGCATCCATTGTTCCTGACAATATGGTAAATATATTTACCCCCCATTTTATGTGCCTTTCGTATCTTATCTGGCTCTTAAATGGACTTATATCTCTTTTGGGATTATTAAATAATGAGACTGCTCCATAAATAGGGGCAGTCTCATTTCATCGTATTGCAAAGGGTCAGCCGCGCAGTTTGGCTTCCAAAACCTGTTCCAGTCGGCGAATGATCTTATTGCGGATCGCAGCAGCGTCTTTGTCCGTCAGTGTTTTTTCCGCGGATTGATAGGTCAGGCTATACGCCAAACTCTTTTTACCTGCGCCGATTTGATCATTGCGGAAAATATCGAACAATTCCGCCTTTTTGAGCAACTTTCCGCCGCCTTGGCGGATCACCGCCAGTACTTCATCAGCGCTTTTATCTTCGTCAACGATAATCGCGATGTCCTCCAGAATTGTGGGGAAAGGAGAGATCGGGTTGACTTTGAAAATTTTCTCCGCAAGCGGCTCAGCTTTTTCCAGGTTCAAATCAAGCAGGATCACAGGAGCCGACAGCAGATCATATTGCTGTTGCAGCGCTGGGTGCAATTCGCCCATGATTCCCAATTGGACATCGCCGGACCAGACAGTGGCGCATTTTCCGGGATGGAGCCAGGAGCAGGAAGCAGGTTCAAAGCGGATATTTGGGATATGCAGCCCTGCGAAGAGCGACTGCACGATTCCTTTCAGATCGTAAAAATCGAATGTTTCTTTGCGGACGGTATCCCAGGAATCGTTCATCCGTTTGCCGGTCAAACCTGCTGCGAGGTGCACTTCCTCGTGGGGCAGTTGTTGCCCGTCAACCGGCAGAAAGACCGGTCCGATCTCATAAAAGGCGATATGGTCGTTCAGCCGCACGTTGCGTTCGATGGTTTCCATCAAACCAACTGGCAGACAGTGCGCAGCACAGCGCGATCGGGTGAAATCGGGTTGGCGAGCGTCACATAACGCGGGGCTGGTTCGCCAAGCAGTTTTGTTTCCCGTTCTGCGGAGGTGAAGCGATAATTGATCACTTCATAAAGCCCGAGCGCGATCAGTTCGTCTCTGACGCGATCCTCAAAAACGACCATCCGATTGGTGTATGCCGGCGGAAGCTCATCGGACATACGCGTAACCGGGATTCTGTCATATCCATATAGACGGGCGATCTCCTCGATCAGATCTGCTTTTCCGATGATCCCTTCGCCAATGTCAAGACGGTGTTGGGGCGTGGTGACTTCAAGTGCGTTGCCATTTTCGATCAGGCGGCAGTCAAATTCGAGCCGTTTTAGGTAGTCCGCTACTTCGGTCAGCGGGATGGCGACGCCCAGCGAGCGTTCAATTTCCGCTTCGGTAATACGATTGACAGTATCCACCGGTTTTTTTGCATAATTGTCGATCAGCCCGGGCGCAAAGCGGCCGCCACTCCATTCGACCATGCGTGAGAGGCAATGCAGGCAGGCTTCTTCAGCTATTTTCGGATGGACACCACGGCTGTTACGATATCCCGCTTCTGAATTGATATGCAGTGTTGACGATGTTTTCCGGATGTTGATGAAATTCCATATCGCTGATTCGAGCAGAACATTGGTCGTCCGGGGTAAAATTTCACTTTCCAGGCCGCCCATGATTCCGCCAATTGATAACGCACCAGTCTGATCTGTTACCAGCATCATGCTTTCGTCCAGTTTCCGCTCAACGTTATCCAGCGTGATCAGCTTTTCATCCGGAAGCGCATGACGGGTGATGATGGTTGGTACTGCGTCTGTCTGCTTCAATGTTTCTGTAGCACGGGCACGAAGCGTATCATAATCAAAGGAATGCAGCGGCTGTCCGGTTTCCAGCATGACATAGTTTGTCGCATCAACAATGCTGTTGATCGGACGCATGCCTGCAGCTTCCAGACGACGCTGAACCCATTCCGGGCTGGGCTGTACTTTTAAACCTTCTGCATAACCGACGACAAAGCGCGGGTTCATCTCCGCATCTTCAATTTCAATTCGGCAGATGCCATCAACCGGTTTCCCTTCAGCCTTCGCAATGAGCATCGGGTTTTTCAGCGGCAAATTGAGTTGAGCGGCGATCTCGCGGGCGACGCCTTTTATGCAAGCGTTGCGTGCCATGTTTGGGAGGATGTCGATCACATAAACCGCATCTCCCATATAGTCGGCCAACGGCATGCCGGCAGGTGCGTTTTCATCAAGAATCAAAATCCCTTCATGCTCCTCGGAGAGTCCCAGTTCCTTGAGAGAGCAGACCATTGAGCGTGTTTCAAAGCCGCGGATTTTCGTCTTTTTCAATTTGGTCAGTTCAAAACCGGGCTTGTGACCGTCATATAGAATCGCACCTTCGCGGACGTAGGCGACTTTAATCGGTTTTTCCAGACGCCCCTTCCCAACATACGGGTACAAGTTTGGCGCGCCGGTCAGGATAGTATGCTCGCCGGTACCGTCTTCAAGCTGACAGAGCACCAGGCGGTCTGCGTCCGGATGTTGTTTCACTTCTCGAATTTCAGCAACGACAAATTTATCTGCCGGCCAGGAAAGTCCGCTGAACTTGAAGCCGTGGGTGTTATTTTCCGGACCTTCCAGTCCGCGTAATATGACCTCATCCACTTCCAGCCCCGCCATTGTCATCACCTGAGCGAGTTCTTCGAGCGGAAGGTTGACATCAACAAAATCTTTTAACCAGGAAAGTGGTACGTTCATCAGAATTGCTCCAGAAATCGAATATCGTTGCCCCAGAAATAGCGGATGTCCTCAACGGCGTGGCGCAGGATGGTTATCCGTTCCGGCCCCATTCCGGCGGCGTAGCCGGTGTAAACTTCCGGGTCGTAACCGCCGTTTTTCAATACAGTAGGATGTACCATGCCGCAGCCGAGGATTTCCAGCCAGCCGGAATTTTTACACATTGCACAGCCCTGTCCGCCGCACAGGAAACATTCTACGTCCATTTCAGCGCTGGGCTCAGTGAACGGGAAATAGGAAGGGCGAAAACGGGTGCGGACGTTGTTGCCGAACATCCGGTAGGCGAACTCCTGCAGCGTCCCTTTCAAATCGCCAAAAGTGATGTTTTTTCCGATTGCCAACAATTCAATCTGGTTGAATTGTATTTCCGAACGGGCGCTAACCTGTTCGTAGCGGAAGCACATCCCTGGCAGGGCGACGCGTACCGGTTCCGGTGCAAACAGCTTCATGGCATGGATCTGACCGGGGGATGTGTGCGTGCGCAACAGGACGCTTGGGTCAGTAGTGTAGAACGTATCCCACATATCGCGCGCCGGATGATAGGCGGGGATATTCAGCAGTTCAAAATTGTATTCGTCCGATTCAACTTCCGGTGAACGGAATGTTTCGAAGCCCATTTCAGAAAGTACGCTGAGGATCTCACGCATATTCTGGGTAGCTGGATGTAGTCGCCCTTTCCGCGGGGTTCTGCCCGGCAGCGTTACGTCAATTTTTTCTTTAGTCAGTTTTTGTTCAAGGCTGGATTGCCTTAGCAACGCTGCTTTTGCTGCATGGGCTTCTTCCAGCCGGATGCGTACCTGATTGGCAGCCTGTCCCAGCGCCGGGCGGTCTTCCTTGGCGACTTCGCCCAAACGACTGAAAATTTGTTGGACGAAAGCGCTCTTTCCAAGCGAGCTGGCTCGCCATTTGGCAAGACTTGCTTCGTCCTGAAGCGGTTCGAGCGCAGCGATGGACGCTTCTTCAAACGCCTTCAACTGTTGCAACAATTCGTGATCCGTCATAATACCTCTTTAAAACTCAGTAATAAAAAATTCCCGTCCTGATTCGGGACGGGAGAAATCCGCGGTACCACCCTGATTGACCGATCCGCAGATCAGTCCACTCGGTTCCAGGTTAACGCTTTGGCTGCGTCCCGGACTACTGCCGTTATTCAGGGTCCCCCGGGAAGCTCAGGCGGGAACTTCAGCTGCCTTCTTTCCGTGCGCAGGTCTCAGTCTTTGCCCGCGCAGCCCTGTCGGATTCCAAAAGCTTACTTTCCGCCATCATCGCTGATTTTGTAACTGCTTGTAAATTATACAGGATATTTTCGGGTTTTTGCCGGACTCTTTCGGAAAATGTGTATTCGTTGTCACGACTTCAAAGGAGATCCGGCTATTAACCATATAATAGTTAAGCGATTAATAATTGGTTCTCATGGCGGATGATAAGGAATGAAAAAATGGATGTGGAACGACAAGATATGGCGGAGAAAGAACACTTTTTCTTCTTTTTAAGACGGTGGATGATTTATTCCGTGGCATCCTCTCACGGATTGTATCCTGGGCAATTGCCGGTTCTGGAATATATTCAGTCTCATCAGGGCTGCACTCAAAATGATATTGCATTGAAGATAGGCGTCAGCCCGGCATCAATTGCGGCTTCAACGAAACGGCTGCAGAAGACGGGTTTAATTTATAAGAGAACAGACATGGCGAATATGCGCCGGAAACAGTTGTTTGTTACGCCGGAAGGAAAGCAGGTCGCAGAGAATTGCCGCAAAGAGATGAACGCTTTCCAGACAAAGGTTTTTGACAGTCTCGATGCTGAAAAAATAAAGCAATACGCTGAAATTCTCGAGCTGCTAACCAACAGGTTGCAAGCGACGTTGGAAAATGTTCCGCCGTTTATCAGCTTTCAGAAAGATCATTTATAGAATTATAGGAGAGAAAGTTCTTTGTCAATTCTGAAACTATTTCGCTATGTTGGGAAATTTAAGAAAACATCGCTGCTTGCACCGCTGTTTACAATGGTCGAGGTCGTTTTTGATATTGTCATCCCTTATCTGATGTCCAGAATTGTTGATGTGGGAATTTTGAATAAATATATTGGCGCAGTCGTCCGGTATGGGATGTTGATGGTGTTGTCGGCAATTGTAGCGATGATCCTTGGGGTTTTCAGCGCACGTTTCGCAACTTACAGTTCAGCGGGATTCGCGATGAACATTCGCCAGACGCTTTTTTCCAAGGTACAGGATTTTTCGTTTGCCAATCTGGATAAATTTACCACCGCATCGTTGACGACACGGTTGACTACCGACATTCAATTTCTTCAGATTACATACCAACTGACACTGAGAATGTTGGTCAGGGCTCCTTTGATGATGATTTTGGCTACCCTGATGGCTTTGAATATTAACAAAGAGCTGGCTCTGGTTTTCCTGGTCGCGATCCCAATTCTGGCCACATCTTTTTTCCTGATCATCCTGAAAGCGCATCCGATGTTTGTACGGATGCTCTCGAAAGTTGACCGCCTGAATAAATCGGTTCAGGAGACATTGATTGCGATTCGGGTCGTCAAAGCATTTGTCCGTCGGGATTATGAGAACGAGAAGTTTAGCCTCTCCGCGACTGAGTTGCGGAACGCTCAGTTGAGCGCGGAACGGATTGTCATTTTGAATAGCCCAATCATGATATTGACGATGGATGCCTGTATTTTGGCTATTTTGTGGTTTGGCGGAAACAAGATGATTATTGGTGAAATGCTGCCGGGAGCGCTATTCAGTTTTCTGACTTATACCGTTCAGATCGTGATGTCACTGATGTTCATCTCAATCGTATTCACTATGTATGTCATCTCGCAGGCGTCTGCAGACCGGGTGCTTGAAGTGTTGAACGATAAGATTACGCTCACGGATGATGACGCTGATCCGAATTTGAAGGTTGCGGACGGGGAAGTGGAATTCCGCAATGCGGACTTCAGCTATTCCGGCAAGGGCGATAATCTGACATTGACCGATATCAATCTGCATATCCTGCCCGGGCAGAAAGTTGGGATCATCGGCGGGACAGGGTCTGCAAAGACGACGCTCGTGCAGTTAATTCCGCGGCTTTATGACGTTTATTCGGGGAAGTCCTGGTAGGCGGCCGAAATATAAAGGACTATACATTCGATCATCTGCAGGATGCGGTTGCGATGGTTCTGCAAAGAACGTGCTGTTCTCCGGGACAATATTGGAAAATTTGCGCTGGGGGAACCCGAATGCGACTGAGGAAGAAGTGATTGAGGTTGTAAAATTGCACAGGCGCATGACTTTATCATGAGTTTCCCTGATGGCTATCGGTCAGATCTTGGTCAGGGCGGGGTTAACATTTCCGGCGGTCAAAAGCAGCGGCTGGCAATTGCGCGCGCACTGCTGCGAAAGCCGAAGATTTTGATTTTGGACGATAGTACCAGTGCTATTGACACCGCAACAGAATTGAATTTCCGCAATGCTTTTGGTGCCGCATATCACGATATGACGGTGATTGTTATCGCGCAGCGGATATCCTCCTTGATTGATTCAGATCAGATCATCATTTTGGATGAAGGGATGGTTCGCGCGGTCGGTACGCATCAGGAATTGATTGAGACGAGCGAGATCTACCGCGAAGTATATGAATCACAGAAGAAGGGAGCCGGACTATGACAGCAACAATTCCGGAAAACGGGCGGAAGTACCCAACGTTCAAACCGCAGATCGATGGGATTTGGCGGCGGCTCTTATGAACGCCCGAAGGACGCACGCGGAACGTTCAAGAAAATATTTCAGTTGATATCCGAGTATCGTTATCGAGTCGTGATCGTATTCTTGTTAGGTATTGTCCAGTTCGCTTGCGACAGTTATTGGAACCTACATGTTGCGACCAATTATCAACGATATCATCACGCCTCTAATTGGCAAGGAGAATCCGGATCTCTCCGGACTGTCGCGCATGTTGCTGATCTTGGCTGCAATTTATCTTGCTGGCGTGCTCAGTACCTATCTTGCTTCGCGGTTGATGGTGACGATCAGCTCTAGGGGCGCTGCAAGGTGCGCATAAAAGTTTTCGAACATGTGCAAAACCTGCCGATCAGCTATTTCGACACGCATACGCACGGCGAAATTATGAGCCATTTCACCAATGATGCTGAAACACTGCGCGAAATGATTTCAAACAGCCTTCCAAACCTGATCTCCTCAGCGATTTCGATCACTGGCGTGGTAGTTGCCATGATTCTGCTCAGTTGGCAATTGTTCATTTTGGTGATTCTGCAGTTGGGTCTGATTTTTTTGACCATTCGTGTCATGGGAAAACGCAGCGCGAGCTATTTTATCAAGCAGCAGCGCGAATTAGCTGCGCTGAATGGCTATATCGAAGAAATGATTGAAGGCCAGAAAGTTGTGAAAGTTTTCACTCATGAAAAACAGGTCAAAGAAACGTTCAATGAGCAAAGCACGAATCTTTTTGAGGTCGCCTTCCGCGCTAATATGTTCTCGCTGATCGTCATCCCGATTCTCGGCAGCTTTTCTTATATCCATTATGCATTAACCGCTGGGGTCGGTGCGGTGATGGCGATCCGGGGCATGATTGATATTGGTACGATTGGAGCTTTTCTGCAATATACACGGACATTTACCCGTCCGATCAACATGGCATCCCAACAAATTAATTCCATTTTATCCGCACTTGCCGGTGCGGAACGAATTTTTGCACTGCTGGATGAGCCGGTGGAAGTTGATGAAGGTGACGTCACACTGGTCAATGTCCGCGATTTTGAGAGCGATTCTTTCATTGAATGCGATGAACCAACCGGCTGCTGGGCGTGGAAATTGGGAGAGAATGGCGTTCCGCGATATAAAAAGCTGCTTGGAGACGTTCGCTTTGAAGACGTATCTTTTTCATATGTACCCGGAGTACCTGTCCTTAAAAATGTCAGTCTTTATGCGAAGCCGGGGCAAAAGATTGCGCTGGTGGGTTCCACCGGAGCCGGAAAAACGACGATTGTCAATCTGCTCACCCGCTTTTATGACGTGAATGAGGGCGTCATCACGTATGATGGAATTGATATCCGCCAGATTCGAAAAGATGATCTGCGCCGCTCGCTCTCGATGGTGTTGCAGGATGTCCATCTTTTTACCGGTACTGTGATGGAGAATATCCGTTATGGAAATCTGGATGCTACGGACAGGCAAATTGAAGCGGCAGCCGATGTCGCCAACGCGGCGTTTTTCATTACCCATCTTCCCGAGGGATATCAGACGGTGCTGATCGGAGATGGGGCGAATCTGAGTCAGGGTCAGCGCCAGCTGTTGGCTATTTCCCGCGCAGCGGTGAAAAATCCTCCGGTGCTGATTTTGGATGAGGCAACCAGTTCAATTGATACGCGTACGGAAGCGTTGATTGAAAAAGGAATGGATAAACTGATGGAGGAGCGCACAGTATTTGTAATCGCCCATCGGCTTTCGACAGTCCGCAATGCAAATGCGATTTTGGTGATGGAACATGGAGAAATCATCGAACGCGGCGATCATGAAGGGTTGCTGGCTCAGAAGGGGCGCTATTATCAGCTGTATACCGGCATGTTTGAATTAAATTGATGTTGTACGGAGAACCTGTTACTTGAAGTTGGTGTTCTGCTGACTCATCGGTATAATAAGGGCAAATTAATTTATTATTTTATTTATTGGGAAAGAACAAATCGGAGGATCGACATGAAAAAACTGTGGGATGGCGCTGAATTTTTTCGCATGATGATTGCTAATGAACGAGCGACCAGCGATTTTTATCGAATACTTGCGGAAGATTCGACAGTTGGCAATGAATTTTTGCACAAATGGCGAAAGACGAAGACCGGCATGAGATGATTTTTCAAACTGCTGGAACGGTTTGAGAAAAGTGACCGCTTTAAGGTTGAGGTGGATCCGGAGCATCAGGAATTTCTGGACGTGCTGATGAAAGATGTGATCGAGAATGACCAACGCTTGAAGTTGGAAAAACATACGCCAGTCAAATCGGCACGGGATGTGCTGTCAATTGCAAAATCGATTGAGAAGAATTCCGTCATGATGGTGCGGAAATCAAGAACATCTATCCGGATGTTTCTCCGGAGGATATTGATATCGTTCTGAATGAGGAAAAGAAGCACCTCAAGCTGGTGACAAAACATCAATTGGAAAGCCTGATCGGCAAGTTTAAGTTTAATCAGGTTTGGTACGAGTGAACAAACGGGGCGCTTTCTTTTTTAAAGGAGCGCCTCGTTTTAATCAAATAATTGTTTCGAATGCCATGCAAACGAACAAAGCACTTTTCGTTTCGGCTTGTTTGTTTGCTTCTGCCTGCCTCAATACATGAGAAAACGATGTCGCCGGTCTGCATTGAGAATTCCATTGAAAAATCGAATAGAATTGAAGAGCGAGTTTTTTCGACGGGCGGCTGATCAACAATCAACACCCGAAAACGGACTGAAGGTCGGCTCGGTTTTAGGGGCATCATGACACAAGAAGAAGTTTGGTATAAATTGGATACAGCAGCAAAGGTCTATCCGGCGATCTTGTCCCAAAAACAGCCGAACGTTTTTCGATTAAGCTGTACTTTGAAGGAACCGGTGGATCCAGTGATTCTCCAAACCGCATTGGATGTAGCCATTACCCGTTTCCCTGTGTTCAATGTCCGTTTGAAACGCGGAGCATTCTGGTTTTACTTTGAAGAGAATCAGAACCGGCCTTTGATTGTGCCGGAAACCGGCTCTCCCTGTCAATGGATTGACCCGACGAAGGATAGCGGCTTTCTTTTCCGTGTTAGCTGGTTTAGAAATCGGATCACACTTGAAATTTATCATGTTATGACCGATGCGACAGGCGGGATGGAATTTCTCAAATCGTTGGTCTATTATTATCTCTTTTTGAGCGGTAAACCGGTTTCTCCCGACGGAAAAATTCTGACGTTGGCAACCAAACCGGATGAAGAAGAATTGGAAAACAGTTTCGAACGTTGGTACGATCCCGCCGTGATGACGGGACGAGGTGAGGAGCGCGCTTTTCATGCTTCTGGAACGCTCTTGCCAATCGGTAAGCTGCGTGTTATTCAAGGGATCATTCCCGCCTGTGAGTTATTGAAACGGTCCCGCTTACTTGGTGTGACGCTGACGGAATATCTTACAGCAGCGCTAGTGAAGGCTTATTTTCGTGCATTTCCGAATATCGATGACCAAAATCAGATTGTGAAGATTTCCGTTCCCATCAATTTGCGTAAAATCTTCCCCAGCCATACGTTACGGAATTTTTCTTTTTATACCAATGTCGGCGATCGCTTTATTAATAAAGATGAACCTTTTGAGACATTGGTTCAGAAAATTCGTGCTCACATGAAACGGGAAGTTACACAGGAGCGGATCTTGCCGCGGATGAATCCCAACGTTAATGCGGAGAAGAATCTGCTCTTGCGCGTGGCGCCATTGGATATGAAACAAAAGGTGATCAAGGTGGTTCATAAATTAGTTGGTGAGGATTTGTTCACCTGCAGCATGTCTAACTTTGGTGTGGTCATATTACCAGAGAGCATGGAGCCTTATGTGAGTCATTTCGACTTTATTTTGAGTTCTTCGGACCGGATTGGTACAAACTGCGCGATCTGTTCATATAAAAACGAACTGGTAATATCGTTTTCTTCTGTCATGCAACAGCGTGAAATTGAAAAAGCCTTCTTCCGTTTTTTGGCAGCGGATAATGTTCCGGTTCGGCTTGTGACAACGGAAAATTAACCTTATGAAAAAATGCCTTGATTGCAATTTGACTGTTGAAACGACTGCCGGCAACTGTGTTCTTTGTGGATCGCCCCTGAGAGACGACGGCAAAGATATTTATACAAATAAATTCCCCGCGGATGATGTTCGCCCTGAGAAGCGGAAAAAATTTAGCTTTATCCCGAAAATTTCCCTTTATGTATCATTCACTGTCGGTAGTATATGCCTGCTGATTAATTGGTTGACCTGGAACGGAGCCCCCTGGTCTCTCGTTGTAATTGGCGGGATTGTTGTCGCCTGGGCTTTGATTGGAATTCCGTTGCTGGATGAGACCAACCTGAACTATTTGCTCATTTTCCAAATGATCAGTCTGCAGTTGTATCTGATCCTGATTGATCTTATTTTTGGTAATCTGGGCTGGTCTGTGAACTATGTCTACCCGTTGTTGTATATTGTGATTGGAATTGTTGTCGCAATCTTTGTGATCCTCAACCGGGTAGCCTGGCGTGATTATCTGATTACGCTCTTCATTATGATGCTGCTTGGGCTGACGCCGCTGTTGTTTATTCTGTTCGGCTGGGTAACGATCTATTGGCCGAGTTCCAGCGCGGTGTGGTTTGCCCTGTTCCTGACGGTTGGCATGATAATTTTTGCCCGCAAGAAATTCAGTTTGGAATTGAAAAGGCGTCTGCACCTTTAGGGGGCAAACAGGGCGGATTCAGAGACGCGGTTCGATTTTTGTTATCTCTTCGATTTTGCCGTCATTCCGAACTGCGATGACGACGCTCATAAAAATTAACACAGCGCCTGCCATCTGTATTACAGTGAATGCTTCTCCAAAAATCAGTACGCCGAAAAGAGCGCCGAAAACTGATTCGAGCCCAAGAATAATTGCTGCTTGTGAGCTGTCGGCATGTTTTTGTGCCAGCGCCTGAAGTGTGAACCCGGCTCCTATTACGAAAATACCTGAATAAGCGATCATGGGTAAAAGCCATCTCAGATTTTCCGTTGGCGCTCCATCAAAAAATCCCCAGCATAACAGGTTCAATAACGCACAAAGTAAAAATTGACCAGCGGAAAATTGCACAGGATCGACAATTTTTGAGGCTTTCCCAATCAGGATAATGTGTAAAGCCCAAAAAAATGATCCGGAGAAAGACGATGAGGTCTCCGACAGAAATTTTTGCTAACGCCTGACCCGAGGTTGAGATCAAATATAAACCGATCAATGCAACAAGAGCAGCAATGTAAGAACTTTTCTGAATCTTTTGGCGGAATAACAGGAAAGAGAGAAATGGGACCAGCGCGACATAGATGGCAGTAATAAAGCTGGTATTGGCGATGGTCGTGGTTTTCATCCCGGTTTGTTGAAGCATTGAACCAAGAAACAGCACAACACCGGCAGCAGATGTGATCAGGACGCTTTTTTTCTCTCGCGGGAGCTTAAATTTTGAAAGTAACAACAGTGTAAGCCCCGCCATCGCATAACGGAATCCGTTAAAGGTGAACGGCGTCAGGTTATCCGCGCCAAGCCGCTGCGGGATAAAACCGCTTCCCCATAAGATCGCGGTAATTAGCAGCATCCCATTGGAAAGGTAGCGGCGCCTGTGGTTCTTTTTGTTAATTGTCGTTTCAGTCATTTTTTAATCCCATTATTCTGCAGTTGTTTTGATGCGTTTTCCGATAAAAATCTGAATTAGTCTTGATTTCAGGCGTTATCCCCGATTTCATTTCAGATAGGTAACGATAGTTGTTTTCCAGCAGTGACCGGTTGGCCAACGCGCCATGACCGGGGAGAATGTGGCGGACATCCGTTCTTTTTGCCCAGAAAGCCAGGGAATTTATCCACTGCTCAACGTCCTCTGCCTGATTAATTACCGGAATTTCTTCAGCGATATCACCCGCCAGCAGCAACCCATATTCTGGTATAAAACCGACGATGGAGTCTTTTGTGTGACCGCCGAAAAATGATAATTCAAGTTGGAAGGTTCCAAAATCCAGCGTCAACGCCTGTGTGAAAACGATTGTAGGCGGGACGAAAACGATGGTCTTGGCGAATATGTTATGCTCCTTGCGCAAATTTGCGAGTGTTTGCCCCATTTCACAGCCAAAGCGCTCAAGCGCTGTTTGATGGGCGATCACCTGATCGAATGGATAACCGTGTGTTCCCCAGCAATGGTCCCAGTCTGCATGCGAATAGACCGCTGTCACTGGATGCGGTTGATAATGATGCTCCTGATGATGAATTTCTGTTGAAGAAGCGAAAGTATCCCAGACCGGTACCTTTGCTGCCGGAAAGCACAGCGTTGTTGACCTGTAAGCTTTCATCTGGCATAAAAAAGCAGATGTAAAATAAATTCCGGGCTGCCATTCGATAATTTCAGACATCCAGTGATTATACTGGGATTTCCTGTCGCTAATGGGTTAATGAGGTCATTTAACGTTATCCGGTCTATGCGTTAAAATACAACTCATGACGCTGCAGATTATAAAAGCCACGTTGCTGGATATTTCAGACATTATGCACCTTGAAAAGGAATGCTTTGGCGAAGATGCTTGGTCAATTTTGGATCTGACCTATGCGCTCAGCAAGCCTTCCGCCCATCGGGTGAAGGCGCTGCTGGATGGCGTTTTCGTCGGATTTGCTGCCGGCGAAAAACACGGGAAAGAAAAAATTGGCTGGATTACTACGGTTGGGGTTCTTCCAGCTTTTCGCGGTCAGGGAATTGGAAAGAAACTGATCCGGGATTGTGAGGAGAATTTGAGCATGCCAAAAAATTCGTCTGACGGTTGACGTCTCGAACGTTGACGCAATCCGGCTCTATGAATCACTGCATTATCAATCAATTGAAATTTTGGACCCCGATATTACGCAAGCGGACATGACGCTTTATTGATGGAGAAAACTTTATGAAGCGTTTGTCGTGGCGACGTGCGACGGAAGGACTCTTGGTCGCTTCTGATTTCGGTCGGAATTTTTTTCCGTTTCTTCAACATGAATTGGGATTCCGGTGCGTTGTTGCATCCGGACGAATATGGATTGACGAATACCATTACCCAACTTTCGACCCCGTCAAGCATCGGTGACTATTTTAATGCACGGATCTCTCCGCTCAGCCCGTTTGATAAATATGATCTGGCCGGCGAGAAGAGCAAGAACGGGCCGATAACCGCATGCGCTGGGGACAGCTTCCGATCACGTTGATTCGGCTGACGGCTGAGGCAACAGGACAAACCGGTTACACAGAGCTCAGACGGACTGGACGTTACATTTCAGCGTTAACTGATGTCGGTACGATTCTCCTTTTGTTCTTGTTTGCATTGAAATTGTTTGGGAAACGTCTTTTGGCGTTGCTGGCGGCTGCCTTATATAGCCTGTCAGTGATGCCGATTCAACAGGCGCATTTTATGACCTCCGACCACTTTTCTGTTTTTTTGTGATGTTGACGCTTTATACCGCTTCCCGGATCGCCCGCGATGAGGTGATTGCCCGTTCAATCGATGGCGTTTTCAAAATAACCCCTCAAGGTTGGCGTTGGTTTGGGTTATTCGGTTTGTTCCTCGGGATGGCAGTATCCTGCAAAATTAATCAAGCTGCTGTTGGCGGAGTTGTCGTTTTAGCAGCGTTTATCAGTGTTGCAGAAATCCGGCTGAGCGTGAAGGATGATTTTTCCCGAGTGATTTCGCTGGCGTTCATTTTATGTCTTTTCAGTGCGGTTTGTTCTCTGGCGGCATTCCGGATTTTCCAACCAATGAGTTTTCGCGCCGCAAGCGACGTCTTTGTTGACGATGAATTTTAACAAAGACTGGCTCGACAGTATGTTGGTATCTATGTCTGAGTCGAGCGGAATCGGTGGAGGCCCGCCGTCGGAACAATGGGCGCATCGCTTACCGATTGTCTTTCCACTGGTGAACATGGTCCTTTATGGCATGGGAATGCCATTAGGGTTGATGGCTTGGGCGGCGGCAAGTGCGGCATGTGTTTCGCTGATCCGATCATTGCGGAAAAAACGGCGGACTGGCAGGCAATTCTTATTCCCCTGGTTTGGTCAGTCGGCTATTTTTTGTTTATGGGAACGCGCTTTGTAAAAAGCATTCGGTATATGCTGCCGGTTTACCCTGCTCTTTGTTTGCTTGCAGCTTGGGGCTTATATATGCTGTTTAGAGAGACTGGCGGCTGGCGGCGGGTTTTCCCGGTTGTGTTGGCATTTTTCGTTGTGGGCGGGACGCTGGGATGGTCAGGTTTTTTCGTTAGGACAATTTACGGTCAACCTCACTCACGCGTTGAAGCAGTTACTTGGATATATGACAATATTCCGGCGATGATCCAATTGGAGACGCAGACAGCGCCGGAGGGCGAATCAGCACCGCTGGTGATTCAGGCGCCAAGTCCGTTGATTGTCGACAGAACCCATCCGTTTGAGAGCGGTTTTTCGGTTGACAGCAATCGGGTTTTGTCCGCTGTCACGATCGCGCATGTTGGAAGATTGGAAGGCGTGTCCAAAAGCACACTGGAAATTTCAATCAAAAATAGCGAAAATGCCTTGTTGGCACAAGCGCAGGTGGTTCTGTCCTCTGATGAAACCTCGTTGATGGTGCATCTGGAACCGCTGGTGTTGCTGCCAGGTGAACACTATTGGTTGTCGATTCATCTACTTGCTGGCGAAGGTGTGCAGATGCGGCGCAGCGTTTTGGCGAATGAAAACTGGGATGAAGGGTTGCCGTTCCCACTTTATGGAAAGAACCCATTTGGAGACCTGTATACCGGTGTGACGAATGAAATTCGTTGGGCAGACAACGAATCAAAAAAAGAGATGCTGATCGCCGTACTGGATCAGGCGGATTATATCATTCTCCCCAGCCAGCGCAGCCTTTGGAGTGCGGTTCGTATTCCGCTCACCTATCCGATGACAATCCGCTATTATCAGGCGTTGTTTGATGGCAGTTTGGGTTTTGAATTGGTGGCACATTTTCAGCGTCCTTTCATATTTGGAAATGTTTATTTTTCAGATCTGGTCGGTATGATCAGTGTCGGCGGGTGGCCGGTGCTGCCGATCAAGAATTTAAGTATTTGGGCAGCCGAAGAAGCTTTCAGTGTTTATGATCATCCGCCGGTCTGGATTTATAAAAAGACCGCAGATTTCTCAATAGAAACGGTTAAAGCGATATTGGATAGCGTTAATTTGGCAGACGTAGTTGTGCAAGGTCCGCGTGACGCTGTCTGGCCGGAAGGATATAATTGAAATTCCTGAGAGTACGACGCCCGATAAAGAGACTGTTCCACTTGTAATTTTTGACCAGTTCGCGGACTGGTAAATCGCATTTTTAACCGGCTGCTCTGAACAGCGATTCGTATCAGGGAACTTAAACGAAATACGCCGTCCAGACTGTTTCTTTGACGCTTAAACCGATTTGTGCGATTGGCGGATTGACGATCGTTCCGCCGGATGATTTTGCCGGGTTGGTCCTGATCGGCGGTAATAGCTGGGCGAAAACCGGAAGCGGAAAAAGTGCTGCTGCTCCCACACTGAAACGAAACATTTTTACCGGGAGCGATCTGTGACACCGTCACTTTTTTGCTGTCCATGATGTGTTGAACAAAAGAAAGCGTACCGGCAACCGCCTTGAAGATTTGCAAACGGTTGGAGGGAAAATCCGGATTATTATCTCTATAAATAGATAGTCCGTGACGGAAAACTGGTTACTGCGAATGGGACGGCTTTTCTGGGGTTTGCAAAGGAAATGATGGTGGCGCCGGGAGTTTTCTACCGGGGAATTAATGGAACGATTTTTATAAACTGGGATTTTGTGAGGCGACGAAAAAGTATCAGTAGTTTGGACTGTCGGATTGGAATTTCATCGTTTGATACACGGTAATAAAAAAACTGATAAGGCATTGTTTTTTGAGTAAGTTCAGAAACATGAGAGACAGTAAGACTTTACAAAAAAGCACATTGGGGTCATCCTAAAGGTTGATCAAACCAAAGGAGGAACCCCAATGCGGCGCTGATCTATCTGCAAAAGAATTTTACCATCTGGTGAAGAAGCCAGTCATCAAACCAGTGAGGACGCCAAAAACCGGGAACGGATATTGCGCACCTGGGGAGCGCTGCCGGACAAAGGATGAGCGGCAAAGAGGTCAGTGAATTGCTGAGGGTCTCACGGGCGAGCCTGTACCGCTGGAAACGCCGCATAAAAGAAGAAGGGTGGAATGGCTTAGAGCAACGCGGCCGAAAGCCAAAGCATCTGCGGAAGCGGAAATGGACAGCGGAAGGTGGAGGCGGTGCGATCCTACCGGATGCTGTATCCTGTTGGGGATCAACCTTTTCGTCTTGCCACCGCGTTCACCTAAACTGAATGGAAGGGTTGAGCGGGCTCACAGAACCCCATCTGGACGAGTTCTATGCGCTGCGCGAACCTGAATCTGATTTGGAGTCCTTGAACAAAGACCTGAGATGCTGGGAATGGGTCTATAATAATGTCCGTCCCCACCGAAGTCTGGACAATCTAAGTCCCGGACAGTATATTGAAAGCACACTGAGTCATGACCCCTGTTTGTCTCACATGTATTGAACCCATACAATTTCTTGTCGATTTTCTGATCTTTTGCTATAATCTGTGTGCTGCGTTGGGCGCATAGCTCAGTTGGTTAGAGCGCTTGTATCACACACAAAGAGTTCGGGGGTTCGAGTCCCTTTTGCGCCCACAAAATCCAATATTCTGTGAGAAATGCTTCTGAATGTAGGAAGCATTTTATGTTTATTGACCGATTAAACCACTTGTACTGCCTGAAACCCAGACTGCCTCATATCAAAAATTGTTAGGCTCAGAAGTCGGAGTTGAAGGATTTCTTTGGGCCATTCCTCCTGTCGAAAAGCTGCAAACTGTAAAAAAGCAACCATTCAGTTCTATCAATTGCAGTTGTCTTGTTTCTTTGTTGGCTGAATCCGAATAATTTTTCCACTGTTTCTTCTTATGTAGCAATAAGATGCCAGAAATGCCCGATAATCACGTATTATTGAAATATTGCTCGCCTAGATCAGATTGTTTTGATTAAGTCAAGGATAATTAATAGGTATAGTTCCCGAGACTAACTCGAAGTCTAGGGAAGACAAAATTGATTGACTACGTGAAACTTAAAGAATCGGTCGGTGATATTCGTTTTTGAGATGCCTCGCAATGTGAAAAGGCCTTATTGATATAATTGAGCTACTAGATGGAAGGAAGAAGAGACTTCGAAGATGGATGTTTTTGAGAGGATAAAAAAAGAACAAGAAAAATTTTACAAAAAGTTATAAAGAAAGTTGCCGATTTCACATTTGTGAAAATTACGAAGAAGCAGCTTTTATGTCAATTACAGAAGTCGCGAAAAGAAGTAAAGTAAGTGAATCTGTATTGGTGCGTTTTTCTGTATCATTAGGGTATAGCGGCGGTTTCTCTGACCTGCGAAGGAATATCGCGATCAAAGTCAAACAAAATCTCCGTTTACCAAACAGGATGACAGCTTCCCGCTTGTCGGAAGACTGTTCACCCGCTAGTATTATGCACACGACTCTGAATAAAGATATCGAAAACATATTAGCCACTTAAAGGAACCATACAACCAATCATTTGATCAAGTTGTTCAAGAATTAAAATGCGAGATTTGTTTACATCATTGGGAATCGAGGATTGTATGAGTTGCTGAATTAACAAATTTTATTCTCGCCAATAGGCATACCTTGTACTTCTATTAATGTGAAAACAGTATACAGTTTCAAAAACTGACCTCGATGCAAAAAGATTCAATATTATTGGCTTTCTCATTACCAAGATATAGCAGTTTACCAATGCTGCTATTAAATATACAAGAAAAATGCATGGGAAATCAATTGTTATTAGTGATAGTATTTTTTCTCCAGATGCTAAAATAGCCGATCTTTCCTTAGAAGTAACTGTTAAGTCATATTTTTACATTAATTCATATACATCGATTATTTCAATTGTAAATGCAATTGTTACCGCTATTGGCGTGAAAAATAGACAGGAAGTGGTTCGTTCACTAAATAATTTTGAAAATGTACTGCAATTTTTCCATTCAGATAATGAAATAAATGACAAAGAGAGGTTTTCAAAAAACAAAATGTTGCCTCTGGCTTGAATCTCCTTTACAATTCTTTAATTTTTAATTATTAGTTTGTGAAAATAGCTTAGGTGGAGTGTTGTAAGGATTGAATAGTTAACAAGGAATGATTGGAGGTTGGGAAAGTTTTAATCACATCATTTATATCTTTTTTATTTAATTGATGTCGAAAGTACCGAATGAGTATCTCTTGATTTACAGAAGTGCGTTGGACTTTGACAATAGCCCTTTTCAACTTTTCAGTGAGTAGCACAAATATACAGATAAATTCTAACGATACGGAAATGGCAGTTTTCTGTCTTAAGTGTCAAAAGAGTTGCTCTTTTTATAAAGTACGTCCCATGCGGAACCAGGACTAGTTTGAATATCCTCAATATAAACACTTTGTCTTTTTTATTTCTAGTTAGTTTTATCCATATGATGTGATTGAATTTGCAGTTTGTCAGATATGCGATTTTTTATCGCTCTATTCTGTTTCTCTTTCGTTGTACTTCATCTCAATAAAAAACGGGTTTATTTCCGCAGACTATTCCGTTCCGCCTTTCAACCTCGACTCTTAAAATGCATATATTTCTTTGTTTTTTCAAACATTGCGATTCTGCAAATTATCTTCTATAATTGTAAAAAACAATATCTCTATCGTATCAAAAACTCATATGGAAAAGTTGTAGTATTTTGGAGGTTAAACCATGACACAAAACGCGATCAATCGCCTTCGCTCAAGAAAACCAGGGAAGTTGGCGAAGAAAGCATAAGAACAAAGTTGTTGAATATTGCGGCTACGCTTGATGATGTGATTTTGTTGGGGCGTGGTGATCCAGATCTTGCTACGCCTTCTCATATTGTGGAGGCTGCAAAGCAAGCAATTGATCATGGTGCCACTCATTATACACATGTTCGGGGTAATATAGATTTACGAAGGCATATCGGAGAAGTTGTTAACAGATAATCATGTTAAATATGAGCCCTGAAACCTGGATTATTTACAGCCGGGGCTCAGGAAGCGGTTTACTTATCGTTATTTGGCATTTTGAATGGGGGGACGAAGTTCTGGTTCCCGAGCCGCGATACAATGCTTATGATGATGCTATCTTGATGCTGGGCGGAACACCAAAAATTGTTCCTTGTACACCGGATGCTGATTTTCTGATGACACCACAACAAATAAAAGCAAGCATTACAAAGAAGACAAAAGCCATATCTTTAGTAAATCCGGGAAACCCTGTTGGAATGTATGAGCCAGACCAAGTAAAAGAAATATGTAAAATCGCGGCGAAGCGGATCTCGTTATTCTAAGTGATGAAATTTATGAGAACATAATTTTTGATGGTACCCCGCACTTGAGTTCAGCTGCTGTTCCAGGAATGTTCGAAAGGACGATAACAATTAACGGTCCATCGAAGTCATATGCGATGACTGGCTGGCGTTGTGGCTTTTTAGCAGCACCTGCCCCTTTTTGTGAAATTCTAACAGAACCTGCACATACTATTTCTATATGTTGCTCTGCACCAACACAAGCTGCTGCTCTAGCTGCATATACTGGTCCACAACAGTGCATACAGGAAATGGTTGATATTTATAAAGAAAGATGTAAGATAATGTCCCAAGCTTTAATCGAGATGGGATTATCGTTTCTTAAACCTCGTGCAGGATTTTATATCTTTACGGATGTCTCAAAAACGGGATTAACCTCAGAAGATTTCTGTGAAAGGCTTCTGTTGCAGGAAAAAGTTTTAGTTTTCCCGGGATCCCTTTTCCTTGATCCAACTGGAAATTTCGTTAGAATTTCCCTGTTGTCTCCAACAGAGAAAATTATTATTGCTGCGGATAGAATGAAGAATTTCTTATTACGAAATTATAGAGGAGCAAAGTAATGAGGCTTACGATAGATTGGTATAAAACGAAAACGAAACAAGTTCAATCAAAGTTACACGAGGAGGAATTGGACGCGATACTCCTGTTGGATGCAAATAATATTTTTTATACAACTGGGTTCTTTCATCAATCAACTGAAAGACCGTTGGGACTTTTGATTCCGGAAACATGAGAGCCGTCACTTTATGTACCTAAGTTAGAACAAGAAATGGCTGAAGATACTTGGATCAATAAAATACATGTGTACTTTGATTATCCCGGATTGGTGCATCCGATTGAATGGATGTTAAACGATAATACAAAGTATAAGAGAATTGGAATTGATCATTTGTCTTATCGTCAATGGCAGGTAGCTACACGATCGCACCCGAATGTATCAATGAGTGATTTGCTATACACGATGCGTCTGGTAAAGGATTCTGAAGAAATAAAGCTGTTGGAAACTGCATCAATATACGCCGATTTCTTGGTTGAAAAAACACGGGAAGCCATAGTTTTCGGTTATTCGGAGATGGATGCATATAACTATGCTCGTGATAATACGGTTCAAAGGATGGTCAATGATATCGGCGATCTTGTTTTTATCAATCACGGAACGACAAATGGGGCTGTTTTATACGGTCCGCACTCCGCTCATCCCCATGGACTTATGTCTTCTTTAATAAAACCAAAGTTAGGTGATGTGATTGAAGCTGGGTTTGGTGCTCTTGTTAGTATGTATGAGTCGGAGAGCGAGCACACATTTATTTATGGTGAACCATCGAAAGAGGTTGAATCGTATTTTTATGCAATGTATAATGCATGGAAAGCAGGTATAGAGACTGCAACACCAGGAGTTAGATGTTGCGATGTAAATAAGGCATCGTTGGATGAGATTCGTTTTGCCGGGTATGAGGAATACTTGCGGCATCGAATGGGGCATGGCAAAGGTATACAAGAACACGAACCACCATGGATTGAAGAAGGGGATATGACTATATTAGAACCTGGAATGATAATTAGTGATGAGCCTGGTTTGTATGTTCCAGGGCTGGGGGGATTTCGCCATTCTGATACACTCCTTATTACAGAGGATGGATGTCGACGATTGACAAAATACCCCAGAAATCGAGCACTGTATTATTCTTCCATAAGAAATGAGAGGGCATCGTTTTTATTCCTTGTATAACCGTATTGAAAGCGTTGATCTTCTGCTACAGAATCAATCGAATACAGCAAACCCTTTATAGTTTCCTCTGCTGATTGTTTGGGTAACTGACCTACTTTCTTGTCGTTATTTTATTCGTTGTATAAAGAGGGAAAGAAAAGCATTTTGAGGAGAGCTGTATCGATGGAATGATACGTAACAACGTATTGTGAAGGGACATCCGGCACAAAAAACAAGAATTACATTATCTCACTGCACTCCATCTGTTATAACAGATGGAGTGCAGTGTCCTTTATTTAATATCGATTGAGCCTTTTTGCAAGATAAATTTCATTAAGGGTGATTTTTTCAAAATCGTTATTCTTAATAATAATTGACAATTCCTTTTCATCTAAGATAAAAGATATCTGAGATATGGATTTCTTTAGTTTTTTATGTAATTTATTCATAACGATGTTACCGATATATCTGTTACCGCAGAAAATCACTTTTTTCAATTTATTATGATTAATTTCCCAATCTTTCAAGTCTGGAAATAATTCATAAAAATTAATTTCATCAATTGTCGTATTAAAAACATTGTTATTGGATATATGTAAGTCGAACCAATTTGCAATCCTATATAATCTTTCTACTCGGTGTAAAGGTTCACCATTCCGCGAAAGGCCGTGTCCTTCCCGGGGGAAACGGAGCATTTGTACGTCTCTGTTGCCATTTCTGCGCAGGTGAGCAAAGAAGCTTTCGGCTTGGCTTATTGGACAACGATAATCTAATTCACTATGCATAATTAATAACGGTGTTGTGACGTTTCTGCTATGAGCTACCGGAGAATATTCCCATAGTTCTTCTAAGTTCTGTGTGCTTGGTACACCATTGTGATACCATTCAACAGATTCTGGGATGTCACCGCTCCCAAACATATTTAGTTCATCATATACGCCTCTTTGGGAAACAGCGGCTTTAAATATATTTGAATGTGTCACGATCCATCCGGTTAGAAAACCACCATATGATCCACCTGTTACGCAAAGTTTTTTGGGATCAGCATTTTTTTCCTTTTTTAGCAAAGCTTTTACACCGTTCATAATATCAGGCATGTCGGTGTATCCGCCTTTCCCTCTAATTTTTTGAAACTCTGTTCCATAGCCTGCAGAGCCCCTGGGATTGCAAAAGAAAACGTAATAACCTCTTGAGCATAAGACTTGGAATTCATGCCAAAAAGAATTACCCCACATAATTTGAGGCCCACCATGGATCTCGACTGCAACAGGATACAAATTATTAGGATCGTAGTTTACCGGACGATAAAACCAACCTTGAATCTCAATGCCATTATCGCTTTTATATCTGAGTTCTGTTGGATGCGATAAAAGATGATTTTCGACAAATTGCAAATTGAAATTTGTCAGCTGTTTTGTTTTATTAGTTGTGAGATCCAAGATAAACAAGTTGCTAGGATCAGTTGGCGTTGACGTTGTGAATGTAATCTTTTTCCCGCACTCACTGACAGTAAATTGTTCAACCATCCTTTCTCCAACAATTATGTCTTCTGTTTGTCCATCCGTGATAGAAAGACGAACAATTTTTCCGTCACCCTTTTCGTGAGTTAAACAGTATAAATGTTTGTTATCATGATCCCATTTAAAACTAATTATAGTTTGG
This sequence comes from Flexilinea sp., assembly GCA_040766005.1. Taxonomy (GTDB): domain Bacteria; phylum Chloroflexota; class Anaerolineae; order Anaerolineales; family Anaerolineaceae; genus Flexilinea. The sequence continues at coordinate 5,476 of JAXGRI010000009.1, read as the reverse complement.
GTATCTGAACTCACGATTTTGCTTTTGGACGCCGGTTGATTTGCACTAACAGCTAGATAATATGGATCAGCATAAGGACTTTCAGATTTTAAGACCAGCGGATGTGCGAGTAATTTCCGTCAGGAGATACCGAGGCTTCTCCTTCTTCAGAGACTTCAGAAACAAGGACAGTTTCTTCCTTCGAATTAATATCAAACTGGATTATTGAAGACCAGAGTTCGAAATTTTCATCACCTGATGATTGATCACGATTTGTATTCGAAATTACATATTTTGAATCTTTTGACCAATCTGGAATTCCATGGTGATACGGACCGTTTGACAGCCTTTTAGGTGTACCTTTAGCAGGGATAATATAAATATACGAAAGCCTGGTACTTTCCATCGAAAAAAGAAGTGCCAGAACGATAAGGCAACTTGGTAATTAGACGTGGATCCTGGAGCTCCATTTGATGACTTGTTGCCCATTCATGTGTTGCATTAATTAAGGATTTATCATACATTATGTTAGAATCTTCAATTCTATTCTCTTCTATCGTAGATTCTGAGATGTATGCCAGCCAACAAGAATCAGGTGACCAGGAAATATCCGATACTCCGTTAATCATTTCGGTAATTTGTAATGCTTCGCCACCCGCTTCTTGAAATAACGAACAATTGGTTCGTTCCATTTCTTCCAGAACAGTAATTTTCTCCATCAGGAAAATCTTGGACAGAAATCTGATTGTCACAAGAGAATTTTACCGGTTCAGCTTCACCATTTGCTTTAACAAACCAAATGGATCTTTCATAAGAATTTGTTTCTTCATTAGGTGTCATCCGAACCGGCGATACCAATATTGTCAATGGAAAACTGAGGATCTTCTATGACTGAAAAATCAAATAAACTTTCCGGAGTTACTAAAAGCTGTGTTTTTCCTTTTTCCATTAGAGGCTCCTATAAATTAGAATTTCTTTTACTTAGTTAGTAAGGTTTTGGGATCAAAAACGTCGCGTAACCAGTCACCAAGCAAATTTATTCCTAACACTGTTGTTGCAATTGCAATTCCTGGAAAAGTGGTTAACCACCATGCTTGTCTGATATATTCGCGTCCTTCGGATAATATCATCCCCCAAGTCGGCGTAGTAGGTTTTACTCCTAAGCCAAGGAAACTTAAGGTGGCTTCTGAGATAATCGTTGAGGCAACAGCAAAAGATGCCACAACAATTACAGAGCTCAAAGTATTTGGAAGGATATGTTTAATAATGATCCTGGTATTACTTCCTCCTAAAGAACGCGCTGCTTCAATAAACTCCTTTTCTCGTAATGAAAGGACCTCTCCTCGCACAACACGTGCGTAAGATACCCATCCTGTCAATCCCAATACTAAAATCAAGTTCTTCAATCCAGATCCCACTACAGCAAGAACGGCCAGCATTAACAATATGAAAGGAAATGCAAGTTGAATATCGGCGATTCTCCATTACTATGTCGTCGATATATCCACCAAAGAAACCTGTAATTAGTCCCAAAAATACCCCAATTATTCCCGAAATCAATACAGACGTGACTCCAACGAGCAATGAGACTCTTGCTCCGTAAACAAGGCGAGCCCATACATCCCTTCCAATAGCATCGATGCCCAATGGATATTACGAGATATCGGAAAATCTTGCGAGTACAGGAGGTTTTGAGCCTCGCTGTTAAATCGTTGTTGTAGTTATAGGGTGTCAGAAGGGCGAATAATGCCAATAGGGTAATAACAATGACTGTCAGTGCAAACTTTGCTTTTCCGGAACGTTTAAGTCATAAAAAATCCGATCTTTTTCAGCTATTTGTTCTGGTCAATGCTTCTAAGCTAACGACAGCTTTATTATCACTTGGATTTAGGACATTGTTTTTTTCAGCAAGTCTCTAATATTTCCTATTCAACCGAATTCGTAGGTCTCAAAACGTGTAGGTAAAATCGACTATTAAGTTTTGCACAAAGCAAACATTAACAAATAAGTGACACAGGCTTTGGTCCATTGTGATATCTTTTCCCATTGATTGCATTAACTGTTAGCAGTCCCATTCGAATGAAGCGTAAATAGTTTCAACAATGCTCCACTCAACTTGGCTTTACTAAGTCCATCTATGATTATTACATTAGGATAAACGCATTTTCTTAGTGCGTATTTAAAACAAACAGCTTGTTCTGTCAAACCTTTGCTCTTGCGGTTCGAATATAATCCTCACCTAATGCTAAGCGTGCGCTTCGGATTAATTCGTGTTCCTGGCAATTCCATAAAAAGATAGCGTGACTACGGGCAGAATCATGCTTTTTATACCCTCATATCTTCCTGATACGGGGAGCCAGCGTAAAGTGACAGAGAAAATTAACATGAGCATTAATATCCAAAGAGGGCATGGACTACGATCAATGCAAAAACATCGAAAAACTATCCCATTTCGTGCCGCGTTTTCTTCTGTCCGCTTAGTAAGGTTATACTAAAAGCTGCAAAATCAATGAAGCTATGATTGATACTGAAGTGCTGGAAAACGCTCAATAATTATTTTCCAATTATCGTCTTTATATCGATAAGACCAACCAAAATCTCCTCTGATTGAATTTTTCAGCCAATCAAAATAATATTGGACAAGGCCGGTTTATCAAAACCCATTCGGTGACGAAAGTCTGAATATCCTGTTTGCGTCTCGCCTGCAAAATATCTTAATCGGCATAAGTCAGGTCCTGCGAGAAAATTAATAGCGAATGCTGCAATTGTTACACATTGATAACTATGAGTGCTTGGCAACAATGCCGAACAGAATATTAGGACATATTTGACCTCCGTTGTAAATATGACAAAAAGCGTTAGTTATTTCTGGAAATAACAGTAATTCAATTATTGAAAAAGGCAGTGAAAAAGTCACTGCCTTTTTTCATAATGCAACTTGATGCTACTATTTTTCTTTTGAGGCGCATCATAATCGCGCCCTGTTGGATTGGATTCGTTGTCCCAATAAATTGACACCCCATACGTCTATTATGATGTAGAGAGGAACGATTGCGGCTTCCTCACTTAAAATCGTACACATTCGTTTAACAATTCTTTCTTTTGTCCATGTCGAATTCTGCGAACAATTTTGTAAATAATGTTTCGAATTCAAGTTATTCCATCTTCCGTAATTACTGGCTGAGTCTTGCTTTCAGATCAGTGATATCCGCCGCGCTTCATAGCTGGTACAGCTTCCGATATAGAACATATCGTCGATTTCTCTTTATCAGTTTTTCAAATGCGGCGGCCCGTTCCAGATAATATGGTTCAGCATTTATTCCGAGCACTAATTCATATCAATGGAACTGGAGAATTTCATAACGTTCGCGTTGAAAGCATAATAGGCAAGTCTTAGGCGTTAATTCTGCCATCTTTTTCCCAAATTCCATTGCTGTTTCCTTATCCTTCTTCTGCCATCAAACTATTTACTTTTTCAATATCCTTTAAGGATATGGCTGTAAATCGGGATTGACCAAGGTGGGTTACGTTGTTACCATCCTTGGAACAGCACCAAAGAAAAAGGAATTGTTGATCGCTTCCCAATCAATTGCATAATTGATTGCTAAGCGGACGTTCTTGGTAAAACAGGATTTTCAATACGTTGAATCCAGAAATACATTCTGCAACCATTGCGATGGCACTTGTGTGCCATTCCAGATGTATTAACAGTCCACCAATTTGAACCATCGGAACTTGCTGCGCCACGTCAATTCCGCCTGTTTCTAATTCAACAGCTAACACATTAGATGCTTCTGGATATTTGCAGTGAATGAATACTTGAAAGCAGGGATTTCACCCCAATATTCATCATTCCATTCATTTTTACGTAATCGTCTTTTGTATTCGACAAATTTGAACAGGCGGATCCGACGATCGTGTTATAGTGGCTACTTGATTTGGCGCTAAATCTTTTATAGATGTGCTCAGGAAGGATTTTCACTTCTTGTATTGAATATAATAGCGCTGGGACTGGATCTTTCGTATGAATTTCTACAGTGAAGTCATCAACGACCACTGCCTTCTCAAAATTGATCTGATTGTTTTAGATAGTTCGTATTTCCAATGTATAGTCATCCATCGGCATACGCTCCATCGTATAGCCAGCCCCAAGCGTATCTTTACTCATGAGTGTAGTTCCATCCCAGAATTTCATCATCTCCGCAGCTTGAATGTCAGAGCTTTACCATCTTCACTCACTGACCAATCTGTGGCCACGCGGGGAACGATGGTAATTGATTCCATGTCCAGATCAACCATTGGCTCGAACATATGTTGAAAAACCCCTGATGCATTCAATGAAGAATGAATCATGTAATCCAGATTATCGATAATGGTTGTAAGAGCGACGGTCACTGTAGCGTTATTATCAATTTCCTGCGCTTGCACGGACAATGGTGCCATTAAGCATATTAACACCAAAAAGACAAGTATTAGCTTCTTCATTTTTTTCTCCTTAATGATATTGCCTGACGCATCAATGATGCTTTGCCAGGATAACGGAAAGAATTGTTGTACTGAAAATTATAATTTATATTTACTAAAAATAAGCAAACTTTGCAAATTTATTTTTTAAACTCCTATATTTGATTTCGAGTTCAAAAAATCAAAATGCATTTACGGTGTGACTGCTTCAGTTATCTGCATATTTACTTCCGCAGTGTCCCGTATCGCTGTTGGTTGAACGGGTGCTTTGGTTGGATTAAACTGTTGAAATTCAAAAACCGGCGTTGGCTTTGCCTCAGGTGTTTTCTGGCAGGCACATATCAATGTGAAAACGATAATTGTAAGAATAATTGTTATTTTTAATAATCGATTTTTCATGGGTTATCTCCTAAAAATAAAAAGGATTGATCAATATTAGATCCTTAATTTGAAGTGCCTAAAAAAAACTTCATCTATGGTTGAGTCAAATCAATTAGTAAATTGATGAGCCTGAAACAAAAAAACGATTAAGCTTCATAGCTGGCGCAATTACAGTACCAATTGGGATCTTGGATAAGTGTAGTTTATCACCAATTCCATCTACTGAATTAAAAATGTCTACTAAACTTATAGAAAAGCGCAGATTATACAAAGCGTGACAGATTTTCCCTTTTTTGATAAAAAATGTGCCATCGCGAGTCATTCCCGTTATTGAAGCATCTTTAAAGTTGACTTCTCTGACGTACCATAGACGATTGATATAGATGCCATTGTCGGTGTTTCTGATCATGTCATCCAGGGATTCGCTTCCTTTTTTGACAATCAAGTTTTCTGTCATCGGACTCGAATAATAATTGTCCCTGTCGTATCCCAGCGCATTGCCTGTAGATTTTTTTCCATGTTTTTTAGCAGTCATCGTATCATAGACCACGTCATTCGCTTTCCCAGCGACAATGATGTTTGTACGTTGCGTAGGATGCCCTTCCCAATCAAAGGCTCTGCCAAAATTCCTGCCGTCATGTGCATCTTCCCA
>JAXGRI010000008.1:0-125394 GCA_040766005.1 Flexilinea sp. | reverse complement strand
GGCCGCGGGCAAACATGTAACTGGCGGTTCCGCGTACCAACGCTGTAACCCCTGTCAGCATTAATGAAGTGAGTTTATCGGGGTCCCGGTTGGCAATTGGAACGGATTGCCATTCCGCTTCTGTCAATTGTTGATTGCTGTTCCGAATTGTCAAGGGCCAGTCAGACGAATCAAACTTTTTTGAAAAAGGATTTTTCCCGTCAATTGTGATCATCTTTAACCTGGGTTCAAGTTGGTCAAAAGGGAGAATCAGCCAAGTGCCGTTTCGGATGGACTGGTCAATCAACTCCGGAAGGCTCTCAAGGCTTGCAATGGCTTTTTCAGCGCCGCTGCCAAATCGGATAATAAACGGACCGGGATGATCGGTAGCGATCATAATATTTTCACAGGGCAGATCCGGCAAAGTTGATTTAGATTCGGAGACGAATAATTTTTGCAAGCTTTCAAAAGAAATGTTATCGGTGATGGTTGTAAAAGGAGCTGCCAGAACATAGAGCACTTGTTCCGGTCCAGCGGCGTTGGCTATCGCGCCAACGGGAACTGAGTTCACAATCAAGCAAAGGCAAATTAAAAACAAACTGATTTTAAAAGATGGTATTTTTCCCATTCTCATAATTATATATCGTTCAGGACGAAAAAGAGTTCTCATTCATTTGATTGGGCGGGAATCGCCCCTTATAATTGGCTTATGAACAAAAAATGGTTTCTGTTCTGGACGTTGGCAGGACTTGAGAGTCTTTGGGGAATATTCTCCATCTTTCGCATTCCCTCTGAAGGACAGAGTGCGGTATTGTTTGGTCTGTCCATGTTCAGATTGCTTTTAGTCATCTTGTTCATGCTCTTGCTGGCTGGCAGCGTTCTGCTTGCGCGGCTGACAGTGGTGAAAGCTGAATTGTTTGTCGGCGAAAGTGGCAGAAATTGGCGCCAAATGGTCGGATGGGCAGGAATCCTATCAGGTTTTTTGGTGATTTTGGGCGTTTTGTTTTTACGTCCTCCCATTGGGAATACGGCATTCAGCCGAGCTGTTTTTGAACGAATTGAACCTTTGTTGCAATGGTTGGGTGCCTTCGCATTGCAAACTGTGCTGCTGATGCTGTTGTTCAAGCGTGAAAGCAGCGATAAACAGTTCTTCCCGGTCAATCTGCGGCTGACGGCAGCGGCACTTTTCGGCACATTGGGTTTGTATGGGTTGACCCGACTGTCGTTGTCTACCGGTTTGGGCTTGAATGTGATATCTGGTACGTTCTATCGTCAGGGTGTCAGTTTGTTGGAAGGACAGTTGATTGTCCCGTTACTGGTCTTTTTCTCCTTTATGCTGATCGTACGCCTGTTGAAATATTCAGAAATTGATCTGCAAGCGCTTTTTACCCGACGCCACAAATTTTTCTTTTCGTTAACTGCAATTGCAATTTGGTATGCAGCGGCTTCTATTTGGATCAATACCCCGTTTGAAGGACGGAGTTATTTTCTGCCGGCTTTGCGTCCACCGAATATGAATTTTTATCCTGCATCAGACGCAGAGAATTATGACATGCTTGCCCAAAGTATTTTGATCGGGAACGGTTTCAGGAATGGAATGACCGTTGTCAGACCCTTTTATGTCATTTTCCTTTCTATTTTGCATCTTTTGACCGGCAACGATTATATTGCGTTGACGAATTTGCAGATAGTTGTTCTGGCACTGTTTCCGGCTGCCGTATTTATGCTGGGTTGTCAGCTGCGGATTCCGTTCGGCGGGTTGCTTGCGGCAATATGGATTATCTTTCGAGAGATATATAGTATTCGGCTGACGCCGCTGGTGCAGGTTTCAAACAGTCGTTTGCTCATGTCGGATTTACCGATGGCTTTGCTGATCGTGCTGATCTTAAACGCATTGGTCGCCTGGTATCGTGCAAAAAACAGGAAGACGCTTTGGAGCCTGGTTTGCGGATGGTTGTGCGCAATTGGTATCCTTGTTCGAACGCAGACGGCAATCCTTATTCCAGCGATTGTTATGATCATGGTTTTCTGCGCTGTTTTTCGAAAACAAAAGGGAAAGAACTGGCTGGGCAATTTGGTCCTTTTTATTATCGCAGTCATGGTGGTGTGCCTACCATGGTTTATCTCCAACCGGCTAAGCCCCAACACAACCGTCAGTCAAGATACCAGCGAATCTGCATACCTGGTACGCCTGTATGAAAACGCCGCCAGAGGTGAATCCAGTTTGACGGATGCTGCGGATGAGACGAACTCGAATATTTTTGAAACAATTCGCCAATCTCCGCTTAATGTCTTGCGGTCGATTGGCGCCCATTTTTTGAATAACACATTTTCTGCACTGCTTGTACTCCCCGTCCGGACTGAACAAGCCGAAGATGTCTATCAATGGTTCAACGAACCTGATCCATTCTGGTATCGCGTTACGGCACAATTTGTGTTTGAAAATAACCTACTTTTGCTTTTGTTCTATGGGTTCCTGATCTGTTTGGGGATTGCACAGGCTGTTCGACTGAATGCTGGTGCGGGTTTGAGTCCGTTACTGATCCATCTAGTTTATTCGTTAGGGAACGCTGTTGCAATGACCTCTGGTTTCCGATTTATTCTGCCTGTAGATTGGGTGACGCTTTTTTACTTTGCTTTTGGTTGTGTTTCACTGGTTATCATGCTGCTTGAGTTGCTGCAGGGTGACGCTGGTTGGAGTTTTATCCTGTTGGAAAATAAACGTACTGATGGTGGAAGCGTCCGAGTCAGAGGAACCGCTTTGGCTTTTACAATCTTGTTAATCACAGGGTTAATACTGCCTGTTGCAGACAGGTTGATCCCGTATCGCTATGCAAAATATCAAAAAAGTGCGGACTTATTGCTTGAACTTGAAACGGAATACCCGAAGAGCTTTGCTGATCTCTCGACCCATTCGCTGCGTCAGAAGGTGAACACTGGTGAGATGGATATGTTGATTGGACGAGCGGTTTATCCGCGGCTATATCGCGCCGGTGAAGGGGATTCGGGTGGAAATGCGAGCGTCAAGGTCAATGCTGAAGACGACAGATTGGTCTGGATGTTCCTGAATGAGCGGGTGCATGTTCTCTCTTTAAAACTCAAATTGCCGAAAACGGATTATGGGATGATCCCCGATCCGATGGACGTCGCAGTTTTCGGAAAACAACAAGAAGACTATTTCGAAGTTTTCGATATGGTCTCGCTTTCTGATGATGGGCTCATTTGGCAGGTGGATGCTTTGGAACCACCTGTGACAGAGAAGGTGCACCCATGACAGACCTGATTCAGAGTTTAAAACAACATGACGAGCCGTTTCTGTTGGCCGTTCAATCATTATGGAACATTGAACAACCAACAGATGATCTGGTGGATTTTGCCAGCTTGATTGCAAACCATTTACTTAATAAAGATCTTATAAAAAGTTATTTATTTGATGCGGCGGATGTGCCTGCGCAGGCGTTGAAGAAGCTGATACGCGATAACGGTAAGACAGAAGCAAAATCCTTCTTCCAATTATTTGGAGAGATAAGACTGATGGGTGAGGCGCGGTTTATGCGGGAAAAACCCTGGTTGGGGACACTTTCTGCTGCAGAATGGCTTTGGTATCGCGGTGTTATCTATACTGGGATTTTTGATGATGGATCGGAATGAAGACGTTTGTTTATGTTCCGGATGATCTGTTTGCATTATTCCCGAAACAAGATCTTGAAGGGTTTAGTGAACCTGCTTTGAGTGATGCAACTGATCGGCCATTTTTAGTTCGACCGGCAGCCCCGCGAGAGGTAAAGAGTATCCAGCTAGGAACGGATGCTATCCTTGATCTTGCCTGTCTGATCCTTGCCGCAATTCGCACCGGCAATGATATTGAATCTTTATACCCGGTATATGGAGAAGGGAAAACGATTTTCCTTGTTCGTTTGTTGCGAATGGCAGGTATCATAAACGAAGACAATCTGCCGGTGACGGAGGTCGCGCAATTGTTCTTACAGAAAGAGCGAACATCCGCATTGTTGCAGTTGGTGCAGGTTTGGGTGGAATCGGCTATCTTTAATGAGCTTTCTGAAATCCCCGAATTAACGGTTGATAAACTGTTTCGTTTTGATCCACATGCAACAAGGCGCCAGATTATTAGCGCGCTTAGCAATACCCAAGGCACTGGCTGGTTAAGCTTTCAGGGATTCTCGGCCGCGATTCGACAGGAATGGCCAGAATTTTTGCGTGACCAGTCTGAGAATACCGCATGGCTGATTCGCAACAGCGTACACAGCGCTTTTAGAGACTGGGAGAACATCGAAGCCGTTTATCTGAGATATTTGCTGAACGGGCCGTGTTTTTGGCTCGGTCTGGTTGATATTTCTGCACCTGCCAGGACACAGGATGGGGGCGAGCAAGATATCAGTGCCTTTCGTGTCAATTGGTACGGCCGAAAAGTCCTGGCTGCGGTGACCAGGCGGGAACCGCTGACCGGCGTGCGTCCGAGCGCTGTTGAAAAACAGCCTCCAAGCGTCACGATCGACGGACGCATTATGGTTGGCAGGGCTGTATCCCGAATTTTGCGGTACCACATCGCCCGCTTTTGTGAGTGGGAAAAAATCCAGCCGGATCGCTGGCAATTCCGTATTACACCCTTGTCCCTGCGGAAAGCGAAGAACGCATCGTTGAAGGTCCGCGCTTTTTTGAATATGCTGAAACGTGCCTGTGGAAATGCACTGCCGGGATCACTTACAGATGCGATAACGCAGTGGGATCAGAGCGACACCCAGGCGACTATGTTCGAGGCGACTGTTCTGACCGTTACCAACCCGGATTGGGTTGTGACGTTGTTGAACTCAAAAGATTCATCCAAATGGATTGAACGGCAATTGAATGCCAATACGTTGTTGATCAAACCCAAAGGCGAAGACGCAGTTCGCCGGGTGTTGATAGAAATTGGTGTTTTGACGGATAAACAGATGTAAATTACCAGAGAACTGGAATTTTTGTTTTGGGAAAAGGAGAAAAGAGGCTATGAGCGAATCGGAGATGAAAGCAAACAGACCCTGTTGGAAAATTGAAGATAGCGCACCCGAAAAAGCCGCGAAACTGAAAGAAGCTTTGCGGGCAGTCCAGGATCCGGAACTTGGCTACAATGTGATTGAGTTGGGCCTAATCCGAGACGCCCGTTTTGATGAAAACATAACCGTTATTACGATGATCCTAACGACGCCCTTTTGCCCGTATGCAGGAGTTTTGGTTGAAGAGGTGCGGAAAACTGCTGCAGAGGCGCTGGGGACTGACGCTAAGGTAGACCTCTGTTTTGACCCGTGGGATCCAAATATGCTGGAAGAGGGAATTGATCTGTTTTTTTAAAATTGATCTCAGGTACAAACTTTTTCAAATCCAGTTCTGACATGAGGTTGAGTGGATCGAAATCGAATTCGAGTTGATAAAAAACACGACGTGTTCGAAACGATGGAATAACTTTCAGGAAGCCGACAGAATTCGCAAAAAGGTTTGATTTCTCTCATTAATGGTACAATAACAGACAATGTTAATTCCGGGAAAAGTGATCATTTCACTTGATTCCCTTCTAAAAAGTTTGCAGCACAAAAAAAAATTAAGATGTAACATCGTAACATATATTATGGAGAGATTAAATGTCTAAAAAAGTATTATTTAACGATCTTACCTTGCGCGATGGTCATCAAAGCGTTGCCGCAACTCGCATGACGACGGAACAATGTATGCGGGTACTCCCGATAATCAAAAATGCCGGTTATAGTATTTTTGAATTATGGGGCGGAGCCACGTTGGATTCTGCGATCCGGTTTACCCGGGACGACCCGTGGGAACGTCTCGAGAAATTCCGTGATGAGATGGGCAGCGGTGAAAAGATTCAATCGCTGCTGCGCGGACAAAATCTGTTTGCTTACAATCCTTATCCGGACGACGTATTAATTGCTTTCGTTCGCCAAAGTATCGAGAGCGGCAGCAAGAATATGCGAATTTTTGATGCGTTGAACGATATCCGTAACCTGCGGATGGCGATTTTGGCGACCAAAGCATACGGTGGCGCGGTTGAAGCTGCAATGTCTTATACGACCAGCCCGGTTCACACGACGCAATATTTTATTGATTATGGCAAGAAATTACAGGCGGAGGGTGTCAATCGGATCGCGATTAAAGATATGGCCGGTCTGTTGAACCCCAAGGATTCAGTCGTTTTGTTCCCGGCACTGCGCAAAGAACTTGAGGTTCCGATTGTGTTGCACACTCACACGACTACCGGTGTTGCTCTGGTCAACCTTGCCTTGGGAATCAAGTACGGTATTGATATGTTTGATACCTGTATCAGCCCATTCGCTGGCGGCCCTGCACATGCCCCAATCGAAGTTGCCGCGATTATTGCCGAACGCATGGGATATTCTCATGATCTTGATAAGGATGCGATTACGGCTGCGCAGGAAAAATTGCGTGTGATTTTTGAAGAGCTCAAAGGCTCAATTCCGTCTTTCGGAAAATTCCGCAAGAAGCCAGTTCATTTTGATGATGTTCCGGTTGAAAAAGTTGATCGCTTGATTGAAGCGGTTATGAAGGATCCGGAAGATTTGGAAACCGCGATTGCCATGGATCGCGAAATTATGAGCGATCTAGATTATCCGGGTTATGATGACAAGATGTTTGTTACCCAGATTCCGGGCGGAATGCTTTCCAATCTGCAAAAACAGCTGAAGGAAATGGGCGTGGAAGCTTCAATGATGGATGACGTCATGAAAGAAATCCCGCTTGTGCGAAAAGACGTTGGTTATGTGCCGCTGGTTACCCCGACAAGTCAGATTGTCGGTTCCCAGGCAGCCTACAACGTAATGGCCGGAGAACGATATGCATTCACCTCCAATGAATTCAAGATGATCCTCAAGGGCGAGTTTGGGAAAACTCCCGGGCCGATTGATGAGCGCTTCCGCACTGAGATTCTTGGCGAGGACCATGATTTTAAGAAATATCGCCCGGCATCTTATCTGATGCCTGGATTGGAAGACAAAATTGACCTTCCGTTCATCAAATCGAACAAGGATCTGCTCTTGCATGTGGTCTTCGGTAATGCAGCAGATGAATTTCTTCAACTACGCAAATAGCAAAAAGGTTATTCTCTAAGTCAGACAGGGCTTGCATCAGATTCATGCAAGCCCTGCGGTGTTAATTCCGGAATAAAAGGAGGATTTTCTCTGTGAGCTCAAAAAGGATCGTTGTGATCGATGGACAAGGCGGCAGCATCGGAAAAATCATTGTTGAACAATTAAAGAAGCGGCTTCCTGATCAACGGATCACTGCTTTAGGAACAAACAGTGTTGCCACATCCGTGATGATGAAGGCTGGCGCAGATGAGGGCGCTACTGGCGAGAACCCAATTTTGGTCGCATGTGAAAAGGCGGATTTAATTGTCGGACCGTTGGGGATTCTGGCTGCAAACGCGCTATTGGGAGAAATTACACCATTGATGGCGGCAGCAATCGGAAAGAGCAGCGCTGAAAAAATTCTGATTCCGGCTGGAAAATGCAGGCTGACAATTGTTGGTCTGTCTGACCAACCTTTGGGAGAGTATATCAATCAAGCGACAGCATTAATTCAAAAGGCTTTGACATTTGATAGCAAGAACAAGTCCGTTTGACTGCAAGAAATTCAGCAAGTACAATTAGCAAGAACGTGCCAGGAAGGCACACCTGTAATAAATTAGTATATTGAATTTGCCATGAAGGCGTCATGGGTTGTTGAACAACCCTTGCTTTCATGGTCTTGTTTTAATAGGAGGGTAGTGTTATGCATATGGCAGACGCATTGATTACGCCGGCTGTGGGCGGTGTTATGTGGACAATCAGCGCCGGTAGTATTGCCGTTGCCGCAAAAAAACTGCGGGAAACGGAATTAGAAGAGAAGAAAGTGCCATTGATGGGGATCATGGGTGCGTTTGTTTTTGCCGCTCAGATGATTAATTTTTCAATTCCCGGAACTGGTTCCAGCGGCCATATCGGTGGCGGAATTCTGTTAGCTGCGATTCTTGGGTCCATTCCCTGCTTTAACGATGGCGGCTGTTTTACTGATCCAGGCGCTTTTTTTGCTGATGGTGGTTTGCTCGCCCATGGCTGTAATCTGTTTAATCTTGGCGTGCTTCCATGCCTGATCGGTTATCCGCTAATCTTCCGCCCCTTGATGAAGGGGGCAATCAGTCAAAAGCGATTGATGTTGGCGTCGATTTTGACTGTGGTAGTGAGTCTTCAGGCTGGAGCCCTTTCCGTCGTGCTGCAGACGACGTTGTCTGGTATTAGCGCCCTGCCGTTTACAAAGTTTATCGTTCTGATGTTGCCCATTCATCTGGCAATTGGTCTGGTCGAAGGGGTTGTCAGCGGAATGGTGCTTTGGTTTTTATTTGAGACGCGTGCAGAAATGTTGGATGCTGCGATGATTAAGGGAATAGCCCCAAGAATATCAACGCGCACGGTGGTTCTATTTCTCGTGATTGCGACACTGGTAACAGGCGGATTCTTTTCTCTTTACGCTTCCTCCCACCCGGATGGATTGGAATGGGCGATCGAACGAGTGAGCGGTTTGGAAGAACTTGAGGCAGGCAGTGCTATTCATGAACAGATGGCTGACATACAGAATAAATCGGCATTTATGCCTGATTATGATTATCCGGAAGAAGCAAAGAAACTTGCGATTAATGGCACTACAGCTGCAGGAATCGTCGGAAGCGGAATTGTCTTCCTGCTAGCTGTCAGCGGTTGGCTGATTCGACATGGAAGAAAGAAAAACTCGGAGGCGTGATGCCCTCCCAAAACAGTCATGATCGAGCGCTTCAATCAAATCCGGTTTAATATTCAGCAGCAGAGCCAGGAAAGCGGACAGCTGACGTTTGTTCATGCGTTGCATCCGCTGGTTAAAATCTGGCTTACGGCTATTTTGGTGATATTGGTCGTATCTGTTGGAAAATATGATTTGAAACGTCTGATCCCATTTCTCTTTATCCGTTTATCATGCTGGCGATTGCGGACATTCCTCTGAGTATGGTATGGAAATTTGTTTGCCGGCGCTGCCGTTTGCATTGTTTGCCGGGGTTGCCAACCTTTTTCTGGAAAAGCAGACCGCATTTGCCTTTGGAAAGCTTAGTGTACCGTTTGGGTTGCTCTCTTTTCTCGTAATTCTGCTTAAAACTTTCCTAACTGTCTCATCAGTAGTCTTGCTGTTTGCAACGACCGCGCAAAAATCGCTGATCGCAGCTCTTTCTGCGATAAAAGTGCCCGGACTTTTGCTGGTCCAATTGAGCATGAGTTTGCGATATCTTTCGATCCTGACGGATGAAACACAGCGCATGTCCGCGGCTTACCTGCTGCGTTCCGTACTAACAAAGGGATTCACATTACCAATGCCGGCGGATTCCTTGACATTTGCTGCTGCGCAGTTACCAACGTGCGGAACGCATCTCTGCTGCAATGACGTGCCGGGGCTTCAAATCAGATTCGATTTTCCACGATCATCGATTGCCTGCGTTTTGTAAAAGTGATTTCATGATGACTGTTGCAGGAACCGGTGGCTTGATACTGTTGCGATTTGTTGTCTTGCCATACTGATGAATGCATTGAGGAATCAATGAATGATTGAAATAAAAAAATTGTGCGTTGTTTATTCGGACGGCACTGAAGCATTATGCAATCTTTCGTTCACCATTGAAGATGGCAGAAGCGTGAAGATTCTAGGCGTGGAATGGAGCCGGGAAAACAACTTTGTTTTTTGGTGATGATGGGTCTTGTTCCAATCACAAGCGGCGAAATTGAAGTGGATCGGCTTACTGTCCAAAGGCAGAATTTTCCCTGAAGTTCGGAAAAATCGGCTGGTTTCTTCTCCAGCATCCGGATGATCATTTTTTTCATTGAGCGTTTTTGACGACGTTGCATTTGACTTCGCAGCCAAAAGCTGGCCGAAATGAGGTGCGGGACAACGACAATACCTTAGAGCAACTGGGGATCATGGCGATTCGAGATAAAAATCCGTGTTCTATCCGGTGGTGAAAAACGCCGCGAAGCGCTGGCTTCGTCCTTTCCATGGATCCGGATGTGATTCTGTTGGACGAACCGGCAGCATTTCAGATCCTCGTCGCCAAGAAACGCCGATCACTATCCTCCGTTCACTGGAAAAAACTTGTGTAATTGCAACGCATGATCTGGACTCGCTTGGGATTTATGCGATGAGGTAATTATTCTGGATCGGGGAAATCTGGTTTATCAGGGGGCGCCGGACTATATTTTCACGAATGAAAGAGAATTGCAATCGTATGGTCTGGAACTGCCGTTGAGGTGCGGAGGAAGGAATTTCTGATTCTGAAAAGCGCGAAAAAGCAACACATTAATAAAACGGAATTCGGATAACTTGCCTGAGTCGGTTTAAAATACTAGCTGAGACAGTGAAACAATGACATTTGAACTCACAAGGAAGCGCAAAACGATTTTGACCGTGCCCGCAATCAGGCGGTCTGGCAACAGACTTTAAGTTTTCTGACTGGGAAGAACGATAATCTGATTGAATATGATGAGGTCAGAAAAAAGGCTTGCTAAGACCATTAATCGTCCCACGGAGTTGCGGGATATCCCGATCAATGCGATAGTAGGTACCGTTTCCCGTGGCTCAGATTTTACCCGAACCTTTTTACCTAAAGATGCATTCGACAAACCCCGCTGGGTGCGTAATAAAGTTGCCAACGAGTCGCACAAGGATTTCCCCCGATCGATGTCTACCAGATTGGGGATGTTTATTTCGTAATTGACGGACATCACCGAGTTTCTGTGATGCGCAGCAACAAGGCTGAGTTTATTTTGGCGAATGTGCGTGTAATCAATTCAGACGTGCCATTAACAGCAGAAGATTCACCTGACGCAGTCATTGTAAAAACCGAAAAGCAGGCATTTCTTGATAAAACACATTTTAACAACCTGCTTCCGGGAGAAGAAATTGATTTGAAACTCCCAGGGGAATATCCAGATTTGCTGGAGCATATTGCGGTCCATCAATATTTTATGGGACTTGACGAGAAGCGTCTGATTGGCGAGGATGAAGCAGTCTTACATTGGTATGAGACTGTCTATAAACCTGTTGTTAAAGTTGTCCGTGATCAACAGATGCCGAGTCAATTCCCGACAAAACAGAAGCCGAACTTTATCTATGGATTGAAAATCACAAAGCTAAAGTTAACTGAGGAATATGAATTTACGCACACATCACTTGCATGGAAGCTGATGATGAATACGTCTGTTCCAGAGGATTGTGGAACCGGATCAAACGTAGGTTTTATATGTTTTTCTCCGGATTTGTCTGATTGGGGGATGAAAACCGGCGATTGGCGGCGAGAACTTTTGAAAGATGACCTTTCCCCGCTGATTCGGCGAATGATGATCTCGTTACGGGATCCAGAAATTGATCTTGCTTATCTGAGGAGCGGAATTCGTTTTGCAAAACAATACAGCGCCTGGGTAGGGATCGTCCATGTTGCAAAGCGTTCGAATATGGTTGACTCAGAATGGGTTCGGCGTTACGAAGCAACTGTGCAGATGATCTTGGATGAGGAAGGTGTGCGCGGAAATTTTTGCGTTGCAAGGCAACTTGCTGAAAAACCTGTCGGAAAGGGGATTCTGGAGCGATATTTCGTTGTTCAAGATGAATTACCGTCCACTCCAGACGGCAGAAGTTCAATTTTGCCCGGCTGGCATTCAATTTTGTCGCACATGCCCGGACCGGTTTTTATTACACCGACGGTAGTCCCGGATAAAATCAAGAAGATTGTGTTGGCATTTTCTCAGAGTCCCAAAGCGCGCGAAGCGCTCTACTTCGCGGACGCACTTTCGAAAAAGTTCCGATGCAGAACATTTGCAGTTGTCTCAGGTTTTGATGAGAAGAAATGTGAATCGCCCGGCAAGAAGTGGAAGAATATTTCAAAACGTACGAAGTCGATGGCGAGGTGCGGATACGAATCGGAAAAACGGAGACTGAAATTTTGAATCTTGTCCGTGAGGTTTCTGCAGACATTATTGTGATGGGGGGGCTATTCACGTTCATTGATGAATCGATTTTTTTCACGGGCAGCACGATTGAAAAATCATGTCCTCAACTTCAACTCCCGTTGATAATTTGCAAGTAAATTTTCGGATTTAGGCGTTGACCTATACCAGCATCGTTAGTTTTTATCCATCTGACGTTGCGCCAGCATCACGGCTCCGCATGCGCCTGACCGGTTTCCTAGGACCGGCGGGGTGATATATTGATCAATGTGCTCGAGGATCAGCGGGTGCTGAACATATCCGTTGAGAAGCCGTTGAACTTCTTTATGGATGCGCGGGAATAGATGGGTCTGTTGCATGACTCCCCCGCCCAGAATGATTTTTTCCGGTGAGATCTGACAGATCTGCGCCACGCAGGCTTGCGCAATATAATAAGCAAAGATATCCCAAAACGGATGGTTTTCGGGGAGGTCGTGGGCTGGAACCCCGAACCGGGCCTGGATTGCAGGACCGCTGCATAACCCTTCCAGACAAGTTTTATGGTAAGGACAAATCCCCTTGAACGGGTCATTTTTCAGATCCTGCCGAATCAGCACATGCCCTGCTTCCGGATGAACCAGCCCGTGGACTGGTTTTCCATCAATGAGTACTCCGGCTCCAATCCCTGTGCCAATCGTATAATAGACCAGATTTTGTAATCCTTCCGGATTTCCCCAGCGATATTCTGCCAACGCGGCGCCGTTTACATCAGTGTCAAATCCAACCGGAAGCCCGAGCGCTTCCTGCAGAATGCCCACGACGTTGGTAAACTGCCAGCCTGCTTTTGGTGTCGTAGTAATATAGCCGTAAGTTGTTGATGCTGGATCAAGATCAAGCGGGCCGAAGCAGCTGACGCCCAAAGCCTCTAGTTTGTATTTTTTCTGCTGCTCGTTAAAGAAACGGATCGAATGCTGAAGTGTTTCTTCAGGGGTAGTCGTTGCAAAGCGGATTTCCTCGAAATAATTATCGGGATCTGCGACGATCGAACAGACAAATTTGGTTCCACCGGCTTCGATAGCGCCATAATACTTCATATCATTCCTCCTGAGAGCATTTTTCGAGAACGGGAAGCGTCGATCCGCCGTAAGGCATGACAATCACACCAGCGCCGTCGCCATAGCGTTTTAACAGGCTGTTCAGTTGCTCCTGTGGATCAGAGACAGGGTTCAGATGAATTTTACGAACAAATTCTGCGTCGAGATCAGAATAAAGATAGACATCCGCATTCTCAGTCACCAGTGCGATTGCGGCAGCTTTATGACCCCCGAGAACGAATTCAGCCTGAATATGCCTGACCATATCTTTGGGATGATCATGATTCAGCATCCATTGCTCAAAATGTTTTTCTCCCAACCCTTCCGCAGCTGAGGCAATCCAAAGGATTGATCCGCCTTTGCGGACAGCATGTTTGGCATTGTCAAGCGCTTTCTGTGCCTGATACAGGTTGAGGTCTTTGGGATAGCCTCCGGGAGAGACGATCACAATTTCTGCTTGTTGAGGAATTCTCAGGCTAAAAAGCGAATCAAGCAATTTGCATCCCTGGCGGTGAGCATGAATGGGGTGACCGGCAACACAATGGACGATTTGCTTGTGCTCTCCCAAGATGACATTAACGATAAAGTCAATCGAAATAAAATTCAATACAGAATCGATGTCTTCGCGGACTGGATTCCCTTCCAGTTTTCCGGCTGCTGCTGCCGGGTCAATCATGCGACTGTGATTTGCCTGAATCGCTTCACGAGTAGAAACTCCGGGCATAATCGCTTTTGCACCTCCGCTATAGCCGGCAAAATAGTGGTACTCAATATTACCCAGGCAAATTCTGCGGTCGGCGTTGACAACGGTTTCGAAAATATCAACCGGCGTTCCCATTGCGGTTTTGCCAAGTTGGATCATTTTTCCGTTGGAATCGATACAGGATATTCGGTTGTAAATCATCTCGCCCACCAAAGCGATTTTTTCTGCTTCACTGTGCTCGCGATGATTCCCAAGCGCAAAAACAATTGTTATGTCCTGATCTTTTATACCGGCTTGCGCAAGTTCGCCGATCACGGATGGCAGCACTTTCCTGGAAGGCATCGGTCGGGTGACATCACTGGTGATGATCACGATCTTTTCGCCAGGTTTTACGATCTGAGATAGACGCTGTGATTGAATAGGGGCGTTCAGCGCGGCGTTAACCAGGTCTGTTTCATCTTGGTCAATTTTGATCGGGTTAGGCTGCAAAACAGTAAGCAGATTCGCCACCGGGATTTTTAAACCAATTGTTCGGGCTCCAAAAGCGAGGGAAACATCTGAATATTCCATAGCGTCTGTTTTCATTGTTGCAAACGTGTACTTTTCCGGATGATCAATTCCGGTTGAAGCAGAATGTGGCTATGTTGGCCAACGTGATTCTTCTCAATTTGATTAATCAACAGTTCAGTCGCCAGCTGTCCCATTTTTTTTCTGGGTTGGGAAAGTGTGGTGAGTT
This sequence comes from Flexilinea sp., assembly GCA_040766005.1. Classification (GTDB taxonomy): domain Bacteria; phylum Chloroflexota; class Anaerolineae; order Anaerolineales; family Anaerolineaceae; genus Flexilinea. Next base: position 110,880 of record JAXGRI010000008.1, on the reverse strand, counting down.
GAATCTGCGGCAGCGAAGAAAGGTAAATATCATCAAAGCCGATCAACCCAAATTGTTGCGGGACTTTAATCTCTCTTTCCAGAAGATATTGGTATGCGCCCAATGCAATCAAGTCGTTGCCGCAGAAAAAACAGTCAGGGCGAGATTTCTCGTTCATAGACAGTTGTTCCTTTGCGCTGGAATAACCGTTCTCAATTGAAAAAGGGCCGTAACTGATTCTTTTTTCTGTGAGTTTCATCCCATTTTCTGCCAGCACTTGCTGGAAACTGGCCAGACGGTCGGCGTTCGAGAATGATTCGCGCGCCCCGCCGATAAACGCTGGATTTTGATAACCACATTGCAGCAAATGACGGGCGGCTAGTTGTCCACCTGTAAAATTGTCGACTTCAACGTAGCTCGTCTCGGCACAGTGCTGATTGGCGATCATCACTTTTTGTGTTGAAATATCCAGGTAACGTTCGCAGCTGCGATCTGACGGCTTGAAAATAATCCCGTCTACACGTTGCTCCTGAACCATTTTTAGCTGTGCGGTTTCAATTTCAGGATCCCAATTGGTGCTGCAGAGGATGGTATTGTAGCCTTTTTCGAAAGCGGTTTCACTGACAGAGAGTGCAATATCTGAAAAAAATGGATTTGCTATATCAGGGACGATCAACGCAATGACATGCGTCTGGTTCGTTTTCAAACTGCGGGCATGCAGGTTGGGCTTATACCCAAGCTTTTCAGCGGTCTTAAAAATTAATTCGCGGGTAGCCGGACTGACGCCACGGCGGTTATTCAGCGTTCTTGATACGGTCGCGTAAGAAACGCCGACGATTTCTGCGATATCTTTGATGGTGATTTCTGACATGAATTTTTTACTGCGCATAGTTCAGATCTTGTTATTGATTGAACTATGCGCGGAATGAAATCAGTTTCATTTCATCGAAATGGCTTTTTTGGCCGCTTCAATGACTTCCTTGCTTGTGAGACCATAGACGCCCGCCAGATAATCCGGTGTGCCAACCTGACCAAATTCATCTTTGACTCCCACGCGAATCACCGGTTTTGGAGAAGATTCGGAAAGGGAAGCTGCGACCGCTGCGCCTAATCCGCCGACAATATTGCCGTTCTCTGCAGTCACAAAAGCGCCTGTCTTTTTTGCGTACTCAGCGATCAGCGCCTCGTCCAGCGGCTTAATCGTGAACATGTCGATTACGGCTGCTGAAATACCCTCTTTTTCCAGCAAATCCGCAGCTTTAAGGCTCTCAGCGACCATCATGCCGCAGGCGACAATCGTCACATCCGTGCCATCACGCAGTAAGTTGCCTTTGCCGGGTTCAAATGTTGAGTCTTCTGAATAAACAGCCACACAGTTCTTGCGGCTGAGGCGCCCATATGTCAACCCCGGATGATCCTTTAGCAGCGGCAGTAGTGCGCCTGCCATGGCGCTGTCAGTAAATTCGATTACAGTGGCATGCGGAATCGCACGGTAGAGTGGCATATGTCCTCAAAAGGCATATGGGTGCTGCCGTTATAGGCTGCTCGGTTGATCCGAACCAATCACGCGCACGTTGTTTTTCGCATAGCCAATCGAAAGGAACACTTGGTCATAAGCTCGTCTGCTGCAAACGCAGCGAAGGTATGGACGAATGGTTTCATCCTGACGGCTGAAAGCATCACCGGCAACGCCCATCATATTCTGCTTCTTGGATCCTGCATTGAAATGCCTGGTCAGGTATTTTTTCTCTATTCCTGGTGTTCCAATCGAGTTCATTAAATCCGCATCCAGATAAGCTGCTTTTGGGTCTTCAGCCAGAATTTTTTGATCGTCTCACCAAAACGTTCTTCCCCGTTTTTTTTCTTTTTCACCATTGTAGATGCATTTGAACATGATGGATTGTCCTTTCTTGAAAGCTTCAATTCGACGATGATCTGATCTGCCGTTTTCCGAGAAATGGTGATGTGGTGGTTCAGTTCAATATCAATTACTTCCTGCACGCCCATTCCTTTTACCGTATCCAAAACGATCATGGCGGGTTTGTCCCCCTGCTTCTTCTGGATATCAAATATCGTTTTTTGGATCAAATCCGGATCATCTCCCTTGATTTTCACTGTCAGCCAATTGAAGCTTGAATTTGGCTGCTCTTGATCTTCAATACTATTGATCTCTTCGACGTAACCGTCCAACTGCCGTTTGTTGTAATCCAGAAACGCGATAAAATTTCCAAGTTTATGTTGAGCCGCGGCAGCCGCCATTTCAGACTTGCCCTTCCTGACATTCGCCATCGCCCAGAATCAGGTAGACCCGGAGTCTTTGCCTTGATGCTTTAGGCCAAGCGCCATGCCGCAGGCGGTAGATGCGCCTTGTCCGAGCGAACCGGTTGTCATATCAACTCCAATTGTCAGGTTTCGATCGCAGTGACTTCGGGAAGGCGTGTTCCGTTTTGATTGGAGGGTTTTCAGTTCTTCCGCTGGAAAGTAACCTTTGAGCGAGCGTTGCATATAAAGCAGGCCCGGCATGACCTTTTGATATAACGAGGCGGTCACGGTCTTCCCATTGAGGATTTGTGGATCAAACTTCATAACACCGCCATAAAGTGTTGCAAGACAATCGGTGATCGAGAGCGATCCACCGATATGTCCGAAACCTCTGTTTTTGAAGGCTTCCCATCTGTTGAATCCGGATGTCAGTCGCAAATTTTTTTAAGGGTGATCATATTTCGTTTCCTTTCAATTTGCCGTGAATTTCAAATCTAACGATCAATTTAAAATCATTCTAATATCGCTAATGATTATATCGTAACCCGCACTAGTTTTATCCAAACGCCATATTTCGGGAACTTGTTTGCGAAACCATTGAACCGAATTGTTCCCCAAAGGGAAAACCAGGAGGTTTTGTATCTCACGATGCTGCCATTGGAGGTATAGCCGAGTCTGACCAAGTTGCCGGAAAAAATCCTTCAACGGTCGCGCTGCCAAGCTTTTTCCATGGCGGCGATCAACGGGAGTTTTTTACCAGTCATAAAGCGAACCATTGCCCCGCCGCCTGTAGAAATATAGCTGATTCTGCTCGTGTCGATAAACCGTTCAGCGGATGTGATGGTATCGCCTCCGCCGATTACAGAATAAGCCGGCGAATCTGCAACCGCCTGCCATAACCCGTTGGTGCCGTTCTCAAATAGTGGATTTTCATAGATACCGGCAGGACCGTTGGCAAAAATTGTTGCAGCTTTCAACAATATTTCCTGATAGCGGAGGACGGTTTTTTGCCCAATGTCTGAAAAATGAACGTCCGCCGGAAGGGCAGCAAGCGAAGCTTCTTCCCGCCGTCCCGCTTTTTCATAAGCCAGATCGACCGGCATCAAAATTTTTTCAGGAAATTCTTTCAAATAGTATTTGGAATCTTCCACAAATCGCAGCAGATCCCGCTCCTGCAGAAATTTCAATGTCGGCGCCCCTAAATCATGTCCGGCAGCAATCATCATCACCAGTGCTGTTACGCCGGCAGTCAAGATTTTATCCGCTGTGCCATTCTCCAGAACCGCTTTCATCATGCCGAAAGCATCAGAGATTTTTGCGCCGCCCAGCAAAAAGATGGCTGGTTTCCGGGCGTTGTTCAATATGTTGGAAAGTGCGTCAACTTCCTGGAACAGCAATGGCCCGGCGTAGGATGGCAGCAGTTCCTGAAAAGCCACCATGCTGGGGGAATTCCTGTGAGCGGCGGAAAAAGCCTCGTTTACGTAACAGTCAAAAAGCGGCGCCAGTCTGCGGATCAGCCAAGTCTGCAGATAGCCAACAGCGTCCATTTTTACGTCTTTTTCGAAGGTGGACACCTCCTCAGTGAGATAGCGCAGATTTCCGAGGATCACAACCTCGCCCGCTCTCAGTTCGCGGACACGTGCGACCGCGGCTGGTCCGCAAACATCGTCCAGATATTCTACCGGTTTACCGATCAAATTGCTGATCTTGTTTGCGTGCGCTTGCAGATCGGTCAGGTTCTGATAATCCAGCGTATCTCCCTGGTGAGCGATGATTGCGATGGCGGCGCCTTGCTCTAACAGCTGGCGGATCACCGAGATCGTTTTGAGGATCCGTTCATCATTGACGATTTTCTTGGATTGCTGGTCGATGGGTGAGTTGATATCCGGTCGAAGAAGAACTTTTTTCTTGCTCAGATCAACGCCATCGATTGATTTCATCCGGATTTCCATTTTCCCATCCCAAGATATAGATTGGTTTTTGCAACGCCCGCCGCCGGATCGGTTTGCATTTCACAGGCGGCGCGAATTGCATCAATGGTTTCAGGATCGTTACGGACTCTGTGGAATATTGATTGCAAACATGATATCGTCGCCAGATTCAACCAGACTGTCTTCCCACAAGCCGATCTCATACATATCGCCGCGCGGACCACTTCCAGATCAGGCATAGCGGAAAAATGAGGCGTTGCCTAGGAAGCCCTCATTGATATGCTGACGACTCCGGATCCGATCATGCTTCCGGAACGATCTCAAGCGCCATCTCTTTGCCGATTTTCTCTTTACCGCTAAACACGGTGATGATATGCCTATGCGTAACAGGCGTATGTGCCAAAATTCCAGTGGCATTGATATGCGGCATGATCGTCATCAGATCGACGGCAGTGGCTGGGAGCTTTGTCAATTTGCAGAGCGTTGGTCAGTCCGCGGTGATAATCTCCGGATCCGCCACGCCGGATAGTGTGATTGCAACCTTCGTGATTCCGCCAATCTTTATCCAGACAATCGATCGCGCAGAAGATTAGTCCGGTCGTGTTGCACGGTGAGTTTTAGGAACTGTTTCCCGATCCACGCTGGTAATTGGCATATCCATGGAAAAAGACATCCGCGACTGAATTTTTCTCGCCGCCCTGAAAGATTGCTTTTTTGCCATGTTTCGCGTAAAGTTCTCTATTCTTCTCTCCGACCCCGGCGCTGGTGGCGTCCAGAATAATATCGCATTTTGTAACCATGTCTTCCCAAAGAACCGCTGACGGAATGTTCAGTTTCTGAAAATCATCCTGTTTTATCCGGAAGAGCAAGGTACAAATCGTAAGGCATCCTTTTCCTTGAGTGCGCGCAGCATAACGTTGGCGCGACATCGACAACACCTACAAGGTTCATATCTTTCCTGAAGCGCAACACCATCAGCCAGTCGCTGACCGATGACGCCATATCCACATACGCCAACATTAATCATTCTGTCTCCTTTTTTGCTGAATAAACTGGATGACTTCCCGTGTTTTTTGACTGATGCATTAAAAGAGTCCTGAAATTTCACGAATATATTTTGCGTGATTTTAACGCATATTCGAAAGGGTTGACTTTTGCGGGTCTTGTTCTGCTTCAACAACCACCCAACCTTCGTATCCCGACTTTTCCAGAACCTCAAAAATCGGGATGAAATTAACGTCCCCATCGCCGGGAACGGTGAAAACCCCTGCCCGGACGGCATCCAGAAAGCTCATGTTCTGGCATTTTACGCTCTGATATATGTTTTTCCGCATATCTTTCAGATGAACATGTTTGATCCTGCTCATATACTTATTTAGGATTGGCAGCAGATCAATCTCTGCAAAGCTGAGGTGCCCCGAATCAAAGAGCAGAAAAACTAGCTCAGGATCTGTCAGTTTCATGATTCGATCGATCTCTTCCGCAGTTTGGATTCCAGTACCCATATGATGATGAATCGTGAAGAACATTCCTTTGTTACGCGCCAATCTTCCCATTTCGTTGAACCCTTTGGCAATGATCTTCCATTCAGTTTCGGAGTAAACGGGTTTCTGTGTAAGGATTGGCAGATCCCGCCTACCTTGAATTGAGTTCCCCTGTTCAGATGCGCCGATAATTCTTGCGCCAAGGTAATGCAGTTTGTCACGATGCCTGATAAACGCGTTGATGGTTTCAACGTAGGGTTTGCCAATCAGATAAGCGGAGAACCAGGCATTACAGACTTGCAATCCGCGCACATCAGTTTGTGTTTGAGTATCTGTGGATCAGACGGATACTTTGTTCCAATTTCACATCCCTGATGATATCCTGCCAGCGCCATTTATGGCTGCATTGCTCAAAGTATTCTCCGCGCCCAGATCTGGCATGTCATCGTTTGTCAATAATCGGGGCGATGCCTAATTTCATTCTCTCAGGATTTATGGACATGATCAAAACCCTTTGTTTTGCAGTTTTAGTAATCACTTGCCTGCAAAAATATGTTCTTGCATATCCCGCCAGGCTTCATTGACTTCCGGAGCTTCCGGAAACTTGCGCTACGCCAACTCGCCACCCAGTTCATAAAACAGGGCGTAAAGCTGCCGGGAGTGACTTTGATATCAAAAACGCAAGTTTTCTTTTGTAAGCGCGCATTTTTCGAGCTCTGCGCAATTTCCTGTACTGTGCGGATCGTATGCGCATAGCACCATATCCTTCAGCGATCTTGACAAAATCAATCAGGATCGCTGCGCCATCCAATGCCCGGTTGCGGATTCACGCGCTCTGAAGACAGTTCCAAAAGTGCGTGTGCCCTGGCTGTTTTGCAGGCTTTTCAATGCAACCCCATCGCGGTTGTCAAAAACCATGATGTTGATTTTTACCCCTTTTCACGGATTGCAGTAAACAGTTCGCTGTGAAGCATGATAAAACTTCCATCTCCCACAAAGGCATAGACTTCACTTCTTGGAACCGCGAGTTTGACTCCCACAGCGGCGTTGATCTCATATCCCATGCATGAAAACCCATATTCCATGTGATAAGTATCTTTTTTGCCCGGCCGGAATAGCCGTTGCATGTCTCCCGGAAGACTGCCAGCTGACCCGACAGCAATATCCTTTGATTTCAAGAACCGGTTGATTTCACCGAGTGCGCGTGTCTGTGGAATGCCCGCCCGTGTCTCCTCCGTGTTGTAGTATTCATCGACAATCGCATCCCATTCCAATTTAGCCTCTGCGATTTCATTTTTGTAATTGCTTTTATAAAGTAATTTCTTAAGCGCTTTGCGCAACGTATCCAAAGCAAGGCGCGCATCCGCAACAACCATCGTTGCGTCCATTTTCACCGCATCAAACGAGCAAACATTAATCGTTAGGAATTGAACTGCCGGGTTGCGAAACGCCCATTTTGAACAAGTGGTGAAATCGCTGAAACGGGTACCGATGCCGATTATCAGATCGGCATCGCGGGCAATACTGTTTGCTGCTTTCCCGCCGGTCACGCCAATCCCGCCCAGGTTCAGCGGATGGTCCCAGGCAATGACCGATTTGCCTGCCTGTGTTTCTGCAATGGGAATATTCAATTCTTCCGCGAAACGCTGTAATTCACGCCCGGCTTCGCTGTAACGAACGCCGCCCCCACAGATGATCAGCGGTTTTTTGCTTTGTCGGATTAATTCAACCGCACTTTGCAGCTGGCTTACGCTGATCGGTCGACGATCAAAATGCCAGACTCGTTTCTTGAAAAAATATTCCGGATAATCATAGGCTTCCCCTTCAACATCCTGCGGAAGGGCGATACAGACCGCTCCTGTATCTGCCGGATCTGTCAAAACGCGCATGGCATGGATCATGGCGGTCATTAGTTGTTCCGGCCGATTCACCCTGTCCCAATAGCGGCAAACTGCCTTGAAGGCGTCATTAGCGGTCGTACTGTAGCTTTCCGGCAATTCAACTTGCTGCAAGACCGGGTCCGGCTGGCGTACGGCAAAGGTATCGCCTGGAAAAACCAGCAGAGGAATCCGGTTAGCGGTGGCAGTGGCGCAGGCGGTCACCATATTCAATGCTCCCGGTCCGATCGAAGAGAGACAGGGAATGATTTTACGCCGGTTGTTCTGCTTTGCATAACCGATGGCAAGATGCGCCATTCCCTGTTCATTATGACCTTGATAGAAACGGATGGCATGGCCGCCTTGTTCAAGTGCCTGCCCAACACCCACAACACAACCATGGCCGAAAATGCCGATCATGCTGTCAATGAAACGGTTTTCCTCGCCGTCCGATTCAATATATTGATTGTCGAGAAATCTCACCAATGCCTGCGCCATGGTCAGGCGGATTCGTTTTGTCATGCCGGTATCTCCTATGATCGGTTTGGCCAAAAGGCCGCTTTTGGATCGGTTACCCAGCTGAACTGATCCAAGAACGTTGGATTAACATATGGGTTCCCGTCCAAATGACGGATTACCCATAAGTACCAAAGTGCGTACCCTGGATATGTCACGTGCGGATGAGTCATGCCAGAATGGATCAACAAGGAGTCGTTTTCACCGATCTTGTACACATCGTCACCGTTTTCTGCGTATGCGTGCCCTCCGGCAGGGTTGGTTTTGTAATAGTAAATTTCAGGTTGTGGGTGATGATGCGGCGGATATGAGCTCCATTTTCCAGGATAACCGATCACTTCTCCGACAACAAGGTTGGCATAAGGTGCGTTTTCATAGTTGAATGTCGTGCGGACAATGCGGGTTGAGGTCTCCTGCATCGTCCCGGCGCCGCGAAATTCGTCATCTGTATCTTTCGGTTCATAAAGCTTAGGTAAAAAAGTTTGCGAATTGACGGTGCGGTTAACTGTAACTTCTGAGTCCTTTGCGATCCCGGTAATTTTCAGTTTAACGGCTGCCGGAAGGTGCAGCACCCATGGCGAGAAATCAAAGCAGTTTTTGCGGTGGATTTTTCTTTCTATACCGTCATATTGGAGCAGAATTTCTCCTTGAACAAGTAGAAATGCCCGTTCCAGATTCGAATCGTCCTCAAACACCTGCCCGGCGCCCAGCCTCAGGATGCCAAAATCCATCAGCATGTCTGGGTCGCCTCCCTGCCGGGTGATTTCGTTGTAACCGAAGCGGAATTCCTGTCCCTTGATGTGTTTAATCATGCAGATACTCCTTTGAAATTTCTGATATGCTTACCGGACGTTTTTGTTCCAATGATCGTTTGGCGGCAATCGCAGCCAAAACCGGTTTCAAACCGTCGTCAATCGTTACAGGAACCGGTTTGTCTTCCAAAATTGCTTTTACAAACGCACGAATCTCATCCTGGAAAGATTTCATATACCGTTCCAAAGAAATAGAGGCGGTTTATCAAGACAGACAGCATCTTGTGTGCTAATGCGTACATTCGTTTCCATGTCGTTTTCGGTCGACGCTGCGCCTTTTTGATCCTAAAACTTCAACACGCTGATCGTAACCATAGACCGCCTTGCGACAGTTATCGATGACCCCGATCGCGCCGCTTTCAAAGCGCAGGGTAATAATCGCTGTATCAATGTCGCCCGCTTTACCGATTTCAGGATCGACTAAAACTGCTCAACCACCCGAATACTTCTTGAATATCACTACCAGCTTGAAACGCGGCCATATCAAAATCGTGGATGGTCATATCCAGAAACATCCCGCCGGAGCTCTTTGCATATTCGCGGATGGCGGTGCAGGATGCTGCGGTGATACGGACAACCTGCACGTCTCCCAAGCCGCCGTATTGAATCAGGCTGCGGATGCGGGCAAAAGTTATGGTCAAAACGACAGTTGAAGCCCACCTGCATTTTGACGCCAGCTGCTTCAACTGTTTTTTTTGTCTCCAGAATTTTTGGGATGGTCGGTATCAATCGGTTTTTCACAAAATGTGTTTTCCGGCTCTGGCGGTTTTCCATTGCAATGGCGGCGTGGTGTTCGTCGGCGAGCAGATCAGCACGGCATCGATTTTTCCAGATGTTCAATATATCTCGATAATCTGCGCAGGCAACCGGGATGCAATTCTTTGGCTGCTTTTTCTGCGGAAGGGTAATGCAGATCGGAGATTTTCTCAGCTCAACCGAGTTCCGCTTGCGATGGTTATGCGTGGACGCGCCCAATTCTCCAGCTCCGATAATTCCTATTCTGATTTTTTCATGAAAAGTTTGCCTTTTTTATAAAAAATCGGCAACCATTGAAAACCGATTAACGTAAACGTTTACGCTTAGATGTATATATCATATCACCGAACAAATCCCATGCGATTAAAGTGACCGCTTCTTTGGGGTGTAATCTGTCTTTCTGTTCTGTAATAAGAAAAGGCGGTTTTCCAACGTGTCTCAAGCGCCGTTGTCGTTTGCATTCGATGCTGTGAGCAGCCTGGGGAGACGAAATAACGAGGATCAACAAAAACCAAGAGGCCAATGGATGAGGTTTGAGTGCTTCGATTCGCCATGATCTTTTCCCGATTTTTTGGAGCTGGAGAAAGCTGCGGGGCCGAGAACGGCCCCGCAGTTTTTTGGAACTTATTCAGGTAAAAATGTGTCCGGACGAATCAATCACATTGTAAGTTTTATCAATTTGTAAAAAAGAAATATATAATTTTTCTCTTAAAATTGTTAGATTTTATCGACCAAGTGTGAGATGAGATTCTCCGACTCGATCCCGATCAGGATGATGCCGCCGACAATTTCCATTTTGCTGCCGAAACGGCTGCCAAGCTGTTTGCCAAATTCAGAAGCCCCAACATTGAGAATGCAAATGAAGTCAATACGATCAACCCCACGTTGGAATAAATGTTGATTCCTGCAGCGATTGAATGGCTCAAGTGGCCGTCAAATCAATGCTTGTTGCAACTGCCAGCGGCGTCAACAGCGTCTTTCACTGGATGGATTGATTGCAAGGACAATTCTCAGCAGATTCTTTCGATTCCAGAATCATCTTTGCACCGACATAGAGGAGCAAAGAGGAAAGCGATCAATGGTCAACATCGCGGATGATATGAATAATTTGGCTGCCGAGCAGCCAGCCGAAAATACCATTCCTCCTTGAAACAGGCCGAAATGCAGCGCGACTTTCAGATAAAAGAAAGTTTTCACGAACCATCGATTGTTACGATACAAATCGAAACGGCAAGGCAATCCATTGCCAGCCCAACAGAAAACATCATATGATTTCCCCAAAATACATCAGCGATCCTTCTATTTAAGATCAGAAACGATTAAAATGCGCGTTAGTGAATGATATTTCATGCAGGTAGGAATTATCCGCTGCTAATTTAGAAGCCGTTTGCGGCGATCTTCTTCGTATTGCGTATTAGCGATTACCGTCAAAGAAGCGCACTAAAGTCATCTTCAAATGCAAGAATATGAGTTGCAATCCGTTAAAAACCAACGGTCATGGGAGACCACGAGTGCACAACCGGCAAAATTCTCCAGTGCTTCTTCAAGCGCGCGGATGGTATTGACATCAAGGTCGTTGGTGGGTTCGTCCAACAACAAAACGTTTGCCTCGCTGGTCAGGGTGCGCGCCAGTTGAACACGGTTTCTTTCACCGCCTGATAAAACGCCGACCTTCTTTTGCTGGTCGGTACCGGAAAAGTTGAAGCGAGACACATATGCTCTTGAATTGATCACGATCGCGCCGATTTTCATTTTCACATCAAACCGTCTGAAATTGCTTCCCAGATGGTTTTTTGGGGGTCAAGGCTCTCTCGGCTCTGGTTCATGTAACCAATTTTGACGTTTCACCGATGCGAAGCGTACCGCCATCCGGCTGCTTCTTCGCCGGAGATAATCTGAAGAGGGTTGTTTTTCCGGCGCCCGTTCGATTAATAATTCCAATGACACTCCCGGCAACAGATTGAAACTAACTCCTTCCATAATGACCCGTTCACCGTAAACCTTTTCAAGGTTATCAGCTTCAATGACAAGGTTGCCAAGCCGTGGTCCCGGTGGAATAAACAATTGGAGCTCTTCATTGGATTTCGTATAGTCTTGCGCGAGCATCTTTTCATAGGATGAGATGCGGGCTTTCGATTTTGCATGCTGTCCTTTAGGCGACATACGGATCCAATCCAATTCGCGGGCAAGTGTTCGCTGCCGTTGGCTCTCCCCTTTTTCTTCGTTTGCCAGACGAGCCTTTTTTTGTTCCAGCCAGGAAGAGTAATTTCCCTGATAAGGAATGCCATGCCCTCGATCTAATTCCAGTATCCAGCCTGCGACATGGTCCAAAAAATAGCGGTCATGAGTGACTGCGATGACAGTTCCTGGATATTGCTGCAGATGCCGTTCCAGCCAGGCAACTGCTTCTGCGTCAAGGTGGTTGGTTGGTTCATCCAGCAGCAGAATGTCCGGTGCCTGGAGCAGTAGCCGGCAAAGAGCGACACGCCGTTTTTCTCCGCCTGAAAGCACTTTTACCAGCGTATCGGCAGGCGGACAGCGCAACGCATCCATTGCCATTTCGAGGCGGGAATCGAGATCCCATGCGTTAGCGTTGTCAATTTTCTCCTGCACTTTCCCTTGGCGGTCGATCAATTTGTCCATCTCTTCTGGAGACATCGGTTCTGCAAACTTGGCGCTGATCTCTTCAAATTCATTAAGTAAATCAATTGATTCCTGAACACCTTCTTCAACGACTTCCCGAACGGTCTTCTGGCTGTCAACCAGCGGCTCCTGTTCCAAATAGCCGATGGTGTAACCTGGAGAAACAACGGTTTCACCAATAAAGTCTTTATCAACACCAGCAAGAATTTTCAACAGCGAGCTTTTTCCGGAACCATTGAGACCAAGCACGCCGATTTTCGCACCATAGAAATATGACAAATAGATATCTTTCAAAACGAACTTTTTGTCATAGTTCTTAGATACACCGATCATTGAATAAATTACTTTGTTTGGATCAACAGCCATTTTTTCCTCTTTGGTTGTTTGTATTTTTGGTTTTGGCGCAGAGCTTCTGCGCTCAGGCTAATCAACCGCCGTCTTGTTTAATTTTCAGTCCCATTGCGTTGAAATAGGTCAGAATCGCCTCAATCCAATTTCCCTGGATTTCAATGATGCCGTTTTTGCAGGAGCCGCCGGTTCCAAGCTTCTTCTTCAATTCTTTCAGATGTTTTTGTAGCGTATCTGAATCTCCCGGGATTCCGCGGATTACACAAACTTCCTTGCCGCCGCGTCCTTTTTTCTCCCGACGGACACGAATAATTCCATCGACTGTGGGTATGGGGGCTTTTTGAAGCCTCTTACAGGTACAGTTTGCCTGTGCATTACCGCACTTTGGGCAGATCCTGCCCTTTTCAGTGGAATACACGATCGGGTTGTCTGATTTCATACGGCGTAATTATAGCAAACTATTGCGTTTGTTCTATTTTAATGAATTGGTGTTAAACAAGAATGACGTTATCGTAAAACGTCATTCTTGTTTATGTTCCTACTATAAGTCGAAATCGCAACCACCCGCCAAGCGGGTGGTTACGATTATTTCACGTAGCAGATTTCTTGTTTGCTGCAGCAAAGCTACAGTAATTTATATTTATGCCATGATGCTTGAGAAAAGCCGATGAACATCGCGAACCCGCAGATACACAAAATGAGAACTGCGAGACGATCAGAATGATCCACAGCCATTTTTGTCGCTTGCTTTTGATTGTGTCACAGTGTCATGAACAGGAAGCGGATCTGCATCGGCTGCCACTTTGCGCGGTTTCGGCGTATATGCTGGAATCGGCGAACTGGTCGGAATAGCGGCTTCTTCGTGCGGATCTGTTGGTTTGTCAGGAATCATTTCCGCTGGTTTCGCGAAAGGATCCGGTAATTTTTCTTCATGAGGATCTGTGACAAATGTGTCACGGACGGATTCTGTCTGTTGATCGACTAATGCAACCGCTTCTTCCGCTTTGTCTTGGAGATCGGTGGCAACATCTGTCAGATGATCGCCTGCATCTTCCACTGAATCTTTGATTTCCTCTTTGATTTCAGATACGGTATCTCCGATTTGTTCAGTGAGATTATCTGACTGAGGTAAGCCAACGCCACATTGCGGACAGTTAATCGCATCCTGGTCAACGGTTGCGGAACGGATTTGGAGCATAATCGCGGGTTTTCTTCCATTAATCCTCAAGTTTGAGCTATAAATGAACTTTTATTTCTATTTACCATATACGATTTCTGGGTCAAAACGTTGCGGGTCAATTTCTCCGTCCGAGTGCATTTCCTGCTTCATTGAAGTAACAATTCCGGCAATTTGGCAAGCGCGTTCAGGGTCATGTTTCAGGCGTGAACCAACATACGAGGTGATGCAGGTATCGCCTCGTCCGGTTCATCCGTCGAGTGATTTCAGTTGAAAGAGATTGCCCGGAAATACTTTCCGTCAGCATAAACCAGTACTTCTTTTGTCCTGTGTCAATACAATTTCTTTAGGTCATAATCAGCCAGAATTTTTTGCCGCTTTTTCAAGATCATCTGTACCGGTTATGTGTTCCGCCTCCCGCTTTGTCTACTTTCAGGAAAGTCACGTGTTTCAAGCCTTCCACCATGTCTTTCGAGGGGACGGAAATTGAGCGAATCGCCTTCAGGCACGCGCACGAATCCCTGCACGTCCAGCGCGACCGGCGCCCGTTGTGAAAGTTCAATCAACGTCGGGAGTGTGATCTCACCGGCGATAATTGGAGTGACCATGATGATCTTCGCGTTTATTTGAGGAATATCCGACAACGGAATCTCACCCGCAAATCCGTTCAATTTACAGATTCTGCGTTCCATATCAGCGGATTGATAGATATTGATGCAACCAGAGGATTGAGAGGCGGGTTTACAATCCAATTCAATTCCGAGATCAATCAGTTCCTGTAGATAATGAAAGTCGTCTGGATCCCCACGGGTAGCAACACCCACTTCAAATCCCAACCGGCGCAGAACAACGCTGCCATAATAAACCGCTCCGCCAGGACTTTCAAACTCATTACCATCGATCACGATTTTGTCTTTTGCGAAATGTCCAATCATCAAAATATCAAGATTTTTCTTCATTTATTGTTTCCTTTTAAAATAATCAATCCTGTGTGGCTTGGGTCTATATCGTCTACTGTCTTATGGCGTATCCGGATCACTCCCGGTTTCAATTGTAGGCTCAGGTTCCTCTGTGGGGAGGGGTTCCTCTGTGGGAAGAGGTTCCTCTGTAGGTTCCGGTGAATCCGTTGGGGGAACCGGGGTCTCAGATGGTTGAACAGTCGCTGTCGGAGGGATCAACGTTGCTGTTGCTGGGATTGGCGTTGCCGAAGGTACAACGGTGGCAGTCGGCGGAATCGGTGTATTGGTGACCGGACGCGGTGTCAATGTGATCGTTGGATTCAATGTTCCAAGGTAATAACACGGACTTTTGAATGGACTGACATTCTTGCAAAAGTTTTCGCAGCCTTGCCCCTGTTGGATGCTGCGCTCGCGGTCAGAACACATGTAATCTAACTGACTGCCTTTGGTTGGAATAGACGTTACCTGCGAATTTGTTCCAACAATCATGTTATACGCAAAATTAAGAATATTGGTTCCTTTAGCGTCAACAAACCCCCAGTTTTGCGTGTAGGTACCATGTTTTTCCGGTGCGGTAAGGCTAATTACGAGAGAGGCGTTGCCACCATAAGAGACATCTGCAGCCAGGTTATATTGCTTGTGCTGCGAAAGTTGCGTTCCACCTGTATGGATAATTCGATAATCGCGGTTCCAGATATTTGCACCGGTATTCTGGAGCACAATTGTCAGATTGATTGCCTGTTTCGGATTTACTTTGACATTTGAACCAGGGTTATAGCTGATCAGCGACGCAGCGGTTTTAACCAGGGTTGCCGTTGCGGCAACTCTGACAACTGGCACAGAGGTGTTTGTTATTTCATAACGTAATTTTGTAGGGAGGATAATCGGAGCGGCAGTATTCAACGGTAGAGCGATCGTGGCAGTTGGCGGAGAGACCATTTCTGTCGGTGGCATTGCTGCCTGCGTTTCTGTAGCTGCTGCTGCTTCTGTCGCAACGATTTCCGTATTGACTTTCGAAATTTTGGCAGGCGTGTGGCTGCAGGCAGTTCCGATCAGCATTGTCAAGCTGATCAGCATTCCAATAGTTTTCTTTGTGTGTCGCATTTTGCTCCTTAAGGATTTCCGCTGTACGTGATCCAGCTATTGTTCTTGCGCAAGCCTTTACTGGAAATCTGTGACTTGTTTGCCATTCGCGTAACAGTTAAGGTTGTTCACAAGCATCGTCGTGCCATTCAAGCGACAGAATTCCTCACAGCCGTTTCCTTGGATAACACTGCGATTCGCATCAGCACACATCCAATACAGCGTGTTTGGTGTTGAGGTCGGCTGATTGCCGGGCTGTTCGGTAATAAAGGTATTTTCACCGACGATTGCTGTATAGTACACATAATAAAATTCAACACCCTCTGGATTAGCAAACGCCCATTCTGTCTGATAAGTTCCAAAATCGCTTGGGGCAGTCGCAGGCAATGAAATGGTCAGTGACTCGTTAGGGCCAACCACAGTATTGATTGGATAACTCTGTTGATTCGCAAGTTGAATTCCATTTCTGTGATAAAAACGATATTTCCCGGACCAGATTGCGCTCCCAACGTTTTTTAATGTCCAAGTGAGTGTAAAATTCTGTCCAGGTCGGAACTGGGTTGGATAAGGGTCTACCCATACAAATTCAACTTGATATGGATTTGCCGAGGATGCCGATTCGGTGGGGTTTTGAACGACTGGAGGCTGTGTTGGAATTTGAATCGGTTGCACCGTCATGGTTGAAGTTGCGGTTGCGGTATTTGTTGGCAGCGGAGTATTGCTGGGTTGCGGAAATGCCTCTGCGGTTTCAGTCATCTGTGCGACGACTGTCAGCGCTGCTTCCGTATAGATTGCATCTTTCATTTGATGCGGAACATTCGAACAACTGGAAAGAACGAACAGTATAATCGCTAACAAGAAAAATGATTTTCTTCGTTTCATATGCCAATATCCCCTCAAAGATAATTGTAACCACTAATTGAAAAAAACAAAAATAGACGGGATACGGCAGTCTAAATGAAATTTTTTGAATACAAATTGATCGTTAGAAAATCAATTTTGGCAAATTGGCTGAAATGGAAAGTCACTGTTTATTTCAAGTAGCAGACGGACTAACCTATCGCACAGGAATTTTTGATAGGCAGGATCGGCAGCAAGCGCTGCTGCGAACAAGTTGGCTGCCTCAGTTTCTTTCCCGCTTCTGAAGAGGCTTTCAATGAAAGGCCACCATTCAAACGGTGAATTGGATTGAGAATCTGAAGGATTGTATTTTAACAGGACCGTATCTGTCAATGTTTCAAGATCATCCCAACGCCCGAATTGGCGGAGAAGCGCTGCGCGCTGATAATTCATGCACCAGTTGTCAGATTGTTTGCCGAAGAAATTTGCATCAGGTTCTATAAATGGCTCATCTATCAAAATGCGTGACAGATTTGAATGGGAAGCCCAGGTTTTTTGCAGGTCTGTTAAGTGAGGATGAGCTGTATCTTCAGGCGACAAGACCCACAGACAATTTGCAAAGGAGTTCTCTGAATCAAAAAAAATCGTATGGTCTTTAGGTGCGGTAAATTTATAAATTCGTTTAACGGTGTTGTATCCGGAATGAGCCTCATAAGGAATATTTGCAATGTTGAAGAGCCAGATCGGAACTTCTCCGTTTGGGGTAATTGGATTCGGATAAAGCAGGTTGAGTGCTGAGGCGGTTGCAAAGTTCCCCTGAGATGGGAAAACCACTTTTGAATCGGAAAAAGCGGTACTGGATTCGATTGCCGGAATTCTGGTTATGAGCTGCCAGTAGAATTTGTTTTGCTGAACCGTTTGCCAGCGGGCTTCATTATTGTTGGTGAATTGCTGGTTGATGAAGAAAAATAAGACCAGACTGAGGACAACTGCTCTCCGTTTCAAATCAGTTAAAAATAATAGGAAGAGATGATAAAACAAGACGCAAACCCCAGGCAATGCCGCTAAAAAAGCACGGTCAGCGTGTGGCGGGTCAGTGTTGCGCAGGATGTCATTGTCAATAATCCAAAAAGGCAGGATTGCGAGCAGGATCCAGATTATCGAGAGAATGACAGCATTCTTCCGAAAGACCGGTTGTTGCGACAGCTGCGTACGCTTGAATCGTGTTTGTGCAATATAGAAGATGCTGGACAGGATGGCACTCAAAACGAACGATAACATTCTGAACGGGGTAAATAATCTTTCAAGATCAACACTCAGCAACTTTCCCGGGAAGTTCAAAAAGATGTAAACAAAATCTGTCACAACATGTCGGATCAAGTCACGGATTCCAATAAGCGGTGATTGGGTAAATTTTGTGAGCAGCAGCGGGCGATCTGCTTCTTGCATCGGAAATATAATACTGTAGTTTAGTCGGAAGATCACATAAGAGATAAAGATCAGAAAGTACGGTAAAAAGACATTGAGCGCTTTCTTTATGTTTTTGTTCTGTTTTTCTTCGTTTTCGTTAAGCGCAATGATGATCAGTGGAAATCTGAAAAGTTCGAGTAAAGAAAAATACTCTGTAATGCTGAGTTGTAAAACCATGAAAACGATTGAGAACCCTCCCAAAAGCCATTTGCTTTGTCGGGAGGTCGATTTAATTGCCTGGATTGTCAAGAGTAATGAAATGAGAAATAAAATCGAATTGATGAAGTGTTGGCTGTAGGCAACTGAAATATGAAGCTGAGAGAAAAGGGGACAGGCAATGAAAAATAACACGATCATCAAGTTGGCATTACGATCTGTTTTCTGAATTTTTCTGAGTAACTCATATAGAAGCACTGAAGCGAACCATTTCAGAAGCGTGATAAAAAGGTGCCAAAAAAACGGGTTATCATCCATCATCCAATAAAACATGATGTTAACCCAGGCTGAGGTTGGACGGTCAGCCGCAAAATATGCCCAGGAAAAACTATCACCGAATTTGACCCGTAAAAAAAGCTGTGACCAATCATCCCAATAAAAACCCTGGGAAAAAAAGAAAGGGGCTTGGATCGCAAGACAGAAGAGCAAAAACAGGATGGGTGCCATTATCCGCGAGAAGCGGTTTTTAGATGTGTTGGATGCAGCGCGGTGAAGGTCTTTGTTTTTCATTTGTGTTATTCAGTGTTTCGGCTTTTCTGCAGTTGTGTCGCTCATCATTCTGATCACAACTTGGATATACATTCTTTGCAATTATACCTATATGTTTCTTCTGCCGTTATTTCTTAGTGAAAGATCGGCTGTTGGGAGAGACGCATTAAAAAAGATCCGCATTATGCGGATCTTTTTTATGCGTTAAACAATTTGGAAAAAGATTCAAGCGATGTGCGATTTGATACGCAAAATTCACTCTTTTTCAGAACATGAAGACAGGCTTCCGTGAATGAAACTTTGACAGGCGTTCCTTCAGGAATCAATTCCAGCCGGGTTGGATCTGATTCCTGAACACTTAGCTGTGTGCCGTTTACATCAACAACGTATTCGACCGATTCACCAAGGTAAGCAGCTTGTAGAATTTTCCCCTCATATACGCCTTCGTCAAGCCGTACTTTCACCATCTCAGGACGAATGATCACATCTACCTGATCCCCTGGAGAAAAATCAACGTAATTTGGATCATTCAGTCTTAATGGATTTCCTTCAGCCATGACAACTAATGTCTCACCATGTTTTTCAACGACAATGCCTTCCAAAAAGTTTGCTCTGCCGATGAAATCAGCTACAAATTTTGTTTTCGGGTAGCGGTAAGATTCTCTCGCGGGGAACCGAAATGTTCGATTTTTCCGAGGTTCATTACCACAGCCTTGTCTGACAAGACCATGGCTTCTGGTTAGTCATGAGTGACATAAAGGCAGGTGAAACCGAGCTGGCGTTGCAGTTGACGAATTTCGAAACGCATCTGTTCCCGCAGCTTGGTATCCAGGTTTGACAGCGGTTCGTCCATTAACAGCACTTTTGGTTCCATCACAAGTGCCCGGGCAAGTGCGACCCGCTGCTGCTGTCCGCCGGACAGCTGGTTCGGCGCACGCGTCTCATATCCTTCAAGGTGGACCATCTCTAAAACAACGTTGATTCGCTTCTGCTGTTCCTCCCTGCTCATTTTTTGTACGTTTAGACCGTAAGCAATATTTTCGTAAACGTTCAGATGTGGAAAAATTGCATAGCTTTGAAATACCATGGACATATCACGTTTGTGCGTCGGAACGTCAATGATGTTTTTCCCATCTAAAATGATATTTCCGGACGTTGGATAGTCAAATCCGGCAACCATTCTGAGCGTCGTTGTTTTTCCGCATCCAGAAGGTCCGAGAAGTGTTACGAACTCTCCTTTGTTGATTTCAATAGTGATTCCATCCAACGCTCTGACTTCTTTGGCGCCTCCGCGCGGCGGAAATATTTTGGTCACGTTGTCAATAATCAGATACATGAATTCTCCTGTTGGCGTTTAGAAACCCGCGTTGATGTCGATGTTCGAGTCAATTTTCAGAGCTTTTCTGGTTACAATTCCCATCAACCCGATGAAAATCAGAACTATAAAAATAATCACTGACGAATAAGTCGCTGCGTAACTGATGCCATCCTGTTCCCATCCGCTCATGATTGAGGCTGTGACGATCTGCCACTTGGAGCTGACCAGAAAGATGATGGCGGATAAGCTGGTCATGTGACGGGTAAAGCTGAAAATCAAACCGGTCATAAGCGCCGGCAAAATAAGCGGAAGCGTTACTTTTCTAAAAGTATATTGGCTGTCGCCGCCCAAAATGTTGGATGCTTCTTCAATTGATCCATCGATCTGTTGCAGAGCAGCGATGCCCGAGCGGACAGAGGCGGGAAGGGACCGAACCAGGAACGCGAATAGAATGATGTATGCGGTGCCGTTCATTTTCATCTGATCGCCGGTGAAGAGGATTGTTACTGCAAGCGACAACAGCAAAGATTTGACTGCGGCGTGATATTTTCCGCGATATTCGTAAACCATTAATGCCGCGACAAAAAACAAACATACACCGAGGAAAAATGTTGGCAACGAAAAAGGGACTTCAATATAGTCAGCTGTTTGGGTGCAAATAGCCCGCCACCAACGAACTGTCTGTGTCTTCCCATAAATTCTGAGCGGGCGGGAAATAAGTAGAATCAGTCGGTTCATAAACAGATAGGCGCTTACCCAGAATGCAGCTTTTGCCACCCTTTTTTGTCCCGGTTGGGTTGCAAAGAAGAGACTCAGCACTAGAAATCCCGCTGAAACCAGGTAGTAGACATTGGACAATCCAAGGCTGAGTTCCGGTCTGGGAGTAACGATACCGTTTTCACCCCACAAAAAACCGCCGTTATCTAAACAGCTTAAGATGAGCCCGATCGTTATGCCGGGAATCAGAATCGCAATTCGCTCATTCCAGGACCGTGAAACGCAGGTGATATAAAACCATGCGCCGATGATCAGCAGAAAAACTGCCAGTCCCGGATTCGGGAAATTAAAAGTCAGGATAAACCCCATTCCAACAATTGTGCCGGGAACAGCGCCTCCCAGATTAGAACCAAAATCCAGAATTTCTTTGCCGCTGAATTTTTTTCTCACAACCAGAAACGCGATGATCATGCCAAGCAGTGCCGCAAAAGGAGTTGCATAAAGGCTGAGGAAGGTTGTATCAAGGATGGATTCAAGTCCGCGGCCAAACATTTTGGACCAATTCGCCAGCGTAGGTGTAAAATCAATCCCCCAGTTGCGCACAAACGAGCTGGCGATTACTGTTAGATAAACAGTGACGATTAGTCCGCATATCAGGTAAACCAGAACGCTGAAAACAATTCGGATCAGTCTGCTCTTCTCATAGACCTTGCCGACGGTTGGTTTCCCAGTGACTGAGATATAAGAGCGCCTGGTCAGGTAATAACGCTGCGCGATATATACCAGAAGTGTCGGTAAAAGAAGCACAAAAGACAAAGCCGATGCTTTTTGATAATTAAATTCACCAATGACCGACATATAAATCTGCGAGGAAAGGACGGTCGTATTTCCGGAGATAAATTGCGGGTTCCCAAGATCAGCCAGGGATTCGACAAAAAGCAGCATAAAACTGGCAGCGATTCCGGGAATCAATAATGGAAGGGTGACTGTTCGAAAAAGGTAGAAACGGCTGGCTCCGAGTGTTTCCGCTGCTTCTTCCATTGAAGCATCCAACCGTTCCATCATCGATTTCAACATCAAGTACGCAACGGAAAAAAAAGTCAACGTTTGAACGATTACCAACCCGTCCATTCCATAAATGTCGTTCATACCCGCGGTGAACTTGATTTTTAACAACGTTTTGGTAATTAACCGTTTCTGCCGAACATTTGAATCATGGCGATGGCGACCGCAAAGGCGGTGAAACAGTGGGTACCAATGCCAACATGTGGATCAATTTTTTCCCAGGCACATTGCAACGAACTGTCGCATAGGCAAAGATGAAGCCGACGACCGTTCCGAGGTCGCAGTCATCAAGCCCATTTTGATCGTGTCTCCTAGTACGGATCGATAGGTTCGTCCATACTTCACGGTTTCCTGAAGAATCAATCCCATATTTTTCAGGATGACGGTGATTTTATCGAGAATTGTTCCATCAAAATAACGCGCAAACTGGGTGAAATCTGGGTTTCCCTGATCGGATAGAAACCCGCGTAGGACAGTTCGGAAGATCGGATAAAAAATAAATATTACCAGAAACATCACAGAGAAAACAAGGGCAATCATCAGGATCGGATCTTGGGCAATGAGTCCAATTTCTCTGATCCGTTCGCTGATTCCTTTGTGCCTGACAAATTTATTTGGACTGCTCTGGTTGTTCCCCATGAGTGTCTCCCTGGATTTTTTTCGTGATTGACTTGGGTGTCAGCTGAATAATGAGCGTTTATGAATAGGATGTTCCATAAGCGGTTACACTCCGATGTATTCAGAGGTCTTTATACACATCTTTCGGCTTATGGAACATCACAATATGACGCGAATGATCAAAAAGAATTATTCACCTTTTTTAATGACGCCACTTTCGTCCATCTCTGCATTCTGGATTTCGTTGGCAAATTTGTCCTGGAATTCCTGTTTATGTTCACCGGGCCAGGCAAAGTCGTAATCGATCAATTTCACATCCAGCAGTTCGGGGTGAGAGAGTTCAACCCCTGTCACAGTTGGTGCCTGATAGGATTGAAATTCAGGCCCGAGCGCTTGCGCTTCAGGAGTTAGTGCCCAGTCATACCAGAGTTTGGCGTTCTCGAGATTCTTTGCACCTTTGAGGATCGCTTCAGCGCCGACCTCGAATCCCGTCCCTTCTTTCGGGAAGGTGATAACCATGGGAGCGCCGTTATTGTCAATTTCTTTGACCCCGTCATGAGAGAACATGATGACGACAGCAAATTCACCGCTGGCAACATATTTCCCTGCGCCGGATCCGGATTTTGTATACATCGCGATCTGATCGTTAAATTTCTTGAGATATTCCCACCCCTTTTCTTCCCCCATCACTTGGAGAACGGTTGACAGAAAAGTGTAAGCGGTACCGGCTGTGGAAGGATGCGAAATGACAATTTGTCCTTTAAATTCCGGTTTCAGTAAATCCTCATAAGAAGTTGGCGCTTCGACGCCCGGATTTTCTTTGAGCCAGTCGGTATTTGTCATGAAAGCGAGAGAACCCATGTAAATACCGGTGTAATAATGGTCTTTATCAACAAACAGATCGTAGTGGTCCTGCTGGATATTTTTCAAATTGGGGGATTCATATTGTTCCAAAAGCCCCGCTTCTTTGGCTGCCACAAAACTGTCCATTGGACCGCCCCACCAGATATCGAAGGTGGGAGAACCCGCTTCGGACTGAACTTTTGCGAGTCCCTCTCCGGAAGATAGACGAATCCACTGTACGTCAATCTCCGGATAAAGCATTTCAAAGGCTTCTTCCATTCCCTGGCACCACATTTCCTGCGGTGTACAGAGTACGCTCAACTCGCCGCTTTGGGCAAAAGCCGGAATAGCGATCGCCAGCAATGCAACAATAACAAGAAAATAAACAACCCGTTTCATCCACAACCTCCTGCTCATTTTTTTAAATCGATGAATTATTCGTGAATATTCATTCAATTATGATCTTACTCATGAAGAATCTCACAGAATACTATAAAAGTATACCCTGTCATACATTATGTAGGCGAAACGAAAACCCGTCCTTGTAATATCAAGAAAAAAGTAATAAACAGAAGTTACTTTTTACACCTGATTTAGCGCGGCGTTCAATATAGTACTTCTAAAATGTTGAATAGTGAGAGGTTTTGCGGAATTGATGTAAGGTTGCAATTAGTTTTCCGATCGTGCGTTGACAGAATCCCGAAAAAAGACACCCCTTTGAATTCAAAGGGGTGTTTGAGCGTTTATTGTTAAGGGGTCAATTCTTGTTTGCTAACAGATCACGGATTTCACCAAGCAGTTTAACTTCATCAGATGGAGCAGCTGGCGCTTCTTCTTCTTTCTTTTTGCGCATCTCCATCGCTTTGGTCATGGCGCGCATAATGAAGAACAGGATCAGCGCGATCATCAGAAAATTAATCACCGCGCCGAAGAAATTGCCAATTGCGATGACTGGTGCGGCGGCATCTTGTGCTGCCTTGAGTGTCGGATAAGCTTGCCCGTCAAGTGGAATGAACCAGTCCTGAAACGAGACGCCAGATAATAAGCGGCTGATGATGGGCATAAAAATATCTGCGACCAGCGAATTGACAATCGCGCCGAATGCCGCGCCCATCATGACACCAATCGCTAAACCGATGACATTTCCCTTGGAAATAAATTCATAAAATTCTGAAAACATCTTTTTCATTTTTATTCGCCTCTCCGTTTATGAAATTGAATGTATAAAAACTTAAGTATATTCTATTCGATTTTCTCTCTTAACTTTACAACGAAGATGATTTTTGATATTTTAGATAAGCTTCGATAAAATTATCGATTTCGCCGTCCAATACCGCCTGGGTATTGCCCATTTCGTATTCAGTACGATGGTCTTTCACCATCTGATATGGATGAAGAACATAGGAACGAATTTGACTGCCCCATTCGGCTTTTACATATTCTCCGCGGAGAGCACCAATTTCTTTTTCGTGTTCTTCATGCTTAATCTCAAGTAGACGCGATTTTAATACCCGCATCGCGTTTTCTCTATTCTGAGTTTGAGACCGTTCGTTTTGACAGGTGACAATAATCCCGGTAGGAACGTGCAGCAGGCGGACCGCAGTTGAGTTTTTCTGCACATTCTGTCCTCCAGCCCCTGATGATTTGAAAACGTCAATGCGGACATCCTCCGGATTGATAATGATGGAATCATCATCAGAGGCTTCGGGAAGTACTTCTACCATTGCAAAAGAAGTATGCCTGCGGTGCGCCGAATCAAATGGGGAGAGCCTTACAAGTCTGTGGGTGCCTTTTTCCGATTTCAGATAACCATAGGCGAATTTGCCGGTTATGGTTATCGTAACACTCTTGGTGCCTGCTTCTTCACCGGGCGTAAAATCGACGATGTCGGTGACGTATTTGTGATCTTCTGCCCAGCGCAAAAACATTCGCTGAAGCATGGATGCCCAATCATGGGCTTCCGTCCCGCCTGCACCGGCATGGATTGCCAGGATTGCGTTCCCCTGATCATACTTTCCTGAAAGGAGGACATCAATTTCCTTGCGTTCGATCTCTTTCTCAAGCGTTTCAACGCTTTCTTCAAGTTCCTCAGCGATCGCTTCATCGCCAATTTGGAGCAGTTCAAGTGTGTCATTTATTTTTGCCGTCAAGTTTTTCCAACTGTTCACTTCATCTTGCAAGTCGTTGATTTTTTTTAAGACGGTTTGAGCGTGTTCACGGTCATCCCAAAGGTTCGGATTTTCCGATTCGATCTGGAGCGATGCAAGATCTTTTTGGCGGCTTTCAAGATCCAGATGAGAGACTAATTCTTCAAGTTTTTGTTTGCAGCTGGTTGTTCGGTTAATTAAATCCTGTAACATTTGATATTAATCTCCAATGATGCTATCAACGAAGCGCTCACGGTTGAACAACTCAACATCATCCGGCTTTTCACCTAACCCTGCATAAATGATTGGCAGGTCTAGCTCGTTGGTGACGGCAAAAGCCATTCCGCCTTTTGCTGAGGTATCCAACTTTGCGAGGATTACACCGTTTACTTTCACTGTTTCTTTGAATGCTTTTGCCTGAGCCAACGCGTTTTGTCCCGTAGTTGCGTCCAATACGATCCAGACCGCATGCGGTGCGCCTTCCAGCGCTTTACCAATTACCCGATGGACTTTTTTCAGTTCTTCCATCAGGTTTGAGCGGGAGTGGAGCCTGCCGGCCGTGTCGATGATGAGAATGTCGATCCCTCTTGATACGGCTGCCTGTACAGCATCAAAAGCGACCGCGGCGGAATCTCCGCCTTCAATCCCGCAGATAACCGGTATATTCAGGCGGTCTCCCCATACTTGAAGCTGGTCGATCGCTGCTGCACGATAGGTGTCTCCAGCTGCGAGCATAACTTTTTTGCCGGCATCATGATACTTTTTTGCCAGTTTCGCGGTGGTGGTGGTTTTACCGGAGCCATTAACGCCGACCATCAGAATCACGTAAGGTTTCTGCGTTTTTGCACTTTCCAATGGGTCACCCGCAACAGATAAACGATTCGAAAGTTCTTTCTTGAAATATTTTACTAAGTCGGAAGAACGATATAAGCTTTCTTCAAGCGCAACATTCTTCAAATTACTGATAATTTCCTGAGCTGTTTCAACGCCAAGATCAGCCTGGATCAAAATTGCTTCAAGATCGTCCCATAAATATTCATCAATTTCATTGGATCCCATGGCGGTGGCGATCATTGAAAATGCTGCTTTTCGAGTTTTGTCGAGTCCTTGAATCCACTTTGAAAACATGTTTGTTCTTTAAATCCCTAGAATTTGCTTAAATAGTTTAACATCTTTGGTTATCACTTAACGGATAAATTATATCATGACTGGATTAACAGCTGACCGCAGCCAGCGCCGATTTCGACACCGCGGCTGAGACGAATCGAGCAGGGAATTCCCGCGCCTGTGAGGATGTCTTGAAACGCTTTGCTTTTTTCACGCTCAGACCCTCGCTGCGCAAAACGGTCTGTCGGGTTCAACGGGATCAGGTTAACATGACACAGCATTCCCTTCAACAATTTGCTGAGTTGCGCTGCTTGTTCAGGCGTGTCGTTGAAGCCGGAAATTAATGCGTATTCAAACGTGATGCGCCTCCTGGTAAATTTCGTGTAGTCAGAACAAGCCTGAATAAGCGCTTCAAGCGGATATTTTTTATTGATTGGGATGATCTGATCTCGCAGTTCATTTGTTGGTGCATGCAGTGAAACTGAAAGGTTGATCTGTCTCTTTGCATCAGTAAATACTTTGATCTTTGGAATGATTCCAACTGTTGAGATGGTTATCCTGCGTTCTCCAAACTGAAAACCAGCAGGATCATTGATCAGATTAAGTGCGTTCATAACGGCGTCATAGTTTTGGAATGGCTCGCCCATTCCCATTAACACCAGGTTGGTTAGTTTTTTGTTTTCTTTTTTGAGCGCATCTGCGAAGAAGAAAACTTGTCCGGCAATTTCACCACTTGTCAGATTACGAGTAAACCCCATTTGGCCGGTGGCGCAAAATGCACAGTTCATGGCGCATCCAGCCTGGGTGGAAATGCACGCAGTGCTGCGTTCGGTGTAGCGCATCAATACCGCTTCAATCCTGCTGTTGTCCGCAAGTCGTAAAACATATTTCGAAGTCTGTTTGTTGTCGGATTCCACTTTCCGTTCTTCGATAACAGGATGAAAATTGAAAGACTCTTCAAGCCTGGTTCGCAGGCTGCGCGGGATACTGGGAAACTGTGCTGGGTTGAAAATCCCGTTTTTATAGATTAATTGCCATACCTGTTTGGCGCGGAACGCTGGTTCACCCCATTCTGAGAATTTATTGGAGATGGTTTCAAATGAGTGATCATAAAAAAAAGATTTCATTTCTTCCCTTCGGCTTTGAGTTGAAAAAATGACAGAATGGAAAAAGCTGCCCGATTTCAGTTTCTTTTGGCTTCAGATAACATATCCGCCAATTCATTCAAATCCTTTAGGATCAGATCAGGCTGTATGGCGTGTTCCGCGATGGTTTTTTTGTTGTCTACACCCGTCTGTACCAAGACTGTCTTGCAGCCGGCCCGGATTCCGCCAAGAATATCTGTATCATAACGGTCGCCGACGGCAATCAATTCTTCACAATTTAAATTGAATTTTTCCATGACTAATTTGATCATGAAGGGTTCGGGTTTGCCGATAACAACCGGCGTTTTTCCTGTGCAGGTGGTGACTGCATTGACGATGACGCCGCCGCCTGGGAGCCAACCTTCCTCTGATGCGAGGATCGGATCTGTGTTGGTTGCGTAGAAAGTTGCACCTTTGTTGATCAGTCGCATTGCAACGGCAACTTTTTTATAAGTCATTTCTTTATCAAGACTGGTCAGCACCACATCTGCCCGTTCGTCTGATAGTTGAAAACCGTTGTTTGAAAGATATTCTTTTAACGCTGGCGAACCAAAAACGTGGACAACCGGTTTCGATGGGAATTGTGTTTGAAACAGCCAGGCAGCTGCCACAGCGGGAGACATCACCTGCTCCGGATCAATTGTCACACCAAAATTCCTCAACTTTTTCTGGTAAGCAGATGGAGTCAAGGTGGCGTTATTTGTTCCAATGTATGGGCGAATCTCAGCCCTGGATAATTTCGCGAAAATATTTTCAAGATCTCCGATCGGTTTCGAGCCGTGCCATAATACACCGTCTAAATCAAGAAATAACGCCTTCACTTTTTTCAAGTTCATCAAAAACTTCCTTATAATAGTTTCTTATTTTTGCTGATTCCAAAATATTATAATCTCCGGAGCACGGCAATTAAAGAAGAGGGGATGGTCCCCTCTTCTTTAATTTTGTTGTGCTAGTTGAAGATTGGCTAAAGTTGTTTGGTTGATTCCAATACGGTATCAATCAGTCCGTAACTGACGGCTTCCTGGGCAGTAAAATAACGGTCCCGATCTGTGTCATGCAAAACGGTTTCATATGATTGCCCGGTGTGCTTCGCCATGATGTTGGTTAGTTCACCCTTCAGCCGCAGGATCTCTTTAGCCTGAATTTCAATATCGGACGCCTGACCTTCAGCGCCGCCCAATGGCTGATGCATATGGATGGTGGCGTTCGGAAGTGCAAAACGATGCCCTTTGGATCCGGCTGTCAACAAGACAGTGCCAAACGACGCAGTGACACCGCAGGCGACTGTGTTAATCCGGTTCGGAATCATCTGCATTGTGTCGTAAATTGCCAGTCCGGCGTAAACGGCGCCGCCTGGAGAGTTGATGTAAAATTGAATGTCCCTTTCCGGGTCTTCGCGGCTCAGGTATAAAAGTTGAGCAATAACCAGATTGGCGATTTGTGAGTCAATCGGCGTCCCGAGAAAGACAATCCGTTCCTTCAAAAGCAGGGAATATATATCATAAGCCCGTTCACCGTGAGCTCCGCCTTCAACAACCATAGGAACGAGAGCGCTTTTTGGAATGTTCATAAAATTTGTCCTTTATCTGGTGGGCAGTATTGGATCAATATTGCCATCATAGTTTATTCTTTATTTACGCTCCAACTATAACATGGTTCAACACAGAATAAGAATAGAAAATTATTAGAAATATAAAAAACACCGAGTAAAAATTCCCGGTGTTTTCTTCTTATCACTTACAAAAAATTATGCTTCGTTCTTTTCTTCCGCAGGATCGTCAGTTTCCGTTTTGACAGCTTTTTTCGTCGATTTTCGAGCCGTTTTCTTAGCTGGTTTCGTAGCGGTTTCTGTTTCTGCTGCAGCCGGCTCGATCATTTCATCTGAACGGACTGTTACCGGCTCATCAGCAGCCTGATCGGCGGCTTTAACATCCGTTTCTTCTGCCGTTGGATCAATTGGCGGGTTTTCACCTTTTCCAATCGCAATCAGCCGTTCAAACAGTGTATCGCTATAAGCCTGATTCATCGCATTGGTCGTAACATAATTTGAGATGGCGTCGCGATCTTTCTTCGTTTTTGCCCGCTTGAATTCGTTTGCTGCGTTTTCTTCAAAGGTGCTCAGTGCCTGCTTGAACTTTTCAACGTCAAGATTGATTTTTTCTTCAGCACCAAATTTTTGAATGACTAATCTGCGTTTGAGCTGCGATTCAGCGTTCGGATGGATCTCTTCGTTCAAGAAGGCTTCCATATCCTTTTTTTGAACTTTCAGATAAGTATCTAAATCGAGCCCCTGATGACTGATGCGATGTTTGAAGGCGTTAAGCATATCCTGAGCTTCTTCTTCCAACGCATTCGGCGCATATTTTATTTCAGCCTGCGCAACAAGTTTGTCCACCATTTTTTCGATATATTCATTTTCCTGCATGCGCTTTTTTTGATCCAGCAGCCGGGCGTGAACATCTTCTTTGAAAGCATCAAAGGATTCATATTCCCCATAGTTCTTTGCCAGTTCCAATGTTTCTTCCGGCATGACGATATTTTTAATGCTCTGCAGCGTTGTCGTGAAATGAGCTTTTTTATCTTTCAGCATGGCAAGCGGGGCATTTTCGGAATAAGTGAACTCGGTCTCAATGACGTCATTTGGATTAGCTCCGATAAGAGCGTTGGAGTAGCCGACATATGGCCAGGCGCTTTTCGCATCCGTATCTTTGCCGATGACTACTTCAAAAGGGCGCTCGCGGATCAAATCTTTGCTGCCGGATTCCTCATCCGCTTCTTCCAGTTCTGCTTTGAGCATTACGTAGGCGACCTGTCCCTCTTTTGCCGGGCCTTCTGTTGGTTCTTCTGTCGCATATTTTGACTTCAGTTCGTTCATCGCATCGTTCAACTCTTCGTCACTCAGCGTCGTTTCTTCGAAATCTTCCCGCAAATCACGGTAATTTCCCAAATCAACGACTGGAGCGAGCGGGATAATCAGGCTGAATTTAGGTGGGTTGATTTCGTCAACTTTATCCACACGCCCCATGCCACCCGGATTAATATCACCGTCTTTCAGTATTTGCTCATATTGTTTTTCCAACATCAAGTCAAGTGCTTCCTGCGCGATTGCAGCATCACCGTAGTTGCGGCGGATAATTTCATATGGAACCTTACCCGGCCGAAATCCGGGGATTTTTGCCTGACGAGAGATTTTGCCTGCAGCCTTACGCATGTAAGTTTCAAATTCGTCCGGCGTTACCTCAACTTCAACTTTGAGTTCGTGATTTTCTAAGGGATGGGTTTCGATTTTCAAGATGACTTCCTCGTAAAAAAAAGATTCGGCAGAGCGTAAGTGTCTCTTGGGTTTCTGCTAGATTACTGCCCATTGTGGTTCAACGCAGACGCAACAAAAAATTCGGACAAGAACACCTGCCAGATTGACCATCAAATTATACAGTATTTATCTCTTTTTGGGAAAAGATACCTTTGCCACAATTATGATGATGAATGTTTTAGTCAATAAAGTCATGATTATGCGGGCGCCAGCTTAGTTTGCAGAGCATGCCAAAAATTGTTTTGCTTTTTTGGCATGCTCTGCTGACATTCGGCTGGAACACATGATTTACCATTGCGATTAACGATTCGCGGCGAAAATAGCGGACGTCAACAACAAAAGTCTGTCTGTAAGAGCTCAATCCAGTCAGCACCATACCGGACGAGCCCTTCTTTCCGCATTTTTGCCAGCTCCCTTGACAACGATGTGCGTTGTACGCCGATCTTTTCAGCCCATGCTTTTTTTGTGATGGTAAGATGAATGTGATTTGAGCCCTGCCTGATCCGCTCATGTTTTAAATAGCTCAAAATACATTCTCGGATTGTCTTATTGATATGCTGTTTAATGTGATCGCCAAGCAGCGCGGTATGATCGGAAATAAATTCCAGATAACTTCTCAGAAAGTTCTGATTTTTTGAGAACAGCGAAAAAGACACTCTTTATTGATTTCCAAGATGACGGAAGGTTGTTTTGCTGTGATCAGC
Organism: Flexilinea sp.; assembly: GCA_040766005.1. Classification (GTDB taxonomy): domain Bacteria; phylum Chloroflexota; class Anaerolineae; order Anaerolineales; family Anaerolineaceae; genus Flexilinea. The sequence goes on along the minus strand of JAXGRI010000008.1, from coordinate 79,061 downwards.
ATCGGGTAAACCGGTTTTCTTGAAAACAGCAAATTCCCTCCTAAAATATCATTAGCAGAAAAATTTGCAATTGGCATCAGGTTTCCCGCTTCGTCGATTCGTTCAATACTTATTCTTCCGGAAAGAATAATTTCCAGTTTTGAGCAGACCTCCTCTGAAAAATGGACGATGTTGTTTTTGTCATAACGCCTTACTCTGAAGCTTCCATCTTCCAGATATGAGCTGATTTCTTCGGAAGAAAGCGAGTCCAAAAGGACGGATTCCCGCAACAAGTTGTTATATTTTTTCATGCTGACTTATCTTTCTTTTAAAAGAGTTACCAAGGTCACACCTTTTTTCTAATTGTATCTTTATAATGGCGCCATATTATGACTCGGGAGAACAAAGTATGAAACGCCTTGGTACCATAATCCGGATTTTATTCCTGGCGCTGTTCGCTTTTCTTATATCAAGAGGGAAGATGATGGTGTGGCTTGGATTTTTTGTGATCAGTCTGTTAGCTGCGCTCATTTTTGGAAGGATTTACTGCGGATATGTTTGTCCGATGAATACGTTGATGAAACCAGCGGAATGGCTTTCAAAAAAGCTCAATATACAGACACAGGAAACTCCAAAATGGCTGGAAAATGAGATGTTTTCTTGGATTATGCTGATTGTCAGCGTGGTGATGATGCTTGTTGTAAAACGGCTTTTGCGGGCTAATCTGCCTATCCTGGTGATTTGGCTGATAGCATCGACCTTGATTACCTTGCGATACCATCCCTCAGTATTCCATAATCGGATCTGTCCTTTTGGAGGGTTGCAAAAGTTGTTTGGCCGATCCGCAAGGTGGTCGAAAAAAGCGGATGAAACGGCCTGTATCGGGTGCAAATTATGTGAGAAAGTTTGCCCTTCTGATGCAATCTTCGTTGAAGATGAAAGGAAAAAGCTGTCATTAACCGGGGTTTATGTCATCAATGTCCAAGTTGCCAGGAGGTTTGCCCGACAAAAGCCATCAATTACTCACAATCATGATGGTTCCTCCGGCAAAAAATGTCCTTGGGGGATAAATGACTCCATATTGCAAGGCAACGCACCGTCTAGAATTTTAGATGGTGCGTTGTTCATTATGAAAGGGTCACTTTTCTGTTACTTCTTTTTGCCGCGTCTGCTGAAATCTTTTTGAATACTTTCATTCCAATTTTCTGAGATTCCTTTCTGTTCTCGAAATTGGCAGCACATTTCGTTTGCAACCATGAAGTTCAATTTGACTCCAATTTTGTCCGCATGATAATTTTGAGCGCGATCCGCGCTAATTCCGATGGTTGCGGCAGCTTCCACCGCGTCAATATTGGCGCCCATAAAAATAAACTCCCATCCAAATTGAGACTTACAGGTTTCTATGGATGCTTTAACAGCTTCCACAGAATACTCCCGACTTGAGTTCTCTAATCCATCTGTGATTATTACGAACAAAATCTTTTCGGCCCGAAATTCTTCCCGGGTATGCTTTTGAGCGTTGCTGATTTTATGAATCGTTCTGCCGATCGCATCTAAAAGGGCTGTTGTACCGCTGACCTGATATTCTTCCTCCGTAATTTGTCTTATTGCTTTAATATTGATCCGGTCATGAAGCAACTCATAAGTATGATTGAATAACACAGTCGTAATCAGGCACTCTTCCGGCATTTTCTGTTGTTTTAGCAGCATCGAATTAAAGCCGCCGATCGTGTCGCTTTCCAAACCTCCCATCGAACCACTTTTATCCAAAATGAAGACCAGTTCGGTTAATTCTTTTATCATGAGATTTTCTCCTTAAAGCGTTTTGATATGCTTAAGGTTAGTAAATTCACTGAATAAATGGTCGCTTTCCGAGCGACAAATTAAATTTGTGGTCGCGGAAAAAAATCGAAAATCTCTTTTGTTTGGTTGAAGAATGGTGTTTTAGCTGCCTAACAGCGGTTGGTCATAATAGAACAATACCTCGTTAATACGAAAGATGTCATAATGACGGCTTGTAATGAAATACTCGATGATGACATCAAATTTCTGGCTCTTTGACAGCGTATAACCTGCCCGTTCAAGCAATTGATTTGTTTCTGGCAGCGTTAATTCCAATGCGATAGCCAGGGCAAGCGCGGTGCGCTTGCTGGGCATATAGGATTTGCTGCTGCGGATTTTTGAAAAAAGTTTGCGATCAAGGTTTGCGCGTTTGTAAACCTCGACGTCATTTTTTCCTTTATTGTCGATCAGGCTTAACAACGCTTGTGAAAAAGGTTGGTCAAGATTGTGAATACGTTCTTCCAGTGAAATATCTTTTGACAGTTCAAGTTGTGATTCTGTCCCGATATAGGTTTGTGCTAGCGCCTTCTGCTCTACTGCCAGCAGGCTACGCTGCCTGACGGACGGTTCGTCAATGAGATGTGTTTCAAGATAGTTCTCAACCTCGGTAAATAATTCGCGGCTGGCAGCAAAAGAGGATTTGTCAAATACAACCAGTAAGATATTGATATCGTGGTCTGAGAGGAACTCGTGAATGGCTGAAACAGCCACTTTCAGCGCTTCAGCTTTCGGGTAGCCATTAATTCCGCTGGAGATCAGCGGAAAAGCGATACTTTCACACTGATTTTCGATCGCCCGTTTCAACGAATTGAGATAGCAGGAACGCAGTAGCTGTTCTTCACTGTGTTTTCCGTCGCGGTATACCGGTCCGGCAGTATGAATCACAAATTTTGCTGGAAGTCCAAATCCGGGTGTAATGACAGCATCCCCTGTCCGAATTGGAGCGATTCTATCACAGGCAGCCTGTAACTCGGCTTCTCCGGCAGCGCGGAAAATGGCTCCGCAAACCCCACCGCCCATCTTGAGCTCTGTATTGGCGGCATTGACGATTGCGTCTACTTTTATTTTCGTTATATCTTGCCGAACAATCGTAAAAGGCATGAGTCACCCCTCTGTTTTACGGAAAAATGAATGGATTATTCTCCGATGATTTTAATCAGCACCCGTTTTTGGCGCATTCCATCGAACTCTCCATAAAAAATCTGTTCCCACGTTCCGAAATCAAGTCTGCCATTCGTGACAGCAACCACCGCTTCGCGCCCCATGATTGTGCGTTTCAGGTGTGCATCTCCATTGTCCTCGTATCCGTTGTGCTGGTATTGGTCGTATGGTTTTTCAGGGGCTAATTTTTCCAGCCACCTCTCAAAATCATGGTGGAGTCCGCTTTCATCATCATTGATAAAGACGCTCGCGGTAATGTTCATCGCATTGACAAGGCACAATCCTTCACGGATTCCACTCTCGGCTAACGCAGCTTCAATCTGAGGGGTAATATTGATGAATGCTCTGCGGGACGTGGTGTGAAAAAAGAGTTCTTTTCGATAGGATTTCATTTTCTTTATTTCCTCATGCTCGTTTTTTTGTTTATTGTAAAAAAGATACCGGATCCTTTTATAGCGAAGACCTATAAAACCCATGATAACACGACCAAAAGTGTTTTGTGGAGAATTTTGATGGGAATAACGGAAGAATGAAATTTGATGAACTCACAATAGTTGCGGTTATTATGGGGAGCTTTTATGACTATTAATATACTCCAGATTTATCAAACCAAAAATGATACCGTTGTTTTGTAAACGTCCCGGCTTCATTGATTGAAAAAAACTTTTATTAGCGATGTTTAGTAGGGAAGGAGGGGCTTGAACCCTCATGCCTTTCGGCACATGATCCTAAGTCATGCCTGTCTGCCAATTCCAGCACTCCCCCCCGAGAAAAACTAGCGCGCCTACTGAGACTCGAACTCAGGCTTCTACCTCCGGAGGGTAACGTGATGTCCACTTCACTATAGGCGCTTGGCTATTTTACCACTATTTAGCGGAATTTACAGGATAAATCGCACTTGCAAAACCAAGAACATGCATGGTAATTCTACAAGATATGATAATCCTTCACTAAAATGAAGCGGACGAATACGACACCCTTGTTTTGGGTTGGTGGATATTGTATATTTATTATGTTTAACCATACCTGACCGGCAAAAAAATATATTTGTATGCCCGGAGCAGACAAATGGGTAGCGTCTTTGACATATACTGATTGGCAGAGAATATTCACACCTTTGGGTGCAAATGATATAGGGGAACTTCGAGTCAACTTAGCCCGAAGTTATCCGAACCAACGATAAAGATGGGAGTGTGTATGATAGGATTTTTCAAATCGACTGATTGGATGGGAATTGTGAAGGACGCTTCGCTTGATCTCTCCAAACGGAAAAAAGCCATTGGGAAAATTAAAGATCCCGCCCGGTTGCTTGAATTGGCAACCTATCTATCTAAAAACGAGAGCACACATAGCGGTTTGCTTCGACTCGTCTTTTATAGATTGTTGCCGTTTGCTACGCTGAATGACATCATCGAGCATGACCTTGGATTGCTAATTCCGCTGGATATGGTCGAGAGAATAACCAATCAAGAGGTTTTATGCTGGTTGGCGGAACATGGAAACACCTCCCACGTACTGGGATCACCAGGAGGATCAGACAAGGATATCCGTGAGTTGGCTTTTGAGCGGATAACGGACCCAAGCAAGAAAGCGACATTAAAGCCGAAGGTTCAAGCGTCTACAGAAAATAGAGAACGTGAGCAGGCAGCTTATATCGAGCGGGAGCGCAAAGAAATCGCCATGAGGAAGAAGGAATGGAAGGATAAAGGCTTTTGCCCCGAGTGTGGCGGTCAATGCAGATATGAGATACGGACGCAACAGATAGATCCCAACATTACGGGGCCGATGGCTTATGAATCGAGGAACCTTGTGCCTGTTGAAATAGGCAAGTGCCTTAAATGCGGGCATAGCTTTACGGCAAGAGGTCCGCAGGAGATACTAAAAATGTGGGATAGCCGCGATAACTGAGAAATGGCTGATGGAACTGGGCACACCGGATGGTAACAAGCCTGTAACAGTGTGTGCGCGGGTCACTTCGAGCAATATATGCTTGAAGTCACGGGACTACCGAACGCAAGAGGGAGGAAGATCATTACAACAAAAAGTAATCCCCCGCTTGCTCGATATGCTGTGCTATTCGCCACGAATATCCGATATCTTTTCTTCCAGCCTCGCTATATCCTTTATGCCGTTTGCGTTGAGGAATCTCACCAATTCGCTTATTTTACCTACAACAAAAATCCGCTTCTTTTCGCCAAATCCCAAGCGCTCTGGTTGGCTTCATGAAGAATATTTCCTTCGTCTGCTGTCAATAGAACGCGGTCTCGCACAACCATTTTCCCGTTGACGAACACTGTGTTCACCGCATTGGAAGTTGCCGCATAAACCAGATTGGATACTGGATTGAAGCATGGAGTCATGCTCGGGTGATCAATATCCACCAGGACAACATCCGCGCGTTTACCAGCTTCAAGGGATCCGATTTCATCTTCTAAACCGATTGCGCGTGCTGCATTGATCGTTGCCATGGCAAATACTTGATCCGCAGTCATTTTTTGAGGATTCAAATGATTCACTTTATGCATCAACGCGGCATGTTTCATCGCTTCGAACATGTCATGATTGTTGTTGCTGCAGGCGCCGTCTGACCCAATTGTGACAGTGATCCCTTTTTCAAGCATTTTTGGAATTGGGGCAATCCCATCGCCCAGATATTGGTTGCTGACCGGGTTGTGTGCTACGCTAGTTCCAGTCTCTGCAATCAGATCCATATCCACATCATCTACCCAACAACAATGCGCCAGGAGAAGGTCTGAATCCAGAATGCCTGATTTATACAAGTGTTTGATTGGACTCATACCGAACTTTTCTGTCATTGATCTGGTTCTGGAGAGCGTTTCCATCATGTGTAAGTTCATTCCCACGCCGAATTGCCTCGCGACATCCCGCATGGCTTTGACCATCTCTTCAGACACCACCGTTACATTCAATGCTTCAACCCGGACTTTCAGCATCCCATCCGCCTGGTTATGGTAGCTCTTGATGATCCGTTCTGCCTCACGAACTGCCTGATCAATAGATTCATGTAATGCTTTTGGAACCGGTGCGAGGTTGACTGTCGAACGTCCGATGATCCCCCGCATCCCAATTTGCAGCGTCGCTTCAGCAATTCGATCATGACAGCTCAAATCCCGATTGACGTAGTGGCTGTCGACGTATGTTGTTACGCCCCCTTTGAGCATTTCTGCGCCCGCAAGCATGGTTGCGTTGTATGCGTCGGTTCCGCTTAAATGCAACGACAGTGGATAGATGCATTTGTTGAGCCAGTCCGCAAGTGCGAGATCATCGCCGAGACCGCGGTACAACGCCTGAAACAGGTGGACATGTCCGTTCACCAAACCAGGAATGACCACTTTGTTTTCTGCGTTGATTATTTCCGCCTGAGCATATTTCTGTTTTAACACATTGTTTTCACCTACTTCGATGATCTTTTTTCCTTCAATTGCTACTGCGCCATTCCGATAGATGCGGCGTTGCTCGTCCATCGTAATAATCCAGCCGTTCGAGATTAAGTACATAACTGTCTCCTTGTTCTGATTATGCAAAAACCTTAGAAAGATATCGTATTCATAAGTATAAAGAGATTTAATCTCTTTTGTGCTGTATTTCAGAGATCAGAAAAACTGACAAAACCTGTCCGACCTTAGCAATGGTTTTCAAGAGTGTTGAATGTTCGCGCTCCTGATTTATTTGAGACGCTCTATTATCAGTTACTGGCAAAATTGAACAATGGAAGCCCCGCGCAGTCTGCGCAAAATAGGTGTTTTGTGCGGTTTACTTTATTGGCGAATTTTCGCTATTTTATGATGTCTTCATTCAGATAAAAGCGTTCACGGATATAACGGACCGGCAAGGTTCCCAATCCTAATTCATCGATTAATTCATCCGGTCTTCCCATTTCAGAATCACGTGCTGCCATTCGGGTTCTGAGAATAGGGTTGCCTTGCGAGTCCAAGTCTTGAGAAAGAATTTCAATCCATGGGCGCATGTCAAACCGCTTGTTTCGGCGCTGGCGTTCTATCGTTTCTCGCTTGAGAAGCGATTCGATGCTTTCTGATAAGCGTTGTTCGGGAAAGGGTCTGAGGAAATGAATAGAATAATCCGCAGAGACGATCGCTGCCGTCAGCGATGGGCCATGAATTGGGATAACTTCTGCGTCTTTGACACGCAGCCCGGCAGGAGATTGACGGTTCAAATTTGCAATAAGCTGGTCTGAATCGACCAGTTCTGTTGGATCCTGCGATAATTCAAACCAAAAATCGATCATTTCATTCTGCCCTTCCCAACCTAACGGCAGCGGCCATGCGGAGCCCATCTTCGGCGATGGATGAAATCCTTGCGTATAGGCAACCGGCAGTTTAGCACGTAACAGGATTCTGATCCAAACTTTCTGTAGATCGAGATGGCTGATATAGCGGAGTGCGTCTGTTTTCTGATAACGGAAACGATACCGAATCATTGCAGTTGTCCTCCTTCTGCTTCAATGATCGGACAAAACCAACGCCTTCCGGCGGCCGGCGGTTGAACATCCGAAAAAGTACGATTGATTCCACAACCGTAGCAGCCTTCCCGACAATCAGCCCGTAAAACACCGTTTATGCTGTTTTGGTATTCTTGCCAAAGCACCCTTTTCGATACTCCAATGTCAATATGGTCCCATGGAAAGACTTCGTCTGGTTTTCTATCTCGTCGCATATAAAATTCCGGATCCAAATTGTTTTCTGCAAATGCCTGCAACCAAGCTTGTTTGTTAAAATGATCCTGCCAGGCGTCAAACCTGGCGCCTAATTCCCAGGCGCGTTTGATCACAGCTGATTGTCTGCGGTCGCCACGGGCTGACCATGCTTCGAACATCGTGGTGTCAGGTTCAGACCAGTTAATTTTTATCCCGGGCGTGTACAACTTTTTTCTTAACAGAGCCTGTTTTTCACTGATCGAATCCAGCTCGTCCACCTTGCACCATTGGAACGGGGTGTGCGGCTTTGGCACGAAAGTGGCGATTCCAAGATTCAATTGCGAGCGTTTGCCGATTTGCTTTCGTCCAACTTTAATCACTTTCAGGCACAGGTCGCAGATTGCTTCAACGTCCTCAATTGTTTCTCCCGGCAAGCCGATCATGAAATAAAGTTTGATTGTTTGCCATCCGCGGCTGTAAATCACTTCCGCTGTTTCCAATAATTGGGATTCTGAGATCGGTTTATTGATTGTTCCCTTGATTTTTTCGGATGCGGCTTCAGGTGCGAGGGTAAAACCGCTGAAACGGCTGCCGCGCAACTTTTCCAATATTTCGACGGAAATGGTCTCAATTCTCAATGAGGGCAACGAAACGTTGAGCTTGCGTTTTTGATAGATTTGCCGTAATTGATCTACCAACTGCTGGATTTGCGTGTAATCGGATGATGAAAGCGAAAGCAGTGCCACTTCTTCGTACCCCGTTTTATCCAGAGCGTTCTGAATGGCTTGAATGATTTCTTCTGCCGGACGCTCACGGACCGGGCGGGTGATAAAACCAGCCTGGCAGAAGCGGCAGCCGCGGGTGCAACCGCGCATGATTTCGACTGCGACCCGATTTTGAACGACATCGATGGATGGTACGATGAAATTTTCTGGCGGCGGCGGCAAAACGGGAACAATTCTTTTTTTTATCCGTGGTTTGTGCTTTGGGTCAATTGGAAGAATACTTTTTATGGTGCCGTCGGTATGATACTCCGGCAAATAAAACGTCGGAATGTAAATTCCTTCGATTTCTGCTAACCTTTCCAATAAATTGGTTTTTGAACCATTTTCTTTCTTCCATATTTGACAGACTTGTATCACTTCAGAAAACAGCTCTTCTCCTTCACCTATGACGAAAGCGTCAATGAAAGCCGACATCGGTTCAGGGTTGAAAGCAGAGTGCCCTCCGGCAAGGATGAGCGGGTATCTCTCATCACGCTCGGATGCAAGCACCGGCATACCTGAGAGATCGATCATATTCAACCCGTTTGTATACAGCGATTCATAAGGAATGGTGATCGCAAGGATATCCATCTGGCTGACGGGGGTTTTGCTCTCCAAGGTGTATAGCGGAATCTGATTTGTCCGCATTTCTTGTTCCATATCTTCCCAGGGAACGTAGGTACGCTCTGCCCAGACGTTCGGCATTCTGTTCAGTTGATCATAAAATATTGACAAACCGAGATTTGGCACCCCCAAGTCATAAATATCAGGAAATGCAAGGGCAATTCGGATCATCTCATCCGAAATTGTCTTGATGACGGCGTTGTATTCCCCGCCAACGTATCTGCCCGGTTTTTGAACTTTCAGCAGAACTTCTTCCAATTTTCGTTGAATTTCTTCAGCGCTCAAACTACCCGTCCTGTCAGGAAAGCGATTTGTCCATAAAGGACAGTTTCCTTGAGTTTCCCAATGATAAAGCAAAATCCGGGAAGTACGGTGTTTTAGATGGATTAATCATATACATGGCATGAGCCTGTTCAGGAAAATCAGCCTTTCTTTCGATTATTAATCGGATAATTTTTAACATCTGTTTACCCGGATAGTACGGTAGAATACATCTCATGACTAATAGGAAAGCGGCTGTTGATGCCGCCCTGGATAAACTTTATTCCTATGTGGATTACAGCATGACTCGTGCGGAGGATCAATCCTCCGCGGTTTTTTCTCTTGAAAAAATTCGGCGTCTTTTGGCGCGGCTGGAAAATCCACAGAACACTTTTCGATCAATTCATGTTGCCGGAACCAAGGGGAAAGGTTCTGTCAGCATGCTGGTTTATTCCTGCCTGCGTGCGGCGGGTTATCGTGTGGGATTATACACATCACCGCATCTAATTCGATTTAATGAACGCATTCAGGTTGATGGAAAAATGATTGGAAATGATGAGCTTGTCCAGCTGATAGATCAGATAACAACCCTGATCAATCCTCTAAACCCGCCGAGTACGTTTGACTTGATGACGGCGATGGCCTTTGAATTTTTTCGACAGAAGAAGGTGGAAATTGCGGTGGTCGAAACCGGGCTGGGCGGTAGATTGGATTCAACCAACATCGTTAAGCCACTTTTGACAGCGATTACGCCGATTTCCTTGGATCACACCCAATTTCTGGGAAATACGATCGCGGAAATTGCGAGGGAAAAGGCTGGAATCATTAAACAGGGTGTACCTATCGTTACTGCTCAGTATGATCCGACAGCTTTGACGGTGCTGCGGTCTAGCGCACTGAAAAAAAAGGCCGAGTTTGTGGATGTGAACATGACATACAGGTCGGTTCCGCTGAAAGACTCACCGCTGGGACAGAAATTGATGGTATGGAAGCGGACAGATGAAAAAATATTAGCGGAATTCTTGCAACACAAACAAAAAGGAGCCTGGCGCCCCTGGCAATATGCTATCCGGCTTGCGGGACAACATCAGAATCTGAATGCTCTTATTGCGTTTACAGTGTTAATGAAATTAAAATCTTTAGGTTATAAAATTAACCAGACTGTTTTAAAGCGAGGTTTTGCCAGCGCGTTTTGGCCTTGCCGATTTGAAGTATTTAAGAAGAAAACGACGATCATTTTGGATGGTGCTCATAATTTGGACTCGGTTGATAAGCTGGTTCAGACGGTAAACCGCTATTATGGAAGAAAAAAGATCGTTTGTGTCATTGGCGTCTCGGAAGATAAAAACGTTCGGGAAATGGTGGATCATCTTGCCCAAGTGGCTGAGTTGTTTATTTTGACGCGTTCAACCCATCCGCGTTCGCTTGATCCAGGAAAATTGTTGGAGTTTGTCAATCGGGCTGGACGGCGAGGGATTGTTTGTCCGACTCTTGAGGATGCATACCGCCAAATTAAAACGGTTGGGAGTAAAAGTGTTGTTCTTGTAACTGGCAGCCTGTTTGTAGCCGGTGGAATGCGCGAGATAATGATGGCTGAAGACCATGAGATTGAATATTACACAGAATCGTGTATGGAGAAGCAATGAGTTCAAAAAATTGGCTGGACGACAAAGAAATAGTGGCAGACTTTACCACAAATATCAATCAAAGAACCGAAGAATTGTTCCGGATTCCGGAATCTGACTTGGATGATGAAGGCTGTTTTGTTGCGCCGGTGGTCGTACTCAAGGAAAGCGTCATTTTCCCAAAGATGATCACGCCGATTTTTATTGGCAATCAAAAAAACCTGGAGGCGATCCGGTATGCTTTACAGAATGATCAAACACTGGTTACGCTGATCCCGAAGAACGTAGAAAAAGAAAATTACACCAGGAAGAGCGATTTTTATCCGGTTGGACTGGAGGTGGCAGTTGGCAGGCTGGTAAACTTGCCCGACGACCATTTTTCCTCGTTGGTGCAAGGACGGCGGCGGGTCGAACTGGTTGAAATTGTGCAACGGACGCCAACCCTGCTGGTACGGGTGCGCGTCTCGGATGTTTGCGTGCGTAAGTCAAAAAGCCTTGATGCGCTGATTCGAACGACCCGTGACCTGTTTGAAAAATGTATTCAGTTGGACCGGAAAATTCCAGATGAGGCAAGCATCTACGCTGCCAACATCAATGATCCATCGTGGCTTGCTGACATGATTGCTACGACCATCTCATTCCCGAACGAACAACGGCAGGAAATTCTTTTCAAACTGAATCCTGCCGAACGGTTAAATCTGATTAATCTGTTTCTGGCGCAAGAGCTGGAGGTTTTAGAGCTTGGCAATAAAATCACGACAAAAGTTCAGAGCGAGGTGGATAAAAACCAGCGGGAATTCTATCTTCGCGAGCAGATGAAAGCGATCCAAAATGAATTGAATGAAGATGATGTTTTTTCTCGCGAAATGGCAGAGTTAAAAGAGAGAATTGACAATACTGAATTCAGTGAGGAAGCCCGTTCGGTAGCGCTTAAGGAATTCGAGAGACTGTCTCAGTTGCCGATTATGTCACCAGAAATCAGTGTTACCCGCAGCTATCTTGATTGGTTGTTGGATCTTCCATGGAAAACTTTTACTGAGGATAATTTGGATGTATTACACGCCTCAGAAGTACTAAACAGAAATCATTATGGTCTGGAAAAGGCTAAAGATCGCATTCTTGAGTTTATTGCTGTGAAATCACTTAAGCCGAAGAAAGAACGCCAACCAATCTTGTGTTTCGTTGGCCCGCCAGGAACCGGGAAAACCTCAATAGGGAAGTCCATTGCTGAAGCTCTGGGAAGAAAATTCGTTCGGATTTCGCTTGGTGGCGTGCGAGATGAAGCGGAAATTCGCGGACATCGGCGAACGTATATCGGTGCGCTTCCCGGCAGGATTCTGCAAACGATGAAACGGGCTGGCACAATTAATCCATTGTTCATGTTGGATGAAATTGATAAGCTGGGCAATGATTACCGTGGCGATCCGTCTTCCGCTTTACTGGAAGTGCTAGATCCGGAGCAAAATGACAAATTCTCGGATCACTATTTAGAGGTGGATTATGATCTTTCGAAAGTGATGTTTGTGACAACCGCAAATAATGCTGAGATGATACCGGAACCGCTGCTGGATCGGATGGAGTTGATTGAATTTCCTGGATACATTGAGGAAGAAAAAGTGATGATCGCGAAGGAATATCTGATCGGGCGCCAAATGGAAGAGAATGGTCTTGAATCAGAAGATATCCAATATGAGGATGATGCGATTAAGCAACTGATCCGTGAATATACCAGTGAGGCCGGCGTTCGGAACCTGGAACGAGAAATTGGCAAGATTTGCCGAAAAGTCGCCAGAATCAAAGCGGAAAGAAAACCTTTTGATAAACTTATTCAACCCATGGATTTGGAAAAATTTATGGGCCCCCCCTATTTCTTCCAGTCTGAGAAAGAAAAGAAGGATGAGATCGGTGTGGCAACCGGGATGGCATGGACGACAAACGGCGGTGACATCACCACGATTGAAGTGCTTGCTTTTGAAGGGAAGGGAAACCTGCAGATCACCGGACAGATTGGCGATGTTATGCAGGAATCCGCGCAGGCGTCGCTGTCTTATGTTAAATCGCGAGCGAAAGAATTCGAAGTGCCAAATAGTCTGTTTGAAAAAAGCGATATTCACATCCATGTGCCTGAAGGGGCTGTTCCCAAAGATGGCCCCAGCGCTGGTATCACGCTGGCAATTGCGCTGATTTCTGCCTTGACGGAAGTGCCGGTCAGCAAAGATATTGCAATGACCGGTGAGATTACGCTGAGGGGAAATATTCTGCCGGTTGGCGGGATTAAAGAAAAAGTACTGGCAGCCCATCGGCTTGGAATTAATACCGTTCTGCTGCCGGAAAAGAATCAAAAAGACTTGAAAGAATTGCCGCAAACAGCTATCCAGGAAATGACGATCGTCCCGGTAGTCCATATGGATCAGGTTGTCGAACTGGCGTTCGGAGTGGGGAAACCCAAACGGAAAAAGACCGCAAAATCCCGCAATGAACGGGAAAAAAATGATGAAACAGCTGCTAAGTAAGGCAGCATATAAAAAATGCCGATTTTGATCGGCATTTTTTATTACCAAAAAGAGTGTAAATCTGGGTGTTATAAGTGAACTACTCTGCAATCTTGCGTAATTATATTATTTAGATCCCAATAAGATCAAAGCAAAGCCCGGTGATTCTTCGAAATCCCAAATTTCGTGAAATTGTTTCCAGTCGTTCATCATCTTCGTGATATACAATGATCAACATATTAAAAAAATTTTGCCGAGAGAAGTGCCTGACGCGAAAATCCAAAATTCGTGTCACCAATGTAAAGTCTTTCCTTTTGGGAGGTTGTATCAGTTTCATGCTGGGATATTTCTCCAAGTAGAAGTTCACCAATTTACGAATTAACCCGCTGGCCGAAATATCATCTGTAGTATAAAAATATCCCCAATCACGAAGAGTTTTCCCCGCCTTTGAGCGAAATGTTGGATATATTGCGTCCATTTCGCTTTCCCAGTATTCCGAATCCGGATTTTTAGCATATGTTTCATAGACGTAAATGTCATTTGGAAAAGGAAATGAAGATATACGTTTGGCGCCACCCTGCGTGATATCACCGTAGATAGTTTTTTCGATCGCATAATCGTAACCAAGTTCATTTTCTCCATGACTTGAACCCGTCAACTGATATTCGGAACTGTCTATACCCGTATAGGATATGTTTTCTTCACTTTGTCCTGTCCAAATTCCATTCGGATAAGTTATCGGGCTGATATAATCTGGGCAGTCCCATGAATTTCCTTCACAGAATTCACTGTATTCACTGGGGCTGATCCATGTTCCTTGATCATAAGTTTCCCACTGCGAATTATCAAAATCATCCTCCCACTGCGAAGATCCATACTCGTTTTCATTGTAGTAGTTCCTGATCACCTCAAAAACCTGTTCAGCACAACCATTTCCTACGCAGTAGACATCGGCCGCTTCAACAAAATAAATTGGTTTCCAATCCCCGTTCTGATAGCCGACCAGACAAACGCCTTCAACGCAACTCCAAATATCTGAAGAGCCATAGATGGTTTCCCCTGTCAAGAAATCAGAACCGATAGAGCAGGTGCCGTCGCCACATTGTGCTCCCACAGATAGAAAACAAAAGCAAAAAAGGAAAATGGAAAACATACATGCAATTAAAACCCTTTTTTTATTCATTGGACCCCTTTGTTGTTCTTATGATTATGATTCGCTTTATGACAATCCAATTCTGCCATTTCAATCGGTCAATAAAGCCGTTTTTTGGGAAGGCTGAATCGTTCCCGCCCATTTTTGTTTAAAAGTTTATCTAATGATTCAAGATAGAGCAAGCTAATATAAAAACCTATCAGATAATAAAGGAATAATTATGAATTCCAGCAGGAACTTTATCTAACAAGAAAAGTCGTTGATGTCATTCAACGACTTTTCTTTGCTATCTTTGGATATCCGTATCAGTACTTTTTAGAATAGATTCAGCTCTGGTTCGGTTGGTACAAAATTGACCCAATCTGAATTTGTTTCCACTTTCAATTTTGACTTCGCATCTGTAATCCAGGAGTCATAAGCGCTGCGGATCATAGTATCCCGATCATTTTGCGTCAACGGGCGGATTTCATGCCCGACGATCTGAATAATATGGAATCCATAGTCCGACATAATCGGTTCCTTGCTGTGTGTGCCGATTTCCTGTTCAAATGCAGCGTTTTCAAACGGCTTTACCATTGCCCCCTGCATGAACCAGCCTAAATCCCCGCCCTTGTCCTTGTTGGACGTATCTATTGATAACTCGGCAGCTAACGCATTCCATTCTTCGCCGGCGTCGAGGCGTTCAATCACTTTTTTCGCTTCATCCTCGGTTGCAACCAGAATATGCCGTGCCCACACCATGTCTGCCTCTGTCGGGATATCTTTCGCAAGAAAATCCTGAACTTTTCTCTGAAGCTCCTGATAATATAGCTGTTTTCGGAAGAACTCTTTTGAATAATCTTTATTGTTAACAAACTGACGATCAACATTCGCTTTGTACATCTCTTCAGTGTATAAAGTCGGTGTCAGCGTTGGCGTTGGGTCGGCAACCGTTGTCTCAGTTGGCAGAGGTGAAGGGGCAACCGTTGGCGTTTCCGTGGCAACTTCAGCAGCAGGTAACGGACCACTTTCTTCTAACGATGTCAGCTCGTCCGCTTCAGCTGTGGCGGTGGGAGTTTCTGTATAGTTCAATATGGCTTTTTGTGCATCGGAGACGGTTGGCGTACTTGCAAACGGCTCATTGGTTGGAGCGGGAGTTGGCGTACCATCGGGGAAGTATCCCCACATTGAACGCATTTCTGAATCAAGCTCTTCGTCTGATACAGATATGCCAGCTTCCTTGGCTCCGTAATTCAGTACGATCTGGTCAATCAGTGTGTTATAGACCTGTTGCCCGATAATTGGAGCATATTCTTTGGAAAGCTGTGTTGTATAGGTCGATTTTGTGTTTTCGTCCATCGGCATGCCAAATGCCTGATAAAGCTGCGCCATGTAATTATAGTTGCTGATCATATTGGTGCGCTGATAGCGTACTGCCTCTTCAAATTGAGTGACGTTAATTTTTTCATTCCCAACTTTGGCGAGCACTTTATTTGGCGGTAAAGATATTGGTAGACCACGGCCGCGATTACCAGAACAACGACAAGCACAGCGGTGATGATGGCGCCAATTTTCAGCCATTTTACATAATGCTGTTCCTGTTCCCTGCGGGCTTTATTCTTTTTGTTCATTGAACGCAGATGCGGAAAATCTTTTTCTCTGGTTCTGACATAGTAACTCCTTAGTAAAATAGGGCACAGAGGTTGCTCTATGCCCTATTTAATAATCAGATCAGGTGAATGTTAACGAACAACATCCTGGTATGGTTCAGAACTGAAAGGCAGCAACGCGATGAAACGAGCTCTTTTTACAGCCGCAGCAACCGCGCGTTGATGTTTGGCGCAGGTACCCGTCTGGCGACGAGGGCGGATTTTCCCTTCTTCTGTGACAAAACGCCGCAACAGATCTGTATTCTTATAATCAATCGCAGTGTTTTTTTCCGAGCAGAACTGGCAAATTTTCGGTCTGGCGATGAATTTTCTTCCGCCGCGATATTCCTGCTGCTCACTCATGACTTCTTCGCTCATATTTACTCCTAAAAACGGTTAAAACCGATTCTTTAATAAAAGACTATTCTTCAACCAGTGCAATCATTGACCGAAGAATGTTTTCAACGAACCGCAAGTTTGCCGAAAGTTCTTTAGTGGCCGATGGTTCGAGATTGGCGGTAATCAAGTAATAATGACCATCGCGCTGCTTTTGAATCTGATATGCCAACCGACGTTTTCCCCAGTTGTCAATCTTTTCAATTTCACCGCCACTGCCAGTTATCCAACCGCTGACTTTTTCGATGATTCCATTGAGGGATTCTTCATCAAGATCAGGATTCGCAATGATTACGATTTCATATTTCCGCATTGTCGTATCCTCCTTTCCGTGGGATTATTTCCGGATAGCACCGGAAATGGAAAGAATTGCTTTACGCAAATCAAACGCTTCTATTTTATCATACTTGTCATAAAATGGAAGACGAAATTGTGAGCGAGATCAATGAAGGATGAAACGGCTCACAAACTGGATAATCCTTGGAATGAAAATCAACAGCCCAATAGTGGCGCTGCAGATGGCTGCAATCAGCACGGCACCGGCTGCCATGTCTTTGATCCGTTTGATTCGTGGATCATAGTTGTTTGTGATCAGGTCAGCAATATTTTCAATCGCGGTATTGAGCAACTCTGCCGTCCAGACAAAACCAATCAAAATGATCAATAGCATCCATTCGATTCGACTGACGTTAAACAACACGCCGCCAATCACTACGAGAATCGTCATAACCATGTGTATTCGGGCGTTTATTTCAGACCGGAAACAGCTTTTAATTCCGGCAAGCGCATGCGCAAATGATGCGATTCTAGATTTGAAAAAATCAGAAATCAAAATGATCTCCGGGGATACGGCCCAAAATGATATTGTGCGATCTCAGATAACGCTCCTGAACGTCCCACATCCGTTGACGGTCTTCTTTTGAACCGTGGTCAAAGCCGAGCAGATGAAGCAGACCATGAACCAACAGCAAGGCTATTTCGTTGTCGAGAATATGCCCGGAACAACGCGCCTGTTCTTCAGCCTGCTGCAAACAGATAACGATATCTCCAAGATAGGGTTTTCCGCTTTCCGGATCAACTTCTCCGTCAGAAGAGAATGACAACACGTCCGTTACTTTATCAATGGCACGATATGTTTTGTTAAGCTTTTTGATTTCAGCCGGTTTACGGAGGCAGAGCGTAAAGAGTGCGTTTTCAAGGTGAAAGTCAGCGAGAATGTGCTCTGCAATTTGATGTAAAAGAACATCGCTGATTGTCAGATTGTCTTTCCCGGACTGGTTATCAATAAACATTGGCATTACTTTTGGGAAGCGTTTTTTGAATTTACAAATGATGATTGTACAGTTTCTTCTTCCTTTGCTGTGGAAGATTTTGAAGCGGTTTTCTGCAATTTACCCGCTGATTTCGTCGCTTCCGGATATTTGATTCGCGGATGATAATAATTGCGCAGCACTTTCGCAAACGCTTCGCGTATTTTGGTAAGATCGCTCAATGTAAGCGGCGCGTTGTCCAACTGTCCGCTCGTGCTGTAATAATCGAAAACGTTCTTTATCATTGCATCAATTTCTTCGTCTGTTTTGGGCTTCTCTGCCCGCGCTCTGGCTTCACATGTGTCTGCGAGCATCACTAACGCTGTTTCCTTGCTGCGGGGGCGGGGGCCCGGATAGGTAAAGTCTGCTACGTCAACTTCCTCTTCGTTTTGTGTAAGCGCTTGATTTAACTGATAACGGGTGACGTTGTTGCCATGGTGTTCCCGGACGAAATCTTCAATCACTTCCGGCAGATGATATTTTTTTACGAGCGCTACGCCATCGTTTACATGCTGGATGATGGAGCTTGCGCTTTGTTTAGCGGTGATATCCTCATGAAGGTTGATCGTACCGGACACCTGGTTTTCAATGAAAAAGGTTGGATTCATGCCTTTCCCAACGTCATGATACATGGCTCCGGCTCGCACCAGAAGCGGATCCGCGCCAATTACTTTTGCAGCCTGTTCAGACAGGTTTGCAACCATTAATGAATGTTGGTATGTGCCGGGCGCGGTATTCAGCATGAATTGCAAGAGCGGCGAATCTGGACGAATGATTTCCATCAGTTGAAGAGAAGTTGCTACACCGACAAAACGCGAGAAAAGATATTGGGTGATCAGGGCGATTGCGGCTGCCAACAACCCGCTGCTGATGGAGGCGGCTGCCAACGTCGCCAGACCGATCATATCCGTTCCTCTAAACAGAATTTGATAACTGATAATAATTGGAATTCCAATAAATCCAGCTGCAAAACCAGCCATCAGAAAATTGCTGATCTGACGCGCTTTTTTCAATACGGTAATCGCAGCAAGTGAGGATATGACATAAAACATGGCATAGAAGAGGGCGTCCTGAAAATCATATGGGACGAGCAGGCCGATGATAATTGAAATTATCATCGCGTATGATTCCGCTCAGACAGGCGATGGTAAGTCCCAAAGCCTGGATCGGAAAAATAAATGGGACAATGGTTCGATTGGGAATTAATAATCGGGCAGCAAACAGAAAAAACAGATACAACCCTGCGATCAGAAAGCACTCGCGGATATTTAAATTTTTGTAACGTTGATCAACCGCAAAAGAGAAACGCAAAGATTCCCAGCCCTGCGACCAGTAAACCCGCAGAAATGATTTTTTTATTGTCGTTTTTAGATTGAACCAATCCCATTTTGTCCAACGCTTCATAAATCAGTTCTGTGATTAATTGTCCGCGGGCAACAATTGTCTGGTTGGTTACAAAAGTCCGTTCTCGCGGCTGGACTGCATCGCGGGCTTCAGTTTTATTCTTTTCTGTCAAATCAGCGCTATAAATGCTGTTCGGTATTACGAATCGCCTTGTAAGACTTACGATTAGATCTGCCAGCTGGTTGGAGACGACATAATTGATCATCGTTGGAATATTGGCGATCTGTGTGTTCACTGATCGTCACGGATTGAGTTTTGCATGACTTGTTCCAGGATGCGCTGGCTCTCAACCTGAACCGTATTCCAGTCAGTGTCCTTCCAGAATTTGAGTGATCAATGTGTCATCTAGCCGGATAAAGTTCAACTTTTGGATATCTTCTGTCTTCTGGGTCTGAGAAGCATATTTATCCCCTCTAACTGTACTGATAAACTGAAGGGAGAGACGGGAGATATTGTACCTGGTTTCGGGAGATGGTCGGATCTGCCGGCAAATAGACTTTCCCGACCATATTTTTCTGCGTCGTTTCTTGCTTGATCCGTCAGCATCTGGCTTTCATAAGTCATAGTTCGCGGGGCAAGAATATCACGCAGTTCGCCACATCACCGACATTCAGGCTATAACTGGTTTTCCGAATTGAAATTTGAAGAGGATAAAAGTGCGAAGGTGATCAAAATTGTTAAAAACAAAAAATACCAGCTTCAGAACTCCTGAGTCTTCACGTTGATGATTTTTTGCTTCAACTGGTTCGATCATGCGTTTGTCAATAACTCACGGACTGTTTTGCTGACGACGTCATTTGCGGCGATTCCTTTGACTTTAGACAAAACAGCTTTCATCACTTTCCCCATGTCTGAAGAGGGCTGCTTGCCTGAACCTCTGCAATTGTCTCACGGACGATTTTATACAGTTCGCCCTGTGAAAGCTGTTTCGGCAGAAATGTTTCGAGCAGCTTAATTTCGTTCTCAATCTGAGGAATTGTATCCGGCCGATCTGCTTTTTTAGCGTCCTCAACCATCTCATTCCTGATTTTTATTTCTTTTTGAATCAGGCTTTGGCAGGTTTCTTCATCAATCGCCGAGCCTTTTCTTTCTCTGCGAATTTGATTGCAGCCAGCGCCATTCGATAAACCCGTTTTTGGTTTCATCTTGCGCCTTCATGGCGGCTTTCAGGTTGCTTTCGATTTTTTCTTTGATTCCCATATGGTTTCCTTGCCTATTCAAGTGTTACAAGATCAATAAAACGTTCGATCGTTTTTTTGCCGAATCCGTCAATTTGCAGCAGTTGACCGAGATCAGTCATCGGACCATTTTGATTTCTGTAGTCTATTATATCCTGCGCTTTCTTTTCGCCTATTCCGGGCAGCGTCATTAGTTCATTAAGATCTGCTGTATTCAAATTTACCGTCACTGAAAAAGTGTTTTTTACAGAAAGTGTCAGCGTTGCTGCTGCTGCCGGGCGGGTTGGGATGATGATCGTGTCTCCATCCCGGATCAGCTGTGCCAGACCGCTGTTTCCTAAATCGGCCGTATCTTTTAATCCGCCAGCGAGTTTCACAGCTTGTTCTACTCCAGGCGCTTGAGTCTAGATAAACGCCGGGTTGATTGACTTCTCCGACGATCTCAAACTTCAAATGATAATTGAGGTTTGCTGTAGAAAGTTCGGTGGCACTCCTCGGGGTTTTGTCATAAAAAAGAAAAATATCCCTGCTAACAGAAAACTGATGAGCGCGACGGCTGTCATTGTTTGCCACCGAGTCATCTTACCCCCCTTCAGGTTATTTCTTTTTCACGGATCAGATTGGAATCTTTCATGTCATCCGAAAGTACCTGGTCGGTTTCGACAAATCCGTTCTCATAGGCAAGCATTTTTGTGAATGAGGAAATTGCGCATTCAATCATGCTGTCGTCCGGTTCGGCGGTGGTGATGTTCTGAACCCATAAGTTCGGATAGTAAAGCGCCTTGACGATCGGATTTGAAAGGTGCTTTGCATTCCAGCGGATGTATTCGTATGACACACCGGCAATAATCGGAATCAGAAGGATCCGGCTGATAATCCGGCTGAGCATCGTTTCCGTCAGCGGTCCGATAATGATAAACAGGATAACTGAAATCAAGACGACGGTTACCATAAACGCCGTTCCACAGCGCGGATGGAGGCGTGATTGCTGACGAACGTTTTCCACCGTGATTTCAAAGCCGTTGTCAAATGCGTTGATCGTTTTATGCTCTGCGCCATGGTAACGAAAAACACGTTTGATTTCTTCCATCTTAGAGACCAAAACCATATAAAGAATTACTACGGCCAAGCGCAGCACACCCTCAAGCAGATTCCCAGCCCAGCGAGGAAGGCCAGCCCAAGTTTCCAGCTGCTTGGCAATCCAGGTAGGAGCGACGAAAAACAACGCGATCGCGATTGCGAATGAAACAAGCAGGGTCAGAACCATTTGCGGACCTTCGATCTTTTCATCTTCTCCGGTCTGGACGTTTGCCGAGATGGTCAGGAATTTCATCCCCAGCCCCAGCGAATCCCACAAAATGATTAACCCGCGTAAGACAGGGATGTTTCTGATACGCGATTTATAGATCCCGCCTAGTTCTTCATGAACCGTTTCAATATGTCCGTCCGGTGCACGCATGGAAGCGACAGCGTGCCTGCTTCCACGCATCAATACACCTTCTATGAGTGCTTGTCCTCCGTAGGAGGGGATTTTTTGCTCTGTCATTTTTTTCTCCATAGTGTTATGGATTATATACTAAAAAGAGCTCAAGCTATGATGATTGGCAGGCGAGATGATCCGTTCTAAATCAAATGACGAAAAGAATAATGTTGCGTATAGCCAACAGGGATCTAATGTAAATGGTTCTCAAGGATTAACGTTTCAGAAAAATTATGGATCTTTAAATCCGTCGGATTCGTTTTTGTCAAAGCTGCCTGCGGCAGACATCCGACCAGTTCGGAATGGCTGATTGTGACGCCTTGTTTTTCTGCCAGACTTGCGACGGCTCCAAAAACATCTCTTAACGATGTCACACGATAATCCATTAGATTCATCGAGACTTGAGCTTTTTCGTTCGCAATCATCCCCAGCGCCTGAACATGTTGCATTCCTCCGCTTGATTCTCGAATTGCTTCGGCGATGTTTTTTGCAATTGACAAGTTGTCTGTGTTTAAAAAGATATTGAACGCAATTAAAAAGAAGCGGGCGCCGACGGCTGTCGCGCCAGCTGTCGACAGGATTGATGGTCCAAAATCCGGAGTGGTTCGTATCTCTGTACCGATTGTTGTTCGCAACATTTCATACCCACCCCTGCGGATGGTTGCCAGTTTTCGATGTGCGGGAATTCTGGCTGCCTCACCGTATAGAAAAACTGGGATCTTCAACCGGGAGCCAATTTCGTTGCCGAGGGAGACAGCCGACTGGATCGCGTCTCCCATGTCGGAATTTTTGAGCGGGATAAACGGGATTACATCGACAGCGCCGATTCGTGGATGGCAGCCTTTGTGTTTTGTAAGATCAATCAATTCTGTTGCGAGAGTTGCCAATTGGACCATTGCAGTCTGTAATGGTTGCGGTTCACCAATTAGCGTCAAAACTGTCCGATTATGATCTGAATCGGTATGAGAATTGATCAGTTTGACGCAGGGCGCATTGGCTGCGCATTTTATCAACGCAGCAACGGTTGATTTATCTCGGGCAGCTGAAAAATTTGGAACGCATTCCAACAGCTTCATCATTCATCCTTTTTTGAATGCGGTGCGTTTTTATCCCCCCGATTATTTCAGGGAAACAATGAGCGGATTGTTCTTCATAAAAGAAATAATAGATTATTTCCCGAATTGTCAAAGAAATCGGAATCGAAAGGAGCAAGCCAGGCACGCCGAACAACGATCCAAAAAATGTCATGCCGATCAAGGCGATCAGCGGATGAATATCCAGCATTGAACTGACCAGTTTGGGCTTGATTAGCCAATTTTCCGCCCATTGGATCAGAAGCGTGACTGCCAGTACGATCAGGGCCAGCTGCCAATTTGGGGCCCGCCAGGATGGTCGATCCTTTGATGTATGCGATGATGATCGCGGCCGTTGCTGCAATCACTGGTCCGAAATGGGGGATTCCTTCGCAGACGCCAGCCAGCACGGAAAGTCCCAGTGCATAAGGGACTCCAAGGACTTTGAGACTGAAATAAGTTGCAATTCCAATAATCAGCATTAAAAGCAACTGGCTGATAATAAAGTTTTTCCAAATATTGAAGATTCTGGCCCCAAGCATATTCATATTTTATACGAATTCTCTTTTTCTTCCCGAAGAACATGTTTTTACTCAGCTATTTGATATAATCAATAAGATATGTTAAAAAGGCATTCTGTAGAATAATGCGGATCTGCATGATGAAATTCTACAGATTGGAGCAAAACTTATAAACAAAGATAAGAAGAAACAACGCCCGGAGCAAAAAATTGGCATTTAATCCATTGAACTGGTTAATGGGGCTGTTCTCCCTTGATATTGGGATTGATCTGGGGACAGCCAATACGCTCGTGTATGTGCGCGGGAAAGGGATTGTCATTAATGGGCCTTCCTGGGTCGCTGTCGAAAAGCGGTCACGACGTCCGGTTGCGATTGGAGCTCAAGCAAAGGAAATGGTGGGCCGAACGCCGGCTAACCTGATGGTTGTACGCCCGATGCGTGACGGTGTCATTTCTGAATTTGAAATCACACAGGCGATGCTCGGTTATTTTATCGGCAGAGCGCATCAGCAGACGATTGCGCCGTTTCCGCGGCCGCGCGTGGTTATTGGAATCCCCAGCGGAGCGACGGTGTTGAACGCCGGGCGGTGTATGACGCTGCCATGGCTGCCGGGGCACGTGAAATTTACTTGATTGAAGAGCCGAAAGCAACCGCGATTGGAATCGGATTGCCGATTAATGAAATCCGGGGAACCATGGTGGTTGATATTGGTGGCGGTACCACTGAAGTCGCCATCCTGTCGATGAATGAAATTGTTGTGTCCCGTTCGCTGCGTGTCGCAGGTGATGAGATAGATCAGGATATCCTCAATTATATTCGCAATCGCTATAACCTTTATATCGGTGAACGGATGGCAGAGCAAACCAAGATTTCAATCGCTTCCGCCCACCCGCTGCCGATGGAACGCACAATGGTGATCCGAGGGCGGAATCTGGTGACTGGTCTGCCGGAAGCGATTGAAGTTTCCAGCGTTGAGATTCGCGAAGCGATTTCCGGATCCATTCAAGTGATTGTTGATACGGTCAAAGATGCGATTGATGAAGCTCCGCCGGAACTAGTCGCGGATTTGATTGAGACAGGCATCTGTCTCTCTGGTGGTGGTTCTCAAATTTTGGGTATGGCGGATCGCCTGAATGACGAGTTGAATATTCGAGTTTGGGTTGCGGAAGATCCGATGACTTGTGTTGCTCGCGGCGCCGGAATGGTTTTGGAAAATGCATCGACCATTAACCAGTTTGCCGCCAGTCTGGATCGATTTTCCGGGAGACGTTAATTTCTTCAAGCGCTTTATTGAAATTAAGGCAATCTTTAAGATGAGTCGGGATTGGTAAAAGCTCCCGATGGTTATAATAGTTTAAGATGAACCGATTTACAGGAAACTGGGGACGAATCGTTCTGATTCTGATCATTGCAGGGACGATCCTGCTTGCTTTGAGCGGATATCTAACGTCTACGATGGGACGGGTAATTGATCCTGTGATCCAGTTGCAGACATGGGTTGCAGAGCGAATTCAAGTGATTTATGAATTTTTCACGATTCCGCGTGATGTGATCAACTTGCGTGCCGAAAATCAGGCTTTGCAGGAGCAACTCTCATTATCTCAAACGTATATTATTCAATTGGAACAAGACCTGAAAGAAGCAGATATTTTGTATTCTCTGCTGGGGTTCGCGCGCGGTCGGCCGGAAGAGACATACGTGGCGGCCAAAGTCATTGGGAAAGATCCCAGTCCATTCATGCAATATGTCCTGATCGACAAAGGCTCTGATGATGGTATCGCGTTCAATATGCCGGTTGTGACCGAGAAAGGGCTGGTAGGGCGGATCGATGCTGTGACCGCTTCTGCTGCCCGGGTGCAGTTGATTACTGATGTCGGGTCAATGGTAAATTCCCGGATCGTAGAGGCGGATGTAGAAGGGCTGTTGCGCGGTTCCGTAACCTCTGATTTGACGATTGAAATGGTTACGCAGGAAGTAGAACTCCATTCGGGCGATCTTGTTCAGACATCAGGGCTGGGCGGCAACTACCCAAGCGATATTTTGATTGGACACATTCTAAACGTCAACAAACTGGAAAATGAATTATTCCAATCTGCATCGATTCAACCGGCAGAGGATTTTACAAATCTCCAGGCTGTGTTGGTGGTCGCGAATTTCAGGCCTTCTAATATTCGTCCCTTGGAGCCTTAAAGCAAAAATGGTTGAAATTTTGATCGTTATCCCGGTTATGATTTTTTCTGGAATTTTTCAGGCAACCTTACTGAGCCGGATCAACCTGTTAAGCGGCAACGCGGATCTGATCCTGTTGATACTCATCGTTTGGAGCTTAAACCCACATACCCGTTACTCTTGGGTCTGGTATTTGACAGGTGCTTTGGTTATGTCTTATCTTTCTGCGCTGCCTTTATATGGCTATTTTATTATTTACGGGCTTGTTTGGCTGTTTATTCATTTTCTGAAAACACGATTCTGGCAGATGCCGATGATTTTGATGATGTTTGTCACGATTGTCGGGTCGATTTTAACAGCGTTGGTTTCCTATGCAATTCTGTTCATCAATGACATCGCCCTTGATCCGAAAACGATTTTGACTCAGGTTACAATACCATCATTGACGCTGAATTTACTGATGGCGATTCCAGTTTTCGGGATTGTCAATGACTGGGCAAATGTGGTATGCCAAAAAGAAGCAGAAGTATGATTGAAGGCTACAACAGAGAAAAACTAGATTTCAAAAATTTCCGTTTTGTCGCATTCTATGTCATATTGGGATTGGTGATGGTGTTTTTTATTTATAAACTCGTCATCATTCAAATCGTAGATGGCAGCTACTATCTTGCGCTTGCGGATGAAAACAGAATATCGGTTGTGAAAGAACAAACGATCCGCGGTATTATCTACGATCGAAACGGAGTGGTGCTCGCCCGCAATGTTCCGACATATGATATTGTAATTACTCCTGCAGAATTGCCGGCAAATGCTGGTGATGTGCAAAAAGTTTATCGTAAATTGTCTGAGTTAATCGATATTCCGGTGAACAACGGGGAAATCAATACAGAAACGGTACGGCTCTTCAGTGAATGCGGTACTGACTTTGGGATCACGCAAATCGTCCATATTGCCAATTCGCTGAAACCATACGCGCCAACCGGAATCAAATGTGACGTGCCGGAAGAAACCGCAATGGAGATTAAAGAGTTGTCGGCAAATCTGCCTGGTGTGGACGTCCGCGTTAACTCAATTCGCGAATATCCGACCGGATATGACACGGCTGAAATCGTCGGTTTTTTAGGGCCTATTCCGAATATCGTGGCGGATGAAATGGATGATCGCGGCTTTATCCTCAACCGCGATAAGTATGGATATGCCGGTGTCGAGTCGTCGTTACAAGATCTGCTTTCCGGAAAAAATGGCAGACGCGTGGTTGAGGTGGACGTTGCGGGACTGGAGATGCGCGACCTCGAACCGCCAATGGATCCGGTTCCCGGATATAACGTCAAACTGACGATTGACGTCCGGCTTCAGAATGTGGCCAGAGGCGCGCTGCTGGACACGATGGAATATTGGAATCAGAGGAACATAACCGGACCGCTGACTTATGACGGCGCTGCAATTGCGATGAATCCGAAAACCGGTGAAGTACTTGCACTGGTGTCTGAACCGACGTTTGAAAATAACCGGATGACCCGTTACATTCCTGCTTATTATTATCAGCAATTGTCTCTGGATCAATCCAAACCGCTGCTAAATCACGTCACTCAGGTGGCGCAGCCGCCGGGGTCTGTTTTTAAGATCGTGACTGGATTAGGAGCGATCAATGAGAGGATTGTGGCACCTGACTTCAGAATAGACTGTCCCGGTAATATTTTTCTTCAAAACAGCTTCTCGCCGAACGACCCAGGTTCGCAACAGGAATATGTCTGCCATGTGCGTACCGGGCATGGCAAGGTTGATTATATTCATGCACTTGCCTGGTCTTGCAACTTGTACTTCAATAAAGTGGGGGGAGGATATTCGAATGAGGTACAGGAGGGACTTGGTATTGATCTTCTCGGTCAATATGCCCACGCATTAGGATATGGTGAGGTGTCAGGAATTGAACTGACCGGTGAGGAAAAAGGAATGATCCCAACCCGCACTTGGAAACGGGTGAACAAAGGAGAATCTTGGGCGACAGGCGATACATATCTGGCATCCATGGGACAGGGATACATCAGTGCCTCACCATTGCAGGTGCTTGGTTCATTTGCTACCGTCGCGAATTATGGCGCTCATATGAAGCCGACGATCATCAAAGAAGTGTTGGATGAACGAGGCAATGTCGTCTTGCCGTTTACGCCGCAATTGCTTTGGGACATAACGAAGGATCCAAAAATTATGATGTATGACGAAGATGGGGTTGAGACAGGTGAATATAAGACGATTGATCCCTGGGTAGTTGATTTGACCCGTCAGGGATTACGGCTTGTACCGCAGCCCGGCGGGACTGCTGAATTAGCTTTTGAAGGAGATATCCATCAGGCATCCGCGAAAACTGAACGGCGGAATATTGTGATGATATTGCCCGCGAGAAAAATATCTGCATCTTTGGCGCCTGGCCGTCGCATGCCTGGACCGCAGCCTATGCTCCGTTCGATTCTCCCGAAATATCGGCTGTTGTTTTTCTATACAACGGCAAGGAAGGTTCATCATCAGCCGCCTTTACCGTTCGCAGAATTATCGATAACTATTTTCTGTTAAAAGAATATGATCGTGAACGCGCTGGTGAAACAATCAATCCCGCGATTCAATAAAATAAAAAGTCGTATTGGGAAAAAGCGATGAAAAAGAATTTTGGCGCAACTTTGATTTTTGGTTGTTTGGGAATGTGGTGATTTTGTGTATTTTTGGCATAGTCATGATCCGTTCAGCGTTGGCGGGAAACCTCGAAGTCAGCGTGAACAGCCAGATCCTCTTTGTTTGTGTTGGCTTAGCCTTGATCATAATGATTGTTTTCGTGGATTATCACTATCTTGAATCCCTTGCAAATCTGATGTATTTCGGAATTATTATCTTGCTGATATTGTTGCGGATCTTTGGGCAGGCGACGTTTGGAGCAGCACGCTGGCTGCAGATTGAACCTATCAATATCCAGCCTTCGGAGTTCGCTAAAGCGATTCTGATCATTCGTCTGGCAAAATATTTTTCAGATCATGATAATTCCAAGCATGACCTGCGATGGATTTTTAATAGTTTTGTAATTGCGTTTGGAATCGTTTTCTTTATCCTTCTCCAACCAAACATGAGTACTTCGATTGTGATGATGGTCATTTGGTTTTCTATGCTTTGGGTGAGTAAGGTGCAGGGCAAACATTTGGCGATTTTGGGAATAACGGGTTTTGTTGTCCTGATTGGGTTGGTGATCTGGTTTTTTATTTCTCCTGATACCATTCCGTTTGTTCAACCGTATCAGTTGAATCGGGTGCGAAACTTTTTTACACCGGATGAAAACGCGCGTTACGGTGACAAGTACAATGTTGACCAGGCGGTTATCTCGCTTGGATCGGGTGGCTGGTTTGGACAGGGATATGGAAACGGGGACCCAAGTTCAGCTTCGGTTCCTGAAGGTTCGCCATACAGACTTTATTTTCTCAGCGCTGGGACAAGAGTTTGGCTTTGTGGGTACAATTATAATAATTGGGTTGTTGGTTTTCATGGTATTGCGTTGTCTGCGAGCGGCGCGACTCGCCCCTGATTTTTTTGGGGCGCTCATCTGTTATGGCGTGGCGACCGTATTGTTTTTTCAGATGTCCGTGAATATCGGTGTGAATTTACAGGTGCTGCCGGTTACCGGATTGACGTTGCCCTTTATCAGTTATGGCGGTTCTTCAACAATGGCCCTGGCGCTGATGATTGGTCTGGTGGAGAGTGTAGTGGTCAGGCAAGAGCGCAAAGAAGATATCTTGTAATCAGCAAACCGTGCGAAAGCGGGTTTTGAAAACTTTTTTACGAATTTGAGGAACGGGGAAAAAATAAAAACATGACAGATCAGTTGAAACCAGTTCGGGTAAGATTTGCCCCATCGCCTACGGGAAGACTCCATTTGGGTGGCGGTCGGACCGCATTATATAACTATCTGCTGGCGAAAAAGACCGGCGGCTCTTTCATATTGCGGATCGAGGATACAGATAAAAAGCGATATGTGGATACTGCTGAAAAAGAAATTATAGATGGACTGCATTGGTTGGGAATCGATTGGGACGAAGCACCCGGATAAGGGCGGATCGACTGGACCTTATCGTCAATCGGAAAAAAACAGGTTTATCATGATTTTGCCGAACAACTGATAGAAAAGGAAAGGCCTTTTATTGCTTCTGTTCCCCGGAGCGCCTTAGCCAGGTGAAACAGCAGCAGCAGCAACGGAAAGAATTCCCACATTATGATGGGACATGCCGCGACATTCCGGTTGAAGAAGCCCGGAAGCGGATTGCAAATGGCGAGCCTTATGTAATTCGGTTTAAAACGCCCAAGGAAGGTACAACGACTGTCCGGGACTTGTTGCGTGGTGAAATTACAGTGGAAAATCGGACGATCGATGACTATATCATCCTTAAGTCGGACGGCTGGGCGCTGTATCATCTGGCGGCGATTGTCGATGATCATTTGATGAAAATAACCCATGTGATCCGCGGATCGGAATGGCTGCCGACATTGCCGCTGCATCATATGATCATTGAAGCGTTTGGCTGGGAAGAACCAGTTTGGATTCATCTTTCCGTTTTTCTGAAACCCAGTGGCAAGGGGAAATGTCAAAACGTGAATCAACAGACCTGATCAAAGACGGTTATTCGATTTTCCTGACCGACTTGAAGGGGCTGGGATACCTTCCCGAAGCGGTTGCAAACTGGATCGCGTTGATGGGCTGGAGTTACGACGACCATACAGAGATTTTCAACATGAAAGAACTGATCAACGCTTTTTCACTCGAACAACTGAATCCATCTCCGGCTGCTATCAACTTCAGTAAGCTTGATCACTTTAATGGTGTGCACATCCGAAGTTTGTCAATTGATGACCTATCTCAGCGGATCAAACCGTTCTTTGAAGAAAAGGGTTACAAGACATCTGATGAGACGCTTCGAAAGATCACCCCTATTATTCAGGAGCGTATAAACAGTTTGGATGAAGCCACTGATCTTGCCGACTTTTTCTTTGAAGATGATGTTCAGCCGACAACTGAGGACTTAATTCAAAAAGGGCTGACGGCAGAGGAGTGTGCTGAAATTGCTGCTCGCAGCTACGCAGTATTAGAAAAACTGCCAGTGATCAACGTTCAAATTGGAGAACCGGAAATGCGGGCGCTTGTTGCAGAAATGAACTTAAAACCAGGGCAGGTTTTCGGAGTTTTGCGTGTAGCCGTGACCGGTAAGCGTGTCAGCCCGCCTTTGTTTGAAAGCATGGAAATCATTGGAAAAGAGGAAGTGCTCAGACGGATCAAGCGCGCACAGGAACAACTGTCCGCTGTCTGACTTGAATCAGGGTCGGGAAGGCCGCAAGGAGAAGAGTAATGGAACAATTCGCTTTTCAGATACCAACTAAATTTGTTTTTGGCGCAGGTACATTAGAGTCTTTGTCGGCGATTTCCCTTCCGGGTCAATCCGCTTTAATCGTTACCGGGGGACATTCGATTGAAAATTATGGTTATCTGGAAACTCTTCTATGCCACCTGAAAAAACAGGATATTAAAGCAACCGTATATAAAGACGTTATCCCCAATCCAGTAGTCCGAAACGTAAACGAAGCCCGAAGAATGGCAGCGTCTGAAAATTGTGATTTCATAATCGGATTTGGCGGCGGGAGCAGCGTCGATACTGCAAAGGCGGTTGCAGCAATGGTAAACAACCCCGGTGACTTATGGGATTATGTTCAGGTGGGAAAAGGTGGACGTAAAGAGTTTGCAAATCCGGCGATGAATCTGGTTGCGATTCCGACAACAGCCGGGACCGGGACCGAAGCCAACCCGACCGCAGTTATCACGAATGAAAACACCGGTGAAAAAGTCGGGATCCGCTGCGGTTATCCGCAGCTTTCGCTTATTGACCCGGATTTGACCAGGAACATTTCTCCAAAATTCACTGCTTTCCAAGGTTTTGACGCGCTTTACCATTGCCTTGAGGCGTATGTTTCGAAGAACGCAAATGCGATCAGCGATCCGCTGGCGCTGGAAGGTTTCCGGCTGATTTTTGAGAACTTACCGGAGGCGATTCATAACGGCTCTAATTTAGCCGCCCGATCGGCTGTATCATGGGGAGCTACTTTAGGGGGGATGGTGATTTGTCTCTCAAGCTGTACTTCAGCACATAACATCGAGCACAGCCTGAGCGGTATAGATCCTTCATTGATGCATGGCGAGGGGCTCATTATGATCTCTGATGCTTTTCATCGCTTCGGCGCCCGGTTTATTCCGGAACGATATGCGAGATTGGCAGAAATTGTGGGGGTTACCAGCCGTGGAAAATCGGCAAGTAGTAAAGCCAACGATTTCCTTGATGCGCTGGCTGCACTGAAAATTGCATGCGGAGTAGGCGGCTTGAACCTTACAGATCATGGCTTTTCCGAGGAAGATATCATAGAAATTATTAAAGGATCGCATGTCATTGCTGGCGGACCTTTTTCACGAGAGCGCTATGAGATTACTGATGACGATCTGTTCCAGATGTTGCAGGACTCGATGGGATGACAGTTGTTGCGCTTGTTACCGGAGCTGAGGACCGTCTTGGGAAGGAGATCGCACGAGCGCTGGCCAGTTCAGGTTACTCCGTTTGGCTGCACCATCGTGGTAATCTACCGGATAAAATCCATTCCTTTCTGGACGAAGCCGCTTCGAAACGCTGGAATGTGCACCCGGTTGAGGCGGATTTACTACAGCTGGATCAAATTGACCGAATGTTTGAAACGATTGCTAAAAATGGCGGTTTGGATGTGCTCGTCAATAACGCTTCATTGTTTTTTCCTTCGCGACTGGATCAGGTGACGCCCGCCCAATGGGATCTGCTGTTCCAAACGAATGTTAAAGCAGTCTGGTGGTGTGCTATTCAAGCATCAAAAATCATGAAAAACGATAGGTCGGGGTGTATTATCAACCTTGCCGACTCGGGAGCATACCAACGCTGGGTTCATTACGGCGCTTATTCGCTTAGTAGATCGTGCGTCTTGGAATTGACTGTGCTGCTGGCTTAAAAACGCTCGCTCCGAACATTCGAGTTAACAGCATTTCACCTCTGGATTGATTCTCGCGGATGCTGATACCAACAGTGAGCGCTAGGTAAGAACTGATCCAAAAAACGCTCTTGAAAAAAGATGGTTCAGCGGCTGATCTGATCAAGCGGTTTTGGTTTTTGAAATTAAGAAAATAAAAATCACATAACCGGGATTGATATACCGGTTGATGGCGGTTATCGCTGGAAATAATATGTTGCAAACTGAAAAAAACTTTGTCTGGCTCATTATCGAGAAATATTTACATTTTTTGAATCCGTTTTTATTGTTGCCGCGGTTCTTTCCGGTGCAGGGGAGCCAACGCGGTTTTGCAGGATCATCGGCTATCAATTTTAGAATTAACATTGATTTTGTTATTAATGCTGCTGCTTCAAATTTCCAATTTATTATGCAATACCGTACGATCATTAAACGGCTGAATCCATTCCAACAAAAAGTGCTCACTGGCTTGGTCACGCCCTGGAGCGAACCCCACATTTTCTCAATGAAATTATCGCAATACACGATAATTGCACTTGTATTTTCTTGGATTTTGGATCACGCTTGTTTTATCCTTTTACTGAAAAACCGCACCAATCTTGCCGTGACGAATTTGTTGTTTTTTTTGACGCTGGCGACAATCCTATTGAATTGGCTGTCAATAAAAAATCAGCGATTCAGCTGCTATTTTGAATTGTCAATGGGGTTTCAAACCATCTTTCTGCCATTTATGTTTACATTTTCCAGCGCCGGATCAGCGGTCCCATTTGCCTATGGGATCGGTTTTGCATGCCCCGCTTTGTTGGTCTATCTTGCTTGGCGATTTGTGTTGGCAATGGCGGTATATGATAAAAATGTGGATTTTGAACCAGGGATTTTTCCTGTTTTGATTCGAAAACAAAAAATATGGTTGCACCATGTATTCATCGCAGGTGTTTTTGGGCTAATGGTCGTAGCCAACTTGCTGGGCGTGTTTTGGCGTTTATTTGTATATCAGTTGATTCTGATTATGCCTTATATGTTCCAGATTACGTTGCTGGAAAGAATGATTGCCGGCGCGAAACCTAACTGGAAGTTGACCGGATCTCTTGCCTTTGCCAACGTTGTGGTGTTGCTTTATTTTCAAATCATTACATTTTGGTTTAATAGCTTTTGATGGTTGGAAGAAAATGAAACCGACGATGAATGATGTAAAATTAAACCTGTTGATGCCAGTTGAGCGCGAAAGGATTTTATGAAGCGAATAATTTTCATACTTATGATTGGTATGATGACGGCGGGGTTTCTGACCAGCTGCAATCTGCCTGATAACAGCGTAGATTCCAATGTGTTGTATACTGTCGCAGCGGCAACGATTCAAGCAGAGAATAATCGGATTGCTTCATTGACACCGCCGACTCCAACGGCAACTGTAACAGAAACTCCAACGATCACCCCTCTGCCGACAGAGACGGCGACACCTACGATTGAGCCTACTGCAACCTGGGTTGCACATACAGCTGGTGCAGCTGATATTTTTATTTTGTATTACAACGATGTCGCCAATTCTGCACAGGATGACCCCTATTACCAATGGGAAAGTGACCGGAATGTGACATCAGCTGAGTTTGAGCAGCAGGTGCGGGTTCTTTCAGAACTGGGATATACGAGCATCACATTGTCAAGGATGGTGAAAGTTTTGTTAGAGGGTGGAGAGTTGCCCCCGCGACCGGTGATGTTCACGTTTGACTCGTCAAAATTGGGACAATACCGCAATGCGTTTCCGATCTTGGAAAAATACGGTATGGTTGGAAACCTGATGCTTGTTGCCGGACAGGTAGACACAAAAAATTGTATCTCGTCTGAGCAGGTTCAGGAAATGATGGATGCCGGGTGGGAAATTGGCAGTTCCGGATACGTAGGAAACAATGATCCGGCTTTTTATGGGCAGGAAATTGGAAAGTCAAAAGTCGTATTGGAAGAAAAATTTGGCGTGCCGATTGAAGTCTATGCCTATCCGGGCGGAATGCCGGATACGGAAGGAAAGATGGTTCGGAAGGCAAGCGAATCGCTGTATCGGGCGGCGATGGGCAAGCAGCATACTGTCAAGCAGTCGCGAGATATTATTTTTTATCTGGGACGATACGAAATAAAGAAGGGGATGTCTTACAGTGATTTCTTATCTTTGTTGCCTTGGCAAGATGGTGAGGTGTCCTCAGAAACGATAACCTGGACGACAGCAACGCCTCCGCCGCCGGTATTAGAAGGAACCCCTGAAAGCCCGGAATCGATAACGCCGGTTATTCCTTGATAAGTTTTATCATTAAATATAAAAAACCTCTGAATGTTTGTAACAGAGGTTTTTTAGTTATTGAAAAGATGTTTATCGTTCCCGAATTGTCACCCGTATGGTATCGCCCGGTTGTTTATTGATTTTTGCACGAATATCTTTTCGGATCCCGATAATGTGACAATCTGTCCCCATACGTACCAGACTGCCTTCATAAGGGTATCCATCAAAGGTGGACAGGACCTTTACGCGCCCTTTTCCAAATTCTTTCCGGGCATCATATGGAAATTCAATATATGCACCGTCAATATCAGGAACTTTTAAAATAACCGCATCAAATTCATATATTTGCGGATTCATACTATTGTGAATCACTTTGAAGCAGATCTTCCAGTTTGTATTCTCGTAATATATTGTTTATTTTCGAGCCAACTTCCTTCCAAAGCCCATAAGCGATATCATTTTCAACAGTACTTTCATCAGATTCCATTGTTGGAACGGAGAATTGTCCTTCGAGCGCGTTATAAATTTCGAACAAAGAGGTGTTTACGCCTTTTTGACCAAGACGCAGCCCGCCTTTTGGACCTGGCGTTGCTTTAATCAGACCGTTCTGCTGCAGCGTATGTGCGATTTGATGCAGAAAAGGCAGCGGAATGTTCAATCTTTCTGATATTGTTGCAGTTGATTTGGCGATGTTGTCCGGATCAGAGGCTAATGCAAGCATCAATTGCAACCCATAATTTAATCTTCTACTAATTTTCAACATTGGAATCCTCCATCAATAATAATAATAAATATAAAAATAAGAAAAAAATGAAAAAATCGTTGTGGATACTTGCCGCTCATACTATTGATATATTTTATATACAAAAAGTAATTATGGGAACAGATTGTGACAAATAAATATATCAGCTTGTTTTTTTTATAACGATAATCGTTACACAAACATTTAATCAAGTTTTTCAAGATATTTTGATATGAGGCTATTCCAGCTTTAACAGGATTTTTGCTTCTCTCCATAAATCTTCGAGACTGTAGTATGCCCGGCGATCTGGCGAAAAAAGATGCACGACGACATCTCCGTAATCCATTAGCATCCAACCACCTTCCGCAACGCCCTGTTTTTTGATATGGATTTTGTAGCTTGAGCGGATATCTTTGGATACCACGTCTGCCAGGCTTTGGAGCATGCGATCACTGGTACCTGTGCAAATAATAAAATAATCAGTAAACTCGGCTAGATCACTGACATCCATCAATACAATATCTTCTGCTTTATGATTTTCTAAAATCTCAACGATTTTCCTCGCGAGGGTTATGGCTTCCAGACTGACCTCCTAAAGAGCACCTTTATTTTTCAATGGTTTTGATCTTAACACGAAATCTAATTTTTGGGTGAAAAGGGATGCGTAACGGGGTTTCCCTGAAGAAAGATCGCTCTTGAACAAAATGACTTGATCAACATGAAATGATGTCAGTGGAAGACAATCAAGTTTCTTGAGGGTCTCATCAATCGCTATAAGAGATTGTGCAGATGGATAAGGTTGTATTCGTGCCAGGGTGGCGTGTAAGCGAAACGGTTTTGATTCAGGTTCAAATCTGATCTTACAGCATTCTTCTTCCAACCGTGTAACAAGGCTGCAAAGCGCATCCGGCGTATTTCCGCCAATCCACAGGATTCTTGGCTGACTGCGGTTGGGAAAACATCCTCCTTGCGTCAGCATAATCTCAAAAGCAGGAATCCCAGCCGCTGCAACTTGGATGGCAGTTGTGACAGCTGGGATGCGTGTTTTTTCGACTTCACCAAGAAACTTTAACGTAATATGAATATTTCCCGCTTCGGACGGACGAATTCCCAAAGTATTCATTTTTGAGCGCTCTGGCAGCGTTTTTGCCAAATTCGTTTGCAACTTTTCCGGAAGCGGGATTGCAATAAAAAGACGCATATTTTGTCTTGGGATATGGTTCGGCAAATTGTACCGTTATTTTTCTTCTTGCCAATAATCCCGGTGAATTGCAATAAATTCAGGTTCAAGTTCAAGGACCGGGCCTACGATTTCAATTTCTTTTTGGCCACGGGCAAAAACTGCGCCGCAAGGCAGATCTAGCGTTGGGTTTCGAATATCATCTCCTGTCAATTCTTTAAGCGCTGCTTCGCGTGCTGCGTAGACAAGTCTTCCGAGATTTCCCCAATAGATTGCGCCGGAACACATTGCACAAGGTTCACAGCTACTATAGAGCGAGAGTTTTCCCATCTGCTCTTTGCTGTATTTTTGTGATGCTTTTCGCATAAGGAGCGCTTCAGCGTGTGCTGTACAATCACCATTCAAGGATACTTCTTCGTTGCCCTGCTCCATCAGGATATTTCCTTCAGCATCTGCCAACAGGCATCCAAATGGATGATTGCCTGAATCTTTTGCCGCTTTTGATAATTCAATTGTGCGCTTTAAAAGGTCAATTTCAAAATCTTCCAAATCGCTTAATTTTGCCGAATTGTCTGGAAATTCAATTTTTATCTCCATAAAAACTCCTTTTTTTTAATATTTATAATGATAACCTTTTTAATCCGTTTAATCTGGCGGCTTTTTTGGATACCTATCCTGTTTCCGTCATCCAGCTGTGGAGCTGGTTTATAATAAGGCTGCAAACCGATTGAAAATCAATAAAGAACGGCAGGAATTATATTATGAAAAAACAGATATCCGGAAAAGAAATCCGTCAGCAATTTTTAGATTTTTTTGCCAGCAAGGGACATACTGTTGTCCGTTCCGCTTCACTGGTTCCCGCCGGAGATCATACGATCCTATTTACGAATGCCGGTATGGCCCAGTTTAAGGACGTTTTTCTTGGAACAGACGTCAGACCATATACCCGTGCCTGCGACCCAGAAATGTATGCGCGTTGCCGGCAAGCATAACGATCTAGACGATGTTGAAGACGATACCCACCATACTTTTTTTGAGATGCTTGGAAACTGGTCTTTGGCGACTACTATAAAAAAGAAGCGATCGCCGGGCATGGGAGTTGTTGACTGGAGGTATGGGGACTCGATAAATCCAAGTTGTGACCTCTTGTTTCAAGGATGAAAAAGGTGAAGTGCCAGCAGACGAAGAAGCTTTCCAAATTTGGCAGGAACAACCCCGGATCAATCCAGATCACGTACTGTATTTCGGCAGAAAAGAGAACTTTTGGGAAATGGCTGACACAGGGACCTTGCGGACCTTGTAGTGAAATCCATATTGATCTGGGTGAAGATCGTTGCGATATGAAAGACGTCCCAGGACACGTTTGCAGCGTAAATGGCGATTGCAGCCGCTTTCTTGAATTATGGAATTTGGTGTTTATCCAATATAATCGTCTGGATTCGGATACGCTGGTTCCTTTGTCGAAGCAGTTTGTTGATACTGGAATGGGGTTTGAACGAATCGTATCTGTGCTGCAAAATGTCAATTCAAATTATAAAACGGATCTCTTCCTGCCGATGCTCGACAGAATTCGTGAATTGACAGGAACGACCCAAGAGGAGATGATGGCGAACTTCACGCCATACCGCGTGATTGCTGATCATGCGCGAGCCGCTTCTTTTTTGATTGGAGATGGTGTCGTCCCTGGCAATATTGGCAGAAATTATATCTGTCGGATGATCATTCGGCGGGCCGTCCGGTTTGGGCAACAGATTGGGCTCAGAGATGGGTTTATGGACAAAATTGCTCAGATCGTGATTGAACAATATGGGAAGGCTTT
Source organism: Flexilinea sp. (assembly GCA_040766005.1). GTDB lineage: Bacteria > Chloroflexota > Anaerolineae > Anaerolineales > Anaerolineaceae > Flexilinea. The sequence continues at coordinate 40,245 of JAXGRI010000008.1, read as the reverse complement.
CCGGAATTGAACGCGCTAAAGATGCAATTTTGCAATCTGTCCGTTGGGAGGAATCCCGCTTAATAAAACACTTGAAAACGGAATGAACCAACTGAATCAGATTGTTCAGGAAATGAAATCAAGTGGGAAGACCATTGTCGATGGGCAAACCAGCTTCGATCTCTATTCCACTCATGGCGTTCCGCTGGAAATCACTTTTGACGTTGTACGCGAGTTTGGTTTTGACGTTGATCGCGAGGGGTTTATCCAGGCAAATCAGGCACATCGTATGGCATCTGGCGCAGGCAAAGCGATCGGAAAAATGGGAGGAGAAGGAGCCGAACTTTTCCATGACCACCTTGAAAGATTAAAAAGGGAAAATCTTCTCAGCTCTGAAGGGGGTTGAATTTGATCCATATTATTGTGGAAATATGAACGCGAAGGCCCTTTTGCTATTGTCAGAAAGCGGTGAACCGGTTGCTTCGTTGTCAGAGGGGCAAAAGGCGAAGTCATCACTGACAGAACGAATTTTTATCTGGAAATGGGCGGACAAATCAACGATACTGGCAGAATTATTAGTCCGGACGGAAAGTTTGAATTTATTGTGGAAGGTATTCATCGGCCAGTTTCTGAATGATTTTGCACACCGAACACTAAAGAGCGGCGAGATCGCGCAAAATGATACTGCGATTGTCCAGGTGGATAAAGTTCGTCGGGCAGATATCATGCGCAATCACACGGCAACCCATCTGCTGCATGCGACACTCAGGCAAGTGATCGGAAATCAAACGCGGCAAGCCGGCTCTTATGTTTCTGAAGAACGGTTGCGCTTTGACTTTCACCGAACTGCGCGCTTTCTCCCAGTGAACTGGACGAGATTGAGATGATCGTTAATGAAAAAATTCTGGAATCAATTCCAGTATGTATTGAGATCGAAAATCTGGATGATGCGATGAATGAGGGCGTCACGGCGATTTTTGATGAAAAGTACGGTGATACAGTCCGCGTTGTTCGAATTTTGGATGATGATTCAGAGGAACCTTTTTCAGCCGAATTGTGCGGCGGTACTCATGTCTCCAACACCAGTGAAATCGGTTCTTTTATTATTATCAGTGAAGGAAGCGTTGCTACCGGCATCCGCAGGATTGAGGCGGTTACCGGTCATGCTGCGAATTCGTTGATGCGTCATGCTGTTGGAAGAATGCGTAAAATTTCTGCCTTTCTGAACACGAACATCGAAGGACTTCCTGCAAAAGTAGAGGAAATGCAGAACGAACTGCATAAACGACTGCGGGAGAACCAAGATCTTCGCAAAAAAGTTGCAATCAGTAAATTTGGAAAGCTTGAGGAACATGCACAAAGAGTGGGTGATTTGAACTTGCTATCCGCTCTGCTTCAAGATGTTGAAATCGATGTTCTTCGGACGTTTGCCGATCAGTTTATCCAATCGAATAAAAACGCGGTTGTTATCCTCGGCACGCGAAAGGATGATCAGGTCTACTTTGTCTCAGCTGTTTCGGAAGATTTGATCAAACGCGGAATTTCTGCAGGAGAAATCGTTCGCTCCGTTTCCGAAATTGCCGGCGGAAAAGGCGGCGGACGTCCGAATATGGCGCAGGGCGGCGGCAAGCTGGTAGCGAAGGCACAAGAAGCGATTAATTCAGTAAACCATTACATTGAAACAAAAATAAAAGAGTAGATTTTTAACTTACAATGCGTTTTACCATGAAAAAAAGAGCGCCGCGAATTAGTTTGCGGCGCTCTTTTAGTGCATTCATTCAAATATCAGCTTAACGATGCTCTCCCATGAAAAAGAGCGCAATTACACCCGGACCGGTATGCGATCCAATCACAGGTCCGACATAACCCGGAATAATGGTTTTTACCTGATACTTACTGCGGATCATATCGATCAAAATTTGTACTTCATCCATACAATCACCATGGCTGATAAAGATTTCTTGCTCTTCAGGATTCACGATCATCGCTTCCATTTTCTCAAATAGTCTTTTGATCGCTTTTGGTCTGCCGATTTTCTTCTCGCGCGGGATCAGTCTACCCTCATCATCCATATTCATTACCGGTTTGATACTCAAAATTCCCCCAAACCAGGCTGCGCCGGCAGAAATTCTGCCGCCCCGCTGCAGATAGTTTAGATCGTCCACTGTGAACCAGTGATTCATCTTGAGACGATTGTCTTTTATCCATTGATAAACTTCATCAATGGTTTTTCCTGAGTCGCGCAATTGAATCGCTTTATGAATCAAAAGCCCTAACCCCATCGAAGCGGATAGCGAGTCGATTGTCATAATCTTTTGACCTTCATGTAGCTGAAGCATGCCGGCTGCTGTTGCGCCGCTTGTGTAGGTGCCGCTCAAAGCGCTGGAAAATCCTATATATAGAATTTCGTTTGTCCCAGAAGCGATCACCCGTTGATATTCTTCAACGAACGCTTCCGGGTTTGCCTGGCTCGTTTTTGAAAAACCGCCTTTGCGAAGTTTGTCATAAAACTCTGGCGATGTCAGATCGATTTTTGCTGGTTATCCATCTATCATTTATGATAGATATACGATGCTGAAATTTTGATAACCCTCAGTTAAGTGAGTCGGTAGATCGCAACAAGAATCTGCAACAATATGAAACATCATTCTGCCTCCAGTTCACCAAATTGAGTCTGCTGCGTCCGGGAAAGCCCGAACATAAAAAAATTATAAGGCATTCTATGCCAAATATTTTATTACGATTAAACGGATTACATAAAATATGCATAAGATATTGATAACAAATGATGATGGAATACAATCTCCAGGGCTTTGGGCGCTGGCAGATAAACTGTCCGATTTAGGTGACATTTGGGTCGTTGCACCTGTAACCCAGTTCACTGGTGCTGGAAGCTGTTTTTTTCCTACGAATGACGGAGAAGTCTGTTCATTCCAGTCTCCGGCAGGAATCGGAAAGCAGCTGCACGCCTTTTCAGTGAACGGATCGCCGGCTCAGTGCGTATTTCAGGCGATTGAAGAAATAATGCCAAAGCGGCCGGATCTTGTGATAAGCGGAATAAATTATGGCGAGAACCTTGGCAGTACCATTTTTAGCTCCGGTACCGTTGGCGCTGCTATTGAAGCGGCTTCCTATGGTTTTCCATCTATGGCAGTATCACTTGAAATATTGCCCGAATTAGGTTATCACAACCATTCGAAGGCTGTTGATTTTTCTGTTGCCTCCTTTTTTGCCCATCGATTTGTTCAGGCGATTCTGACTAACGGGTTCCCTTCCTCGGTTGATATTTTGAAGGTGGATGTGCCGCGAACTGCGTCGAAAGACACCCCATGGCGTGTCACACGTGTTTCTCGACTGAATGGGATGGAGAAACACATTGAGAAGACTGAAAAGCAGCGGTCAATTATCTGGTACCCGAACCCGGATTTGAGTTTCGCCGAAGCGGATTCTGATATTAAAACGGTGATTCATGATCAAATGGTTTCAATCAGTCCAATGACGGTAGATATGACAGCAAATACCTCATTCACGGACTTAAGAAAAAAACTGACACTGTAAATTTGCCAGTTCCTGAGAAGCCGCTTGGCAACGCCACTGTTTCATTAATGGCGCTGCCAAGTGATTGTTGTCATTGTTCAGACAATTTTATTTCTGACGTATCCGCTAAGATAATCCATCATTGAGACAACGATCGCGATTGCGATCATTTGTACAGATGCGGCCCGGTAATTCAACAAATTGATATTCTGTTGGAGCAGGAAACCGATTCCACCGCCGCCTGCAAAGCCGATGATGGTGGACATGCGAACGTTCTGATCCCAGCGATAGAGCGTGAACGAAATATATGGTGGAATTATCTGAGGGATAACCGCGTATACGATTTGCTGCATCAGATTTGCGCCAGTTGCCTGAATTGCTTCCAATGGCCCCGGCAGAATATTCTCTACCTGTTCGGAATAAAGTTTCCCTAAAGCAGCCACAGTGTGGAGCGCTAATGCCAGTGCGCCAGCAAAAGGACCGATACCTACCCAGACGACAAAGACAATCACCATCACCAGCGATTCAATTGAACGAAGAATATTGAATGCGGTGCGGGTGATGCTATAAAGAACATAGCCTATTTTTATTTCCGCGTCCGGGCGATATAGCAGTGAAATGACTAAGCCAACGGCTATCCCTGCAATAGCAGGATAGAGCGTGTAGATACTGGCGTTACGGAACTGGTATAACCAGTTGAGTATGCGCATAATGATCGTAAAAACCATTACGGCTGATCCGACAGAAAATAGCAGTGACAGCAACCGGGAGGTGTTTTTTGAAGTCTGTTTTAGGACCAATTTTGCAATTTTTCCGGCGAAACTGCTGAAAATGAATCCAACTGCCAGACCGATTATCAAAGGGATAAATATCTGAAGAATTTCACCCAAATCTGCAAAGAAGGAACCAATGAAGCCGAAAGCGCCTAATTTGGGACTGACGTAACGCCCTAATCTGATAACTGCCGCAGCAAAAAGATAAAGAAACACAATAGTTGTTATTCCGGCTGCAATGAACCGCAGAAAGTCGATCGCCTTTCGTTTGTTTTGCTGCCCAGGCGAACTTCCAACAAACGTTCTGCGCAAAAATACAAAGCAAAGAATTCCGATTGCAATTGCGAGGGAATACAAAGCGACAGGAGGAAGATTCCAAGAGACAATTTGTGCGTTAACCAACGCTGCAAATTTGGAACCCGCTACGAAACCGATTGGGAAAAGTATCAAAATCAGGCTCACAGCAAGATATGATGTTTTTACGCGTTCCATCAAATTTCTGGCAGCCAGAAAACTAAGCGGGAGTGCGAAGATGAAGCCGGCAGTAGTTGAAAGCAGCGCCAAGAATATAGTTTCAACGATTTTGTTCCAAGTATCCTTGAGCGTTTCGGATATCCGAATGTTTCCGCCGAAAGAAGATGTTGTCACCTGGATGTGTTGCAATTCTTCCGACTCCCGGTTTTTTGGAATTTTCGCTGTGACTGCAAAATGTCCGTCGCGGTCGGTCTGCCCTTCCCCAAGATTAATTTTCACTCCGGTAGGCGGAATAAATTGGACATATTCTGTTCTCAGATTCGGGAAGTTAAATCCTTCTATCAGTATTTCATCTCCGGCATTCAAACAATTGGAACTGATCTTGAGAGAAGGCTTTCCCGCTTCCGTTTCCGGGGTTTCGATCCGTTCAGGATCAATATCACAGGGAATTTTGATCGGGAGTTGAACCACCGTTTTCACCTGATCATAAGTGAAAAGATCTGGATTAAATAACGCTCGAACAATGCGAACCAACTGAGTTTGGCGGGTTGGGCTTTTCGTTTCTTTCAAGTTCACTTTCGTGACAGAAAATCCAACCGCATATAAAATGATGAGCCCGATTACAATCAAGCTGATTCTCAAGGCTCGTTTAAAGGATGGTTTCTGGTTTGACTTCATCTTATCCCACCCTTTCCGCATCTCTGCCATAAATTTCCTTGAATTTTTTATCGTCAATTTCAGCGGGAAGCCCGTCAAAAACTTTGATACCATCGTTTAGCGCGACTACCCGATCCGCGTACCGATGAACGAGATCCAGAAAATGCAGACTGCAGATTACCGTCACACCCATTTCCTGATTGATTTTCTCCAGATACTGCATAATACTGTGCGCCAGAACAGGGTCTAACGATGCCACCGGCTCATCTGCGAGCATAATTTCCGGATCTTGCATCATTGCCCGAGCAATTGCAACGCGTTGTTGTTGTCCGCCACTTAATTCATCAGCGCGTTGGTAAGCTTTGTCTGCAATCCCAACCCGCTCAAGTTGCTGTAATGCATTTTCATGGTCTTTTTTGGAAAAACGATTGATGAGACTCCAAGCTGGATTCGTGTAGCCGAGCCTGCCGGCAAGTACGTTCGTCAGAACAGTTGAACGGGAAACCAGGTTGAAATTTTGGAAAACCATTCCCATTTTTCGCCGATAGAATCTCATCTCATCCTCAGGCAGCGGTACAAGGTTTACGCCCTCCCAAAGAATTTCACCTTCGGTAGGCTCAATCAGTCGATTAATACAGCGGAGCAGTGTTGATTTCCCAGAGCCGCTGAGTCCGATGACGGCAATGAATTGACCTTTTGGAATGGAAAAAGAGACATTCTTTAATGCCTGCGTCCCGCCCTCATACACTTTTGTAACATTAATGATTTCAAGCATATTTTTTGATCCCGGTAGATTTTAACAAAGTGCTGCCAGATCTGTAAAATTTTTAGATTGGCAATCGGGGAACAGATTCTGTTCCCCGATTGTGCAACGATGATAGAGAAAAAATTATCTGCGAAAATCCTCAAGCGTTTCACCGAGTTCGGCAACCAGCTTGCGAATAATGTCATAATTCGCGTCAGTTGTTTTTTCCAATCCGCTCCAATTGTAGAAGTCTCCGATGGATTCACTCCACTCCGGTGTTTCTGCGAACGCGATCAGCGCTTCTTCAATTTTTGCACGCATTTCTTCAGGAAAATCTGGGCCGAATGAGAGCGTATCGTTCGGAATTGACTGTGTGATATCCAGGATTTTCACTTTCTGAATCACGTCCGGTGCTTCCTCTCGGATATTAACACGGGCGTCTTTCATGATATATCCGCCGCAGTCGATATCTTTTCCGTCAGCGGTAATTACACAGGACTCAACCAGATCCTCAGGAACATCCGGGTTTTCTCCGTATTTCCATGGTTCTGCACCTTCAGGGGCGATATACGCGCTATAGAACACGGTTGCAAAATCAGCTTCGCCGTTATAAACGGCTTTGACTGCCTGTGGATGGCCGCCTGCCTGAACAGTTTCTCCGACGGTGATTCCTTTGTCTTTTAATTCAACAGCCGGGACAGTGTAGCCGGAAGTTGAAGAGACATCCGGATATGCCCAGGTTTTCCCATTCAGATCTTCCAATTTTTCGATACCGCTATCACGACGGACAACGAATTCTGCCCAATATTCTTTATAACCATAACGGACGGCTGCAAATGCTACATCCACACCACAAAGTTCGCTGCCCATAACGTACGGTTTCGCAGGGATGAATCCCATGGTATTGTCCGGGCTGGCGCATTTCTTCTACTGTCGCGGCAAAAGAAGTCGGCACAGAAACTTCAAAATAGTAACCGGTTGCAGCATGCAACGCTTCTGCCATAATTTCGCCGCCGGATACGATGGTGTTGGCATCGACAGATGGTACGAACAGGACTTTAATTGGGTTTTCTTCTGTCCCGATCTCTGCCTGCGCTGAAACACCTATGACCAGCATAAGCACAACAAAGACTGCCAAAACAATAGATCCTTTTTTCATACTTTCTCCTTTTGATTGAACGTTAATTGTTATGAATAACAAACCATTGCATTCTTACTGTATCTTAGCATAACACTGCAGAATCATGCCAAAGGTTCGTATAGAAAAAGAAAAAAAGCTTTTTGTTATGATAAAGAGAAATGTTTTTTCCGGAGAGGTGGATATGATGCGCATAGGCTATATAGGGTTAGGTTTGATGGGGCAATCAATGGCTCGGAATATCTTGAAGGCAGGTTACCCGGTTACGGTTCACAATCGGAGTCGGGTGGTTGTTGCAAAATTGACGGCTGAGGGCGCTGAAGAAGCGTTTTCGCCTGCGGAAGTTGCTGCAAAATCGGATGTGGTTTTTACAAACCTGCCAGATTCCGGCGACGTCATGGAAGTAGTGCTTGGAGAAAACGGCATCCTTGAAGGTGTACGTCCTGGGATGATCTATATCGACAATTCAACGATTAAAACCGCATACTGCCAGAGTGATTGCGGAAAGGCTCAAAACGGTTGGTGTGGATGTGTTGGATGCCCCGGTCAGCGGCGGGGATATTGGCGCGCGCGATGCTACGCTGACGATTATGGTTGGCGGTTGTGCTGAGGCGCTTGAGAAGGTACGCCCAGTTTTAGAGAAGCTTGGAAAGAAAATTACGCATGGGCGGAGCCGGCTGTGGACAGATTGCTAAAGCAGCGAACCAGATTATGGTTGCAGCTCAGATGGTTGCGATGAGTGAACTGTTGATCTTTGCACAAAAAGCTGGCGCAGATCCAGAAAAAGTGATTGAAGCAATTCAAGCAGGAGCGGCACAATGCTGGACGTTGGATGTTAAACCCCAGCGTTTGTTTGCCGGCAATCGCGAGCCAGGGTTCAAGGCCTACATGCAGGCGAAAGATTTGAATATTGTGATGGAGACGGCACGTAGATATGGAATTGTGCTGCCATCGGCATCAACGGATCGCCAGCTATACGATTCGCTGATGCAAATTGGTTGTTCTGGTTTGGATAACTCCGGAATTATCACCGTGATTGAACGGTTGTCGGTACGAGCCTGAAAGAGCACTAATCAGCGCTTTCTGCCATAAAAGAAAGAGTAATTCGTCAGTGATTTCCTTGACGGCTCTTTTCACAGAAATGCTAATCTCTGATAAGAAATCTGTCCGACAGGGCTGGATTAACAGCATATCTGTCGGAAATTTGAATTCTGTTTCAAGATATTTGCCGAAAACGGAGAGCGGCAGCGTGTGGGTTGATGCGTCAAAACCGTTACATTCTTCTGTCGAAAAGAGATTGATAGTGCCACGGCGCATCTGAAAAACTTCCGGCATCAATCAGTAAGACATAATCCGGTTAAGAGAACGCAATTTTCCTGAAAAATTTTCAGGAACCGTGCCGCAATCAAAAATATGAAGACCTCTCCTGGTATGGATCTGATCGTTTTGAAGTAAGTTTCTGATAATTGCTATACCTGCAGCGTCATCGCCGTTCAGCTCATTGCCGATCCCAAGAATGACGATTTGGGGCTCACGCTGCAGGGTCAGCCGTAGTTGGCTGATCCGGTTCTTGATTTTCTTTTCCAGGATTTTGTCAATGTATTCTTTCTTTCCATAGTAAAGCTGGAAGGTTTTTTGCGTCCGATGCGGATTCCCAATTTTTTATTGGTCATGTGAAGCGCATCGAATTTACAGTTGAAGACGCATTGCATGCAGTAGACGCATTCACCGATGTTATATGTCATGACGAATTGTTTGGTTTTTCGATCAATCACATTGATCTTAATAGTGTTTGTGGGACAGTCTCGAACGCAAGAGCATACAACCGGTGCATTTATCAGGAGCATAATCCAATCTTCCACGATATCGTTCCGGAACGGGAACATCCGATTCAGGATATTTGACAGTAACCGCCTTTTTGAAAAGCGAAGTTACCACTTCATTTAACATCCCGATTAATTTCATAGATACCTCATCAATATCACAATCAGCAATTGTGTGAGCGTTAGCAATGCGCCGATCTGCCACCAAAGCCCGACAGTCTGATCAATCCTGAGACGAGTAAGCGTAGATTGAAGCAGCGCAACAAACGTCAGCATAACTACCGTTTTAATCGTAAAAAACAAGGGGTTGGAAGCGCCGCCAAGATAGAAGGCAGAGATTAATGCCAGTCCCAGCACAAGCTCTACATTTTTCGCAATATGAAAGAGCGCCAGCCCTCGTCCGGAATACTCGGATAACGCGCCGGAAACAATTTCAGACTCGGCTTCGGGTGCGTCAAAGGGTGGCAGTTCCAATTTCCCGATAAGCCCGATTAATGCCACAATGAACCCAATTGGGTAAGTGAAGATCATCCATATGTTTTTCGAAGCATAATCAGCAATCTCATTGATATTCCAGGTCTGCGCCGCCAGAGCGGGCAGCAGGAGTGCCAGCATGAATGGACCCTCATATGCGAACAGCTGCGTCAGCGTTCTTGTCGCTCCGACAACAGCAAAACGGTTCATTGAGTTTGCTCCGGCCATTCCCAGGCAAACCGTCATGGCAGACAGCAGATACATGGTTATGATCAGGTCGCCCGGAATATCTGCCGGAGCCTGGAACCCGAAAAGGGGGATGTACAAGCCGGAGGTCATCACGCAGGCGAACGCAAGAATTGGCAGGATAACGAAAAGCGGTTTGTTGACCGACTTGGGAAAAATTTCCTCTTTTGCCAACAATTTCAGAATGTCGGCAAATGGCTGAAACCAACGCGGCCCGATCCGGTTTTGAAACCTGGCGATAATTTTTCGATCCAGCCATTCATAGATAAAAGATATGAACAGGAGAAATAGTCCGCAAGGGAAGAACAGTAAATTGATGATCGAATCAAGCGTACTCATTTGTAATAGTCAATTCCATCTTTTCGCAGTTGATCCCATGTCCAGATGACAGGATCTTTTTTTGATCCGTTCTGAAGAACGTGAACCATCCGGTCGTTGCAAGAGAAGCAAGGGTCAATCCCTGCCAGGATCATCGGCATATCAGCCAGCTTATGTCCTTTTGCAACAGAGGAAACCACAGTCCCCCAATTACACAGGCTTGCGGTACGAATTTTTACCCTGTCCGGTATTTCTGTACCGTTTGAACGGACAAAGTAGAATAATTCACCTCGTGGCGCTTCTACAGAACTCATCGATTCGCCTGTTGGTATCTTGCGCGGCATTTTTGCAGTCAGTTCTCCTTCTGGAATATGCGCCATAACGTATCGGATGTAATCGATTGAGACGAGGCACTCTTTCAAACGAACCACAAAGCGGGAGTTCAAGTCGCCTCGATCGTCCGTGACCATCTTGATTGGGTATAAATCGTATCCGTCATATGGACGATTGACGCGGATATCGCGTTCAATACCGGATGATCTGGCGGTCGGTCCAGTTGCCCCGAGACTGGCGCTTTCATCAAAACTGATTTTTCCAATATCAACTGTTCTCATGCGAAAGGTGACATCTGTGTTAATCAAATCAAGATAGTAATGCATGCGCTTTTCAAGGTAATCCAGCTGCGGGGTAACACTATCGATAAACTCCTGCGTGATATCCTCTTTCACCCCGCCAGGGATGTTGACCGAATAATTGACGCGGTTACCAAAAAAATTCTCAAGAATGTCCATCACAATTTCCCGGTCGCGCCAGGAATACATGAATAACGCGTCAAATCCACCTTCATGGGCAGCCACTCCAAGCCAAAGAAGATGACTATGCAACCGTTCAATTTCACCGGCGATGCAGCGAACTGCTTTTGCCCGCGGCGGTATTTCGACACCCGCTAACATTTCAGCGCTTTGAATGAATGCAGTACCGTGGGAGTGCGAACAGATGCCGCAAACCCGTTCGACGAGATAAAGGACTTGTGTCCAGTTGCGGCTTTCAGCTGCTTTTTCAACACCGCGGTGAACATATCCCAGGCGAATTGTCGCATCAACGACGATTTCTCCTTCAACAGTGAATTCAAAATGTCCTGGTTCTTTCAGTGCAGGGTGTTGTGGCCCGATTGGGACGATATATTTTTTAGGGGATTGTTTGGCTGTGTTTATTGTGTTTTGAGTGTCCATTTTATCCCTCCATATTCGCAAGATCGGACTCGGATAATCCTGTAAACGATTTGAGCATCGGATATACGCCATCCGGCCAGTCTTCAGGTAAAAGCAGTTTCGATCGGTCACTGGTGTTTTTGAAATCGATCCCAAACAGTTCCATGCATTCTCGTTCATAAACTGTTGCGGAAGGTATTATTGGGCAGATTGACTCAATTACCCGTTCAGAGTGTGGTAAAAACAAGCGCAGGCTGCAAATTACACCTTCTTCGCCAAAATGGTAAATTAACCCGATTTGCGGGTTGCCAGCGTCATCGATGGTGTCATAGGCAGAGATTGTTATCAAATATCCCCAGTCGTTTGTTCGCAATTTCTCCGTTGCAATCAGCAGGTCTTCTGCTTTAATATAAACATCAACCCGGTTTGACTGGATTGCCGGAACATCAATTATGGATGCAAGATCTGTGAACATTTCTTGTACTTGGTTGATCAAATCTTGGTTTTCCATTTTCTTTACTCTGCCCCGCTTTCTTTGATCCCTGTCGCTTCCATCGGCGCCGGTTCAGGAATGTAGGGAATAATAGTTGGTTTGTTTTCTAAAGATCTTGTCCGCTTACCCTTTGCAATTTCCAGCAATGTCAGCAGTCCATTAATCATCGCTTCCGGTCTGGGCGGACAGCCGGGAACATAAACATCGATCGGGATAACTTTGTCTACGCCGCCTTTGACTACGCAATAACAATCATGAAAAACACCGCCGCTGATTGCGCAAGACCCCAAACCAAGCACAAATTTCGGATCCGGCATCTGGTTGTAGATGCGGATAAGACGATTTCTGGATTGGAGCGTGACCGAACCGGTAACAATCAACACATCTGCATGTCTAGGGCTCCCCTGCATTTTTACCCCAAATCGTTCAACATCGTAACGTGGCGTAATAATGGTCAGCAGTTCAATATCACATCCGTTGCATGAACCGCTGTTATAGTGAATTGCCCAGGGGCTTTGCACTCGAGACCAGGTTCGCAATCGTTCTTTGATATCTCCCAGAAAAGATTTTTTATTTTGATGAAGATCAGACAGATCGATAGTTTGTCGATTCATTGATTATTCCTTCCATTGCGATCCCTGTTATCAAATATCTTCATGTTCTTCACATCTTAATTCATAATCAATGCGAGCAAGCCAAACATTACGACAGCGGTATAGATTCCGGCAGTCAGGTTCATATCGCTGGTTCCAATGACAAGCACAGCCAAATGGAGCAACGCAAAAAACAAAGAAATCAAAAGAAAAGGTTTATAGCCCGGTACGCCTCGTTCTTCCGGCGCTTCTTCTCCGCTGCCGTACAATGCTCGCTTCTGCTCATCGGTTGTATCTTCATTTGGTGCTGTGCTCTTTCCAAACAGGAAGATCAACAAACCAAATAGAGCATAGATCACAAAACTGACAGGGGGCGAAAGAAGAATATGCATAACTTTCCTTTTCAGTAGAACATATGAAACAGTGCATCTGACGCAAAATTCGTGTAGTCATTAAGTTTCCTGAAGGAAAAGCCTAATAAGACTACGATGATCGCCAAAAATAATAATGCGCCAGTCATTGACCATGAGATTTTCTCCGGGACGTCTGGTTGCATCGGGTTGCGTTTATACATCCGGTTCACCAATGGAGCATAGTAAGCCAAAGACAGAACACTGTTTAATCCCATGAAACCGATCATAAACAAAGCTGACCCGGTGTTAGCCAATGCGCCGCTCGAAAGAATTTGCCATTTGGAGATGAATCCAGAGAAGAATGGTAGCCCGCCCAGCGCTAAGAGCGATATACTGAAAGCCAATGCCAAAAACGGATATTTTCGAGATATACCGTTCAAATCATCCTTATAAAGCGGTTGGTGACTTCCGCGGATTATTTTCAGATAATAAACGATTGCCCCTGCGGATAAAAACGCTAGCCCTTTCATCATCGCGTGATTGACGATATGAGCGAAGATTCCCTGACTATTTTCTGCGCTGATGCGGTAAGAAAGCGCAAAGCCTACGCCGACTGCAATATATCCCATGTGGCTGATTGAGGAAAAGGCCAACAGGCGTTTTACCTCTGTCTGGCGCAACGCGCTTAAATTTCCAACCAACATGTTTAATGCACCGAAGATTAAGAAAGTGTTCCGAGCGGCAAGTTGGCATATTTCAGGGCGCTCAAAGTTTTCAACAGCACAATAAGCCCTGTTTCGATCACAATACCGGACAACATGGCGCTGATTCCGGCAGGCGCCTGAGAATGAGCGTCCGGCAGCCAAAAATGCATAGGAACAAACGCACATTTGATGCCATAGCCAACAAAGAAGCAAGCTGCGGCGGCGATCAGATAATATAATGGAGCCGTTTGCAACGATTGCTGTACTGTCTGAATATCCAATGATCCGCTGACGGCAAACAGGATTGCGATTCCGAGAATGATAAATGCGGATCCAGAGGCACTTTGAACCAAATATTTGATACCGGCTTCGAGTGGTTCCGGGCGTTCCCGGTAATAGCTTACCAAGGTGTAGGTAGAGATTGCCATTAATTCATACCAAACGTACAGGTTAAAAATATCGGTAGCGCAGGTTAATCCGATTATGCTGGCAATCAGCACCATTAATTGCGCATAGTATTTAGTCTGATGACTTTCAAAATGGAGGTAGCGCATGGAAAAAAGGATGACTGCAAAACTAAGCAGCAACAGAACACCGATCATCACCAAGCTGATTCCATCAAATGTTAATTTTACGGAATCGCTGTCTATACTGACTGGGCCATTCGCCAGATAGCTTCTAGCCGTCAAACCGTAAAGAATTATTGTTATTGTAAGGACAAAAAGGCTGAGGTAACTGGCGGGATTGACCGCATATTGGTTTATCCGGGAAACGGCAAGTCGGCCAAAAACATAAATGATCAACGCTGAGACCATCGGTATGACCAACAGCCAGATAAGAGGGTCATGGATCATTACCTTGAACCTCCGAATAAAAGGAAAATCATGATCCCCAGAAAACCGGCAACCATCCCAAGAATATTCCAGTTGATTACTCCTGTTTGAATGGATCGGGCGGCATCACTAGCGCGTTCGAACGCGATGATAATCTGATCATTTATTTTTTCAAATCCAAAACTTGCCAAAGAAAATTCTCTTACATTCTTATATAGTGCCGATCGGCGGAACTGAAACCGATTGCGAAAAACCCAGGCCAATCCTCCAATCAGCGTCATTGCCAGAGCCAGATAAGTCAGCGGGTCAGAGAGGATGGAGCCGGTCATATGACTCAACGATTCACTTTCAATTTCATGAAAGGGGAGCGTTTCAGCAAAGACTTTTGCGAGAAGAGGAAAAGCGCTCCAGGAAATAAATGTACCAAGAGCAAGAATTTCCAACGGGAGCCTCATTGCTTGGGATGGGCGATGAATATGTAGATCGGATTTTCGTCTGCGGCTGAATACTAACAAATAACAGCGGGTTATGTAGAGGGCTGTTAGAGCAACTGCAACCAACATTAAAGCGTAGAACGCCCCGGCACCGCCTTTAAGGACAGTTTCCAGAATTAACTCTTTCGACCAAAAGCCGTTCAGAATTGGGATTCCGGCCAGCGCCAGCGACCCTGTCAAAAAAATAATTCCAATGAATGGTTTTTTTTCCCAAAATCCCCCCATTTTCAGCATGTCGCGCGTTCCGCAGCTGTGAATGATTGATCCTGCAGCCAAGAACAACAGCGCTTTGAATATTGCATGTGAGAAAAGATGAAATTGACTCGCCAGCACAGAGCCAGACCCAACGGCCACAAACATGAACCCAAGCTGGCTGACTGTGGAATAGGCAAGCACCCGTTTGAGGTCATTTGCGAAGATTGCCATCAGCGACGAGAGGAGTATGGTGATCAAACCAGTTAGAACGACGATTGTTTTCCAGCCGGGGATGGTTGCGAAGGCTGGATAAAATCTGCAAAGAAGATAAACACCCGCGTTTACCATTGTCGCTGCATGGATTAACGCGCTGACAGGCGTGGGTGCTTCCATAGCATCCGGAAGCCAGGTGAAAAAAGGGAATTGGGCACTCTTGGCAGCTGCTGCGAGCAACATTGTAAATCCGATCCACATCAGCGTATTTTGCGGAATTTCGCCGGAAAGCGCTTGCTGCAGGAAAAGATTGGTCTCGAAAGACCGGATTTGCCCAAAAATCAGTAAGGAGGCGAACAGTAAACCAACGCCACCCACTTGTGTTATCAGGAGCGCTTTGATACCTCCGCGAACAGCGTTTGGATCGTCATGATAAAAGGAAATCAACAAATAAGAGCAGAGCGCTGTGATCTCCCAGAAAAAGAAGAGCAAGAAAAGGTTGGTCGTCAAAACCAATCCGGACATCGCGCCGATGAAGAAAAAGATCATCGCATAATAACGTGCCAGTCCCTTTTCACTTTTCATATAACTGGTTGAAAAAATCACCGAAAGCGAACCGATCACGTTGGCAATGCAGCTAAGTACTGCCCCCAGCCCGTCTGCCGTGAAGGAGAGACTCCCAGTCAGCAAGTGATTGTCTGAATAATGATACACAGCCGGGCTGGCTTTGATGAGTATAAGCACGCTGGTAAGCGCACACAGGATTGATAGCGATGCTGCAAAACGATGCTGCAATTGCTCTTGTCTGTCTCCGATCACCCACAACAAAATCGCGCCTGCCCAAGGCAGTAGGATGATCGTTGGAATTAAAAAGTTCATAAGATCTACTTTCGCAATTTTGAAATTGCGTGAATATCGCTTGTTTCGGTCTTTTCACGTGACTGGATGCACATTGCCAGCCCTACCACAGCGACGATCGTATCAGCGACGATGATCGTGAGTACCATGCTTTGAGCAAGATCCATATTGTTGCTTATGTTCCCGGCAAATATGATTGAAATCATAGCTGCTTTGATCAGTACCTGTAGTGCGACGATCATTTTTAGCAGGTTGCGTGTTACGGAGAGACAATAGAAACCAATTGCCAGCAATCCGAGAACGCCGAGGATGATTACGTAATTAATCATGTTTCTTTTCTCCTGATTTTTTGACAATTGTCGGGGCAAAAAGCATCAGAATACCAAAAATTCCAGATACCATCAGTGCAGCCTGTACAAAAATGTCTGCTTTTCGGTTGACCCAAATTGTTTCTGCAATAATTTCTGCCTGATGTTGCGTCAGAACTGGGAGCGATTGATACAATAACAGGAAAGCCAGCATGCCAAATGCGACGATTGCAATCAAAGCTGCCAGCCATTGTGGTACAAAGACATCTGATTTGATCGTCTCGTCACCAACGATACTGATCGCAAAGACAAACAAAACCGTGACCAATCCTGCGCCGACACTCAGTTCAATGACAGCAATTCCCGGGGAACCCATAATAAATAATAAAATGGACGTAAGGCAACTGGTCCCCGCAAGCCATAGAGCAGCGTTAAGCAAACCTTTCAATCTTGTAGCTTTGTGCGCTGAATAGAGTAATGCAATCATGATCAAAAGATACAGATAAAACAACTTCCCCCCTTCCCGTCATATATCAAGGGATGATTTAAAAAATACGCCTTATCCAGACGTAGTCTAATTATATGACAAAAGTGTAAGATTTGGGTGACAATTGTCTTAAACATCGAATGACGTATTTATGAGGAAAAAAATCACAATCATATTCACACTTTGTTTCTTATTATTAAAAAGTTCGGACGGCATAAATATGCGGAAAAACTAAGGAATACCTCTATAATTATATGCAGTGGTTGAAAGGGAAATTATGAATTTGGATTCGATTGATAAAAAAATATCTGCGAGGATTGCAACATTTGATCCCAATTCTGTTCCATTCAAAATTGCTGCATTCTGTGCTCATAGCGGTGATTCCTGGTTTTGGTGTGCGGTGTTGTTTTCGTTTTGGCTATTTGCTGAAGATAAAACGAGACAGGTCCTGGCTTTTTGGGGGCTTTCCATTGCTATTACAGCTGTAATGATCTTTTTTGTCAAAAGATTTTTCGGCGAAAAACGCCGGAAGGATCGTGGGGAAGTATCTACCGCAGGAATGATCCGCATTCGTTTCCGTCTGGTCACGCCGTACGTGCCGGATTGATTATGATGCTGGCACTGAATACTTTTGGGTTCCCGTTGTTCTGGTTATTTGTTTTTGGGGAGTGATAATGTCATTTTCCCGCATTGTCACCGGCGTTCATTTTTGGACGTCGTTGGTGGCCTTCTGATCGGCTTGTTGATTGGAGCTGTGCTGATTACCACGCAACCTTGGATCTTTGCTACGTTTCCTTGGCTGTTTGATTTTTCTATTCGAAGATTTATACATTAGGAAATAAACTTCATTTTACAGGCGCGATTTGGAGCTGATAACAGGTTCTTGTCTTAGCTTTTGGTTTTTGTTCATCTGAAACTAACAGTTGAAATTTCGAATTTTATAAGTGATTTACGCTGATTTTCCGGGACTTGATATTTTTATATTTTAGAAGAATGTGGTTTTTAGCCAACATGATGCATCATAAAAGACTTAATTTAAGAGATTAATTAAGTCTTTTATGATTCTATTTGTTTTTTTCAGTTAGAAGAAGATTGCTCTAGTCAGCGATTTGCCATCAATAGGGCTGAACAAAAATTGAAACAAGATCTTCAAGAACAGCCGCGGCAGTTTCCAGCCTGCCGGCACCTGCGCCGATCAAGGTTACCAGCCCAAGCAGATCTGTTTCATACTGGATGGCATTGGTCGCCCCCATAACGTTGGCAAGCGGATTGGACATGGGAAGCAATTCCGGTTTTACATTGAGGACGCACTCCCCGTTGACTTTTGAAACAGAGCCGATCAGCTTCCAGCGGCTGTTTTGTTTCAGCCCTTCTTCAACATCTGCTTTGGTCAACTTGCTGATTCCAGAATAATTGAACTCTGATGGTGGTACAGATTTATCAAAAAGTAGTTGTGCCAAAATTGAGACTTTTCCGGCAGTGTCTAAGCCTTCAACATCGCCGGATGGGTCTGTTTCGCGTACCTAAGTCTTGTGCCTCTTTCAGCGCTTCTTCGAAATCCATTCCTTTTTCCATTTCAGACAGGATGAAATTGCATGTACCGTTGAGAATTCCGCGGACAGAATTGATTCCGGTTGCTCTCAGCAGATCCGTTCCGAGACGCAACGCTGGCGTTCCGCTCATGACGGTTCCCTCTACTCCGACCTTCACATTGTTTTGTTTGGCAAGCGCTGCTAATGATTTGTAATGAAGCGCTACCGGTCGCTTTATTGCATGTAACGATGTGTTTTCCTGAGAGAATCGCTTCCCGCAGATGCATGACTGCCGGCTCTCCGCTGTTAAGGTTGGTTGAGCTCACTTCAACAATCACATCGATTTCAGCTTGCTGGATCAAGGATACGGCGTTCCAAGCAGGGTGCTCGCAGTTGGACAGTTCTTTCAATGAAATCCCTTCCACTAATTCTGAAAGAGATAAACCTTCCGGATTGTATGCGCAGCCTTGTGAAGGGCTGAAGATTGCAGTAATCAGAAAATTAATTCCATATTCCTTCTGAAGAAAATCTTGTTTCTGCTGAAGCGCAAGTACCAGCCCTTTGCCGACATTGCCATAGCCAACCATACCTATTCTGACTTTTTTCATCTTTGTCCCTCCTGATTGAAGCTTTATTATTTTCCGAATTTCACTCGTGCCAGATATTCAGCATTGAAGATTGAACCGCCGGCCGCACCACGGATTGTATTATGAGATACCGTTACCATTCGGTAGTCAAAGATTTGGCCCTTTCGGAGCCTGCCGACGTGGGTCGCCATCCCTTTGTAAGAGTTGCTGTCGAAACGCGGCTGAGGCCGATTTGCAGCATGATGATAAACAATCCCTTTGCTTGGGCAAGAAGGTAGCCCCTGCAGAGCCTCAGGGAATTGATATGATTCAAGCGTATGAATCAAGTCTGCAACAGGTGCTTTTTCTTTCACTGCAAAAGAAAGGCAAATGGTATGGGCATCCACCACTGGCACTCGGTTAGTATGCGCTGAAATAACCAGTTCATGATTCCTAAATTTTCCGTTCTCAACAGCCGCCATAATTTTCTTCGGTTCGAATTCCAATTTTTCTTCTTCGTCGCCGATGAAAGGAACAACGTTCCCCAAAATGTCCATTGAGGCTACGCCCGGGTAACCAGCACCGGAAACTGCCTGCATTGAAACTACAACTGCTTTGGTAATACCATATTTTTTGTCCAGCGCACTTAATGGCACAACGAAACCGACAGTCGTACAGTTTGGATTGGTCATGATGCCAGCTTTCCAGTTGTACTGTTTTTGTTGTTCATCCAACATTGCCAGGTGATGCGAGTTAACTTCAGGGACCAGGATCGGTACCAACGGATCTTTGCGGAAGGCTGAAGCGTTGGAACAGACATAGATTCCTTTTTTTGCGATGTCAGCCTCAACTAGTTTTGCAACATCTGATGGAAGCGCTGAGAATGCGATTTGAGATTTACTAAGTGCGCTTGCTTCCGTTGGCAGCAAGGTCATTTTTTTTACATACTCCGGCATCAATTCCGGAAGTAACCAATGGCAAGCTTCTTCATAAGTTTTTCCTTCTGATTTATCAGATGCGGTGATTTCGACAACTTCGAACCATGGATGATTATCGAGGAGGCTGATGAAGCGTTGTCCGACACTGCCTGTCGCTGCCAAAATAGAAACGGGGATTCTTGCTTTCATGATGGGTTCCTTTGTTAAAATGATATTAATTGGTGAATTGTTTTTAATGCCGCGATTGTATCAGCGGAATCGACAATGATGTTAAGCGAGACATCGGATGATCCGAAAGATAACGCTTTGATTCTGAAGTTTTTCTCAACCAGCCGTGCCATGACTTCAGAGATAACCTCAGGGTGTGATTTCAGTCCTGAACAGATTACGGTCAGGATGTCGACCGGATCGCTGACACTGATTGCGTCGATGTCCATCCGGGCAATTTCCTGATCCAGCAGCTTGCTTAAGGATCTTTTTACTTTATCCACTTTTTTGAGCTCAATGGGGAAACAGAGAGATTGTTCGGATGAACTTTCGATCACCATAGGCACGTTGATCTCCTGAGCGACAAATTCGTTGAAGATTTTTGCAGAAACTGCCATTCCAGAATCCATTCCGGCTCCGGTTACGGTGACCAGTTTGTAACCGTTTGCCGAGGTAACCGCTTTAATCTTTCCGAAATCAGTGACTTGGTTGTTGTTGATCAAGATCGTGCCTTCCAGATCGGGGTGAAATGTGTTGCAGATCCGCATACGGATGCCATTGTCTACGCATGGTTTTACGCTTTTAGGATGAAGCACTTTTGCGCCGTAAAACGCCATTTCGGAAACTTCGCCGAAGGAAAGAAACGGAATTGTCCGGGCGTCTGCAATCACGCGTGGATCTGCGCTCATTACACCGGTAACATCCGTCCAGATCCAAACATCTTCGGCTCCCAATCCAACAGCGATCAGCGCTGCTGAGTAATCACTGCCGCCACGGCCGAGCGTCGTGATGACACCTTCCTCAGTCGCTCCCATAAATCCGGTAATGATTGGAACTTTACCGGCCTTTAACATTGGAAATAAATGCTTTTGACATTGCTCAATTGAACGACTCATAATCGGAGAGGCGCTTTGGAATATGCTGTCAGTGATGATTAATTGCGATGCTTCAACAAAACTGGATGGTTGACCGGCAGATTCTAACGCCGCAGACAAGACACGGACAGCCAACCGTTCACCCAAGCTCGAAACGATATCCAGTGCACGCGGACTCAACTCACCCAAAACCCTGATTGCATTGCAAAAGTTGCTGAAATCCGTAATGATACGATTGATATCCATCTTCAATTGAAGCCATTTATTTGGATCATCAATTAGTTTGTCAATCATTTCGTGATGACGGGTTGTGAGTTCATGCGCAGCTTTTTCCGCAGAGGATAAGTCTCCGGCAGCAGCATCCGTCGCACTCTTGATTAATAAATTTGTTGCTCCTGAGATAGCAGAAGTAACCACGACGACATTTTGTCTTTCCTGACGCGTGCGCTTAATGATTTGAATCGTAGATTTCATTGAGGCAACGGTTCCGACAGAAGTCCCGCCAAATTTCATCACCAGAATATTTTCAGGCTTTTTTTCGTTTTCCATAAAGAAAGTCTCTCCCGAATTCATTCGAATAAAATAAAAAGAAGCTGCTTTTTTATGAGGCAGCTTCCATTTTGATAAAAGAATCTAAAAAGAATCCGCCTCAGCAGCTAGTTCCACCAGTAGTAGTAATAATGGCGATAAAAGAGTGAAACGAATTAATAAAGACGTATGGATATTTCATTATGCTAATAATATTACGCGAAATGCGAGAAAAAGGTACATGAAGAATAAAAGTTATGACATTTTGATCCCTAGCTAAAAAAAAGCTATTTTAATGTATTGTTTTAGAAGGTAATGCAAGGCGCGGTAAAATTACCGGTGTTTGTTTTCTGCCGATTACAAACTGATAAAATCAAATTTGAGGAAAACAAATGATTAAACAAATCCGAATTGCTAAGATCGATAAAAATGCCATTCTTCCAACGCGTAAACATCAGGATGATGCGGGGCTGGATCTGTTTGCAAATGAATTCACACGAATTGAAGGGTGTGAGGTTGGAATCGTCGGAACAGGGATTGCGGCTGATATTCCAAAAGGGTTTGTTGGCTTGATTCTTTCGAAAAGCCGTAGCGATTTCTGCTTGGCGGCGGCGTTGTCGATGCTGGGTACCAGGGCGAAATCAGGATCAAAATTATGAATATCCGCCAGACACCGCTGATGATTGAAAAAGGACAGGGGATTGCTCAGTTATTGATTGTTCCAATCGAAACTCCGGCGGTTGCCGAAGTTCCGATTGAATCGCTTTTTCCAGTAAAGTCGGGACGCGGAGCGGGTGGTGGGATTCACAATAAATAATGGCTACGAGTTCCTGCCGAAAACCCATGGATTGGAAATTTTATCCATTCGATCAGTTCTTCTGACTTGAACCACAGGGCGATTTCCCTTGCTGCTGTTTCGCTGGAGTCTGACGCATGGATCAGGTTTCGATCCATTTTCGAGGCGAAATCGTGACGAATGGTTCCAGGCGCTGATTCTAACGGCTTTGTTGCGCCAACCGTTTGTCTAACCAGTTTTACAGCTTCTTCGCCTTCCCATACCATGGCGAAAACAGGGCTTGAGTAATGTAATTGACAAGCCCGTCGTAAAAAGGTTTTCCCTTATGTTCCGCATAATGCGCTTCTGCCATCTGGCGCGATACCTGAAGCAATTTCGCTCCGGCAAGAACCAAACCGCGGTTCTCAAATCGTTTGACGATTTCTCCGATAAATCCGCGTTGAACGCCGTCCGGTTTTATGCATACAAAAAGTTCTTTCCATTTTTTATTCCTGCCTTGTCTGTAGTTTTATTAATGCTTCGTTTTCCGGGAAAAGGATGATGGATTTTTTCAAATCGTCCTGAACCTGTTCTGCTTTGATGTTTTTTGCCACCAGTTCCTGATACAACAAAATACCTTGATCCTGTTCGCCCATACTGAAGAAATTCCAGGCTTTGCGAATCATTTCTTGGGTATCGTCTTCACTTGTGCCTTCTGAGATTGGCTGTGTGTCAATTGACTCTGTCGGAGTTTCAGCAACGGTAAGCTGCGGATTAGTTTTAATTCCTTCACAGAGGCGATTTTTCTAACAGGTCAAACGCGTCGTCCAATCCTTTAGATGGTTCATTTTCCAAAATGGTCACCGGCTGTTCATCCTGGTGAACTGGTCTGGGTTGAATGATCGCTTTTGTTCGCTCGGGTATCTGCGATTGAAAATAATCTTTTTGGAAAAAAGCGTCTTCTTCTGGTAAAAGGCGTTTTCGGTCAGTGGTAAAAAGCTGCAATAGATCGGCAACTGTGGCGCCGTTATTCTCTTCTCCGCTTTGTTCTTCGTTGTATAGCAGATCGGATGCCGGGATCAGGTTCAACCAGTCAGGCAATGATTCAATGCCGCTTTCAATAATTTTCGATCCGGGTTGCTGCCAGACTGTACGCAATCTGGAATTTTGAAAACCCGTCCACTCCTGATAAATCACCAGCGGATATTTTTTCCCTGGATGAATATAGTTGTTTTCAAAGGAAAACTCGGCATATGCAGGGTTTAATTCTGTCAATTTATGTAAATATTCTGAAAACCGGAGAGTATTTTGTTGGTTCGAGCAAACTGCTAATTTTCGCAGTGCGGTCTGAAGCCAGGGTTTTCTGGAAAGAATATTCTCAAGAATTTGGATTCCTTCATCATCGCGATTGCACTCAAACATGCTGAGCGCCTGATAGAACAGCTTGAGGGTTTGGTACTCTTTCGCCTGGTACTTTGATAGTTCTTCCAATGCTTTTTCATAGTTTCCTGCTGAAAAGGCATGAAACCCTGTTAACAGATTCTCATAATGGCGCGGCTCAGCAAATCCCTTTTTATGCGTGGTCAACCGATGGTAAATGGCGATAACATCCTTGTTTTCGGGCTGAAGGAATAAAGCAGCGCGTGTTTGATAGATTGCCTGGTCGATCAGTTGGAAATTTTCCAAGATCAAGCCCATTGTCAAATGGTTCAGGAAATTATCTGGTTCTGCAGAGAGTATCCGAGAATAAATGCTCGCTGCAGCTGGCAGACGATTCATTTCAAAGTAAATTCTGCCGATTTGTTTATAAACCGACAGAAATTTTGGAAATTGCCTCAGCAAATAAAAGCAATGATAAAGCGCCTGTTCCAGGCTGTTTTCAGAAATCAACGTATCAATCCGGGAAAGATATGCGTCGAGTCCAATCCTTGCCAAAAGAAACTCCTTGCCGATTCGTAAAAAGAAGAATCGTGCTTTTCTGAACAAAAACAGATCCTTGCAGGCAAGATATCCGCAGGGATCTGTTTTTGGATATAATCAGTCGCCTAGATAATCTCTGAGAATCTTACGGACTGCGGGATGGCGCAATCGGCTGAGAGCCTGAGCCTCGATTTGCCGTACCCGTTCTCGCGTAACTCCCATTTTTCTGCCTACTTCTTCAAGTGTGTAAGCCTGTCCGTCAAGCAGCCCGTAGCGCAGTTGCAGAATGCGCACCTCTCTCGGCGGAAGCCCGTTCAATACTTCATCCAGATGTTCTTTGAGCAGGTTATAGGTTGCTGTATCATCCGGGGGCGGCGCGTCTTCATCCTCAATGAAGTCGCCAAGAACGGAATCTTCTTCGTCATCGGTTGGCGTCTCAAGTGAGAGCGGACGGCGTGCCACCTGAATCATATTTTCGACCTTCTTTGAAGGAACGTCAAGTGCTTCCGCCAATTCATCCACAGAAGGATCCCGCCCTAATTTTTGGGTCAGCTGGTGCTGAACCCGCAGTAACTTATTAATCTGATCGCCCATGTGTACCGGAACACGGATTGTTCTTCCCTGATCAGCGATCGCTCGGGTAACTGCCTGCCGAATCCACCAGGTTGCATAGGTGCTAAATTTATGCCCGCGTCGATAATCAAACTTTTTGGTAGCGCGAATCAAGCCGATGTTTCCTTCTTGGATCAGATCCAAAAACGGAACACCTCTGCCCATATATTTCTTGGCGACACTGATAACGAGCCTGGAATTAGCCGTGATCAAATGTTCACGGGCAACCCAGCCATCTTCAATGCTCTCCCGCAGTTCCAGCCGGCGATTTGGCGAAACGTTGACACGGGCAAGTTCTTCACGCGACATCCGTCCTTTTTCAATTCGCTGTGCAAGCTCAACACTCTTCATCCGCAGTCAATAGCGGGACACGGCTGACTTCTTTCAGATACAATCCAATCGTATCATCCGTGTCGATGTTGGCGAGATCATCGAGTGAAACATCAGAAATTGCATCGGCATCATCTTCATCCGCCAAATCAATCTCGTCATCTGATGGGCTCTTCAAGGTTCAGGTCTTCAGAATATGGAATGCCGGCGCTAATTAAAGCCGAAAACGCTTCCTCCAGTTGCTCAACGTCATGTTCTGCGTCTGGGAAAAGGCGCAATATGTCGTCGATCGTGATGTAGGTTTTTTGTCTGCCTAGTTCAATCAATCTGCCGATTGCCGAATAGCTTTCATCCTCATCTACACCGATTTTTAATAAATCATCTTTCATATTCAATCAATCATCCTCAGTCAAAATGCTATATAAGAGAATACTAACAATTTAGGAAAAATTCAATCCCGAATATTATATAACCAGAAAAATTAGAAATGCGTTAACAATCGAAAACATGCGCATAGCCATTAGCGTGGCAAAAGATCAACCGATTCATCAGAAAAAATCTTAATGAACTTCTTGGCAGAAAACAGGGGTTCTATCCAACCTTAAGCAGAGCGGAAATAACCTCGGAAGCAGAGTCAATCGACGAAGTAAGTGACGAAAATCACTCCAGGACCGGCATGAACCATGAAGGCTGGCGGGACATTAAAAAACGGAACATCCTGCATACCAAGGCGTTGTTTGAATTCATTGCGGAGAAGGACCAATTCATCACCATTGATTGATTGCTGTAATGATACCGACAACAAACCGAAATCTTCACCGCGCGGGCAGTCTTCTGAAACGATATCAATAACACGCGCAAGAGCTTTTTTCTTTGTTCTATGTTTTTCAAAAGGTTCTACTTTTCCATCTCTCAGTGTCAGAATTGGTTTGATTTGGAGAACGTCTCCGAAAATTTTTGCCGCGCCGCCAATGCGACCGCCTTTATAGAGATACTCGAGGGTATCAACAACCGCAAAGAATCGTTGTCTTTTCGGAAGACTTTCAGCAAATTCACTGATCTCATCCAATGATCTTCCGGCGTCTGCCATTTTTTTGCCTTGATTAATGCTGCGGCATCTCCGCAACCAACGATTTGCGAATCGATGATTCGAATGTCCAGATCCGGATATTCTGCACGAGCTGTCATCGCGCTGCGATAAGTTCCGCTTACATGCTGCGAAGGAGTGATTATGATTGCATCTTCCCCCTTTGCGCGCATGTCGTCGAAAATCGAATGATAAAGAATTGGTGGCGGTGCGGCGGTTTTTGGTAGTTCAGATGAAGCTTCAAGTTTTGGATAAATGTTGCGCCGTCGATTTCTGTGTCATCCCGATATGACTGGTCGCCAAAAATGACAATTTGCGGGGCCCGGTCAATTCCCAATTCGTTCGCCTGTTTGAGAGTAATTCCAGAAGTAGTATCACCGATGATCCGTGTCATGTAGCCTTCCTTATTTTTTATTTTATATCATTCGCTGAAGGGATCCCGGAGACGCCTTCGGCATACTGTACGGCATTGAAAATTGCACGCGAAACAACGATTGGCGCAAAAGCAGAAACGGAATTGATATTTGAGGATTTCTTCTGAGAAGACAACGCGAAAATGGTATCTCCATCAAACATTGTATGGGCAGGTTGTACGCTTAAAGCAAGACCGTTTTGTGCGCATCCCGCCAACTTGTTCGTCTCTTCTTTTGTCAATTTTGCGTTCGTCAGAACGGCGCCGATGACAGTGTTCTGACGGGCAGAAAAACTAAGCGTTTTTTGTCCAAAATAGCTTGCCATCATCGATAATGTATTCGCGAACAAATCCGAGTCGCCCAATTTGATTAAAGCTTTCTTTACGGTACGTGCACCGGCTATGATGGCCCGTGTGTCTGGGTCAACAATATCTCCCAGCGCATTTACGGCTATGATTGCTCCAACCCAAACCCCGCCGCCAATTTCGATTGCAGCATGCCCAATTCCACCTTTCATAGCCTGGCTCATGCCCAATATTTTGCCGACCGTTGCGCCGGTCCCGGCTCCATAGTTCCCCTGAGCGGGAGAGGCAGAAGAGGCGTTCATGCATGCTTCGTAGCCCATTGCAGCATCAGGCCTGATTTTGGGATCCCCGATGCCCAAATCCATTAATACGGCAGCGGGAACAATTGGCACTACCGTGGTTCCGACATTAATTCCTTTTTTTCTTTCCTCAAGATA
Organism: Flexilinea sp.; assembly: GCA_040766005.1. Taxonomy (GTDB): domain Bacteria; phylum Chloroflexota; class Anaerolineae; order Anaerolineales; family Anaerolineaceae; genus Flexilinea. The sequence goes on along the minus strand of JAXGRI010000008.1, from coordinate 12,814 downwards.
TTTCATAACGCCGCCGGCTGCATCAAGCCCAAACGCAGAACCACCAGTCAGTAGTACTGCATTGACTGTTTCCACCATATGGAGCGGGCGAAGAAGATCCGTTTCTCGTGTTCCGGGCGAGCCACCACGCTGATCGACGCCACCAATACAATCTCCTTCGCACAAGACAACCGTACAGCCGGTCAGCGCGGCATCATTTTGTGCATGTCCGATTTTAAATCCAGGTACTTTACTGATCGAATCAAATCTCATTAAAAAGCTTTCTGTAAATGACCGTTTGAAATCAACGGTCATTATATCTGACAAATGTGATTTGTACTTCTATAACAGAAAAAAATGCGACATTTATCTGATATACGAAACTGGAGCAAGAAAATTGCACGAATCATGAAACAAAAAAAGTATGCAATTTTATCTATAGTAAAATAGTTGATGAAAGCAACATGAGAGGCAGTTATTTGTGAGAGTTGGACAGAAGATTAAAGAGAAAACACCCTTATGGAAGTGTTTTTTTTGCTATAATTCTTGCATCTTTATTTTTGTTTTTTTTGAAACACTCTATCACTGCTCAAATTCCGACTGTTAGCATTCCGACTGTTACAAGTACTGATCCTGGTGTCGTTGTGACAGTCAAAAATGATCCAGCTAATCCGCAGATCAATTTGAGAGCAGGTCCCGGTACCGAATATGACCGGGTAGGGACGATGGTGATTGGACAAAAAGCGGTTGCGAAAGGGCGAACAGAAGGCGGGAATTGGCTTTTGTTAGAATATCCTGGCGGCCCGGGAGGATATGCACAGGTATATGCTATCTATGTAAATTATCTGGGTGATCTTCCAATCGTCACGATTCCGGCGACGCCGACACCACGAGTGACAAATACCATTGATCCGACTTTGGCGGCACAGTTTATTATTACAGTGGAACCCACACGCTTGGCGACCTTTACACAACCTGCGCCGCTCTCGATCCCTACATTTCCTGCAAGCCAAAACCGTAGCGTCAGCGAGACAATTCCTGTTGGACTGATCATCGTTTTTTGTGGAATCTTAGGAATCATCATCGGACTTTTTACGCTGGCTCAAAGACGTTGACCGTTGTATCGAATATAAGGATCGGTTTTAATGAATGATAAAAAATGCAGAATAGTAGGCATCCGATTTTCTAAAGGCAGTAAAATTTATGACTTTGACGCTTCAAACCTTGATGCGATTTCCCTTCATGATTTTGTTTTGGTAGAAACTAGCAAAGGAAAACAAATTGGCGAAATCGTGAAGATTTACGAAGACGATAATATTACGGATCGAACGTCCTTAAAAGCTGTTGAGCGGCTGGCAACGGCGGGCGAACTGGTGTCTAATGAATCATGGAATTTTCAGAGCGAGCAAGTCATGGACTATGCAAAGCGCAGAACAGCCGAATTGCGTCTCAAAGATATCCGTTTTTTGGCTGCGGAGTTTAACTATGACGGCAGTTATCTGATGTTGACTTATTCCAGCTCTACTGAGGAAAAAGTAGATCTAAAGTCCTTGCGGTACGATATCCAGAAAAACTTTAATATTCAAAACGTTGAAGTAAAGCAACTCGGTCCGCGAGACGTCGCAAAAACGATTGGTGGGATGGGTGCCTGCGGAATTCCATGCCGTTGTTGCACCGCTCATTTGATGGAATTTAATAGTATTTCGATCAAGATGGCAAAAGAACAGGGAATTTCGCTTACACCGGCTGAGATTACCGGTATGTGCGGTCGGCTGCGTTGCTGCCTTGAATATGAAAATGAGTTTTATGTGGAATGTCGTAAGCAACTTCCGCGGAAAAAGAAAAAGGTGATGACGCCTCAGGAGAAGGTAAAGTGCTTGAGGTTTTCCCATTGCGCAAAGCTGTTTTGGTAGATGTCCCTGATGTTGGACGACGTGAATTCCACAGGAGGTCCAGATCAGCTATGATGAACCCAAGGAAGCCTCTAATCAGGAAGCAAAATCAACAAGTGAAAGCGATGCGAAACAATGAGCAAAATGAAAATCGGTTGTCATCTTTCAGTAAGCAGGGGCTATTTTCCGATGGGCGAAGAAGCGCTCAGTATTGACGCTAACACTTTCCAATTTTTCACCCGGAATCCGCGAGGCGGAAAAGCAAAGGAGCTGAATCCTGAAGACATGCGCAAATTGACTGCGCTGGCACATCAGCATCAGTTCGCACCACTGCTGGCGCATGCACCGTATACGCTGAATCCCTGTTCCGCAGATGAACGGACGCGAGAATTTGCGCTGATGGTAATGAATGATGACCTGAGAATCCTGGAGCATCTACCTGGAAATTACTATAATTTTCACCCGGGCAGCCATGTTGGACAAGGCGTGGAAGTCGGGATTGATTTGATTGTCAATCAATTGAATTTGACGCTGAAGAAAGATCAGGCAAATCTGGTTTTGCTTGAAACGATGTCCGGAAAAGGGAGTGAAGTGGGACGGACGTTCGAAGAAATTCAAACGATTATTTCACGAGTAGAACTCCAGGAACAGCTGGGAGTCTGTCTGGATACCTGCCATGTTTATTCGGCAGGGTACGACATTGTAAATCGATTGGATGATGTGATTGGAGAATTTGACCGGATCATCGGTTTGCAACGCTTGAAAGCTATCCATCTCAATGACAGCATGATGCCGTATAGATCGTTCAAGGACAGGCATGCGTTGATTGGAAAAAGGAACGATCGGCCTGGATGCGATCGTGAGAGTTATTAATCATCCCAACCTTCGAGATTTGCCTTTTTATCTGGAAACGCCGAACGATGTCCCCGGTTATGCCGAGGAAATCAAAATGCTGCGCAGTTTGTACAACGAATAGTTCGGATTAAAATTCGCATAGTCACTGAAGGTTTAGGCAATATCTTTGCATGAACAGTGTTAGAACCCCAAAACGAGAAAGTCGATTTACTGCGATTTGTTGATCAATAATGAAAAAAGCACCCCCCGATTCATTTTTTCGGGAGGTGCTTTACGATTGCAATAGGAGAGGAAAGGGGCTTGTCTGGTGATGAGATCAATCAATATCCCTTTGAATCCTGTTGATTATTTACTTATCCTGCAAGGCAGCAACACCTGGCAAAGCGATTCCTTCCAGCATTTCAAGCGAGGCACCACCGCCGGTGGAGATGTGTGTGACTTTGTCTGCCAGGCCGGACTGTTGGATGGCAGCGACTGAATCCCCGCCGCCGATAATTGAAACTGCCTGGCTTTCAGCTACCGCGTTGGCAATCCCAAAGGTGCCTTTTGCAAAATTTGGCATCTCAAAAACGCCCATGGGGCCGTTCCAGACGATTGTTCCGGCATCATTGATGAGTTCACTGAAACTTGCAACAGTCTTGGGTCCGATATCCAGAGCGCGCCAGCCTGCCGGTAAATCACCGATGGCTACTGTTTTTTGCTGGGCTTCATTTTCGAAGGCATTTGCAATTACCAAATCGACCGGAAGTGCCAGTTTATTGCTGCCGGATTGAAGAATTTCCTTTGCGGTTTCCAGCGCTTCATCCTGAACCAACGAGTCGCCCATATCCAATCCCTGCGCCTTAAAAAAGGTGTTCGCCATCCCGCCGCCTATCAGGACTTTATCGGCTTTTGTTAGCAAATTTCGAATCACGCCGATTTTGTCGGAGATTTTTGCTCCACCTAAAAAAGCGAGAAAAGGGCGCTACGGATTTTCAATTGTTCCTGAAAGATATTGAATTTCCTTTTACATCAGAAAACCGGCAACACCTGGTTTGAAGTGGGTTACGCCTTCAGTTGAAGCGTGAGCGCGGTGTGCGGAACCAAAAGCATCGTTGACGTAAAGGTCTGCCAGGTTGGCAAGTTGTTCGGCATACACACTCTTCGTTCCGTTCTTCCCCCGGATGGAAGCGGGTGTTTTCCAGCACCAGTACTTCACCCGGCTTCAAATTCGCAGCTGCGCTGCTGGCCGCTTCCCCAACTGAATCAACTGAAAAAGATACTTTGTTAGGAATCAGCGTTGCCAGATGCTCTGCAACCGGTTTCATAGAATATTTTGGCTCCGGTCCATTTTTCGGACGGCCAAGGTGAGAACAGAGGATGACCGCTGCTCCATGATCAAGCAGATACTGGATTGTGGGAAGTGCGCCGCGGATGCGGGTATCATCGCCGACAATACCATCTTTCAGCGGGACGTTAAAATCCACTCGAACGAGAACTTTTTTCCCTTTGACGTCAATGTCACGAATCGTTTTCTTGTTAAACATGATGGTCCTTTTCAAAATAATCAATAACTCTGAATCAAAAAAGGTGATCGCGTGGTTGAAAAAACCAGCCGACCACCTTTAATTGACTGCTCATTCTAAGTGTTATTTAATCAGAGGCTCTTTGAAATCAGATGTGCCAAATCGCAGGTGCGAACTGAATAACCCCATTCATTGTCATACCAGGATACGGTTTTCAACATGGTTCCGCCCATCACAGAAGTTTGCTGCAGGTCAACAATGGCTGAACGGCTGTCTCCCTGGAAATCTGTCGAAACAAGCGGATCCAAATAGGTACCTGCTGTTACACCGAGAATCCCCTTCATCTTTCCGGAAGCAGCATTCTCAAAGAGTTCGTTCACTTCTTCTTTAGTGGTTGACTTTTTGAGTGTGCAAACAAAATCGACAATGGAAACAGTCGGGGTCGGAACACGCAGTGAATATCCATCAAAACGTCCCTTCAACTCAGGAATAACAAGCGCAATTGCTTTTGCAGCGCCAGTCGTAGTCGGGATGATGTTCTGGAAAGCCCCGCGGGAGCGGCGCATTTCTTTATCGTGCCTTCGATCTTGAACAACCTGGTCATTGGTGTAACTGTGGATTGTGGTCATCAGGCCATATTCGATACCGAAAGCATCGTTCAGGACTTTCGCTACCGGTGCTAAACAGTTGGTCGTGCAAGAAGCATTTGAAATCACATGGTGTTTTGCTGGATCATACTGATCATCATTGACACCGTAAACGATCGTGATATCTTCATTTTTTGCTGGCGAGGTGATGATAACCTTTTTCGCACCGCCTCTTACGATATGGACGTTTGCGCCGACTTTCCCTTTTGCCGGATCGCCGATTGCATCTCGGAAAACACCGCTGGATTCAATGACAATGTCTACGCCAAGATCTTTCCAGGGAATATTGCCAGGATCTCTTTCTGCAAACCCTTTTACGGTCTGTCCTTCGATTATCAGGTCAGTATCTGTGACATCGACACTGCCTCGGAATTGACCATAAGTTGAATCATATTTGAAAAGATGTGCGTTTGTTTTGATGTTGAAGAGCCCGTTGATTGCAGCAACTTCCAGATCATCGGAATAGTCTTCGACAACTAATTTTAATACCTGTCGACCGATTCTGCCAAAGCCATTTATACCTATCCGTTTTTTCATAAATCCTCCATTGAGAAATCAACGATCAGACACGAATTCATTCGGCTGAAAGTTTACCAAGCGATTGATATGCTGATACCAACATATTTGCGACTTTGGTGGAGTCATGCCGCCAAGGGTAATTAATATCAATCAAATCACCCTCAAATACGCGGTATTCAGCCAACATTTTCGGTCTAATTTTAACCCAGGATACAGAATCAGAATGATTCACTTCATGAAAATTGTTACAGATAATACCATCAATTGTCACGTCCGGGATGGCATCTTGAATGGATTTTACATGATCATAACAATCAAAATGGGTTGTTTCTCCGGGCTGTCTGGATACATTGCATATGTAGATGATTCTTGCATGGCATGCCTTGAGCGCCTGCGCAATGCCAGTTACTTTTAAATTGGGAATTACGCTCGTATATAGGCTGCCCGGTCCAAGAGCGATCAGATCGGCGGATAAAATTGCCTTGATCGCTTCTGGATTGGCGCTTACCTCACTGGGTTCAATGGAAAGGTTCAAAATCCTTCCATTCTTGGCAGATATGTTTGATTCACCAAATATGCGCTCTTGCACCTTTTTGCCATTTTCTGTGAATTCCACATCTGCAACCAGGTTTACGTCTTCCAGTGTGGAGGGTGTGACTTTTCCGCGGATGGCAAGAATCCGCGCGAGCTCTTGAATTCCTTGTTCAAAGCCGCCTGTCAGGTTTGCCAGCGCAGTTAGCAGCAGATTGCCGAGGTTGTGACCGCCAACGCTGGTATCGGATGAAAACCGATATTGAAGCACCTGGGTAAGAAATTCCTCATCTTCTGAGAGAGCGGCAAGACAATTGCGAATGTCTCCGGGCGGAAGAACGCCCAAATCGCGACGAAGCGCTCCGGATGATCCGCCATCGTCCGAAACGGTGACAATCGCGGTGATGTTTTTAGAAACCTTTTTGATCCCGCGAAGAATTGACGATAACCCATGTCCGCCGCCAATGACAACAATTTTTGCGTCTGCAAAATCAGAGGTTGTTCCAACAGGCGTTTTGTGTGTTTCCATAACAAGCAAATCATAGCAGGGAAGCGAGTGTGTGTAAAGCTAATCCCGTGTTTTCGCTAATAAAAAATGTTTATCGTTGGCGACTGGGAGAATCGCGCTTTGTGACAAGAAAAGAATATTGGGAAGGTTTTCCTGCTGATATAATTTAAAAAAACAATCGGAGGGAATATGATGCGTGACCGGTTTGAGATAGAAGAAGATCTGGCTCGGATGGAAGGTGGTTCTTTTGCGGACCTGGAAATGGTCATTGAAGAGGCGGAAGGCTTTCAAGTCATCACTACGTTCAACTGTGAAGGGGATGTCATTGACGTTCGCGCTAATAGCGCAAACGAGCCTGCGGCGGCAGAAAACGCGGCGGGTAAACTTGCTGCTTATATTGATCATACTGCGTTGAAACCCGATGTGACGATTGACCAGATCCAGATGCTCTGTAAAGAGGCGCGCGCACATCAATTTGCTTCGGTTTGTGTCAATTCATGCTGGGTGCGCCTTTGCGCTGAAAATCTCCGTGGCAGCGGGTTAAAGTTTGCGCTGTGGTAGGCTTTCCGCTCGGCGCAATGAGCGCTGAAGCGAAAGCACTGAGGCGATCACTGCAATTGATGATGGAGCGGAATGAGATTGATATGGTTCTCAATATCGGCGCGCTGAAATCCAGGGATTATCGACTGGTTATGAAAGATCTGCAAATGGTGGTGAACGCCGCGCATGAAGCTGGAGCAGTCGTCAAGGTGATTCTTGAGACATGCCTGCTTACTGAAGATGAAAAAGTGATCGCATGTCTGTTTTGTAAAACAGCATGTGCAGATTTTGTGAAGACGTCAACCGGTTTCTCGTCTGGTGGGGCAACGCTTGAAGATGTTAAACTGATGCGAAGAATTGTCGGAGATGAAATTGGCGTGAAAGCATCCGGAGGCATTCGTAATCGGGAAGATGCTGAAAAGATGATTGAGGCGGGTGCAAATCGGATCGGCACCAGTTCCGGCGTGAAAATTATGGAATCTTTCTCATGAGCCGCCTGTTCTATGGATCCGAAATTTGTAATGGCGTTAAGATCCATTATCATCGTACGAGTCAGGGTTTTTATCCGTTGGTGTTACTTCATGGGTTGTTAGACGCCGGCCTTTGTTGGAATCGCCTCTCGTTGGCATTACATCAGTTTTATGACGTTTATCTGCCGGACGCACGCGGGCATGGTTATTCTGAATGTCCTGAGGAACCATTCTACTTTGACGACATGGCGGAAGATGTTACAGAGTTTATTAAAAAGCTGGCAATTCAACGTCCTGTTTTGATTGGACATTCGATGGGCGCGGCGCTGGCAGCTAAAGTCGCAGCTGCTTATCCGGATCTGATTGCGGCAATCGTGCTGATCGATCCGCCGTGGTATGATCCTGAGCTAATGACACAGGAACTGGCAGATCGGATGACCAGCGGATTCAAGGATGAACTGGCAAAGATGAAACAGATGACTTATGAAGAAATAGCAACGTACTGTCAGACGATCCATCCGAACTGGAATGCGGACGATATCCGCCCGTGGAGTAAAACAAAACAGCAGGTAGATCCCCGCATCCTGGAAATTACGCCTGAAATATCGATTGATTGGATGGATACGGCTGCCAAAATACAGATACCTGCGCTGATTATGACCGGGAACTGTGAACACGGAGCGATTCTCTCACAGTCGCAGCTGAAAGAATTATTACGGGACCATCCAAATTGGGAATCAACATATTATGAAGAATCCGGGCACAACATTCAGCGCGATTGCTACTCCAAGACGAAAAAGGATGTATTGAATTACCTTTTCCGGGTCACTTCGGTTTATTGAAAACTAATGTGTATCTGTTTTGAACTGCTGAGAAAGCAAATTGAAATAATCAATTTGGATGATTTCTCAATCCCGTCCGTTGTAGGTGCGGATTCTGATGCTTCCGATAAGTTTTTTCCTGGGATGGGTATTCCGGTGATCGTTCAGGAAAAAGACCGGAAATTGGATATTTTTTACTGGGGATTGATCCCATCTTGGGCAAAAGATATTGGTATCGGACGTGCGACTTTCAATGCACGCGCTGAAACCATCCACGAAAAACCGTCTTTCCGAAACGCATTCAAGCGCCGACGCTGCCTGATCCCTGCCTCTGGTTTTTATGAAACCAACAAACATAGGCAAAATCACTCCCATTATTTTTTCTTTCCGTCTGAAAGGCACGCAATGTTCACTTTTGCCGGACTTTGGGAATATTGGATGGATCCAAATGGCAGTGAAGTCTATTCGGCGACCATCGTGACTTGCCCCGCGAATGTGTTGGTAGGACAGGTTCATGATAGAATGCCGGTTATTTTATCTGGCGAAAAACGACAGCAGTGGTTGGCTGGCGGCACTGAAAAAGATATGCTCGCTTTGCTGAATCCTGCTGATCAGGCCGCGATGGGTATGAAACAGGTACCGGATTTCCGAAAGCAATAAATGAATAAAAAGGTCCAATGGTTTTTACCATTGGACCTTTTATTCTGAGCATTGTTTTTAGATTACGATATTCACCAGTTTTTTGGGCACAACGACCACATTTCGCGGTTCTTTGCCCGCCATTGCCGCAATGACCTGTGGGCTGGCCAGCGCAGCGGCTTTTGCCGCCTCCACTGAACAGTCGACCGGCATGGTAATTCTGTCACGCAATTTTCCGTTGACCTGTACAACCATGACAATTGCATCTTCTTTTGCGGCATCTTCATCAATCTGCGGCCATTTTGAAAGATGGATTGACTGTTTGTTGCCCAAAAGCGACCAGATTTCTTCCGTCACGTGTGGTGCAACCGGCGCTGCCATCTTCAGATAGATTTCAGTTGCTTCTCTCCACTCTTTAGTTCCCCATGCACCGTTATGTTTCGCTTTTGCGAGTTCGTTTAAGTATTCCATCAGGCTGGAGACAATCGTGTTAAATTGGAAAGTTGTGAAGTCATGAGTGACTGATTTCAACGTCTGATGTGTTTTCCGTCGTAATGACTTTAAGACGGAAGCCTCCGGTTTTATCTGTGCGCTCTCTGGTTCAAGGAACATATTCCACATACGGCGTATCCAGCGTGAAGATCCCTCGATTCCGGAACTGTTCCATGGAGCGCCCAGTTCCCAACGTGCGAAAAACATCAGATATGCGCGTACCGTATCTGCGCCGTATACTGCGATCAATCGATCAGGATCGACGACATTCCCACGGCTTTTTGACATTTTTTCGTTGTCTTCACCCAGAACGCTGCCCTGATTGCGCAGCATTAGCATCGGTTCGTTTCCTTGAGCAATTCCCATATCGCGGCAGGCTTTATGGAAAAATCGGGTATAGATCAGATGCATGGTAGCATGTTCAATGCCGCCGGTATATACATCCACCGGCATCCAGTAATCATACTCTTTCTGGTCGAAAGGCCAGCTCGGAAAGTAAGGGCTGAGATATGCCAGATGGTACCAGCTGGAGCACATAAACGTGTCCATAGTGTCGGTTTCGCGTTCCGCTTCTTCCCCGCAGACCGGGCACTTTACTTTTTTCCAAGTTGGATGGAGCTTCAATGGACTTTCGCCAGTTGGCTGCCACTCGACATCCTCAGGAAGCTTGACTGGAAGATCCTCTTCCGGGACCGGAACGGTGCCGCAGTGCGGACAATGGATCATTGGTATTGGAGCACCCCAATAGCGCTGTCTGGAGATCAGCCAGTCCCGCAGGCGGTAGGTGACAGTGCGTTTTCCAAGTTTGCGGTCTTCAAGCCAGGCAATGACTTTTTCAAAAGCGATTTCGCCGGGCACGCCACTCATCTCAGCGGAGTTCACCAGCGTTCCATGAGCGGGAACTGCGGCGGGCATGGTATCGCCGTCTTGCATTTCCATGCCGTCCGGCTGTACGACAAAAATAATCTTCAATCCAAATTTCCGCGCAAATTCAAAGTCGCGCTCGTCATGCGCAGGTACTGCCATAATGGCTCCGGTGCCATATCCCATCAAAACATAATCGGCAATCCAAATCGGGATTTCTGCGCCATTGACGGGATTAATCGCATAAGACCCGGTAAAAAATTCGGTCTTTTCACGATCTGCGGACTCGCGTTGAATATCCGTCTGTTTCTTTGCCTGATCGATATAAGCCTCTACGATGGTTTTTCACCAAGGGGGTGTTCAGAGCCAAACCATAAACGTTGCGCCCCAAAGCGTGTCAGGTCGTGTGGTGAAAAACTCAAGCGGATCGTCTTGTTCGGTTTTGAAGATTACGCTGGCGCCTTCGATCTGCCGATCCAGTTGGTTTGCAGCGTTTTACCCGTTCCGGCCAGTCAATCTCAACGAAATTTAGAAGTTCCTTTCGGCGTAGCGTGTTGTGCGAAAGTACCACTGATTCAGATCTTTCTTTAATGACCGGCGTTCCGCAGCGTTCACAATGGCGGTCATCGCCCCAGACTTGTTCACGTGCCAGTGTTGTGTTGCAGTTTGGACACCAATCAACCGGCGAAAACTTCTGATATGCAAGTCCATTTTTATAAAGTTGCAGGAAAAACCATTCTGTCCAATGGTAGTATTCCGGTTTGGCGCTAATCGCTTCTCGATCCCAATCAATCATACAGCCCATTGATTTTGCGCTTGATCACGCATATGATCGATGTTTTGAAACGTCCAGGTTTGTGGGTGGATGTTGTTTTTGATTGCGGCGTTTTCTGCGGGGAGCCCAAAAGCATCGAACCCCATCGGGAACATGACGTTGTATCCGTTCATCCGCATAAAGCGCGCACGTGCATCGGAAGGTGTAATCGCGTACCAGTGTCCGATATGGAGATTCCCGGATGGATATGGCAGCATGAGCACGTAATGCTTTGGGCGGGATGGATCAATCACCGATTGAGCCTTTGTTTCAAGTCTGCTCCATTTTTTTTGCCATTTCCTCTTTCTATTTCCCGGGTTCATAAATCGGGACAATTGTTTCACCCATAGAATCCTCCGCCGTTTGTCATCTTTAAAAATGTGTGTGGGAGGTTAATTGTTATAGCCCATGCTTTTTGTGTCCGAATGAAAAAGTGTTATAATTCAACCGTTCACAATCATTCTTCTCTACTGAAAAACGTATCGATCGTAAAATAAAGTTGCCAAAAGTGTGCCAAGTCGGAAATAAATCACTTTATTTCCGACTTTTATTGTAAATCGTCGGGAAAACGACGCTGTTATTGGACACAAGATTTTAATGTTTCCAAGCATAGTAATCTAAAATGATTCTTGCTATGAATGGATTTTGTATTACAGGAGGCAATATGGGTAAACGTATTCTGGTTGTTTGTTTAGCATTTGTGATGTTGCTGGGAATTGCTGCAACAGTGTCCGCGCAAGGGTGTGAAGCTGATAGCCCTTGTTGTAAAGAGCTTGGTACTTACTGTGTGACTTATCATGAGAACAATTGTTTGAACGCTGTTCCGGTGGATCAGAAGGGTTACAAATACGGCGATACGGTGAAAGTTTTATTTGAACCTGTTCTTTATAAGAACGGATTGTATTTCTATGGCTGGTCACATACTCCATTTGGCTATGCAAATTATGGCTACAACTATGACACATTCAAAATGCCAGCGCAGAATGTTGATCTTTACGCTGTTTGCATTGCTCCCTGGTGGGTATGGCAAGAAATAGGGGATCCAACAATTGGACCTGATGGTGGTCAAGATGATACGGGATCTGAAAGTCTGCCGCATTAATCGTTTAGCATCCTAATAAGAACTATCAATAAAAAAGGGAACCGATTTGGGTTCTCTTTTTTATTGAAAACATACCTAGCAAGGCTGGAATTTCAAAAAGTATTATGATGAGATGTGCAAATACTACTTTTTTTTTGTATATTGGTAAGGAGAAATTAATGTATTACTTTCCAGAAAGCTAATGCCAAATAAGTTGATTCCTTATGGAAACCTTAATCTTCTCGATGTTTTTCCCTATTGTACCTAAATAGCAGTTCGACATTAGGATTTCGGTTGCCAAAATTTGTTTCGAATATTTCGCTGCTGCTCATCAATAATCAGCATTTTCAAACCTTTTAGAAATCCCGTATTGCTTGATGGGACTATTCTTTATATCAGATAAAATTGAGAGACTTTTGAGGGATGGGGAAAAAATTCCAGGCAAGACAGTTGAGTTTATTGTTCTCTGAATAAACATGGGGATAATAAAGAGGATTAAGTAATGCTATAATATACTTAATCTTCATTGAAACAACAAATTGAATGTGTTTCTATCAAAGCACATTCTTTAAAGTGCTTGAATCGTGCCAAACAGGAAAAAAAGTGAATTTTTTACAGAATTTCCAAATTTCAAAAAATAACATTTAAATTCCAATA
>JAXGRI010000007.1:0-166661 GCA_040766005.1 Flexilinea sp. | reverse complement strand
TTGGCTGGGTTGCTGTTTTGCTTTTTGGCGGTGTGGTGCTTTATCTGGTCTTTGCTGCAGAGTCGATCCTTTGCAATCCTTCTGATGAACGGAATCCTTTTGTAAAGATCCTGATTTCCGGGCTGGCTTACGCTACTTTCTTGCTGATCATGATTGGGACGCGGGCAAGCATCTCTCGCCTCGTCATTGCTGCGCCGCTGATTTTTTTTACCGGCTGGATTTTATCTGCGCGAATCCTGAAGCTGGATGATTCGATTCGGCATCCCTGGCTCAAGGCGCTTCTGATTGCTATGCTGACGACGGAATTCGCTGCAGCGCTTCACTATTGGCCGACTACAATTCTGTCTTATAGTGTATTGATGTTTGGCGGCTATTACGCGCTTGCGAATACAACGATCCATCTTTCACGTACAAGTTCGATCCGGTTGATTTTAAAAAACCAACTTTGGGTTGGCTTTTTCTGTCTGGTACTGTTCTTGTACTTTGAGCTTACATCTTGAGTAAAAAAGGTTGAGTAGAGAAATGAATATGCAGTTGTTAATCGCATTAGGGTTAAGTTATCTTGTAGGAGCGCTCCCGATCGGTTGGATTTTGGTTTGGCTGGTCAAGAAAAAAGATATCCGATACCATGCCTCGGGCAGGATAGGAACTTCTAATGTTATTCGAATGCTTGGTGTCCCAGCCGGCCTGGTCACCTTGGTGTTTGATTTTGCCAAAGGATACCTGGGGGTCTGGATTATTCGGGCAATTGTTTCAACACCGGCGGAATGGATGCAGGCGCTTGGAGGGTTTCTTTCGGTATTGGGGCATGTCTACTCAGTTTATATTGTGGAGAAACGTCGGGATGGCAAGTATTATTTTCGCGGAGGCGCTGGCGGAATTACTTCAATCGGCGCGGCGATGGGGTTGTGGTGGCCAATCATCTTTTTTATCGGGATTCCAGCACTGCTGGTTTACCTGACTATCGGTTACGCGAGCATTGCAACGATCACACTGAACGTCTGCTCTGTAATTGTCTTTACCACAATGGTTTTGTTTGATATTGCCCCCAATTCATGGTGGTTCGTTCTCTACGGTGTTGCCTGCCTGACGCTTGTTTTAATTGCGCTGCGCCCCAATTTGAAACGGCTCAGACGCGGCGAGGAACGCGTTATGCGATTCAGCCTGCATGCTAAGCTGCGCAAGAGTAAGATGGATTAGGAAGAAATGTTTGGGAAAGCGATTGGTTCATAAATAGCCAGAAATTCAACGATAACCGGCAGACAATGTTTGTGAACGTTCAGCCTATCACAATCGCGCGGATCCTGTTATAACGCTTAACCTAAATAATTTTAGCATTTTGAGATAACAAAAGTTTATCAAAAGCTAAGAACAGCGCTCTTGAACAGCGGACTTGAAGTCTTAATTAGAAGATGGATTATTCTCTTGAATAACATGCCATGCGGGCTGATAGTTTTGCGGCAAACGAACGCAATCATTTAAATTCAAGCATTATTTGGGAAGAAAAGTTGACCTTTGGGTTTTTCTGAAAACTATTACGTCCAGAGCAGGATCAACAGAAGAATTACGATGATCATTCCCAGGGAAAAAACTGCCCATGCTTTGATCCCATTTTTCCAGAGCTGCAAAGTAATCAGCCAATTTTCTTTCCAACTCAAAAGTACTGGTGGAAGGTTTTTGGGAGGCTGCTTTTCCGGCGGTACGTACCAGGGCATTCCTTCAACGTTCATGTTGCAGATCACCAGATCATCGTTCGTATTGTCGTCATTGTTTCTGTTTTGATTCATCATTTTTTTGCTTCCGTCCGGTAATTTTTGAACACGCTATCTTTTGAGGCATTGTTGTTCCATTTGAGCTTTGTTTATCGTCTCAGATGGATTAATCAGATCGCTCTGCCTGCAATGATGAAGAATCTTTTCCTTTTGCACCGGACTGCACTTTTGGAAGAAGATTGCCGCGTTTTCTTCAAAGGTCTTCCTCATCTATAATTATAAATTGGAAAAACTGTGGCAGATTGTCATCTTATGCGTTTCTAATGAATTTCGACGATGGTTTGGCTTGATACCCAACGCGCAATACTTTTGCCAGCGGATCATTGGACGCTAAACCGCTTCCTTTTTCCTGTAGTTCTCATATGCGCCAGGATTGGATGAGGAAACATATCCGTATTATGGAATAAGCTCCGCAGTGAGATGTTTACCAGGATAGGCTGCAAAGCCGTTTCACAAGCGGTTCGGATGCAGACGCCGCTGTCGGGCCTTGTTCTTACACGAAATCAAGAACCGCGCAAAGGAATATTGTGTTGCAGTTTACTCCACGTTCAAGACTTAATGCGCATAGTAAAAACCGGGGCAAATCTTATGTGATCTGCCCTGATGAAAAACGCTTGGAATCGGGTGTTTCTTTGATCTGCAATATGAATGGTGCTCAGTCGTACAGATGGCAGGCTACCTCGTGTCCTTCTCCCAAATCACGCAATAACGGCACTTCCTTTATACAACGCGGCATCATTTGGGGACAGCGGGTGTGGAATTTACAGCCTGAAGGCGGATTCGCCGGAGATGGGATGCTGCCTTCAAGGATGATCCTTTCCATTCTGTATGTCGGATCCGGTACCGGAATCGCGCTGAAGAGCCGCTTTGGTGTACGGGTGAAGCGGGTTGCTGAAGATCTGGGCCCTTTGCAGCATACTCTGCAAGTGCCCCAAGATACATCACGCCGACAGTATCAGAAATATGCTGGACAACTGAGAGGTCGTGAGAGATGAACAAATATGTCAAATTAAATTCTTTTTGCAAGTCTTCCAGCAAGTTAATGATCTGCGCCTGAATCGAGACATCCAGCGCAGAAACTGGCTCATCACAGACGATAAAATCCGGGTTGAGCGCGATAGCGCGGGCGATACAGATGCGCTGGCGTTGCCCGCCAGAAAATTCATGCGGATAGCGGTCTTTATGATATTCATGCAAGCCACAGGCTTTCATGATGCGTGTAATATGATCGTTATAGTCTTTGGGAGGGACGATACAGTGCTCGCGCACGGCTTCTCCGATGATCTCGCCAACCGGCAGGCGCGGTGACAGGCTTGAATAAGGATCCTGAAAAATAATCTGCATTCGCGGACGCAACTGCCCCAAATCCTTTTGATTCAATGAAAAAACTTCTTTGTCGTTGAAATAAACTTCCCCGTCCGTTTTTTCAGTCAGGCGTAAAATCGTTTTTCCGACAGTAGTTTTGCCACAGCCGGATTCTCCGACCAGTCCCATTGTTGTACCGCGCTTAATTTTGAAGCTGATATCATCAACTGCTTTGACATTGCCGACCACCCGATTTAGCAGCCCTTTGCGAATCGGAAAATATTTTTTCAGGTTTTTTACTTCCAGAATGACATTGTCTTCCATTATTGGCTTTCCTTCCCATCGGCATGATCCAGATAAAGATAACAACTGGTTTTATGGGTGTCTGATAAGCTTATTTCGGGCGGATATTTCCCTTTGCAAATTTCCATCCTGCGGTTGCAGCGATCACGGAAATAACAGTAATCTGGCATGTTGACAGGATTTGGGACGGCCCCTGGGATGCTGTAAAGTCGTTCCGTTTTACGGTTGATGACCGGTTTGGACGCCATCAGCCCGACAGTATAAGGGTGCGCGGGGTGCAGGAAGATATCGTCTGCGGTTCCTTTTTCAACAATCTTGCCGGCATACATCACGACTACGAAATCCGCCATTTCCGCAATGACGCCCAGATCATGCGTAATCAGCATAATGGAGCTGTTAATCTTATTTTTAAGATTTCGAAAGAGGTCGAGGATTTGCGCCTGAATGGTGACGTCCAGGGCTGTTGTCGGTTCATCTGCGATGACCATTTTAGGATCACAGGAGAGCGCCATCGCAATCATCACCCGCTGCCGCATTCCACCGGAAAGTTCATGCGGGAACATTTGATAAACCACTGCCTGGTTGGCAATCCCAACGATCTCAAGCATTTCGAGCGAACGATTTTTTACCGCTTCTGCACTCATTTCCGGATTGTGAAGCTGGATCACTTCATCAATCTGATCTCCGATGCGGAAGACCGGATTCAGGCTGGTCATTGGTTCTTGAAAGATCATTGCCACCTGATTGCCGCGGATATGCTGCATTTTCTCAGTCGGCATTTTGGGAATGTCGTAGGCTTTTCCATCTCCCATGTTGAAACGGATCTCGCCTTTGACCACTTGCCCCTGCGGGCGCTGAACCAGCTGCATCAGCGAAAGGCTGGTGATCGATTTGCCGCAGCCGGATTCTCCTACGACACCCACTGTTTTTCCCTGCGGGACATCAAACGTGACGCCGTCCACTGCTCTGACAGTCCCGATATCGGTAAAGAAATAGGTGTGTAAATCATCAAACTCGACAACATTTTCGGGATTGCGCATTTTGGTCAGGTATTCAGATTCCGGTACGTTTTTACGGTTGCGTTTTTTCTCAAACGCATCTGTTATCCGTTTGTTTTCTCGGCTGATCCGCCTGGATTCCCGTGCGGAAATATAGTTTTCATTCTTATCGTTGCTCTTTTTAAAGATATTCATACCGAAAAATCCTACCTTTTCATCTTCGGGTCAAATGCGTCGCGCAGTCCATCGCCGACAAAGTTGAAACCAAGTACGGTCAAAAGAATCAGAATTCCAGCCGGAACCCAAATAAACCAATAGTTCATCATGACATGCAGGTTGGTCGCAGCGTTGATGATACTTCCCCATGAGGCGAACGGGTATTTCAACCCCAATCCCAGGAACGAGAGCGTCGCTTCGGTGATGATGATTCCGCCAAGCGCAAGAGTTGCCTGAACGATCAACAGCGGCATAACGTTCGGGACAAGGTGACGGAAAATTCGCCTTGCAATTGGGATACCGGTTGCTTCTGTCGCAATCATAAAATCCTGTTCTCTGAGCGACAAGATCTGTCCGCGGACAACTCGCGCGATTCCTGTCCAGCCGAGAACGCCCAGCACCGCCATCAGCGTGAAAATACGCTGGATCGGTTTCACTTCCAGCGTGTCCATGACAGCGCCGGAAATAATGACGATCGGCCAGAACGGGATGGCATTGAACAAGTCGACAAAACGCATCAACAGCGTATCGATTGTGCCTCCGAAGAAGCCGGAAATTCCTCCAATAGTCACTCCGATGAGCAGCTCAAGAATTACCACGATGAAACCAACCATCAGTGAGATCCGACCACCAAACATCAGCCGGGTGAGAACGTCCATCCCGTTGGCGTCTGTTCCAAGCAGGTGCTCTTTAGAAGGAGCGGCATAGGTGTCGATGAGTTGGGAGACAGTGTCAGCCAAAATAGTATAGCTTTCATAGCCGCGGCGGATAGTATATTCCGTTTCCACGCCATTGGCATCATTGGCAAGGAAAGTTGATTCACCGTTCATGACAGCTTCAGTAAAGGTCTGTTTAAAGTCGACGGTTAGAAAAACATCCGGAGAAGCGGCGCGCATGATCAAATTTGAAACGGAGGCGAATGGCACTTCTTCTCCGTCTGACTTATCTTGATAAATCACCGCGGACTGGTCAGATGATTCAATTCGGTAGCTTTTACCGTCGATTTCAAAAGTATCTTCGTTATTCAGGAGTGCTTTTTCAGCGGTATAAATAAAATCGACACTGTTTAGAAACGTATTTGCATCACTCTCAAACGCGTCCAGAATCAATTTGGACGCAAGTGCGATTGGGCGAACTCCCATAATCTGATTGATTTTACCCCGGCGAGCAATATGATAGATATTACCGTCCACTTCGACCGTTGGTTGCCGATCAATGACCGCTTGTTCAATTGCCGCAATCACATCATCAGAAATTGTGACGTTTGGCGCCGGATTGAAGTTAGCTCGGCCAGCCAATACAATCACTTCTCCCAATTCTCTATGTTCGTAAATCAGGAATAAATCTTTTCCTTCCTCTACAAAAGAATATTGTTTTCCATCGGCGGAAAAAATAGTTTGTTTGTTGTTCTAATGCCAACACAAAACTTGCAATTGCATTATTGGGGAGGGATTCTCCTTCCTCAATTACGTAGCGCAGGCTGGTGTTGACAGTGGCGGAGGCATAATTTTTTGGGATTTTTTCGTATTTCCGGAATACTTCAGTTTCACCATATGGCGTAAGGAAACCACCGGCAAAAGAAAAGAGGAACATGATAATTAAGATTCCCAAACCGACAATTGCAAGCTGATTTCGGATAAATCGCTTGAAGACCATCATGTTTGGCGAGATGACCTTCACCCTTTTTTCATCGTCCAGACGTTCTTCCTGTGGAATTTCTTCTTCTGGCTGTTTGTTCAGACTTTCGAATTCTCGGTTCAGGCGCCTCGTTAGGATTTTCGGGCACAGGTGACAGATTTTTATTCATGGATTCGCTCATGTTTCTCCCTCCTTAATTAATCCGGACGCGAGGATCAACGACCGCGTACATAAAATCAGCGATCAGCAAACTGATCTGAGTCAGAAAGATGATCAAAACGGAGTAAAACATTGTGAAGGGGATATCTCCACGGATGGATGCAGAATAGGCAATATAGCCGATGCCGGGAATCTGAAAGAGTGTTTCAGTGATGAATGAGCCGGCAAACATGTTTGGCACAAGATAAGAGAAATAAGTGATTAACGGAACGAGCGTATTGCGGAAAGCGTGTTTGTTGATTACAACCTTTTCAGAAAGTCCCTTTGCACGCGCGGGTCCGAATATAGTCGGAATTCATCACCTCGAGCATATTGGTTCGGGTAAAGCGCATCAGCCCGCCAAGATTGAGCATGGAGAGCGTAATTACAGGCAAGACGAGATGCTTCCCCATGTCTCAGAATTTTGCCCCAGGTGTCTAATTGTTCGTAATATCTGCCTACAATTCCATACAGATCAAACCATCCCAATTTGACTGAAAAGATATATTTCAGGATGGTCGCCAGAAAGAAGGTGGGCAGGGAGATGCAGATCATGGTAAACACCGTAATCGCATAATCAGTCTTACTGTATTGCTTGCGGGCTGCCAGTACGCCGAGTGGGATTGAGACCAGCATTTGTACCAGAAGCGTGACGATATTCAGGAAGATGGAGTACCAGATGACATTTTTAAATTTTTCAATTACCGGGATGTTGTACAGCCAGGATATGCCAAAATCTCCACGCAGTGCGTTTCCACCCCATTTGATAAAACCGGGGATAATGCCCTTGTCCATCCCATACACTGCGTTTAGCTGTGCCAGGATTTCCCGATAACTCATCGCTCCCGGTTGATTAGAACGGTTTCTTGCGACACTTTCCATGAAAGAAGTTGGAAGAAATCGAATAACCGTATAGACAATCAGCAATCCGAAAAAGACAATGAAGAGTGCATAAATGAATCTGCGAAAGAGGTATTTTGCCATAAAAACTCACTTGTGAAAGGTTCACTGGCGCCGTTCGAATGAACAGGAGCCAGTTTCTCGGTCGTTTGACCCGAAATCAGCGCTGTAATTGGATATGGAATATCTGATATCTTCGTTACCAGCCAGCTGTTTCGAGGCAAAAAAAAGACAGATAGTGACCGAAGAATTTTCCAGATGTTGAAGATTGCGCATAACGTTTGCTGGCTACAAACGGCTATCGGCTTTTTACAGACCGATAGCCGTTTTTTATTCAATCATTAATGAAATGATACTTTAGCGGTTATTGAACCATCTTCAGATGTTCAATTTCAGCATTCCATTCGTAGAACGTGGTGATGTCCAACGTTCTGGTGGGCAGATCGACGCGCTGTGAACTGTACAGCGTTGCGTTCTGGCGCTGGTAGGTGGGAATTTCGACTGCCCAGTCGACAACGATATCGAGCGCAGTCTTGTAGACTTGCTTCCGATAATCCTGGTCGTCGCTCTGACGAGCATTGATGATCGCCGTGTCCAGGTCCGCGTCAGCGATGTGGTAATGGTTCGAATCCGAACCGTTCTTGCCGACGATGTTGGAGCTGTGATAGACCTGATACATGTCCGGGTCAATGGTAGATTGCCAGGCGGCTGCCCACAGGTTCTGTGTACCGGAATCCAGGGAGTCCCAAAGGATGTTGGAATCTGCCGGATCGTTGATCTTTAGCGTGATACCGATGGTTGCGAGTGCGTTTGAAGCATCCGTTACAACAGCGAACGAGGGATGGTCACCTTGCCCGCCAGCGGGGATGATCAGCTCATAGCTCATGCTGGCGCCTTCCGGAGCTTCAGTAAATTTTCCGCTGGCTTCGTCAAAGGTGTAGCCGGCAGATTTTAGGAAGCCTTTAGCAGCTTCGAGAGCGGCTTCGTACTTCTGATCAGGCGTCATGTCAGACGTGTAAATATCGTTGCCTTCCACATCAACCGAGAACGCGACTTTGTAATCCGGATCAGTCGGTTTCGGGGCTGCCCAGGAAGTGTTGGAAATTGGGTAATTGATGACGGAAGCGGCGTCACCGTAGTAGCTATCGTATGCAACATCACGATAAACTGCGATTATGGTTGCCAGCGCCTTGCGCAGATCTTTTGATGCAGGTGATGCTGGGTCGCTGCCGACCAAAACGGTATCGGCGTTGATGCCGACGTAGCCGTATCCGCGATTGTCAACACGGTCAGTAGTGATCACATCACCGCTGATTTCCTTGTTGCTGTTGTAAGAAGCGATCGATTCATACCCTGTCTTTGAACCGGAAAGGCTGCCTGCGTCAATTGTGCCGGTCTCAATTGCCGGGACGATTTCGGACTGGGATGTTTCCTTGAACTGGAGTTCTTTTGTCAGCGGAGCGCCGAGGAAGAACCCTTCGTTGGCATCAAAGTAGACAATGCGGTTGTCATATTTTACAAATTTGTACGGGCCTGCGCCAAGCGGGTTGGCGGACTTTGCTTCAACAATGCTGAGATCACCGTAAGGATGACCAAACATGTTGTTCTCATAATCATACTGAGCCTTGTCGCCGTAGTAGTGCAGCGGTGCGACGAAAACACCAAGAATCGAGTAAATTGCCGGTGCTTCATAACCGTAGGTTTTCACTTCAACGGTATAGTCGTCCAGTTTCGTGATACCGCTGATGTTCGGAATACCGCCTGCCATTTCAGGCTCTTTGGCGCCTTCTTCACTGATGAAGGTGTCTCTGGCAGTGTCAACAATAGATTTTGCTTTGTCGTCAGCGGCTTCCGTAGCGAAGAACGCAGATGCGTCGCCTTCATATGCCTGATAGGTTTCATCATAGAAAGCTTCAATCGTTGGATATTCGCCTTCTGAATAATTGAAGGTTGCTCCAGATTTTGTCGTCAGCGTGCCTTCGGCAGCATCACCAAAGCCCCACAAAGCCATAGCAAAAACGATCTTCAACCCATCATCCGCCGCAACTTCGTCAGGGGTTTTACCGATGGTGTCTTCTGCATATTTAGTTGTGTAATTCTGGAAAACGGTGTCAACGATCTTTTGAACTTCCCCTGTCCAGCCTTCTTTTACTAGCGCCCAGTAGGTTTCCTGTTGTTCTTTTGTCCAACCGTCGCCTTCTGCCCAAGCATGATCGGGTAATCGGCTGTTTGAATGCCATTGACGATGGTTTCAAATTTGCTGTAAACTTCGCTGGTCGTCTGGCCGATAGTCCTGCAGACCAACAATTTTGTAAGAGTTGATGGTGGTCGAACCGACGTAGGCCGGATCCAGATAAACGTAATAAGTGAAAATAAGATCGTCTGCTGTCAGCGGTTCGCCGTCAGAGAATTTGATGTCCTCACGCAGTTTGGCGGTGTAGGTCGTGATGTCCGCATCTTTGTCGTCAAAATTCACATCCAGATCGGCGATCCCATGATAGGTGTAATCTGTTCCATTATAAGAGCGGGTTTCGCCTTCAATGCCGTTGAAGACAATTCCGCCAACGCGGTCCGTCGTCATCAACGAGACATTGACCATTTCGACCACGTCCTGGTCGTAGGCTGTGTCAGCGAAAAACGGGCTGAACTTTACAAAGGTCTCTTCGCCGAAGACGAAGGGGGTATTGGATTCCTGTGCCAGGACAGGAGCCACAAAGGACAGTACCATGATGATGGCGAGGACCAGGATACGATTTTCTTGCTCATTAAAATTCCTCCTTGTTTTTGGTTGGGGCATGACAAACCATTTCAAAAATTTTTTTATTGAATCGATTGATTAAGTTTCGATCCAAATTTATCGTCATCAAATCTACAACAGTAGAAATTTTTTAACTCATGTTTGCCTTTTCAAAAGAGTTGTCGCATAAGCGAACAGTCAAGACAACCCAATTCAATTATAATTTAGAATTCGTCTTCATCAAAATCTCGATCCGTTTCATAAAATTATCGTCTTCTGAATCCAGCTGTTCAGCGCTGAATTCGCCTTCTTCAAGCATCAGGTCGTCAAAATCATCTTCTTCAGGTTCGTCCAGATATTCCTCGTCGGATTTTGGCAGTCCGACTTCAGCGACAACTTCTTTGAACATGGCAATCAGATTTCGTTTATGGAGTTGTTCCGCCAGCCCGCCAAGATAAACGCGGCTTTTACCGCTTGATTCAATATCATATTGGTTCAGAAAGTCGGCCGGATTGCGGCGTTTGACCGCCATCAGTGCGATTTCATGTAGTTTCTCGATATATTGGATGTTCTCTTTGGTGGCGTCTTCAATTTCACCGCGCAGGACAATGTCTCCGTGCCCCTGAATGATGTTCTCAAGCCCCATATCGCCGATTTTTCGGATTACGTCAATCGTCTGCTGGTAGTTGCCCTCGCTCATTTGCGGGATTGGCAAGAAAGCATCCCCGGCAAAAAGAACCCGATCTTCTTCGACGAAAACAGAAATCCCATCCGGTGTATGACCGGGTGTCAGCATCAGGATAATGTTTTTCTTTCCGATTTTCAGGATCAGATCACCATGTGAAAAAGTGAGATGAGGCAGGACAATAGATGTCTGATTGAAAACAGGATTTTGTTTTTTTGTTTGTTCAAGTGCCTGGAAGCCATTTTCACGCAAGAATTTTGAGCATAAGGAATGGGAGATGATTGTTGCACCGGGGAAAAAACAGTTTCCCCAGGCATGGTCCGCATGAGAATGGGTGTTGATCAGATAACGAACCGGAACTCCGACTGTTTCTACAACAAATTTTTGAATTGCCAGCGATTCTTCTGGCAGCGCCAGTGTGTCAACAACAACTGCCCATTGCGGACCGATAATGACGCCTGCAGTCACCTGCGCGTATAGCTCACTTTGAAACCAATATACATTTTCTGAAATACGTTCCCGCTGCATTTATCATCCTTTTAAGTACCGCATATATTCAAAAGCTCTTTCTGTTTGCTGAGTGCAGCTTTTGTCACCCTGGCACAAACAAAAAATCTGCTTCAGAGATATTTTGTGGAAGAATAGCATATCTGAATACAAAAGTCAAAAATAAGCGGAAAAACCGCCAACCTTAACGAAACTAACAATTCAGGTAGCACCTGTCTTTACAAAAAAAGAGGATGTCCGTCAGACATCCTCTTTTGCACCTCCAGCGAGATTCGAACTCGCGTTTTAACCTTGAAAGGGTTGCGTCCTAGTCCCCTAGACGATGGAGGCGAATTGCTGTGCTATTTTAGCAGGTGTTTTTCTATCCGTCAAGACTATGTATGGGTTCAATACATATGAGACAAACAGGGGTCATGACCTGGTGTGCCTTTCAATATACTGTCTGGGACTTAGATTGTCCAGACTTCGGTGGGGACGGACATTATAGACCCATTCCAGCTTCTCAGGTCTTTGTTCAAGGACTCCAAATCAGATTGAGGTTCGCGCAGCGCAAGGAACTCGTCCAGATGGGTTCTGTGAGCCCGCTCAACCCTTCCATTCAGTTTAGGGGAACGCGGCGGCAAGACGAAAAGGTTGATCCCAGGTCACGGCAGGCATTCTCAAACTCAGCCTTGTATTTCGCTGCCTCCGTCCACGGATCGCTCTGATGGGGAAAGGGGTTCGCTTGATAAGCTGGTTGAGGAACGCTTTGGCTTGTCTTGACCTTGCTCTAGGATAAACCGCGAGCACATCCCACCTGGATACCGTCTCTGGCTGTGAAATGTTTGAAGTGGATTGCTGGGAAAGGATGAATGTCGAGCGTGTCAACTTGTACGATATCCCCAGGATTTTCAACCAGGTAGCCTTTCGGTTTACGGATGGCATAGGGACGTTTCTGCTTGCGTGTCCCCTTCCACCTGGTTTTGTAGCGGACTTCAGGGATCGCCTTCCGCTTCTTCAGTTCCTGAATGATTCGCCCCACGCTTGATACCGAAGATTTATCCCTTCCAGTTCCAGAAGTACCTTGATCGTCTCTTTTCCCCAACAGGGATACAGCATCCGGTAGGATCGCACAGCCTCCGCCTCTTCTGCTGTCCATTTCCGCTTCCGCAGATGCTTTGGCTTTCGGCTGCGTTGCTCTAGGCCATTCCACCCTTCTTCTTTTATGCGCCGCTCATCCCTTTGGTCCGCAGCGCTTCCCAGGTGCGCAATATCCGTTCCCGGTTTTTGGCGTCCTCACTCGGTTTGATGACTGGCTTCTTCGCCAGATGGTAAAATTCTTTTTGCAGATAGATCTGCCGCATTGGGGTTCCTCCTTTGGTTTGATCACCTTTAGGATGACCCCAATGTGCTTTTTGTAAAGCCCTTTCGTTTCACATCCATCTGAACCTGCTCAGGATGACGTCTCCATTGAGTAACCATCTAAAGGTGGAAGTATTTGATATTGCAGATGGAAAGAAACAAAGATTTGCGGAGTGGAAGATTTCTGTACTCAATTGATCGGAACACGGTGTGAAGCGATCCATTATCGCGAAAAGTCGAGCAGAAAGAACCGCTTTCTGCATACATTGAAGGGATCCGGGTTGGGTCAGTCGTGGACGCTAATCTCGGTCATGGAGACCTATTAGTAGCCAGATTGATCGATTATGGTTCCTGAAGTTCTTAAAGCCATGGATGGGCAGGATATATTGTATTGAAAAAGCCACATAAGTAAAATACTGACACATGTCGGAATTAGGTTTTAGAGGATCAATAATAAAAAAGGAGGCGCCAGATTTTCCGATGCCTCTGTGAATAAGGACATTCGAGAACAAATATTTGTTACTCTCTCATATTACAATATGCCGTTGAATAAAGCTTGACTTCCAAAAGATGTTCTTATGAGAGGGTGTTGAGGCTTGCGGCTTGTACCAGACTTTGGGTATAGGGATGTTGGGGATCTTTGATCACTTGCCTGGTTAGCCCGCTTTCCACTACTCGACCTTGGTAGAGAACAATAGCCTTGTCAGAAATGATGCGTGCTAGACCGAAGTCGTGGGTGATGAATAGCATGGTAAGACTGCGTTCCTGTTGGAGGTGATGTAACAAGTCAATGATTTCGCTTTGCACTATTACGTCTAAGGAAGAAGTCACTTCGTCGCAGATGAGAAGAGTGGGCTCGGCTGCTAGCGCGCGTGCCAGACACACACGTTGCTTTTGGCCGCCTGAAAGCTGGCGAGGCAGGGCGTGCAAGTGGTCGGCACGTAAGCCAACATCGCGGGCAAGCGATACGGCGCGATCCCATGCTTGCGTACGGCTTAGTTTTTGGTAGGAGCGCAGTGCTGCGATGATAGAACCTCCAGCGGTCCTGCGAGGATTGAGCGCAGCCGTGGAATTTTGGAACACGTATTGAACAGCTTTGCGTTGAGCAAGTGATCGCTTTGTGAGGCGCTGGGGGAATTCTTCACATTCTACTACGATATGCCCATCGTATGCGCCATGAATTCCTGCGATACAGAGGGCAGTTGTTGTCTTGCCGCTTCCAGATTCACCGACGAAAGCCAGGCATGTTCCGCGTTCTATGCTGAAGTCAAGCTCATGAATCACCTTGTTGTGACCGAATGAGCTGAAAGCCTTTCACACATAGCACAGTGTTTTGCGCAGGATCTTGAATTTGCATTTTCAGTGTGAGCTTTTCGGGCTGATGAGACTCGTCGGCCTTAGGAAGCGCATTAATGAGCTGTTGGGTATAAGTGTGAGTCGCCTGGTTAATGAAGTTTGGTGCCAGCAGAGTCTCCACGATTTGTCCGTAGTGAAGCACTGCGATGCGGTCAGCCAACGAAAACAGCAACCGTAGATCGTGGCTCACGAATACTATGCTTGCATGGAATTGCTCGCTAATGTGCTTCACAAGATCGATCACCTTGCGAGTTGTCATAGCATCAAGGCCGGTCGTTGGCTCGTCCATGACTACCAACTTTGGTGAATGTGCAAACGCTATGGCAATGGCTACACGTTGTTGCTGTCCGCCAGAGAGCTGGTGAGGGTATCGCGCAAGGAAGGCTTCGTCGCATGGAAGATCCACAGTTTCAAAGAGTTCCTTCATGCGGCTTTCATGTGTGGCTTTTTCCTTAATGTCATGCGCCTTCATAACCAACGCGAAGCTTTCCCTGATGGTCATGTTGGGTGGCAACGCCCCGCCAGGGTCTTGGGGAACGTAGCTGACTTCATTCCACGCAACGCACGCAAGGCACCGCTGCTTGGACGTACGGCGTTTTCTGTGTTGAGGATTTCGGCTCCTGCAAAGAAAACCGAACCCTGCGTCACCTCAAGTCCCGGTGCGGTGTAACACAGGAAAGTGAGTGCCAATGTGGTCTTCCGCTTCCCGTTTCTCCGGCAAGGCCTAGTATCTCTCCAGGCTTCACTTCGCAAGTAACTCCTCTGAGCACGGCATTGCCCTCATGCGTGATCTTAACTGTCATATTGTTGACGGAAGATATGCGTTTTTCTTTGTCATTCATGGTGTTCTATCTCCCTCCAATCGCGTTTGAGGCGCGGTCACGGATCAGATTCATTCCAATCAAGAACACGGAAATACTTACAATGGGTGAGAGTACTGCCCAAGGTTGGATGGAGATGCCACCTTGGTTTTCGTGGATCATTTGCCCCCAGTCACCTGCACCTGAACTGAATCCAAGGTAACTGAGCGATGCTAGTACCACGAAGGATACGCACAGCCGCACACCAAACTGAACCAGTAATGGTCCCTGCGATATTGGGGAGGATTTCATGGATCATCAATGAAAATCGTGACTGCCCGGCCATGTACCCTGCAGTATAATAGTCTTCCTGCACTACGCGTCTTGTGGCGGCTTGCACGACCCGTGCCGCATAAGGAATCTGCGCCACAGCAACGGCTACTGTGAGGGTGACGGCATTTGCGAAAAGGCTGCTATTAAAATGAGAACGATCAATATCTGGGGAACCACCATTACGGTGTCGTTGAAAAACAGTAGGGCAGTACGGGGCTTTCCCGTTAAAAGCCCCATCACCATACCTAGTACACCCCCAATGCCTACGCCTATTATCGCCGCCATGAAACCTGCTACCATGAAACTGCGGCCCCCCAGCATCAGGATACTAAGAACGTCGCGACCAAGTACATCAGTTCCCAAGGGAAGAGCCGAGTAGGTGAACGAAAAGGGCGTCCCACAATCTCGGTGGCAGTATGAGGTGCGAAGGCGGGCGCTGCGAACGCAAAAATCACACGATTCCTGCAGCAACAAGGCCGATAATTGTCCGGGGATCTGCGAGGAACTTGTGCGCCCACGATGATTGTCGCTTCGAATGACTGGGCATTGACCCGCTCATCTGATCTAGGTATGAGGTGGCTTTGCTCATTATTGACTCCTCCTTGCTGTAAAGCGTGTGGTCCGATACACTATTATGGTCAAATATTGTATCAGGCATTCTCCTTCGTTCGCACTTTCGCTATGCTCATGTCACCGATAATATCTGCTATTATCAGGACAACTACCATGACAACGGCTATGAACATGGCGATTGCTTGTACGGTCACGATATCGCGGGAAGAAACTGCGCTTACCAGCGCTGACCCAATTCCCGGGAACGCAAATACTGCCTCCACGGCTACCATGCCACCGAGCAGGAAGTTTATTGATGCTGCAACCACCTGCAAACTTGGCGCCAAGATGTTGGGGAAGGCGTAGCGAAATAAAATACTTGCCTCACTCACACCCGAGCCTGGCCCATGTGACTGCCGGGCTTTGGAGTTCTTCACGCATGAATGTTCGGATGGACTCTAAAAGATGCGGAGTAGCGACCAGCACCAGGCTCAACACTGGCAAAACCAAAAGCTTGGGCTGTTGATAGGCGGGATACCGCGAATCTACGATGGATGCTGGCGGAAACAGTTTGAACATGTTACTAGCCAAAATGACTATCACAATAATGCCGACTACAAACTCAGGCAATGATAGTATTAAGTGGTCGCTGGCAGATATGGCACTGTCTAACACGCCACCAGGCTTGCGAGCAGCAAGGATTCCCAGTCCATAGCCTAACACGACCACGAATATAAAAGCTATGCCCACAATAGTGAGTGAATTTGCCAGACGCGATGCATCAGCTCAGCCACAGGAGTGCGCGAGGCAAGTGATGTGCCGAGGTCAAGTTGCAGCATATCCCAAAGCCACTGTCCGTACTGCAACACCACTGGCTGGTCTAACCCCAATTGGGCACTCAGGATTTTCAATCTGCTCAGCTGTGGCATTTTGCCCGAGCACCTGTCGAGCGATGTCACCGGGAAGCGCCTGTGTGCAAAAGAATACTACTGCCGATACGACGAGTAGCATAAGAAGACCGATCCTCAGCCGTGTAGCCAGTTTCTTCATAATAAATCGCGCACTCTTCTTCATTGATCCTACCTCTCTGTCGCGCTACCCCTTTGAGATCTCCCAATCTGATAACTAGTCCAACATCCTGCTTTGACAATCCGCTCCACATCTCTTTTCCAAATATCTTAGTCTGAAACAACAAGGGTGTTGAAGTTATAACCAATGGCTCCGTCAGTGTTGGGGTAGGGCTCAAATCCTCTAATCTTCGACGAGTGGGCTACCAATGTATTGATGAATATTGGAACAATGTAGGAGCCGCGCTTGTATTCAATTTCCTGCATCTGCGCAACCAGCTTCTTGCCCTCAGCATCATCAGTCGATTTCACAGCTTGGTTGTAAAGTGAGTCGTATTCCGCGTCTACCCAGTGCGTCGAGTTGTAGGGCGCGTTCTTTGTGATTGTCATGGCTGCTTGATCGAAGATGCTTAAATAGCCCCAGTAAGAAAGTGAAAGCGGATAGGTGCCATAGGCATCGCCGTAAAAAGTAGCCATGTCAACCTTGTTGAATTTGATTTCGAAACCTGCAGCGGACGCCTGTTCCACGAGTATCTGGTTTTGGCGGTCTGAGGTCGGCTGGTTTGGCGCGCCCCATAAGTCCACCTTCACAGGCAGGTTGTAGCCGGCGTCGGTAAGCAGTTTCTTTGCCGCTTCAGGGTCATATTCACGCTGCGGGAGCGTCTTTGTGTAATTTGGGTCGTAGGGGGACCAATAATCGTTGCCGATCGTTGCATATCCGCCATATACATTGTCAACAATTTCCTGGCGATTTACCGCAAGACGCAGGGCTTGACGGACAATTGGGTCAGTGAAGGGCTCTTTTTCGCAGTTCATGCCCCATGAAAGAGCGCCACTTGTGGGGTAGTCGAATATTTCGTATCCATTAGCACCCTCAATCAGGCTCGCCAGGGTCGAATCAAAGTTAGCCGCGACATCAATCTGACCGGCGAGGAGCGCGTTCACCTCGGCGTTCGTGTCTGCAAAACTGATAATCCTGAGTTCCGATGTTTTAGGTACGGAGCCCCAATAGATGGTATTGGACTTGAAGATCATCTGGACGCCAGCGTCTACCATCTCATAGAGGTAGGGTCCAGAACCTATGGGGCTTTTGGGGTCAAACTCCTTAGGCACTATGCCGCACAACGGTGAAGTCAATGCCTCAGGGAACTTTGCCACTTCATAAGTCAACTTAAACTGCACGGTCTTTTCGCCTGTGGCAGTAGTAGCGTTAGGGTCAATATAAGGAAGCATATCTGCTGGAGGTAGCTTTTCTGTGAACCAACGCTGCACGGTATAAACCACGTCCTCCGCTGTGACCGGTTTACCGTTGTGCCATTTGGCGTCTCTGAGAGTAACGTTCCAAGTATCGGCAGATTCACCCTGCTCGATTGATTTAGCTAGGCGGGGTGACCACATACCCTTTGTGTTGAATTCGGTAAGAGTATCAAAGACCTGCTTCGCAAAAATATAGCCACCTGTTGTAGTTGCTTTTGCAGGGTCAAGTGAGTCGGCGTCAGAAAGCGCTACCACGCCAACCTTCAGGGTGGAGATCTCACCGCCCCCGGAAACAGAATCTTTACTCTTACCACTGTTTCCACAGCCTATAAGTAAAAAGCTGCTTACTGCGATGAGGGCGACTATTAAGCCAAATTTGACAAAAGCCTTGCAGTTTAAAAACCTGTTCCTAGTTGTTTCTGCCATGTTCCTTACCCTCCTTAAATATCAGATGTTATGATCAAAATATTCGCCTAAATACAGGATCACTTTGGTAAGATCTTCCTCATTGCTCAGGATGTGACGCCTTTTGTATGATGTGGCGCATGGCTGTGTTAGTCCTCTAAAAGTGTTAGCCATACTTTCATACCGGGTTCAATCCAGGTGCGCAGGCCGATCATCTCCAATTTTTCGGCACCTTCAATTACACGGCCAATGCCAGATACCGGCAAGGGCTCAGGTGGGATGTCGTTGCCATACATGATGGAAATTTGCTGACGTGGTCCGTAGTACGAAACGGTTCCGCTAACCTCCATTGTGCCTTCTTCAGCTTCAGTAGCCAAGTCTTCCGGGTAGAACATGTTTTCCCAGTCAGCTAAGATTTTGGTCTGCATAAGCAATAGATCGCCAGTCAGCTTCCCATGCTGCAAGTAAGTAGAAAATGGCAATGCCTTGCGAATCTTCTCTGCTAACTTTGGTACCTTTTCATCCCATATTTCGATGACGGCGACGTCTTCTCCGTCTAAATTGAATCCAAGCTTCATATCTGTCTCCATTCCGCCGCTCTGCGGCATAACAAAGATACGGTGCATAAGCGATGAGGCTGCTTGGTTTTCTTCGCAGTTTTGTCCTCTCGATTTTGCTTCGGCGCCTAAGCCTTCACGCCTTATTTTTATCAATAATCTTTTGGATGGGGTTTACGCGTTTAAAGCCATCAACTAAGCCCCAAGGGAACGCGATATCAACCCAGCCGTGCAGTCTGTTGAAGTAGGTCATTGCTGCCTCTGTAAGGTCAGCGAACTCTTGTGTAGTTTGTGCCATGCGGATGCCGCCAACATACATTTTCAATATCTCGCAACCATCGGGCAGTCCTACATAGTCATACATATTAGCCTTGTATTGGCATATCTCGTCCATGTATTGGACAAGGGTCGCTAGGTGAAGGTCAGGATGGCGTATGGCTGATTGCCAGGCGAACCAGAGAATTTCGTCAGTCAAGGTCCGCAGCTCGTTTTCTGCGAAGATGAACGTAGAAAGATAGTTGTTCTTTGCCCCCGTGCCCATAGGCACAATTCCTTGGCTCAGGTTCAAGACGTTTTGAGGTGGAATGTTCCAAATCTCATCCCGCGCTGAATTGATCAAAGAAATAGTGGTTTCCACCGACTCGACCTGAGTCCTCTTTTCTGCTCGTGAAACCATTGTTTGATCTCCTTTCGTTTGTGTTTGATTTTCCTTGTCAATGGTATAGTGCGCACGTTAACGCGACAACTTGATTGCTGGTACGATTTTATAATCATCCACAGATTCAATTAGAATGAATAACAAAAGCATTTGATTTGATGTGCTTGCTAGTATATCATTCTCCGATTAAGTTGTCAATAATTCGTATGGGTTTAATACAGATGAGGCCGATGGGACCTCAGTCGGGTCGGTGATCCAGCATCAATGTCATGATTCCGAAAAAAAAATCGCCGGATTGAGCAGTGAAAAACCTTGCAAACATTTATAATTTCGGACGAATCAGGGTAAAAAGTGCAGAAGAGCGGACAGAGATCAACCGGCTGCGATGTCAATTTAAGACTTATGTATTGTCCTGTTTCAGACAACGCTATGGTAGAATTGTAGCCGGATTAGCTAGACAACCCCAATGGAAATCATTGACGAAGAGAGGAAAAAAATGTCAGAAAAGAAATGGGTATATTTGTTCAGTGAAGTTGATAAAGCTGAAGCTTATAGCGGAAGCTGGGATGGTGTCAGAGGTTTACTAGGCGGAAAAGGAGCGAACCTCTCCGATATGACGCGCATTGGCGTACCCGTTCCTCCTGGATTTATCGTAACCACTGAAGCCTGTAATGAATATTCAAGGGCTGGCAAGTTCCCGGAAGGCCAATGGGATCAGATGCTGACAGCTTTGAAAGACGTTGAAAAGTCCACCGGGAAAAAATTTGGCGATCAGTCGAATCCATTGTTGGTTTCTTGCCGATCCGGTGCGAAATTCTCCATGCCTGGCATGATGGACACCGTTTTGAATATTGGACTGAATGATGAGACGGCAGAGGGCATGGTCAGATTGTCTGGTGATGAACGGTTTGTGTATGACTCCTATCGCCGGCTGGTTCATATGTTCGGTTCCGTTGTACTTGAAATTGATGACGAGTTTTTCGAAGAACCGCTTGAAGCCTACAAGGCTCAAAAAGGGTACAAGCTCGATATTGATATGACCGCAGAGGACTGGAAAAATCTGACCAAGGTCTACAAAAACATTGTGAAAGAAAAGAAAGGCATTGATTTTCCGCAGGATCCTTACGAACAGGTAAAACTGGCGACCCAGGCTGTATTCCGCTCATGGAACGGTAAACGCGCTGTGGATTATCGCCGCGCTGAAAATATCCCCGATGATCTTGGAACTGCCGTCAATATTCAGACGATGGTGTTTGGTAATCTTGGTGAGGATTCCGGTACTGGTGTTGCGTTTACGCGGAATCCGTTGGATGGAACAAATAAGATTTTCGGTGAGTTCCTGCTCAATGCTCAAGGTGAAGATGTTGTCGCTGGTATTCGTAACGCCGAAAAACTGGAAACGCTGAAAACCGTAAAACCGAAAATCTATGATGAATTTATCGAAATCACACAGAAACTGGAAAAACATTACCGCGATATGCAGGATGTTGAGTTCACTTTCGAACACGGTAAATTATGGATGCTGCAGACCCGCAACGGGAAACGAACCGCGAAAGCCGAAGTCGCGATTGCAGTGCAGATGGTTAACGAAGGTTTGATCGATAAGAAGACCGCTGTCAAGCGTGTTTCTACCAAACAGGTTGATGCGTTGTTGCACCCTCAGTTTGACCCGAACGAATTGAAAAAACTCCAGCCGTTTGCAACGGGTGTGAACGCCTCTCCGGGCGCTGCTGTTGGTCAGGTATTCTTCGATGCTGACAAAGTCGTCGAGATGAAAGAAAAAGAAAACTTGGATTGCATCATGGTTCGTCAGTTTACGAAACCGGATGATGTCCATGGAATGCTTTCCGCAAAAGGGATTCTGACTTCTGAGGGCGGTGCTACGTCGCATGCTGCGGTAGTTGCCCGCCAGTTTGGCGTTCCTTGCGTCGTTGGCGCCTCGTCGCTGCAGATCAACACCGAAAAGAAACTGGTTGTTGCCGGAGATGTCGTTATTCATGAATGCGACTGGGTCTCTGTCGACGGTTCCACCGGTAAGGCATATGTTGGCAAACTGAACGTCGTTGTTCCGGATATCAGCGAAA
The DNA here is from genome assembly GCA_040766005.1 of Flexilinea sp. Taxonomy (GTDB): domain Bacteria; phylum Chloroflexota; class Anaerolineae; order Anaerolineales; family Anaerolineaceae; genus Flexilinea. The sequence goes on along the minus strand of JAXGRI010000007.1, from coordinate 144,992 downwards.
TGCATGACCTGAACACGCTGCTCGGATGGGCAGATGAAATTTCCGAAATGGAAGTTTGGACCAACGCAGACTACCCGCGCGATGCAAAACGCGCCCGTGATTTCGGCGCCAGAGGCATCGGACTCTGCCGAACGGAGCATATGTTCTTTGCACCGGAACGGCTGCCGATTATGCAGCGCATGATCCTTGCCAAATCCTCTGAAGAGCGCGTGGAAGCGCTTGATGAATTGCTGCCATTCCAGCGTTCAGACTTTGACGGTCTCTTTGAAGCGATGAGCGGACTGCCGGTGATCATTCGCCTGATTGATCCGCCGTTGCATGAGTTCCTGCCCTCCTCAGATGACCTCAAAGAACAGATTATTGCCAAGCGGATCGAAAAGTTCTCGGATTATGTCAACGGCAAAGCACATGACAAAGACTTGGTCGCACTTGAGAACATGAAGAAAGAAGTTGATGATCATCATGAATCCAACCCGATGATGGGTTTGCGCGGCGTTCGCCTCAGCATCGTCATGCCCGAAATCGTTGAGATGCAGGTGCGCGCGATTATCGAAGCTGCCTGCGACGTCAAGCTGCGCGGTTTCGATCCCCATCCGGAAATCATGATTCCGTTGACCGGTCATGTCAACGAATTGAAGCGCATCCAGCCCAGACTGGTTGAGATTGCCAAAGAAGTTATGGCAGAGAAGAAGGTCGAAGTTGCGTATAAGTTCGGTACCATGATCGAAATCCCGCGGGCTGCTCTGACCGCTGACGAAGTGGCTTCTGTCGCAGAATTCTTCTCCTTCGGGACGAATGACCTGACGCAGATGACGTTCGGTTACAGCCGTGATGACGCTGAACGCACTTTCCTGGCTGACTATGTTGATAAGGGCATTCTTTCCGTCAACCCGTTCCAGGAAATTGATCGCGCTGGCGTTGGCAAACTGATGCAGATGGCGATTCGTGACGGACGCGCTGTCCGGCCAGACCTGACCGTCGGTATCTGCGGTGAACATGGCGGTGACCCGAGCTCAATTGAATGGTGCCACCTCATCGGCAACAACTACGTAAGCTGCTCGCCGTTCCGTGTTCCGATCGCCAGACTGGCTGCCGCACATGCTGCCATCAACAACCCGGATCCGGCAGACCGCAAGGGTGTTGCGAAGAAGAAATAAGCTGAGATTTTCTTTCGGCTGAAAAAAATGATTAGAGCGCATGGGTTTTCCCATGTGCTCTTTTTCTCGTTCATTTGGTGCGGTTGCGAGGGCAGAGTTTTGCAAAAGCGATGAATAGAAGAACCGATTGTGCGTTCCCGCAGCGAAGATTGGATGGGTGAGCCGCAGGGTTCCAAGAGTAAACCGACCCAGCCCCATCGATTTTTGCTGTGCAGCGGAACGAGACCACAGGATCAATAACGAAATAAGAGCAACCGAAAAAGCAAAAGCTTCCGACTTATTTCTTCATGGATATTCTTTCTAACATCATCGACAAGATCTTGTTTGAAGTATTTCTTGGTCAGAGGGATTTGAAGGGACACCATTCGAATTTTCATTGGAAAGGCTGGCCGTTGCCTAAATTTTGTTCGCTGATATTTGCTTTTTCGGAGTGACATTGACGCCAGTTTGTGCCGGGGGAAAGATTGTATCACTCGGCAATCCAGTTTCCCTGAAAGGCAGACACAAGAAAAAGCGCCACCCCTTGTTTAGGGACGGCGCTTTTCAGTAATTGATTTTTTGTAAAAAACGAATTCGGCTTATTCCGTCAATTGCCGATGAATTCCCCGTAATTTCAAGGATAGAAGCGCCAACATTCCGCCTGTCAGAATCAGGTATATTCCAAATAGCCAGAGAATGCTTAGAATTCCTTCGCCGGGAAAAATGAACAGAAGTATCCCAAACAGAACGGCAAGCACCCCTTGAAGCATATAAAACCATTCATTTTCGATGACTTCACGCAATTTTATGGCAGTGATGATTTCAAAAACACCATTGATGAGAGACCAGCCTGCGATCAAAGATAACATCACCAGCGTAGTTAATCCGGGATAGGTTAGCGCGATCACTCCGGCAGCGATGCTTAGAAGCCCCATTATAATTTCTGCCCACCAATATTTTTGGGAATCATATTTCCTTATCCCGCCGTAGATGCACAAAATTCCAGACAAGATCACAGAAAACGCAAATAACAGGATCAGGCTTGAAAGTGTGATCTCAGGCATTAATAGTGTAACGACGCCCAATCCGATCCACAATAACCCGCGGAGAAGTATGACCCACCAATTTCTAAACACTGTTTTATCCTTTCTGTTTTCCTTTATTATAATCATGGACTTTTGAGATTGTGCGTTCCCGAAATGCGAGTTGCCAATTACATACGGATAAATTTCCCTTCAGGATTTCCCATGATTTCATCATTCTTGGCAATCGTTTTCCCTCTGAGGATTGTCTGGATCGGCTTGCCTTGTACTTTTCTTCCATGATAGGGAGAGGCTTTGATTTTTGAATGAATTTTCGCCTGATCAATTTGATATTCTTTATGAATATCAATAATCACCAGATCTGCGTCAGAACCGATCTGAATCGCACCTTTTTGAGGATAAAGCCCGAAGATTTTAGCCTGGTTGGCTGAAAGCAGCGCGGCGAGCTGGTTGAGCGAGAGCTGCCCTGCGTTTACGCGGGTGAGCAACAGCGGCGCGATCGTTTCGATATTTGTGATGCCTGCTGGTGCGTCCCAGAGGTCCATCTGTTTCTCTTCAATTGTATGCGGCGCATGATCGGAACAAATGAAATCGATGGTTCCATTTTGTACGCCTTGCCACAGGGCATCCTGATCTGCCTGGCGTCTTACCAGCGGATAACATTTCATAAAAGATCCGATTGCCGGGAAGTCCTTGTCAGTCAGTTCCAGGTAATGGGGACAGGTTTCGACAGTGACTGGAATGTGCTGCTGCCGCGCATGGCGGATGATTTCCACCCCTTCTCCGGCAGCCAGATGGCAGACATGCAGTTTTGTACCAGTCGCTTGCGAGAAGAGCATGCTTGTCTGGATGATAGACAGTTCTGAGCTGGCGGGACGGGAATCCAAAAAAGCTCCGTAGCTGTGATCCCCTCTGGATTTCATCTCTTCCGTCAGCGCCCGGATCAGATAAAAATTCTCGGCGTGCAATCCGAGCACCTTGCCGGTTTTGCCGACTTCACGAAAAATTTTATATAGGTTGCCGTCGTCTAACGGTGGATAAATGTCATCCATCCCCGGTTCATACTGATAGATCAGCTGGCTGTCATTTTTGCGGATCGCGTAACCTTCAAAAATTTTAAATGCAACCACGCCAGCCTGTGAAAGCGGCAGGATCTGATCCAGATTGGCGGCGCCTAGGCACATTCCCCAGGCGCAAAAGTCGATGTAGGCTTTGGGCGTGACGCACTCAATAAAGGAATTCAAGTTCTCTACGTTGATGATTGCAGGGTTGCAGTTTGGCATTTCAAACAACGTGGTAAAACCGCCGACAGCACCAGCAGCAGTGGCATGGGCAAAATCCTCTTTGTGGTGCGGCCCGTTCTTTCCATCGCGCGAGTGAGAATGGGTTTCAATGAAGCCTGGCAGAACAAATTTGCCAGCTGCATCGGTGGTTTCTATCGCTTTTCCCGGAAGCCTTTCATTGGTAATTGCTGCGATTTTCCCGTCTTTTACATAGATATTCGCCTGCGAGGTATCGTTCGGAGCTATAATTGTTCCGTTTAGTATGACGTGATCCCAATCCATTTTTTTCTCCTATGAATAAAAAAGTTCCGGATTGATTTGATAAATCCGGAACCTCTGTAAAGTTTTTGTTTTTTAGTGGACAATCATTGTGCCGGTTTCGCCCTTGAGCGCGCGGCCAATGTTTTCCGGATTGGTGATCAGAGCCTGTTTTCCACCGGCTTCAAGGAATGCGATGCATGCCTGAATCTTGGGGGCCATAGACCCGCTGGCGAAGTGCTTGCCTTCTGCCATATAAGCTTTGGCTTCCGCGAGTGTCATCTTATCAAGCCATTTCTGATCCGGCTTGCCGAAGTTGATAGCTACTTTTTCAACCGCGGTGGAGATTAGCAGCATGTCAGCTTTGACGTTACGGGCGAGCAAACTGCTCCCGAAATCTTTGTCGATCACAGCTGCGATGCCTTCCAACTCGCCTTTTTCGTTGCGGATCACCGGGATACCGCCGCCACCGACGGAGATCGTGACGATTCCGGCTTCAATCAAAGCTTTGATTGCTTCCAGTTCAACAATTTCCTGCGGAATGGGAGATGCGACAACCCGTCGCCAGCCACGTCCGGCATCCTCAACCACAGTCCAGCCTTCTGAAGCTGCTTTGGCTTTGGCTTCTTCTTCATTCATAAATCCACCGATTGGTTTGGTGGGATTTTTGAAAGCCGTGTCATTCTTATCGACGACCGTCTGTTCAACAACACAGGCTACCGGTTTATTGATGCCGCGCCGTTTCAGTTCGTTCTGCATGGTCTGTGCCAGTTGATAACCGATCTGTCCCTGGCTCTGTGCGCCACAGACTTCCAGCGGTGCCATCGAGAGACCAGCCATTTTTTCGCCGAGTTCGGCTTTCTGGAGCAGAAAACCAACCTGAGGACCGTTCCCATGACCGATCACAACATCCCAACCGGCTTCAATCATGTCGACAATATGCCGGGAGGTTTCCTCAGCTGCTTTGTACTGATCCATTACTGACTGATGTGCTTTATCTTTAATCAGTGAGTTTCCACCGATTGCGACCACTGCTACTTTTTTTGCCATTGATTCTTATTCCTTGTTTTTATAATTATTTTCGGATACTGATTACTCACAGCCGCAAACGAGGGCGAGGAGTGCCATGCGAACCGGCACGCCGTTGGCAGCCTGGCGGAAGTACGCCGCACCGGCGTAATCATCTACTTCCACCGCGATTTCAGTCACGCGCGGCAGCGGATGCATGATGATCATGCCTTTCTTGGCTTTCGCGATTGTGTCTTTGGTCACTTCATAGGAGCTCTTCAGCCGTTCGTATTCCGCCGGGTCTTCAAAGCGTTCTTTCTGAATCCGGGTCATGTACAGCACGTCTGACTTCGCAACGGCCTTGTCCAGGCCCGGGATGATTTCCACTTCAACACTCCGCTTTGCGCAGATCATCTGTGATCTTTGCCGGCATTGCCAGCGCTTCCGGTGCGGTGAAGATAATCTCCACGCCCATGCGTGCCAACAGTGCCGCGCCTGAATGGACAGTCCGTCCGTTCTTCAGGTCGCCCGCCAGACAAACTGTCAGACCTTCAATCTGGCCTTTTTCTTTGATGATGGTTGTACAGTCCAGCAGTGCCTGGTCGGGTGTTGTCCGGCGCCGTCGCCGCTGTTGATCACCGGCTTGTTGAGCCGGCTGCCAGTTCCGCTGCCGATCCGGTCACCGGGTGGCGAATTACGGTGACATCTGCATAGCTTTCGATCATCTTGCCAGTGTCATAAACCGTCTCACCTTTTTTCGAGGAGCTGGAGGTCTGTCCGTCTGCAACCGAAATGAGTGTGCCGCCCAGCCGCAGCATTGCCGTCTCGAAGGACAGCCGGGTGCGGGTTGAGGGTTCATAGAACAGGGTTGCCAGTGTCTTGCCGTCCATGTTCAACAGGCGACCGCCATTGTCCATGACGCGTTCGTAACGCGCGAAGCGGTTTCCATAATCAGGTTGACTTCTTCGTTTGTCAGCGATTGACATCCAGTATGTCTCTTCCAAATAACGACGTGCTCATTTTTCTTCTTCTCCTGTTTTTTTCTGAATTGTAAAATTCAGATGTGATAGATAGAATCTAACTCGAAAATCGAGAATATTTATCAGATGCTTGGCAGATGGGTTATTACGGATCATCATTCCAGATTTTACCTGAATCATAAATTCCATATTTAATATAATCTACTTAAGGAAAAAATGAGTTATTTGTTCGTGAAAGAATGATCAATATAAAGCTTGGATAATGAAAAGTAATCCATGATCTGTAATAATGTTAAAAAATTATTGTTTTATTTCGTTGGGCAGGCGTATCGCAGGCGTTTGCTTTGACGAAGTCCAAGATCAACGAACGTTTCTGCTACCTTTAACGATACCAGGCAGGGATCCAAAACAGAAACGCCTAACGTTTCTTCGATCATCGGCGCATATTTGGCGAGACTGACACAGCCCATGACAATCACTTCCGCATGATGCTGATCAACCGCTTCCCTGGCTGCTTCCAGTATCCGGTTAGCGATCGCATTTGGATCGCTCGAAGTCACATTCAATGCAACGGATGAAGCGTAAGACTGCTCCAGTCCCAGCATCCGGACATGGAGTTCACGTGTTGGGATGCGTCGGCTGGATTTTACCAAAATCGAAAAGCGGTGTCCGAGCATGGCAGCCAGGTGGAGTGTGGCTTCTTCAAATCCAACAACCGGGATCATGGATAATTCTTTTGCGGCATCCAGACCAGGGTCTGAAAAACAAGCCAGAATGATCGCGTCATATTTTTCCGCGTTCGCTTGCTTTATCAGATCTATGATATTCCCGGTGGCTGTCAGATCATCCAACGCGTTTTCTGTCATGGCAGGGCCATGAGACGGGTTCACAACGGTAATTTCGCAGTCCGGCCGTTTCCCTTTTTGCATAGTTTCGCGGATATAACCGGAGAAATCCGCACTTGAATTAGGATTGATTACAAAAATTCTCATTCGCTTTCCTTCAGGCGCAGGTGATGGCTTGTTTGCGACGATTCGCCAGCCCTGTAATTTCAGAAACACTCTTGAAGCCGTTTGCAGCCAAATAGTCATCAATACCGCTAATGACTTCTTTCATCAGCATTGGGTTGACGAAGTTGCCGGCTCCCACCTGTATGGCTGTTGCGCCAGCCAGCAGATACTCAATTGCATCAGCGGCGCTCATGATGCCACCGCAGCCGATAATTGGTATCTCTACTGCTGTATAAGCCTGGAAGACATGATAAAGCGAGATTGGTTTGATCGCTGGTCCGGAAAGTCCTCCGGAGGTGTTCCCCAGTACAGGGGCCCGTTTTTTGATGTCGATCTTCATCGCCATGTAAGTGTTTGCAATGGTCAACGCGTCTGCTCCACAGTCTTCGGCGATGCGTGCCGTATCGCGGATATCTGTTACGTTGGGTGATAGTTTAATCAGCAGCGGGAAAGTGGTGACGGTCCGAACTGACTGGACTGTTCTGCCCAGTAAAACCGGATCTGATGCCAGTTGCAATCCGGTACCTACATTGGGGCAGGAAAGGTTCAATTCCACCGCATGCACAGCAGGATTTCCTTCCAGCATTTCGCAAGTTTCAATATAGTCTTGCGGGCTGTTTCCAGAAACACTGATGATAGTCGGAACGTTGAGCGTTGCATAACGTTCCAACAAGTTATCCTTAATATATTTTTCAATCCCTGATGACGGAATCCCAACGGAATTGATCATGCCGGCGGTTACCTCAACGATACGAGGCGGCTTGTTCCCTTTGCGTTCACGGCGGTGGATACTTTTTAATACAATCGCACCCAGTTCATCCATTTCGAAAACATCCGCGTTGTCTTCAAAGTAATCATAGGCGCCTGATGCGGGCATCACCGGATTTTTTAGGGCAAGTGATTTAATTTTGATTGATAAGTCGGTTTTATACATTTTATTTCACCAGGTTGTGAACGGAGAAAATTGGACCTTCTTTGCATACGCGTGCGTATTCTTCTACTCTGTCCCGATAAACAGTACAGACGCAGCCTTTGCAGGCGCCGATGCCGCAAGCCATATGTTCTTCCAGCGAGGCATATCCTTCAAACCCGTGCAGGTCTGAAAGTCGTTTGATTTCACGGATGAGACGATTGGAGCCGCAAGTGTACGCTGCGTCAAACTTAAGCGTATTCAGTTTTTCCTCGAAGTAGGAGGTAATCATCCGGCTGTCATCGCATGAACCAATATATTCTACGCCTGCTGACTGATAAAATGCTTCATCAAACAAATATTCCGGCTTTGACGCCGAAATGAAAACATGACATTCGATTCCTTTTTCCTTGGCATGTTCCATTAGAAACCGCATAGGTGCGGCGCCGACACCGCGTCCAACGATGGCTATCCGTTTGAAAGAATCTTTTACCGGGAAAGTATTGCCGAGCGGCCCCAAGATTTTCATCTCTGTATCGGGCTTTATTTTTTGAAGCATGGCAGTTCCGACACCGACTATCTTATACAGGACTTCAATTGTCCCGGCTTTTCGGTCAACGGAATTGATGCTGAATGGTCGCATGAAAAAAGGTTCGTTCCCCTGCCAAAATTTCAACATGATAAATTGCCCGGGATTTGATGCCCGGGCAATTGTCGGTACGGCCAGTTTAATCCGCCCGTAATTGGTTACAATGGCGGCGTTTGATATCACTTTGCAGTCTAAATAACTCACGATCTGTCCTTTTTGTTAATGGCGGTGCTTATACCTTGCAGGTGCCTTCACTGAGGTAAGCTTGCTGGATCGCGGGATTGTTCAACAGGTTCTTACCGGTATCTTCCATGATGATTTCGCCATTTTTCAGGACATAACCACGATCCGCTACACTCAGCGCAATTTTGGCGTTCTGTTCTACGAGAAGTACAGTTGTACCGGCTTCATTGACCTTTTTAACAATTTCGAAGATGTTTTTAACAATCAACGGCGCCAGACCAGTGGACGGTTCGTCAAGCATCAGCAATTTTGGATTTGCCATCAACGCCCGCGCAATTGCAAGCATCTGTTGTTCACCGCCAGAAAGCGTTTTGCCAGACTGGCGTTTCCGTTCAAACAGCCTTGGGAACATATTAAACACCCGTTCCATGTCCTTGCTGACTGCTTCTTTGTCCTTCAGCCGAAGGTAAGCGCCCATTTCCAGGTTTTCCATAACGGTCAGGTCTGGGAAGATCGTCTGCCTTCCGGGGAAAGTGAGATCCCTTTTGCGACTACTTTCTCGGCTTCCAGTTCGGAAATGTAATACCCATGAACTGGATAGAGCTGCCTTTCATTTTGGGAAGGGTACCGGCAATTCCTTTTAAGGTCGTGCTTTTCCCGGCTCCGTTCACGGCGCCGATGATTGTAACGGTTTCGCCATCGTTCACATGAAAACTGATCCCGTGGAGAACCTGAATATTTGCATAACCAATTGAAACGTTTTCAAGTTTCAGCATTTTTTATTCATCCTTTCCGAGATAAGCTTCGATAACAGCTGGATCCGAACAGACTTCGGCCGCGGCTCCATCGGCGATTTTTTCGCCGAAATTCAGCACGATAATTTTATCGGAGATGGACATGACGACATCCATCTTATGTTCGATAAGAACAACGGTGATACCGCTGTCGCGAATGGTTACAATCCCTTTTGAAAGGTCTGCGAGGTCGTTGGTATTTAATCCTGACGCAGGTTCATCCAGCAGCAACACTTTTGGTTTGAAGACGATTGCCCGGGCAATTTCAAGATTCTTTTGGAGGCCATAAGATAGTGCGCCGGCTTTTTCGTTAACATACTGTTGCAGATTCAAAAATTCCAACGTTTCCATCACACGTTTGCGACTTTCCATCTCTTCCCGTCGCTTGTTCGGCAGGTTGAGCATGGAGCTGATCGGGTCGCATTTTGTAACACTGTGCAGTCCGACCAGCACGTTGTCCATCACGGATAGTTCGCGAAACAGGTTAATGTTCTGGAATGTGCGGGCAATGCCCAATTGGGTTCGCTGGTGCGTTTTTAGCGGTGTTATGTCATTTCCTTCGAAAAACACTTTACCGGCAGTTGGTGTGTAAAAACCGGCAATCAGGTTGAACAGCGTGGTTTTCCCAGCACCGTTCGGTCCGATGATTGAAGTAATCTCACCTTTTTTTGCGGAGAAATCGACGTTATGAACGGCTTTCAAACCGCCAAACTGAATTCCAATCCCTTGGGTTTCAAGAATTTCCATTAGTGATTTCCCCCTTCCTCAGTAGATTGTTTTCGTTGTGTGCCTATTTTGATCGTACCGCATAACACTCCGTCGATCCATTCGACCAAACCTCCAACTCCCTTCGGAGCGAAGATGACAATAAATACAATTGCAGCGCCATAAAGCACCATCCGGACGTTACCCAGAAAGCGCATGAATTCAGGCAGCATTGTGAGCCCGATACCGCCAACAATCGAGCCGGGGATACTGCCGATTCCACCAACTACCATCATCGCGAGCACTGCTGCAGATTCGGCGTTGACAAATGATTCTGGTGAAACGTAGCGAACCATGTGGGCATAAAGTGCCCCGGCGATGCCAGCGAAAAAGGTGGAGATCAGGAAAGAGATCATCTTGTAGCGTGGGACGTTGACTCCCATTGCTTCCGCAGCAATGTCATTTTCGCGAATGGCAAGCATTGCTCTACCGGAACGGGAGTTGATCAGGTTGCGGGTAAGGATTACAACCAGAATCAGTACAACGAGGATCAGGTAAAAGTAATTGCTGGCAGGACGCAGCGAAATGCCAAAGATTTCAGGAGATGGGATCGCTTTAACGCCTTTAGTTCCGCCAGTTACCGGTGTCCAGTTCATGAAAATCTGCACCATGATTTCACCAAAAGCGAGGGTTGCTACAGCGAAATACATTCCTTTCAACTGCATTGTCGGCAAGCTGAGAACAAGACTCAATATTGAAGAAGCAATACCGGCTAAGATAAATCCAACGCTGATTGGCCAGCCTAAAGCAGTGGTTACGATTCCGCTTGTGTAGGCGCCGATTCCATAAAATGCGATAAATCCGACGGAAAACAATCCTGTTGTGCCGGAGAGCAGATCTAGACTCAACGTAACAATCGCAAAGATCATTCCGAGATTGACGACCTGTTGATAATAATTATTGGGTATCCAGCGAGGTAATGTAATTGCGATGATCAACAGAATCCAAATACGAGTTGCTTTATAGATTTTATTAAACAGATTCATCAGATCAGACCTTTCTGGATTCTTTCTTTCCAAGGATACCGGTCGGTTTGAAGATCAGTACTAGGAAGAGTACGCCGAATGCAATACTGGGCATGAGAGCGGACGAGACATATCCTGCCCCGAACGATTCGAGAATACCCAGTGAGATGCCGCCAATCATTGAGCCGGGGTTGGACGTAATGCCGCCTAAAAGTGCAGCTGCAAACCCTTTGTTTCCGAGCGAAGTTCCTAAGGTCGGGATGACGAAATAAACCGGACAAATGAGCATGCCGGCAAATCCGCCAAGAACCGATGCGATGATGAATGTGAGCGACATGGATCGTTTTACGTTAATTCCCATTAATCGAGCAGCTTCACGATCCTGCGCTGTTGCGCGCATCGATTTTCCCATTCGGGTGTTCTTCAGGAACAGGCTCAGGAGTACCACCAGCATGAAACCAATGACTGTGTTCCAAAGGTTTTGAGGAATCAAAGTTAATCCACCCAGTTTTATTGGCGCTGTGCCAAAAATACTTGGAAACGGATAGGGATCTGCACCGAAAATAACACGGACGAGATTTCTCAAAAAGATACCGACACCAATTGTGGCAATTAATCGCCGGGTGTTGCTGGCATTGATCAACGGACGGAAAGCGGTCAATTCGACCAAAAAGCCAACGATGATACAAATAAAAATCGCTATCGGGAATGCTGCAAGCAGTGGCAGTCCCCAAAATACATGGGCAACCAAGATGGCGAACGCGCCAACCATTACCATATCTCCCTGCGCGAAATTCAAAACACCCCAGGCGTTATAGATGAGGACATAGCCGATGGCGATCAAACCATAGATGCTGCCCATCGCGATACCCTGAATCAATTGCTGTAGAAAAAAATCCATAAAGAACTCCATCTATGAATGGACCCATTGAGACTGGCTGAGAAATTAATAAAAAGGAGGAGGGGATCCTCCTCCTTTTTTATTTTTCGGCGGTCTTGTTAGGTCCCTGTAACTTTGAACAAGACAAACTAATTATTTTACAAGCTCGTATTTTGCTTCTCCAACCAGGCGGAGGATGAGAATATCGCGGTTGGCATCGCCATTTTCATCAATTGTGATGGTGCCAGTGGCAAGCGGCATATCTTTGACAGCCTTAATTCCAGCCATGATGTCAGTATTCTTGAAATCTGGCGCAGCTGCTTTCAACCCTTCAGCCATGATCATCATCGAGTCATAAGCCATCGCGTTGTTGGAATCTGGCAGACGGCCATATTCTTTTTCGAATGCATCGATGAACGCTGCAGCAGTCGGGGTGGCTTTTGTCTTATCAGCAAAGAAGGTCTGGGAATTTGCCAGTCCGATCACGGCTTCACCACCGAGTTCGTACAGTTTCTTGTTGGTCAGACCACCGCCGCCCATCAGCGGGATGTCGATGCCCATTTCGCGCGCCTGTTTTGAGATCAGCGCACCCTGCTGGTACATGGTCCACATAATCAGCACTTCTGCGCCGGATTTTTGGACGCTGAGTAACTGCGGGGTCATGTCAAGCGCATTGGCTTCAAACGCTTCGTTGGCAACCGGTTCGATACCATATTCGTCTTTCAAGATGTCGACAATCACTTCCATAGCGCCAGTACCGTAGTCGTCAGACTGGTACATGATTGCAATTTTCTTTGCACCAAGGTCATCAACGGCATAGCGGGTGATCGCGCCAGCCTGAAGCCAGTCGGAAGCCTGTACGCGGGCAATCCAAGGGTTACCCATGTGCGTAATAGATGCACCGGATGAAATCGGAGTGATATGAGGAACTTCTGCTTCCCAAGTGACTTCCATGGAAGCCAAGGTGCAGGAACTGTTGACGGTACCAATCACTGCCATGACTTTGTGATCGTACACCAGTTTGTTTGCTGCTGAAACTGCGACCTTTGGTGACTGTTCGTCATCTTCAATGACGAGTTCAATCATGCGGCCGTCGATCCCGCCGGCTTCGTTGATCTGTTTGACTGCCAGTTTAACACCTTCCACTTCGGTTTGACCAACCATCGCGGCATCTCCGGAGAGCGGACCATAAACGCCGATTTTCAGAGGTTCACCTTCTGCGGAGACGGTGAAAACGAATACTAACACAAATAACAATGCGATTAACAAACTTTTCTTCATTACTTTTTCTCCTAAAATAAATTGTTTTGATGGTTATTGATAAAAATACAGCACAAATAAACTCGATAATCACACAAAAAAAACAATCTTCTGTGTATTATCGCTGCTGTACGTGCCCCTATGTTAAGATGCTCTATAACGAACCCCCGAACTTTCTTTTTCATATAACATATGACGGATCATATGCGAAAAACTTGCTAACCAGTATTATTGCAATACTAATAATGTAGTGCAATAAAAATATCATTTTCTTTGTATGGATTTTACCCTGAACTTTACAGTTTTACAAGGTAATGTATGGGTTCAATACATGTGAGACAAACAGGGGTCATGACCTGGTGTGCCTTTCAATATACTGTCTGGGACTTAGATTGTCCAGACTTCGGTGGGGACGGACATTATTATAGACCCATTCCCAGCTTCTCAGGGCTTTGTTCAAGGACTCCAAATCAGATTCAGGTTCGCGAAGCGCATAGAACTCGTCCAGATGGGTTCTGTGAGCCCGCTCAACCCTTCCATTCAGTTTAGGCGAACGCGGTGGCAAGACGAAAAGGTTGATCCCCAGATCACGGCAGGCATCCTCAAACTCAGCCTTGTATTCGCTGCCTCCGTCCACCTGGATCGCTCTGATGGGGAAAGGGGTTCGCTTGATAAGCTGGTTGAGGAACGCTTTGGCTTGTCTTGACCTTGCTCTTGGATAAACCGCGAGCACATCCCACCTGGATACCACGTCTCTGGCTGTGAAATGTTTGAAGTGGATTGCTGGGAAAGGATGAATGTCGAGTGTGTCAACTTGTACGATATCCCCAGGATTTTCAACCAGGTAGCCTTTCGGTTTACGGATGGCATAGGGACGTTTCTGCTTGCGTGTCCCCTTCCACCTGGTTTTGTAGCGGACTTCAGGGATCGCCTTCCGCTTCTTCAGTTCCTGAATGATTCGCCCCACGCTTGATACCGAAAGATTTATCCCTTCCAGTTCCAGAAGTACCTTGATCTTCTCTTTTCCCCAACAGGGATACAGCACCCGGTAGGATCGCACAGCCTCCACCTCTTCTGCTGTCCATTTCCGCTTCCGCAGATGCTTTGGCTTTCGGCTGCGTTGCTCTAAGCCATTCCACCCTTCTTCTTTTATGCGGCGTTTCCAGCGATACAGGCTCGCCCGAGAGACCCCCAACAATTCACTGACCTCTTTGCTGCTCATCCCTTTGGTCCGCAGCGCTTCCCAGGTGCGCAATATCCGTTCCCGGTTTTTGGCGTCCTCACTCGGTTGGATGACTGGCTTCTTCGCCAGATGGTAAAATTCTTTTGCAGATAGATCTGCCGCATTGGGGTTCCTCCTTTGGTTTGATCACCTTTAGGATGACCCCAATGTGCTTTTTTGTAAAGTCTTACTGTCTCACATCTTTCTGAACCTGCTCAGGTAATGTATGGGTTCAATACACAATGAAACAGTTAATGGATCAAATCTGGATGGTGGTGAAAGGTATATCTGTTCGGGTTCAGATTATCCAAGGCGCGAAGGGGACGGATATGGTTATAGTCCCATACCCACTTTCAGAGATCCTTGTTCATAATTTCGTGGTTTTCCTCGTGAGCATGAAAATCATAGAACGCATCCAATGGGTACAATGGGCTCATTCGACTCTGTCAGTGAGTTTAGGAGAGCGAGTCGAGGATAAAAAAACGGATATCGATCTCATCACAAGCCTGTATGCACCGAGTTATCGAAAAAATTCCCCCATTTCTGCCTGTCGTTTATAATTCAGTTTTATTACAATGTTCATGTTAATTGAATGCGATATTATGGACAAAAAGAGTCAAATTTACGAAAAATAGATGTCGGTTCTGACGTTACGGACAATTTATTCGAAAAACTTCAGGATGCGAATGATATTTCGCTGTTTGCGAAAGCGAACGCCGATTCTTTCGTTAATACATCCTTAAAAGATTACATTGAAGAGTTGTTTAATCGCCATAAGCTCAAAAAATCTCAAATTATTAATGAATCGGGATTGAATGAAATATATACCTACCAAATCATGGCAGGCAAGAAAAAACCCTTCACGCAATAAACTGTTGGCGCTTGCTGTAGCGATGAAATTGAACATTGAGGAATGCCAGAAATTGTTAAAATTTGGTGGAGTTAATGAACTTTATCCGCGAAACCGGCGAGACGCGATTATCATTTTTGCGCTGACGAAAAAGCTCAGCATTTTTGAGCTCAATGAATTGTTGTTCGATTTGGATGAATTTATTTTATGAAATGGGTTGCGAACGCTTTCAGAAATGGCATATTGCTTGGTATTAGTCTTCTGTTCTTCCTATCCATCCCCTTTTTTATTTTCTATCAAAATGATCGAAATCAGGAACGCGAACTGCAGATAAATCTGGTTCCTTCATTTGGTAAAACTGATACGGTAATTCGGACGGCTGTGCTGAATTTGACCGGAATGGTTAACGGCGTTCAACGCAATGATGTCTCCGGCAGTTTGGACCAGGGCATTTGGTTCATGCCGAAACATGGGGTTATTCGGCTGGAAGGAAAACCGGGTTTGAACACCGTCTATCTGGCGTATGAAAACCGGATGATTTCTGCACAGGTCGAATTGACCGAAGATCAGGAAACGAGCCTCACGCTGGATGTCGGCATGGCACCGGAAGTCGCAGACCTTGTCACCATATCATCTGAAAATCCGGAATCATTGACGTTCACGTTACCAGTTCAATATGCTGAAAAACTGTCACTGCAGAATGAAGTAAGCGGGACAACATTCCAGAAGGACGGTGATCAATTCGTCATCCAAATCCCTGCCAAATATTTCACAAAAAACGCCATCGTCTTTTCCGCCCAGCTCGCCAATTATTACGGGACAGCCAACACGTTCATAGCTATCACCAAATCTGCTTCAAAAACACCCATCGAAATTCGCACAATTGAGGAGTTTTCCGCAATGCGAACCAATTTATCCGCTCATTACAGCCTGATGAATGATCTTGATTTTAGTGATCAGGACGAATGGCAACCGATCGGCTCTTCAGATTTCCCCTTTCAAGGCATTTTTGACGGAAATGGTTTCACAATCAAAGGACTTCACCTGATTGATCAAGCTTATACGCGTGGACATTTTTCCCTTTTTGGTGAATGTAAAAATGTAATTTTACGCAACCTGATCGTTGATAAACCCCTGATCGACGTACAAAACCAAGGTAATCCAAATGAATGCTTTACCACAGTTGCAGGGGCCCTCCATCAAAGTTTGGCGGAAAAAATCGCCGTTGTGGGAGGACGTATCAATGCGGGAAATGGGGTAGCCAGCGGCATTTTTTGCGGGATAGATAACAGCATCGTTCGTGATATTTTCAATTCTGCGAATGTTTTTTCAAGCTTTCAGGAGCGTGTTATGCGAAACACCGGTGGCGTTATTGGTAGTGGTGTCGGCTATATTACACGCTGCGCCAATGAAGGAACCGTTTCAGGTCGTCATCTGACTGGTGGCATCATCGGTTATGGGGCTAACATCACGCTTTCCCATTGTATTAACAGTGGTGAAATTTACGGGCAACCTTTGGTTGGGGAATTTCCGCCCGGCGCAATTTTCCAAACTGCCGATGACGGCTTGATTCGCAGCAGCCTGTTTGTGCGGGGAACTGCGGAACGTGGCGGGACATTATTCGGAAAAGGAATCTTAAACGGACTTCAGTTGATTGAGCCAGATCAACTGAGAAACCCGGCGGCGCTAACAGTTCTCGGTAGTTTTGAAGAAGATTCAGCACAATGGGAGTTTATCGACGATTTTGCAAAAGGCCCCGTCCCGGTCGGAATCTTTACGAAAGGTGGAAAAGGCAATGGATAACGAATCAAATCCACTTAAAGATGAATTTTTAAACCAATTCTCCTGCAATCCGCCGGAAAATCTGCCCGAATCGTTGACTGATACATACCAGTTCATGGAATCATTGGCTGAACATGATGACCGCTGTGTTTTCTTGATAAAACACCGGGAGAGCGGAGAAAAATGCATCCTGAAAATCACAAGCGCGATCAGTGCGGATGATGCTGCGCGTGAATTTGAACTCCTGAGCAAACTTGACCATCCCGCCATTCCACGCGCAATCCATTTCATGAAAGATGCGGAAGACAGGGCAATTCTCGTCCGCAGTTATGCGGAGGGGACTACGCTTGATACGTTGGTAGAGCGCGACGGTGCATTTTCTGCCCGGCAGACAATGGAGATCACAAATCGGTTATGCCAAGTGCTGCACTATTTACATAAGCAGACTCCGCCAGTGATTTATAAAGATATCAAACCGCAGAACGTGATTCTCACTCCGAACGGGAAAATCACACTGATCGATTTCGGCATATCACGTGAATACGATCATGAGAAAACAACTGATACACGTATTATCGGCAGCTTCCAATATGCTTCACCAGAACATCTTGGGTTCAAAACGACCGATATGCGCAGTGATGTTTTTTCAGTCGGTCGGTTGATGAGTTATCTTTCAACCGGTGATACTTTCGTGTTGCCGAAAGATGCGCAGCTGACAAAAATTATCCAACGATGCACCAATCTTGAGCCGGGAAAACGCTATGCTTCAATGGACCGTCTTTCCCATGCCTTGCATCGAGCGTTGAATCCGCCGACCCGCAAGGAAATGATGTTGACTTTCGCCGTTATGACTGCGATTCTCTTGGCGGGGATCATTCTTTACAGCCAATTGATAAGAAAACCTGCTCCCATAATCCCTGAGCAACCGCTTTATGCCAACGCGCAGAACAATGAGCAAGACATCCTGACACCGGTCAGTATTTCGGTTTTAAAAGATGGGAGACCTTTTGCGGATTGCAGCGTTTCCGCCGATAATCATCATTGGTTCGTGCCAGATGTTTCCGGAAAAGCGACGCTGAGTGTTGTGCCATACGGCGGGCATACCATTTTTGCCGCAGTGGAAAATCGACAAGTCTCTGTTCCTGCGGGTGACCTGACGGACGGCACCCTGAAGAAATTCACTCTTGAGCTGAAAAACGCACCGGTTTCGCCGGAATTAATTGAATTGAAAGGCAAGTTTGGTGAACCCCAGGCGTTCCCGCTTGCGCTTCAGCAAGTTGACGAGGTCACCCTTGCCGGCAATCCGATCGAAATCGCGGCTGAAATTCGCAATGGGGAATGGCATCTGGTCGTTTCGGATACCATTCAAGCTCCCGGGCATTATGCCATTTTTCTGACGGGAGCCAACGAATACGGCAAAGTTGACAGCATGATTCATCTCCATTTGGAAGTCGAGCAGCCGCTAATCATGGTTTCCACTGCGGAAGAAATGAACAATATCCGTAATAACCTGGACGGCAATTATGCATTGTCAAATGATGTTGATCTCAGCATATTCCCGAACTGGGAACCCATTGACTCAGCGGAATATCCCTTCACCGGGACCTTTGATGGGCGCGGTCATCACATTCACGGCTTGAAAATCAGAGACAGTTTACGTGGCGGTCTGTTTGGTGAGACCAAGTTGCTGCCCTCCGCAACATGATTATCATTGGACCGGATATTCATATCGTGCGGGAAAATCACACCGGTGTCGGTGGACTCGTCGGCCTCCAAAACCGCGGAATTGTTGAGAATTGCGCTGTTTTAGACGGGAGAATCTATGCTGATATCGGCTATGAAGGTGGAGCTGGTGGTGTCATTGGGGTCAACCTGAGCGGTATCGCGCGGAATTTATTCAACTCCGCGGCAGTTATCATTGAAAATAATGGTAGTCGCAATCAAACGGATAGTTCTGCTGGCGGCGTGGTGGGGACAAACAGTGGCTACCTCACGCAATCTGCCAACATCGGGCGTGTAAAAGGCGTGTCATTGGTGGGTGGCGTTACCGCATTTACGGACGATGGCATTTTGACGCGTTGTTACAACGCCGGAAAATTGGACGGAGACTATTATGTCCGCAATATTAGCTACCCGCCTGGTGGAGTCACGCAATTATTGGGGCGGGGGCGGTTGGTGGCATATGCTGCTTTTGAAGATACAACGGCGGCGAAAGGTGCGACCGTTTGGAATCGGGGGACGCTACTGGGATTGATCCCGCTCAACGCAGAAGAATTGAAAGAGATAGATAAACTGGAAAAGGTGTTTAAAGTGGAACAGGGCGAAAGTGGATTTGTTTTGAATGAAGCCATCTCAGCCTGGCCGATTCCAGATGGAATCTTTAATTGAAAGATCCGATAATGGCGTATCCATGGTTGAAATGTCTCATTTGTTTGAATAACGTACCGCGGACCAAGAGATAGGAGCGACCAGAACGTAGCAGTGAACATGGCGCAATCAGACCTTGCCTGATATTTCTGATATGTTTTATGGAAAAAGTTAAGGCAAAATACAAAAAGGTTTGGAAGCTGCTCTTCTTACAATTTGCGAATTTGCGGGAATAATGGCAGGATCTTGAAATGAAGCCTTTTTGCAAAGGTCTGCCACTGATCGTGTATTGAGCTGTTTTATTCAGGAAATGCCCCTGTAAATGTATAATTGGTGCAGCGACATTCAGGAAAGACCCCTGCAAACGTAAGGGTATCTGGATTGACAAAACCCAAATGAACCCAATTTACTATTATCAATTATATTGATTATAAAATACTACAATCAATGTGATTTAAAGCGAATTTCGAATTGTCAAGGCAGATAAAAAAGGGCGAAAACGGATTCTTTTTGGAAAAATCCATCTCGCCCTTACCAATTCCGTCAGGAATTATTCATTAAAATACACAGTCAGTTTATTAGAATTCGTCATAAGGCTCATATTGAGAGCCGACATCATCCGAATCAGGTAACGTTTCTGAGGAGTTAATCTGCAACGTGTAATCGTAACCATATTTGAGCGTAACTTCCTTCATGCCGTCATCAAACAAGAGCGTTTCATAATCGCCCTCATCGCCAAAGGCGTCTTTCAACCCAAACCAGTTCGATCCTACCCCGGTTTTAATCTTGTACGTGCCTGGCGGAAGCGATACCCAACTGCTGTTCGAATTCCCAAGGAACAACGCTGATACCAATGTGTCATCTGACATGATCTTGATCAATGCTGCGATTTCTGGGCTTTTACCATATTCGATTCTTAACGTTGTCCCGCCGCTATAATAAGATGGATGATGATAAATCTCACCATTGGCTGGCCACTGCTGTACACATGTTTCCATGCGTGTTTGGTAATCTTCCCATTTAGAATAATAAAAGCCTTTGTATGCCTTATAAAAGCGCCCCTTCATTTCTTCGGCACAGGCTTGCAGGTAGCGCTGTTCATCCCAACTGATTCCCAGCTTCTCCGCTATATGATCGAAATCTTCGCTCGATTCGCTCTCTGTGCTCCTGAATATTGCCAGATTGACCAGCAACTGCTCAAAAACTTGAGCGTCAATATAATCGGTCTTCTCCATGGCAAATCCTCGCTGAATGTCCTGCAACGCGGCAAGCGACTGGTTATAAAAACCGCCTGTCAACGGAAGGTTTTTGCCGAATTCGTTTAACAGCGTCTGTATACTGCGAACAACATCCCCTTGCGAACCGTTGCGAACAGGATCGCCGGAGAGCAATGCCTCGTAAGCCGAATTGTATAATGGTTCGGACAACTCTTCAAGAACGATTCCAATCGTATCCGTCTCTGTTTCAGCTTCGTTATCGGCATTTTCTTCCTCAACCAATTTTTGATCCGTTATATCAGCTTCTGCCGTATCGGCTGCATCATCTGACTTTTCCCAAATCAACTGCTTGCTATCTTCATTATCGATGCTGTAAACATAGATCTTTTCAGGCATCTGTGAACTATCAAGGGTATAGCTTGCGGTTTCACTTCCGATGTCGACCTTGGTAGAATCGACCATTTCACCGTCGCATTCTGCAGCAGCCCAGACAGGAATCACAAAATCGCCGTTTCGGAAGGGTATTTTGTTCCCCAGACCGACGACAGTAACACTAAGTTGTCCATCTATTATCTGATGACTTTTGTAGGTAATGATATAAGGGGTCTCTTCGAACAACAAGAGCGCAGAAGAAGTTTTACCTTCTACACCTTTTTCTTCAGACTGTTCAACTTCTTCCGCAGCGTCTGCGCCATCACCCTTTTCCCAGAGCAGCTGCTTGTCTTCTTCGGAATCAAAAAAACCAAGGACATAAATCTTTTTCTGGTTCCTCAGAGCTGTCAAACATATAAACGGCTTTTCTTTATCCCATTCGATATTCACTGCACCGAACATTTCCGTGCCGAAATCCGCTAGTACTTCGATGGGGATATCTTCCGGAATTCGAGTGTGCTTCCCATACCATGGATGGTGATGCTAAGTTGTCCTTCAATTAACCTACGCATGTCGCCGTTATGTCATAATTGACGTCTTCGACGTGACTTTGACGGGAAATGATTTTCCCAATACGGTTTCAGCTCATTCCCGCTGCTTTTTTTGTGATGCCGTCTTTCTTCCCAGAGCAGCTGTTTATCATCTTCGGAATCGTAAATGCCTTTGACATAGATTCTTTCAAGCGGCTGAGTACAATAAAAGTAATAAGTACGTTTGTCCTTCTCCGGTTTAAAAGAATAGGGTGTCTCCATTTCTCCATTGCATTCGGCGATCACATCAATGCTCGTATCGGGGATTCCATCATCCCAAGGCATACCATGGATAATGAGGGATAGCATCCGGGTTAATCGTCTCATGTCCGCCATATGTTATGTCATAACTGACGTCATCAACCTCAACATGGACAGGAAACGATTCACCTTGAACCAAGCCCGTAATGCCGATCAAAACCACCATAACAACGATCAAAATTACCAAAAGCTTTTTCATCATAACCTCCGTTTTCTAATTGTTATCCCCGGCTTTTACAGCAAGCCAGGCGAACCAGGGGGATTTAGCAGTCCCAAAAGCGGCAGAAGAATACTCATCGGCGAATCGCTAATATACCCATTAAAAAAATTCGAAAATGTATCAGCGAAAACATTCGTCAACCCAAACAATACCGCACCGAGAATAAGATACAATCCGATTCGCGCAAAGAATCATTAACAGATAACCGACAGCACCGAAGACCCATATCATTATTTGCCCGATCGGAAAAGAATATTGAGCAAAATTTCCATTTGCAAGCAAAACAACCAAACTGATTATTGAAATCGTCATCGCAATCATTGAAAGCCAAGCCCAAAATAAACCTAATCCGCTGAGATGCACGTCGCTGCTTTGCATTTCGCTGAGTTTTTTCCAAAAAAAGAACAAACAGCCAAATGCAAAAAATCGGCAATATTAAATTAATCACTAAAGAGAGATTGACACCCTTTATAACAAAAACAATAATACCTACGATCAAAATCAATTCGCTCAACGCAGCTCCGATTCCGGCTCGCAACCAATTGATCTTTTTCGTTTTCTCATATTCTGATCGGGTAAACAGCCATCCGAAACCAACTGCCATGATTCCCTGAAAAAAATAATCGCGTATTCCCAAAAACAAGTTATTTGCTGGATGCATTTGTCTCCAAAGCAATCCCGAAACAATAATATAAAGAAATCCGAATCCGACAACGATTCCGCCATAAACCCGGCTTTGTTTTTCCCGTATGAGAAATAAAACCGTGAATGCGGCAATGAATGCCAAATGAGCCAATCCGGTCGGGAAATAACCGTTAAAGATGTCTCTCAAAGGGAAAGTAACGAGCGTCTGAAAGAAGACAAACCCCAAAAGCATCAGAACGGAAGCCCAAAGCACACGCTTCGGTTCTGCCGGAACTTCGGGAATTTCAGGCGCGTGCACAGGCATACCGACAAATCCGTTATCGGATGTCCCGATGATCGTCTCTTTTGGCGAAATTTTAGATTATAGAAAACCGTCGCTTGGTTCCCCGCATCAAGATCCAATTGATAGGGCTGGGACTCCACGCCGGCTTGATCCGTTATATGAAGCATATTGTGACGCTGCGATGTTCGGAATTCAATGGATTCTCCATTACCGAGTGAACCCACATAGTTTCCATTCAAATAGCAATTAAGGGATGCCATCGCACCGACAAATTCTTTTTGCGAACGACCGTAATTTTCGCCGGTTCACCGAGCTGTTCAGCGTTTGAATTGATTTCGCACGCCATTTTCTCTGCTTTTGTCTCATAATTACCGGTGGAAGCGACTTGACGATAATATACACGATATCCCCAGACTGAATAGGGCAAATGCAATCGCAATACCGTAAGCTCCGGCGCCTAAATCCATTTGCTTGCCAATTAAAACCCGCCGCCTCTGCTATGATCCGAGTTGCAACCATTGAGTAGAAAAGAAAATCGTTGGGTTTTCTGTGTTTTCCAGAGCGATTTTCTGATTTTTCCCAGTAATCCAAAACAAAAACAGTATTTCAAGCATGTTCGTCCTCCCTATTTAGAGTTTGCAAACGTCATTGTATAAGTTGAATTGCCCAACTTTTTCCCTTCGAAAGCCGGCTTTAAATCCGTCAAAGGGTTTCCTTGAATTCAAATCAGGACAACGTCCGATTGGGTGCAGTCCGATTCCCATATACAACCGAAGGGATAATTCGCGATGATTTCCAGCGGAACGCTTCAGTAAAACAATTCGCAACTTTAATCATCCTTATTCTTAAAATCTGTAAATGTCATCGTATATGATGAATCACCCAACTTTGTACCGTCGAAAGTCAATTTCAAATCCGTCAGTGGCGTTCCTTCTGGAATCAGGTAGAACAACTTCATATTCGTGGCAGAATTCTTGGTGGTTTTTTCGGCCAATAGCCCCAAATTTCATCAACCTTTTCCCCTTTGACTGTAAACGCAGCGCTGTCGCGAACCACAGCGTAGATTTCTTTCCGGTGGTCGTCGGATCCAGCCTTCAACGATTCAGCTGTATCAAGGAAGTTGCTATTCAGAACGACTTCAATAATTTCCCGCTCTGGAAAGGTGTACAGCATTCTACTTCCGCCAACCTGGGCATTGCCTGTCCCAAGATCGCTTTTCAGAAAAGCATTCAGCTGTGTATAAAATTTTCAACAACTTTGGCAGACTTGACAGTCACTTTGGCAGATGGTTTGGAACAGCCTGAAATTAACAAAAGGGGAGCAAACAAAAAAACAAAATTTTTGATTCTTTTTCTCATAATGCATTCCTTTATAATTTGACTTATTAAAACCACTGCTGGTTAAGTTTGTGATAATTTATCATACGGGCTCAAAAAAAGGCTATGCTGGCAGCTTAGTTTTTTGATTTTCAGTTGGCGTGAAGGCATGCTGTAGAAAAGTATCCGATGTAAACGGATAAAGCCCTGAGTGTCAGATAATTTTCGGGACAAGAAGAAGCCATGGAGAAGAAATAATTGGAGATTTAAACTAAATTTTAGTTAGAAAAACGGAATTCGCAAAACAAAGTTTTAAAATCTTCGTATATACTCATAGAATAAGATAAAACATATGAAAAGTTGATTGGAAATAATGAAAGTTATCGCGCGAAAAGTATCTATATTCATCATTTGTGTAAACCTGATTCTGGTGACTTGTTTGACCGGTTGTGCGCAAAAAGTGACTGGGGAAGAGGCAGCTCCACCCACAGCTCAGATTAAGCGCGGTACGATCGGTGAAATGGTTCAATTTGTCGGCAATGTTGAGCCCTTCCAAACGATTGAAAAAAAATGGCAGGTTTCCGGTGTTGTAGAAACCGTTTATGTTTCGGAAGGTGATTCGGTCACAGCCGGGCAGTTGCTGGCGGCTTTATCCAGAGCGTCATTACCGGAGAACGTGATTAAGGCGGAGAAAACTAAAAACGTCGCTGAGGAAGCGTTGGATAAACTGCTTGTTTCTGAAACGGAAAAGGCGAAAGCTTTTAAAGATCTGCGTGATAAAGCTGTTGCACTTCAAAAGGCTGAACGCTATCTGGAGGGATTAGACTACCCGGTTGCGAGCAAAGATCAGATTCGCGTTTCCGAAACTGCAATGAAAGAAGCGAAGGCTGCATATGAAATCGCTATGAAAGATTACCAAAGTGTGATCTTACGCGGTTATCTGGATCAGGAAAAGCGCGATAAGTTCCAAAAACTGCAAACAACATTGAAAACGTATGCGCAGAAGAACAATGCGTACATCGCGATTTCCGGTGATCCTTCTGAAAATCTACGGGAAAAAGCTGCCGCAGCCATCAAAGTTGCGGAGGCTGATTACCAAAAAGCGCTGGAAGTTTTTAAAACGTACCAAGCGAGTTTTGTCCGCCCAGTTGATCAGGCAAAATTGGAAGACCAATTGAACCAGGCGATGAAGCTTTATAACGCTCGTTATCTTTATGCTGACATTGAGGGTGTTGTTTCGTCGATTCAATTTCAGCCAGATTCGGTCGTGCAGTCTGGAAGTTTTGCGTTGCGCATAGACAACACATCGACTTTCGATGTCGCCGTCAATGTTTCAGAGCTGGATCGACAAAAGATTAAAGATGGAATGCGGGCTGAAATCCTGGTGGATGCCAATCCGGGAAAACGTTATCAGGGTGTGGTTAAATCGATCGCTGATCAGGGGACGGTTAATGCATCTGATGTGACTTTTAAGACGATTGTTCAGTTTGTGGACGCGGATGAAGCATTAAAGATTGGCATGACTGCACAGGTGTCAATTGTTACCGCTGAAAAAGCTGATGTGCTTCTTGTACCGAGGAACGCAGTTTACAGTAAAAATGACAAACTGTATGTGGATGTGTTGAAGGATGGGACGTATCTGCCCGTTGCTGTTGTAACAGGTACGACAGATAAAATTTCGGCAGAACTCATTTCGGACGATGTTAAAGAAGGAGATGTGGTCCGGCTACGGTAGTCGGTTATTGTAAAATCATGTGCTGGCATGAATCCATAAGACGGAATCCGTGCCATGGTTGATATGAATAAAACGGCCAACAGACAATCGGGCGTCCGAAATTGCAGCTCGATCAAAACGAATTGGGTGAAAAATGGAAAATACGAACAAGGCAAAAACAAAAATAGCAAAATCAACGGTTGTAATCTGGATACTTCTAGTCATTATTGTTTTGATGATTATCAGCGGCGTCTACTTTTATTTCCAAGAGCAGAAAAAGGCGCAGCAGGTGCTGAATTCAGACATGGCAGAAGCGATGAAAACTGTCCAGATTCAGCAGGGAATGATGCTGGAAAAAATGGATGCCATTCCCGGAACTGTTCGCCCTGCTCAATCTGTTGCGCTCTCCTGGCAGGCTGCCGGAATCGTTGGGCCGGTCAAAGTAAAGGATGGTGATACAGTCAAGAAAGGCGATATTCTTGCCTCGCTGGATCCTGCATCTATCAACGCTGCGATCCTGGAAGCTGCTGTAACGAAAGAACAGAAGCAGATTGAATTGGAACGCCTGTTTACTTCCACGTTAAACACCGCGACTGCTTACAGTAATATGGTCAATGCGCTCAATGCATTGAATGAATCTGATAAAGCGCTGGTCGCTTTGGGTGTTGTTCGAAAAGACCAGCAAGAGTTGGGTGTTTATTATCAGGACTATCTCGAAGCCAAACAATATTATCAGGAAGCGCTGAACGAATATAATACGCTCAAAGTCCGGCCTTTGGATGATGTTGACCGCCAGATTGCTGCTGAAGGCGTAGCGGGTGCCCGCACAGCAATGGAAAGCACCCTGTCAAAATATAATTGGTACAGCGGAGAGGTTGATTCTCTGAAAAAGCAGCAGGCGGAAGCGGATTATATGTTGAAAAGTGCCGAGTATGATGATGCAGTGCGCGCCTATGACCGTGTGAAAAATGGACCGACGCCGGCGCAGATTCAGTCACTTCAATCAGAAATAGACGCTGCGCAGGCTGTTGTCAACACGGCTAATCTGATTGCACCGATTGACGGAACGATTATCAATGTGAACAATCGGCAGTATGACAAAATCCAGACAAAAGACTTAACCGCTGCGACACCGCCGGTTGCGATCCAGTTGGATGACCTTTCCTCTTACTACGTAGATATTTCAGTTTCTGAAATGAAAGTAAATTCTCTGAGCGTTGGGCAGGATGTTCAAATTTCTTTTGAAGCAGTTCCACTGAAAACATTTACTGGAAAAATCACCCATCTGTCAAACACAGGAAAAGTAACCAGCGGTGAAGTGACTTTTGCTGCTACTGTAAAAATGGATACTGCAGATGAATTAGTCAGGCCGGGGATGCGCGCGAAAATCACCATCATCGTTCAAAAAATTGACAATGCGCTGTACCTTCCTTTAAGTGCTGTCAGCACGAATTCGGATGGTGTTTCAATCGTAACCGTGCGGAATGCCGATGGAACAACGAACCAGGTTCCGGTTGAGACCGGAATTGAATCGGAGGGCAATATTCAGATCATTTCTGATAAGTTGAAGGCTGGTGATGAAGTTTTGACATACTCAATGGATCCGATGGTTTCCGCCATGCCGGAAACTGGACTGAAGCAACCGTAACAGATCAAAAAATAGCAAACTGGAACTAAAAAAGTAGAAGGCAGCTTTCAGAAAGACTGAAGGAGAAAATGGGCGAGAAAAACAGTAAAAATGTGATCCATACGGATCACCTGAGAAAATATTATGTAATGGGGGATATCGAAGTCCGTGCGCTCCATGATATTTCGATTGATATTAATTACGGAGAATTCACTGCGATCATGGGGCCCTCGGATCCGGAAAATCGACATTGATGGCATTTTTAGGCTGTCTAGACCGACCGACCGGTGGAAAGTACGTTTTGGACGGCGTTGGAGGTTTCGGAGATGAATGATTCTCAGTTAGCTGAGATTCGCAACGGAAAAATAGGCTTTGTTTTCAGAGTTTCAATTTCGCGTTCTTCTGCGTTGGATAATGTTATGTTACCAATCCTATACTCAAAAAATAAAAGCAATGCAAAAGAACGCGCAATGAAGGCGTTGGAAATTGTGGGGCTGGGAAGCCGGATGAAACACAAGCCGAAGGAGCTGTCAGGTGGACAGCAACAGCGGGTCGCCATTGCCCGCGCTTTGATTAACGATCCTGAAATTATCATGGCGGATGAACCGACGGGTAACCTCGATAGTAAATCGGGTCGTGAGATCATGGAGCTCCTGATCGGGTTGAACCAGGCAAGGGAAAACGGTGATTATGGTTACTCATGATCCGAAGATTGGCAAACAGGTTCCACGGGTGATTAATCTTGGATGGTATGGTCGTTTCCGGATATGGCGATGATTCAGAGCCGAAACGGTGTTGCCTCGCAACAAAGATGGAGAAAGCGACTGATGCGCCGGGAAACAGCTTAAATGAGGAGTCGGAAGAAACGGACGTAGCCGGTGTTTTGGCAAGAGCGTTTGGGAAAAAAAGCAATTCCGCCAGTCATGAACATAATAAGGAAGGCGGTGATCAATGAATCTATCTACGTTAATTAATGAAGCGCTCAAAAATCTGCTTTCAAACAAAGTGCGTTCTCTGTTGACTATGCTGGGTATTTTCATCGGGGTTGGCGCCGTGATCGCGATGATGGCAGTTGGTTTTGGCGCAAAGAATGCGATATCGAAGGATATGAGTTCGTTGGGAACGAATACCGTGTATGTCACCCCGGGGAACTTCTCTGCTAGTTTATGGAATCCAAAGTCGTTGACGAATTCAGATGCTGAGGCGATCAGAAGCCTGCCTTCCATAGAACGCGTTTCTGCGATGGTCATGTCCAGTTCGCAGGTTTCAAGGGCTGGAAATAAATCGACAAACCTTCAGTTCCAGGGCGTTACTCCTGATTTTCTGATGGTTGGCAGCGTGAAACTTGCTGAAGGTCAGTTCATCACACAGCAGAATGTTGATTCTAATGAGATGGTCGTTGTCATCGGGCCGCAAGTCCGCAACTTATTCTTTTCTGCCGATGAAAACCCAATCGGCGAAACACTTAGGATTCTTGGACAGCCCTATACGATCGGTGGCGTAATGGCGAAAGCAGACGGCGCACAAACTGGAATGAGCGATGATAAAACGATCTATCTGCCGTTATCAACCGTTCAAAATAGAGTTGCATCCAGCCAAAGATCCCTTTTGTCGCAGGTACAGGCGGTCTTTAAATCCGGGTATGACACCAATCAGGTGGAAAAAGAAATTACTAATCTGCTCCGGGAAAGACATCAGATTAAAGCTGGGGATCCCAACGATTTTTCGGTGTTCAACATGCAAAAAATGGTTGATACGATGAATTCAGTCATGGGCACTTTTGTGCTTTTCCTGGGTGGCGTTGCCGGTATCTCTCTTTTGGTGGGCGGTATCGGAATTATGAATATCATGTTGGTGACTGTAACTGAACGCGCTAAAGAAATTGGTTTGAGGAAGGCGCTTGGCGCAAAACAAAAGGATATCTGATCGATTCCTTGTTGAATCATCGGTTCTCAGTCTTGTCGGAGGGATTCTGGGGATTATTATGGGATTGTTGCTGGCAACTGCATTGCAGCCATCGCGTCATCTGCCGGGACCAAGATTACGATTGTCGTAGAACCGATGGTAATCGTTGGCTCCACGTTGTTTTCTATTTTGGTTGGTCTGTTCTTTGGGATTTATCCGGCAAACCGTGCGTCCAAGCTGGAGCCGGTTATTGCGCTTCGGACGGAATAAATGATGATTGGAAAAATGATGGTTGATCAAAAGAAACCCGCTGTGGATCAGATCAAGACCCTGCTTTATAACGTTGGCATCTGGTTGATGATCCTGGTTTCCCTGGCGTTTGCCGGTTGTTCCAAAACAACGAATACCGGAACCGGAGAAAATCCTGCTTCACAACAGCGATATCAGGTTGCACGCGGAAACATTACCGGTTCACTGGTGCTGGTTGGAAATCTCGCTTTTTCTCAAAGCAGTGAGCTTTCATGGAAAACGGACGGAGTTATCAGCCATGTCCGGGTGACTCAAGGTGCTGCTGTTAAGAAAGATGACATCCTTGCTGAACTCTCAACTGATTCGCTTTCATCAATGGTGATTGCCGCTGAAAAGAAAATGATCGATGCAAAAAACCAGCTCTCTGATGTGATGGTCTCGGAAACCAATAAAGTGAAGGCATTGGCAACGCTGACTGCGAGTCAGATTGACTTTCAGAAGACGAAAGGGTCTCAGGAGGCGCTTTATTTTCCACGGGGTGACCAACTTAGTGTGGAAATGGCGTATGACAGTTATCAACTTGCCAAACAGAATTTTTCTTACGCCAAAGAAGATTATCGGGTCGTGCTCGACAGCTATAAAGGTTGGGATGACGATGAGAGAAAAACCTATTTCGAAAGTTATCAAAACACTTACAACACGCTGATGAAGAGTATGAATAACTGGAAATGGCTCCGCGGTGCGCCGAACGACACCGAGTTGGCAAGCGCACAAGGCAAGGTAATTACTGCCAGGAAAGCTTTTACGGATGCTTTGGAAACTTACAGCAGCTACGCGCAGATTCCTCGAGCAGAAGATGTTCAGAAGGCACAAAGTGATATTTCCAATGCGGAAGCCGATTACAACAAGCGTTATATCCGGGCGCCTTTTGATGGTGTCATATCGGATATAGATGCTGAGGAAGGACAGTTTGTAAAAAACAGGACAGTTGCTTTTACGCTTGAAGAACGAAGTCAGGCGAAAATCACCATTGAGCTTTCAGAACTGGATTATCAGAAGGTGTCCGAGGGTCAGGAAGTGCAAATTATCGCTGATTCAAATCCGGGAAAAGTTTTTACCGGAAAAATTGCCCAAATCAGTAAAACCGGAGTTGTAAAATCAAACGGTACCTTCTTTACAGTGCAAATTACGGTTGATAAACCTGACAGTGAATTGAAATCCGGGATGACGGTCACGGTGAAAATTCCGATGTCTGCCAAAACGAATGTTTTGGTTGTGCCTGTCAATGCAATTCGGATGAAAGACGGAAAGAATTTTGTTCAGATGATTGACGTTAATGGTGCCTCTCATGAAGTTGAAATTCAGGTCGGCTCAAGGACTGCGCTGGCCGCGGAAGTGACTTCAGGCGCAATCACAGAATCGTCGGTATTAATCGTTCCTTCTATTGCCCCTGAGTTTTATAAGGAAACAGGAATTTCTGAGCATCAGGGTAATTTGCAGATGGAGCCAACACCGGAATTGAATTCCGATCCGTCTCCTGTGGCTGAAACCGCAACAACCCCTTAGATTAAAAGGACAAAAATGGACCATAAACTGAAAGATCAAAAAAAGAAACTCAAACCCGGATGCATTATATCCCTGCTGATTCTGGTTATCCTGATTTTGGGGATTGTTGCGTTTGGCTACCGTTCGGCCCAGACTGTGCAAAAAGCACAGCTGGAAAAGATTCAAAACCAGATGAAGTATGATACGACATTCATTCGCAACGGACCGATGGATGTCGTGATTGAAAACCTGAGCGGGAAAGTCCAATCAGAACGTTTTGTCGAATTGAATTGGGAAGCTTCTGGAACGGTTGCGTCTGTTGACGTCAATATCGGCGATCAGGTGAAAACTGATCAGGTTTTGGCAAAGTTAGACCCGAAAACACTGAATACTGAGGTGATGAACGCCGAAACGGAATTGAAAAATGCGAACGACGCGTTGAAAGACCTGCAAAACGTGGATCAGCTGGTTTCCAAGGCGTTATCTGAAATGGTACAGGCGCAGAAAGATTACGAAGACGCCCAGACTGCTTATAACAGCCTGGATCCGTCGCGGGCATCGGAAGACCAGGTAAAGATTGCTTACGAAGCTTATCTCAAAGCACAGAACGATTATGATTCGGCGCGGGCAAAATTTGAGGTCACGCGTGATTATGCGCTGAATGATCCTACCCGTATTAAGCGTTTGGGCGATGTCGGCGGTTATCGCAGCGTGCGTGATAACGCGCTGGCGGCATATTATCAATATCTTGGACAGGGTACTGAACTGGAGCGCGCGCTGCGCGAAGCAAAGGTTCAACTGACCCAGGCGACCTTTGAACAAAAACAGTTCGAATATAATCAGGCGTTAAAGGGGAGAACTGAAGCAGAGATCAATACAGCATTGGCAAAAATTGCTGCTGCACAAAAGAAGATCAATGCATCCAGTTTGATCGCGCCGTTTGACGGACAGGTGACGAAGCTTGATGCAAAACCGAATGATATCATTGTGCTTGATGATGCAACGGGAAGATCAAGTTCAGTGGCTGTTCGGATTGATGACTTCTCAACGCTTTCCATTAATACAACAGTGTCCGAGATGGACGTGAACCATATTAAACCTGGACAGGAAGTTGCCATTACATTCATTGCTATTCCTGATAAAAAGTATAAAGGGACCGTTACCCATATCGCCAACAGCGGAAAGACTGAAGAGAGTTCGGTGACGTTTGGAATTACAGTGAAAATTGATGATCCGGATGCAGCCGTAAAACCGGGAATGACAGCTGAAATGACAATGAAAGTCGCCAGCATTCCAAGTGCATTAAGTGTCCCTGTTACTGCGATTGATGTTCAGGATGGAAAAAAATATGTCCGTGTTAAACAGGCGGATGACTCTTTCCTTCCGGTTGAAGTGGAAACAGGGCTTATATCTGGGATGATGGTTCAGATTTTAACTGACAAATTGTCTGAAAAAGATGAAGTCCAGTCCAACATACATCAGACTTTTGATCCGGATAAGATTGTCGAGCCGGAACCAGAGACCATGATCCTCTAATGAAACGCTGATTGGCAAGGAGAAGATTAATGAAACTTATTATTCGGAACAGACAATGCACAAAATTCAACGGTTTACTGATGCTGTTCGCTGTGATGCTGTCCTTGCTTGTCTGCATAGGCGGTGCGAGGGCGCAAAGCGGAGCGGATACGCCTCCGGGCATGGTGTTGATTGAAGGTGGAAAATCGACCATTGGGGCGCCTGAAAGTGACTTTAATGCTAATGCGGACTCTAAACCTCAACGCGTGGTTACTCTTGCGTCTTTTTACATCGATGCGCTTGAAGTGACCAACCGCGATTATGCGAAATGTGTTGCAGCAGGATACTGCCAGGAACCGCCTGAGGACAAGAGTGAAACGAGGGACCATTATTACTCATATGAGGGGTATGGCCGATTCCCGGTTGTCAATGTCACCTGGGAAGATGCAACGAATTATTGCAATTACCTGGGAAAACGGCTGCCGACAGAAGCGGAATGGGAAAAAGCCGCGATGGGAATTCTGGAGTTCAGGCGTTATCCTTGGGGAAACGATTCTCCAAAACCGTATCATCTCAATCTATCCGGAGTCCCTGGCGATACTGAGATGGGAAACTCTTACCCCAAAGGTGCCAGCTCTTTTGGCGTGCTGGATACTGCGGCGAACGTCTCAGAATGGGTTGATGACTGGTACGCGAAAGATGCGTATAGCCAAATAAATCCGGCAAATCCAGTTGGACCGGAAGAAGGAACACAAAAAGTGATCCGCGGCGATTCATGGAAAACACCGTTGATGTTGGTTAATCTCACGAATCGTTACCAATTGGAACCGACAGGATATCGGAATGACCTTGGCTTTCGCTGTGCAAAGAATGTCCGTGAGGAAGTCAGCTACTCATTGATTCCAACTGAAGCGGCGCCAACGGACCAGAAACAGGCTGTTGTTAACTCCGGGCAGGAAAGCGGAATGTTCGTATTGGACGAACCGGGTATTGGGAAGAAACTGGTCTGTATCTACAAGCGCGGTGTTATTGTGGATATTCTGGAAGGCCCAAAGGAAATCGCTTTTACAAAATGGTTCAAAATTAAGGGTCCGACCGGATGTGAAGGCTGGTCGCTGGCGAGCAGCCTTGATTTTGTCGAAAAATGACACAACCAGAATGCTGAATAAGGAGGATCTTGATGCAATCGGGGTCCTCCTTGTTTTCTTGCCGGTTTTCTTATTTACTCTGTGTTTCCAAACGATTGGCATGCCAGGCTATGGTTATTTCATGATTGAGCCGCACGTTAGCAGATAACAAGAGAAAATAGCAGGTTTTTAGGCTGTTTGATTTTTTTTAGAAAGGAAAACGAATGCATATTATATTCCTCTTTCTGACGCTAATCTTACTTGGATTTGTTATTATCCCAGTATCGGCTCAGAAATGTAATTTACCTCCGATCCCGGAGCCAGGTGAAGTTATTTCGGGTTTCAAAACGATCGCAATTGATGATATTCCGGAAAACAATGCAAAAGCTGTCCACTTTGAACATGAAAAGAGCGGTGCGCAGATTATTTTTATTCAGAGCCCGGATACCAACCGGACATTCACTGTAAGTTTCAAAACGCCTCCGACCAGCAGTCAGGGAATCCAGCACATTCTGGAACATACGCTGCTGGCATCTTCAAAAAATTACCCGGGTAAGGATGTTTTTTTTGACCTGGTCTATAACGGTTACATGTCTTATATGAATGCGATGACTTCGCCAAACTATACTCAGTTTATCGTATCATCGACATCGGAGAAACAGCTGAATGCGGCAGCGGATTTCATGCTGGATCTGTTGTTTCAGCCCTCTTTTCTGGAAGAGCCGCGTTACTTTTACCGGGAAGCGTTTCGCTATGATATGTCTGACCCGGCTGCGCCTCTGAATCCGGTTGGGGTGGTTTATAACGAAATGCGTGCGTATGACACAAACATCATGACAAAGGCGAATAATCAGACAATGCAGCATCTATTTCCGGACACGCCTGACCAATATATTTCAGGTGGCGATCCGGATGAGATTCTGACGCTCACTTATGAAGAAGCGCGCGACTATTATCAGGCGTATTACGCGCCTTCAAAAGCGAAAATGTTCATTTATGGAGATGTGGATTATCAGGCTTTCCTGGCAAGGATCAATGAAACAGTTTTTGCGAATGCTGAAAAAAGCTGCGCGAATCCGGAACCAGTTTACCAGCAGCCATTCAGCGCTATGAAAGAGATAACGGTGGATATTCCGGTTGATGAGGGCAGTGCGGTTGAAAATCAGTCTTTTCTGCAGCTGGCATACGGCCTGCCGAAAAATCTTGACCGTGATGACCGTACCGCATTGCAGTTGCTGATGGATGATGTTTTCAATCATGAATCGTTTCCGCTCAAAAATGCGCTGCGGGCGCAGACGATCGGTTCAGATTATGCGATGGCTTTCAATGATCAGTCTTTACAGCCTTCACTGATTTTTCAGGCGCAGTTTGCTGATCCTGCAAAAACAGCGGCACTGTATGCTACGGTTTTATCTACTCTGAGAGAAACGGTTGCCAAAGGGTTGGATTCCGACCTGATTCGTCGGTCGTCCGCCAGAACTTGCTGGCTGCCCGCTAAAACCGAAAGCCCTATGAAAGGGCTGGAACTGATTATGGCGATGACCTCCTCCTGGAACATGCTGGATGATCCCTTTTATGGCGCCCATGATGCTGCGCAATATGCAGCGATTGCGACAAAAAGCCTGGATTATTTTATCGGACTGATCCAAAATATATTCTGGACAACCCGCATGCATTGTTGTTGACCATCCAGCCGAAACCGGGTTTGATGGAGGAAAAAGCGCGCTGCTCTCGAGCTGATGCTTGAGGAACGAAAGGCAGCGATGGACGAGGATGAGATTACACGTATCGTTGAGGAATCAGCTGCATTCGGTAATATGGGATGCAGTCCCGACCCCACCGAAACGATTGATAAACTGGCAGTTCTGACTGTGGATGAACTGCCAGAAGAAATCCGTACAGCAGCTGTGACAGATGAACGGGGTTGCCGGTGCTCGACTGATCAGCACGGTTGCGGAATTACCGGATGTGGCGGCGCTTTCCTTTATTAACAACCTCGAAACCGTATCACCAGAGTTGCTGCAATACTTCAATTTTTACACGTTGTTGCTTGGCAGATTGGATACCGAAAAATATTCAGCGGACGAGGTTGCGAAACTGCGTTCATCTTATCTCTTTCAGCCGACTTTCCAACTGACAGCGCTGGAGAAGAAGTATCGTTCCAATGATTATCAGCCCTTTTTATGTCCGTTCTGATGTATGACCCTGCCGATAGTGCAGAAGTGTTTGACCTTGTGTATGACGAGCTTTTCACAACCCGGCTGACAGAAGAAAGTTTGCCGAAAATCCGGACAATTATGATGGAACAAAATGCACTGCTGGAATATCAGAAGCAAAATGGACTGGCATATGCTATTCCGGAAGCAATCGGAATCTATGACGTTAAATCCCGATTTAAAGGATTCTTCAGCGGTCATAATTTTGGCGATTTTATGAAACGGATTACCGCTGAGATTACTGAGGATCCTCTGCAGTTCCTTTCAAAGCTGGATGAGGCACGCAAAGCAGTATTAAATCAACATCATCTTTCCGTTGAATTTGCCGGATCAGACGGAAGCAAAGAAAAAATGCTACCCGGCCTGGGAAAACTGATCGGGGCAATGTCGGCCCCTGCAGTCGGTGCAGAGACGTATACGTTGGATGAATACCCGTATCCAAAGAAAAATAATGGGATTCTCGCGAATGCCAATGTGCAGACGATTCTGCTTTCAGCATCGCTGTCAGGAATCATGCCGTTCAGTACCGGGAATTCGGTGATTGCGAATATCGTGACGGACGAGCTGCTCACACCGGAAATCCGGCTGGCTGGCGGAGCGTATGGCGCGCAGATGTTATTTCTGCCGACATCCGTGGTCCTTTTCAGTTACAGCGATCCCAATCTAACCAGTACGTTGGAGGTTTTTGGGGCTGTACCAGAACTGTTGAAAACCCTGCCTTATACCCAAAAAGAACTGGATCAACACATTGTTACGTCATACAGCAACTATACGACGCCAAAGGGAGCGCTGACGACGGCGCTGGAGGTTGCTTTTAACCACCTGATCGGAAAGACTCCTGAGGATCAGATCAATGAATATCGAGAGCTTAAAGCTGTGACGCTGTCTGATTTGCCGAAAATCGGGGAGGCGCTGGAAAAAGCACTGACTGAAGATTCGCAGATTACGGTTTACGGCGCGTCGAAAGTTATTCAGGAGAACGCCAGTTTGTTCGATCAGATAACCGATATCCGCTGATCTAAGCGATCATTTATCCTCTGTTCCATATGAGAAAGGGTGTCTCATTCCTGTTTTGAGGCACCTTTCATTTGTCTTACCCCGTTCGGGTTGAATAATGGCGGACGGCGGACAACAGGAGTAACGGATTAATGTTGCATAAACCTGCAAATTTGGATATGGGTGAGGAGTTTTCAACTGTGCTGATCTACCAGAACTTGGTCTTTTTCTACATATTTTGTCCTCAATGGATAGTGAATGCTGCCTTTCCATTTGTTAACATGAACTAACCATCCATGGCATTTGAGGGATTGAGCGGCAGATGGTTAAACTGTCATATTTTTCTGCGATCATGCTTTACAAACCGATTTGCCCGTGCTATCATGCAAAGTAACAGAATAAAACATGAATTCAACAGTTTTCGCTTATTATTGCTTTTTCTTTTTTTGGTTTTGTCTATTTTATGGGCGAAACCCTGTTGAATTTTGCTGGAGCTTATTCTGTAAATCGATAGCCGAATAGAAAAGAAAATAAGAACCTCGCAGTGAAATTCACAGCGGGGTTCTTTTTTTTACAAAAAACTGGTGAGGGAATCATGATCGTTATTTTGAAAAGTAATCCGGAAGAGAAGCAGTTGAATAATCTGATTCAATGGCTGAAAAGCATACATCTGGATGTGCATATCAGTATCGGGACAGCCAACATGATTCTTGGCTGATTGGCGATACGTCAGCGTTGGATATTGATCTGATTCGTGCGCTTGAAATTGTGGAAGATGTCAAACGCGTTCAGGAACCTTACAAAAACGCCAACCGCAAGTTCCATCCGGCTGATACGGTGATTACGCTGGAAAACGGCGTCAAGATCGGCGGCGGGCACAAGCAGATTTTTGCCGGCCCTTGTTCGGTTGAATCGCGCGAACAAATTTGCGCTGTTGCAGAGCGGGTTAAAGCTGCCGGCGCGACTGTACTGCGCGGCGGAGCGTTCAAACCGCGTTCTTCGCCCTATTCTTTCTTCAAGGACTTGGCGGAACGGGCATCGAACTGCTGTTGGAAGCGAAAAAGATGACCGGTCTGCCGATCGTTTCCGATCAATGAACATCTCCCACCTGCCCCTGTTTGAAGAAATTGACATCATCCAGATTGGCGCGCGCAATATGCAAAATTTTGACCTGCTGAAGGAAATGGGTCATGTCGGTAAACCGGTTTTGCTAAAGCGCGGTTTAGCCAATACGCTTGAAGAATTGTTGATGAGCGCGAATATATTCTGGCAAATGGGAACCCAAATGTTATGCTTTGTGAGCGTGGGATCCGCACCTTTGAAACAGCGACGCGTAATACGCTGGACATTTCAGCGGTTCCCTTGTTGAAACAGCTTTCGCACCTGCCAGTTGTGGTGGACCCAAGCCATTCGACGGGGACGGCAAAACTGGTGAAACCAATGGCAATGGCTGCTACGCCTGCGGTGCGGATGCGCTGATTATTGAAGTGCACAACGATCCGCCGCACGCGCTTTGTGATGGTAACCAGTCCCTGACGCCGGATGCGTTCGATGATGTCGCGAAAACGGTGCGCGATCTGATTCCGCTCGCGTTTCATTGGTAGTTTTTTTGAAAGAGGAGGAGAGATGCGGGTCGGCATTGTCGGATTGGGCTTAATTGGCGGTTCCATGGCGAAAGCCATCAAAACCCATACGGAACATACGGTGCTTGGGATGGACCGGGATTTGACGGTCATGCTCAAGGCGCGTCTACAGGAAGCAATTGATGATGAACTGACGCCGGACTTACTCGCAACCTGCGACCTTGTCCTGGTCGCTTTGTATCCAAAGGACGCAATTGCGTTTGTCCGGGAACAAGCAGGCAACTTAAACGCGGTGGTACGCTGATCGATCTGTGCGGCGTCAAAGAAGTTGTTTTTCAACCAATTTTGGAAGTTGCTAATGCCAATGGGTTTACTATATCGGCGGACATCCGATGGCAGGACGCGAATTTCGGTTTGTCCATTCCAAAGGAAATCTGTTTGATGGTGCGTCTATGATTCTGGTACCGGTTGTTGGGACTCGATCGAGGTCGTTCAACAGGCAAAGCAGTTTTTTGCACATCGGTTTTCCCTGTCCAGATTTCTACGCCGGCTGGGCATGACCGCATGATCGCCTTTACCTCCCAGCTCGCGCATGTCGTTTCGAGCGCGTATATCAAAAGCCCCACAGCGTTGGAACATGTCGGCTTTTCAGCTGGCAGTTTTAAGGATATGACCCGGGTCGCCAAATTGAACGAAACCATGTGGACAGAACTTTTCCTTGAAAATCGGCAATATCTTTGCCGGGAGATTGAGATGCTTATCGGCCATCTTCAGGAATTTCATGAAGCGATTGACAGCTCAGATCAAGACCGCCTTTTCAGCCTGCTGAAAGAAGGACGTGAACGCAAGGCGGTCGTTGACGGTGAAACGCACGAGGATCTATGAGAATGGTGAATGTTAATGCGGCAAATGGATGCTATCCGGTACTGATCCAGCGGGGACTGATCACGCATGCGGGCGCCGTTCTTCGTGACCGTCTGAACGCGGAAAAATTGATGCTTGTGATGGATGAAACGGTTGACCGACTATATCGTGAAAAGGCGATGGCCTCATTGCAGAAAGCGGGATATATCGTCTCGACCTTTGTTTTTGCGCCGGGAGAGCATTCGAAAACGATGACAACTGTTTCCGCGCTGCTCGATCGGCTGGCGTGCGAACAGGTGACGCGCAGCGATGCGCTGATCGCGCTAGGAGGTGGAATTTGTGGCGATATCTGCGGCTTCGCCGCCGCAGTCTATTTGCGCGGGATTCGCTTTGTTCAGATGCCGACAACGTTGCTGGCGATGGTTGATTCATCGGTAGGAGGAAAAACCGGCGTGAATCTGAGCGCCGGGAAAAACCTGGCCGGTGTTTTTTGGCAGCCGGCCGCTGTGTTGTGCGACCCTGATGCGTTGAAATCGCTGCCGGCTGACACGCTGCGGGATGGGATGGCTGCTGGAGATGATCAAACATGCCGTTTTGGCGGATCCGTTGCTGCTGGAGGCGTTGGGAGGCAATGAGAAGCGTCCGGATTGGGAAAAGGTGATCGAACGCAATATTCAGATTAAGGCTGAATTTGTGACAGCGGATCCGTTTGACCGAGATCGGCGCCAGTTGCTCAATTTTGGCCATACATTTTGACACGCAATTGAAGCGGTGAGCGAATCCTGCATCAGCCACGGCAGTGCGGTTGCGATGGGTATGCTGATGGCTGCGCGGGCGGCGGAGCGGACTTGGATTGCCAGGGAACCGGTTGCCGGACGATTGGAAGCGGCGCTGACAAAGGCGGGCTTTCAGCATTTGGATCGCTGTCCTTATGGATCCGGATACGCTTGCTGTCGCGGCCCTGATGGACAAGAAGCGCAGCGGTGAACAGATTACCTTCATCATGCCCGAACGGATCGGACGTTGCGTCTCAGTAAATGTGAATGTGTCAGAGGTTCCAATGATTTTCCGTAAAGGAGCGGTTCAGCCATGACATTACCACCTTTTGATGTACGGATTATGCCCGGGAAGCTGCGCGGGACAATCAAGGCTGTTCCATCCAAATCGGACGCTCATCGGCAGTTGATTTGCGCCGCGCTCAGCCGCGAAATCTCGCAGATAAAAATTGGAGATGAGTCCCTCAGCGATGATATTCTGGTCACAATGGCTTGTCTGCGGCAGATGGGGGCCGAAATATTGAAGAAGGGTGCCGGGGAATGGCAGGTGCGCCCAGTTTGGGGAAATCAGCTGTCGAATCAAACGATTGACTGCGGCGAGAGCGGATCAACGCTGCGTTTTCTGCTGCCGGTTTTGGCGGCGCTGGGCATCCCTGCAAAGGTTACAGGACGAGGAAGGCTACCCGAGCGACCGCTTTCTCCGCTGCGTGAGGAGTTGATTGCGCATGGCAGCCGTTTCGATGCCCCCAGTCTGCCGTTTACGCTCAGCGGCCAGTTGGAGAGCGGCGTGTATACATTGCCGGGAAATATCAGCTCGCAGTATGTCTCGGGGTTATTGTTCGCGTTGCCATTGCTGAAAGGAGACAGCTCGATTCAATTGGCGTCTCCGCTGGAATCGGCCGATTATGTGGAAATGACGCTGCGGACGCTCGAACAGTTTGGGGTTCGGGTCGAGCGGCGACCGGATGGATATGATGTCCCCGGCGGACAAATTTTTCGTTCTTCCGGGAACGTTGAAACGGAAGGGGACTGGTCCGGTGCTGCTTTTTTCCTGACGGCTGGCGCGTTGGGGGCTGATATCATGGTCTGCGGTTTGCAGGAAGAAAGCCGGCAGCCTGACCGCACGATTCTAAAATTTCTGCGCGATTTTGGCGCGGAGGTACGCTTTGCGGAACATTCGGCATATGTGCGGCAAAACGTTTGCAGACCGATGCAAATTGACGCTTCTTTTGCCCCGGATTTGGTGCCTATCCTTTCGATTCTCGCCTGCGGCGCAATTGGCGAGACCGTAATCTTTAATGCTGAACGGCTGCGTCTGAAAGAAAGCGACCGCTTACAGGCAATGTGCGATTGTATCAATGCGCTAGGGGGTGAAGCGGCCGGGACGCGGGATGGGATGCGGGTCTTAGGGAGCGGCAGGCTGACGGGCGGAGAAGTGGATGGACAGAATGACCATCGGATTGTGATGGCGGCTGCTGTGGCGGCGTCTATCTGCAGCCAGCCAGTAAGAATTGCAGGCGCGGAGGCGGTCAAAAAAGTTACCCGGAATTCTGGGCACACTTTCATTCGCTGGGAGGTTGGTTCCATGTCATTTAACTTTGGCAGAAATTTGAAGGTTGCATTATTCGGTCAATCCCATTCAGACGCGATCGGTGTCGTGATTGACGGACTGCCAGCAGGCAGGAAGATTGATTTTGAAGCCGTTGCACGCTTTATGGCACGGCGCGCGCCGGAAGAGATGCGCTGGCGACGCCGCGGAATGAACAGGATCAGCCGGAAATTCTTTCCGGCGTTGTCGATGATTATACCTGCGGTGCTCCGTTGGCCGCGCTGATTCGAAACAACGATATGCGCTCAAAAGATTACGCCAGGCTGCGCGATATTCCGCGCCCGATGCACGCAGATTATCCGGCAGCAGAGAAATACAACGGCTGGAACGATATTCGCGGCGGCGGCCAGTTCTCCGGTCGGCTGACGGCGCCGTTGTGTTTCGCCGGAGCGCTTTGCCTTCAATTATTGCATGAAAAGGGCGTCATGATTGGGTCGCACCTTGCGTCAATTGGTGAGGTGGATGACGACCTGTTCGATCCGGTACAGGTGAATGCGGATCAGTTGAAAACACTTGCCACTCAACAAATGCCGGTGCTGAACGTCGAAATCGGCGAGCGGATGCGGCAGCGGATTCAGCGCGCAAAGGAAGATATGGATTCCGTTGGCGGCACGGTTGAATGCTGCGCGCTTGGACTTCCGGTTGGACTGGGAGAGCATATGTTTGACGGGATTGAAAGCTGGCTGGCACATGCGCTGTTCGCAATTCCTGCTGTTCGGGGTGTTGAATTTGGCGCTGGGTTCGGCTCAAGCCGGATGGCTGGCAGCCGGCACAATGATCCGTACTATTATGCTGAATCAGGAGCCCTCTTGACCCGTTCCAATCACCATGGCGGTGTTTTGGGCGGGATGACGACCGGGATGCCGCTAGTTTTCCGGGTTGCTTTTAAGCCGACGTCTTCGATTGGCGTTTCGCAGGATTCAGTCAGTCTTTCCCAAAA
This sequence comes from Flexilinea sp., assembly GCA_040766005.1. GTDB lineage: Bacteria > Chloroflexota > Anaerolineae > Anaerolineales > Anaerolineaceae > Flexilinea. Next base: position 102,137 of record JAXGRI010000007.1, on the reverse strand, counting down.
GAAGAACGTGAAATTGACGGTTGAAGGAAGACATGACCCCTGTATTGTATTGCGTGCCGCACCGGTGGTTGAAGCGGTAGCCGCGCTGGTATTGTATGATTTTTATTTGACGGAGGGTTTCGATGGAAATCGCTGAAATTCGTTCCAAGATCGATCAGATTGACGAACAAATGACGGAGTTGTTGGGTCCAGCGGATGAAGCTGGCAGGGGAAGTGGCAGAGCAAAAAAAGAAACAAAGGCTGCCGGTTCTTGACCGCGTACGGGAACGGGAAATTCTTTCCCGGTGATGGATCAGAGCGGCGAAGCTTTTGCCGGTGCTGCCAAAGTTTTCTTTAATAACCTGTTTGATATCAGCCGCAGCTACCAGTCGACAAAGCTTGCACCGCAGGGAAAATTGATGGAGAACATTCGGGCTGCTTTAGAAAAGACGCCGCAGATCTTCCCTTCGCGCGCGGTGGTCGCCTGTCAGGGCGTTGAAGGAGCTTATTCCGAATTGGCGTGTGAGAAACTGTTTTCCACTCCGGAAATTGTCTATTTCCGCCATTTTGAAGGTGTTTTCCAATCTGTTCAGAGCGGTTTGTGTCAGTTTGGGGTATTGCCGATAGAAAATAGTTCGTATGGATCTGTTGCGCAAGTCTATGACCTGATGAAGAAATATCAGTTTCACATTGTGCGCAGTATTAAAGTGCTTATTTCGCATACGCTGCTGGCGAAGCCGGGCACGAAGATGAACACGATTCGCGAGGTTTTTTCCCATGAACAGGCGATCGGACAATGCAGTGAATTTTTACGGGCGCATAAGGAAATCAAAGTGACGGTCTGTGAAAATACAGCGATTGCTGCCCGGATGGTGGCGGAATCGGAGCGTGATGATGTCGCTGCCATCTCTTCCCGCAATTGCGCTGAGTTGTATGGTTTGTCCGTACTGAGCGACGATGTGCAAAATCAGGTGAACAACTACACCCGTTTCATTTGTATTTCACGTGATTTGCAAATTTATCCAGGTTCAAACAAGATCAGCCTGATTGTTTCGGTCGCACATCGCCCCGGTGCCTTATATGAACTGCTTTCACGCTTCTCGGTGTTGGATCTGAACTTGACAAAGCTGGAAAGCCGCCCAATCCCGGGAATGGATTTTGAATATATGTTTTATTTTGATTTTGACGCTTCGGTTTATTCTGATGATGTGATTCAACTGCTAAGTCTGCTGGAATCGGAACCGGGAAGCTGCGTTTTTCTGGGTAGTTATAGTGAAGTCTGAGGCGGAAATGTATGGATTAATTGGCGACCGCCTCGGTCATAGCTATTCGAAAATCATTCACGATCAGCTCTCCGACGGTTTGTACTGTTACGAACTGATCGAGCTGAAACCGCAGGCGCTGGCAGGCTTTTTTGAAAAAGGCGCTTTTCAGGGGCTGAACGTTACTATTCCATACAAAAAGGCGGTTATCCCGTTTCTGAGCAGGCTGACGGATCATGCCCGGCGCATTGGTTGCGTGAATACGATTCTTTCTGAACCGGATGGCTGGATTGGCGAGAACACTGATTATGCCGGGTTCTGGCAAATGGTAAAGCAGGCAGGAATCACGCTTCGCGGTAAGAAAGTATTGTTGATGGGCAATGGCGGCACCAGCCTGACTGCAAAAGCGGTGATGCAAGATGAGGGCGTGCGGGAACTGGTACAGGTATCCCGCAGCGGTGAATTGACCTTTGAGCAGCTGTTCCGTGAAAAGCGGCATCAGGATGCGCAGGTGATCATTAATACCACGCCGGTGGGCATGAACCCTAACAACGGAGAAGTGTTGATTGATTTGCAGGATTTCCCACAATGTGAAGGGGTGGTGGACGTGATTTACAATCCGCGGCGAACGGCGCTGCTGCTGCAGGCGGAGACGCTGGGGATCCCTTATACAGACGGGTTGACCATGCTGGTGGCACAGGCAAAAGCTGCATCGGATCTGTTTTTGAAGCGCGTAACTCCGGATAGCCGTATTGATGACGTGGTTCGAACGATCAAGAACCGGACGTTGAACTTGGTGATTGTCGGGATGCCGGGAAGCGGCAAGTCGACTGTTGGACATGCGCTGGCAAGGCGGTTGAAGCGAAATTTTGTGGATTTGGATGCAGAGATTGAGAAAAGGAGCGGGATGTCGATTCCGCAGATCTTTGCCGAACAGGGCGAGCAGGCGTTCCGTGATCTGGAACAGCAAGTGGCTCAAGATTATGGGAAGGAAAATGGGTTGGTGATTGCGACCGGCGGCGGAGTCGTCCTGCGTGAGATAAACCGCAACAGCCTGCGTCAGAACGGCATTGTGGTCTGGCTGCAGCGTTCAGTGGAACGGCTGCCGATTGAAGGTCGGCCGCTTTCAGTGAGTCGCGAAAATCTGAATCAGATGGCGGTTGTGCGCGAACCGTTTTACCGTGCCTGCGCGACTTTATGGTACAGAATGATGGCAGCGCTGCTGAAACAGTTGATCAAATTCTTACGCAATGGGAGACAGCAGGATAGGACTGGTCGGGCCTTGATCTTCCTGACCTAATTAATTGTGGAGCCCCTGTCAATTTTGACAGGGGTGTTTTTTCGCCGGAAAGACATATGATTAACTCGGGTGAAATTTTTGTTGTGGAATGCTTGCCGGGAGAGGGGGATCTGACCGGTTGATTCTCACTTAATGTCATTCGCATAGCCATTGGAGAGGTATTTTTTCAGAGGACGTACTTTGACAGCGTGTATTTATCCATGACGGTTGGTGTGGATGAGGGCCAGATGATCCTTGTGAAAAGGGGAAAATTCAATTTAGCTTTTAGTGAACGTGATTGCCAGCCTGATCACAATTTTCTTTCTGCCAATTAAATACAATCTTTTTCTATGATTTTCCCTTTAAATAACCCGCAGTCATTTGACATATATCCGCTGAAACTGAGGTTTAAATCAATCGTATATGAAAACTGAGTAAGTTCAGAAAGATATGAGACGAAAGGGCTTTACAAAAGCACATTGGGGTCATCCTAAAGGTGATCAAACCAAAGGAGGAACCCCAATGCGGCAGAAAACTCTGCAAAAAGAATTTTACCATCAGGCGAAGAAGCCTGTCATCAAACCGAGTGAGGACGCCAAAAACCGGGAACGGATATTGCGCACCTGGAAGCGCTGCGGACCAAAGGGATGAGCGGCAAAGAGGTCAGTGAATTGCTGGGGGTCTCACGGGCGAGCCTGTATCGCTGGAAACGCCGCATAAAAGAAGAGGGGTGGAATGGCTTAGAGCAACGCAGCCGAAAGCCAAAGCATCTGCGGAAGCGGAAATGGACAGCAGAAGAGGTGGAGGCAGTGCGATCCTACCGGGTGCTGTATCCCTGTTGGGGAAAAGAGAAGATCAAGGTACTTCTGGAACTGGAAGGGATAAATCTTTCGGTATCAAGCGTCGGGCGAATCATTCAGGAACTGAAGAAGCGGAAGGCGATCCCTGAAGTCCGCTACAAAACCAGGTGGAAGGGGACACGCAAGCAGAAACATCCCTATGCCATCCGTAAACCGAAAGGCTACCTGGTTGAAAATCCTGGGGATATCGTACAAGTTGACACGCTCGACATTCATCCTTTCCCAGCAATCCACTTCAAACATTTCACAGCCAGAGACGTGGTATCCAGGTGGGATGTGCTCGCGGTTTATCCTAGAGCAAGGTCAAGACAAGCCAAAGCGTTCCTCAACCAGCTTATCAAGCGAACCCCTTTCCCCATCAGAGCGATCCGGTGGACGGTGGCAGCGAATACAAGGCTGAGTTTGAGGATGCCTGCCGTGATCTGGGGATCATCCTTTTCGTCTTGCCACCGCGTTCACCTAAACTGAATGGAAGGGTTGAGCGGGCGCATAGAACCCATCTGGACGAGTTCTATGCGCTTCGCGAACCTGAATCTGATTTGGAGTCCTTGAACAAAGACCTGAGAAGCTGGGAATGGGTCTATAATAATGTCCGTCCCCACCGAAGTCTGGACAATCTAAGTCCCAGACAGTATATTGAAAGGCACACCAGGTCATGACCCCTGTTTGTCTCACATGTATTGAACCCATACAAAAACTTTACAGAAACAACGATCCATATTAAAATTAGTCGGTTGTCTGGCATGTATTCTCAGTGAAGATGGAGTGCCAACAAAGGAACCTGACGATAATGTTTGAGAATCTGACTGAGAGACTGAATAAAGTATTCGCTGGTCTGACGCGGCGCGGGAAACTGAGCGCGGAAGATGTCGATGCCGCTATGCGGGAAGTGCGGATTGCACTGCTCGAGGCGGATGTTCATTATTCAGTCGCTCGCTCTTTCGTTGCTGATGTTCGCGAACGGGCTGTTGGGGCGGAAGTGTCTGAAGCGCTGAACCCCGGACAGATGGTTATTAAAATCGTCAATGAGGAATTGATCAAGACGCTCGGGCCGGCAGCGCCGCTCCAATTGACCGGTGAAAAACCACGGGTGGTGATGTTTGTCGGTCTGCAGGGTTCGGGAAAGACAACCCACGCGGCCAAGGTCGCTAAGAAATTGCGTAGCCAGGGAGAACGCGTTTTACTGGTGGCCGCGGATCCTTATCGTCCGGCAGCGATCAAGCAATTGCAGACGCTGGGGCAGCGGATTAACGTTGAAGTTTTTACAATTGACGGCATTAAACCGCCGGAGTTATCTGCACGGGCGCTGGATTACGCGCGCAAAGGCGGATTCAGTGTCATGCTGATTGACACCGCCGGACGTTCTCAGCTGGATGATATTCTGATGGAAGAGCTGCGGGCGATTCAGAAAAACGTCCAACCGAATGAAATTTTGCTGGTGGTGGACTCGATGATCGGACAGGAAGCGCTGCACGTCGCTGAAGGCTTCCGCGATACTGTGAAAATTACCGGTCTGATCCTTTCCAAAATGGATGGCGACTCGCGCGGCGGCGCGGCAATTTCGATCCGCAGCGTAACCGGTGTACCGATTAAATATCTGGGAACCGGCGAGTCGGTTGACGCGATTGAGGCGTATGATCCTTCGAGGCTGTCATCGCGCATTTTGGGAATGGGTGATATCATTGGTCTGATTGAGAAAGCGGAGTCTGTCTTTAATGAAAAGCAGGCGATGCAGCAAGCCGGCAGGATGCTTTCAGGCAGGTTCACGCTGGAAGATTTTGCCAGTCAGCTCCGTCAGATGAAGAAAATGGGGCCAATGCGCCAGATTCTGGAAATGCTTCCGGGTAATCTGGGGCAGGCTGCTCGCCAGATTGATCCGCGTGAAGCGGAAAAAGCCTGAAGGTGACAGAAGCCATTTTGAACTCAATGACGATGAAAGAAAAGCTCAACCCGGATATCCTGAATGCCAGCCGGAAGCGGAGAATCGCAAGCGGTTCAGGGACGGATGTTCAGGAAGTGAACCGGCTCTTGAAACAGTTCAGAGAGAGCCAGAAAATGATGAAAACTATACAAAAAACAGGCGGGAAAGGACTTTCCGGTCTGTTTCGCTGAGTTCTGATCTTTGTCGAAAGATTTTCATGCGCACTCCTTCAGCGCATCCCTCAAGACAACTGATCAATGGCAGCAATTTCAATTAATCAACAAACAGAAGGAACAGGAGAACGTAAAAATAATGGTTCGTATCAGATTGCGACGTACTGGATTGAAAAAGCAGGCGACTTATCGCATTATTGCAGCAGAGAAAGAAAGCCTGCGCGACGGACGATTTCTTGAAATTTTAGGCAGCTATAATCCCCGGACAGAACCGTTTACATTTGATGTGAATGAAGAACGGATTTATGAATGGATGAAAAATGGCGCCCAGCCGAGTGACTCGGTTGAGCAACTGTTCAAAAGCGTCGGATTGCGGGATCGCTTTGAACGATACAAAAAAGGCGAATCTCTTGAAACATTGCTGGCTGAGGCAAAAGAATTTTACGATAACCGGATTGTGAACGCAAAAACGCGCGAAGCAGCCATAAAATCGTAAAGGAAGGTGAAGAGGTATATCAGTGCAGAGAAACGCTTCCGGAAAAATGATCATGTAAAAGATCTTGTTGAATACATCGCGCTTTCATTAGTTGACGACACAAGCAGTGTGCGGGTCACCCAGGAGCGCAATGGAAACCGGATCCGTCTTGAACTGCATGTCGCGAAAGAAGACATGGGCAGGATTATTGGGAAAGGCGGCAGAGTCGCCAATTCTATTCGACTGCTGCTGCGTGTTGCCTCCGCGAGAGACGGCAGACAAATCACACTGGATGTGATCGAACCGGGTTCGTGAACAGATTCTGGAATTTATGACAGCTTTAAAGCGCAAAAAAGAGAACAAAAAGACAGACTCGCCCGAAAAGGACGAGTCTGAGTTTATCTGTATCGGAAAAATTCATCGGGCTCATGGGATGCAAGGTGAGGTGGTGATGAATCCGATGACAGATTTTCCGGAACGGATTCAGACCGGAAAAGAAGTTTATCTGGGCTCGGAACGCCGACTGACCAAAATTTTGGCTGTGCGCGAAAAGCCTCCGTACCTGTTGGTGCGACTTGAAGGTTTTTCCGATGAGGTTGAAAGTGCCGAATTACGCAATACATTTGTTTTCGTTCGGAAAGATTCCCTTCCCAAGCTACAGCCGGGTGAGTTCTATTTCCATGAACTTATCGGATTAGCGGTCGAAGATCTGCAGGGTAATCCGCTGGGACGGCTGCGCGAAATTCTTGAAACCGGAGCAAACGATGTCTATCTGGTTGAGCAGCCAAACGGCGATGAGTTGCTGTTGCCGGATATTCCCGCAGTTATTTGTTCTATCTTGCCCGATCAGGGAAAGATGATCGTCAACCCGCCACAGTGGCTATAAGCGAATGACTGACTCAGATCTTTCTTATTGGATCGCGTTTAGCCATATTAAAGGATTGGGCGCGGTTCGTTTTCGATTGCTTTTGGATCGTTTCGACACTTTGGAAACGGCGTGGAAGGCGTCGCTCCAATCATTAATTCAACAGGGGATTCCAGTCCGGCTGGCAGCGCTGATCGTTGAAGGACGGAGGAAACTCAACCCTTCCGAACTGGCAGATTCTATCCTGCAGCGCGGCATCCAGGTTCTTCGTTGGAGCGATCCGGCGTATCCGGTATTGCTGCGTCAGATTGAAGCGCCTCCGCCAATCCTGTACTATCGCGGTGAAATTCCTGCTGAATCCGGCAAAATGCTGGCGATTATCGGTACGCGCCGAATGACTTCTTACGGCGCATCTCTGGCACGTGAAATCAGCACATTCTTGAGCGCGAATGGTGTAATCGTGGTCTCTGGCATGGCACGCGGAGTGGACAGCATTGCCCATGCAGCCGCTCTGGATGCCGGCGGCAGGACGTTGGCTGTCTTAGGCTGCGGTGTGGATGTTGTGTATCCGCCTGAAAACCGCTCGCTGGCAGCGAGAATCGAGGCAGCGGGCGCTCTGATCAGTGATTATCCGCCGGGGACACCCCTGACCGGGTCAATTTTCCGCCACGGAATCGAATTATCTCTGGAATGTCCAGCGCATGTATTGTGATTGAAGCCGGGGAAAGATCAGGAGCCCTGATAACCGCGCGCTTCGCAGCGGAGCAAGGGCGAGGTGTTTGTTGTTCCCGGGAACGTCAACGCTCCGCAATCGGTTGGTACCAATCGATTGATCCGCGATGGCGCTCAACCGCTGTTGCAGAAAGAAGATCTGCTTGCATTTCTGGATACGGTTCATGCTGAACAGCCGGTTTTCGTATCCCGGGCAGCACAGCTTTCTTTGAGAATCCGCTTGAACAAGAAATTGTCGGACTGATTACAAATGAGGCGCTTCACGCGGATGAAATTGCGCGCAGGTTGAATTTACCTTCAGGGAAAATCGCTTCTGCGCTGACTCTTTTGGAAATAAAAGGGTTCATTATCGAGACTGCTTCCAACGTTTACCATAAAAACCAAACACTTTTTAATCTTTTTCTAGGTAAAGAGAAAGCTCTGAGCTTTCTTCTCTATCATTATCTAACGAGGAGAACTGATTTAGGGAACCTTTCAACTTGCAAAAAAATGATAACAATGGCATGATACTGAAAGCTGGTCAGCAGACAGAAGAGGAGGTGTTTCGATGAAGGATCATTATTATGCGGTGATTATGGCAGGCGGCGGCGGTACACGGCTTTGGCCGCTTTCTACCAGGGAGCATCCGAAACAGATGCTGAAGATCGCCGGCGAACGAACGATGTTCCAACGGACGGTTGACAGGCTTGCAGGACTGATTTCCCCGTCCCATATTCTTGTCGTTTCAACGGCGGAACAGGCGGAACAGCTGCAGGCACAATCCGAACAGATTCCGGTCGAAAACTATCTGATTGAACCGATGCCGAAAGGCACCGCCAGCGTTGTCGGCTTCGCAGCGTCCTGGCTTCAACACATCGATCCGGATGCTGTGATGGTTGTTCTGCCTGCAGATCACTTTATTGAAAATACGGCGTTGTTTCAAACGCTGCTGACCAATGCCTATCATACTGCACAGGAAAACCATTTAGTGACGATGGGAATTCACCCCTTGTTCCCATCCACCGGAATGGGGTATCTCGAACAAGGGAAACGGATCGAGAAATCTTTTCACCTGTTCGAAGTAGAAAAATTTCATGAGAAACCGAATAAAGAGACCGCGGAAGCATATCTGAAAACCGGCAAATTCTGGTGGAATTCCGGGATGTTTATCTGGCGTTGCAACCGGATTCTGGAAGAAATTTCCTTGTGGCTGCCGGATCTTTCTGAAAAATTGGATATAATCAACGGGGTTTTTGGTAAAAAGGATTTCGATTCTGTTATGCCTGAGGTTTGGAAAACGATTGAACCGGCGACGGTTGATTATGGCATTCTGGAAAAGGCGGCGGATGTTGTATTTCTTCCGGCTGAAAACCTGCAATGGAATGATATTGGCTCCTGGGAATCGATTTTTGATGTTATTCCTGCAGATGAAAATCGTAATATATCGATGAATTGTCAAATGCTGGCTGTTGATTCGGAAGGTTCGCTGGCTTGTTCGGATTCATTGGGAAAACTGATTGTACTGGTTGGCATGAAGGACATGGTCGTTGTTGAAACGGATCAAGCCGTGATGGTTTGTCCCCGGGCTGAGACTCAACGCGTCCGTGAAATTGTTGAGTTATTGAAAAAGAAAAACATGAATTCGTACTTATAGGAGTATTTTTTGGAAGCTTATTGTCTGAAATGCAAGGAAAAACGCGAGATTGATCAACCCAAGGCAGGATTTACCGTTAAGGGAGCCCCGATTACACAGGGAACCTGTGCGGTCTGCGGGGCAAAGCTTAGCCGGATGGGGAACACCCCCGCGCATGAGGGGCTCGAAAAACCGCTGGTTGAGACAGCCGGCCCCAGGAAAAAAACGACAAAAACCGCTCGGAAAACGAAAAGTTCGCGGAGCGCATCTGCTGCTGGCAAGACAGCTCGTCCAGCAAAAAAGAATGGGACAAAATCGATCGGAAAAGTCTCTGCCAAAGGAAAAAAACTTGTTATTGTTGAGTCACCGGCGAAAGCGCGGACAGTCGGCAGATATCTCGGGAAGGAGTATGTCGTCAAAGCTTCAATCGGTCACGTTCGCGATCTGAAAAAATCGACCTTGTCAGTGGATGTAGAAAATTCGTTTGAACCGGCTTACCGCGTCCCGAATGAAAAACGGGCATTGGTCAAAGAGCTTGTTCAACTGGCTGATACTGCCGATCGCGTATATCTGGCGACTGACCCTGATCGCGAAGGCGAGGCGATTGCCTGGCATTTGCTTGAGTCGGCGGGGATGGCTCCTGAAAAAGTGGACCGCGTTGTTTTTCATGAAATTACTGAATCCGCAATCCATGACGCTTTTGCTCATCCGCGCGGAATCAATATGGATCTGGTGGATGCGCAGCAGGCACGCCGAATTCTTGACCGGCTGATGGGATATAATCTCAGCCCGCTCCTTTGGAATAAGGTTCAGCGGCGGTTGTCCGCTGGCCGCGTGCAGTCCGTTGCAGTCAAATTGGTGGTCGACCGCGAGCGGGAAATTGACGCTTTTGTTCCGGTTGAGTATTGGACGGTGACGGTTGAACTGCAGCCGGACGGTCTGAAAGGCACTTATCTTTCACGGTTGGTGAAGGTTGGCAGTAAAGATGCTGCGTTTGGCAATGGGGACGAAGTCGAGCAGCATCTGGATAACATCAAAAACGCCGAATATTGGATTGAGAAAATAAAACCCGGCACCAAACGGCGCAAGCCGGCTGCTCCTTTCACAACTTCAACGCTGCAGCAGGAAGCCTCAAAGAAACTGGGGATGGCGACCAAACGGACGATGATGATCGCTCAACAGCTTTATGAAGGCATTGATTTGGGAAGCGCAGGTTCGACCGGATTGATCACCTACATGCGTACTGACTCGACCAATATCGCCGTTTCAGCGCAGCAGGAAGCACGCGGGTACATTATCGATCGATTCGGCAAAGAATTTGCGCCGAAATCGATCCCGCAATACAAGACCAAAACGCAGCGGGCGCAGGAAGCGCATGAAGCGATTCGCCCGACCAGCGTCCTGCGGACGTCTGAATCGCTGAAAAAAGATTTGTCGCGGGATCAATTGAGGCTCTATCAGCTGATTTGGCAGCGTTTTGTCGCGTCACAGATGGAAGACGCTGTCTCTGAAACGATGATGATTGAGGTGACAGGAAAGCGAACACAGCTTTATCATTTCAGACCTTCTGGCTCCCGCATCAAATGTCCGGGTTTTCTGGCGGGTTATGAGGAAGCCAAAGATGAGGATTTGCAGACAGACCAGACTGAAAATACGATTTTCCCGGAAGGTCTGACGGAAGGACAAAAACAGATCTGGGTTCGTACTCTGCCAGAACAGCATTTTACTCAGCCGCCGGCCCGTTTTACAGAAGCAACACTGATCAAAGCGCTGGAAGAGCAGGGAATTGGTCGGCCTTCGACTTACGCTTCAACGCTTTCGACGATTCAGGATCGTGGCTATGTGCTGAAAGAGGCGCGGCGTCTCTACCCGACAGAAACTGGAAATCTGGTGACGGACTTGTTGGTCAAGGGTTTCCCGGATATCGTCAATGAAAAATTTACCTCTGAAATGGAAAATGAACTGGATGATATCGCTGACGGAGATAAAAAGTGGCGGGTTGTTGTTGGAGATTTTTATAAGGATTTTGACGCTGCACTGACAATCGCCAAGAAGGAACTCCCTAAAACGAAGGTTGAGCCGGAAAAGGTAGGCCGGGCTTGTCCTACCTGTGGCAGAGATCTTGTGATCCGCAATGGACGATATGGAAAATTTATTTCGTGCAGCGGATTTCCTGAATGCCGCTATACGGAGCAGATCCAGGAAAAACTTAATGTCGCATGTCCGAAATGTGGCAAGGATCTGTTGGTGCGCCGTTCACGAAACGGACGTGTTTTTTATGGTTGTTCGGGTTATCCGGAATGCGATTTTACCAGTTGGAAGAGGCCAGTCAGTCAGCGTTGCCCGGAGTGCGGCGGGATGATGGTTGTTGCCGCTAATAAGACGGTTGAATGTGTTGCGTGCAAACATCGGCAAGATGATGATTCGGAAAAATAACCTGTGATGAGTTCCGGAGACGTGATCCAGATCGCGCGTATCACCGATTGGAATTGCGTTAGAATAGGAAATATAATTTGTTTTATTACCGCAGTAAACCTATATGATCATCTGGTCGGATGACGCTGGAAGTCGTGGCGGGACAGGAGATTTAAATGATTGAAACGTTGAAATCATTTCGAGAGAAGTATCCTTTCTGGACTGGTATTCTGGTTGGTTTCCTCGCCTGCCTGCTGATTTTCGCTTTTTCGGGATTGATCACTTCCGGCGGAAAAACGGCTTTCCAGAACGCAGACCAGATTGTCAAAGAAGATTATTTACGGATGACGATTCAGGAGTATGCGGCAACCCGCAACGAAGCGCGTGCCAATTGGCGTTATGACCGATTAGGCAGAGATGGGACAGGGCTGCTGCACCTGATGAAACGAGATCCGCTGACAGACCCGCTGTCGCTGCTGATATATTCCCGTGCGGTCAGTGATTATTCACTGGCATCACCGGAACTGGTCCAGGAGAGCAGCGCCGCGAAAGCAGCTGGCAGCGCCTCGGCGGTGCGCGTTATCTTTTGGATCATTCTGCTTTTATTTTTAGGCGTGTTGGCAGCTTTGTTTTTTCTTACGGATTATGGGAAAATTTACAGCCAAAAGATTTGGATCTTGTATCATCGCCTGCGAAACAGGATGAAAAAGAAAACAAATCTGGACGTTGACCAAGAGTTTGCACCCGAGCAGGCAAACCATAAGACGCCGCTTGAAAGTTTTGGGGAAAAATTGACAGACCGAATATCTCCTTTCAGAAGAAGGACGGAGCACGAATCTGCAGATAGAATTCAATTCGAACCGCTGCCAGAAAACTGGGAAGATGAGCCAGCGGACGAGGAAATGACAACTCAGACTTTGCAGTCCGATTCAGCAAAGATGAATGAGTCCGACAGTCTTTCTTTTGATGATTCTTTACCCCCGTTTCTCGAAAGTGAAAAACAATCTTTTCTGACCGAACCGGCAGACGATGAGCTTTCTGAATCTGTTTCGGAGCTTGGCGAAATTGACGCTGTTGAGAATGACTTGGAGTTTTCGGAAGATCATCCTGAGGATCTGGTATTGACGCCGGCAAGTGATGTCGAGGATGCGGAGGAAGAGAGTCTGGACGAAGAGGAAGATCTGTATCCTGAGTTTGCTGACAGTTCCGCGGAGGCGGAAGCGGCAGACGAAGGGTTCTTGAGCGGCGAACCGTTTGATCTTGAACGTGACCATTTGCAGCCGGATGAGGACGAAGATGATGAGATTATTACCGATGAGTCCCTGGATGATTTCCAATTCCAATCATCACCTTTAACTAACACTGCACAAGCTGCCGCTCCGCTGGTCGTGACACCTCCGGATGCGGATATGCAGGAAAATGAACCGTTGATTCATTATCAGACGGTTTATAAACTCGGCGATGATTTCTTCGATGAAACCTTTTCGCTGGATGATGCGGAAGAACGATTTGTGGGTGAATGCGGAATCGGAATCGCGGAGACGATCAACAATTCCGATCCGAAAGCTGTCACCGCTTTTGAGGTTTGGCTGTTTGACCGGGATGATGTGCAGACCCCCACGCATTTCTTGCTAAGTGAATTTGCCTTTTCGAATGAGGTGATGCTCGAACGGCTCAAAAATAAGGGACGATTCGATCTGATAGAAGAGAACCGGGAATATTTGGTGGAAGCGCAAACATTGAAGATGATTGTGACGGTCACCGATCTTGAGTACGGAACTGGAAGCAGCAACCGCCACAGTTATTTTGAGCGGGTTGCTTTTGATGTAAAGGTCTGGCAGATCTAATCGCGAAAGGGTCTATCGGATTTCCAGTATCTTAAACGTAATTTTTCCGTTTGGCGTGTCGGCGTTGACAACATCGCCGACACGTTTTTGGTAAAGCGCCGAGCCAATTGGGGATTGATAAGAAATTTTCCCTTTGACGGGGTCCGCTTCCTGCGATCCGACGATCTGATACACTTCAGGCTCGAAATTTTCTTCCTGTATTTTGACAGTTGATCCGATGTTCACAACACCGCCTCCCCGCTTCATGTTGTCGATGATCTTGACGTTTGAGAGGATCGATTCCAATTCCAGAATTCTCCCTTCAACGAAAGCCTGGTCTTCCTTGGCAGAAGTGTAATCTGCATTTTCGGACAAATCTCCCCGTTCAATTGCCAGCCGCAGCCGTGTCGAAATTTCATCTCTGCGCTCTCCCTTCAAAAGCGTCAATTCATCTTGCAGCTTTTTCGCGTTTCTTCGAAGTTAAATAAGTCGTATCTGGTGACATTCTCAATTCTCCTTATGGCAGAAATGTCGGTTCAAACAATTTCTGATATTGTGATATCGCATAGCGGTCAGTCATTCCGGCAATATAATCACAGATGGCCGTTTCTGAGCCTCGATCTTCGATATGTTTTTGAATATGGTTGGGCAGAAGCCTCGGATCTTTGCGGTATGCCTCGAATAGTTTGCGACATCTATACTGAAGCCAGACTCATCCGAACGACCTGATAGTGGCGGTAAAGGTTCGTAAACAGGAAATCTTAATCTGCGCTTTGAAGCAGCCAGGTTTCACTGTTGCTGACGACATTGTGCGGCAGTCGCCAGGCAACTCGTCAACCGATTGGATTTTCAGGTTGTTCAGTCTGTCCTGGGTTGTATAAAACGCATCGGTAACCATCAGATTGGTCAGCGCCCGGATGAACTGATGGCGGTCAAGATCGGTAAAACGTGAGCCTGCCCAATTCAGTTCGTTTGCGATCATCTTCCAGATCATCAATTCTTCACACATATCTACGGTGAGCATTCCAGAACGAAGCCCATCGTCCAAGTCGTGAGCGGAATAGGCTACTTGCCGGGCGATATTCGCAATCTGGGCTTCAGATGGCTGCGCAGTTCAGGATTGAATTCCTGAACATCAGTATAGTCATACTCAGTTTCGTGTTTGGCAATGCCTTCCAGCGTTTCATAACACAGGTTCAGCCTGTCGTGAAGCCGGGATAACGTTTTTCCAGCTTGGTTACGATCCGCAATGTCTGATGGTTGTGATTAAACAACCCGCTGTCCGCCATGAGCTTTGACAACGTTGCTTCTCCGGAATGCCCGAACGGGGGATGGCCAAGGTCATGAGCCAGGCAGATAGCTTCTACCAAGTCCTCATTGCCTCCCAGCGCGGGCAAGCGTTCTCCTGATTTGCGCGACCAAGTGTGTGCGCGTCAGACGAGTTCGGTAATAATCACTCATCATTGATGAATACCTGAGTTTTATATTCGAGCCGGCGAAAAGCAGTTGTATGGATAATTCTATCTTTGTCACGTTGAAAGCAGGAACGAAAATCATGTTCTTCTTCAAATTGCCGTCCTTTGGTTTTCGAAGACTGATTCCAAAAGGGGCAACGGTAATGTCTTTCGGTAGATCGTCATTGATGATGCATAATTCATAAAAAGACCAAAATCTTTTCTTTAGTTTTCAGGCGTTATTTTGGGAATGAATGAGGTTCCCGGTTTTTCTCCCAGCAACGCTGAAAATGTTTCCTTTTTCCTCACCGGAAAAAATGAGGGCCTGTTCTACTTTCCCACTTTTTATCAGTTCGGAAACGAACGCCGTTTTTGAGTACATCCCCCCAGTGACATCTGGATAAACGGATGTTTGAATAAATTTACCTGTGATTCATCAAAAAAGTGAACAGTCGCAAACTGGCGAATCAGCTGGTTGCGGTTCGGGAAATCTCTCCAAATGCCGGCTTCTTACCTGCAAGCAGTAAGCTGGATGGCTGGTGGACAAGCGCGGATCAAATGGGCGAAGACGCTTCTGTGGAGAATTGTGCCGCCCAGGGCATCATCAAAGACCGTATCGCCATAGATCACCGGGATCAATCCGTTGACAAAGCCAGCCAAATCGGTTCTATATCCCAGCAGACAATGATTCCGTTGTGGGTGCGGACGGCGCTGAGCGGGTCAAAGCAGAGGCATGGTAGTCCACATTCGCGCAGGATCTCAAGCGTCATCCGATTCAACGCCGAGGCTTCAAAATGCACTTCTGCGAAACCTTGCCATCCTGCTCTGTTTGGACACCATGAACCGTCCCATACTTGCAGGGATAGCGTCCAAAGGAACCGGATCCGTGTCCGAGGATCAGCTGTAAATCAGGTTGTTGTTGCCCGCGCGCAATTTCTTTTGCGATTCGTTGAATAACGGTCGAATCGTGTGCGCCTTGCTTTTATCGGTAATGAGCGATCCCCCAGTTTAAGCCATTGGATCATAAAATGATTTCTCCGCCCTCTTCTTTTAAAGTTTCACTCACATTTTTTCTTGTTTGTTCATCCGTTACCAATGCGATCATATTTCCGCCGCGGCCGGCACCGGTCATTTTGGCTCCCAACGCCCCGGCGCCTAAAGCCGTTGCGACCAGGCGGTCAAGCGCTTCGCATGATACGCCGATTTCTCGCAGCAGCGCATGGTTATCGGACATCATGCTGCCAATTTGCACAAGATCCGCGCAGGATAGCATCCTTTGCCTGTCGGCTGATGGCGCCGATGTCCCGCAGCGCGTTCTGGCAGCGTGGATAATTCTCGCGGACATATTGGATGACCTCGCGTGTGCTGCTTTTCAATCCGGTACTGGCAACGATTAGATTCAGCGGCTGTGCCAGTGGCAGGATTTCAAAACCCTTCTCCCGCATGAAGTAAACCGGTTGATTGCAAGCGATGACTGTGTTGTCCAATCCGGAAGGGGAACCGTGGTGGATCTTTTCTGATTTCAAATGCCAGACTGGATACTTTTTCAACGGCGAGTTCCAGCTGGAACTTTTCCGCAAAAGCTCGTGATGATGGCAATAGAACAGGCGGCGCCGGAACCTAGTCCGGCTGCAATCGGAATGTTAGAACGCAGCGAGCTGCATGCCTGACAAATCAGTAATGTTGCTTTCATCCATCATACGAAGGATTAATTGACGGATTGGATCCTCTGCGTCAAGCGATTCGAACACAGCATCTAGTCCGGAACTCTTTCAGAGACGATCCTGAAGTTGGGTTAGTTGCGCCGGTCATTTCAAACCTGGCCTCGGTGCTCAGCCCTGAGAGCGGAATTGCAATGCCTGGCCTCATGCCATTTCATTTCCGTGACGGCATATGTCACCGAATAAAAACGTTTTTGCAGTTTTCAACTCAATATGAATATTTCAGAAAGAGAGGCGCAATTATATCGCGCGAGCCAGCGTGATCAGATTGCCACCGTACCTTCCGCAGCGCGTGAATGAAATATCTTCTGCGCCCCGCCGGCATGTTCAATCTGAATCAGGTAGTGATAACGGAATATCCCGTAAATGACAACCGGGATTGTCATCATCAAAAGATTGTTTCCCGGAACGGTCGGACCTGAAAAGTATACAGCGAATAAGCCATGATGGTTACGCTGAAACAATTGTGATCAGCTGGTCAAGCAGTTCCAGCGAATAGCCAGTGCCTTGCGGGTCTGTTCGCGTTGTTGACCGGTGTGCGCCAGTTCAGAACGCCGTTTGCCGAAACCAAGGTACAGAGCAAGCATGAACGTTACCAGATACAGCCATGGCGAAAAAACTTTTACTGTGATCAGCATGACGCCGGCGACAACGCGCAGAATGAAAAGCACCCTGGATTGTGATCACGTCTACCAGCGGATATGCTTCAGGTATCGAGTGTAAAACGATGTTGACTGCAAGAATTCCAAGCGTAACAAACCAAAAGTTCTGGCTAAGGAACTATGATGTAAAAAGGGCGAGAACGACCAACACGTGACAGCACTGATCCAACCGGTTTTCTGTGAAATTTGACCGGAAGCGATCGGCCGACTTTTCTTTTGAGGATGATTTCGGTCTGATTCGATGTCGATCAGATCGTTATAAAAATATACGCCGCTGTTTAAAACGCATAGAATTAAAAAGGCCAGCAGCGTTTTCAGGAACGGCCGTGGATGAAACAACTGTCCGTCGAAAACCAACGCGGCGAAAATAAAGCTGTTTTTTGGCCACTGGTTAATGCGCATCTCCTCAGAAGAATAGGGTTATTTGGTTCATAGGCTATATTATAATCGTTGAGAAGTCACATCTTATGCGGACTGACAGGAATCGTAATGCCGAAAGAACGTCTTGATTTACTGCTGACAACACTTGGACTGGCTGAGAGCCGCAGTATGGCGCAAAAGCTGATTATGGCTGGCCAAGTGCGGGTGCATGGAAACATGGTTATTAAGCCTTCTCTAACTTTCTCTGGAGACAGCGGTGATAACGGTTGAAAAGGGCCTCACTTTTCGTTTCGCGCGGGGGCGAAAAACTGCAGGGAGCGCTGGAAGCGTTTCATTTGACAGATCTGTCGGGCAACGTCTGCGCTGATGTTGGAGCTTCGACCGGTGGTTTTACCGACTGTCTGTTGGCAACAATGCGGCGCAAAAAAGCCTGGTGCGATTGATGTTGGATATGGTATTTTGCATTGAAACTGCGGAACGATCCGCGGGTGATTTCATGGAAAAAACCAACGCTCGTGATCTGATGAAGTTACCTGAAACGATTGATCTGGTAACGATTGACGCCTCGTTTATCTCTTTGAAAATCATTTTGCCGGTGGTGAAAAACTGGCTGAAGGGGTCGGAGAGCCAGGTAATCGGCTTGATCAAGCCACAGTTTGAAGCGGGAAAAGCGGAGGCAGCGAAAGGCCGCGGCGTAATCCGAGATCGGGCGGTGCATCGTCAGGTACTGGAAGAGATTCTGCGTTTCGCGGAACAGCTTGGTTTTGAGGTGCGCGGCTTGATCCGATCGCCTTTGACCGGACCTAAAGGGAACATCGAATATCTGGTGTGGCTGAAGAATCAACCCGGGAACGGTGACGACCTCATGAAACTGCTCGCAGCAGCAGTTTAGTGAATCAATGCGTGAAAAATATTACAAACAGGTTTTTTTATTGATAAAAATCGCGCTTGGATTTTACAGAGCGAAAACAGGCCATTTGTGAATATGCCGGTTTGAGCGGGTGAATTGAGTATAGGCAGAAGTTCAGGCATCTTTAGGCTGTTCCCCGGCGTTTTTATTCAGGATGGTATCGATGTTTCCTTCGAAAAGCTGTTTTAGCCAGGCAATGTGATTTGCTCCGGGGATTCTTTCATGCCTGAATCCAACCAATAGAAGACGCATCCCTGTGAACCGTATACAAATAAATTGGCGATAAAATCCAGAAAATCCTGGTCAAAATGTTGGCTTTCAAGCACTTGCGGAAATAAAGTTCTTTGGTAGATATGAAGGAAATCTCTGCTAAAGAATTTTCGTAGTTGCTTGTGGCCGAAAGAGTTAAAAGCATTCAGGCATACTGGCGTTTTCCTTGACATAATGATAACACTTTCAGCGCAGCTTCCTGCCAGGTGTCGAGACTGTCATATTCAGCAATCAACGCCAGCGTTTCCTCATGGTACATCCATTCAAGCGCGTCATAACATCTTTGAAGTGATAGTAAAAAGTCGTCGCCGGACTTCGCAGGCATCGACGATTTGCTGAATCGTAATCCTGTTCAATGGCTCAGTCTTCATTAATTTCTTTAACGCTTTGAAAGATGTCTTCACTGTTATCAATCAAGGCATATCTCCGTATTTATTCTCGTAAGAAATTATACAATAATTCGATTGTGTCCAAAAATTATACAAACAAAGCAGATTGACAGGGTACAAAAAATGAATTTCGTTATTATTTATGCGGAGGAAATTTGATCGTCGCGATTTACCACACAGAGGTTTAAAAAGATCTATAAAAACCGCAAAATACAACCGGAGGCGCTGAAAGGGTTGGATTTGAATGCGCCGCGGTGAGTACATCGGGATTATGGGGAAAATCAGGCGCTTGAAAACGACGCTGCTCAATATGCTTGCCGGTATTGACCGGATCAGCGAGGGCAGTATTCGGATAGGCACTTTTGAAATTCAAAAGATGAAAGAAGATGCCCGCGCCGTTTGGGCGGTGATGAGTAAAATTGGGTTTCATCTTTTCAGTCATTTCAACTGTTACCTGGCTTGAGCCTTATGGACAATGTGATGCTTCCCTGGATTTTGCCAAGAATTATAGCGGACAAAAATCAAGAGAGAAGGCTGCTGCCATGCTCGAAATGGTTGGGCTTGCGGGACCATATGACAAACTCCCGTCAGAAATTTCCGGCGGGCAACAACAGCGGGTTGTATCGCCTGATCGCTGATCAACGACCCGCAAATTCACTGGCGGATGAACCCACCGGCCGGTTGGATGCTGCCACTTCTGAAGTCGTTTTTGATCTGTTCGATCGGATTTCACGCAATGGCATGACACTGATCATTACCGTGACTCATGATAATACGTTGGAGCAGCGTCAGCGGGTGATCCGCTTGAAAGACGGAGATAATAACGGATAACGGTGAAGTACAGCCATGAGCATCATACAAGTCAGGCATCTCAGTAAGTTTTTTGATTCGCAGGCTGGCAGGCTGGTTGCGCTGGACGATATCAATTTTTCAGTAGAGCAAGGCGAGTTTATCGGTATCATCGGGAAAAGCGGCAGCGGCAAAACGACGCTGATCAATATGCTTTCCGGGATCGACCGCCCTTCCGAGGGATCAATAATCGTTAACCAAAACCGCCTGGAAACAATGAATGAGAACCAACTGTCCATCTGGCGCGGCGAAGAAATCGGAATTGTCTTTCAGTTTTTTCAGTTACTGCCGGTGATGACCATCCTTGAGAATGTCTTGCTGCCGATGGACTATCTCAATGAAATTCCGCTCAACGAACGGGGCGAGCGGGCAATGGCAATCCTGGAAAGGCTTAATCTGCAGGATGCGGCGGACAAACTTCCATTTGAACTTTCCGGCGGTCAGCAACAGATCGCTGCGATTGCACGCGCATTGGCTAACGATCCGCCTATTTTGATTGCGGATGAACCAACGGGCAACCTCGATTCCACAACTGCGGCGCAGGTGGTAGATCTGTTTGAAAGTTTGGCAGAAGCGAAAAAAACCATTTTGATGGTTTCCCATGACCGGGATATGGTGAAACGCACGACGCGGATTTTAAAAATCCGTGATGGCTGCTTGCTGGATAATGAAAATGAACCGGGAAACTGGATATAACGCAGGAAAAAAGATGCGACCAAGTGTAAAAAAGGTTTATCACGATTTTATCTCGAATCCAGGCAGGTCAATTTTGATCATTCTATCGATCGCAGTTGGTCTGTTTGCAATTGGAGTGATTTTGACGCTTTGGTTGAGCCTGCCAGTGGACCTGCGGCTTGGTTATGAAAAGAGTAATCCTGCTAATATCTATCTGAGAATAACAGATTTTGACGAGGCACTTGTCAAGAGTGTGGGAAAAATGCCGGAAGTAGCGGATGCGATGGGTGTCCGCAACGTCTCTTTACGGGTCCAAAATGTTCAGAAGAACCTGGAGATTATTCAGATAATGGGCGTTCCGGCAGATTGGACTGTCAATCAGGTAAAGGTACTTGAAGGCAGCTGGCCTTTGAAAAAGGGCGAAGTTGCGCTCGAAAATTTTAAGTTTGACCAACTCGGATTTCAGATCGGAGATGTGGTTGAGATCAAGACGAATTCCGGAAAACTTGTTCCCTTTGTTTTGACCGCGCGGGTACAGGATCAAACAGTCGGAGTGACAGATTATAGCCAGGTATTTATCGCCCCCATTCATGCGTACGTCAACCGGGACTCGCTGAGAGCGCTTGAAGTTCCGGAAGCCTGGAATCTGCTTGAAGTCGCGGTGAAGGGTAATGGAAATAGCACAGCGCTGCTAGATCGGGTTTCGGTTTCAATTAAAGATAAGCTTGAGAAAGAGGGGAGCGATATTTATGCTACTGTGCTGGCGAAAAAATCGCTCCATCCGATTGTCGATTATGTTAACGCGATTGCCGGTACGCTCTTTATCATCGGAATTCTGATCCTTTTTTTGAGCGGAACGTTGATTTATAACACACTTGCTGCAATCCTCTCTCAACAAATTCGGCAGATCGGTGCGATGAAGACAATCGGTGCGACTTATCGGCAATTGGTCAGTATGTATATCCATCTGATCTTTCTTTATTCATTGACGGCGCTGGCGATTTCAATTCCATTAAGCTATGTGGCTTCTATCTGGTTCCGAAATTTTCTCGCTCATGCAATCAATTATGAAATTATGCGCGGCGCTTTTGTTTGGGAATCTATTGCGACTCAAATTGCGCTGGGACTGATCATTCCGCAGATTGCGGGAGCAATTCCAGTCTCAAAAGGCGCAAAAATCAGCATTCAATCTGCTTTGACCAGTTTTGGTGACCGCGGCAAGAGGCGTTCTGGAAAGACATCATTGTTTTTGACCTGGTTTACCCGTATTTTTTCGCGACCGGTGGCTTTGTCCTTGCGCAATATGTTTTCGAACAAGATCCGTCTGTTCTTAACTCTGTTGACGCTTTCGATCGGTGGCGGCATTTTTATTGCGTCTTTTAATGTGACAGACACAATCAACGAAACAGTAGCGTCTATCAGCCGTTATTTCAAAGCTGAACTGAGCGTAAATTTATCAGCACCATATCGCTCCGAACGTTTTATTGAGGATATTGCCAGCTTCGATACCGTTGATTTCGGAGAGGGTTGGGGAGCGGGAGCGGCGGTTTACAAACTTCCGAACAATCAGATTGGGCCGACGATTTCGATCATGGCGCCGCCGGCAAATTCAATGCTCATCGAATCCAAAATGAAATCGGGCAGATGGTTTGTGCCCGGCGAGGACAATGTGGTCATTCTGAGTGAGCGCTTCAGCTATACCTATCCAGACGTGAAGGTCGGCGACCAGATTATTCTGAATGTTGACAACACCGGTTCAAATACAACTTGGACTGTGATCGGCTTTTTCACGATGGCCGGAAAATCCGGTGGGTTCATGGCATATATGCCGCTCACCTCCTGGGAACGGGTTTCCAGTTCCGGTTCGCGTTTGACCAAGTTTCAAGTCAAACTGAAGCAGCCGGTCTCGACGATGAAATCAATCAGATTATTCTGGGTTAAATCATTCACTGGAAGCCAGCGGCTATAAGGTGGATTCGATCCAGCGCAATGATAAATTTATTGCTGACTCGTCATCAGGTTTGATAATCCTTTCGGTCTTCATGTTCATCATGTCCATTCTGGTTGCGATTGTCGGGTCCATCGGGATGACAGGGACGATGTCTTTGAACGTCATGGAACGAACGAGGGAAATCGGAATTCTGAGAGCGATCGGCGCATCGGACAAAGCAGTTCTTGAAAATGTGCTTACAGAAGGAATGATGATCAGCTTCCTAAGCTGGATAGGCGGGGTTTTGCTTTCTTTTCCAGTTCTGGTCTTCCTTTCAAGTGCGATGGGAAACGCAATCTTTGGCTTCAGAATGACCTACACATTTACTTGGGTCGGATTCGCTTTGTGGCTGGTAATCTCGCTGGTATTTGCTTTACTGGCATCCGTTATTCCGGCCCGCTCAGCGATCCGGTTGACGATTCAGGAAGTTTTGTCAGCTGAATAATTGAACGATAGAAAATCCATATCAGGAGAATTTACGATGAAAAAAGGGTTTGTGCTCACAGTATTATTGATAACAATCGCAATAATTTTTATTTCTTTCTCTCCGCTCGCTGAGCAGAAAGAAACGACGGTTGCGACAAGCGCTCCAGAGGCGAACATCGTCAGTGCGCCGGTTTCCGGCAGCACAGTTGTTGAAGCCAAGCTACATCCGGCGAAAGAAGTTGCACTCGGGTTTCAAGCGGGCGGTATTCTGGCGGTATTGAACGTCGAGAAAGGCGATTTTGTCCAAAAAGGCGATGTTCTGGCAGTCCTTGAGGGTACAGAAAAATATGATTTGGCATACGCAGAAGCGACGCTGGAACTGCTGCAGGCTGAAAAGGATCTGAAAGCGTTGCAGGATGCGCACGCTATTACCAAAGCGAATGCGGAACTGGCGCTGATTGAGGCGAAAAACAACCTGGATGAAATGAAAAAGACATTCGAAGAATACGAAACTGCCGCTTATCGGAAGAAAATTGATGATGCCAACAAAGCTGCCCGCGACCAAAACAAAAAGGTGGACGACGCGCAGGAATTGGTTGATGACGTCGCTGATTTGGCTGCTGATAGCACACGTAAAATCACGGTGTTGGATGATTTTGTCAAAGTACGGCAGGAATATGACAAACTTGAACGTGCGTATAATGTTTTAGTCAACGATAAAAATATGGCAGAAGCGAACATCACCAGTGCTGAAGCTGCGCTGGAAGATGCGCAGCGCGAATCTGACGAACTGGCAGGAGGTCCGAAGCAGGCGGATCTGGATGTGGTGGATCAGCGGATTGCAGCTGCAAAAGTAGCGCAGAATAATGCTGCCAAAAATATTGAATTGATGAAAATCATCGCCCCCTTTGATGGGCAGGTGGTGACGGTTTCCGCGGAAATTGGCGAACTGGTGCCGGCAGGAGCGCAAATCATGGTTGAGGTTGACCCAACCTCTATGCTGCTGAAGACAGTTGACCTTTCGGAGACGAATATGGACAAAGTGAAGGTGGGGAATGCGGTCAGGGTCACCTTCGATGCCTTCCCTGGCAGGGAACTGACCGGTACTGTCACCCGAATTGTCAATTGGTCGGAAAAATATCTTGGCGATGTCGTCTTCCCGGTTGAAATAAAACTTGAACCGACAAACCTGAACCTGTTATGGGGAATGACCGCCTCTGTTTATTTTGACTAGTGAGCGCTAACCGCTAGCTTGAACGAAACAACCGCGATATTTCATCGCGGTTGTTTCGCATAGATAACAATCCTCTGTTTTGTTGCCGGCGGAGAAAAAAAGCGGTTCAATGTTATACTTAATCCCCGATTATGAAAGAACACATTCGAAATTTTTGCATTATTGCGCATGTTGACCACGGGAAATCGACGCTTGCGGATCGTTTGTTGCAATTGACCGGGACGATCTCTGACCGCCAGATGATGGATCAGGTGCTTGATTCAATGGATCTCGAACGCGAGAAAGGCGTAACGATCAAGGCTTCTGCCGTTCGGATGAACTACACAGCACAAGACGGCAATGCTTATGAGCTAAACTTGATCGATACGCCGGGGCATGTCGACTTCAGTTATGAGGTTAGCCGAGCTTTGGCTGCCTGTGAAGGAGCGCTGCTGGTAGTTGATGCGACTCAAGGTGTGGAAGCACAGACGCTGGCAAACCTGTATCTGGCGCTTGAGTCCGACTTGGTGATCATCCCTGTGATTAATAAAATCGATCTGCCCTCTGCACAGCCAGAAGAGACGGCACGAGAGCTTTCTAACCTGTTAGGCATTGCAGCGGATGAAATTCCTTGCATTTCTGCCAAAGAGGGCCTCAACGTTGTTGATGTGCTGGAAAAAGTGGTGCAGTTGGTTCCGCCGCCGGAGGGAGATGATAACCTGCCGCTGCGGGCGTTGATTTTCGATTCCGAATACGATTCTTATAAAGGTGTGGTGGCTTATATTCGTGTGCGTGATGGCATTATCAATCAAAACACCGCGCTGAGGCTGATGGCGACTGGCGTGGATGTCAAGCCAGTGGAGATCGGCATCTTTTCCCCGGCGATGAAGCCGGTTCAACAGTTGGCTGCCGGCGAGGTGGGCTATATTGCGACCGGGCTAAAAACAGTGCGGGAATGCCGGGTCGGTGATACGTTCACGACGGTAAACAATTCCGCGAAAGAGATGTTGCCTGGCTATAAGAAAGCGAAACCGATGGTTTTCGCCGGGATTTATCCGGTGGAAGGCGAAGATTATGATGATTTGCGGGATGCCCTGGAAAAATTGCAATTGAATGATGCTTCGCTGGATTATCAGCCGGAGACTTCCCAAGCGCTGAACTTTGGCTTTCGTTGTGGTTTTCTGGGGTTGTTTCATATGGAAATTATCCAAGAACGGTTAGAGCGTGAATACGATCTGGATATTGTGGTAACGGCGCCCTCTGTTGAATATCAGGTCATCCTGAACAGTGGTGAACTGGTCACAGTGGATTCCCCTGTCCAGCTGCCGGAAGAAAACACGATTCAGGAAATTCGCGAGCCGTGGATGAAGCTGCAGATCTTCTCACCGGTGACCTATTATGGCACGATCATGGATCTGGTTCGAAAACGGCGCGGATTGTTTATTGAGCAGGATTATCCGGCGCCGGAGCGGGTTCAGATGAACTTTGAAATTCCACTGGCGGAACTGATTGTCAACTTTTTTGATGAGTTGAAATCGCGTTCCCGTGGCTATGCTTCGATGGATTATCATGTGGATGAATATCGGGCCGGGAACCTGGTGAAGGTTGAAGTGTTGGTCGGCGGAGAACCCGTTGATGCGCTGGCGACAATTGTCCATCGGGAAGATGCTTATCAAGTAAAGGGCAACTGCTGGTGACGAAACCAAAGCGCTGATCCCTCGTCAGATGTATGACGTTGCGATTCAGGCGAGCGCTTCCGGAAGAATCATTTCACGCGCAAATGTCAAGGCGTTACGCAAAGATGTCCTGGTAAAGTGCTATGGCGGCGATATATCCCCGGAAAAGGAAACTGTTGAAAGCAGAAACGCGAAAGCGCCGAATGAAGATGGCGGTGTGGAAATACCGCAGGAAGCATTTATGGCGGTTCTCCAGTTGGGAGACGAAGACTGATTGAACAAAGACGGTAAGGCAAAAGCGGCGGTTTTAAAAAATTCTTCCCGGGCTTTTGTCGTCCGGTGATTATTTTGATTCTGGCTCGAATCGTTGATCCGGCGATCTTAGCTGAATCGTTTCAGAATGTTCTGGCGGTTGATCCTGACTGTATTTTGCTCAGACGCTGGCGTTTGTTCGTGGATGGCTTGGCGCCTGATCCTTGAGAACCGGCCGACGTTGATGCAGTGCTTTTGGACGATCACGGAAGGATACCTCTCAATTTGCCGCCGTTGCGGCTTGGTGAGATTGGCAGAGCGGTGATTATGGGGGGACTGATACGTAAAAGTCCGTTCATGGTTTTTTCAACGGTTCTGCTTGAACGCCTGTTAGACGTCATCATCACTCTGATCATCCTGAAACTTTATTAAAGCCCTGCTGGTTTCGGGTGCAGCGATTTCCACAACTTTTTATATCCTGCTGATCGTGTTGATCGCCGGCGGACTGACTGTTGTCATCATTTGCGCAATCAGGAGAAGCCATACAACTGCTGCAGCGCTTTATTTCCGCTGAATCAAGTTTAAAATTTTTCTATCCAAAACTGAACGCGCTTTTGGGTGGAATGACCATCCTGCAAGATCCGTTGAAATTCGGTACATGGCTATTTCGGATTTTGATGACGTGGTGCTGTTGGATCGCGTCGCTTTACCTTTCCGTCCGCACATTTTTTCCACACTTACCTTCAAATTTGCCTTCTTTGTTCGTTCAAAGCGTCACGGCATTAAGTAAAAGGCAATTCCATCAGTCTTATAAATTGGGGTGATTGAGGGTGCGTTTGTAACCGCGCTCAGCTTCTTTGGAGTGGATCAGTCGGTTGCGTTGGGTTTTGGAATGTTTGTACATGCTCTCGGGATCGTCACACTGGCGGTCTGGGGGAATCGCCGATTTGTGGTTCAGCGTTTTACGGAAATTTTCCACAGCCTGAAACAGGCTGAAATTACGACAGAGGGAAAAAAAGCATGAATAAAAAAGTTCTGGTGACCGGTGGCGCTGGTTTTATCGGTTCAAATTTTGTAGCCGATTTGTTGAGAAAAACCGACGTGACAATTTTCGATATCTTTCACGAAGCGGTTCGCGTCATAACATTTCAGTTGGTTGTGCGAACGCTTTGGGTCGAAGGCCTTTCGATTGATTCAGGGCGATGTTCGCGATACAGACGCAATTGTGGAAGCTGCTGCCGGCATGGACGCTATTGTCCATCTGGCTGCTCAAGTCGCCGCAACGACTTCTGTGACCCATCCGCGCGAAGATTTTGAAATCAATGCACTGGGAACTTTTTAATGTGCTGGAAGCGGCTCGTTTGAACGGACGCAACCCGGTTGTACTGTATGCCTGGATGCTGTTGCATACGGCGGGATGGAATCTGTCGGTGTGGTTGAACGCGAAACGGATTATGTGTATGCAGATTTTCCAGAGGGGCCTTCGAGGCGCAGCCGCTTGATTTTCATTCTCCTTACGGCTGTTCCAAAGGTGCGGGTGATCAGTACATGCGTGATTACGCTCGGATTTATCAGATTCCGACCGTTGTTTTCCGTCAGAGTGCGATTTATGGTCCGCGCCAGTTTGGTGTGGAAGACCAGGGATGGGTCTCATGGTTTATTATCGCTGTGCTGATGCAGAAACCGATCACAATTTACGGGAATGGCAAGCAGGTGCGCGATTTATTGTATATCGATGATTTGGTGAGAGCATATCATGCCGCGATTGACGCTCCGGAACAGTCTGCCGGACAGATTTTTAATATCGGTGGCGGGTCGAAAAACGTGATTTCTGTCTGGAAAGAGTTTGGACCGATCCTCGAAACGCTGAATGGGAAGAAAATTGACGTGGCGTATGGCGATTGGCGCCCCGGTGACCAGGTGATTTACGTATCGGACATCCGCAAGGCGCAAACCGTGTTGGGATGGCAGCCGCAGGTTTCCGTAAATCAGGGAATTGAACGGTTGTTTGACTGGGCGAAAAGCGAATCAGGATCTGTTCAAATGAAAATTTCGGTGGCTTTGACTTAATACACTCCCTATGTCAGCGACTCGACAATTTATGCTGAACGGATTGCGCGATAAAACGCGGACATCAAGTGACGGTTTAACCTCGACATGATCCTGAGCTGCTGGAAGAAGAAATGATGGATTGTGTGCGTGTGCCAGATGTTGATTATGCTGCGGATCAGCAAAGGCGTTGTGATGCCGCAGTTCTGGCGTAAGGCAGCGGAATTGATCGCTGAATCTGATGTGGTTAATATCCATCTGCCGCAGTTCGATGCCGGAATTCTCGCCTGGCTGGCGCGTCGGAAGAAGGTCTTTTCGGTGCTGACTTATCATTGCGATCTGATGATGCCGCCCGGACTGGTAAACCAGATATCCAATAAAATGGTGCTGTGGATGAACGAGCTGGCCGGGAAGTTTTGTGATGTCATCGTCGCCTACACTGAAGATTACGCGAAGCATTCCGTTTTTTTGCCGAAATTTATGCCAAAAGTGAGGATCATCCAGCCGCCGGTTGAATTGCCGGAGGTTTCAGCGGCTGAGGTGACAGTCTTCAAACAGAACTGGAATGCGGAAGAACGTTTTCCTGTCGTTGGAATGGCCTGCCGCCTGGCGGCTGATAAAGGCGCTGAAATCCTGTTGGGGGCGCTGCCGCGTGTGCTGGAGGCTCATCCAAATGCCTGTGTGTTCTTCGCTGGTCCGTACGATAACGTGTTGGGGGAGCGGGCGTATTACGAACGGCTGAAACCACTGTTAGAACCATATATCGCCCGTGGACAATGGAAATTCCTCGGGAGCTTGCCACCGGTAGAAATGAGCAAGTTCTACCGGACGATCGACCTGCTGACGATGCCCAGCCTGAACCGCACGGATGCGTTTGGCTTGGTGCAGATTGAGGCGATGATGAATGGGAGACCCGTCGTTGCGTCCAACCTTCCCGGTATCCGGGTTCCGGTACAGCGTCACGAAATGGGCGCGATTGCGACGATCGGTGATTCGGCAGATTTGGCGGAGAAACTGATTCAGGTCATTGGTGATTTGCATCCGGGTGAAAACGGCGCAAAAACCAGCGAAATAAAAGCTTTTTATGAGCCGGAAAAGATTGCGGCTGCTTATGAGGCGCTATTTGAGGAATATGACGTCAAAGGAACCCACTAAATCTACTGAGAAGAAGGATTTTCTTTGGATCCAGATTCGCGAATTGCCTTATTTTCGGGGATTGCTGCGCGCGGTCGAGGCAAAGTTTTATCAGGATCTGACAATTGAAGCTCCGGTGCTGGACCTTGGCTGCGGTGATGGTCACTTCGCTTCCAGGACGTTTGATTTTAAAATCGATGTCGGGATTGATCCCTGGAGCGGCCCGCTGCAGGAAGCTGCGCAGTCGGGCGCCTATCGCTCGACAGTCCGCTGCGAAGGAGCAGCCATTCCGTTTCCGGATTATTCCTTCAAAACGATTATCAGCAATTCGGTCCTGGAGCATATCCCGGAGGTTGATGCGGTGATCGGTGAAGCCAGCCGGGTGATTCAATCGGGGGGGCGCTTTATTTTCTGCGTCCCGAACCATCAGTTCCTTGGAAATCTCTCTGTCTCGAATTTTTTTGATACGGTTCACCTGCGCGGTTTGGGGCGCGCCTATCGCTCCTTTTTCAACAAGATTTCGCGCCATCATCATTGTGACGATCCCGCGATGTGGGAACGGCGCTTATCTGAGCATGGCTTCCGAATTGAAAAATATTGGCATTATTTTTCGCCGGGTGCTTTTCATACGCTGGAATGGGGCCACTATTTTGGATTGCCGTCGCTGATCAGTCATTGGCTGACGCGTAAGTGGATTTTGCTGCCTGCCCGTTGGAGTCTATGGCCGGTGGAACGCATTTGCCGCAGATATTACGATGAACCGGCAGAGCAGCCGCTGGGCGCCTATACTTTTTATATCGCCCGAAAAGAGGATCCAGCCTGATGGATGAAATGAGCGTGCTGGATTATATCTGCCTGAAGATCCACCCGCAGAATTGGCGTAAACCGATTTTGCCGGACGAGAATTCAGCTTATGGGGCGGAGGCGTTGGTAACCCGGACGAGGGGGCCGCTGGATAAACCGGCTGATCGAATTGCTGGTTGGATTCGGCGTGTTTTTGTTGCTGATGTGACAGATTGTTTCCAGATACCAGGCTGGGCAGCGCTATTAAGTTTCCTGCTGGCGCTGGCAGCGCAACTGATCAACGAGCCGGGAGGATTTTTCAGGCAGCGCAATCCGCTTTCGTCCGGAGCTTTGTTTGGCGCCTCTGCCGCTCTGATCGTTATTTTTGCTATTGTCGATCATAATAAAAAAGGGAAATCGTCCGGTTTTCGACTGTTCAGCCCGCGTGTCGGGGTAGATTCGCCGAATTCCGGTAAGCCGCGCATGAACGAGCGGATCTTTCCAGAATGGCTGTTGATTTCAGCTGGCAGCGCGCTGATTGCCTTTTTTCTGTTCGGCGGCAATCGCTTTAATTTTCTGAACCTGACTTTTTGGGCGCTTTCGATCCTTGCAGCTGTGTTTGGTGTGGCGGGAATGCCTCAGCGCGGTTGGACAGGACGTGTACGGAAACGTTGGACAAACCGCTTCGGTCCACTGGTAATTCGGGTATCTCCCTGGAACCTGCTCTGGGCGGGGTTTTTTTTCATTACCATTTATTTCCGGTTTCATTGGCTGGGAACTGTTCCCGCTGATATGTTCAGCGATCATGCCGAAAAGCTGTTGGATGTCAAGGACGTCCTTGATGGAAAATATCCGATCTTTTTTCTGCGTAACACCGGCCGGGAGGCGTTTCAGTTTTATTGGACGGCACTGATGATCCGGTTATTTGACAGCGGTATCAGTTTTGCAAGCCTGAAAATCGGTACGGCGCTGGCTGGGGTGTTCGCGTTGCCGTTTGTTTATGGCATCGGGAAAAAGTTTGCGAATCGCTGGGTCGGGTTGGCCGCCATGCTGCTTTGCGGTGTCGCCTACTGGCCGAATGTGATCTCTCGTGTTGCGCTGCGTTTTGCATTTTATCCGATGTTTACGGCTCCGGCTTTTTATTTTTTGATCTGCGGGTTGACAGAACGAAAGCGCTGGCAGTTGATTTTGAGTGGAATATTCCTTGGAATCGGGCTGCAGGGGTATAGTGCCATGCGCATCGTTCCGACAGTATTTCTGCTGTTTTTTCTGTTCTATCTGATTCAATCTCCAAAAGAAGAACGGCAGGCTACTGCGAAAGGTTTTGGATTTCTGGTCTTGTTTGCCGTTTTGTTCAGCCTGCCGTTGCTGCGGATTCTGGACGGTGATGCCGGACGCAGTTTTGTACCGCTCGCTGACCAGGCTGACCGGGATTGAGACTGCAGTACAAGCCAGTCCTGCAGCCATTTTGTTGGAAAACACCTGGAAATCACTTATTATGCCGTTTTGGGATAATGGCGGATTTGGGTTCATTCGATTCCCTTCCGTCCGGCGCTGGAGCCGGTATCACTGCTGCTTCTTCTTTATCGGCTTGATTTATTTTTTGATCCGGATTATTCGCTTTCGACGCTGGCAAGACATCGCATTAATCCTCTCAATCCCGCTGTATGGATGCTGCCATCTATCTTATCCTCGCTTTTCCGGATGAAAATCCTTCTCTGAACCGAACCGGCGCTGCGATGATTCCAATCTCTGTTCTCGCCGCTTATGGATTCTTTGCTTAATCCGCGCTCTGATCCATTCCCGTCAGCTCACCGAACACGACGTTTGATCTTCATTGGACTGTCCGGGCTCTGCTGACGTTTCTTTGCCTGAATAATTATCAGCTGGTGTTCGAAACTTATCGGCTGAACTATGAACGCAATGCATGGAACACCCGGCAGATGGGATCTGTAATTCAAGGCTTTTCGGAATCTGTTGGCGCTGAAAACAGTGCATATGTGATTCCCTATCCGCATTGGGTCGATACACGTTTGGTGGGAATCAACGCCGGGCAGCCGGGAAAAGATTATGCGCTGCCGCGAGAACATATTGAGTCTGTTTCTCAAGACGGACGGACGCTGCTCTTTCTCTATAAACCGACTGATCAGGAAACAGCGGCGGAGCTGCACAGCGTTTTTCCCCAATGGGAAAGAAAAGCTGTTTGAAAGCAGTTATCCGGACAAATCGTTTTTTGGATTTCTGGTGCCATAAGCGCCCTGATCTCAAACAATCTCATGGAAGTGAAACAACCTTTGCGAAATCGCTGTGCTGCGATCCTGATTTGGGTCATGCCATTGCTTTTGGGCGCTGCGCTGCGCTTTCAGGGCTTGAATTGGGACGGACTTCAGTTTCTCCATCCCGATGAGCGTTTTTTGGTTCAGGTCGCTGAAAAAGCCTCTTTACCTGCCTCTTTATCAGCGAATGGCTTGATCCAGCTGCTTCTGCGCTGAATCCGCGTAATCAAGGCTTCTCTTTTTATGTCTATGGCAATGTCCCATTACTCTGGATTAAAACGTTACAGGCGCTGGATACCGGCGCCGGACTTTCTGCCAATGAATGGCTCCTGTTGCTTGGCAGAGCTTCTGCCGCTTTGCTGGATACATTGGTGATCCTGATCTGCGGCTGGCTGCTTTGTTCTGGTTTCAGCGCAGAATGGCCGCGTTTGGTGCGATGTGCGGTTACGCTGTTTTTGTCGGTGCTGTTCAACAGGCTTATTTTTTTACTACAGACGTCTTTCAAATTTTTTTTCTGTGCACTATTTTTGTTGTTTTTAGTCAAGGGATCCATCAATGTCGGACAGCCCGTTCGATCGTTCTTTCTCGTGACGATCAGCGGTGTGGCGCTTGGGTTGGCGATGGCTTGCAAGATTTCTGCGGTATTCTTTGCCGTTTTTCCATTTCTGATGGTTTTAATTGGCTGGATTCTGCACCGGAGGAACGACGGGATCAGCCGTGACATTTTACGGGCGTTCGTGATTGCGGCGGTCGCGTTGGTCATATTTCGTATTTTTCAGCCATATGCGTTTCAATCCGCTGCAATTTGGAACTTCCGCCTGAGTTCTGACTGGCTGGCAGCTATGCATGAGCTGGCACAGCAAAGCGCCGGTAAAATATCCTTTCCACCGGCATGGCAGTGGGCGGGGCGTCTTCCAGGATACGCGTTTAAAAATTTGTTTTTATTTGGATTTGGATTGCCGCTGAGTTTGTTGATCCTGGTGGGGATCGGCTGCCTGATGCTGCGAAAAGGAAATAGAACCGATGAAAATCGACAGCTCGCGCTGCTAATTGTGCTTGGGACGGGAATCGTTCTTTTTTGCATGTGGCAGCTGACACAGTTTTCACAGATGATGCGCTATCTATATCCGATTTGTCCGTTGTTGCTGGTTTTGGCCGGGGGTGGATTGGCAGACGCATTACAGAATCCAAAGATTCGTGTAGCCATTGCTGCTTTGACTGGCGTTTTATTGGTCGCCGCTCTTTTCTATGCGCTGGCTTTTACAAACATTTATCGTTCGCAACACACGCGTTTGGTTGCCAGCCAATGGATCTATAAGCAGGTACCTTCAGGCTTGACACTTGAGATTGATAATTTGGCTGGTGAAGAAAGGTTTTTGCAGCGATTATCCATTCCGGCGGCGTTTGAAATGAGGTCGGCGGATCTGCCGATCGTTTTTCCGCTTTCTGCACAAATGGGTGATCATTTAAGGCTGCTGGAACTTGCAGACGTTCAGTTGAATCGGGTTGAAGGTTGTTCCTGGGACCTGAAGATTTGCCGGGACGCTTCCTGCAAAAGCGCTTTAACACAGTTTACGCAGTCCTTCCAATTCGGTGCGAAGCTGGTGTTTCCAGACGCTATTACTGCGGAAACTCCCACGATATACCTTGGTTTGTCTGTCGGTGGTGAGCGCTGCAGCGCCTCTTTTAGCGGCGCCCCCGCTTATATGTACCTGATTCGAGATGGTGCGCCGCGTTATTTACTGGTCGATCTCGCCAGGAGGTTTACCGCGACCGTACCGCTTGAGATAGATTTCAGTGCAGAATCGACAGGGAGCCTAAAGGCACTTGTCTTTGGCCGGCTGCAGGAATTTTCGGGGAGCAGCGGAGCCATACCGATTCAGGTGTCGTTGACGAACTATCGCACCGGAGAAGTCAATCAGACTGATTTGGATATTCCGTCCGGTTTTTTTGATGCACCGGTTTCCTTGCCGATAACCGGTTTGCGGCTGCAACGGGACGAGATGTATAAATTGCGTGTAGCCATTACGGATCCGACTGTTCAAGTTCGGTTGTCAGGGGAAGCGATTGGTACAGAAACGGTCTGGGATGAAAGGCTTCCGCTGGTGTTAGACGGACGTCTTCCTTTCGATCCCAATTACGGACTTTATCGGATGAATCTTGATTTGGATCTGTTTGCTGCTGAGGATCTGTTGTACCGCGAAAAACTGTTGGCCAAACTTGCCGCGCTGGATACGCTGATCATCAGCTCAAATCGGGTTTATGGAGCGTTGGATCAGGCGCTGGAAGTTTTCCCATTGGCAGCGACATTCTATCGGCAGTTGATCGATTGCCCTTCAACGAAAATGCTGAGCAGTTGCTTCCGCGCGCTTGACAAAGATTCAATTGGCAGCGGTCAGGATTTTCAGCTGGCAGCGGTCTTTGAATCAGAGCCGCGGTTGTTGGGGATTCGGATTCCGACACAATCGGCGGAAGAAGCCTTTACAGTTTATGACCATCCAAAAGTGTTCGTGTTTCAGAAAACGGCAAGATTTTCTCTTGATCGTTTTCGAACTGCGCTGGATGCCGTCAATCTTTCGGAAATTCCGGACAAAATTCCAGTAGAATACAAGAGTATGGAATTAAACGGGATGTTCCTGTCAGCGGTGAATTTGCTGATCCAACGGGCGGGTGGAACCTGGTCAGAGCTTTTCAACCGAACCGCCTGGATCAATAAAAACCAGATTGTGACGCTGCTTGCCTGGTACGCGGCGTTCTGGTTGCTGGGCATTGCCTTTTTCCCGCTGACTCGGCGCGTTTTCTCTGGGCTGCGTGATAAAGGATATGGCGTTTCACGGTTGTTCGGGTTGTTGATCTTCGGCTATCTGGTTTGGATCGCTGCGTTTACACAACTGCATTATGAACGACGGACGTTGTGTTGGATTGCCGGATTTTTCGCGTTGCTGAATCTGGCCCTTTTCCTGAAAGACCGGGCTGAAATTGTCGCGGATTTGCGGCAGCGGCGCAAAGAGATGCTGCAAAGTGAGCTGGTATTTCTCGTCTGTTTTACTTTTTTTGTTTTGATTCGGCTTGGTAATCCTGATTTGTGGCACCCTTACAAGGGCGGCGAGAAGCCAATGGACTTTTCTTATTTCAACGCGGTTCTCAAGAGCGTAGTTTTCCCGCCCTATGACCCCTGGTTTGCCGGCGGAACGTTGAACTATTATTATTATGGGTTTTTCTCTCCGGCATTATGGTGAAATGGCTTGGAATTATCCCCAGTATCGCATACAACTTGATTTTGCCTACTTGGTTTGCCTTCCTTGGAGCAGCTGTTTTTTCGCTGACCGCCAGTGTTATTGACCGGTTGCGTGCTGATAAGTCTCCGCGTGCCGGCGGGATTACGGCTTTTCTTGCCGGTATCGGCGCTGTACTGATTACGCAGATCTTTGGCAATTTGGGCACGTTGGCATTTTTTTGCAGCAGACACTGCGCCTTGGGGAAAGCGCTGCGGCATTCGATAGCGGACTGCCCGGGAGACTCGGGGCTTTTTTCATTGGAGTCGGGAAATTGATTCGGGGACAGCCGTTCCAAATGTATCCCGGCGATTGGTATTGGATTCCAAGTCGGGCAATTCCCGGCGACCCAATCACCGAATTCCCTTATTTCACCTTCCTTTATGGCGATCCGCATGCTCATCTGTTCGCACTGCCAATCACAGCGCTGGTGCTGGTATGGCTGGCGGCATTCGTTTTGGACGGAGGCCTGCCTTCCCGCGGAGGTGGGGGGCGGATCGGTCAAATGGCTGCCGGCGCGTTGATCATTGGTTCACTGATCCCGACGAATACCTGGGATATGCCCACCTACCTGTTGATCGCGATCGGTACAATTCTGATTGTCTCTTTCTTCGACAAAAATAACGTTGACAGCGCGATATCGTTTGGACGACGCCTGATCAGTGCCCTGCCATGGGTTGGCTTGCTTATTTTTCTCGTAATGATTCTGTTTATCCCTTATCTGCGTTCCAATTCACGCGAATCGGGGATCATGCTTTGGACAGGCACCCGCACCCCGCTTTGGTCTTATTTGATGCATTGGGGGCTGATGATGTTGCTGATTCTAACCTGGTATATTTCAGAGACAGTAGACTGGCTGCGCCGGACGCCTGTCAGCCTGGCGGCGTTGCTATTGAAAGGAAAAAAAACACTTTTGATCGCAGCGCTGTTTCTCTTTGCAGCGGTGTTAATCGCTTGTGCAACGGAGGGCGTCTGGGTTGCCTGGATCGCACTGCCGATGATGACCTGGTCTTTGGTCTTGCTGCTGCAGGCAAAGAATTCGGCGATCGAACGAATGTTATTTTTTATTAGCGGGACGGCTTTCTTTATCACGCTGTTTGTTGAGTTTTTCTCATTGCGCAGTGATCTGGGGCGGATGAACATGGTGTTCAAACTCTATCTGCAGGCGTGGCTGCTGTTTGGGGTAGTGGGTTCCATCGGCGGACTCGGCAAGATCTTTCGGAAGCACTTGTTGCAGCGGCGGGATGCTGCGGGCGTGCTCTGGAATACACTGCTGGGTTTGTTCGTAATAATCGCTGCTTCCTATCCGATCCTTGCTTCTGCCGATAAAATTCGCGATCGGATGTCTGCGACGGCTCCGCATTCGCTGGATGGAATGGCTTATATGGAAACGGCGGTATATACACAGGATGGCTTTACCATGGATCTTGAAGAAGATTATGCTGCCATCCGCTGGATGCAGGATAACGTGAGCGGTTCCCCGGTGATTCTGGAAGGAAACGCGACCGAATATAAATGGGGGAATCGCTTTACGGTCTATACTGGATTGCCAGGGGTGATCGGCTGGAATTATCATCAACGACAGCAGCGCGGGCCGATTTCCGAACAGGTGTGGGAGCGTGTTCGTGAGGTGAGCCACTTTTATGATACGGATGATCTTGAAAAGGTCGAATCGCTCCTCGCCCGTTATCAGGTTACTTACGTGATTGTTGGCCAGATGGAACGCGGTATGTATGATTCCGCCGGTATTGAAAAATTTGAGTGGCTAAACGGTGTGCTGTGGGATGAAGTTTACCGTTCCGGACAGACGGTGATTTATCAGGTGAAATCCGCTGACTGAAAAAGAAGATTTTTAGAATGGTTCGCGAAAAGATTGGATGGGCTGACAATGCTGGGTGAAATAAGTCGATGGCTGGCGGCGCTGGCGATTCTGGGAATAGTCAGTTTTCCGCTATCATATTGGTTTTTCCGCTTTCTTCCCGGAAGAGGGGCTGCGTTCTCCCGCTTGATCGGACTGGTTCTGATCGGTTATTTTTTCTGGCTGTTGAATGTACTGGGGCTGGGTGGAAACAATGGAGGCATGCAGGCCTTTGCCGGTCTGATTCTGTTGGCTCTCTCCGCGTTAAGCCTGAAACATCAGATTGCCTCAATTCGGGGCTGGCTGCGTGAAAACTGGCGTCATCTGCTGATTTGCGAAATGCTGTTTCTTGCTGGTTTCGTTCTGATCGTATGTTTCCGGCTGGCGGATCCATCGATTTCCGGCACTGAGAAACCGATGGAAATGATGTTTATTAACAGTATTTTGATATCGGAAGCCTTGCCGCCGCATGATGGTTGGCTGTCGGGTTATTCAATTTCCTATTATTATTTTGGCTATGTGCTGACCGCAATATTGATTCGGTTTACACAGGTGCCACCCTCCGTTGGCTTTAACTTGATGCTGGCGACCGTTTTCGCACTGGCAGCTCCGGCCGCCTTTGCAATTGTAAATGACTTGCTGCAGGGAAGCACGGCGAGAACTGGCGCGAAAATCAAAAATTACGGTTGGGCGCTGCTCAGTCCGCTGTTTCTGTTACTGGCTGGCAACCTTGAGGGGTTGTTTGAGACGTTGCATGCGCGCGGCTGGTTTTGGAAAGCGGACGGCACTTCGACCTTTTGGGCCTGGCTGGATTTGCAGGAGCTGAACCAGGCGCCGACGCTTGCGCCAAGTTGGAACCCAACTGGAAGGCAGGGAATCTGGTGGTGGCGTGCTTCTCGTGTGTTGACTGACCGCGGGTTGGATGGTTCTGTCAAAGAGATCATTGATGAATTTCCGTTTTTCTCGTTTTATCTGGGTGATTTGCATCCGCATGTGTTGGGAATCCCCTTCGTGCTGATGGCTGTAGCGATCGCATTGAACCTTTTTATGCGGACATCCATTTCATACGATGGCATCGCTCTTGAAGATTTTAACTTGGCAGGGATCGTTAAACGGTGGCTCCAACCAATTGCAGCGCCGCGTTTCCTGCTGAGCGCACTGTGCATTGGCGGGTTGATCTTTATGAATACCTGGGATTTTCCGATTTATTTTGCGCTGTTTTGCGCCGGAGCCGTATTCCATCCAGCGTTTCAATGGCGCGGGATAAAACGGATCGTCTTCGACACCCTGAAGATCGCTGTTCCTTTTGGCTTGTGCTGCGTTGGCTTCTACTTTCTGTTTTTGAGCGGGTTGTCCTCTCAGGCAGGCGGATTGATTCCTTCCGGCGTTTTTGCGACCCGCTTGCCACATTTCCTGATAATGTTTGGCGGAATGCTGCTACCGATCTTGAGCTGGTTGGTACTGAGCGGAAAACGTGCCGGCAGTCTGTCGTTGCGGACGGGTTTCCGTTTTTCAGGGATTTTGCTGTTGATTCTGTTGGTGGCGGAAACGCTGATCGTAGGGCTGTTGGTCGGTTTTCATAACGCCGGAGCGCAATTCCAGCAGTCCGCCAACGCTCAGATTGCGTCTTTTGGATCCATGGCGGCGCTTGCCGGAAATGCATTTACTGGCGTACAGGGAATGAATGGGCACACACAGCCGTTTCTGGCGTACTTGCTGCGCCGTCTCAGCTGGCTGCCTCTGGCGCTGCTGCTGTTTGCTGCGCTGGGACTGGTGGTAGCGGTGATGGTCGCAAAAATCCGATCAGCAGTTTGCTGCTCTGAACCTTCGGAATGTGATGAATTCAGCCGTAAAACTTTATTGGTGACCGATCGTTTTGCTGCGCTGTTGGCACTTCTCGCTTTTGGGCTGATAATTGTGCCGGAATTTTTCTACTTGCGTGACTTTTTTGGCACCCGGATGAACACAATTTTTAAATTCTATTATCAGGTGTGGATTCTGTTTTCACTGATCGCCGCATATGCCGTTGCGCGGATTAGAGAAATGTGCCGTAGGAATGGACAGCGCCTGACTGGGGCGGTTGTTTACGGACTGAGCGCTCTCCTGTTGGCTTTCGCTCTGATTTACCCATTTTGGGGGATCAGCACGAAAATTGACGCGGTCAGCGCCAAGGTTGATTCAAAGCAGCTTACTCCTTGACGGAACCGGGTTTATGCAGCGGTCGCGGGCGGATGACTGGGCTGGCATTGTCTGGCTGCAGAGCGCGGCACCGGGCGTTGTGTTGGAAAAGGTGGGCGGCAGTTACTCCTCAGATAACGCTGCCAGCGTATTCAGTGGACAACCGGCTGTATTAGGCCCGATGAACCACGAATCGCAGTGGCGAGGGGGATATCAGGAGATTGGCAGCCGAGAAACGGATATTCGAATGATCTATGAAACACGGGATTGGGAATTGGCAGCGTCGCTGATTCGGCAATACAACGTGCGTTACATCTTTGTCGGATCGGCGGAACGTTCGGCTTACCAGGTTCAGGAACAGAAATTTGACCGTTACGCTGTTGAGGTTTTTCAGCAGGGACAGACGCGAATTTTCCAGATCAATTGATTCCGGGGGTTATCAACCAAGGAACAACATCCCCAGAACCGCACCGATCAGTGTCAGCCAGATTGGGCTGACTTTGAACTTCAAATCGGCGACAGCAGAAAAAATTGAGAGGAGCATCATCCCAACCATCGTCGGTGTGATCGTGATTTTCAGAATCTCACAAAAAGTGTCCGCGTTAAAGTAAACGGACTTTGACAAGATCGCTGTTGTGAAGAACATTAAACCGCCGCATGCAGGCATAATGCCGGCAAAAAGACCCTTGATAATATTGCTGTTATAGAACCGTTCGAGGAATATCAACATGCCCATGCAAACCAGAATGGACGGTAGAATAACACC
The DNA here is from genome assembly GCA_040766005.1 of Flexilinea sp. Classification (GTDB taxonomy): domain Bacteria; phylum Chloroflexota; class Anaerolineae; order Anaerolineales; family Anaerolineaceae; genus Flexilinea. Next base: position 61,551 of record JAXGRI010000007.1, on the reverse strand, counting down.
GATGGTCGCAACGATCGATCCTGCCAATCCGCCTTTGATGTAACCCACATAGGTTGCAGCGTTCACTGCGACTGGCCCGGAGCAGATCAGATCAAGCGCAGTCATTTCGGCAAACTCGCCGCTCGTAAGCCCGACCAGCCGCCGACCTTCATCCATAATCATCGACATCATTCCGTAACCGCCGCCGAAAGAGGTGATCCCGATTTTGAAAAACATCAGGAACAGCGTCAGAATTCTACCCATTGGACGCCCCCCGTTTTGTTGTATCTTTGCTGCGGTGCTGCCAAGAATAGTAGAGAATGCCGATCAGGCCGGAAAGCAGGATCGTATAAAATGCGCTGATTGACGTGAATAGCGGCAGGGTCAGCGCAAACATGAAAAGCGCAATGCCAAAGGCGTCCTTGCGATAACGGACTAAGATCCGGACTCCTGCATCCATCAATACTGCCACCGAAACGGCGCGAATACCGTTGATTGCGCCGCGCATCAGTTTGGATTGAGGCAGTTCGCGGAAAATAATTGCAATGATCAGCATAGAAATGAACGCTGGGATGACCGTTCCAATTGCAGCCATGAATGAACCGAAAACGCCCGCGACCTGATAACCGGTGAGAATACTGTTGTTTAATCCGATGATGCCTGGCAGGGAACTGCTGAGCGCAATGATTTTCAGATATTCTTCTTCATCCATCAGTTTATGGTTTTTGGTGATTTCATAAATCAAAGAAGGCGTAGCTGCCATACCTCCGGTGAAGGCGAACAGCATTACTTTGAAGTAAATAGTGAACAACAGCCAACCTTTTTTTGTTGGCGTATGGCTTTGCAATAAATCTGGTTTATCAGTCATGGAAACCTTAAAATATATTTTGAAAACTGTGCCATCAGCGTGCTCCGAGGATTATAACATCTCAACGACAGATTAAATCTTTTACTGATGTTTTGCTGTAAAGTATGTGCATTTATGTGCAAGTTTTGGATATAATCTAAGAAAATCAAGTTCTTGAGGTGAAGAATGAATCGAATACTATCCCGCGAAAGAGCATGGGAAGTTGTGTGCAAATATATAGAAGGGGACACTTTGCGCCGCCACATACTGACGGTTGAGGGTGTGATGCGCCACTTTGCAGAGCTTTATGGCGAAAATCCGGATGAGTGGGGTATGCTCGGCTTGATGCATGATATTGATTTTGAGAAATATCCGGATGCCCACTGCACCAAAGCCCCTGAGATATTGGTTCAGGAGGGTTTTAGCGCACGATTTGCTCAGGCGGTTGTAAGCCAGGGATATGGTATTTGTTCGGAAGTAGCCCCTGAAACCAACGCGGAAAAAGTGCTGTTTACAATCGATGAACTGACCGGACTTATCTATGCCGCAGCATTGATGCGTCCTTCGAAAAGTATTATGGATCTTGAGACAAAATCGGTGATGAAGAAATTCAAATCAGCCGGATTTGCGGCAAACGTTGATCGGGAGATAATCAGAAAAGGCGCGGAAGAACTCGACAAGCCGCTGGATTGGATCATCAGTGAGACAATCAGCGGCATGCGAAAAATTGCGGTGGAGATTGGCTTAGATGGCTCGGCTGCCAAAGCGGAATAATCCTTCTTTCCTTTTGGTTAGGATGCGGTTATGAACAAGGCGCTGAAGATGACAACGTCTTGTAAAAAATGGATCAGCCACGCCCAGAAGAACCCCTTTGTTTCGAGGATTGATTTTGTCAGAAACCAGCCGAGGAAAGCCGCCAAGAGCACACCGGGGATTCCTCCCGGGTTGCCGAAATAATGGACTATACCAAAGGTGAGTGCAGACAGCGCTTTTGCGATCTTCGGATTGAGATTTTCATTGACGACAACTGCCGAAAATGAGAATTGGTAGATCACTTCCTCGGAGAAAGAATTCGAGATTGAAAACAGCAACGCCATCAGCAAACGTGGATAGATATTGACGGTGAGTGGAGCATTGCGGATCGTCTGAAAATAAATTGCAATGGCTGTGATCAGCGTAATAATGACCGCGAAGTTTCTTCCCAATTGATTCCAGCTTTCGTTTGGCTTAGGTTTGATTCCGAGCCAGGGTTCGGGCGTGATCGGACCATCTTTTTTTGTAACCGTCAAAAGACTGAGACGGGTCCGATTTGTTAACAGCCTTGTCAATACCAGTAAGACCATTGCGATCGCGAACATACTGAATTGATGGTTGAGAGTACGGTTTAAAATCGATACATTGAAAATATTGACCTGAAACACGGGATATTCCCGAAAAAATAAAATAAGCACAGATGCTGCAATAACTGATAAAGTAATCAGCGTTATGCGTAAAAAGGACTTGTTTTTCATGAGTTACTCCTATCTTTGGATTTGGTTTTTTTCTGTCCTGTCTCTGCGATTAATTTTTCAAACCATTCAATGGCAAAACGCTGGCCTTCAATCCCGTAATTTAATGTTTTTGTTTGGAAAAAGAATGCGGTTCTTGCAGGCTCCGGAATCGCTATTTGCTGCAGTTCGCGATCTAATTGGCACAAGTTCTGCAATGTTTCTTTTATCGATTGAACGATATTTTTAAGGATTTTGATTCGCATCTCCGGACTTTCTATTTGCCCTGGGCAAATATAGTTTGGAGAGAATGGCTGGATTCAGCGCGCGAAGCGGGTATCTCACCTTCAGCCATCCACATGAAGAAAGCTTCTTGGCCAAGTTGATTGATTTGATAGCGTTTTTGCGGGCGGTTATTGACCTTAAGCCAGTCAAACTGAATCCAGCCGTTTCCTTGTAGCCGGCCGATAGCAGCCTGCAAGGCGCCGTAACTGGCACTGTAAAACAGCGATATGCCTTTTTGAAAGTTTTTTTAAACAATTCATAGATTGTCTGATCATTTTCCATCAGTAAACCCAGTACTACGTATTCCATTTGTATCCTCCTTACTGTCTGTATATATTGATTAATAGTAATATATAAATGCAAACAAATCACCTTTTAGAAAAAGATGTGACTATTAATATTTTTTTTTGGATGGAACAATTAATTTAGCGGTTCCTGAACATTTTTTTGTGCGAATGGCTGATTCAATATGGCGGGATAACCCGAATTTTAAAACATGGATGAAACATGGTTTTTTTGCTTGATGTTTTGAAAATGGGTCAAATGTGCCGGGTAACGATGAGTTTTCTGGATTTATTGATCTGTATGCCGCTGGTACTTGAAGTCTTACTGCAGCCATTGTTTTTTCTGGAGTTTTTGCGCGTCAACGATGTAATTGGGAAAAAATGTTTTATCGTAATAATTTGATTTAAGATTGTCATTTATTTTGTCATTTCATATCATACAAATAAAGACCATTCGTCGAATCGTTTGGTGATTTTTTGTACCAACGTATCTGTATATAATAAAAAAATATGGACAGGATTTCGAGGGCAAATTGAATTGTTCTTTTTTTGTCCGAAAGCGGTTCGTAATTCGCGGCTTTTCTCTTATAGAGGAACGCTTTATGGGCTGTTTTTTTTATTTACTCCTTGTATCAAATCACAATCTATTGATCTTTCGCGGCCATCAAATCGTTCGGATTTCTTCTTTGCCCTGGCAGTTGAGATTGCCTGTCTCTTTTATCGAAGAAGGTGAAATGGATCGCAACGGATAAACGCATTTTTTTTGTCGGCGGACATTATGGCAGCGGGAAAACTGAGTTTTGCATTAATTTGTCAATACTTCTTTAATGAACAGGGAGTTAAGACAGCTTTGATTGATCTGGATCTGGGTGAATCCATATTTTCGCAGTCGCGAAAAAAGCGCGATGTTAGAAACGAAGGGGATTCATGTATATGGAAATTTCTTTGATTCTGAAATTACGATGGAAATCCCCGCATTGAGCGCACGGGTGAAGGAACCATTTGAGGATCCTGATATGTTTTGTATCGTTGATCTGGGGGGGAACGCTGCCGGCGCGCTTACAGCAATTCAGTTTAGCAAATATTTCCTTCCGGAAACCAGCGAATTTCTGGCGGTTGTCAATAAGAATCGTCCGGAAACAGCTGTCCCTGCAGCGACTGTTGCGCAATTATGCTTGATTCAAGAGCGGATCAATATGCATTTTACCGGATTGATTAATAACACTCATTTGTTGCGCGAAACCAAAACTTAAAGACATTAAGGCTGGCGCAGCATTTGCGCGCGAAGCGTCATCACGAATGGAAATTCCGTTGGTTTTTAGTTGCTGTCCCTTTTTTTAATTGATGAACTGAAAGCAAGCGAATTTGGCCGCCAGCTTGGTCATCCTGTGATCCCGATGAAACTTATCATGCGCGATAGCTGGCTGGACATGAGATTATGAAAGGAATCGTCATGGAAATTATGTTAAAAGTTTGAAGTGCATTTTTCTGCATAGATGCAAGAGCTGTGAACTATGCATTTCTGTCTGTCCCCAAAAATCCTTGAAATTGATGGAGAGAAGTTGAATTCAAAAGGCTTTCATCCGGCTCGAATGAAAGTAGGGCAGCAAGCGAGCTGCATCGGATGCCAAAACTGTGCGACGATCTGTCCGGATTGTGTCATCAGCATTTACGGGTTGACAGGAGAAGATCAATGAACGAGAAAAAACAAAAGTACTGTTGAAAGGAAATGAGGCTTTTGCTGAGGCGGCAATCCGCGGCGGATGCCGGTTTTATGTCGGCTATCCCATCACGCCGCAAAGTGAGATCCCTGAGTTCATGTCTCGCGAACTTCCAAAGCGCGGTGGGAGGTTTGTGCAGGCGGCGCTGAACGGCGATCAAATGGTGTTTGGCGGGATTGGGTGCGCGGGAGGAACGTGTTTGTTTCATCTTCTTCCCCGGAATTTCATGCAGGAAGATTGAGTTTTTTTGTCTGTGCAGAAATCCCGCTGTTTCGTGAATGAATGTGTCACGCAAGCGGACCAGGAATCGGCGGAATTCAACCGGCACAAGCGGATTATTTTCAATCACACGCGGTGGCGGAAATGGTGATTACCGAATTCCGGTGTTTGCGCCAGGATCAATCCAGGAGGCGATCGAATTGATTTATGGTGCGTTTGAACTGGCAGACCGGCTGCGAAATCCGATTTTGATTCTTGCAGATGGCATGATGGGGCAGATGATGGAGCCAGTGGTCTTGCCGGAACCGAAGCAACTTTATAAAGGCCGAGAGGAGCTCAATCGTTATAAACCTTGGACGCTGACGGGCAGCGAAGGAAAGCCGCATCGCAACGTGATCCGATCTTATCGGGCGAAACCACAGGATCTAGAAATTCACATCCATGATCTCTTTGAAAAGTATCGGAGTTTTGAAGCGGAATTGGTTCGATATAAAGAATGGGGCACTGAAGATGCGGAAATCGTTTTCGTAGCGTTTGGAACAATGGCACGCATTATTGCAGAAGTTGTTGAATCGCTGCGGGCGGATGGAATCAGGGCTGGCATGATCCGTCCGATCAGCCTTTGGCCATTTCCTGCCACCCCGTTTGAAGCGTTGGATCCAAAGACTACCAGAGTCGTTGTTTCAGCGGAGATGAGCATGGGGCAGATGATTGATGATATCCGCCTCAAACTTTCGGGACGGATTCCTGTCCGTCTAATCAACCGAACTGGCGGAATGATCCCTACTGTTGCTGAAATCACATATAAGGCAAAGAAGATCCTGGAGGAGCGATCATGAAACTTGTTTACAAATCGACTTTAGGGATTGGGATTGAACCGGTTGATACTTGTTACTGCCCTGGCTGCGGCCATGGAATTATCCAAAAACTGATCATGGAGTGTGTTGCGGAGCGGAATTTATTGGGAAAAACGCTCGGTGTAGCGCCGATTGGCTGCAGTGTTCTGGCCCATGAGTATATGAAAATTGAAATGTGTGAGGCAGCGCATGGGCGTGCGCCTTCCGTAGCAACCGGAATGAAGCATGTCCATCCGGATCGGATTGTATTCAGTTATCAAGGGGATGGCGATCTGGCTTCGATTGGCGTCGCGGAAATAGTGCACACCGCTATTCGCGGTGAGAAAATCACTACTTTTTTTGTAAACAATGCGATTTTTGGTATGACGGGCGGTCAGATGGCACCGACAACGCTGATTGGCCAGCGGACGACGACCTCGGTGGATGGAAGGAAAAAAGAAATCTCCGGCATGCCCGTCAGGATGTCGGAATTGCTTGCGACGATTGATGGCGCAGTGTATATCGAACGGGTGGCGGTAAATACACCTGCAAATGTCAGAAAAGCGAAAAAAGCGATTTTTAAAGCGCTGGACGTACAAGAGCGTGGGTTGGGATTCTCACTTATTGAGTTTTTGTCTTCCTGTCCGACTAATTGGGGTTTATCGCCGGTCGACTCAATGACGTGGCTTGACGAACAGATGATCCCGTATTATCCACTGGGCGTTTACAAAACACCGGAGGTAAACTGAAATGGCAACATGGAGAATTTTTATAGCTGGATCGGGCGGTCAGGGAATTCTTTTGATGGGGAAACTTCTGGCATATGCCGCTATGGAAGAAGGAAAAGAAGTTACCTTTCTGCCATCTTACGGTGCGGAAATGCGTGGCGGTACTGCCAACTGCGGCGTTGTTATTTCGGACAGACCAATTGGCAGTCCGGTTGTAAACGAGGCCGAGATCGTAGTTGTGATGAACGAACCTTCGTTAAAAAAGTTTGAAGCGAATGTGCTTCCCGATAAACACCTTTTTATTAATGCGACTTTAGTCCCGGATAAGACGGAGCGGACAGATATTCGGGCTTATTATGTCAACGCCAATGAACTGGCGGAGCGCTTGGGGATCGCTAAAGCGGCAAATATGGTTATGCTGGGCGCGGTTGTGAGGGCGACAAATGCCGTTTTGGAAGAAAATGTGCAAAAGGCGATTGAGAAAGAATTCTCGGGGAAAAAAGCAAAACTGAAAGATACCAATCTGTCGGCTTTCATGGCATGGAATCCATAAAAAATGCCTCAAATTCTTTCATAAAATGGTATTATTTTGAGGAATGATTGAAAATTCTTGAAGTGCTTTATAGAAAGATGCCATTTGTTTTTTAAGTAAAATTGCAGATGGTCTGAAGAAATTGTTCTCTGTCTTCAAGGAATTTATGAGATAAAAAAACGAATCTTTCTATATTTTGTTTGTGATGGGAAGTTCTGTTTTAGAGTATATATATGTCTGACAAAGGGGTATGGTCATGAAGAATAAATTTGAAATCGTCCGCACTGAAAAACCCAAACAAAACCGGATGAAGATAAACTTTCTTTTGGGACGCAATTTACAGATCATATGTTTATCATGGAATATACACCTGATAAAGGTTGGCATAACGGAAAGATCGTTCCTTATGGCCCGCTCAATCTGGATCCAGCTGCAGCTGTCTTGCATTACGGGATCGAAATGTTCGAGGGGATGAAGGCGTACCGAACTCAGAAGAATAAAATTCTGTTGTTCCGCCCTGATATGAACATCAAACGTACAAATACAACCAACGATCGCATTTGTATTCCGCAGATAGATCCTCAATTGATGTTGGATGCAATCCTGTCTATTGTAGATGTAGACCGAGATTGGGTGCCTGCTAAACCGGGAACTTCACTATATATCCGTCCATTTATCATCGCAGATGAACCTTATCTTGGCGTGCGGCCCGCAAACCATTATCTGTTCGTGATCATTTTGAGCCCCGTTGGCGCTTACTATAAATCGGATACTTCCAAAAGTCCGCTGACCACCACGAAAATTTTTGTGGAAGATTATTACTCACGTGCAGTTCCGGGAGGAACAGGTTTTGCGAAAATTGGTGCGAATTATGCAGTCAGTATGAAAGCACAGGAAAAAGCTGGCGCGCTGGGTTATGACCAGGTTCTATGGCTGGACAGCATTGAAAAAAAATATGTTCAGGAAATTGGGACATCAAATGCGTTTTTTGTCATTGATGGAGAAGTGATTACAGCGTCTTTGAAAGACGGCACAATTTTGCCGGGCATCACCCGCGATACAATCGTCCATCTGTTAAAGCATTGGGGTGTCCCCTGTTCCGAACGCAACCTGGCGGTTGAGGAAATCTTTCAGGCGGAGAAAGATGGGAAATTAGACGAGGCCTTTGCCTCTGGCACCGCGGCGGTAATTTCATCTGTCGGCGAATTGCGCTGGAAAGACCAAACCATTTTGGTGAATTGCGGCAAACCGGGGAATATTGCTGAGAGATTGTACAAAGAAATTGTCGGAATTCAAACGGGGGTACTGCCGGATCCGTTTGGGTGGACTGTAGAAGTCTAAAAAGTAAGATCAAAATAAAGACCTTGTTTTTGTAAAGACCAGCATAATTCCTGCATTAAAGGAATCTGTTATGGTCAGGTTTCTTTTATATCAATCCATTAATAAAAACATCATCAAACAAAAAAATATCAGGCGTAACGATTACAGTTTTTTTCTGTAATCGTTACGTAGCAGAGGATTAACTAAAGGTTTGTTGTCATTTTTTTGGGAAGGCAAAACATGAGAAATTATGTTTCCAAACATGTTTGGATCTCATTCTAGTTGTTTATCTTCTTTACCCAGTAACATCGTTTCCTTATTACGACTTTCAGATGATTAAGACGAAATTTAAGTGACTGAGCCCTGTGGCTTACAGAGCTCAGTACTTATTTCTACTGATTTCCTGTCCAAATAACGAGGTGACTACAAAAACGCCGGTCTTTTTGTTTGAATGAATGCTCATACGCTATGGCGGCGTGGAACAAAAAGTATCAATCTTTACTATTCACCATGGATTATCTGGAGGATGAAATGATCCAATCCAAAGATGACCGAAAATTTACTGACTTTTGTTTTTCGCGATATTCCGGTAAAAGTTTTCAGGATGTGTGTAGGCTTCACCGAAAACATCAACCGGTTTCAAAACCTCGATATCCAGGATTTCAGTTACAAATACCTGCATACAGCCTTTAACCACAGTTCCTTCTAACAGGTGACCTGAAATTGTTGCGGAATCCCAGGCGCCCCCTGACACGAAATGCATTGCTACAAAGGGTTCCTCTCCTCCGTCTTTTGTTGGCCTGGGGCCAATCATTCCGCCAATTGCGCTCAACATCGTGAGATTGTTGCTGACAGCTTCACCTTCCAGGTGCCAGTTATCCGGGTTGTTGACGTCCGGCACCCAAACATAATAGCGGCAAGGCTGAAAAGCGCCCATAAATGTAGCGTGGACTTTACCGAAACGGATGTTATGTTTTTTTGCAAAGTTCTGAATTGCGAGAACCGGATCTGCCCCGGTCATCATTCTGACGATGAACTCACGCCCACGCCGGGCTTCACAACAATGAAATTCATCAGGCGACTTGGCATCTTGCTGCCATTCAGGAAGAGCATTTTGAGAATACATGTGACCTCTTTTATAATGAGTTATGATTGCAAATATAATATCATAAATACCAAAATAAAATCAATTAAGGAGTTTGCTGTGAAACTTTCGTTCAAAATCGATCGAATTTCGTTTGAAATCGGAATGATTAATTGTTTTATAGAGATGGTTTCCTGTGGTGTGAAGCCGCTGGCGATCAGCCCACCGATTGATCCTAAAGATTTGCCTGTCTTGGAAGAAGCGTCGAAAATCATCAGCAGCGGATTTGCAACAAAGTACTACATAGAGCACAATCTGATCATTACCGATATACAGAGCGAAGCATTTACGAAAGGGAAGCATTCAATCCTCTATTACTCGAATGACGAAGTGTTGGCCCAGTATTTGTCCTTGAAAAAGACAATTACTGAGCTTGAAAAACAGAATCTATATACGGGGCAGCAGCGGAAGGACTTATCTTATGAATTTGGCCGTCTGTTGGGATATCCGGAAGATGTTCTAAAGAAGAAAATTGATGGCAGTGCGCGGATTGATCCTTTTATCCTCGATATATGAGTTCAGGTTAGATAAATGTCGGTTATCACTCAACATAAGTGTTCAGGTCATGTTATTTGAGGTTAATGATAAAACTGTACCCTCAAAAAACATTGATGATTGTACTTTCAAATTGAATTGACTTTTCAATCTAGCTTCAGTAAACTAACATTGATCGCTATGAACCATTTTTTTTGTTTAATTTATTGTTTAAAAATTAATCACGAAGAAGGAGAAAAAATGAAGAAGCTTTTGTCTGTAGTGTTATTGATTGGTATTTTGTCAGGGTTGATTTTCACATCCGTAAGTGCCGAAAAAGTTATTCCAGATACTATTACGCTTGGTATGATGGGAACAATTTCAGGTGAGCAGGCGATTGATGGACAGAATATGACCGATGCAATCCGGGTCATCCAGAAAGAACTTGATGCAACTGGTGGATTGGAAGTTGACGGAAAGAAAGTAAAAATAAACTGGGTAATCGAAGATACAGAAGCGAAACCAGAGATTGCAGTGAATGCCGCCCAAAAGCTGATTGAGCAAGATGGCGTATTGGCAATTATTGGGCCGAATAACTCCAGTGATACGATCGCTTCCGGTGAAATCAGCCAGTCTGCAAAAATTCCTCAGATTTCGAGTACTGGTACCAACGAAGCCGTTACAAAAGTTGGTGATTATATCTTCCGCGCCTGCATCATTGACCCATTCCAGGGTAAAGTTGTGGCACAGTTCGCGTATGATAACCTGAACATTCGGAAAGTTGCTGTGATTTACAACAACGCTGATACTTATAGCGCAGGGTTGGATCAGTCCTTCATGGAGGCTTTCACCAACCTCGGCGGCGAAATTGTTGCAAATGAAGCATTCAGCGGCGCGGAAGTAAAAGATTTCAGCGCTCAGCTGGTCAATATTAAGAATACAAATCCGGAAGCAGTGTTTGTCCCGACCCATATTACAAACGTTCCGCTCATTCTCCAGCAGATTCGGGGCATGGGTATCGATGCTGTACTGTTGGGATGTGACTCATGGGATTATGCGGCAATGCCTGAACTCGTTGGTTTGGATGTCATCGAAGGCGCTTATTATGTTACGGGTTTCTCACCCGATGCAGAAACGGCTAAAGATTTCGTGACTGAGTTTACTGAATTGGCTGGTTATCGCCCGAGCTTCAACTCTGCAATGACTTATGAAGCTGCACGTATCGTTCTCAACGCAATCCAGAATGCTGAAACAATTGATGGACCAGGCATACGTGATGCGATGATGAAAACATCTTTGGACCTCCCGTCCGGTCATGTAACATTCGATGAATTTAGAAATCCGATTAAATCCGGTGTTGTCCTTCAGGTAAAGAGCGGTGTTGCAGAATACGTAACAAGCGTCACTCCTGCTGAATAAATGGTATAAATTTGTGAATTTTGATAAGAGGGATCTCCTTACCTTGGCTGAATCAAGCATTGAACTGAAATGTAGACAAAACTTTTGTCATGATTGAGAATCAGTCAACCTTGAGAAGCCAAGTAAAAGAAATCCCTCTTTATCTATATACCTGAAGTAAAAGGAGCATGATGTCGAAAATAATACAATTATCGATTTATGGGTTGCAGTTGGGCAGTATTTATGCGCTGTTAGCAATCGGATATACGATGGTTTTTGGAATTATCCGAATGATTAACATGGCGCATGGAGATTTCCTGATGATTGGCGCATATGGGGTTTTCTTCATTGTCAGCATTTTTTTTGCCGACCAAATGATCGGGCCCGCTGTGGCATTGTTAGTTGTCCTTGCTAGTGCGGGGATAACGGGGATGGTCGGTGCCGGAGTCGAACGGGTTGCCTATAAACCACTGCGAGACAGACCGAAAATTTCCAGTATGATCGCTGCAATTGGTGTTTCACTTTTCACCCAGAATCTGTTTCGTGCGCTTCCCATTATCGGTCCAAACCCCAGATCTGCGCCAAAATTGCTGCAGGATACATTGTTTTTTGTTGGGTCAGTCCAGTTTAGCCTGGTTCGCGTCGTTGTCATTTTCCTGTCAATCATTATCATGCTTATTCTTTATTATGTGATTATGAAAACTCGGATCGGGCTTGAAATGCGCGCTGTATCATGTGATAAAGATGCATCAGCTTTGATGGGATCCAATGTGAACAGAGTGATTTCAACCACCTTTTTTATTGGTGCAGGTTTAGCCGCGATCAGTGGTGCGTTTTATGCAAACAGCTATCCGGTCTTGACCGTGACAATGGGATCAACTCTTGGAAATAAAGCATTCATTGCTGCAGTGATTGGTGGAATCGGCGATATTCGAGGTGCGGTGTTAGGCGGATTCCTGATGGGAATGATAGAAATCATGGTTTCAGCAGTTTATTCTGAGCTTGCTTATGGTATCTCATTTGTCTTTTTAGTGATTGTATTGTTGTTCAAACCTGAAGGTTTACTTGGTAAACCAATGATTGAGAAAGTATAAGAGGGCATCAGATGAAATGGCTTAAACGATACTATGAGATCATCTTTATCGCATTAGGTTACTTTGTGCTTTATGCCCTTCAAGCGAAAGGTATCATAAATCGATATCTAATTCAGGTGATTATGCTTGCCGGAATTAATATCATCATGACTCAATCATTGAATCTTGTGAATGGATTGACCGGCCAGAACTCGATTGGGCAGGCAGGCTTTATGGCTGTCGGCGGATATATTGCCGCTTTTATCTCAAAATCTTTTATGAGCGGTAACGAAATCCTTCCGATTTATCAAACGCTGATTTTTTTAGGCGCGACACTCTTGGGTGGAATTGTGGCTGCGGGGTTTGGTTTCCTGATTGGGATGCCATCGCTGCGCCTGCGAGGTGATTATCTCGCAATTGTTACACTTGGTTTTGGGGAACTAATTAGAGCGCTGATTCGAATTACACCGGTTGTTGGCGCTGCAAGAGGAATGACGGGCATTCCAAAATTAGCGAGCCTGTTTTGGATATATCTGTTTGTTTTTATCACAATGTATTTCTGCAGAAATTTCATGGATTCATCTTTTGGAAGGGCTTGTATGGCAATTCGCGATAATGAAATTGCGGCGGATACGATGGGCATAAATCCCTCGAGATACAAAGTAATTGCCTTTGTCACGTCTGCATTTATCGCTGGTGTTGCGGGGAGCATGTACGCTCATACGCTGCGCTATCTGCATCCTGACGTGTTTAGTTACACGAAATCAACAGACTACCTGATTTATTTGTATGCAGGCGGCGTCGGCAGTATCAGCGGCGCATTTCTCGGTGGCTTAGCACTGACAATCCTGCCCGAACTTCTGCGTTTTATGTCGAGCTGGAGACTTGTAATCTATGGCGGGCTTTTGGTCATCATCATCCTTTTCCGCCCGGTCGGGTTGTTTGGTGGAAAAGAATTTTCTTTCCTGAAACTGAATACCGGTGGGATCAAGCATGTCGGATTATCAAACCTTTTTAGGAAGAGGAAAAGAGAAAATCCTTCCAATAACGGAGCAGCTTTATGAGCGTTTTAAAAGCAGACCACATCTCAATCCAGTTTGGAGGATTAAGAGCAGTAAACGATTTTTCGCTCGAACTGTTGGAAAATGAATTGTATGCAATCATTGGCCCGAATGGCGCTGGGAAGACAACGGTTTTTAACATGTTAACCGGGATTTATCAGCCAACCTCAGGAACAGTTTATATCGATGAGAAGCCAATGACAGGGTGCAAACCGCATGAGTTTACGATTGCGGGATTGGCGAGAACGTTCCAGAACATTCGACTCTTCGGTCAAGCAACTGTCCTTGATAATGTGAAAATGGCACAGACGTTTCGAACTGACTATTCATACTTTAATATGGTCACTCGCACTGGGAAATATAAAGAAGAAGAGGAGCGTGTGTTGGAAGAATCCATCAAGCTGCTCGAAATGTTTGATTTGTTGGATAAAAAAGATTATTTTGCAAGAAATCTGCCTTACGGCGAACAGAGAAAACTGGAAATCGTGCGTGCTTTAGCAACGCAACCAAAGGTAATTTTGTTGGATGAGCCCGCAGCGGGTATGAATCCGAACGAAATTATGGATGTGATCAGTTTGATCAGACGGGTAAAGGATGAGCTGGGAAAAGCTATTCTCGTTATCGAACATCATATGAAATTGGTGATGTCAATCGCTGAATATATAAAAGTGCTGGATTTTGGCGAAACGATCAGCGAAGGAACACCGAAAGAAGTTCAGAATGATCCCAGAGTCATTGCTGCCTATTTAGGAGGTCATGTAAAATGATGCTCGAAGTGACTGATCTACATGTGAGTTATGGTGTGATTAAGGCAGTAAAAGGAATTACTTTTACTGTAAACCAGGGAGAGATCGTAGCGCTGATTGGCGCAAACGGAGCTGGTAAAACAACAACTCTGCGGTCAATTACGGGGTTGGAAAAACCCGTTTCCGGGTCAATCCGATTTAAGGGAAATGATATTACAAATGTCCCGCCTCATAAGATTGTAGAAATGGGGATTACCCATGTGCCAGAGGGCAGAAGAATTTTTACCAATCTTACTGTAATGGAAAATCTGAAGATGGCTGCGCTTCTGAATAAAAGTAGGGAACAGACCAAAGAAGCCGTCGAATTCGTCTTTAATTTATTTCCCCGTCTAAAAGAACGTCAGACACAATCGACTTTGACATTATCAGGCGGAGAACAGCAGATGCTGGCAGTGGGACGGGCGATTGTTACAGGTGGAGAACTTGTTGTGCTGGACGAACCTTCAATGGGTTTGGCGCCGATGATTGTTGAAGATATCTTCAAGGTAATTCAGCATATGAACAGCCAAGGGAAGACAATCCTGTTAAATGAACAGAATGCTTTTATGGCGCTAAATGTAGCACATCGGGCGTATGTCATGGAGACGGGTTGCATTACATTGGAAGGCCCTGCCAAACAACTTTTGGACGATCCTCGGGTCAAGGAAGCTTATCTCGGCAGTTAACAGCTGCTGTCAGTTTATTTATCAGCAACAAACAACAAACCGACCTAATGGTCGGTTTGTTGTTTGTCTGGCACTTGTCGATTCGTCCGAACGGGCTAATTCGATACTGTAGAAAAATATTGAAAAGCTTGCATTCGGATTATCTCATGTGTGTGTGCACATGAAGGTTCTACGAATTCCACCTTTTCCTAAGCACGAGGGTTCCATTAATGCAGCAGCAACGAAATAAATGTATTGGCCAGACGGTTACCTGCGCTTGGTTGGGCTATACTTAATTTTCTCAGGAATATAATTCTAGGAATATCAGCTAGAAATCCAGATAAGCATAAACATTCACTTCTCACTTCATCTAATGCATAAATGGAGCCCCCAAATGGAGAAAAAATGCAACAAAATGATTTTATTTAATAAAGTTGATTGATATAGTTAGGCTGTTGTTAGTGTAAAGTATTATATTTCCAACTTGCAATACTGACTTGTACATATGGACAATTCAATAATAGGCTTATCTTTTTCGATGAGAAATAACTCACAACGCATAAGCTTCTTGTTCTCCTTGATTCTAAAGAAATATTGAATGAATTCTAGGTTGCTGGGGTGCACTGTAATCCTGTTGTTATCTGGAAGCTGAGATCGATACTTGTGATATACTTAAACCACTGGTTGCATAAAACAATAATATTACATTATCTAATATTTTTAAAGAAAGCAGTGATGCAATACGTTAGAATTAATTGACGTTGCTCTATTTTTGCAGTAAACAAGGAAAGATTATGAAAAATATTATAAGAAATAATTTACCAAAGAGAACAATTAAATTGTCCACGGAGGATCGCATAGAAATAAAGAATAAAATCATTAAATTAATTGCGGACTTAGGACTTGATTTAATGATAATGATGAAGCCAAAAAACTTTGTTTATAGTAGCGGCATAATTCTTCCTTATGCGGAACGATATATTGTCCCTAAGACAGCTCATATTCTGAACAATGAGATTTCTTGCGTAATTTGTCCGTTTGAATGGCAACAGGTTTGCGAAGACCAGGGAAATATAAACGAAGTAAAAGTTTACAGCTCTTATGGTAATGAATTGAAAAATGAAGAACTAGCTCGTCAGATTGCGGAAACACTAAAAAAGGCATCTCTATCAAAAGCAAAAATAGGCTTAGATATATCTGAAATCCCAGTTAATTTTTTTAATCTTCTATGTAAAGAGTTGCCAGAGGTTAGATGGATAGATAACAGTATTGAGCTGGAAAAAATTAAAATGATAAAAACACAAGGAGAAATTGCACTGATCGAAGAGGCAGCTCGATTGAATGATCGAGCAACAGTTGCTGCTTTGAACCACTCTGAAGGGTGTGTTGGTGATTTGTTGAGTTATTCAATATGGGAATTGGCTGAGAGAGTTCGCGTACATATTGGTGAGTTTGGTGGTTCGGGTTGCGGAGCTTTATCCGTGCTACAAGGTAACGATTTACGTTATTTTTTTGGTAACTCTGGGGATACAGTGATAGTTGGGAATCCGATCCGCATTGAATCAACCGCACATAACTACGGTTATTGGACACAAAATTGCAGTACGTTATAAGCAGGCAATCCACCAGCAGATTTTGTTACAGCATATGAAAAAAATATTAATCTGAAAAAGTATGCAGTTGAACATTTAATTCCGGGAAAAAGAGCATGCGATATTTTTGGCGAAATTAGGGACACAGCTCTAAAAGAAAATATTTTATTTATTGGAGAATTTGGCGCTGGTCATGGAGTTGGAACTTCTGAAAGAGAAGCCCCCTATCTTTGTGCTGATGATGACACTGTAATTGAAAAAGGCATGGTTATTGTTTTGGCAGTCTATACTTATGGGCCTAATAAAGAAATGATCTGTTCAAAAGATACATATTTGATTACGGATAAGAACCCGCGACTATTGAGTTGGTACAAAAATTATGACAAACTGTACACTCTTGTTGGAACAACAGCACGTCATGGATAATGGGGACAAAATGCGCAATACACTACAGAATAAAATAACGAATGCGGTAAAAGACTCATCTTTTGACGCGATATTTCTATCAGGTTATGATAATTTGCATTATGTTATAGGTTGTGATTTTTTGATGTCTGTTTATAGATCTGACCAGCCCTCATTGTTATTGTTAGTCAAACATAGAGCTCCGGTGTTGGTTTGTCCATGCGAATGGGTATCTGCTATTTTAGCCGCAGGCGAAATAGCAAATGTGATTGGATATCAAACAGGCAAAGATAATTCGCATAATTTGGTTGAAACGGTTGTAAATTTACTGATAGGATTTGGCTGTAACCTGAAGAAAATAGGTCTTGATTTATGTTATACAAGTACAAATCTGTATAATGAGTTAGGAAAACACTTTACTAAATCAGAAATAGTGTCATGTGACGAATGGATAGAAACGCTTCGTGTAATTAAAACTCCCGAAGAAATAGAAATTTTAAAAGATTTAGCATATCGAACTGATCATGGGATCAATGGAGCAATACACCATGTAACAGTCGACCGAAGAACTACTCGGCTAACTCTCGCTGAAGAATTACGAGTTCATACTGTTGAAAGAGGGGTTGATATTGTTGGATACCATGGATGTACAACTGTTATTGCTGGGAATGAAACCAAAAAATATTTTGGGGAACCGCCAAAATTTGGTTATTCTATTCCAGAAGACCTTCACCCTGGAGATATGGTAAGGCTAAGCGCATTCACTTCAATGGACGGATATTGGTCTGATGCAAATCGCACAATGGTCATGGGTGAAATGCATGAGGAACAAGAAAAACACTACCAAATGCTTGTAAGGCTGCGTGAGAAGGCTGTCTGCTCAATTCGCGCAGGAGTAAAAGCATCGACAGTTTATAAAAAGATTAAAACAATGGCGGAAGAGGAAAAGATTCCACTCATCAGCAATTTAAATCTGGGTCATGGGATTGGTTCTTCTCCCTTTGAACCTCCTTTTATTAATGCTGGTGATGACTCCCAACTGAAAGAAAACATGGTGCTTGTAATCAATATTGCAATAAAAGCCGCAGACGATGAAATTTGGATTGGAAAAGATACCGTTTTGGTAACCCGAGATGGTTGTGAAATTGTTGGTTGGTACAAAGACTGGCGAGAACCTTATATTCCGATTGCTAGTATCTGATTCATCTCTACTGAAGATTTGTTTTTATAAGGTTGATAATGGCTAGATACATTTTTTTTAGGATATTAGGATTAATTGGCACTCTCCTTGTTTTATCTTTAGTAATTTTCCTTTTGATGCATGCGATCCCTGGCGGCCCTTTTGACCTTTCGGGCGGTGACAAGGGTATTTCTCTTCCTGACGCTGTTCGTCAGGAAATTCTCAAATCTGCAGGTTTAGATAAATCTCTTTTTGAACAATATGTTAATTATGTTTGGAGAGCGTTCCATTTGGATTTTGGATTTTCGTTTTATAAGCCTTCAGAAACAGTAAAGGAAATAATCGCAAGGACTTGGAAGATTTCTGCCCAGCTGGGAATAATTACGTTTTTTTTCTCTACAACCACTGGAATTATTTTAGGTGTTATCGCAGGATTGCATCAAAACACAATTGTAGATTATTTTGCAACAACAATTGCGGTTATTGGTACTGTATTTCCCAACTTTGTCGTTGCTGTAATTTTAGTCGTGATCTTTAGCGTGATTTTAAAATGGCTTCCATCGGGCGGGTGGAATGAACCTAAAAATTGGATTATGCCAGTTGTTGCTTATTCTTTGTTGCCTATGAGCCAAATTGCACGATATACCCGTACCTCTATTATTGAAGTTCTAGGCGAGGATTATATCCGGACTGCTGTTGCCAAAGGAACAAACAGAAGATCATTGATTCGGGATCATTTATTACGAAATGCATTGATCCCAATCATAACGATCTTGGGGCCGATTTTTGCAGACGTGTTAACAGGTTCTTTTTTTATTGAAACAATATTTAGAATTCCTGGCTTGGGACGCTATTTTACAAGCAGTATTACAGCGCGAGATTACCCGATGGTTTTAGGCACTACGTTGTTGGTAGCAACAATTATGTCTTTGGTTAATTTACTTACAGATATTCTGTATGCGACTGTTGATCCAAGAATTCGTTTTTCTTGAAAGGTAAAAATCTTTTGTGAATATTGCGAAAAGAATTGCGCGTAACTATAAGAAGCGTGGTATCTGGCAGGATGCTCTACATCGGCTTTTCAAAAACAAACTTGCTGTTGTGGGGCTTATTGTCTCAATAATGTTTATTCTTGTTACAGTTTTTGCACCGATAATTGCCCCGTACCCGTATGATAAGCAGGATTACAAATCAGTTAATGCTTCTCCAAGTATAAATCATTTAATGGGGTGCGATTCTATTGGGAGAGATATTTTTAGCCGTGTTGTCTATGGTGGTAGAGTTTCCATAAGTATATCGCTTTTAGTTCAGTTATTTTCTGTCTTAATTGGAATCCCTTTAGGTGCTTTGGCAGGATATTATGGAGGTAAAATTGATTTTCTTGTTATGCGGCTGGTTGATGCCACAATGGCTTTCCCAAGCCTTCTTCTTGCCATACTAATCATGGTGAAAATGGGGCCTGGCTATTATAATGTCCTACTTGCCTTGGTGATTGTTTCGTGGCCAAATGTTGCTCGTTTAGTTCGCAGTCAGTTTTTAATGCTTCGAGAATCCGAATTTGTTATGTCTGCGAAGGTAATTGGCGCAACCGAAAAAAGGATTATTTTTCGGCATATTTTCCCAAATGTTGTCAATCAAATTATAGTTGCTGTCACTTTGGGGCTTCCCGCAACAATATTTCGGGAAGCTGGCTTGAGTTTTATTGGGATCGGGATTGTTCCACCGACTCCGAGTTGGGGGCAAATGGTTGGGAAAGATTATACGTCAATTCAAGCTTTTTGGTTTCAGTCAATTTTTCCGGCTATAACATTGGCCATTGCTATTCTTGGCTTTACCTTTCTTAGCGATGGAATCGAAGATGCCCTTACGCCAAAAAGTAAAAAGATTTCAACATAAGAATTATTGATAAAAGGGAGATTTAAGAGATGAAAAAGAAAGTAATAATGGTTTTAGTCATAGTTTCAGTTGTTCTTTGTCTGACAGCATTTTATCCCGCCCAGCAGGAACTTACGATATGGAACACAACACTTCCGGAAGATGCAGCTCCTGCGGACCAACAAATATTGATTCTCCCTTGCAAAGAGAATAAATATATGGATGTTGCAGCCAGTTTTTACGACAGCAACAAATCTTGTGGATCCGTGTGGCTTTGGGAGCGATTAGTAATGCTTGATGAAAATGCTAATGTGGTTCCCGGGGTTGCTGATTCATGGGAGATTAGCGAAGATGGTCTTAGTTGGACGTTTCATCTTCGAGATGGAGTGAAATGGAGTGATGGCTCTCCTTTACTTGCAAGTGATTTTGAATATTCTTTGAAACGGCAATTGGACCCTGCTACAGGTAGCACATGGGGGTGGTTCTATAGTGCAATAAAAAATGCAGATGCAGTGAATTCAGGGAATTTGCCTAAAGAAGAACTTGGCATAAAAGCATTAGATGACCGTACGCTCGTAATAGAAACAACAAATTTGTGCACATATCTACCTCTTTTGATGACGTATCCTTCAAGTGCGCCAGTTCCGCAAAAAATCGTTGAAGAATACGGAGACAAGTGGAGTTTGAATCCTGAAACTTGTTTATCTAATAGCCCATGGAAACTTGCCAAATATCAACCAGGTATTGAAATAGTTCTGGAACCAAATGTCAATTATGTTGGAGATCACATTCCTTATATTCACAAATTTATTATGAAACCGACAGATGGGCTAAGTGATTTTATTGCTTACCAGGCTGATGAGGTTACTGCTATTTTTGCTGATCAAGATGATCGCAATTTGAAGGGCACAGACTACTTGTTAGCGAAAAATGATCCGGAAATGAGTAAGGAGTTGCTGGCTTATCCATATTTTGCAACGCGATATCTCTTTTTTAATCCGAATATAGCTCCGTGGAATGACATTAAAGTTCGCCAAGCCATTACTCATTCTATTGATAGAAATATTTTGATTGATGTTCTTTTTGATGGATTGGGTTCACCAGCATATGGGATGCTTCCTCCAGGTTTCCCAGCATATGTTGATGGTGTAAATGATCAATATCAAGAGTTTGACCTTGAAAAAGCAAGAATGTTGCTTGCTGAAGCAGGATACCCTGAGGGGAAAGATTTTCCATCAGTAGAATTATGGTATGCAAATAATGATCCTGATAGAGTAAAAACAGCAGAAATACTTGAGCAAATGTTTAAAGATAATCTGGGCATTACTATAAAATTACAGCCAGTTGAATCGAAAATATTTAATGAGACATTTAATGCAGGTAATGTTGGTTTCGGTGTACATAATTGGGAATACGATTTTATTGATCCTTCAAATTTTCTTGATGTATGGGATCCTAATTTAGGACGTCACAAACATTGGAATAATGCGGAATATAATGCACTTGTCGAAGAAGCAGCGACGTTGACCAAACCGGAAGAACGTATGAAACTTTATGAAAAAGCTAATGAGCTACTAAGTAAAGATGTGGGCGGTGCTTTTTTGTACCATTGGGGGCACACTCAATTATGGAAACAAAAAGTCAGCGGTATTCCTGTGGACAGCGCCGGAAATAAGCGAGTTCCATACTACAACCTTGGAATGCATAGCATTTATATCCGGAAGTGATGTTTTATAAAGTTTAAAGACTGCTATTTGTAAGGGCAACTTGTTCTTTTGAACAACAATAAAAAAGCAGCGAGGAAACAGTCGCTGCTTTTTTTATTGTTATAGAAATCCTTGCGAAAAACAATCTTTCGACTAAGTTTTAATAAAAACCTTTTTATTAATAAACGATAAATACTGATAACCGCAAAGAAGGGAATGCGTTTTATCGTTTGCCTTCTTTGTCTGTTCCCTTGTTGTTTCAAAACAGGACTTTGTGATTGTAAATGTTTATTTTCTCTCCTTTGGTTTACTCCGCCCTTTTGATTAAATAAAGTCAGGTACCACTGGTTTAAATTATGTAAAAGGGAAGAATATCAAACAGGTGCAAATTGTGTGTTGGCTAGAATCATGCTTTCTCATTCTCTGCAGCGATGATGGCTGAAAAAGCTCCGATATTTGTTGCGACCGACAAGAATGCTGATCATTGGTATCAGATGCGGTGAATAAAAAACTTGATAATTTTGTTTTTGACCAAATTTTTCGGCTTGCACCCTCACCCCAGTGGTTCGATATTCACCAGCACGTCGCCTTTGGCGGTCTGTGCCCTCGGCTGAACATTGATTTTCCTGACGATCCCAGCCTGAGATGTTTTCAGCACCAACTGCATCTTCATTGATTCCATCACCAGAACAACTTGGCCTTCCTCGACTTGGTCCCCCTCCGCAACCTGCAGGTTGAGAATCAGCCCCGGCATGGGTGCGCTGATATCGGCGGATGTTTTTGCGGTGCTTTTGAAAAGATTGCGGATTTTGTTTTTATCGACTTTGGCGATAATATGGCGTCCGTTGACGTCTATTCCGTATTTATGCGGCCCTTGCGACTGGGTGTGTAGTTCCTGTTTCCAGGTCCCATGTTTGATCAGATACAGCCCTCGTTCGCCCAATTCGATCAGTTTACTTTGAACGATCCTGCCATTAATCTTGAATTGATTATTGATGATTTCAACGATGTATTCGTTTTTCCCGATTGATACGTAGTATGTAGTCATTTTTTCTCCAAAAACTACCTTGGCCGAAGTTGTTCTTCCCAGGCACGATAGCGCCAAAATCCGTTGGATTTACTGTTCGTTTGTCCTATCAGTTTCTTTTCACTGTTCTGGTGTTCCAAAATTGCGGCGACCAAAGCGAGTTGCTGTTCCAGGAATTCTTCCTCATTAGAGATAACCGGCTGAAAATTATCGACGTAAGTCGTGTCTGCGCTCCCTTGCAGAAAGGGGTAGGAGTCAATAATCTGGACCAAAAAATCGATATCTGTCGGTACACCGCCGATTTGAAACTCAACCAGCCCGCGGCGCAGCCGCCGGATTGCACTCTGACGGTCTTCTCCCCAACCGATCACTTTTGCGATCAGAGAGTCATAATCTGTTGTAATTTGCATTCCCTGATACAACATAGAGTCAATTCTGATACCGAGCCCACCCGGTTCGCGCAAAAAAGTGATTTCACCGGTAGCCGGAAGAAAACCGTTTTCCGGATCTTCAGCTAAAACCCGCGCTTCAATGGCTGAACCGCGAATGACGATATCTTCCTGCGCGTATTTGAAAGGCTGCCCATCCGCAAGTCGAAGCTGAACGGTTACGAGATCGATCCCGGTTACCATTTCTGTTACCGGATGCTCTACCTGAATCCGCGGATTCACTTCGATGAAATAGAACTTCCCGGATTCATCCAACAAAAATTCAATTGTGCCCAGACTTCGATATTTCAAGGCCTTCCCAAGCTTGATGGCTGCTTCATAAAGATTTTGCCGCAGTTTGGGGCTCAAGCTGGGTGCCGGAGATTCTTCAATCATTTTTTGGCGGCGGCGCTGGATGGAACATTCGCGTTCACCGAGGCAGATGATTCTACCGAACCCGTCCCCGATGATTTGAATTTCAATGTGCCGCGCCTGTTGAACAAGCGGTTCAAAATAGACGGTGTCATCACCGAAAGCCGCCAGCGCTTCCTCTCGGGCTGCCAGGATCATCTGTTCCAGATCTTCCGGGTTGCTTGCGAGGCGGATTCCTCTGCCGCCGCCGCCAGATACTGCTTTGATTAAAACCGGAAATTTTACGTTTTCGAGCAGCTCGATGGGCAGCTCGTCACTGATTGGTGTATCGGGCCCGGGCAAAACAGGGATGCCCGCTTCTCTGGCGATTAGCCTTGCGGCCAATTTGTCACCCGTTAAGGAAATTGTGCCAGGGGTTGGGCCGATAAAGATCAGTCCAGCGTCTTCCACGGCTTTGGCGAAAGTGGCGTTTTCAGAAAGAAACCCATATCCGGGATGGACAGCTTCAGCACCGGATGTCAGCGCCGCGTTAATGACTTTTTCGATATTCAAATAGCTTTCAGCTGCAGCGGCAGGGCCGATACAGATGGATTCGTCCGCATAACGGGTATGCAGTGCGTCCTGATCTGCTTCCGAATAAACAGCGACGGTTGGAAAACCGAGCTCCCGGCAGGAACGCATGATTCTCAGTGCGATTTCACCACGATTTGCAATTAGGACTTTCATGGCTGGCTCCTACAGGGGGACATTCCCATGCTTGCGTGGTGGGGTCGGCTGCCGTTTATCCATCAACGTTTCCAACACGGAGATCAGCCGTAAGCGAATTTCTGCCGGTGCAATGATGTCATCGAGATAACCTCGTGATGCCGCAAAATATGGGGTCGCCAGTTCTTCGCGATATTGATCAGTGAGTTCTGCTGTGAGCACTGCCTGGTCTTCCGAACTGGAAATCTCTTTGCGAAATACGATTTTTACAGCACCTTCAGGGCCCATCACCGCAATTTCTGATTGCAGCAGCGCCAGATTGTAATCGCATTTCAGATGTTTGGAGCTCATGACGATATAGGCGCCGCCATATGCTTTGCGTAAAACGAGAGCCAGTTTGGGGACGGTCGCTTCAGAATAGGCGTAGATCATTTTCGCCCCGTGGCGAATAATGCCGTTGTATTCCTGTTCAACGCCGGGCGGGAATCCCGGTGTGTCCACCAGCGTGAGCAATGGGATATGGAACGCATCACAAAACCGGATGAAGCGTGCAGCTTTATCCGAAGCGTTGATATCCAGTGCACCGGCTAAGAAAGCCGCCTGATTTGCGACAATGCCGACCGGGTGGCCGTTCAGACGGCAAAGCCCGATTACGATATTCTGCGCATATTCGCCCTGAATTTCGAGAAACTCCCCTTCATCAACAATGGCGCTGATGACATCGTGGACGTCATATGCTTCCTGTGGATTCTTCGAGATGATCGTTTCCAGTTCCGGCGTTTGCCGGGTGGGATCGTCCGTCGGTGGCGTATAAGGCGGCGGGGTCATGTTGTTAGGCGGCAGATAGGAAAGCAGCCAGCGCAGGTGCGAGAAAACGGAAGTTTCATCTTGAGCGGAAAAATGTGCAACCCCGCTTTTGCGCAGATGAACAGAGGCGCCGCCAAGCGAATCAAAATCTACATTCTCATGCGTGACGGCTTTGATCACTTCCGGCCCGGTGATAAACATATAGGCGTTCTTGTCAACCATATAGATGAAATCATTGATGGCGGGTGAATAAACAGCTCCGCCAGCGCAAGGGCCCAGGATGACTGATATTTGCGGGATGACGCCAGATGCGCGGGTATTGCGGTAGAAAATTTCTCCATAGGAGGCGAGTGAATCGACGCCTTCCTGGATTCTGGCGCCGCCGGAATCGTTTATTCCGATGATTGGAGCGCCGTTCTGATACGCCAAATCCATCAGCTGCGCGATTTTTCTGCCGTGCGCTTCGCCCAACGAACCGCCCATAATGGTGAAATCCTGAGCAAATACGTAGACCAGCCTGCCGTCAATTTTTCCCCAGCCAGTGATTACGCCATCCGTATCATGCCGATTGTCTTCCATCCCGAACCCAGTCGCCCGATGGGTGACAAACATGCCGGTTTCGACAAACGAATCCGGATCCAACAGCATCTCCAGCCTTTCACGCCCGGTTTGTTTGCCTTTGGCATGCTGTTTGTCAATTTGTGCGCTTCCGCCGCCGGATCTTGCGGCGGATCGCTTTTCCTCCAATTTTTCTGAATGCCCTTTATTCATATATCGACACTCCCTAAAATATCATTCTAAATTCTAAAAAAGTTTGTCCTGCGAAAACTCTCAATCACTCTCATTAGCTATCGAAAACAGCCAATGCGGCGGAAAACCCCGATTGCAGGGTAAGAATTGTGGCGCTGCCCTGCCTGCCGTTAATCGTGCATTCTCCATGATCCTGCTTTTGTAAAACCAGACTTTCGCTGGCGGGAACCACGGAGAATTGGTTTGACGGAAAGGTAAATCCAGTCCCAATCGCTTTCAGGATCGCTTCTTTCAATGTCCAGATTTGGAAAAACACTCCCGTTTTCAGATGAGGTACGGTTTTTTCCAACAAGGCGTTTTCCGATGGCGAGAAAAACTGACGGGAGATGATGTGCATGTCAGTCAGCGGGTGAATTTCTTCCAAATCGATCCCAATATCTATCCCATGCGCAAACGCGTAAATGACCTGATTGCCAGAATGGGACAGATTGAATTTTAAGCTTGTATCGCCGGCTCGCAGTGCCGGTTTTCCGTTATTTCCGTAAATGAAAGATACTTTTTCCGGTTTGCTCTGAAGCAGATGACCCAATAGTTGCCGCAGCAGTCCGCGCGCTGCTTTCCAACGCTTTTGCAGTAAGGAAGAACACAGCCGATTTGCCCTCACAACCTCATCAGATGAAAGCCACTGAGAAACTTTTTGCGTATCTACATCATCCAAAGAGGCAGAACAAATCACGACCGGCGAATGCCCCAATCTGACTGTGGAGAAACTGACAGGAAACGAGGAGAAGTCTGTCATGCTTCAATCCGCCAATGGTTTTTCCGGATAATATTGTTCCAATTCAAGCGGCAGCCGGATGCTTTGCATCTTTAGCGATTGGACGCGAAATAAATAGGCAGCGCCCTGGAATATATGGCGGGTGACATCAACGATTTTGCGATTTTCGACCATTTCCAGATAGGTATGATTCGTCCAGTCGTTGAAGCTGCCCATGGAAGGCCCGCACCAGATCTGGTAATCCATTTCACGTCCTTTTTCACCGCAGTTGGACCCATCTGGATGAAAGCCCCAGATACCAGCGGAAGATGAGTGCCATTTTGCGTTTAGGATTGTTTTCTGCCCGATCAATTTGGGAAGGATCACGTGCGGTGAAGAATTTAACCGTTTCATCCCAAATATCATCCAGATTGCGTTGGAAGATCTGCTTCTCCAACTTCTCTCGCTCCGCTGTCGGAATTTCTTCAATCGAGTTATAACGGGAATAAATATCGTAGAGTTTGAGCGCGCGCATTGGAAAAAATGTTCCATGTTTCAGCACCTGCACCTTGACGCCCATCTCAAACATATCTGCTGAAGGCGCCATGATGATATCGGCCATACCTGCCTGTGCCAGCAATTGTTTCGTGTGGATGCAGGCGCCCGATTCGATACATGCCTGATTGATCGAACCGGTAACGACGTAAGCGGCTCCCATCATAAATGCTGCCAGCGCTGCTGCCGGCGTGCTGATACCGCCACCTGCGCCGATGCGAACCGCTTGCGCATAGCCATATTTCTTTTGGGTTTCATCGCGCTGCGCGATAATTGCGGGAAAAAGTGTCACCAGCGGGCGGTTGTCGGTGTGCCCGCCCGAATCCCCCTCAACTGTGATGTCGTCTGCCATCGGGACGGTTTTTGCCAGTCTGGCCTGTTCGGCTGTGATTTTCCCTTCAGTAACCAGCGCATTTAACATGGAATCCGGCGCAGGCTCCATGAATTTTTGCGCGACCTCGTTCCGAGACAATTTGGCGATCACACGGTTGGCAATGCGGGTTGTGCCGTCCGGATCGATACTTAACCCGGCTGCTCGATAATAAACGAGACTGGGCGTGAGGTTGATAAACGCAGATGCTTCAACGACACGCACTCCCAAATCCAAATAGGCTTCCACAGCGTTTCGTTCAAGCATTTCCTCATTCGGACTATGAATCAGGTTGAAAGCATATGGCCCGTTTGGCAATGCGGTTTGAATCTCGCGAATTTTCGCTTCCAGATTGGGACGGATCATGCCCGCGGCGCCGAATGATCCCATCATCCCATCTTTCCCGAGCGCAACGATCATATCAACTGAAGCAATCCCGTTCGCCATTGCCCCTCCATAAACAGCGCGGCGCAGCCCATATGTCCGTTTGAAGCTCTCATCTCCCAGAGATTCTCCTGAAACCGCCGGTACCCAGGCTTTCAGCGTGAGATTCTTCTGATTTTCCGCTTGCCCAGCAAGAGCGACCAAACCGATTTTCCCATCGACCTCAACCGCAGCAACCGCGTGTTCAAGATCGTTCAGGATGGTTTTCATCTCTGCCGTATCAAAGGCCGGTTGTAAGCCGTTGATTGCAGAGTTTGATTGTTTTTTATTGTTCTTTTCCATTTCTCCCTCAAATTTTCTTATTTTTGGAATTGGATGCAAAGTTGATTTGCCTGATAAATTCGTATGTCATCCGCCCATATACTGGCGTCTCCACAGAGAACGAATCCATTTTCTGTCCTTGATAACGGCATGAAATGGACTTCGATTTGCATTTGTTGGTGTTGCCTCAATATTTGTCCGCGATATTTCCAGCTGAAACCACTGTCAGTCGCAATCCGGATGTTTTTTGCTTGTGGTTCTAACTGTAAGATGTAGGTGTGGCATGCCTGAACAATCGCTTCGATCCCCAGAGATCCGGGCATGACCGGATCACCTTTGAAGTGGCAGGCATAAAACCAATCCTGCGCTGAATTTTTTCTGCTGCCATAGATGTACCCGGCATGATTCAATCCGCCTTGCGGAACGATGGTCATTTCATCGAGTAAATTAAGTTTTCCGCTAGCGCTCGTATGAACCGTTACCGACGAATGCTGTTCGATCACCTGCCGGTTTTCCTGCAACCAAGGGGGGATTTTTTTTCCGGCGTCTATCCCGTTTTGGGAACGGATTGATTCCAGCGGGAAAAACCCGAAAGAGGTTTGGCCTTCGCAGAACAGACCGTTATCCATGGTCAACTCAAAAGCGAACTCCTGAATAATCGTTGACCCGCTGGTGAAAGATTTCAGGAGGGTGGCGCGTGTGAGGACCGTTTTCCCTCTGGGGTCAGACGAGTGGAGGATGGATAGCTGTCCGTCTAAATTACGAAAATAAAAATCAATTTCCGGCAGCTGGAGCGCTGTTTCGAGCCAGGCTGCCAGAAAACCGCAGGGCTGCAGCCCAATTTCCATCATCATGGAAATTGGCAGGGAGCTTGTATCGCCTGTCATATACCACGGCTTAAGCGGAACATCATAAGCGGCTGTGATGGCAGCGCCGGGTTCGAAACTGCGTTTTTGTCCTTCAATTTCCAAAATCCGGCTCATCATGAGTAAATCTGTATTGGGGATGCGCGGACATTGCCGCCCATCGTAGATTGAATACACATCACCGAGACAATTAACGATTGAGCCTGCAGCGAATTCATTCAAGGCTGCCGCGTCGAATAACGGTTTTTGAGGAAGTTGCGGCTGATCGCTGCTTTGTGATGACCTGAGCAGAATCAAATCCGCCATTTGTCGTAACCCCTCAGCCTGGGTGTTCAGGAAAGTCCGTTGGAGGCTGGATAATGCAGCGCTTCTCTCTGTATACCAACGGATCGTTTGATTTATGATGGTTTCCGGTGTTCTCATACGTTCGTATCGCTTTCAAAAAAAAGGTTCATCTTAACAGGAACTTTGTGACAAACCAGCCTGGCTGCCAGCTTCAGGATGGAGGAAAAATCATCAACCCCTTTACGATTGATCGTAAAAGCCGCGTGCGGTTGGCTTTTGAGCGTCTCGTCAATCCAACGGGTGCAGTTGCTGCCGGCGCCCAACTCAATAAAAATGCGCGCGCCCTCGGTATAAGCGGTTTGGATAAGCCGCGGAAAATCGAGCGGTGTGCACAGACAGCTGCCGATGTCCGCTGCAATGGCTTCTTTATCCAGCAGTATCGGTCGATAACTGGCTGCGGAGTAGAGTTTCATCCCCGGTTTGTTGGCGACTTCCCAGGTGTGAAGCTGCTTCAGAGCATCATATTCAGATTGCATAGCTTCGCAATGAAGCGCGTAATCAAATGGCGCCTGCAAGACGCTGCACTTAAGCCGCGCAATCACCCGCTGACAGCTTTGCGGATCGCCGCCGATCACCACCTGTCGCGGAGTATTGATCTGCGTCAGATACACTTTAGGTTCCTTTTTGATCTCTTCCTGCGCTTTTTCCGGCGTTGTGATCAGAATGTAGTTTTTCCAAAGCGGCGCATCTTCGACTTTTTGCGGCGTCGTCTGCCAATAGTCCCGGATCGCCTGCTGCGGGCCTGCCAACCGATCGCGGAAAAGCGCAGACCGGCGCAGCGCGGCGCTGACTTCCTGCCCGTTATTCCAAACATCGCTGGCAAACAACATGCTGATTTCTCCCAAACTGTAACCGAAGGCGGATGCCGGTTGCACACCGAGTATCTCGCAAAGCAGCTTCGTGTAGATAAAAGAGAAGCTGGATCCTGAAATTAACATCGTGATTGGATCCGCGGTGAGCGAGGCTTCAATTCGTTCATAATCCGCCGGAGAAAATGGATTCATGCTGCGCGGATACAATTTAGTTTCGTTCAGCATTTCGCCGATGTCTTCTGTGACCTGGTCAAAGTGTTCGTGCAACGATGGGAAAAGGTAGAAGAGATCGCGACCTAGTTCCGGATAGGAATTAAAGGCGCCGGGATAAACGAATGCAATCTTGCCATCCGCCCCCAGCGGGACAGGACTGAAAAAACTGCCTGCGGGCGTTTGCCAGTCGCTATTGGTTTCAAATGCGGAGGGGATGCCTTTGGCTGCGTAAGCAGCCTCTCGGACGAGCTCTGCTGGATTTTTGGCGAGCAGGCAGACAACTTTGTCGACGTCCTGAACGTTTTCCAAAAAATCGTCATAGGCATTGGCAGCAGCGTCCTGCCAGTAATCTCCGCTGCTTATCTTGTCTTTCAACTGCGACAGCTGTTCAAGGAGTATTACTGCTGACGACGCTGAAACCGGAAACATTTTTAATCGCTCTTCTGCCAGTGGCTGATGAATTAGAATATTCTTTTTTCGATTTTCTGCAAGTATCAAATGAAGGAAGTTCCCATTCTCGGTGAACAAATTCAGGGCGGCGCGACGCTGACCTTCATCTTCGCTGGAGAACCAGGTATGCGAGGCAGCGCTCACGTAAAACGGCGTGTTTTCCCAAATCTCCGGCTGGTCCGTTCCTTCCCATTGAGGAGTGATAGGGATGACCGCCTGATCCAGGCACCAAATCGCTTTGATGAGCGCCAAAAGCGGGCTGACGCCGTCCGCCGCCAGAGCGCAGTGGTTTTTCGCCTGGCTTTGATATGCGTCGATTAGACCGAGCGTTTCTTCAAAGCTCCCTGTGATTTCAGTATCAGAGCCGCCAGTGATGATTAGTTTAACTTGCTTGGCTGTAACCCCCGCTGTTTTGAGTGCAGCGCGACAGGCGTTTGCCACGCCGGTTGCGGAGAGCGGCTGCTTGTTTTCGGCAGCAGCTTCCAAAATCGCGAGCGGCGGCAAAGACCTTTCTGTTGCAAATATACGGCTGGAAAACAATACAGCGGAAAAACCCGCTTGGTTAGGCAGTGTTTCGACCAGCAGGATTGCCGGGTGATTTGGCGTGTCATTGTTTCCCATGATCCACTGGAGCGCGGCCATGAAGGGGTGCTCTGTGGCAGAGAAATCAATCGTTTGAGAAAAATATCCCCTTTCAGAAATCGGTTTCCAAAGCCCCACAGAAAGACAGCCTGCAATTAAGGCAGCAGGTTCAAGCCTGACAGTCTGCAACATCCGCTGGATGCACAATTCCAGCCTTCCTTCCCAATCCGCGGAAACTGCCGATGCGGACGCTTCCGGAAATTCACCGCGGAAAAAGTAATGGTTGAGGGCGCTCATGCCGGACAACTGCCCGCTAAGGACATTCATACCGATAATTACAGGTAAATGATTTTGAGTCGATTGTGTCATGATCAGCTACTGCGGGTTTTTTACCCCGATAAAGCGGTTCAATAAAGGACTGATCGTACCTTGCAGCCATTGTATTTGACCAAGAGGTGATCTTTTTATCTGTTACCCACAAGTCGGAAACGATTGCTGTTTCGTTAGCGGAAACGACTTGCATCTCGACGAAACAGGTTTGATCAAATGGAATTGGCTGATAATGATCCAGCCGGACAAGATGGGATGGCAGACAAGGGTTGTGGAAATAGCGCTGCGTCCAGATCAGCAGCGACTGGACTATCGCATCAAAAATGAATGGGTTGGCGCTCTGGAACGGGAATTGTCCCTGCTGCTTTTCTGTCAACGCCGGCAGCGTGCATTCGAGAAGGACGCCGCTTCTGCCCAGACTGATCACTTTCTTGACCCCTGGAATGACGGACATGAAACAACGTTCCATCTTGATACAGCGTCTCCCCGGCGATCATGCGCGCGTCTTCGTCGGCTAACGCAGCGGGAAAGACATGGATGGGCGCTGTTTGGTTTTCGGATTGTACG
Organism: Flexilinea sp.; assembly: GCA_040766005.1. Lineage (GTDB taxonomy): Bacteria > Chloroflexota > Anaerolineae > Anaerolineales > Anaerolineaceae > Flexilinea. Next base: position 29,314 of record JAXGRI010000007.1, on the reverse strand, counting down.
ATTATGTTCATACTGTAATGGTATATCGGACGCCCCTTCTGGTTCTGGCTGCGCACCAGCGTTTCGTAAGTCACGCGGCCTTCAGGCGATTTATCGATTTCAGTCAGGTCAAGAAAGTACTCTTTGGCAAGATTTTCATCAAAAACGATTCCTTTCAAGACCTTGAAATTCTCAATGCTGGACAAGGTCTTTCCCGGTGCAATTTGTTCGCACAAATTGGCTGCCCAGAAGCGGCACAGGTCGCCGGCAGAACAGGATGTCCGCCGATTTGATGATCAAGCAGAAAAGGATTGGATGCCAGCTGCAACTTTCGACAGATCGTTACCTTTTTAAGGAAGGATCGAACGTCGCGGCTGGTCTGGTCGGGAGCGACCCAATGATCAATTGGACGGGATGATCTTGCGGGGGTGTCTTCGCATAGACTTCTGTAACCAGTCGATCCGCCCCGGCTTCTACAGGAATTACATCCATATTACGGCTGGCAAATGCCCGTTTTAGTTCCGGTGTGACCATGCCTGAGTCCCAGGGACCCCAGTTGATGGAAATCACCCGGCAACCAGGATTTTCGCGTTTCAGCTGATAAGCCGCTTTATTCATAACTTCATTCGCCATTGCATAATCAGCTTGCCCCATGTTGCCGAAGAAACCGACAACAGAGGAAAACGAGACCAAAAGATCCAATTGAGAGACCGGTACAATTTCCAGCAAATTTTGTAAACCGTCCACTTTTGGATAGAATACTGTTTCAAAATCACGCAAGGTTTTTTTCTCAATCCGACGGTCAGCAAGGTTGCCTGCTCCGTGAATAATTCCGCTGATTTTGCCAAGCCGTTGAACGGATTTCTGCAGTTTTTCCTCCAGAGACGCTTTGTTTGTCACATCTGCTTCGATATATTCAACTTCGCTGCCAGTGTTTTGAACAGCCTTGATAGTTGTCCGGATTTCCTGTTGAGCACGAATATTTTTGAATTGTTTATCCACAGATTGCGGTGTCGGTTTTCTCCGATACGACTCAAGTTTTCCATGATTTGTTTTTTCAGGTCGTTGTCGTTTGCGCAATCGTCTGCCCGTGCTGGCAAGGCGATGGGATCATAAGCGGTTCTGCCAAGGGAGAATGAATTTTGCCGAAGCGTGCTGTGCCAGCCGAATGACACATTGGGCGGTGATCCCGCGGGCGCCGCCACTCACGAGGAAGACGGGATAAGTCTGAGTTTTGTTCATGGGTTAATCCTCCAAAGGTGCTGCAACCAGCGTAAACCGTCCATCAGGATTGTAGGAAATATCACTGATTAGCCGATTGGGATCATGCATTTCGTCCAGGATGTAGCTGGCAGCTTCTTCAGCAGAAAAGGATGGGTGAAGGTCGAGCGTGCGGCAAAAAACTTTTTCCCATTCGAGGTTGAGCGTCTTGACTAGGCCGTTAAGACTGCCGCTAACCGCATTGTTGCTTCCATCGGCTGCCAGACCGAATTGACCATCCTGGCGCGTGACTGCCATAAAAGCGGCAAGGCCTTGTTCGGCAGCTTGATTGAGCGATTCTTTCAGATGTTTTGCCATCAGAAAGGCCGCTTTCGCGATCATCTTTCCAGTCTCGGGGAACGTTTCTTGGGAACCTGCGGCTAGATCAAGCAGGATAAACATTGAGATGTCACCGAACAGGCTTTCAACTGATTGGATGGCTTTCTGAATCGCTTCTTCAGAGATTTCTTTCAACTGAACGCTATGAATTCCTTCTGGAAAAATACGTTCTCCCGGAACCAGGGCTGCAGGCATTTTTAAGAGCACGGGCTGATATCCGTTTTCCAATAACCGGCTGCTGACGGCTGCGGCCAGCGGCGTACCGTTGTCAGTTACCAGACAAACGCTTTCGGGAATGCGTCGTACCTCTAATCGATCTGGCAGCGGCATTTCTTTTAATCTCACTAAGGCTGACGGCAAAACGACAGCGGGTTGTTCGGTTGGCTTGCCGATGTTGCGAGGTTCTTCAGATTCGGAAGCGCCGGTTTTTTGCGCGGTAAGCCGTTGGATGATTTCAGCCAAGGTGTGTATTTCCGCAAGCGTTGCTGCGTCCGCTTTCGGCAGTTCCGGGAAGCGGGCTTGCATAGCTCCTAGAATTTCCACCCGTTTAATCGAGTCGATTCCGAGGTCGGATTCCATATCCATATTCAAGTCAAGCATCTCTATTGGATAACCGGTTTTTTCGCTGACAATTTCGACCAAAGCAGTTTGGACGGTTTCAACCGGAAAATCGATATACGCTGATTGCGACGGTTGGACTGGCTCAACGCTATTCGATACAATTTCTGCCTGTCGATCTGATAATTTTCCGGATTCGGTATTAGTAAAGGACTGCACAATTTGTTCCAGCGTTTTCATCTCTCCCAGTACTGCCGGATCAAGTTTTGGCATGTCTGGATATTGGGTTTGCATGGCGCCCAGGATTTCCACTCGTTTAATCGAGTCGATCCCGAGATCGGCTTCCATATCCATATTCAAGTCAAGCATCTCTATTGGATAACCGGTTTTTTCTGACACGATGTTCAATAATGCGGTAACCAGCTCATCGCGGAGGGGGCTGACAACGTCTTCCATTTGAACCGCTTGGGCCAGAATGTTGTTGACAGGTGCTTGCGCCGTTGTGTTGTAAGAATGAACTGCCGGAATTGTACCGATGTTTTTTGTTTCAGCCGTTTCATCCCTTTGGTACAAAGCAGGTTGCGGAATTAATGTTGGCTCCGACTGCGTTGGAAATGGGGCGACTGATGCTTGGAGGAGTGGTTGCCCGGCTGCGATCTGCAACAGCTGGCTGGATAATGCTGTTTGCATCTGCAAGTATTGTTCATGGATTTTAATAGTTTGGTCCTGTTGACGGTGAAGCTGGTCCGTACCTTTACTTAGAACCTCCAGGCCATGACTGATCTTTTCTGCGATTTCCGGTGGCGAACTGCTTGAAAGCAACGAAAGTTCTTGCTGGGTCAGTTGGCTGTAAAGCCGGGTGTATTCGTTGACGCTGGACAGAAACTGACTGTGCGTTTTGGAAGTTTCCTCCTGCATGGCCTGTAATCGGATAAATAAATGATCGATATGATTGTTGTTCATGACGAAATGAGGTTCGGGTGTCCCTCGGTTTCCTTCGTATAATGTATTGGATGAGTTACTGAAATCGGCAGTTGACGATAATGATACAGACTGCTGCGGCTGTACATTTTTGTGGTCGGAAAGATGATTCTGAGCAGAAATCGCATTTTGAAAAGCCTGTCTTGTTTTTTCTGCCAGGTAAAGCCCTCCGTTCAGATGAACGGTGACCGGCGATTTTTTTGTTTGTGTTTGGTCTTTCTGATGCAATTTGTATGGATCAAAGGCGCGCAGATCAATACCGAGAATACATAATTGAAGCACTGCCTCGCGGAATTGCTGATCGCTGTCTTTTTTTGCGCTTGGGTTGAGCGAAAGTGCATATACGTCATCATGCTCTTCTAAAATGTTTTTAACCAAATTGGTGAGTACGCTTTTGGACCCAAATTCAACGAATACCCGGGCGCCAGCTGCGTACATTGCTTCAATTTCGTCTTTAAATCGAACAGGTTGCAACAGTTGTTCAGCCAAAATCTGGCGAATTGCTTCCGGTTCGTTTGGATATTCCTTTCCACTGGTATTGGAATATACCTTAGCTGTTGGTTGCGTGAAGCGGATTTTACCAAGCGCTTTTGAAAAAGGTTTTTTGGCATGACGGACCAGTTGCGTGTGAAAGGCACCTGAGACGGACAGTGGTGTGAGCGTAAACCCTTTTTCTGATAAGATTGCTTGCGCTTCTGCGATGGCTGGTTTTTCCCCGGCGATGACTACCTGGTTTTTGGCGTTCCAGTTTGCCAGAGAAACTCCCGGCATTTCTTTTATGAGATTCTCTAATGAGGAGATATCACCCTTTACTGCCATCATCGTCCCTGGATCGAACGAATTGTCGTCCGGCGAGGTCATCGCGCTGCCGCGCGCCAGCGATAGCGAAACAAACGAGTTATCATCGATCACCCCTGCTGCCCATAAAGCGGTCAGCTCACCATAACTGTGGCCGGCAAAGTAGTTCGCGGTAAAACCCGCCTGATGGAGTATTTTATACAACCCGGCACTGAAAACACCGATTGCCGGCTGCGCAAATTCTGTTTGAGTCAGCAATTTTTCCTGTTTTTCCCGCCCTCCGTTTGTGAAAACCGGAATCGGATAAACCACATTTGACAGGGGCATTCGCCCGTCAGCTTCAAACAGTCTGTCCGCTTGCTCAAAAAGTTTCCGAAGCGGCGGAAAATTGATTGTGAGCTGGCTGCCCATGTTGAGATATTGTGACCCTTGCCCCGGGAACAATGCCGCGACCTTGCCGCTGGTTTCCAACGCTGATTTGCGGTAATAGATCCCTGCGGGGTGTTCCAATTTCTCGTGATTTGAATTACTGCTTAACATTTCAAGCGCTTTATGGATTTTTGACAGTGCTTCTTCTCGATTAGCGGCGACAAAACCGATCCGCGGGTGATTCAAAGGGATTTTATTGCGTGATTGAAGTGTTTGCAGTATTACGAAGGTTTGATTTGTTTTATCCGCGGTAATTTTTTCAACCAGGTTTGACAACTGCTGATCAAATGCCTGGAAGGTTTTCTGCGGATATCAGAAGATAATTTGCCCGGTTGTATGAAGACGATAGGGTACATCCTTTTCAGTCTCGTATTCTTCAAGCGCTACATGGAAATTGGTGCCCCCGAAAGCCAGGAACTCACGCCGGCACGACGCGGATGGAGAGCCGGTTTTATCCAAGGTCATCACTTGGGTATTGATATAAGAGGGCGAGTCTTCAATGTTCAGCTTTGGATGCGGTTCTGTGACGTTGATGGTCGCGGGCAATAATTTGTGATGCAATGCCAAGGCTGTCTTGATCAAACTGGCAACACCGGCAGCCGCTTTTGTATGTCCAATTTGGGATTTGACACTTTGAGTGCAATATGCTGTTTCTTTGGGTTATTCTCTGAGAAAACTTCTCGCAGACCGGCAAATTCGGCTGGATCTCCGGCCATTGTGCCGGTTCCGTGGGCTTCAATCAGGTCAGCAGTTTGTCGAGCCATAGCCGGCACTGGCGTAAGCGCGCCGCAGCGCAAGCGCCTGACCTTCAGGTCTTGGAGCGTAGATCGATTTATATTTCCGTCGCTGGAAGTGCCATTCAGCGTTGATAGCGGCATAAATTCTGGCCCGTCTTTCTTTGCGTCTTCGAGCCGTTTTAGCATGATCATCCCAATCCCTTCGCCAACCATCATGCCCGCCAGAATCTTTATCGAATGAACGGACGTGGTCTCTTTGGTGGCGGCGTCTTGCTGAAACACATATAGGGCCCGATAGAATTATCCAGGTCTACCCCGCCGGTGATCATCATGTCCGCGTGTCCTTCAGCCAGTTCACTCATGGACATCCGCACGGCAGCCAATGAACTGGCGCAGGCAGCGTCCACCACACCAGTGATTTGTTCCACCGAGGTTGAAGCGATTGGCAATCCGGCCGGCGACGACGTTTCCAATGGATCCGGGAAATGAATTTTCTTCCCATTTTGGGCCAGCCAGTTTGATCTTTTCTACAATCCTGGATATCTTTTTCAGCGATTCATAACTGCGCAACACCTTCTCCCAAACCGGATATTGGAGTCGATTCATCAAAGGGATTTACCAGTTTTGCTGCCAATTCCGACCATACCCAGAATGACGCCCATGTTTTCGCAGGAGATTTCCTCCTTGTCATATCCGGCATCCTCGGAACGTTTCTTTTGCAACCATCAATGAGAGCAATTGTGTTACGTCTGTTGCTTCGATCAGATTTGGCGGAAGTCCGAATTCTGTCAGGTCAAAAGCAATGTCTGGGATAAAACCACCCCGTTTGCAGTACGTTTTATCTGGTGCGGAAGGATCAGGGTCATAATACCTGAACGTCCCATCTTGATTTTGGAACGTCGATGATCGCATCAATTTTTTGGAGGATCATGTCCCAATATTCTGTCAAATTTGTCGAATTTGGGAAAATTGACGCCATTCCGATATTGCGATCGGACAATGCGTTCCTTGTTTTTTGCTCGATTTGTATTGATATATTTGCTTTCATTATGCATCTTGCCTAAATAATGTGATGGAATGTAACTAGGACTTAAAGAACTTTATCATATTGACAAGTAAGAAAAATAAAAAATGTGACAACTCAAAATTGTCTTTATGATGACGTTGTGGATGTTCTTTATTGGTTTATTTGTTTTGGAACAACGCTTCATTTGATATTCAAAACTGAATCATTCGTAACTTATTTCGCTCGTGTATCTGTGACTATAAACTTTTACTTAGCTTTGCGCTAGGATTTTTTCAGTTACCTTTTTTGTGAAAATCTAATCAGAGGTATGTGAAATTGTGATAGTTAAAGTTTCAAAAGATTACGCAAGCTCTTTTCTATAAATTCAATAGTTAAACATCCTTATTCTTTTAGTTTTCAATAATAGATCAGTGCAGTAGCGTTTCCCAACCCGCATTCTTCGTTGATTACCATCAGTATCGCTGAAACCAATCGCAAATACGATGCCTCATTTTGGAAAGATGCTTACAACGCGCTTTTCTGTGTATTTCCCGATTGACCGTTCAAGAGCGTTGGTAGTACGTATCATTCGCCAATACTCAATTGGAAAGTTAGATACGATTCGACGCCAGAAAGATTTGTTTCCCTCAGGTCAATAAACGTGGTGCAAATTTAGCATACTGGGTTCAAGTATTTTGCGAGTAGTTTTCTGCTGTTTGATGGTCAGGCGCATTGAAGACAGTTCGGATATCTGAGTCAACTTCTATCTTCACAGCTTGTCTGGGAACATGGCCAGCCGCGTTTCGTTGTGCGTGGAATTGGCACCTTTGTCACAGCATGCAGCCAAAGAGGCTGCGCCCAAATAGCATGGTCATCACTGATAATTAGCACTATACTTTCCAGTCCATGATTTTAGGCTTATCAAGAAGTCTTTCCAGTGTGCTTCATGCTCGCTGAGTGAAACAGAGTGCTCTATGTATTTGTTTTTTACGCTTGGGCTGATGCCTGTTGCAATCAATACGGCTAAATCTGTACATTTTGATCCTGCTTCATGCACTTTCTCATGGCGCGCACATCAAGAAGCAAATATATAATTTCTCATAATGCTCTGTTTCGCCACGGCTTTAACGCATATTCGGCCTCCCCTGTCGCCCGACTAACTCGTGAAGCTGAGATTTCAAATCACCATAGATTTTCTGTGACACCCATACACTTTTTTATTGGCCTTGGATACACCCTGATTGTATAACTCTGCAAACGTCATCGTAAAGACTCTTACGCTACGTAATCCTTTCCCCAATACTCGTAGATAGAAATTACTATCATGGACTTAAGCTGGGGAACATCAAAAGTGATTTCTCCCATGCGTGTTTTGACCGTTTTGGGCTTGTGGACATTGGTATAGATGAGCGATCCGGTGTGTGCTCACAGGGTTTTGTTTTGAGGCGTTCTGCTTTTTGCAGTTGAAAGGCGTTGTTGATGAGCACTCTGATGAGGTCTGGAATTGCGTAAAGTCCTTGCTTTGCCAAGTTTTCTGTGAGGCATAATCGTTAATTTGTTCATTGGTATCTCCTTTTCGTTGTGGCAAGCAAGCGTACTACTGATACCACTTTTGTTATGGTTCTGGAATTTACAGAAAGAATGTTGCACTACTATAAAAGACCAGATAGGTTTGATTACAAAAATTAGTTTGTTGTATTGCTTATATAGGGAAAATAATGTTTCTAAAAAAACCTAATCGATTATAATGGATTTTTATAGAGTATTTTGTTGAGGGTTTACTCAAAAGTTTGTTAGCTATGCATATAGTATAGAAAATATTAAAAAAATAATAGCCTGTGTTAATAACTATTTGGTTAGTTGTTATTTCCAACGAAAACAGCCCTTTTTTTTGCATCATCCAAATGTTCAGTTAATTCTGCCTCGACTTTTGCTATGTGTAAAGTCATCAATGAATCAAAAGACGTTGATGTGTCTGTTGCGGCGGTTGTTCTGGATAATCATAGTATGTTTGATAGTAATGCCATCATCAAATTGACATTGAGAACGAATGCTTTTTCCAGATTCTGTGAAGACGTTCGTTTTTAGAGCAGGTAAATATATTCATGAATAAGAAATATCCTATGATTTTTGATGCTTCCTGCAGAGCGTTTCTCCATTGGAGGAGCCGAGCTTCGTCGTATATTTTTGTAATATTTCAAAATCTTCTGAGGTCATTGCTTAATGAAGTTTTTATGCTTCCTAATTCGAGCATTAGCCTTATTTCATATATCTCATCAATGTCTTTATTGCTAAATACGGGAACTAAATATCCTTTTCTATAAATATCAACGACCAAGCCATCTTTTTGTAATGCCGATAGCGCTTCCCGAACTGGCGCTCTGCTAACCTCAAATTGTTTAGCAATATCGTATTCTACCAATTTCTGTCCGGGCGAAAAATTCCCCATGATACGATTGCCTCTCTCAATTGTTTTCAATTCTGTCTCGTAAATTCATCGGAGTAATTTTATTTGTAAATACTTTTCTATTAATCATGAATATATTTCATTTTTTTACACTTTTATTCAGATTCATTGAAATCAAACGCTCAAAATAATAGTTCACACTATTTGTATGGCATTGGCGATACTTTCTCTATCGAGAAGAAATTGTATCATGCTCAATTAATAAGGTTGGTGAATTATGGTTATTCACCCTAATTTTTCATAAGATGTTAATAAATTGAAGCGATGTATGAAATTGGAATTGATATTTGGCAATGAGATAATTGACTTTGACATACATTTATTCTTGTAGAGGGAAGATAACCGAACATAGCCCCAATACAGGCAATGGCAATAAAGAAGGGAAAAAATCCGGCAGACTGGACAAAAGTCACGCTAGAAAAGAAGAACTTCCTTATCCAGGCAGTTGCTGTATGCACACCGCCACAGGTGTGCTGTATGATAAGTAGGCGTTAGACAAAATCTAAAAAAATAAAAAAGGAGACGGAATGATCCTAAGAATTCATCATATAGGATTGGTCGTTTGATCTAATTAGACAAAGCAGTAGAGACATACGAGAAACTATTTGGTTTTCAAGCCACAGATTATCGAAACGATCAAGGGAAGGGTTATCAATTAGATGCCCGGATCATGATGCCAAACGGACATGGCTGCATTTGGTACAAAATTGGAATGTGGAATGCGTTAATCGATTTTGCAAGAACATGGAGAAGGCACGGAACACATCTGTTTGGAAACGACAGACATAGAAGAAGAGAGATTTACATATCTAAAGATCAATCGGAGTTCCGATATTTGAAGACAAGATATTTAATGCAGCGGATGGCTATGAGGCATTCATATGCCACAAGTCATTACAGGTTTCACCGTGGAGTTGATACAGCCGCGTGATTTATTATTGGGAACCTGAAAGAAATTATCGAATCCGAACGGCTGGGTTGCAACACATTGGGGTAGCGGTGAAGAATGCTAGCAGAAGCAGCAGGGGAAGTTTGAAAAACTGTTCAGAGTGAAGGCAGCATTGAGGACAGATCAGCGGCATCATAGTACGCAGAAGATATGATGATAGAGTTGGGGAACGATCGGATGTGGTTACATCTGGTGAAATGCGGATCCTGGGGAATCGGGTTGCACAATTTATGGAAAAGCATGGAGAGGGATTGGAGCACCTGGCATTTGAAATGAAAGACATTCGGCGGGCAGAGTAAAGCGAGTAATGAGAGCCGGGATAGGGTTACATGAAAAATAAAATCTATCTTGATCGAGGATGGTTTTGAGGCATTTGTCTATCCGGAGGATATGCACGGGGTAACCATAGAGCTCATTAGACGTATCCTACGAGTCGGGGCTATCGCTAAAATGAGCGATTTCTGAGTGTAAAACTCTTGATAAACTAAAAAAGTTGGAAAGAGGAGACCAAGTTTTAAAAGAGCAGATTTTATGAACATATACGTAGTAAATCCAAACACATCAACAATAGTTACCGATAAAAATATCTGCGTCAATAAAGAAAATAGCAAGAAAAGACATGATTTCGTTGTTGAAAATATTCCTCATGGTCCTGAATCATTGAATCATTTTGATGAATCATTGGCAACGCCATATCTGATTGAATGTGTGAAAAAGGCAAATGAATTAAAATTTTGATGCAGTGATCAATGCTGCTTTTTGTGACCCCAGGATTGAGGCTTTAAAGAAATTTCTGACATTCCCGTTTTTGGATTAGAAGAATGTTCATTCTGTAGCTCTATTCGGAAATAAATTTGGGATTTTGACTGAAAAAAACATAAGGAAGCAGTAAAAAGCACGCAGAAGTGAGAAACACGGTTTAGAGTCTCGTTTTGCTGGTGTCAAAGCATTAAAATATGGGTGTTGTCGAAATTGCTAAAGACCCAACGAAGGTTAAACAAACTGGTGTTTTGGCAGCTCAAGAACTTATTAGAAATGGCCTTGAGTAATTATCTTGGGGATGTTCTTCAATGACAGATTATTCTGAAGATCTCAAGCAAGAGTTGGGTGTTACTGTAATAGATCCGATTTCTACGACCTTCAAAATGGTGGAAGGTTTAATAGAAGCTGGGTTATGTCATTCGAAAATAGGATTGTATTCAACACCATTTATACAAAAAATAAATTAAAGTGGAAAATGGGATTTGATATTTTGAAGCAATATTCTATTAATCAAAATAGAAAATTGATGGACAATTTTATTATGACAATTACTGAAAATTCTTGGAAGGTTCCTCGTAATCGATTAAGTGTTTTTCGCTCAGAAAAGCATAGAGTTTGTTAGAGACAGCGCACTTCGATTATTTCAATGATTATTGGGACAGCGTAAAAGTTATCACTCAGGCAGAAAAAAATCAGCAACTTTTTTGGGTTTCCATTTGTTACTGCTACTAATTCAGGTTCCTCTGCACTGTTAATTATGTACTTGGTATCAGGCAAGGCGATGAAGTGATCGTTCCATGTAATTCGGACATGGCAAAATACGAATGTGATCGCTAACTGTGGGGCCACTTCCATTTTATGCGATGTGTTATTGTCCGATACACAATGGACATTCAAAAAGCGACAGCTGATACTGAGAAAACAAAAGCGATAATAGCTGTGGATATACTATGGGCATCCGCTGATCATTTCAGGCGCTAAAGGAACTAACAAATGTTCCAATTCTTGAAGATGCTGCTTTAGCGACGTTTTCTAAAGATCATGGAAAACCAGTAGGTTCTTTTTCTGATGTTGTTGTATTCAGTACTTCTGCAACCAAATTGATCCATGGGGCAGTATTTGGCGGTTTTGTTTCTTCAATAACACCTTTATTGGGCAGAGGAAATCTCATCTTTTAGTTGGATATGAATTGACTATGAAAAATCAAAAGCGAGTTTCAGTAATGATCTCAGTTTCCATTCGGAAAATGGTTTTAATGTCAGGATGCATCCTTTAGATGCAGCAATGATCATCAGAGAAATCCCGTATTACGAAATGTTCCAAGAAAATAGAGCCAAAGTGGTAGGTTGGCATAAGGAGCATCTTGCAGGTATTTCTGGAGTAATCTTGCCTGCAATTCGCTCTTCTGCTAATGCAATTGTTCGTGAATATGTAGTAAGAATTACTGGAAGTAAAAACCGTGATGAAGTTTATAGCCATTTAATGGCAGAAAAAATCCAATGTTCATTAAATTTCACTCCTTCTTTCCACAAAAGAAAAATTTCCTGTAAGGGGAACTATGCTATAAGAGATTCATTATCGATAGCGGAACAACTTGACAATGAAGTAATAGGCCTTCCTGTTGATCCATTGATGTCAGAATATGATGTTGAAAAGATTTCTCGAATAATTGATCAATCATGAAATGAGATGATTGTTTGCATAAATCAATACTGTTTTAGTATGAAAAAATCTGAATGAGGTTTTGTATGAAATCATATCCAGTTCGTCAAAGAGTAATAAACAAATATTTACATAATAAAAAACCATTGGTGGTAAAAGTTCCCCACCTAAATGGAGATTATTTGCCTGAATCAATCTGCATCGCATTAAAAGAATTGGGAGGTTTGGAAAAATCAATAAAGTCTGGTGATTCTGTAATTGTCAAACCAAATTTTAATTGCGCTGAGCCTACGCCCCTTTCGACAAGTTTAGACTTTTTATCTGCTGTTATTGAAGTTTTGCATGATCACAACATAAATGTCAAAGTTGGTGAAATGTGTGGCAGAGCAGCGTGGCCTACAGAAACGGTTATCAGTAAATTGGTCGTTAGAAAAGTGCTTAAACGATATGATGTTGAATTTATAAATTTTGAGAAGGATGAATGGATATCCGTTGATATAAATGGTGATTATTGGAAAACAATTAATGTGCCAAAATCTATTTATGAAGCTGATCATCGCATATATTTACCAAACATGCGCTGTCATTCATCTGCCAGGTTTACAGGTGCTATGAAATTAGGCGTTGGTTGGATTTCGCCAGAAGATCGAGAGATCATGCATAGCGATAAAACAAAAACAGAAGCTATGATTGGCGAACTGAATTTAGCTTTTCAACCTGATCTGGTAATAATGGATGCTCGACGTTCAACAATTTCTTGGGCAGGAAGAGGAAATTATGTCTATCCAAATTTGATTATGGCCTCTGGAGATATGGTTGCTATCGATACCGAAGCTGTGAAGATCTTAAAACAGTATCCCGAAAAGAATCGAATAGGAATTCCTTTCAGTGAAATGAAAACTTTCACAGTAGCAGAACAACATGAGTTGGGGAGTATGGACTATGAGGTAGTTGTTTTACCAGCAAACGATGCAACCCGCCATACTGATAATTTTGATCCTGCTGCTTTGGCTGTAATGAATGATATATAGAAAGTGTTAATTTATGTTATTGGAAAATCAGATTGCGTTGATAACTGGAGCGGGCAGAGGGTGGGGACGCTCCATAGCAATGAAACTTGCCCTGCATGGAGCAACAGTTGTTGCAGTGTCGCGGACGAAAACAGAACTTGATGAAGCTGTGGAATTAATTAAGAACGAAAATGGAAAAGCTGAAGGAATAATAGCTGATATTAGTGATGATGGCGCATTACAATCAATAATTCAGCGGATCGATAATACATATGGAAAATTGAATATCTTAATTAATAACGCTGCGATATTGCCCCTGAAAAATTTTGTTGATTTTACTTTTACAGAGATTGACAAGATTATCTCAATAAATTTAAGAGCCCCAATCGTGTTAACGAAGCTTGCCTTTGGTCTATTGAAACAAGGTGATGGAGGTAGCATAATTAATGTATCCTCAAGTTCTGGGGTTTTGGTTTTCCCTCAAGAAACGATTTATTGTGCTTGTAAGCATGGCTTAGAAGGTTTTACAAAATCAATTGCCTTAGAATACAAACAATACAATATTGCTGTTAATACAATTACTCCTGGTGGAGGAAATTCTGGTGTTCGTATTAAACCCACAAGCTTAACACAATTGGATTTCAATAATCTGTCCGAAGTTGAAAAGGAGAAATATACAGATTCAATTATCTCGACGGATGCTTTCGTTTTTCTTGCATTGCAGCGCGCCAAAGAGATTACTGGAAAGCGTTTTCTCGCATATGAACTATCCGAACATATTAGGACTAAGGGATGGCATCTGGCTGAATCTGATTTATTTCTTGATCCGGCTGCAGATGGTTTTTATTAATAAAGTGCGATCTTTTGACTTATTCGGATGAGAGTTTTTATTGAATTGGTCAGAAAATTGTTTAGACAAACAACCATTAAATGTTTTGGGAGAAGAAGATTTATGACAAACAAAGATAAAGTTGTTATTTTAGATGTCCAAAATGAAAATCAGATGGAGATTTGGAAGAGACTTTCTGAAGAATACAATCTGGAAATTTTGGCTCCAATGACTAATGATCATCATGAATTAAAGAAATTATTATTTGATGCCAAGGTATTGATTACGCAAAATCAGAAAATTGACAATAAAATTTTAGATTTAGCCCCTGATGCGATATTTATTCAAAAAATGGGTGGCAGACTAGATAATGTAGATTTGAAAGCTGTAAAAGCAAAAGGAATACGAATTTCAGCGATTTCACTGCCTGGCTCTGTCGCTGTTGCTGAACATGCAATGATGCTCGTTCTCGCTTGTGCGAAAAAGGTAATTGTTGGACACAAAATGACAGTTAATGGTGAATATAGAGATCTTGGAATTGAACCAAAATTAACAACACAAGCTTCTCACGGTTTTCAATGGATGAAAATTCCGGATTTAGAAGAATTGAATGGTTTGACGATGGGGATATTTGGTTTTGGCGATATCGGTAATGAAATAGCGAAAAGAGCCTCTTCCTTTAATATGAAGATAATTTATCACAAACGCCATCCATTGGACTCGCAAATGGAGGAGTTATTAAAGGTGAGGTATGTAAGCAAAGAAGATTTATTCAGGGAATCTGATTTTCTAGTAATGATTAGCCCACTTACATCTGAAACAGAAAAAGCTGCTGGCGCGAATGAGTTTAGATTAATGAAACCATCAGCTTATTTCATTAACTGTTGTAGAGGCGGTGTTGTTGATGAGAAAGCACTCTATGAAGCGCTTAAAAATCATCAAATAGCAGGTGCAGGGTTGGATGTGTTTTTGTACGAACCAGTTCAGTGGGATCATCCATTGTTGACGTTGAATAATGTGACTCTGACGCCTCATATTGCTGAGGAAAAGGTGGAGCAGCCGTAAGACATGTGGAAGAATTAACAATATCGAAAGCTTTTTAAAAGGGAAAGAAATCGATGGCGAATTCTAGCAATACCGCTGTTTCATCCAAAACCTTTTTTAAATTAATTGAAATATGTATTCAATCATAAAAAATGATCGGAGAAAACTGATGGGTAAAACATTTATTGAGCAAAAAGGATCTAGACATTTGCGGGAAATTGGGCAAATCACTCCGCGATCGAAAATGATGGATTTAGCCAGTAAGCTAGATGATGTGATCTTGCTGGGTAGGGGTGATCCTGATCTTGATACACCTTTAAATATATGTGAAGCTGCGAAAAAAGCAATTGATAACAAGGCTACGCATTATAGTCATATCCGAGGGATGATTGAATTAAGACAAGCTATTGCATCAAAGTTAAAAAGGGATAACAATCTTGATTATGATCCGGAACGAGAAATTCTGGTAACTTGTGGAGCACAGGAAGCAGTTTTTCTTACGTTACTTGGAATCTTGAACCCTGGCGATGAAGTTTTAGTCGGTGAACCACGCTATAATGCTTATGATGAAGCGATACAAATGGTTGGTGGCGTGCCAAAAGTTATTGATTGTTATGCAGATGAAAACTTTCTAATAACACCGGAGCGTTTGCGGGCTTCAATTACCCCCAAAACAAAAGCATTATCCCTGGTAAATCCGGGAAACCCGGCAGGATTTTATTCTCCCGAGCAGATCCGAGAGCTTGCTGAGGTTGTCAAAGAAGCAAATATCTTGGTCATCAGTGATGAAATATATGAAAATATCATTTTTGACGATACACCTCATTTAAGTTTCGCCTCTATTCTTGGGATGAAGGAACGTACCATAACAATCAACGGTCCTTCAAAGTCATATGCAATGACAGGTTGGCGGTGTGGTTATCTAGCTGCACCTGCGCCATTTTGCGAAATGCTTACAGAAGCAGCGCATACTTTGGCAATCTGTTGCCCTATGATGACGCAATACGCTGTTATTGAAGCATATAATGGCCCACAAAATTCGCTGATAGAACACCGAAATATTTATAAAGATAGAAGAAATATCATGTGGGATACGCTTAAAAAACTAAATCTGGAATGTATCCCGCCACGAGCCGGTTTTTATATTTTCTTTGATGTTCGGTCGACTGGATTATCTCCTGAAGATTTTTGCATGAAATTACTGGAAGAAGAAAAAGTGCTAATTTTCCCTGGCTCACTGTTCCAGGACCGCTCCAATAGATTTGCTCGTATTTCTTTATTAGCGCCAACCGAAAGAATCAAAGAAGCAGCATCAAGAATTGAACGTTTTGTGAAGAAATATCAACAAAAGAAGGCAGGAAATTAAATCATGAGTAAATCAATTAATATAGGCGATATTACCGTCAATCCTGGCGAAATGAAACGTGGGCGAATACCGATTGGCAAGAATCTTTATGGAATTGAACGTTCATTACCCGTGATTGTTTATAACGGGGTAAATGATGGGAAATGTCTATGGATTACTGGATGTACTCATGGCGATGAACCTGAAGGCCCTTATTCAATAAAATTATTGATGGGTCGAAAAGAACTTGATGTTTCTAAGATGAATGGTTCTTTGGTTTTAGTGCCTGCACTTAATATCGAAGCTCTGACTGATGGCAGGAGGGGTGACCCAAGAGATACTTTTTCATATGATATGAATCGTATTTATCCAGGAAAACCGGATGGATATCGATCTGAGCGTGTTGCTTGGACATTTCATGAGATCGCTACTAAATATGCAGATTTGCATTTGGCTATACATTCTGGTGGCGATCATTCCATGTTATGCAGGGCATATTTCTCGCCCGAGAATAAAGAGAGCCTTGAGCTGGGAAAAGCACTAGGACCTGAATTTGATTTAGCCTTGAAAGGTAACATTGGAGGAACAGGGAATCCAACAGCAATGTTCGCTGGAATGGGAAAAGGTGCTTTAACAGTAGAACATGGTGGATACTGTCGCTGCCTTACGACCGATTTTCACGAAGTTGGACAGGTGTACGTCCGTGCTTATCTAAATGTGATGAGATATTTTGGAATGATTGAGGGCGAGCCTGAATTAGCTGAAAAATGGTATTGGGGGCATCAAATTGCTTTGTTGGCAAATGCTACCGGTCTTTTTGTTGGTGCAGATGTCCCACTCCGCAAGATGATGAAAAAAGGGACTGTTATTGGACATATATATGATCTTTATGGCGATGAACTAGAGGAATTACGGGCGCCCGCTGATGGCCAAATTTTTGGATTGCGTTCAAGGCCCAGCGTTATGGAAGGCGAATGGTGCTGTTTCTTTGGTGCCGTTGATGAAGTGCGTGACGATTTACTCAAATCAACTGTAAAAGAATAATTGGAGAGTAATGGATGAAAGGGTAAAAGTCACAATAATAGGCGCTGGAAAAGTTGCCAAACATCACGTAAATGCTATAAATAAACTGCTTGATCAAGCAGAGATCATTTCCGTTGTCGATGTTGATGAAGCTTGTGGACTGCAGTTAGCCAAAGAAGGCGGATCAAAATACTTTGCGCACTATCAAGATGCACTTAATGAAAAGCCAGATTTAGCGATCATCTGTCTTCCACATTTTCTCCATAAAGAAGTAGCTATTGCTACGGCAAAGGCAGGAGTAAACATGCTATTGGAAAAACCAATAGCATCTACTCTCTGCGATGCTATTGAGGTTGTGGATGAAGTAAAAAAGAATAACGTTCAGATGGCAGTAAGCTTTGTCCATCGCTATCGTTCTGAATTCCAGCATGCCCACCAAATAATTCAAAATGGTTTTTTGGGAAATATTGTTACAGCGTCTGATTTGTTTACCATGAATGGGGGAAAACATATTCCGGATTGGGTTTGGAGAAAGGAAATTTCGGGCGGCGGCGTCTTAATGTACAGCGGTATTCATAGCATTGATTGGCTATGTTGGTTATTAAATTCTCGAGTTAAAGAAGTAATTGCTAACGGTGGATCATATCGTCCAAAAATTAATACAGAAGAACAAATAAATTCCCTTTTGTATTTTGAAAATGGCGTTACCGGGTCTATTATTGGAAGACAACCACCTTATATAATAAAACAAAGAACTAGAGACACAGAAATCATTGGTGATCAAGGTCGCATAAGAATTCGCTGTGGCGAATCAGTAGAGGTAAGTTCGGATCATTGCTCATATGCATTGTTTCCAACAGACGATGATCCTTTCTATCAACAGGCTTGTAACTTAATTACAATGATTAGACAAAAAAGCCAACCATGGATTGGTTCTCAAGATGGATTAAGGGCTCAATCGATTATTGCAGCGTTGTATGAGTCTATCGAATCTGGAAAACCTGTAACTGTAAATTATGATGAATAATAGAAAAAGACTGATGGCAGTAGGTTAAGCATTCTGAATACTGATTGTTTGTCGAAATAATTAATTATGGGAGGTATTTTGATTAGATATATACTTCATAGATTGTTAATAAGTATCCCTACTGTTTTCATTGTGATCACATTAGTTTTTTTTGCTTTCCAATTAATACCTGGCGATGCAGCAACGATGTTTGCTGGTGAACAAGCTTCAGCTGAGCAGATTGCTCGGATTAGGACTGAACTTGGTTTAGATAAACCAGTCATGACACAATATTTAATATACCTTAAGAACTTGACACAAGGAAATCTTGGAAATTCAGCAATCACAGGGAGGCCGGTTTTAAAAGAAGTAGCGGACCGATTCCCAAACACTGTCAAGATGGCGACTTTATCAACAATTGTGTCTGCTATTTTGGGCGTGACATTAGGGACAATTTCAGCATTAAAAAAAGAAACAATTTTTGAGTATTTAATTTCTGTTTTTTCAATATTAGGTATTTCTATACCGTCATTTTGGTTAGGCTTAATACTAATGTTTATTTTCAGCGTCAAACTAAAATGGTTGCCGGCAACCGGTAACTCTACACCACAGCATTATATTTTGCCAGTTCTGGTGCTTTCAGCTTTTTCGTTAGCATTCATCACACGCATGACAAGATCATCTATTCATGAAGTTCTTAGAGAAGATTATGTAAGGACTGCCCGCGAAAAAGGATCGAGCGAAAGAAGAGTGATTGGAAAACATGTTTTGAAAAATGCATTGATACCCGTAATAACTGTTATTGGCTTGCAATTCGGCCATATGCTAGGTGGAGCGGTTGTTACAGAGACTGTTTTTGCTTGGCCAGGTATGGGGCGACTATTAGTTACAGCTGTTGAGCAACGCGATTTAATGGTCGTTCAAGGGGTTTTGCTAGTGTTTGCGACAAGTTTCGTGTTTGTCAATTTGTTTGTAGATTTGCTTTATGGAGTCGTTAAAGGATACGATATTAATTTTCAGTGGGAAAAGATATGAATAAAAAGGAAATCTCTTATAATCTCAAACATTTTATGAAGACAAATCGCTTAGGAACGATTGGTTTTGTAATAGTCTCAATCTTCATAATTGTTGGAGTTTTTGCTCCGTGGTTAGCACCATCCGATCCCAATCAAATGAATTTAAAACACACTTGCGTCGCCGAACTCTATAAATCTATTAGGAACAGACCATAATGGAAGGGATTGTCTCTCCAGAATTATTTATGGTAGTCGAATCTCTCTGATTATTGCGCTTTCTTCTGTCTTTCTTGGGACTACAGTCGGTGTTTTATTGGGCTTAATTGCTGGATGGTTTCTAAGACAGAAACAATTATTATGCGTTTAATGGATGTGCTTCTTTCATTTCCGGTATCATCGTTGCCCTTTCTGTGATTTCGATTTTAGGGCCAGATATTCGGAATCTGGTAATCGCGATATCGCGAACCCAGATTCCAAGTTTTGCAAGAATAACACATGGACAAGTGCTTTCAGTAAAAAAGAGAATATGTACTATCCGCAGTAACTGTGGGAGCAAAAGGCAACAAATTCTTCTAAAATGTATTCTTCCCAATGCAACTGCAGCAATTATTGTTCAAATGAGCATGTTTATTCCTTCTTCAATTATGACTGCTTCAAGCCTCAGTTTTCTCGGGTTGGGAGTTCGTCCTCCTATGGCAGAATGGGGCGGTATGTTGCAAGAAAGTGTCAAATGGTATCGGCGAGCTCCACATATGATGATCTATCCTGGACTTGCATTGATGCTTGTTGTTTTGGGTTTAATTCGTTTGGTGATGGGTTGCGAATTGCTTTAGATCAAAATTGAAAAAACAGATAACATTAATATGAGTATTCAAAGAAGGTAATGAATGAATAAAAAAACATTTTGTTATTGTTGCTGATAATTTTTAATTGTTGTTTGTTAAGTGAATTTAAACCATGCGCAAGAAGAACCAAAATATGGTGGGATCTTACGAATTGCACTGAATGATCTCGCTCATTTGGATTCGAATAGTGTTGCTAAAACAATTGAAGTGGTTCCCTTGATCTATGAGACGTTATTTGAACTTGATGCAATTGGAAGCCTGTGGGGGTATTGGTAAAGGAATTATTCAGTTTCAGAGGACGGATTAGAACACATTGGTACCTTCATGAAGGAGTTACTTTTACTGATGGTACTCCTTTTAATGCTGAAGTTGTTAAGTGGAACCTTGAAAGGAAAATTAACTTGGGTCTTCCTTTTGCAGAGAATATCCCGTGGAACAGTATTGAAGTGGTTGATGAAAATACAATTAAAATTGTTTTAAAATCAATTTATCTTCCGATCTACCACTATCTTAGCAGCCAATCATTTTCAATGTATAACCCAGTTTTTGTTGAGGCGAATGCTCCAGAGCTTTTAAAGAGTGAAGCGGTTGGTACCGGGCCCTATATGATTGATATATATCGTCCCAACGATTATCTTAAATTAGTTGCGAATCCAAATTATTGGCGTAAAGATAAACAATACTTAGATGGTTTCGAAGTGTTTTTAGTTTCAGACGCTAATACCAGATTGTTTATGTTGGAATCAGGTGAAGTTGATCTGATTAAAGACATATCCCTGTTTGATATCGATTATTTAAAAAGCTTGGGTGATGATATTGTTACCGAGATTGAACCGAGTACTCGAACTTATCAAGTTCCGCTGCATACACAAAGACCTCCGTTAGATGACCCAGAAGTTCGCCGAGCTTTTAATTATGCTATTGATAAAGGCGGAATGAATCGCAGCATTTTTAACGGACTTTTTGAGTCATCGAGAGATTTGAATACTGTTTCAAAATACGTAGAAGGTTATTATCCTCAACCTGTTTTTGAATATGATCCAGAAAGAGCTAAGGATCTGTTAGAAGCAAACGGACTTGTTGATACGAATAATGATGGTTTCCGTGAATGGGAGGGTAAGGAAAAAGAATTTATTTTTGTCACCAGAAAAGGACAGCGCCCCGGAGATATTGAAATCGCAGAGCAGGTACAAGCAATGTTGGGTGAGGTTGGAATTAAAGTCAGAATTGATGTGATGGATTCTGCAACGTACTTTACATATCTGAATCAACCCATGGACAAAGCACCATATTATGACATGTCGAATCAGGCGCCTTCTAATTACACAGGTGATAAAGAATATGCAGTTGAATCTTTTTTCCCGTGTGATGCTTGGCCAGGATCATTATTCAATTATTCGCACTACTGTAATGATCAGTTTGAAAAACTGATCGATGATGCAAAGTTTGCTACAACTCTTGAGTCACGGAACAAAATATATGAAGAAGCTACAGAACTAGTATGGTTTGACGCTCCTGCGATTTGGCTTTTTGATGGGATAAATACAGCAGGACGATCTTCTAAACTACGAGGAATTTATAGCGATGGTGCTCATATGAATTGGCAATGCAAATATGCCTGGTTCAATGAATAGCAGGGAAATTTATCGTTCAGTTTTTTATGTGAACCCTATGAAAGCAGACGTATTTTACTCTCATAATGATTTGTTTTTGGAACTTATACAAAAGAAATATATCGATTAATTGAAATAGGATAAACAAAATAATATTTGTTAAGATAACAGTCTTTTTTATTCGGTGAGTTCAACGTTTTTAATATTGAACTTATTCTAAAAAAAATTGAAAGTGACATAAGTTGATATCATTTCCAATTTTTCTTGAGTTTCCAAATTAGTTAAAGGATTTGCCAATAATGGGATCAATATTAGATGTAAGAGAACTAGAAACGCAATTTCGAACGCGTGAAGGGCTTGTTCATGCAGTTAATGGTGTCTCTTTTTACTTGAATGAGGGTGAAACATTAGGCATTGTTGGAGAATCAGGATGTGGTAAGAGTGTTTCTATGATGTCCTTGCTTCAATTAATACCCAATCCTCCTGGAAAAGTGACTGGTGGACAGGCTTACTTTCAAGGCAATGATTTATTACGGATGAGTCAGCAGGAAATACGCAATATCAGAGGATCAAAAATCAGTGTGGTTTTTCAAGATCCCATGACGTCTTTTAATCCCGTATTAACTATTGGAGACCAAGTATCGGAGCCTTATAAAATCCATACTGATGTTAGTAGGCGAGATGCAATTGATAGAGCAATTCATTACATGGAAATGGTTGGAATTCCTAACTGCCGGGAAAGAATAAATAATTACCCACACCAGTTTTCTGGAGGAATGCGGCAGAGAGTGATGATTGCTATGAGCTTGATTTGTGAACCGCAGATATTGATTGCTGATGAACCGACAACAGCATTGGACGTTACAATCCAAGCTCAAATTGTTGACTTAGTGAAAAATTTACGCGACAGATTGGGAATGTCAATCATTTGGATCACCCATGATCTCGGAATTATCGCTGGATTGGCTGATAGAGTGAATGTCATGTATGGAGGATTTATAGTGGAAACTGCTCCGGTAAAGGATCTATATGAAAATCCACAACATCCTTATACGATAGGGCTACTGGGGAGTTTACCGAGAATGGATGATTCTTGTAGCAGGAGATTGTTATCTATTGAAGGCACTCCACCAATTTTCTACGAAAAACCTTCAAGTTGTCCATTTAAAACTCGTTGTAGATTTGCTTTGGAAAAATGTGAAAATATGCTGCCAACCCTTACTCAAGTTGAAGGTAAAAACCATTTGGCAGCATGCTGGGTGAACCCGAAGACAGGGAAGGAATATTAATCCCTATGGAAGAAAAGATACCAATATTACAAGTCGAAAATTTATACATGCATTTTCCGATTTATTCAGGTTTGTTTATTAACCGTCCTACTAGTTTTGTGCATGCTGTTGATGGTGTGTCATTTGAAATAAACGAAGGAGAAACCTTCGGACTGGTTGGTGAATCAGGTTGCGGTATAACTACAACAGGAAGGACTATTTTGCAATTATATACTCCTTCGGAAGGTCGTGTTCTTTTCCAAGGAGATGATTTAGTAAAGTTGAAAGGAGAGAAATTAAGGAAGAAAAGAAGAGAAATTCAAATGATTTTTCAAGATCCGTATGCAAGTTTGAATCCTCGAATGAGTGTTGGTCAAATTATCGCTGAGCCTATGGCGATCCATAATCTCCATAAACCTATGGAAAGGATTGAACGTGTAAAGGATTTGTTAAAGGTTGTAGGACTGGATCCTTTATGTATAAATAGATATCCCCATGAATTTTCAGGCGGTCAAAGACAAAGGATCGGTATTGCCAGAGTCCTTTCTTTAGAACCGAAATTAATTGTCTGTGATGAACCAATATCAGCATTGGATGTTTCAATTCAGGCTCAGGTAATAAATCTCTTAAAAGATTTGCAGCAAGAGATGGGTTTAACATATCTTTTTATCGCTCATGATCTTTCAATGGTAAGACACATGAGCAACCGTATTGCAGTTATGTATTTAGGTGTAATCATTGAATTGGCAAGATGCAATGAATTGTATTCTCACCCATTACACCCTTATACGCAAGCTTTATTGTCTGCCGTTCCTTACCTTGATCTGAGCATTGAAGCAAAAAGACAAAGAATCATTTTAGAAGGAGACGTTCCTTCACCAATCAATCCGCCGTCAGGATGCCGGTTTAGGACCCGTTGTAGCTATAGGGAAAGGGGAGATTTGCGTTAAACAAAAACCGGAATTTCGGGAAATTGATAAAGGACATTTTATAGCTTGTCACTTTCCACTTTATTGATATCTGTAAATTAATAAGAACTTATGTTTTTGAGTGATGGAGGAAAAATGATTAAAGAAGAATTTAAACAAACTAATAATTGTATTTATTGTATTGTTCAATATTAATGTTTTATCTGTTTATGGACAAGAAGGTCAGCCCAAGAATGGCGGAAAACTTAGAATGACGATTACGTCAATTACTCACCTTGATCCATGTAGCGTAGCTCAAGAAAATGAGGTTTTCCTTTGATTTTACGAAGGACTTTTTGAGCTTGATGGGAATTTGAACCCAGCCTGTTAGCGAATCTTTTGAGGTTTCTGATGATGGACTGACTCACGTCATTCATCTTCAAAAGGAGTTAAATTTATCGATGGAACTGAATTCACTGCTGAAGTTGTGAAATGGAATTTAGACAGAAAGATTGAACTTAAACTTCCTTATTATGACAGTATTCCCTGGGAAGCAATTAATGCGCTTGACGAAACTACGGTTGAAATTAAACTAACTAAGAAGTTTCTCCTTTGTATAACTATTTATCTTTGCGATCTTTTTCAATGTATAATCCGAAATTTGTTGAGAGTCACAGTGAAAATGATTTGAAAAATCAAGTAAATGGAACTGGACGTACGAAGATTATCTGCCAAATGAATATATTAAATTTTCTAAGAATCCAAATTATTGGCAGGCTGGTAAACCATATCTTGATGAAATAGAAGTGTTGATAATCGCAGATGCTAATACCAGATTTTATGCTCCAATCTGGGGAGGCGGACTTTGTTCGTGATATTTCATTTATGGAAGAGAAGATTTAGAATCTTATCCCGATATATTGACTGAAGATGCTATTTCGACAAACGCATTCCATTATTCGCTGCATAACCAACGCCCACCATTAGATAACAAAGAGGTACGAAAAGCATTTAATTATGCTGTAGATCAATTTGCGATGAATGAAACAATTTATGGTGGCAGGCTAAGAATTGCAGATGAAGTTTTTACGACTATTCCGGGCATGAATGGATACCATCCTCAAGAACCCTATCCTTATGATCCTGAGAAAGCAAAGGAAATCTTTGATAAGCATGGATTTGTTGATACAAATGGTGATGGATATCGTGATTGGGAAGGCAAAGATCGAACATTTAAGCTGTTTACTAGGAAAGGTCGAAAATATGGAGATATTGAAATGGCTGAACAGCTTCAAGCTATGCTGGACATTGTCGGTGTAAAAGTAGAAATTGAAGTCCTTGATAGCGCTAACTACTTCACTGTTTTGAACCAACCCATGGAAAATGCCCCATATTATGACATGTCTCTGCAAAGTCCTGGCAATTTTACGGCAGATAAAGAATATCCATTGACGTCTTTCGTTGGCTGCGAGGCATGGCCTGGTAAATTATATAATTATTCACATTATTGCAATCCCGAATTGGATAAATTGGTAGACGAAGGTAATAATCAATCAACTGTTGAAGAGCGGAATAAATACTATGACCAAGCAACAGAAATATTCTGGGATGATGCACCAGCAATTTTTCTGTTTGATTCATGGTTGTCTGTAGGATATAAAAATAATCTGAAAGGGTTTTGGCCAAATGGTGCAAATAACATGTGGCAGGTCAAATTTGCATGGTGGGAATGAGTTGTAATAAAGTATAGACTTTCTTAATTCATAGGGGTAGTTTTGCGGTATACGAACTACTCCTATGAATATTATGTTGAAGTAGAATAATTTTTAATGACGGGTCCAGTAATTGAAAATACTTTTAGTGTATTACTAAGACGTGCTGTCGCTTTAAACAGTAATTATTCACGATAATCTAAAAGTATGGAGATTGAAAAGATAAAGGTTACATTTTATTGTCCGGGACGAAGTTTTATTATGCCCAAGATAAAATGTTGTTTTCTTTATATGCTAGCAATAAAGCTTTTTTCTCATTATGATAGAAATATAAATTTCGGAACGTCGTGTTAAGTTGAAAAGATATATGAATAGTGATGTCGTTTGCAAGGTTTTCAAAAGGTAGGCTTATTGAGGAATACACTGAACCTAAGGCGGTGTTCTAGAAATCTAATGAAATAAGGTCAAAAAATGTGGTGATAAAAAAATGATCAAGATAACAAAAGTGAATTAGTAGAACTCGGAATATCTGCTTTTGTCGCGAACCCAAGGATGGTGCTATCAGCGGTGTTACCAGCGAAGGATTACCAGCTTTATCAATTGGTATGGCTGGTATTGTGTATAATGTCCGAGTTGGTGATCCTGCATTTGGGTATATAGGGGATCATATTGAACCTGCACGAGCATAGCGCATCTAAATAGTGAGGTGGATTATGCTTTACACTATTTGGTGTGTATAGGCAATAAAGCAAAAGTGGTAAATGGCTTAGCTGCTGGTGCTGAAGGTATTGTTACAGGTGAGCATGCACGGATAATGGTTGATTTTACTCCAGAAATATTGTGTAATTAATATCGGCGACAAAATATTATTAAAACATATGGACGAGGATTAAAGTTCTTGGATTATCCTGATATTCTTATAAAGAAAGCCAGTCCGTCTTTGATTGAAAACTGAAATATGTTAATTAAATGGGGGAAAAAATTCAAGTACCTGTTACTACTATTATGCTATCAACGATATTAGGCAGGGTGCAGAATTAGAACCGGAGTATGTTGATCAAGATATGATGACAGGTGATCGAGATTATCTCGCTGAGAATGGTTTTGATAAATTGCGTTTAGGAGATCTTGTTGCAATAATGGATACGGATCATATGTATCATCGCGTTATAAACCGGGTGGTGTGACGTGATAGGTTTGATTATGCATGGTGATAGTTCAAAATCTGGCATGGGTTTCCTGGTGTGCAGGATATTCTGTTTGCCAAAATGGTGAAATTGAACTGATCATTGACAGTACTGCAAATATCTGCAATTTGTTAAATATTCGATAATTGGCATTATGGGAGTAAACATGATAAGAACAAATATTGAAAAGTTAGTAAAAATCTCAGTGCAAGGCGAAAATTGATAACCCTCACATGTCACCGCTTCCAGCCAGTCCTTTATCTGGTTAGTGGAGATGGTAAACTGATGTTGATTCCTATGTATGGTGGATTAGTATATAACATAAAGCGGATTCTGCAATGCAAGTTGGGCAGCAGAACTTATATAACCTGGAGTTTCAATAAAGCATTAAGGACCCTTCAATAAACAATGCGTTGGTGTCTATTCATGTGGAACAAGGTAACGTTATGACGGTGGTTCTGGTAACTGGTTCTGAGGGTATCGTCGTTGAAATCCAGTCGGTTTGTGAACATGTTATTTGTAGTTTCAACGAAAATGTTATTGATAAAATGGCTCCTGAAGATCGGATCATAATCCACCTTTGGTGTCGGTTTGCAAATGATTGATTATCCAGATGTAATGGTAAAAAATCTTGACTCTACTTGATTCAGAAAATACCTTTCAAGAAAAGGATGGCGCTATTTGTTCCTGTGAAAGCAATATTTGTAATGAGCGGGTGGAGCAGGAGCAGAGTCAATAGTAACAATCGAACGGTAAGTCTAATGATTTAATCGGGCTAATCTAAAGACTTACGGAATCAATGATCTATACTTTCTGGAGATTTTGTTGCTATAAAGAGAATTGGGATAGTCGATATGGTCATGGATTTTTACGTGATTATATTACTTTCATAGGCGTTGTTAGCCAAGGAAAAGCTTGATCTGGATATGCATTCTTCTATTACAACTCTGTTTACGGGAAAGACTGCTTCGTCGGCAGTGCTTGGATAAAACTGAGTTTAGTAAACTATTTATGATAGTTTACTGCTAATATGTGCTCTAAGCGTTCATTTGCGCTACCTCAAATGAACCTTAGAAAAGTATTTTTGAAATATTTGTTATTTTTGTTGGTTTTCCCTGAGTTTAGTTCTCAACATTTGGCAATGAGATAATTGACTTTGACATACATTTATTCTTGTGAAAGGAAGATAACCGAACATATTACAATACGGGCAATGGCAATAAAAGAAGGAAAAAATCCGGCAGACTGGACAAAAGTCACGCTAGAAAAAGAAGAACTTCCTTATCCAGGCAGTTGCTGTATGCACACCGCCACAGATATTGTATAATTGTCGACAGTTAGACAAAATCACAAAAAAATAAAAAAGGAGACGGAATGATCCTAAGAATTCATCATATAGGATTGGTCGTTGATCAATTGAACAAAGCAGTAGAGACATACGAGAAACTATTTGGTTTTCAAGCCACAGATTATCGAAACGATCAAGGGAAGGGTTATCAATTAGATGCCCGGATCATGATGCCAAACAGGACATGGCTGCATTTGGTACAAAATTGGAATGTGGAATCGCGGGTTAATCGATTTTTGCAAGAACATGGAGAAGGCCTGGAACACATCTGTTTGGAAACGACAGACATAGAAGAAGAAGTTGCATATCTAAGATCAATCGGAGTTCCGATATTTGAAGACAAGATATTTAATGCAGCGGATGGCTATGAGGCATTCATATACCCTGAAGATGGTATTGGGTTCACCGTGGAGTTGATACAGCCGCATGCAACCAGTTATTATTGGGAACCTGAAAAAGTATCGAATCCGAACTTAGCTGGGTTGCAACACATTGGGGTAGCGGTGAAGAATGTAGCAGAAGCAGCAGGGAAGTTTGAAAAACTGTTCAGAGTGAAGGCGACAGCATTGAGGACAGATCAGCATCATAGTACGCAGAAAGATATGATGATAGAGTTGGGGAACGATCGGATGTGGTTACATCTGGTAGAAAGTACGGATCCTGGGAATCGGGTTGCACAATTTATGGAAAAGCATGGAGAGGGATTGGAGCACCTGGCATTTGAAATGAAAGACATTCGGCGGGCGGTAAAACGAGTAATGAGAGCCGGGATAGGGTTATATGAAAATAAAATCTATCTTGATCGAGAGGATGGTTTTGAGGCATTTGTCTATCCGGAGGATATGCACGGGGTAACCATAGAGCTCATTGAACCGTATCCTACGAGTCGGGGCTATCGCTATAAAATGAGCGATTTCTGAGTGTAAAACTCTTGATAAACTAAAAAAGTTGGAAAGAGAGACCAGTTTCACAAAAGAGGCAGATTTTATGAACATATACGTAGTAAATCCAAACACATCAACAATAGTTACCGATAAAATATCTGCGTCAATAAAGAAAATAGCAAGAAAAGACGTGAATTTCGTTGTTGAAAATATTCCTCATGGTCCTGAATCATTGGAATCATTTTACGATGAATCATTGGCAACGCCATATCTGATTGAATGTGTGAAAAAGGCAAATGAATTAAATTTTGATGCAGTGATCAATGCTGCTTTTTGTGACCCCGGGATT
>JAXGRI010000006.1:0-167033 GCA_040766005.1 Flexilinea sp. | reverse complement strand
TTATGATGCTCGATGCGTCAACACGCAGAAACCTTGAATTGACCGAAACGCTACGCACTGGGAATCCACAGGGGTCCTTATTGGGTGTACTGGACCGCTGTATCACGCCGATGGGCAAACGCCTGATCCGCCAATGGGTCAGCAAACCGCTGACGCGCCGTGACCGGATTGAGGAACGGCTCAATGCGATCGAAGCACTTTTTACGCAGGGGCTGCTGCGAGCGGAACTGCGCGATGAACTCAAAGGGTTGAACGACATGGAACGGCTGATCAACCGCATCGGCAGCGGCATGGCGATCCCGCGCGATCTGGTGGCGCTGCGCGCTTCCATCCAGAAGCTGCCGGGGATCATCCAACTGATTGAACCGCTGCAAGAAAGTCTCATCCCGGTGATTCAACGCATTTATTCGTTGGATGAAACCGCCCGGATCTTGCAGACCGCGATAGCAGAGACACCGCCAGCAACGCTGCAAAACAGCGGTGTGATCCGGCGCGGCTATTCCACTGAACTGGATCAGGTACACGATGATTCTGCTCATGCCCGTGACTGGATGGCAAACCTGGAGGGAACAGAAAGAGAACGCACCGGCATTAAAACGCTGAAAGTCGGCTATAACAAGGTTTTTGGCTACTATATTGAGATTTCGCGCGGCAGCGCTGATCAGGCGCCGCCGGAATATATCCGCAAGCAGACACTCGTCAATGCCGAGCGCTTTATCACGCCAGAAATGAAAGAATATGAAGCGCTGGTGCTGAACGCGGAAGACCGAATCCGGGAAATTGAGAACCGCCTCTTTTATCAGATTTGCGCAGAAATCAACCAATATGCCGTGGAAATTTTATCGACCGCGCGCGGTATTGCAGCCCTGGACGTACTGGCTTCTCTGGCTGAAACCGCCGCTGTCAACCGCTACGTCCGCCCAGAAATCGGCGAAGAATTGTCAATCGAAATCCAGGCAGGCAGGCACCCGGTGGTAGAACATTCCATGCATCAGGGAGCGCGCTTCATCGCCAACGATACCGCCCTTTCACCGCAGGGGTTCGTCCAGATTATCACTGGACCGAACATGAGCGGTAAAAGCACTTATCTGCGGCAGGTGGCGCTGATCACACTGATGGCGCAGATGGGTTCTTTTGTCCCTGCGGAGCATGCCCGCATCGGGCTGGTTGACCGGATATTCACACGCATCGGTGCGCAGGATGAGATTCACGCCGGTCTTTCCACGTTCATGGTTGAGATGGTCGAAGCAGCCAACATCCTCAACAACGCCACTAGTAAAAGTCTGCTGATTCTGGATGAGATCGGGCGCGGTACCAGCACTTATGACGGGCTATCCATTGCCTGGGCGATTATCGAATACATTCATAACGCGCCGCAGCTGCGTGCACGAACGATGTTTGCAACCCATTATCACGAATTGACTGTACTGGAAGATTCGCTTCCGGGAGTGCGCAATTTCAACGTGGCGGTCACCGAATCTGACGGAAACGTGGTGTTCCTGCACCAGATCATTCCGGGCGCCGCCGACCGCTCTTATGGCATTCATGTTGGTCAGATTGCCGGGCTACCGAAGCCGGTGATCTCTCGCGCCAACGAGATTTTGAAGCAGCTCGAATCCGGCGCAGGCAAGGGGATGGAAATCCGCGAAGTCCCCACCTTCCAACTGACGCTCTTCCCGGAGACCAACCCAATTCTGGAGACGCTGCGCAGCCTGGACGTCAACAGCATCTCGCCGATTGAGGCGATCAACGTGTTGTACGAATGGCAAAAGCGCTTCCTCGGGCGGGAATAGTAACAGGAAACTCTTCAAAAATCCCTTTTTCATTTTGCTGAATAACATCATACTCCCGAAAAACAGGGGGGCAGTTACCTCACTTTCTGCTTTCAGGTTAAATCCTCTTATTCATGAGGGATCAGGAGAAAAGATCAGCAGCTGAAAACAATTTTATTGAATTCATTCTTTTTGAACGGCGAATCAGTGTATAATATTTATTTGGATATTTATTTTAATAACTATTTTATACAAGCCAAGACTCACCGGTAGTTCGCGAGAAAATTGTTCGCTGAATTGAAAGTTTTTGGATCAAATGTCCGCCATATTATATTGAGAGGTAATGAATGGAGCTCAGCTGTGAATCATTGCGGGATGTTTATGAGACACTCCTGCCTTTTTTCAAATCCAGAAAAATTTCCCCGGGATTATAAAAGCGATCGGGTTTGCTTCTGGCTGGACGACAGTGGATGCCACAGGAGAACAATCCGGCATGGCTTTTCATTTCAATGGGGAACATGCTGTTTACGGCTCGATCGACCCTGAACCACTGACGACGCTGCGACCTTTCATCGGGAAACCGCTGCCGCAGATGATTGAATACCTTCTTACACAGCGTGGGTTGTTGTTTCGAAGCGTTTGCATGGCGGCGCTCAATGCGCTTTCTCATCCATTCACAGAAAAGGCGATCTGGAAGCACGCGGTATCCGGGTTGCCTCTGGAGAATCTTTGGATTTCCGTTCAGCCTACTGACGTTGTCACTGTAGTGGGATATGGACGCGTCATCCGGGCGCTACGTCAACGAGGAATCGCTTTAACGCCTGTGATTTGCGTCCCTCTCAAAGCCTGCGCACGCTGGTAATAGACGACAAGATTGAATGGGGCCCAGCTGGTGTGACCTTCTATGGCGGTGATCAAAATCAGGAGCTGCTCGCATGCTCAGACGTGAGCCGACGACCGGCTGTACGCTAGTCAACGATACTTTCCATTCTCTGGTAACGTAATGCGCCAAAGCGCGGGTAATTGGCTTTTCGGGCCCAGCGCAGGGCTGTTGCCGGATTATCTGCTCTCAACAGGGGTCAACTTCATCCTACATGATCGCAGCGTTTCCAAAAATGGCATCACGCATACATTGATTGACGCTGACAGACGAAACGCCATGTGGGATCAATTCGAAACGGTTGTCATTCAAAATTTTTAAGAGGATAAAAACGGATATGAAATTTCTAAATCCGTTTTATATCGTACTGAAAACAAAATACCAGGAGGTTTTTTTATGAAATTCAGAAAGTTTGAAATTTTGCTGACCGTATTGTTTCTCGCAATTTGTATGGCAATCTTTGCAGAAGTCCAACCGGCAACCGCCCAGACAGCAGACATCGTAATCGATGCTGTAGGACGAGAAGTGGCGATCCCGGAAAAAGTTGAGCGTATCGTCATCACCTGCCGCGGCGGTACGACAAATCAGGTTGCAATCCTTGGCGCAGTAGATAAAATTATGGGCCAGCCAGGACAGAAGGCATTTCCACAGCTCGTCAAGATGTACCCGCAATTTAAAGATATTATCGATGCTGGTTCGTTCGAAGACACCAATATCGAAGAAGTTTTGAAGTTGGAACCGGATATTGTGCTGGCAGGCTATAGTTCTCCAAAAGCCAACGAAACGCTGGAAGAAAACGGATTGATCGTTTACACAATGCAAATTGGTTGGGCAACGACCGAAACAATTCGTGATGAGTTCAAAAACATGGGGAAGATCCTCAGAAACGAGGAACAATCCGACAAATTGGTTGCTTATTGGGATGAAAAACTGGCTATGGTTGAAGACCTGTTAAAAAATATTCCCGATTCGGAGAGAAAGACGGTCTACTATACCGGGAAAAAATTGAAAATGCCAACAAGGGCGATTGGGGAGTCAGTTGGATTAAGGGGTCAGGCGGACGAACTGTCGTAGACAATTCGTTCAACGGCGATGTGAATGTCGAACGCGTACTAGAATGGGATCCAGACGTAATCGTCACGCAGGGCAGCAACGATGTTGAAAATCTTTTGACAGATGACAGGATTCAGACAATGACGGCCATAAAAAATAAAGCCGTTTACGCTTGTCCAATTGGCGCTTTTTGGTGGGATCGGCCCTCTCCCGAATCTCCTTTGGGATTCATTTGGCTGGCACAGACGCTGTACCCAGAACAGATGAAAGAAATCGATTTGAAACAGGAGACGCTTGATTTCTACGAGATCTTTTACAACTACAAACTTTCTGACGAGGAATATGCCAGTTTCTTTTAACGATTATTAATCATGTTGCCGATCGGCATTTCACATAGAAAAAGCGGGCGTACCGATATGGTTTGGTACGCCCGCTTTACACACAAGTCAAACTGAATTTTGTTATTTTTCCAACAGCCTGTCCAGCGCACCGCCATCATCCCACTGTGTGCGGAAGCGAGCGATGAACTGCGGAACTGCATAGTTATGCGACTGGGTACCATTCTGCTCCAACACATACGTGGCAGCCAGCGAACCCATTTTCCCACACAGTTCCATCTCAAACCCACGGTAATAACCCGTTAGAAAGCCGGCGCGAAACGCATCGCCGACTCCTGTCGGATCGATCTTTCTGTCAGCAGGAAACCGGCACAATCACTCGTTGCCCGGCATGATCAATACGGGCGCCTTTTTCCGCCAGTGTCACAACGAGCGTCTCAACCTGATTCAGCAGATCGGCTTCCGATAGCTCACCGTGTTTCTTGAGCAGTTCAAACTCATACTCATTGCAGAACAGGAACTTCGCGCCGTCTACACCTTCGCGGATCATCTCCCGGTTCATGCGGACAATCTGCTGCGATGGGTCAAAACCATAAGCAATACCCAGTTCTTTACACTGGCGCGCATATCCGATCATCGCCTCCGGATCAGAGGGTGAAATCATGAACAGATCCACCTGTGCCGGATCCAGCTCGCTGACCTTTATATCCGCCGAGTTCGCCATAGCCCCTGTATAGAAACTGGCAATCTGCGAATGGGAAAGGTCTGTGTTTTCAAAAATGAAGCGGTGAATTTGCCCGGTATCACCCGCGCAAATGTACAATCGACACCGTGGCTCTCCAGCCAACAGCGATAACCATCAAAGTCCTCGCCAACGGTGGCAAACAGCAGCGGCTTTTGACCGAACATCGCCAATGTATAAGAGATATTAGCAGCGATGCCACCATAGCGCCGGATCATCTCATCCACCAAAAAAGACAGGCTGAGAGATTCAAGATGGTCCGGCAAAATATGGTCTTTAAAATAGCCGGGAAAGCGCATCAGGTAATCGATCGCGACTGAACCACTGCATACTATGGGCATTTGGATAATCCTTTCTTCTCTCGAAATCCGATCAGTAATTGATCAGCACTTCGTCATTCCAGGTCTGGATCCATTTTTCGTAATTGGCTTCCACGTAATCTGATTCAAGCGCGGCAGGGTTTGCCGGGGGAATTGCAAATTTCATGAAAACTTCCGGCAGATTCGCATCGCTGCGCACCGGGTAGACAAACATCTGGCCGGGAAGATCTTCCTGCCATTCAACACTTAGAAACGCATCAACAAACTTTTCAGCCATAGCGCGGTTTTTGGTATTGTTGAGGATTCCGAGAAATTCAACCATCCGATAGCACATACCGTCAGCGACAATCGCCGCGGTCGGCGCTTCTTCCATCGGCGTTTCAGAATACATCGGGGCGGCTGCCGGGCTTGCGTCATAAGACACTACCATCGGTTGTAAACCGTTTCCGCCGCCAGCAGTGAAATTTGTAAAATATGCAGTTGACCAGTCGCTTACGATTTCGATTTTATTTTCGATCAACCGATTCCAGTAGTCAACGAACCCGTCTTCACCGAACTCGGCAACGGTCAGCAACAGGAAAGCCTCACCGGGAGCAGACGATGCGGGATTTTCAACAACCAGCTGCCCCTGATATTTCTCGTCCGTCAATTCTTCCAGAGTTTGAGGAACCGGGAGCCCCTTTTCAGCAAACCAGGCGACGTCATAATTGATACAAACATCGCCGAAATCAAACGGCAGCGCACGGTTTTCACTGTCCAGCTTGAAAGAATCATCAATCGCCTCCAACATGGGAGACGCATAAGGTTCCAAAACATCATTCGTCAGCGCGCGCGACAGCAAGACATTGTTGATCCCGATAATAACATCAGCAATCGGAGAATCTTTGGTGAGAATCGCCCGGTTCAGGACTGAGGGTGTATCGCCGCTTTCAATAAATTGGATCTTCACATTATTTTCAGCTTCAAACTTGGCAACCAGATCCTCACTAACCGCAAAAGAACTATACGTTAAAACGTTCAGTGTGTTATCCTGAGCCAACGCGGCGGAAGCCAGCAGAACAAGCAGGCATAAAACCATCCCAACAACACAAAATTTTCTCATAGCTGTAAACACCAATCTTTCTATATGAAATTTGGACATCAATGGCGCATCGTATCGCCTTTGAACACAATGCCGACATCATCAGACTTTCCACTTGTAACAATTTCGATCTGATAATGTTTTCCTCCTGATACGTCTGAGAGCATTTCCTGAATCATTCCCGCCAAAACATGCACAGAGAAAGCTTTGTCGCTCATCGGCATGGCAGATTCCCAACAAAACTGATTCGAAGTGGACGTTACGCTCAGCAGAATTCCCGCTGGATTAAAAACATCATCGGCCACTCTGCAGGTCGCAATTTTTGTTCGCCGCAACGGTGATTGCAGGCGAAATTCCAAATCATTAAACTCAAGCACCTCCGCAAAATTCAATTTTATAAAAAACCAGCAACATTTTCCGATCGAAATCGCAATTCCGGCAGCTTCAGCAGGGACATAGCGCTCAAGCAAAAAGTATCGATGGCAGCGAGATAGCCTAAGCCATCCGACTCAGCTGTTACCTGTCCACTGCTTTTGAAGGATTCCAGCCCGCGGAGCCGAGTACTTCAATAAAACCCTGATCAATGGCATCAGTGAATAAGGAGAGATGTTGGTTTTTCAGTTTCATAGTGTTCTTTGGGTTCCCGTGCTGTCCAATATGCCATTATACCAACTTTGGGCCGGCTGGCGAAGAATATAGTCATCTCTCAGCGATAAGTGGATTTCCAGTGAGGGTAATCACAGCGCGGGGAAAAAAGCTAAACTTTCCTGCCAAAGGTTTTTATCAAAAGTTAAAGCAAGCGGTGTATTCTGTAAAAACCATTGATTAAATTTATAGTTATTATAAAAATGGACTTCGAGAATTGCTGACGGAGGTATCGGCTGAAACGTCAGCACCTCCGATTGCGGATGAGTCGGATAACTGTCCGGAATCTGCAAAAATGCCCGGCGAACATTTTCCGTATCCTGGAACAGGGTATGAAAAGCATCAAATGTTTGTAAAAAGGAGAGATCTCGCTGCTAAAAATTGGAGTCTGAATCAAGTTGGCAGCCGGATAAACAAAATAATAAAACGATTGTGTCAGCAACAAGTTCACGTCGAACAGCAAGACAACCCATTCAAACCCCATCTGCTCTTGTAAATTATAAAAAAGGCGATAATTCGGGAAGGAGATATTGAAACTCAGCGCGTTGTTCCAGTAGCCCGGCAAATGTGGCGGGTTAAACCGCACGGACTGCGAGCGCGGGTCAGCTGCCAAAACACTGCGCGGCTGCAATCCATGTGTCAAAATCGAAGCCAGATTCTCGAGACGGGTGAAGTGTGTCAGGATTTCAATTTTGCGATCCTTAATCGCCGCTGATAGCTGCCGGATCATATCCGATGAAAGGGGCTGAGGCGGGTACGGAGGTGGAACGAAGCGTTCTTCGCCAACCCCATCCGCAATCCGGCCAGAATTTCCGTCAAAGAGAACGGCTCCGTTTACCAAATCCGCTTCTTTCTCGAAGGCGGATAACGATTGCGATATATCAACTTTCTTCCTGGGATTGATCGGTTGGGTCGTTTCCATGTTTATCATTTTAAAGCCTTTGGCGGATACGTCAAATATTCGATACCGAACAACAGCAAAAAACATGACGGACCAACCCGGTTTCAGAACAAAACTTGCCGAATGTTAAAACCAAACGGGCAGCGTCCATCACTGGAGCAACGCTGCCCATCCATTAATTTATTTTTGTTTTTTAGTAAGCCTTGACCAATTTACCGGCCCGATCGGTGTAATAAGGCAGCCAAAGAATGCCAAAGTAGTCGGTGAAGATATCTTTTTTCAACGGGGAAATCGCGATTTCTCCACTCTTCTCAGCAATTGCTTCCCAGCGGGCTTCTAAATCGCTGATCTGGTCTTTGAAGTCAGAAGTCGCTTTCTCCAATTGTCCGTTCAACTCGTCCAAGACCAGATTTGCCTTTTCAAGCGCATTCGCAGCGTTATTGGATAAACCATACTTGTTGATCGATGTTGAGATCGACCGTTTGCGCCCTGTCACCAGAGAAAGCAGCAATTCGCCGAATGCACCATATTTTTCCAGGTTCCGGCTGCCGACTTTGTCCTGTTTGTCCTGCACGTCCATCTGCGCTTTGCGGATTTTCGCCTCAAGGTTATCAACCACCTTCTGATAGGCATCGACCAATTTTTTCTTTTCCGTTTCGGATGCCTGTTGAATCTTGTCTTTACACATTTTCAAAAAGTCTTCATCGGGAGTGGTTGAAGGGGCATATACGCCAAGCGTTTCGTTCGCTTTGACCCGTATATCCCCTTGCCGGTAGATGAAATCGATGAAATCAGATTCTCTGCTGCGCACGCTGCTGCCCTCCAGCATCCAAGATGGTGGCTGCTGAAATTTTGCATCTTGCTGCTCAGGGAATTTATCCAACAGACTTGGATCAATCGGATCGACTGCATAATCGCTCCAACGAATATTCAACCCACGCAGCATTTCTTCATCCACCATTGCAGCTTTGATATCCGCGAAATTCAGGTTGTATTTCGGCTGGTTGATCTTTACTTCCGCCTGTGCATACCAGACAGGAATATAAGTGAGCGCGTCATCCGCCGCATCAGCTTCAGCCAGTGTTTTGGCGACCCGGTGATAATATTCACCGATTGTCGAGGCAACTTCCGGTTTTGCGCCTTCCATCATCTTATCGTCTCCATTCATTCCAGTACCTTCCTCTTCTCCATTCACAAGATTTTCAGTATCGGTCGGCAGCGCCGCCTGTTCGTCTGTTTCATTGCCAGCGTTGCTCTCGCTCAGGCCCATCTCAATCAGCTTTGGAATCAGGTTTCTTGTCAACGGGCCTGCCAGATAATTCAATACCCAGCGCGTCGAAAATACTTTCAACCCTGGTTCATGTACATTCATATATAGAAACTGTCTGTTTTTCAACGCTGAAATCAACCGATTAGCCTGTTGCCGGTCAATCGCTCCAGCATTGGTGGTCAATCCGTCAATCAGACGGTTTTTATCCTGTTCTGTCTGCAACCTTCCGACCATCCAGGTGCCGGCATTTGAGAGCGCTTTATAGTCAAAGTCAATCGGATTTTGTGAGGAGAGGATTAAACCGACACCAAAAGCACGCGCCTGTTTCAGCATCCGAATGATAATCCCCCGGGATGCTGGGTTGCCGCTTGCCGGCAGATAACCGGCAATTTCGTCAAAATATACACCCAGCCTGAGATTGCCTGTTCCACTCTGTGTTTTCATCCATGATTCGATCTTTGAATAAAGCATCGTCACAAAAAACATCCGCTCATGCTCGCTCAAGTGCTGGATATAAAAGATATTGAAGCGCGCGCGTCCATCTGCTTTAAATTGCATCTTGCCAATATCCAGTTCGGGCCCCTTGCTCCAGGATTGGAAGGATGGCGATGCCAGAAAATTGTTTAACAACATTGAAAGCTGAAAGCGGTCTTTTGGTGGAAACATCTTGTCCACCGGCAGCGCACCGAGTTTTTCAAAAGGTGGATTATTCACTGTATTGACCAGTTCCTCAATATCCACGCTCTTATTCATGTTCCAATATTGTTCGATGATGGTTGAAATCAGGATATGTTCCCGGCTCTGAATCGGATCAATATTTGAAATGCCGACGAGATCCAGCAACGCAGTCACCGAGGTAGAGATCATCTCCCGGATATCTTCATCGCTCATCGTCCAGCGATTGGGCGGCGGATTGAACGAGGCCATAATGTTGACCGGGTTGCCAACGGTTGATCCCGGCGTATACACCGTATAAGAAACCTTTTTCAATGCCTCCAGATCTTCTTTTCCCAGCCCCCACTGCGAAAGACCTGTCTGCCATTTCTGAGCCTGTTCTGACGCGAGCACAGCCAATTCCTTCCCTTCACGCGCAGGTGCTTCGGGATCGATCCACGGCTCAAAATCTTCAGGTTGCAACTCCGGGAAATGCAGCAACAAGTTGGTCAAATCGCCCTTGGGGTCAATAATGATCGCGGGGATATTCTTGAGCGCCAGTTCTTCCAGCATGATAATGCCCAGCCCGGTTTTCCCCGATCCGGTCATACCTGCAATCACACAATGGGTATTTAAATTCTCGGGGCGATAAAGCAACGGTTCCTCCGTCATATTACCGTCGATATCATATTGTTTTCCAAGAAAAAGTTTTTTGGTATCAATAGGCGTCATGAAACACTCCATCAAGCTTTTTGGAATATACTAGGCACTATTATACGACAAGTCGCCTTTCTTTTGCGTTTTCCAGTTTTTCAAGCCTTTTCCTTCGAAAGCAAACGAAGTCTCTTTTTCCATTTATAATTGTACAGTATTGGAGGGTGAAATGGGTTATTATTCGTCTTATCTGATTTATGCAATTATCCCGATGCTACTCGGACTGTGGGCGCAATTTAAGGTAAAAGGCACCTTCTCACAGTTCTCGCAGGTCCGCACCAAAACTGGTGTCACAGGCGCAGAAGCAGCCCGAAAAATGCTGGATTCAAAAGGGCTGACGGACGTTTCGGTCGAGCGCGTAGCAGGCAACTTAACCGATCATTACGATCCGACCAAGCGTGTTTTACGCCTGAGTGAAGGAGTTTATAGTTCGAACAGTGTTGCGGCCGTCGGTGTTGCCTGCCATGAGGCCGGACATGCTTATCAGCATGCAGGGGCTTACCCCTGGCTGACAATACGCACCAGTCTTGTACCGTTGGTTGGATTTGGCAGCACACTTGGACCAATCTTGTTTATGATCGGTCTGATTTTGACACGTATGATCGGAAATTTCGGGTATCAGGTAGCTTATGCCGGTGTTTTGATCTTTGCGCTCACCGCTGTCTTTTCCATCATCACGCTTCCCGTAGAATTTAACGCGAGTAACCGTGCCAAAAACTGGATTGCAAATACCGGATTGCTCTATCCGGACGAGCAGGAAGGCGTTGAAAAGGTCCTCAGCGCTGCCGCGTTGACTTACGTAGCAGCCGCAATTCAGTCAATTTCGAACGTTCTTTACTATCTTTCATTCTTGAACAGGAGAGACCGCCGCTAATGCCTACGAACCCGAATAAAATGATCCCGGATATCATCGTTGGCAGGCTCCCGCGCTATTTGCGCATCCTCACCAATTTGCGGCTGACCAAAGTCCACACCAACTCTGGTGAACTCGGCCACCTGCTCGGATACTCAGCTGCACAGATCCGAAAGGATCTTTCTCAGTTCGGCGAATTTGGTAAGCAAGGCACCGGATATAACATTGATTACCTCATCTCAAAACTAGAAGAAATTTTGAAAGTAAAAAACGCCTGGGCAATTATCTTGGTTGGGATCGGCAACCTTGGCACAGCGATTCTCAACTACCGCGGATTTGAAAAGCATGGTTTTTATATCGCTGGTGCTTTTGATGATGATCCGGCAATGTACGGCAAAAAAATCGGCAATATCGAAGTGCAAAGTCTGGAAGCCATGCCTGCGTTCATCAGCGAAAAAAACATTCAAATCGCCATGATCAGCACACCTGCTTCCGAAGCACAAGAAGTCGCAGAATTGTTGGTGAAAAACGGCATCAAAGCAATTTTAAGCTATGCGACAACCATCCTGAACCTCCCACCTGAAATTCGGGTGGAATATAGCGATCCGATCATTTCATTACAGCACATCACATATTATCTGTGAGTTGTGATCTGGCAAAAAAAGAGAATCAAGAACGGATATAAAAAAGGAGCTGGATGGTCAGCTCCTTTTTCGATTATTTCTAACAATTATTTTATCCAACAACGCTTTTATCAAGCGTTTTCCAATAAAGCGCCTTTTGCTCAATCAGCTCAGAAATCATATACAGTGCGAGACCGATAACGCTCAGCAGAATAACAGCATTCAGAATCATCTTAATGTCGTAAGTCTCACTGCCCAGCGTCAACAGATAACCAAGCCCTGCTTTAGCGCCAATCATTTCACCGATTACCGCGCCCGTCATCGCCTGAGTCAACGCCAGTTTGATTCCGGAAAGCAACATTTCCAATGAATAGGGCAGCTCAATATGCCAAAAAGTTTGCCACTTGCTGCCCTTGAGCACTTTCATCAGATTATAGGCGTTGTCATCAATCGATCGGATTGCGGTAACCTGGTTGATCATGATCGGGAACGAAACCACAAGGATCACCAGCGCAGCTTTTGATTCAATCCCCAGCCCCATCCACAAAATGAACAACGGGGCCAACGAGATTTTCGGAGCGGTTTGGACGATGATAACAAAAGGCATAATAACTTTCTCAAAAAACCTGACTTTTGCCATCACATAGCCCAGAACGAGACCGATCACCATACCGATCGCGGTTCCGACAAAAATTTCCTGCAGCGTGATCCAGATATGCTTCATCACATTTCCGATTCTGAAGAGGTCGATCATCCCATAGAAAAGGTCCAGCGGTCTTGGGAGCAGGTAATTCGGGACGTTGAATCCTTTAATATATAGCTCCCAGAGAATCAGGATAATCGGGAATACCAGAACCGGTAATATGATTTTTCGATATCTTTGGTAAAACACGCCGCCCTCACTTTTTATATATTAATTTGTATAAAGCAAATCACTTGCGTCAAAGGTTTTGTCAATTGTGCCGTATTCCTTGGAGTTATCGATCAGGCGCTGCCATTTTCCTTGTCAGAGGCACCGATGCCATGTTCCTTGGTATAGTCACTTTGCCACAGCGTAGGGATGAAGACTTCATCGATAATTTTCACAACAACATCGCGTTTTTCAGCAAACGTCGGCGCCATTTTCTCAATAGAATAATCTACAGCCTCTTCCGTGTGACCATCAATCACATATTCAATCCCTTTTTCAGTCCAGCAATGAACCCATTGACAACTTCCGGCTGTTCAGTGATCAGCTTCTCGCCAGCGACCAGCACGTTGCCAAAGGAGGCCAAGAACTGATCACTAGGAATGTCTGCCGCGGGATAACCGGCGTTGTTCAGTTCAATCGTCCGCAGTTTCGAGAAAACAATCGCATCCACCTGACCCTGGGTCAGAGCAGTCAGAATCGCACCCGTGCCAACGATTTCAACATTAACATCCTTAACGCTCATATCAACGCTTTTCATCGCTGCTTCAAGCTGGAAATAGTTCGCGCTGCCAAGACTCGTTACCGCGACTTTCTTCCCTTTCAGATCAGCTGGTGTTTTAATCCCGGAATCTTTACCGAAAATAATTGCACCCAGCCCTTCCTGATAGGTTGTGCTGATAACCTTGACAGGAATTTCCTGTGCGCGGGCTGCGACGACTGCATCAGCGTTGGGGAAACCAAATTCAACATTGCCGGAGGCAACATTTTTTACGATGTCGGCGGCCGCCGCATAGTAAAACTCAACATTCAGCCCATTTTCTGCAAAGAAACCTTTTTCTGGGCAATGTACAGCGGCGCATAATAAGGAACTGCTGCACCGTCAATCTGAATTGAAACGGTCTTCAGATCTTTGGGGTTTCCTTCGCCTCTTCTGCCGGCGCTGATTCACTGACTTCAGCTGCAGCTGGTTCAGTCGGCTGTTCATCAACAACCGGAGCTGCTTCAGTCGGTTCGATCGGCGCAGCAGTAGGAGCTGCAGTCGGGGCCGGTTTTGAACATCCGGTAATGGCAAGCGCCGCCACCAGAACAAACAATACAACAAACAATACTTTTTATTCATTCTTACCTCTCTAAAATGATCTTATATGCACTTGTTTCACAGGTTTTCATACAAAAAGCTGGCTGCCAGCAAGGCAGTTTCACACATTTCAACCTGAGATTGATAATTGTCAACCAACCACTCATCCGTGATCCGATTGCAATGGACTGAACAGAAACTCCCCGAAAGAACGCCATATATGGATGAAAGCGTGAAAATTGTCTCAGCTTCCATTTCTAGATTGAGGATATTGAGTTTTTGATAAGCGGAAATCACTTCCTTTTCATCAAACCCGCTTTCAAATGGAACTGCGCGCCCCTGTCCGTGATAAAAAGAGCCGACTGATGCACAAATTCCAGTCACAAAGGGGTTGTTCCGTTCCAGGCAGGCACGTCTCAACGCTTCAACAACCTGACAGGAAGCAATCGCCGGGTATTCCAGCGGAGCGTAGAAATGAGACGTACCACCAAGCCGCATCGCGCCGGTGTTGATCACATACGAGCCACAGGCAATATCATCCTGTATCACGCCAGTACCCCCGATCCTGAGCAATACTTTTGCGCCCAATTCAATAAGTTGGATAACGGCTATTTCCGTTGACGGCGCACCGATACCGGTCGAACAGACAGAAAATTTCATCCCCTGATAAAACCCGGTGCCTGCCGTATATTCACGATTCTCGCTTAAGATCTGGAAATCATCAGATAACTTTTCAAAGAGTCTGACCCGTCCCGGATCACCCGGCAGCAGCACAATATCACCTATATCCCCTTTTTTCAGCAATAAATGGGGTGTTTTTCCGTTAACCAGCGGTTGTGAGGCGGATGTTATCGTCATATGATCCCCTATGTTTGTTTCGATTCGTGCCAGTAAAGGAACTT
Source organism: Flexilinea sp. (assembly GCA_040766005.1). Taxonomy (GTDB): domain Bacteria; phylum Chloroflexota; class Anaerolineae; order Anaerolineales; family Anaerolineaceae; genus Flexilinea. Next base: position 152,297 of record JAXGRI010000006.1, on the reverse strand, counting down.
GTTTTCAAAGACATTGACCATTTCATACGTGATAATTCCCAGCAGGATTGTCAGCACAATCCCAGCCAGTAGCATCGATACAGCATACGTTGATGAGGCATAGGTAAGAATATATCCAAGCCCTTGTTTACCGGACATCCACTCGGCAACAATCGCACCGATCACTGCTTGAACGATACCAATCTTCAAACTTGAAAACAACGCCGGCAAAGAATAAGTCATTTCAATCTGCGAGAAAATTTGCCATCTGCTGGCCTTCAACACCTTCATCAGATTGCGAACATCCGATGGAATTGCTTCCAAGCCGAGCATCATCCCAGAAAGAACCGGGAAGACCACCATTGATATGATCAGAATAATTTTCGAAACCACGCCAATTCCAAACCAGACGACGAACAACGGAACGAGCGCGATTTTTGGCGCTGTCTGGAAGAAAATCAGGTAGGGCATCAACGCAGTTTTCAAGAAATCAACCTTGGAGAAGAGATAGCCTAATGCCATTCCAAGCAAACTCCCTAACACAAAGCCAATCAGCACTTCATAAGTCGTCGCCCACAAATGCGGCCAAACCATTCCGGACGTAAACAATTCTATAAAACTGACCCATACTTTATCCGGACTCGGGAGGATATAGGTTGGAACGTTCTTCATTTTGACATAGGCGTACCAGAGCAGAATAAAAAAACCAATCGAGATTGCATAATCCCAAAATGATCGGAAAAAATTCTTTATTTTATGGGTTGTTCTCATCCGATGATTTCCCTCAGATAACGATTGTACTCAGTGAATTGAGGCATTTCACGGGTATCATCTCCGCGCGGACGTGGCAGATCGATCGTTACAATTTCCCGGATCCGTCCCGGTTTCGTTGCCATCACAAGCACCCGATCTGACAGAAACACCGCTTCTTCAATACTATGTGTAACGAAGATAATGGTTTTTCCGGTTTTAGACCAGATTTTCAGCAGTTCAATATTCAAATGATCCCGGGTGATTGCGTCCAACGCCCCAAAAGGTTCGTCCATCAAGAGAAGCGGAGCATCATACGACAAGGCCCGAACGATCGCAACGCGTTGTTTCATACCGCCTGACAGTTCACGAGGCAAAGCATTGGCAAAGTCCGTCAAACCTGCCAGAGACAGCAGGTCGTCCAGGCGGGCATCATTTTCTTTGGTTTTTTTATTCTGGATTACCAATGGAAATTCTGCATTTTCCCGGACATTTTTCCAAGGTAGTAAAACAGAATCCTGAAAGACAAACCCCAGTCTGTTTTCCTTGTCCGCATACTCGATCGTACCGGACGTGGGTTTTTCCAGTCCACCGATAATTTTCAATAACGTCGATTTCCCGCATCCAGAGGGACCGATGATCGATACAAATTCACCGTGCCTGATTTCCAGATTAATATCAGAAAGAGCAACGGTGTCATCCTTCAACAGGTTTTTGTAAACCTTATCGAGATTTCGAATGGTAACGTCATTGAGTTGATGATTCATATTCTCCCTAACTTATCTCCACTGTTATTTTATTTGCGCAGTCTATCAGATCGGCTACCAGTTCTTCGATTGACTCCTGATCTCTCTTAATCATCGTAAAAGCCAGCGCTCCGCAGACATTTCCATTGCCGTTAAAAATCGGGCTGGCATACCCTTGCATTCCGACCTGCAGTTCCTCATCGATACAGGCGTAGCCACTGTTACGGATTTTTACCAGTTCTCTGACAAGCGAATCCCAGGAAGTTTTTGTAAACGGGGTGAAGGCCTCATCCCCCATCCGATCGTACAGCGATTTTACCTCTTCCATTTTCATATAGGCGCAGTGCACTCTGCCCGCTGACGTAGCAAACATCGGAATTTTTCTGCCGATTTTTACCATGAAAAGATCGGAGTCTTCTTTCTCGACCGAAGCGATATTAATAATGTGATCATTTTCCATCACACACAGCACTACAGTTTTTTTGATTCTATCAGACAAAGCAGTCATGCCAGGGCGAGCAGTCGCGATCAAGCAGTCGTTGCGTTGCATGTTGGAACACATTCCGAAAAGTTTATATCCAAGGCGGTAAAGCTTTGTCTGTTGATCCTGTACCACCAGGTGAGTTTTTCGCAGGCTATTCAAAATCCGATGTACAGTGCTGGGGGGAAGCGCGACAGCAGCTGCAACATCTGAGATTGACATCCCCGATCGGGATGAGCTCAATGCTTCCATTACTGCTGTTGTCCGTTCGATCAGTTCCATTTTGCCGTTCCGCTGTATGGAATATTATTCCGCCTAAAGGAATATAGCTCCATTTTATCAGCATTCCTAGTTAAATCAATCTGATTAATACTAAAGATGTCATATTAACAGGGTTACTTTCGTCATATCGCGCAGCGTTAGACCATTAATAAACGCTCAGACGCTGAATCCAAAAACTTAGTTTATTACCTTGGAACACAATCCTGAGAACACCCACCCGTGGGCAGACGCCAGCTGTTATCTCAGCGCGTAAGCCTCTCTTCCCTGCCATATAGCTGTCAACAATGCAGATCGCTGAATTTCCAGTCAACCCTTCTGCAGCAAATCGAGTGGCTGTGCAAGATGATAAAAAGGCCGCCCCAGTTTCGGGGCGGCACTCTGAAAAAACTTCAAGGGATGGGTTCAACCTTGCAAAATCGAACGTTTATAGACTTCGCGCATCTGAATGGCTTTTGCAGCGCCCAGCGCCGTACAGATCGTCGGTTCATCGACCATATATGCAGGGATTCCCAGCGATTTTGTCAGATATTTATCAATGCCGCGCAGCAGTGAAGTTCCGCCGCACAGCGCAACACCGCGGTCAATAATATCGGAAATCAATTCCGGCGGTGTTTTCTCAAGCACTTTTCGTGCGATTCCGGATATTTCTGCCAAAGATTCCTGCAGGGCATCCACTACGTCATCTGTCGTCAACTGCACCGGTTTCGGCAAGCCGGAAACCTGGTCCTGTCCCTGAATTTCCATCTGCTGCGGTTCTTCCACCTGTACCGCAGACCCAATTCGGATTTTGATCTGTTCAGCTGTAGGTTGGCCGATAATAATTCCATACTTCTTCCGAACATATGCCTGGATCGCTTCATCCAATTTCAGTCCGGCGGTTTGCGAAGTCTCGGAAGTTACCACGCCATTCATCGCCAACACAGCAACCTGTGTAAGCCCGCCGCCAAGACACATGATCATATTGCCCGAGGGCGTAGAGATGGGCAAATCGACACCGATAGCAGCAGCCAGTGGCTGTTCCATCAACAGCACTTCCCGGCTGTTGGCGCCTAAACCGACTTCATGTACCGCGCGTCGCTCAACACTGGTGATTCCACAGGGGATCGTAATCAGAATCCGCGGGCGAAAGACCAACATGGAGCCGCAAACTTTTTGAATCGAAAATCGCAGCAGGTTTTCCGTAATTTCATATTCCGCTATCACGCCATTGCGCAGCGGTCGGACGACTTCAATACTCTCCGGAACCCTTCCTACCATGTCCTTGGCAGCCTGACCCCATTCCACCATTTTCATCTCTTCGACGATAATCGCGGCAATGGTAGGTTCCTGAAGTAACAGTTGTCTGCCTTCAGCGATTACCAGGTTCAGCGTTCCCAGATCAATTCCTATCTCTCTTGAAAAAAGGGGCATCTATCAATCATCCTATTCCGGATTATTTTTTCAGATATATCAAGGTTAAATAATACACTATTTTAGACCAGTGACTGGTTTTCAATATGATCTCAATGGGATTGATCCGATAAAACCGGACAAGGTTCAGCGAAGTCGCTTGGGGCCGCGTTTATATTTTCTTCCCGCACGCATTCGCAGCGTTGCTTTCTTCATCCTCATCATCGCTTTCATAAACTCCATTGAATGCGCAGAAGAGGCCTCCTGCATGACGTTCAAAGCCCGATTACGCGCAGCTTCAGCTCGTTCAAGATCAATATCATCCACATTTTCTGATGAATCCGCCAACACCCACACCGCAGTCGGCTTGACTTCGGCAATTCCCCCTGTCGAAGTAAAATGTTGTTCATCATCCCCCGACCGTACCGTAATAATGCCGTTTTGCAATTTTGCATACAATCGGACATGGTGTTCCATCACGCCGATCTGTCCGGTGATCGTCGGCAATTGTACCAGATCAGCCATGCCATCAAAAACGATCTTATAGCGGGAAATAATCTGACAACGGATAGCCATTGCAGGTTACCTATCCATCTTTCGTGCTTTTTCCTTTGCGTCCTCAATTGTTCCTATCATATGAAACGCCTGTTCAGGAATATCGTCCAGCTCGCCAGACAAAATTTGTTGAAACCCTTCAATCGTTTCTCTGATCGTCACATAAGAGCCGGGAATCCCGGTATAGCGCTCAGCGACATACATGGGCTGCGAGAAGAATTGTTCAGCCTTGCGGGCGCGGCTGACGGTGATCCGATCCTCTTCAGAAATTTCGTCAATACCAAGAATCGCAATAATGTCCTGCAGGTCCTTATAGCGTTGCAGGATACGCTGTACTTCACGCGCAGTTTGATAATGATCTTCACCCACAATGTTCGGATCCAAAATCCGAGAGGTTGAGGCAAGTGGATCGACAGCCGGATAGATCGCTTTTTCTGCAATCGATCGTTCTAATGCAATGGTCGCATCCAGATGCGCAAAAGTGGTGACGGGCGCTGGATCTGAATAGTCATCCGCCGGAACATAAACCGCCTGCATTGATGTAATCGAGCCCATCGTTGTCGAGGTAATCCTTTCTTGCAGCTCACCCATTTCGTTTGCCAGCGTCGGTTGATATCCGACAGCGGAAGGCATATGACCAAGCAGTGCAGAGACCTCGGCGCCAGCCAATGAAAAACGGAAAATATTATCAATGAACAACAAAACGTCTTTTCCCTGATTGCGGAAATACTCCGCGTTTGCCAGCCCTGCCAACGCAACGCGCAAACGAACACCCGGTGGTTCATTCATCTGTCCAAAGACCATCACCGTATCCTTCATGACGCCTGAATCTGTCATTTCACGATACAGTTCGGTACCTTCCCGCGTTCGTTCTCCAACACCAGCAAAGACGGATAAGCCTTTATGCACTGCGGCAATGCTGCGAATCAGTTCCATAATAATGACGGTCTTGCCTACACCCGCCCCGCCAAAAATGCCTGTTTTGCCGCCTTTCGTGAATGGCGCCACCAGATCAATCACCTTGACACCTGTTTCCAACAGCTCCACTTTGGTTGACTGATGGTTGAAATCAGGACCTGAATGGTGCAGCGGATAATAAATATCAGAATTAATATCCGGTTTGCCATCTACCGGCTTTCCCAATACGTTCATCACTCTGCCCAACGCGGGATTCCCTACCGGGATCATGATTGGATATTGCGTTCTGCGCACCTCAAGTCCGCGTGAGAGGCCATCTGTGTTGCCCATAGCAACACAACGCGCTATGAAGTTTTCAAGAAGCAGCTCAACTTCCAGTACCAGAATGCTGCCATCCAAATTAATAATTTCAATGCTTCCAAAATTTCCGGCAGATCGTTTGCCGGAAATTGAACGTCAATAACGCTGCCGTTTATCTGTACAATTTTGCCTGTTGCTTTTATCATTTTTGCTCCAGCCGGGAACTCTTTCCCGCAGCAGGGAATTAGCGGGTTGAACCGCCGATAATATCCAGCAAATCGTTGGTTATGAGCTGCTGCCTGATTTTGTTATATTCAAGGCTTAACTGCGCAATAATTTCGTCGGCATTCTCAGTCGCCTTGTTCATGGCGAGCATTCTCGAAGTATGCTCGCTAACTTTTGAAGAAGTGATCGCATGAAACAGTTCCATCCGGATGAACCTCGTAAGCAGAGAGTGCATGATCACATCCGGATCCCCTTCATAGATACAACTGCCGCGATGACGGACTGTACTGTATGAGGCGCCGCCTTCTGCGCTGCTCTCCTCCAGAAAAGGGAGTAATCGATGAATCATTGGTGTAAACTTGGACATGCTCTCGTATTCGGTATAGATCAGATATACCTGTCCGACATGATCTTTTTCAAATTCCTCAATCAAAATGGTCGACAAGGCTTTCAATTCATGAAAGCTGGTCGCGGTGGATAAACCGCTGAAATCAGCGACGATTTTCTTGCGCCGCCGCTGCAGCATATCTCTGCCTTTTTTCCCAACCGTAATAAATTCGAGCTGCGAACCAAGCTTCCGCTCAAGTTCAACCACCGCACGGTAGATGTTTGTGGGGAAACTGCCAGCCAGTCCACGATCAGCGCTGACGAAAACCACCAGCGCCGTTGTTCCCGCTTCGGCAGGACGAAAAAAAATACTTTGGTTGTAGAACTCAGGCTCATGATATAAGTCCGTCACCACTTGCCAGGCTAAATCGGTATATGGGCGAGAATTTTCAGAAAGTGATCTTACACTGCGTACCTGACTCGCGCTGACCGCCTGCAGCGCGCGCGTCAATTGACCGATACTCTCAATCGAATGGATTCTTTCCTGCATTTCCCGAACGGACGTCATTTACTCACTTCCAGATCTGCCGGAATCTTTCCAGGCTTGTTTTCAGAGAAGTTTCAATTTCCGGCGAAAGAACACCGGTTCTTTCAATACTGCTTCCAACGTCCGGATTAGAAGTATGCATGAAATTTAGAAATTCCTTCTCCCATTCTGCCGCGCGTCGGATCGGAATTTGGTCCAGATAACCGTTCGTTCCCGCATAAACCACCAGAAATTCATCCCCGGCTGAGTAAGGAGCGTACTGTGGCTGTTTTAACAACTCCTGAAGTACCTCACCGCGTTCCAATTGATGCTTGGTCGATTTATCCAGGTCTGAGCCAAACTGTGCAAAAGAAGCAATCTCATGATAGGCAGCCATATCCAGCCGCAGCCCTCCCGCAACTTTCTTAATTGCCTTGATTTGTGCTGAACCACCCACGCGCGAAACAGAAATTCCGACGTTAATCGCAGGACGAATTCCCGCATTAAATAGGCTGCTTTCCAAGTAAATCTGACCGTCTGTAATTGAAATCACATTTGTCGGCACGTACGCGGAAACATCCCCCAACAGCGTCTCAATAATCGGCAGGGCGGTTGAACTGCCGCCGCTGCCAGGAATCTGGCGGATGGAAAGTTGTTCGTTATTTGAGAGCGATGAGAGCGCTGCCTTTGCTTCATTAAGTGCCATTGGGCCCTGATAGACAACGCCATCAAACGAGTGTTCCATTGAAAATGGCGTTTTTTCTTGTTCAGCGCGGGTAATGATGTACTTGCGATCCAGTTTGGCCGAGCGTTCCAACAAGCGGGAATGAAGATAGAAAAGATCGCCGGGATAAGCCTCACGTCCTGGCGGTCGGCGCAGCAGGAGAGACAGTTGCCGGTAAGCCCAGGCATGTTTGGTCAAGTCATCGTAAATAACCAGCGCATCCATCCCATGATCCATAAAATATTCGCTCATGGTACAACCGGCATAAGGAGCGACATATTGCATTGCAGCGTTATCATCCGCCCCAGCCATAATGATGATGGTGTGTTTCATCGAATCCATCGCTTCAAGCTTAGCGATGATTTGCGCAACCGTCGATTTTTTTTGTCCGATAGCGACATAAATGCAGAAAACGTCTTTGCCGCGTTGATTGATGATCGTATCAATTGCGATTGCGGTCTTCCTGTCTGCCGATCGCCAATGATCAGTTCACGCTGTCCCCGTCCAATCGGGATCATCGTATCAATCGCTTTAATTCCGGTCTGCAGCGGGGTATCAACATCCGACCGTTCATGAATACCCGGTGCAATCCGCTCAATCGGACGAAATTCTTCATGATTGATCGGCCCTTTGCCATCCAGCGGTTCGCCAAGCGGGTTGACCACCCGTCCGAGGAACTCCTTCCCAACCGGAACAGAGGCGATCCGCCCCAATTTACGAACGATTGAACCTTCTTTAATCGAGAAATAATCGCCGAGCACAATGACCCCAACGGTTTTCAGCTCAAGGCTGAAGGCGATCCCAATCGCGCCATTATCAAACTCAACTAATTCCTGATTGCCAATTGTATGCAATCCGCTGACGCGGGCGATTCCATCGCCGACTTCTTCAACAAAGCCAATGTCTTTAACCGTATAATCCGGCTGGTAAGTGTCCATCTTCGCAAACAGGTCGCCTGTCAAATCAACGATCGATTGGTCTTCTGCAGATTTTTCCGTGGGGTATTGCGCGTCCTGATTGGTTTCCATTTTTTTACTTCTTCCCAAGTTTTCCGTCCATCATAACAGATATATATTATAGGATGGTGCGATATTTTTTGTAAAACAGATTTACGAATTGCATGACGGCCAAGCACCTCTTTCTGCGTCATTTTTTGCATTTGCTCTGAAGCAGTTTCTTTGGTAAAATACTCTCCGCGATCGTTGTACCCTTCGATCACAGAAAGCATATCAAACAACATTTAGGAAAGGGCTTGATTATGAAAGTATTACTCCTGAAAGACGTTTACAAACTGGGCCATGCTGGCGATGTCAAGAAAGTTGCTGACGGATACGGCAGAAACTATCTGATTCCGATGGGATTGGCGACAATTGCCACACCGGGAGCGCTAAAACAGGCTGATGATATCCGCAAAAAGGCAGATGTTCTGCGGGCTCAACTCAGCACCGAAATGGAAGCTTTGTCCAAACAGATTGACGGTGTCGTCATCGCTTTTGCTACAAAAGCAGGGGAAACCGGCAAACTTTATGGCTCCATCACCCCGCAGATGATCGTTGACAGCATTAAAGAAAAGACCGGCGTTGAAGTGGATCGCCGCCAACTGGACGTTGAACCCATCCGGACACTTGGTGAACATGCTGTATCGATCCGGCTGACCGTGGACATCGTTCCCAACGTCAGAGTCATCGTCCACCGCGAAGGCGAAAAAGTTTCTCTGGATAAAGTTGAAACCGAAACAGAAGAGGTTGTTGAAGTTGAAGCGGCTGAAATTATCGAAACGCCTGAAACAGAAACCACTGAAGAAGCATAAACTCCAAAGATAAAATGCATCAGCAATGGATCAGTTCTGTCAAGGCTAAATAGAAATGTCCTATTGCCAGCAAAGTAGAAATGTCCTAATCACTTGATAAAGTAGAAAGTACCGGTGTGCCGTTTAGTTTCTTTCCATAGGTTCTCCAAGGGTGGTTATAGGCAAGCGGAAGGCTGGCAGATTTCGATGAGACCACAGCAGCCTGTTTAGGTCGATTCTCGATAAGCTTTAGATCCAGTTTGTCCCCGTGAAACCAACCAGACACAGTACCTTTGCTATCCATGGTCAGCAAGACTTCTTGTTTGACATAGAAATAGGGTGGGTGACTGGTCAGGACTTGATAAGTCTTATTATTGAACTGGATTAGAAGGGTGGCTGAGATGATTCTGAAGTCATGCACAGAGAAGAGGAAGTCCAAATCCAGCTCTGGGTCTAAGGAGCAGTGACAATCCAGATCCGAGATAGGGCTGACAGCGAATCTGGCGTTGTAATCCTGAATAAACTCCGGCAGGTAAAGATTGGCTTCTTCATAGTCCGAGATGCCCAGGAGACGCATTTCTTTGATCAGACGGTCTTGTAAGGTCTGATTGGCCCGTTCCACCCGGCCTTTTGCCTGCGGAGAGTTGGCACAGACCAATTCAATGTCCAGCCCGCTGACAGCCCGCTGGAATTGAGTCGCCGGTTCATCAACGACCCTTTCTTTGTGGTTGTCACGAAAGACGCTGAAGCGATCACTGTAAAAGCACAGAGGCAGTCCGATCTGTCTGGAGTAGCGTTTGCACAAGTTCCCATAGGCAAAGTAGCTTTCCTGTGTTACAAACTCCGCAGCCAGGATCTCACTGGTAGCATCATCCACAAAGACCAGCAAACATGCTTTCGGTCCGCGTTCTTCCAGCCAGGCATGATAGGACCCGTCTATTTGTACCAGTTCTCCGCGCTGATGCCTCCGTTCGCGCGCATAATGTGGAACGACTTTTTCCTGGTTCTTGCTTTCCAGACCCCAGCTTCGATCATGTATTTCCGAATCGTCTCTTTGGACAGCTTGATCCCCTTCATTACCTCTAACTTCTCCGCCATGAAGGTCGGACCAACCCCCGGGTCTGATCCTCTTTGATAAAAGTCAGTACAGCCTCTCTTTTGATTTATCCAGTTGGCAATTGCTCGGTCTGCCACGCTTTTTTGATACGAAAGCGCTCACTCCTTCCCGCTGATAGGCCTGCATCAGGCGCCTTACCTGCCGTTCACTCAGACTCAACCGCAGGGAGGTTTCTTTTGCGTGATCCGTCCTTCCTGTGCCCGGTCCAGTTCAGTCTTCCGGGCTATTTCTTTAGCATTCATTGTGATTGTCCATGTCATAGCTCCTAATCCTGATTAGGACATTACTACTTTGCTCTGACAAGCAATGGATCAGTTCCTTCGAACTGATCTTTTTCTTTTATAATTAAACATAGAATGTCTGCAGGAATTACTTTAAAGGAAGCGCGTGAACGCCGAAATATTCCTCTGAGCAAGGTGTCAGAGGATTTATTTATCCGCACCACTTATCTCCAGGCAATTGAAAATGATCGGCCGGAGATTCTGCCGTCTCCCACCCAGGGACGCGGTTTTGTTCGCATGTATGCGGAGTATTTGGGATTTGACAGTGCTGAAATTCTCAAAGAATGGGGACAGGTCGTACCGGAAACCACTCCGCTGCCCATCGCGGCTGAAGAAACTGCGCAGAAAAAGAAGTCACCTTTTAAAAAATTTGCCAATCCTGTTCCAAAAGCTGAAGAAGAGCCAGCCACTGAACAGAAGGAAACTGATCCGGTTCAATCCATTTACGAAGCGATTGGCGCCGAATTGAAAACGCGCCGTGAATCGCTGGCGCTAACTTTTGATGATGCGGAACGCCATACGCTGGTGCGCTCCAACTATTTGGAATGGATGGAAAACGGGGATTTCGAATCACTTCCGTCTTCTGTGCAAGTGCGCGGAATGCTCAACAATTACGCTGATTTTCTGAATCTTGACGTCGATGATATTATGCTGCGATACGCAAATGCGCTGCAGCTAGCATCCGCCTCAAGAGCGATTGAAGAACCGGGAAAAGCCGCCAGCCCAAAAACTTCCAAACAAAAACCTGTAAAAAAAGTGGGCAAACTGCGGCAGTTTATCACCCCTGACCTGTTTGTGGGCTTGACCGTATTGCTTGGGATGGCTGCGATTATCGTTTACAGTGCTGTGACCATTTCAGAGTACAAAGCCAAAGCGTCGCAAGGCACAGCTACCATGGAGATGATCCTGATATATCAGACACAAACAGAAGCTATGGGGGATTTTTCCACCACTCAGGAGCCGGTGGCGATAACGCCAACTCCAGTTTTCTCCGCCCAGCTCCCGGCTGCAGACGCTGGGGCAGAAATTATCCCAACAGATACGGTGCTGCCAACCACCGAGGGGAACATTGTCTCCAACCGCCCGATTCAGATATTCATTGAGGCGACACAGCGAACATATCTTAAAGTTGTATCCGACGGAAATGTCGTATACAACGGACGTACCGCGCCCGGAAACACGTACCCTTTTGATGCAAGTGAGTTAATTCAGATCACCGCCGGCAACGCTGCCGCCATCAATATCACATATAACCAGCAGCGTCTCGGAGCTCTTGGGACACTCGGGGAAACGTTGGCCCTTGAATTCACGCGCGACAGCATGATGACACCGACTGCCATGTATAGCCCTTCTCCGTCTGCGACGCCGGAAGTAACCGAAACGGTCCAGCAACAACGGGCGACGCCAACAATCACCATTACACCCTACATTCCATAAAAACATGAAAAAAAACACATTCCATTTAATCTCGCTTGGCTGTGCCAAAAACACTGTTGACTCCCAACGTGTCGCTGATATTCTGGGCGGCTCCGGTTTTTCATTTACCCGGTGGAACGGGACGCGCAATATTTGATTGTCAACACCTGCGGATTTATCCAGACAGCCCGCGACGAAGCGGTAAATACCCTCAATCATCTTGCCAAAGATAAAAAAAGGGGCAATTTCTGCTGGCAGTCGGATGCATGGCAGAGCGATATCAGGATGAGATCGCAAAAAATGCCCAAAAGTAGATGGTATTCTGGGAACACGCAGAATTACGGACATTCTGGAGTTGATTCGTCAGGTCAACCGAGAAGAGGCGCTTTCAGTTACTGGGCATCCGGACATTCCCGACAGCCAAATCGCGCCCCAAGGTGCCAGCGCTTATCTTAAAATCGCAGATGGCTGCAGCCGGATGTGTGCCTTCTGCAGCATCCCGTTAATCAAAGGATCATGGAAAAGCCGATCGGAAGCCGAAATTTTGCAAGATGCGGCGTTACTGCAAAAGCGGCATATCAAGGAGGTTATCCTGATTGCGCAAGATACGACCGCTTATGGGCTTGATTTGGGGAAAAAGGATGCACTGCCGGATCTGATTTCCGCCATCACAGCCACAATCCCGGACGTGCCCTGGCTGCGGATCTTGTATGCCTTTCCGGGATACGTTTCTGACCGTTTAATTGATGTCATCGCTGAAAACCCTAAAGTACTTCCTTATCTTGACATCCCGCTCCAGCATGCGGATGAAGGCGTCTTGAAGCGGATGAAACGTCCGCATGATATTGGCTGGGTACGGGAAACGGTCGCAAAAATGCGTGAAAAGATCCCCGGGCTTGCCATTCGCTCCACATTCATCACCGGTTTCCCGAATGAAACCGATGCGGAATTTCAAAAGCTCTTTGATTTTCTTAAAGAAATGAAGTTCGATCGGGTCGGCGTCTTCCCCTATTCTTACGAAGCCGGAACTGCCAGCGCCGAGTTCGGTGATACCGTCCCGGAAAATGTCAAGCAACAGCGCTATCAAGCGCTGATGGAGCTGCAACAGGCGATTTCACACCGAATCAATCGCACTTTCATTGGGAAGACGCTTGATGTGCTGGTTGAAGCAAAACAGGAAGGCATCCTGATCGGGCGCAGTTATCGGGATGCGCCAGATGTTGATGGCCTGGTTTATATCGAAGGAGAGGCACCAATTGGAGAAATCGTTCCGGTAAAAATACATAGCGCCCTCGAATACGATCTGGTCGGCAAACCGCTGATCAAAAGACGTTGAGCGGGTCATAAGCGCGGAACAATGTCTTTTCCCCTTCATAAATGCAGAAATAAAGGCTGTTATCGTCCCTCTGAAAGTAAACAAAAGCTGTCCTAAAAGGACAGCTTTTGTTATTTGATTCGGAACCTCGTTTATTCGAGGAAAAATTCAAGCCGGATTTTTGAAATTCCTATGGGGTATCCGGAATTTCAAGCGGTGGGATTTCCTCAGCTGGTGGTTCCACCGGTTCTGCCGGAGGGACAATGACGTCAGGAGTGGCGATGATCGGCGCAGCTCCTTCAATCGTAGGTGTATAGAGCATAGGTGTCGGCGCCTCTGGCGTGTTGGTAGGCGGGTTGCAGACCAACCAGACTGCGGTCGCAGTCGGACCGTAATTCGGATTCACGCCTGCTGCAAGACCCTGCTCATAGTACGGTACGGCATCGCAATACTGTTCACGTTCAACCAGCTTGTTCCCATATTGAAACGAAGCTTCAGCATAGCGCTGCTGTGCTGTAAAACCAGAAGCGCGATCATACATTCCTGGAGTCGTCTGATAAGCGTTACTGTAATAGGACAGTGCTTTTTCCCAGTCTATCTCCCAAAACCCTGCACCAGCCAGATAGTTACGAGCAGCCAGTCGTTGATTCTCCGCCTGAGCATCAACCGGTCCAAACGCTTCAGCGAGTGTAATCCGGTAAATTCCCGGCTCAAGGTATCCGCTGCTGATCTGCTGAATCCCATAATTACGCAGCGCTATATAATACAATCCATCTACCTCAATAGACTGGTAACTGAGATTTTTGTTGCGCAGCGCGTCCATATTCGCCAGCGCTGTTTCCCACTCGCCAGCGGCCATGTTTCCACGGATTGTATTCAGCATCTCCTCCTCGCTCCGTGTATCCAGCGTAGCGGTCGGTGCGGGAGTCGGAGTATAAAAAGGAGTTGGCGTCTCTTTCGGATAAAGGTTCACCATGGCTTCTGTATACTTTTCTGTCGCCCCGGGATAATTCGGGTTGATGCTCAGCACATATTCCAATCTTGTTTTTGCGTTTTCATAGTTGCCGTTTTCCATATCGGTCAACGCCAACTGATATTGCTGTGCTGCTGCCTTGACAGACTGCTGGTTATAAGCCGTCTTCCGTGCGCTGACTGCAGCGTTGTAGCCAAGAATCCCGCCGACAACCATCAGAATCAACATCACCAAAATTCCCAACCATACCCATTTTGCGTTTCCGGGCTTCTTGGGCTTTTGGGCTTTCTTCTGTTTCTTTCCGGGACGCGGCGGAACCTGCCCTGGTGCCTGTCCGTAAGGGGGCGGATAATTCCCTCCATAAGGCGGGGGATTATATCCGGGCTGCGGAACATTAGAAGCCGAATTCATCGGCGGATATTGACCATAAGCCGGATTTTCCGGGGGGTTGGAAAGGGGTTGGTTTGGATCTCTGTTTTGATGGTTCTGATTCATTGATACTCCGTTATCGGGTTTTAAAACCGTACTGCATTGGATCAAATATTTTGTTAAACCCGTCTTCGTCTAAATGTGGCGAAACATCTTAATTTCCGGAATGACGAACGGCAAGTAAACTGCCCCTGCCAGCAACATTCCAATAACTGATTTTACCAGATTATTACCGCCCAACTCGATTTGATGAATCAACAGCCAGGCAGTCATTCCCGCAGCAGCAGCACCGATCGCCGTCCGCAAAACCACCTTGAAAATTCCAAATCTATCCATGCGAATCTGGTTTTCGGGCAAGAGACCTTCGAGCCTGGCATGAAAATGATGAAGCCGCAAGCTTTTTAAGATTTTCAAGCGGTCTTTCGGGTCTACCGTCAACAGGAATAACAGCACCAACGCCTGGATTGTAAACGAAATGGAGTCGGTCAGACTGATACCCGGCGTTCCCAGAGACTGATAAAGCAGCATGCCAAAGCCAATATACAAAAGCAGGTTGAGAATCGTACCCAAAAGCGGGATGGCGGCATCTTGCTGAGCGTAATACGCCCGATTGGCAACCTCCAGCAGACAATGTCCCGCCAGCCCAACCAGAAAACCGCGCAGTGTCCACATCAACAGCGCGCTCTCCGCATCGGCAAACCCTAACGCTGCCTGAATAAGCGGTCCCATACCAACCGCCATAATGACGCCAATGCCAAATGAAGCCGAAATCACCAGCTTGCAGGCGTTGCGCAGCGTATCACGAAAAGAATCCATTTGTTTCGAAGTCACAAACAATGACAATGAAGGCAGAATCGCTGTCCCGAGTGCCGTCCCGATCAGCGTCTCCGGCAATTGTTGAAACATATAACCATAACTGAGCGCCGTGACCGACCCGACCTGAAGGCGGGAGGCAAGATTGTCACGAATAATAAAAATCAATTGAATAAAGAATACCGTCACGATACGCGGCACAAAGATTTTGAGCATCCGAACCAGATAAACATCATCAAAATCAATCATCGGATACCAGCGGAAATTTAGCCGGATCAAACCGGGAACTTGAATAGCCAGATGCAAAAGCGCGCCAAGAATCACGCCGCCAACCAACCCGTAAATCCCCATCCCAAACGCGGGAAGCGAAATGCCAATCAGCTGATAAGATTCCGTGGGAGCCAGCACAATCGCACCAAATATCTGACCAACGTTATACAAAATTGGCGCCAGCGCAGGCAGCAAAAAACGGCGGTTTGCCTGCAGGCTGCCCATCACCATGCCACTGATCGAAAAGATGATCGTTGCGATCAGGTTCAGTCGCATCAGGTTGATCACATGCTGCTGCTGATCGGGACCGAATCCCGGGGCAATGCCAATTTCGGAGCGCACAAGCGGACCGGCGAAAATGAAGATTAACAGAGAGAGCACCAAGGAAGCCAAAAACGCCACATTAATCACTGAGGAAAATGTTTTCCATGAAGACTCACGGTTCTTTTTCTCGATGATTTCGGTCATCACTGGAATAATCACCATCGCCATCGCGCCGCCGCTGATTAGAATAAACAACATGTCTGGCAGATTGTTGGCAATGTTAAACACATCCAATTCAACGGACATGCCGAACTGACGGGCAATGATCAACTGCCGCAAAATCGCGGCCAGCTTATCAATGCCGAAGAAGAAAAATAACAGCAACGATGCTTTTGATAGAGAACTCATTTTCATGGCTAAATTTTATCCGCAGTTCCTGATAAAATACAAAGATGACTGAACTTGGAACACTTTATATTGTCGGAACACCGATCGGAAACTGCGAAGATATCACGATCCGTGCCGTAAAAACGCTTGCTGAAGTGGACGCTGTTATCTGTGAAGATCGCTCGAACGCCGGGCGGCTCCTCAAAAAAATTGACGTCGAAAAGAAAGAATTGATCCTGTTGAATGAACATAACGAATCCTCGCAGATCGAAAATATCCTGTTGCGGTTAGCACAAGGCCAAAATTTGGCGCTGATTTCAGACTGCGGCACACCATTGTTCTCTGATCCTGGTCATGAACTGGTAGCAACGGTCTCCGCCGGCGGTTTCCGTGTAGTACCTGTTCCAGGCGTATCCGCTCTGACAACAGCTCTTTCGGTGACGCCGCTCCATATGAAAAAGTTTCATTTTGAGGGATTTTTACCGCGGGTTCCAGCAGAAAGGCTGCGGGAGCTGAAGCGCATCCGGCAAAACCGGGATCGGGTTCCTGTAATCCTGATGGATACGCCTTATCGGTTGGCAGCGCTTTTAAAAGATGTCACGGCAGTTTTCGGCAAAGGACATACGATCACCATCTGTTGTAATTTGACTCAACCAAATGAACGGATTGTAACCTGCAACTGCGCAGAGGCACTGCAGCGGTTTGGCGGCTCCAAAGCTGAATTTATGCTGATCATCCATCCCTGAATCCAGTTCCGGCAAGAGCTTTCGAAAGCAACCACTTCGGAGGCTACCAAGGTGTCTTTTTAGCTATGCGAATAAATAAAAGGCATTCCTATTCATTATTCACCGGCGTCAGCCAATATTGATCGCCTTTCGCCTCCACTGTCCACCCGGTTTCGTCCGTTTCGTTAATTCGAATTTTGATCCAGAGGTATCCAAGCGCACAAACAGCTTCATCGGATTCCACCACAAATGTCATTTCCGGTTTGAGCACCCCGAGAGAGGGCCCGTCTGTCGATGGCGCTTCTCGTAAATTACTGGACACACCGCCACTGTGAATTTGTCCTTGCATTCCCTTTCCGATTCGAGACGGAATTCCGTTGCATAATGCCGGCGCTTTAGTTGGCGTCGCCATCACCTCCGTCATGACCGAAACCACTGTATCTGCCTCCGGCTGCACAAATGCAGCTGCCTCCTCTGTCAGCGTAGTCATAGATTCGACCGCCTCCGCATCAACACTTGCCAGCGGTAAAATCGCCTCCGCAGATATTGATTGGACGGTAGTGGTTTGCGTCGCAATACTCTCACCGACGATCAGGGCAATCGCTTTTCCCCCATATGGGATACCAGGAAAGACGCCAAATTGCCATAAGATAAACAAGATAAGCAGACTCACCAAAAAAAGTAGCCAATATCCCGTTCTTTCTTGTTTTTTTGGGTAAAACCGCAAGCCTGACAACCGCGGTCCTTATCATATAGATAAGACATACAATTCGGACAGCGTTGAACCTTTTTTCCGGGAATTCCTGTTTTTTCCGCCTGCGCCGATCCGCAATAATGACAGACAAGCGCTTCGTTAGGCAGCATTTTATAACAGCTCAAACAATGTTTCATAACATTGATATTATACGTGTTTTTATTTTGTTTTTTCCCATTTCTCTGTAGTCAATCATAGCTCCCTTTCCTGCACAGCTGCGGTCAAACTATTGGTAACAGATCATATCGGTAAACTTTTTGACACGCTATAACGTATAATAGGTAGAGGTCAAATGATTGGATTGTAATAATGAAGAAAAAATTGTATTCATGCCGATGTTTATCGTCGTTATTATCTTAACAGTGTTTGTTTCTGTTGCTGCGAACGAGACGCCGCCCCTAGCACCAGATATGGCGCAATACGCTCTGAACCTGATGACCATCCAATGCCAGAATTTGAACGATTTTGCCGCTCAGACAGCTTCTGGTAACATGGCTGATTATGAGGCGACCAAGGTTCAATTCAGAGCCGCCGTAAGTAATTTTGATTATCTCATCAGTTCGTTTGTTCCCGAGATTGTGGATCAATTCAACCAACTGCTGAGAAAGCTGGATACCTGCGCCGATTGCGCACAGTCAGTAGCTGAAAAATGCAACGAACTGCGGTCCCTGACCTATCAGGAGATGCTCTCATACAACGGAATTTTCAATCCCCCTGCATCAATAAATTCCTTTGACGAATGTATAAATGCAGGCTTTTTCCTTAGCGGCAATACTTGCTTTACGGGTGGGAATCTGGTTTTTGACAAAAACGGATATCTCGTAGGTTTGTATAATGCCAACTGTTTTGAAAATTCGAATTTTTATCAGGGAACCTGCTGGTATTGCCGCTACGGCAACAATGAGAATGGGTGCAACGACTATCCGCTGTTCTGATCCAAAAATGAATAACAGCGTTTGCGACGATTATCCATGAATCTTACCGGGAAAAATCTTGAATTTAAACATAAGAACCGCTCCAACCCCGGGGTGGTTATTTTCTTAATCTTCCTTTGCATGCTCAGCTTTTTCCTATTAAAAGCCGTGCGGAACGAGACCATTGTTTCCCCATGGAAACCGACAGGGATTCCAACGCGTGACGCGACTTCATTCGCGCTGGAAGCAGAAGCGCAATTTGCTGCCGGAAATCTTGCCAAAGCCATCGAAGCTTATCAGGCAGCCGCTGTGCTTGCCCCAGACAACCCTGAGTACATCTGGAAGCAGGGCAGATCGTTGGCATACATGACTGCGTCCCAGACCACCGACGCCGAAAAACGTGAAACGCTGCAGCGTGCGGTTTCACTGTTGGAAGAAGGTCTTTTGACCTTCAGCGAAGATTCAAATATTTATGCCGTTTTAGCGCTGGTTTACCTTTGGTTCGCTGATGAAGATCTTGCCGGCGAGGAGCTCGTCCCAACCTACCTCGCCACTTCAGAAAACAATATCCGACGGGCGGTGGATCTTGGTCCCAAGAATGCGATGGCATTCGCATTTTATGCTGAAATTTTGCTCAACCAGGCGAATTATGTGCGCGCTGAGCAAATGATGGGTCAGGCGCTTGAATATGGCACTGCTTCCGGTGAAAATATGTTTGATGTTTACCGGGTTCAGGGTATTCTGCTCGAATCATATGGTCAATACCGCAGCGCAATTGATGCGTTTAACCGCGCATTGGCGCTTTCTCCCAACATGACCTTTCTCCAAATCCGGATCGGCGTCAATTGGCGTCAGCTTCAGACCTATGATACAGCACTCGAAATGTTTGCCCGAGCAGCCCGGATCAACGATCAGCTTGGGTTAAATGATCCGCTGCCATATCTCGCGATCGGCAATACCTATTCTCAGACCGGCGACTTTTATGCAGCCGGCATCAACATTAAAAAAGCGCTCAGCATCAACCCTTACAACCCGGATGTCTACGGCAGACTGGGCGTAAACTATTACAAGGCGCGCAACTATGAGGCAGCCATCGAAGCCTTGAAGTGTGCAACCTATGGCTGCGGCGCTGTTGAAAGCTGTACAGTAAGAGAATGCGATGACCCTGGCAACCCGCTCATAGAAATTTCAGGATTACCGCTTTCCGGAACCAGCGTAGTTTATTATTTCACCTATGCAGGGGCATTGGCGTTCATGCATACAAAAGTGAATCATTATTGTGAAGAAGCCGTCAAGGTTGGGAAAGAAGTCTCCGCGATTTATGCTTCAGATGACACCGTAATGAGCCTGATTCGGCAGGCGAACAGGATCTGTGCATCATATGGAATTTATTAATAAAAGAGAACTTCGATGAATAAAATCGTCATTGGCATCACCGGCGGCATCGCCAGCGGAAAAAGTGAAGTTCGCAAAATGCTCGAAAAAATTGGTTGTCTGGGAATTGACGCAGATCAAGTCGGCCACGCGCTGCTTGAACCCGGCACGCCAATCAACAAAAAACTCATTGCTCATTTTGGAAATGTCATCCTGCAATCGGATACTGAATCGTGCCAACTGATCAATCGCGAGAAACTTGGAAAAATTGTTTTCAACAATCCGGAAGAACTCGCCTGGTTGGAGCGGCAACTGCATCCTGCAATCGCCAAGCGTATCACAGAAATGATCGTATCTTCCCGAAAATCGGTAGCATTGGAAGCGATTAAACTGATGCAATCGGACCTGTCCGGGTTGTGCGACTGGCGCTGGCTGGTGACTGCGCGTGATGAAAAGCGGATCGACAGACTCATTCGACACCGCAACTTGTCCAAAGCTGAGGCCGAACAGCGGCTTTCAGCGCAGAAAGATCTCTCCTGGCCCCTTGAAGACTTTGACTATGTGTTCGACAGCAGCGGAACGTTGGGTGAGTTGCGTCAGCAGGTGGTAAGAGCCTGGAACGAACTGAATAAGACATCATAAATCAGTTCAAGAGGGAAACGGACAAAAAAGCAGATGGCAAGGCAAACTTGCCATTTAATAAAACAGTGCTTGACCTCAGAACGGGTGAAAAGTTACAATAGACGTATAATCATAAGTAGGGGCAATAGGCTTATGGTAGTTAGTTGTATTAAATCATTGATGGGAGGCTGTTTTGCAGCAACTGATTTCTGAGATCCTTTTCCTCGGACAGCGTTTTAATCGAAAAAGTGTGATCGATATTCTGATCGTAGCACTTATTTTTTTCTTTGTCCTGCAATTTATTAAAGGAACACAGGCAAATTCGCTGCTGCGCGGTATTATCACGATCTTTGTGATCATCAGCCTCTTGTACGTGTTGGTTGACTTGCCGGCACTGAACCGGTTGATCGGCAACCTGCTCCCGGCGTTAATCATCATTATTCCGGTCGTTTACGCTCCGGAAATCCGGCGTGCGTTTGAAAGGATGGGGCAGGTACAATCCATTCGGGACCTGTTTGAAACCCCCTCCCTATAACGAAGAAATGCGAGAAATTATTGACGGCATCATCACTGGCAGCACTATGCTGGCTGGACGCAATCATGGCGCGCTGATCGTACTGCAGCGATTTGACGACCTAACCAAATATGCCCATACTGGCGTCCTGATGGACACGATCGTCACGCCTGAAACGCTACTCCAGATCTTCTATCCGAACACACCGCTCCATGACGGCGCTGTGATTATCGCAGAAGGACGGATCAAAGCAGCCGCTTGCATAATGCCGCTTTCTTCCCGAAACGTTCTGGATAAAACCCCCAGCCGCCAGATGGGACTGCGTCATCGGGCTGCGTTAGGAATATCGGAGATGAACGATTCTGTCACGATAGTGATCTCTGAAGAATCGGGCACCATTTCACTGGCGTACGATGGAAAGATTACCCGGGATATTTCTCCTGAACGACTTAGGGCAACATTGACCGATTTTTATAAAATTCCGGAACAACATTCATTTTGGGAAAGACTGTGGAAATTTCTCAGTTACACTGTAAAAAAGCTTTTTGGAAAAATGTAACAAAATGAAAAACAGGTTTTTACATCTCTTCAACATTCTGCCATCGATCGCAATCGCCCTACTGCTTGCTATTGCAGTCTGGATCGTTTCGATCAGTGAAAAAGACCCTACTGAGGAAAGACGTTTCACAAACAATATCACCATTGAACTTGTCGGGTTGGGCGATGGACTGGTGATGACGAATTCACTACCGGAGGGGATTAATCTGAAGCTGCGCGCGCCGCAGTCTGTCTGGCAGAGGATCACAAATGACCGCCTCCCGGCAAAGGCGACAATTGACGTGACCAACCTTTCAGAAGGCAGCTATCACATTCCAATCAAAATTGAAGTTGGCGCAAAACCCATTATGGTCGCCTCTTATACACCCAACGTTGCAAAAGTCACGCTGGAAAAATACGCGACGCGTGAATTTGACGTGATGGTCGCTGAAGTTGGAGAAATCCCGACAGCTTTCCAGAGTGATTTGCCGGTTGTGGACCCTTCCAAAGTGATCGTCGGCGGTTCCGTTTCGTTGTTGGAACAGATTGATTTTGTCCGGGTAGTGCTCGACCACGCCAATGCGACGGACTCCATCACCCGGGATTTAAATATCGCCGCAATCGGAAAGAATGGAACGGGGATCACCACCGGGCTGACATATACACCAGATAAAGTGAACGTAAAACAG
Source organism: Flexilinea sp. (assembly GCA_040766005.1). GTDB lineage: Bacteria > Chloroflexota > Anaerolineae > Anaerolineales > Anaerolineaceae > Flexilinea. The sequence continues at coordinate 129,913 of JAXGRI010000006.1, read as the reverse complement.
AACATCTATCTGCGTGGCGGTTATCGCGTAGTCGTCGTCAAAGTTGTCACCGCAGGGTCAGTTCCGGAAGGTTACCGGGTCGCAAAAATTAGTGTGGACCCCAGTGTCGTTACCGTCTATTCATCGGACAGTGCGCTGCTGGAAAGCATCCCCAGTTATGTTGAAACCGATCCGATTGACCTCTCTGAATTCTCTGGCGATGTATCCGTCAAACTTGGGCTCAAGCTTCCTGAAAGGATCACGTTGGTCGGAGATCAATCGGTAAAAGTTGAGATTCAGATCAACGCAATTGAGGGAGCCAATACCTACTTTGATATCCCTGTCTATGTCGTCGGGCTTGAGCCAGGGCTGGAAGCTCAAATTTCCCCGGAACTGGTGAATGTCTACCTGAGCGGACCGCAGCCGATTCTATCTGTGGTCAAACCTGACGAAATCTATGCGGTGCTGGATCTGCAGAATTACGAAATCGGTCATTATCAGCTGGAGCCAAAGATTAATATCGGGTCTCCCGAAGGTTTGTCAGTTCAATCCATCATTCCGGGGACGATTGATGTCAGAATCAGCAAACCAAACGGCTCAACTGATTCAAATCATCTGAACCCATTGCCGGCACCAACGTCACCGGGAAGAATGGTTGTCACACCAACCAAAAAGCCGGAATGATCAAAGAGCTGCCATGAATAAACTGCGAATGAGTCTAGGCGCGATCTACCTCGCGCTCAAGAAAAAAGAAACGCCGCTCTGGTTGAAACTGGCGACGATCGGCACGGTAATATATATTTTATCGCCGGTCGACTTGATCCCCGACATCCCAATTATCGGCTATCTGGACGATGTTACCCTTCTTTCATTCCTGATTGTTCTGCTGCAGAAAGGCATCCCGGAAGATATTCTGGAAAAAAGCCGGCAGGAATTTCAGAAGCAGAAAAACAAGTACACGAAACAGGCACAGAAAACAGTCAATGAGAATATCATTGACTATGATGAAATTTTACAGGCGCGCCAAAGGAAAAGCCCACCTTCGGATTAGAATCAGAATCTAATCAGTTTTTTCTTTTTTTCAAAAACCGACCTTCAAGCTCATAACTCAAGGGTCGTGCTTTGATCTTCCATATGTTCCCCTCGTAAAATTCCCTGTAATATTTTTTGTTTTTCCAACTTTTTTCATGCATCTGAAAAATGTATAATTTGCAAGTATTTTTCCGCAGCCCTGTATCAACGGATCAAAACAGAGCAGCATTGTGAATGTACACAATGAAATTTTATAGATGGAGGATGCATATGGATGAAAAAACCTTAATGGAACGAATTGAAGCTGATCGAGTGAAGTTTATCTCGCTTCAATTTACCGACATGTTCGGCACTGTAAAAAGCGTCGACCTGCCTGTCACAAAATTGAAGGACGCCATTGAACAGGGAATCTGGTTTGATGGATCTTCAATCGAAGGGTTCGCGCGCATCCAGGAATCTGATATGCACCTGCATCCGGACATAGACACGTATCTGGTACTCCCCTGGACGCCGGAAGAAATTCGCCGGGCGCGAATCATCTGTGATATTGAGCTGCCGAATGGAGATCCCTATCTGGGTGATCCGCGCAGTCTGCTCAAGCGTACTTGTGCTGAATTAAAGGAACAGGGGATGATATATAACGTTGGGACGGAGCCTGAGTTCTTCCTCTTCAAAATGAACGGGGACCGAACTCACCCGATTCCATTCGACACCGGACGTTATTTTGACTTTTCCGCCGATGATACCGCTGTCAGAATCCGTACAAAACTGATCCTCGCTCTGAACGAGATGGGGCTGGATGTCGAAATTGGTCATCACGAATGTGCAATCGGTCAACATGAAATTGATTTTCGTTTCGCGGACGCTGTGCGAACCGCCGATAACATCCAAATGATGAAATCGACCGTAAAGGCAATTGCATATCAAGAAGGGATTATCGCCTCATTCATGCCGAAACCCGTCTTTGGTGAGAACGGATCGGGCATGCACTGCCATCAATCGCTCTTTGACCTTGATGGGAAGAACCTGTTTTTTGACGCGTCCGATAAAATGTATCTTTCGCCCATGGCAAAAAGTTTTATCGCCGGGCAGCTTAAGCATGCCAAAGGGTTAACGGGTATGGTGGCGCCCAGTGTCAATAGTTACAAACGTCTTGTTCCGGGTTATGAAGCACCGGTCTATATCGGCTGGGCACAAACCAATCGATCTGCTCTGATACGAGTACCCAGCACAGGAGGAAAAGAGAAAGCTTCGCGTGCAGAACTGCGCTGTCCGGATCCTTCCTGTAATCCTTACCTTGCGCTGACGGCAATGCTCGCGGCAGGAATGGAAGGCGTTCGCGATCAGCTGGTTCCGATAGCGCCGATGAATGATGTAAACGTCTATGAATTAGGCAGAAAAGAACGCATCAGGAAGGGAATCGAAGAATTACCCGGATCACTGCGAGAAGCATTGCTCGCAATGGAAAACGATCCGCTTTTCAGAAACGCGATCGGCGAAAAACTGTTCGATGCGTACACCCGCGGGAAATGGGCCGACTGGGACAATTATCGTGTTTTTGTTTCGGATTGGGAACTGGATCGTTATCTGGAAACCGCTTGAGCTGCACTGATCTTGATTATATAAAAAGCAAGCGACCGTTGACGGTCGCTTGCTTTTTATCATTGCAGATCTTCATTTTTACGGAACAATTCAGTATTAATTATTCGGCAGCGGCTGAGCAGCCAACTCTTCTTTCACTGTGCCATCTGGATTCAGCCGTTTCATCAGCCAATCTTTCCCTTCCATCATTCGGGCAACGAGCATTGCGCAGGTGGTATCTCCAATCACGGCCAACACGGTTGCCGGAGCGTCAATGATCCAACCAATCGTGACGATGATCGCAAATGCTTCCGGCGGGAAACCATACAAGCTGACAATCAATAATTCACCGATCATACCGCCGCCCGGAATCCCGCTCATGACAACACCGCTTAGCATGGCAACCAGAAAGGCTGAGGCGAACGTACCGATACCTTCAAATGGAACACCAAACAAGCCAAAAAGGAACGCTATTTTCAATATACCGCTCAGGCATGCCGCCTCAGTATGGGCGCTTGCACCAACCACCAATACAATATCGTTGATATATTTTGGAATTCCAATCTTTTCAGCGCCTGCAAGATTGACTGGCAAACTGGCAATGCTGCTTTGGGTTCCAAAGGCAGTGATAATCGTCGAGAACATCCCTTTCCAAAATCTTTTCACCCCAACCATATTAGCAGCAATGAATGCAAACAATGATAGGAAAACAGCACTATAGACCAGCAGAGCGATTACATAGATCAGAAAAACTCTTCCGTAGGAACCGATCATTTGAGATCCGTATTCTCCTACCAGAGATGCAAAGAAACCTGCCAGACCAATCGGTGCGTAATACATAATGATTTTGATCGTTTTCATGCAAACTTCAGTCATTGCAACAAAAAACTCTGATATTTTCTTGCCATGTTCGCCAGATTTCGTAATCGCAAAGCCAAAAATCATTGAAAAGACAATCAGAGCCAGGATCCGGGATCTTGAAAGCAGCTTATAGAAATCGTCAGCGGTGAAAGCATTGACGATGCTGTCGACAGTGCTGATAGTTTGAATTTCTTCAGGCGCTTCCAAGGCGATATCAACCCCAGCAGCTGGAGGGAATGCGACAACAACTATCAACATAAAAACAGTCGCTACCAAAGAAGTCAGAATAAAAACGATGAACATATAACCGACAAGTTTCCCCAACTTCTTGGTGTCTGCGAAATTTCCGATCGCGCCGATAACGCTGGAAAGAACCAAAGGAACCACCGCGACGAAAAGCAAATTCATCAGGATTGTTCCTAATGGTCTGAGTACGGTCGCCTTCTCGCCAAAAATCAAACCGATCACACAGCCAATAACAATTGAAATTAACAGAATGATATTAAAACGATTTTCTTGCCAGAATGTTTTTTTCTCAACCTCTGCCATGACTTCCTCCATGTTAGAAATATTGCGCTTGCCCGAACAGGGCAGGCGTTCCACCGGTGATGACGCAGCAAACCGGATCCTGAGCAGGAATGACTTTCTTCCGGAGAATATCTGTCATTCCGCCAAACACTTTCGAGTTGTAAACATCCTCGATAAAGATACCTTCTTTGCTAGCGAGATATTTTATTGCTCCAATCGATTCGGGCGTCGATTTCTCATACCCGCCGCCAAGATACTCATCATAGAACTCAATGAAATCATCGATTTCAGTCTGACGTTTGACCTCCAATCTCTTCTCCAAGTTATCAAAAATATCAGAAATGATGCCTTTCAGTTTAGGAATTTCATATTCAACACTGATCATGTGAACTTTGATTGACTTACCGAACAATGACAATCCAAAAGCCAACCCTGCTTCCGTTGGTCCAGCAGAACCGCAAATAAAAACATGCTTCAGATCAATGTGCTGTTGTTCCGCCTGATGAACGAGCTCGAAAGCAGCATTAACATACCCCATTGCACCAACATATGGATCTCCTATCACATAAGGGCGCAATCCCTCCCGCTCAAGCTTGGCTTTATGCTCAAGAAGCAGCTTGGTCCGTTCCTCTTCTGTTATTTTTCCAACAAAATAAGTTTCTGTTCCAAGAATTTTGTTGAGTAAAACATTTCCGTTGTATTGTTCGGGTGGATTTGCATTGTGGAAAACAATACATCTCATACCGCATTTGGCAGCTGCAACCGCTGCCAATCGGCATTGGTTTGATTGCGGCATACCTTGCACCAATAATACATCCGATTCTTTTGAAATAGCCTCGCCAATCCAAAATTCAAGACTTCGAAGCTTATTTCCGCCCATCCCTATGTTCATGAGATCGTCGCGTTTAAGAAAGATGGAATCATGCTCCAAATCTTTCCCAACGTTTTCAATCTTATGCAGCGGAGTTATATCATGAAGCAATCTGATACGCGGGATATTTGAAAAGATCATAAAAACAATTTCCTCCTTGTAAGCAAATATTTATTTACCCCTCTCCAAACTTTGAGACATCATTAAACAAATAAAAAACACCACACGATCCATTTGCCTTTTCCAAAAAAATCCCGTATGTAAGGATTTAATAGATCCTTCGGTCCATTCATATGTTTTGATAAATTTTTAATGTCGTGAAAATAATTTTTCTCTAAAATTATATGAAAAATACAATCCGTTGTCAATAGCCATTATGAGGATTTAGCTGCGTTTCAGTTGCCTTTTCAAGCCTGGAATATAATATTTTTATTACGAATTGACTGAATCACATGGAACAAACAAAAAAAGATCGAAATAATTTATTTTTCCTTTTTTTTGGAACAGGAAAGTTGAAAAACTATAATTAGGAATTCTCATAAAACAAGAGGGATAAAGAATAAAAAAGCGAAGGCAAAAGCCTTCGCTTTTTAAAGTTTTAGGGATAAATTTTAGCGTTTGATCAGCGGCAGAATCATTTCCATCGCATGCTCGAGTTCTTCGGGTTTCATACCGCAGAACGGGATTCTGAAGAAGCGCTTGCCGTCTTCCGGATTCAGGAAGAAGCCACGGCCATCAGTGATGTTGATGCCAGCTGCTTTTGCTGCCGGGATCAGCGTTTCCATGTCGTTTCCTTCCGGCAGCGTAACGCCAACGAAGAAACCGCCCTCTGGACGCGGATAAACGGCTGACGGAAGTTCTCTGTCCAGGATTTCAATTGTCTTCTTCAGACGTGGCGCATAGAGATCCTTGATTTTCTGCAGGTTGGGTTCAAAATAACCCAGCTTGAAGAACTGGTAGGTGAGCGCCTGAGTCGGGCTGACTGGACCAATATAAGTGTTTCCTGCCCATTTTGTGACACGTTTCGCCATTTCTTTCGGCGCAATCAAGACACCCATCCGCAAGCCCGGGGCCAGCGTTTTTGAGTATGACGTCATGCGGGCAGAAAGCTTCGGTTCAACCATTGAAGCAAGATCCGGCACATCTTCCCCAACATAGCGCAGTTTACGATAAGGAGAATCCTCCAGAACCATAAAACCATATTTTGAAGCGAGGGCAGCAATCTGCTTTCTTTTTTCAAGACTGCAGGTGACGCCCATCGGGTTCTGAAAATCGGGAATTGTGTAGAAGAACTTTGGTTTGTACTGTTTTGCCGCAGCTTCCAGTTTTTCCATATCCGGACCATCGGTTTCCAGCGGGATGCCCACGGGGTTCAATCCAGAGCGTTTCACCAGCAGGTTCGCCCTGTCATAGGAAGGGGATTCAACCAGAACAGTGTCACCCGGATGTGCTTCCACTTTGGTAACGAATTCAAACAATTCAAGCGACCCGTTTCCGAGCAGAATTTGTTCCTTGTCCACATTTTCAAGCTCGGCAATTTTTTCAATCAACGGTGCATAACCAGGTGATGCAATGTAGGACATCGCCTTGATACCGTCTTCCTCCATCGCTTTTTTGAAGCATTCTGCAAAAGCATCCAATGCATAACTTTCTGGCGCAGGAACACCCCGGGTAAGATTAATCATTTCTCCTCCTGAATTTTTTCTTTATTTTTCAGTCTTCTTTATGATCAAAGATAGCACTTTGCGCTTATTATTGTACCAGTTATTTGTTTGTCCGTCCCCTGTATAGTCAATCAATATTAATTCTAAACAGACACTTACAGCCGATCAAAAACGATGATTGATGCTTTACAGATAGTTTTCCTCCTGATAATCACCTTGTTTCATGCGAAATGGAATTCTCGACATATAATTAGACAACTGATTTATCAAGCCACAATTTGAGCGAACACTTATGTCACAATATTGCAGGAGGCAGTTTTGAAAATTCTGGAAGAGCGAATTTTAAAAGACGGCGTTATAAAAGCCGGAGATATTTTGAAGGTTGACAGTTTTTTGAATCATCAGATTGATGTTGACCTATATGACCAAATAGGCAAAGAGTTTTACCGGTTGTTCAGCAACGAAAAAATTACCAAGGTTCTGACAATTGAATCTTCCGGAATTGGGCTGGCAATTGCCGCCGCCCGCGAATTTCGCGTCCCGGCTCTGTTCGCAAAGAAGAACCGAACCCGCAACATTGACGGCGGTGTCTTTGCAACCGCTGTGGAATCCTATACCAATAGCGTGACCTACACTGTGATCGTTTCAAAACGCTTTCTTAGCCCATCGGATCATGTCCTGTTGATTGACGATTTCCTGGCAAAAGGGCATGCGCTGCTGGGGCTGATCGACATCGTCCGTCAATCCGGCGCCAGTATTGCCGGCTGTGGAATCGCGATTGAAAAAGGATTCCAGCAAGGCGGAAAATCTATTCGTGCCCAGGGAATTCGAGTTGAATCATTGGCAATTATCGATGCCATGGACGAAAGCGGGATCACTTTTCGCGAGCAAAATAACGAATAAAGCGTTTTTTCAGGAGCACTTATGCAATACCAGACCATTCTGATCCTTGATTTTGGAGGACAATACAAAGACCTGATCGCCCGCCGCGTGCGTGAACTGAACGTTTATTCCGAAATTTATCCAGGTGAACTTTCTCTTGAGCACATCCGCAAAAAAGCGCCGATCGGTATCATCCTGACCGGCGGACCGCACAGTGTCTATGAACCGGGCTCGCCGCAACCGGCAGAGGGTCTGTTTTCGTTGGGAATCCCGGTTTTAGGGATCTGTTACGGCGCTCAACTGATGTGCCGGCTGAGTGGCGGCAGCGTACGTACTTGCCAAACCAGTGAATATGGCGAACGAGATATCACGCTTCAAACGGACAGCCCGCTATTCAGCGGTTTGGCTGGAAAGCAGCGCGTACTGATGAGCCATTCAGATCAGATTGAACAGCTGCCGGATGGATTTGCCACTACCGCCATCTCGACTACCTGCCCCAACGCTGCGATTGAAAACCAAGAAAAGAAACTCTATGGCGTTCAGTTTCACCCAGAAACGGAGCTGACACCCAACGGCAAAACCATTCTGCACAACTTCCTGTATGACATCTGTGGCGCAATCGGAGACTATACGATCAGCAGTTATCTGCAGGATCAGGTTCAGGCAATCCGCGGCCAGGTCGGCAGCGAAAAGGTGATCCTCGCCCTTTCAGGTGGGGTTGATTCCGCCGTTTGCGCTGCGCTGCTGGCGGAAGCGATTCCCGGCCAGACCACTTGCATCTTCGTTGATCATGGACTGATGCGCAAAAATGAGGGAGAACAAATCCGCAGAGCCTTCAGCACACGCTCGCTGCACCTTGAATCAATTGATGCCGCCGATCGGTTTCTGACCCGTCTGAACGGGATAACCGACCCCGAACAAAAACGCAAGATCATCGGAGCTGAATTCATCGCTGTTTTTCGAGAACAGGCGGCGCGTTTTGGCGATGCTAAATTCCTGGCGCAGGGAACCATCTACCCGGACATTATCGAAAGTGGCGGAGACAAATCCGCTACCATCAAAAGCCATCATAACGTCGGCGGACTGCCAAAAGACCTTGGTTTCAGCGGTCTGGTTGAGCCGCTGCGCGGGCTCTTCAAGGATGAAGTGCGCGCGCTCGGGCGTGAACTCGGCTTGCCAAGTGAGATGGTTGACCGTCAACCTTTCCCAGGTCCCGGGCTGGCAGTACGTGTGATCGGTGCGATCACGCGCGAAAAGCTTGATCTGCTGCGCGAGGCCGATGCGATCTTCCGCGAGGAGCTCGAAGCTGCTGAAATCAAAGCCAGCCAGTATTTTGCCGTATTGACCGACCTGCGTTCGGTCGGCGTAATGGGCGATGGACGCACCTACGACTATACGCTGGCGCTGCGGGCGGTGATTACAACGGATTTTATGACGGCCACCTACGCGCCGATTCCACATGATGTTCTGCGCCGCGCTTCCAGCCGGATCACCAATGAGGTGCACGGCATCAACCGCGTCGTTTACGATATCACCGACAAGCCCCCCGCCACGATTGAGTGGGAGTAAATCCCGATAATCTGTAAAGTGGCTTAAACTCTCATCATTCTTGATGATACGACTGGCTTGCAATACTATTCCAATGCTATGAAAAGTGGCTTGCCGCTAAGATAAAAGTGAATAATGATAATGAAAAGACTAGCTGATTTTAGATCAACTGGTCTTTTTTATAGACTTACGAAACTTAAATAAAATTTAAGTTTCGTAAGTCGGTGGTATAATGTAATCAAAGAGGTGATTACTATGAAAATTATTTTGCGAAAAAGTTATTTAGATCGACTGATTAGTTTAAAAGGTACTCCAGATATAAAAGTGATTACTGGAATTAGGCGATCTGGAAAATCAAAATTGATGGAAGCGTATATTAAGTACTTAAATGAAAACATCTTGGATTGCAACATAATTTATTTGGACTACAAGATTTAAAAATGAGGAGTTACTTGATTATCGAAAACTTTATGAGTATATAAATAGCCGAAAAAAACAATAATATTTTACTTATTGATGAAGTTCAGTTATGTAAAAATTTTGAAAAAACGATAAACAGTTTATATATTACTAATGACTGGGACATCTACCTGACAGGTTCGAATGCCTTTTTACAAAGCAGTGACCTGGCAACTCTATTTACCGGAAGAGTGATTGAAATTCCAATATTTCCTTTTTCTTTTAAGGAGTTTTGCGATTATTTTGAACATACTAGTATTGAGGAAGCATTTATACGATACGTTCAATTGGGTGGCATGGCGGGCTCGTATGTTTATGATACAGAAGAAAATCGAATATCTTATTTTAAAAATATATATGAGACGATTTTAAAAAGAGATCTTGTCGAAAGATATAAAATCAAAGATGTTAATTTGCTTATGAAGTTAGCAGATTTTTTATTATCAAATATCTCCGGTTTATCATCTGCAAATAAAATAGCCAATACTTTAATACAAATAAAATATCCACAAATCATAATACGATCGGAAATTATATAGTTTATATGTTGAATGCTTTCATGTTATATAAAGTAAAGCGTTTTGATGTTAGCGGAAAAGGTTATTTGAGTACAATAGAAAAATATTATTTTAAGTGATCACAGTTTTCGGATGGCAATATTGGGCGTTAAAAATATGGACTATGGACGACTATATGAAAATATAGTTGCTATAGAGCTTCTTCGAAGGGGCTTTGAATTCTATGTTGGCAAACTTTATAAAAAGAAATTGATTTTGTTGCGATGAAGGCAAACGAGAAGATTTATATTCAGGTCTCAGACGACATTAGCAATAGTAAAACACTTCAACGAGAAGTAACACCTCTTTTGAGCATTAAAGATGCTTATCCTAAAATCTTGATAGCAAATACTAAACATCCAATGACTTTGATTGATGGTATTCAGATATTTGATATTGCAAGATGGCTTTTAGGTGATGAAAGTTGATTAATTGCTTTGATGGAAACTGGTACTAGAATGGGTGAAATAATCCAAAAACTAAACGGATTTAACGTTGTAGAACGGACACGAACTGGTGATAAAGCCCTGACATAAAAGGTTTATCACCAATTGAAATGACGAAAAAGAGGAGTGGAAGCAGGAATGTTTTGAGGAATTCACGCAACAAATCATCATGGAAACGGCTGGAAAACCAAGTCAGCTTCTCTCAAACCATGAGGACTATTTTTGGTCGGTTCCTTGATAAAATTATTTTGGAGCTGATCAATCAAAACACATGTTAATCGAGGGAATCTTTTATGACTGAATTTGTGTTGAAACCGGTCATCTGTCAGTGGCGGATTGAAGACGGAACCGATCTGGCTGCCGCGCTCAACAATCAAAAGATCCTGGACAACCTGCTGGACGGGATCCCATTTCCTCATACAATCACAGATGCAAAAGAGTATATTGAAAAGATGATCTCTGCGAACGAAAAAAAGATCATCGCGAGAGCCATTGTCACTGACGACAAAGTCATTGGCAGCATCAGTATAAATCGCAGAAGCAATATCTATGCGCAAACCGCCGAAATCGGTTACTATATCGCCGAGCCATACTGGGGACGCGGAATTGTCACCGAAGCAGTCAGGCAAATCTGCCGCGTGCTCGAAAAAGCCGGGGTTCAATATGAAGGAACGCTGTGTTGCAACGCCGTGAAAAACGGTAAGGTCGTGGACATGAAAATGTTCGCGCTTATAAAGGATGGCTGCTAGTGCTGAAATCCCGCAAAAAATTCTGTATCGTGTCTCTGGTCAAATCACTAATAAAGTGTGCAGCACCAACCGCGCGGACAATGACACCATCAAAAAGATCTCGCTGCGATTGAGTGAGAGAAGGAGAATATATGGGTGACATCAACCTCTTTCAAATCAGGGGTACAGTAACTCAATTATCGCCAAACGCGTTTCCTCTTGAAAGGGAGTTACAGATCTTAATTGAGAAAAATATGGGTGCTTTCTTCAGTGTCACCTTATTACAGTCAGAGTATGCTATCCCAAATGGGCGGATCGATAGCCTTGGAATCGATGAGAACTATTGTCCCGTCATTTTCGAATACAAACGCAGTCAGAATGAAAATGTAATTAACCAAGGATTATTCTATCTTGATTGGTTATTGGATCACAAAGCAGATTTCAAATTGTTGACGATTGAAAAGTTAGGCATGGACACTGCAAGAAAAATAGACTGGTCAATGCCATGCGTGATGTGCATTGCAAGTGATTTTACAAAGTTTGATGAACATGCTGTAAATCAGATGCAAAAGAATATCAAACTTATTAAATACAAAAAATTTGGCGATGACTTGATGCTTTTTGAACAAATCAATACGCCAATAATAAAACCGATCTCAGAACAGTTTGGCGATATTCAACAGTTTAGAAAAACAACAGATAAAACATTTGCAGAACAGTTAGCAGGAACAAGTGTGGAACTACGGGAGATGTACTTCGCCATCCGGGATTATATTCTTTCATTAGGGGACGATGTAAGCGAAAATGAACTAAAGCTATATTGTGCTTACAGGAAGATCAAAAATATCATTTGTGTCGAAATCCGGCAAAGTAAAATTTTACTCTATCTAAAACTAAATCCGGATAATTGTTTGGAAGAGCAGTCAAAAGGTACGCTCCGCGATGTGCGGAATATTGGACATTGGGGTACAGGGGACTCAGAGATTGAAATCAAATCCGCAAAAGATTTTGAAAGCAAAAATATCTTCTTGATATTTGCTACAATGAAAACTAAGGTTAATAAGATTTCATTTTGAAATGTCAGAACAAAAAATCAACAAGGGTTACGGAGAAGAGTATTTTCCTGTTAATCCAGCGAAAAACAAGCGAAAGGTTTATACAAATTATTTTGATTATGCCTCGAATTAGCAGGCAGAACTAATAAAACCTTTTTCAGTTTTAAATAAAAAATTCCTCTTATCAAAAAAATCCCCTTCAATGATAAACTGTTGTGACAGGGGTGGATAATTTGTACTTCGAATACGGGAAAAAAGAAATTGACCATCTGAAATCCAGAGACAAAAAACTCGGCGAGGCGATTGAGCAGATCGGTCATATTCAGCGCGCTGTCGAGGACGACCTGTTTTCATCCATCGTCCGCACAATAATCGGCCAGCAAATTTCAACGGCTGCCCAGACGACGCTCTGGAATCGTTTAACGAACCGGCTTGGGAACGTAAGTGCGAACAGCCTCCTCTCCCTCAGCCGGGAGGAGTTGCAATCGATCGGCATCACTTTCAAAAAAACCGACTATATTCGTAATTTTGCCGAAAAAGTGGCAGACGGTTCATTTGAAATAGGAGCCTTAGCGGAAATGCCGGACGAAAAAGTGATCAAAGAATTGTCCCTGCTACAAGGCGTTGGCATTTGGACAGCCGAAATGATCCTGACCTTTTGCATGCAGCGGCCAAATATCCTCAGCTACGGCGATCTGGCGATCCAACGCGGAATGCGCATGCTGTACCGTCATCGATCAATTGATAAGGAAAAATTTGAGAAATATCGCAGACGATATAAACCGCATGGAACGGTGGCAAGCTTGTATTTATGGGCAATCGCCGGCGGCGCCATCCCTGCTCTTTCTGATCCGGCAGCGAAAAAGGCAAAGAACTGACAAACCAGGAAGCATCATCATTATGAAAAAAGAAAAGACAGAAGACGGCACGTTTTTTTCTCAGGTTTATGAGATTGTCCGCCAGATTCCGAAGGAAAAAGTAATCTCCTATGGGAAGATTGCCCGGTTACTGGGAAATCCGAGGGCTGCGCGACAGGTCGGCTGGGCGCTGCGTTATTGTCCAGATGAATTGCCATGGCAGCGGGTTGTGAGAGCGGACGGCTCCATTGCCCCCGGCGGACAGGCTGATCTACGCCGGGGATTGTTGGAAGCGGAAGGTATTATTTTCACTCCAGACGGGCGGGTGGATATGGATTCATGCGGTTGGAGCCCTACAGATTAAGTTTCGCAAAACCATGACTTGGTAGCTTGCCAGTCAATGCTTTAGAAATAAATCAAATCTTTCTGCGACGCCAATTTCAGTTTCCTCCCATTGCAGACAAAAGTTTTATCCCAAAGCAGCTGACAAGCGAAACTATCGTTTGACAGAATATAGAATTTCAATAATCAACTCAGTTCCGCATTGGATCGCAGGAACTCCGCGCCTTGCTTTCGGCAGCTGAAATCATTCAAGCGGTCTTGCTTCTGTCTGACGAACGTGTACAATAATTCAGGGGGAAATCCTCAAAGCTCCCTGTTGAGCGAGAAGCAAGGATTTTTTTGCTCATCTTCTGTTTAATACGCTGAAACAGAACGCGCCGGACACACTTTAAAATATATATCGACAAAGGAGATCGCCATGCAGTGGGACCAGATACAAGAAAATTACATCCAGCCAGATCGTTTTCGCGCCATTATTGAGATCCCCATGGGAAGTAAAGCCAAGTACGAGGTGGACAAGCGAAGCGGGGTGCTAAAATTGGATCGGATCCTGTACACTTCCACCCATTACCCTGCCAACTATGGTTTTATCCCCCGAACCTTATCCGAGGATGGCGACCATCTGGACGTGCTGGTTTTATGCACTGAGCCGCTGGCTCCCTTATGTGCGGTTGATGTCTATCCAATAGGCGTTTTGATTATGCTAGATCAGGGCAAGCGGGATGAGAAGATCATCGCCATCCCCTTTGGCGACCCGCAAATGAACGCCTGGAAGGATCTCTACGATCTGCCGCCTCATATGTTTGCCGAAATCCAACATTTCTTTTCGGTCTATAAACAACTGGAGAACAAGCCTACCGCTACTGAGGCGTTTTATGGCGCCAAAGAGGCGAGCCAAACAATTGCCGCCTGCCTGGAAGCATGGAAAGCGCAGCAAATCCAACAGGAATAATATTCGCCTTTTTTCCCCGCCAGCAGTAGAGCATTGCACGGATTCCAGCAGCTCTGAGAATCTCGCTGGCACAAAATTGCGGGAGGTTAAGTACTGGGCGCATCTTTTAGTAAACTGATTTCATCCCAAAAACCGCAGATTTATAGCATATCCGTCATGTACTTTGCGTATCTGTACAAAGTGCCTCAGATAATTGCCGGCTGAATCTTTTCTACTTCAAGGGATCGTACAACCGCACGATTTTGAAGATATACAACAAGCCGCAGCAGATCTGCAGCACGCCGGCCAGGATCATCGTCTGACGTCCGAGGTAAGGAAACAGAACCGCGCCGATCAGCGAACCAAACGCAAAGATCATCACATTTGTTAAGAAAAAGCCGCTTCGCCAAACATGTCCGCGCTTCCCCCGCAGCCATTCGCCGAACTCCACACCAGCATCGGTCAGATATCCGGTCATATGAGTGATGCGCGTTGTGATCCCGCGATAATGGGTCAGGATACCGTTCTGCATCCCCAGCGAAAGGGCGGTAAACAAAAACACGATGATATCAAGAGAATCCGGCAGAACAAGTGCAAGCAAGCCGTAAAGGAGTCCCAACACAACCATCAAAAACCCATACCGTTTGGATTTACCGATTTCACAATGAAAAAACAGACACCCCGCAGACGTTGCTCCAACAAAAAAGAAGGCGATCGCCGCCAGATAGACCAGCGCCAATTCTAATTTGCCAGACCAGATAGCGATTGCGAATTGTGAAACATTTCCAGTATGATGGGAAACCGTGAATGTCAGCCCTAACAGCGCGACTGCATTCATATAGCCAGCCGAAAATGTCATTATCGTGAGCCAGATAAGCACAGGATTTTGATTTTTTTTGTCCACTTTTTATCTCGTACCGCTTTTTTTGGTATAGCTCAATCATATCAGGTATCGCGGCTGTCTGACAAGCGTCAATCCAGGAAATTTGCGGAGTTTGTTACTACATCAGAGTTGTTCACCATAAGACGAGGATTTTAAGAATTCTGCAAACAGAGCAAACGAAATTGATTTGTATGCAGCAATCGCCATACAGTTCCGCCATTATCTTATTTCAAAGTTTATAGATGAATTCGGCAGAAGTATTTCAGGATTGAAGTCTTATTTGATTCTGTTAGTATAATTTCTATTATAGGCAGTGAAATTTATTTCGGTTGCCCACCAAGCTTCTCATGCTGACATCAGCAATGGTTTCATCAGATCTATGACTTTCTGCATTCTGGATATCGCTGCCAATCCGCTTTTTCTGTGCGAATCTTGAGGACACCAGGGATGTCCAAGATCGGATGCAGGGTGTAACAAGTCTTTTATGGACAGCTGTAAATAAAAGGAGGATATTTTCGCAGGCCCTATTGCCAACTGGCACCAACTCGCTTCATGGATCGTTCTGATCTTTATTCTGCTGTCTGTTTTGACATCAAAAATCCGCATTGAAATCGCCGCTTTTGGCGGGCTGCTGCTTCTAGGCATGCTGAAAATTGTTCCCATTTCGGACTTGTTCTCGGGTTTTTCTAACCCGACCCTGTTCACTGTGATGATTGTCCTGATTATGAGCGAAGGAATAATCGAATCCGGGATATTTGTCGGGTTTGGCAAAAATCGCGAAGAGGCGGCAGAGCCGCAAAAACAGGTCTTGTTGGTCTCCATCTGGGCATGGGCTATGTCCGTCTTTATCAATAATGTCGGCGTCATCAACCTTGTCACGCCAACAGTCAGCCGGATGTCCAAAAGAGCCAAAGTTGAAACATCAGCATTTGGATTGCCAGTATTGTACGCAACCTTTCTCGGCGGCAGCGTCACCTTGATTTCCATCGCTTCGAATCTGATCGTCTCGTCCTTTCGGCAAGAATACTGCGGCCAGCCATTTGGCATGTTCGATTTTGCTTTTCATGGAATCGCAATGTCTGTTGCAGCATTACTGCTGTGGTTCGCCAAAAAGAAAGTTAGAACCAATTCTATGTCTCAACAGGTTTACCCGGAAGAAACACTTGCTGCTGAAATAGAAGCTGCCGATTTAGCAACCGCGGTCAGACGGCAGCGAAGAAACACACTGGTCATTTTGTCAACGCTGATACCGGCAATTCTGCTCTCCAGTTTTGGCGTATCCCATCCGGCAATTCTCTTTGGCATCGTAATTTTTCTCTGGGTTGCATTAGATATCTACAAGCTTGAAAGCGTCATGCGCTCAATCAATATCCCTGTCATGCTCTATCTCGGCAGTATGTTGAGCATTTCTGAGATTCTGAATAAGACCGGTGCGTTACCAAACCTGGTAGACGCAATCATTCCCAAAATCGGTTCATTACCACCGCTCGCTCTGATCCTGGTCTTTCTTTTCCTCGCAGTTGCCCTTTCGAACATCACAGACAATTCCGTTTCAGCGCTATTGATGTCGCCGGCAGCAATATTGTTAATTAAATCCGGTGCAACGAGCGTCAGCCCAGACGCTCTGTTGATGGCGATCGCCGCCGGCGCCGGATTGGGAATCATCTTGCCAACCCATCGAGCAACATATATTGCTAACCATAATTTTGGCATTCAAAAGAAATCCTTCATCAAACAAGGAGCAGTGATTGCGTTTTGCGCAGGGATCAGCGCTGCATTGATCATTTACTTCATATGGAATTAAATCTTGATGGCGGAGCTGGAGCCAACACTGAATTCCAGATCTGGCACCATAGCACCATTTACAACACAGAATGTTAGAAGACAATTCTTAATCTTTTTTTCATGGAGTGTACTGATGTTTTTTAGACAGTTTATTACCAACGGATTAATGCAATTCTCATATATGATTGGCAACGGCGGCGAAGCCTTCGTGATTGACCCCATCTATGACATTGATTTGTACCTTCAGACAGCGCAGGAGGAGAACCTGCAAATCGCCCATGTTTTTGAAACCCATCGGAACGAGGATATGCTTTCAGGCGGGAAACAGCTGGCTGAAGCTGCAGGCGCGATGATTCACCGTTCAAAGTATGAAGATCCGGGCTATCAGTACGGCAATCCAATTGGCGAAGAAGACGTTTTCGAGCTGCCTGAAGGGCTGGTGCTGAAGCCGCTCCATACTCCCGGACATACGCTGGGACATTTATGCTATGTGCTGGAGGTCAACAACAGTCCATATCTGGTCTTCACCGGTGATACGCTGTTTTTCGGCGGTGTCGGACGTACCGATTTTTATGGTGAGGATGCGCTCGAGGAAATGACCGCAAAACTCCACCACAGCATCTATCAGAAATTAGCTCCGCTCGGTCCGCACGTTGCAGTCATGCCTGCACATGGCTCCGGTTCGGCCTGCGGTGCAGGAATGGACAAACGCCCTTGTTCAACCATCGGATTCGAACTAAAAAACAGCCCCGTGCTTTCTGAAAACCTCGAAGAATTTCTCAAGATTAACGCAAAGATGCTGCATAAAAACCCTGCCTTCAACCTGATGGAAGTCAGAAACCTGGAAGGCGGTGGCGTCAGCTGTCTGCCACAGCTCAGATCGCTCGACAAAGCTCCGAAAGATGCCGTCATCGTTGATCTTCGCGAGCGGAAAAGTTATCTAAGTGCGCACTTACCGGGTCGCTTAACATTCCAGCCAATTTAATACCAATGTATATCGGTTGGTACGTAGATTCCCAGGAAGAACTGGTGCTGATGACAGATAAAGTAACCCCGCAGGATGTGGAGCTTGCCATTGGTTCGCTTCTGCGGCAGGGCTTTGATCGGATCGCAGGTTCGTTAGGTAAAGGTTCGTTGGGCAAAGCGGAGCTTGCCGGGGAAAAACTTGCTTCATTAGAAGAAATCAACGCCGCAGATTATCTAAATTACCAGGACGAAAGTAAGCGGATTGTAACGCTGGATGTACGGCTGGAATCAGAGCGGGATCAGGCTGATCCAGTGATCAATCGATTGGGGATTCCTTTTCAGGAATTGAAAAGCAGGATTAATGAAATTCCGCAAAGTGATTTGCTGTTCGTGCTCTGCGGATCGGGTGAACGAGCGACCATCGCAGCCTCCTTCTTAAAGCATGTCCATAACGATCTCAATCCGATCATCATCGCGGGTGGCATTCAATCGCTGAATGCTGTAAAGCAGAAACATGGAAAGATGACAAAAAGACAAATTTTCAGCAACGGTAGTCCATGAGGGCTTGGCGGGGTCGGGATCGGTTTTATGGTCCCGACCTTTTCCTTTTTATTTTTATGACCAAAACGCCAGCTGTTTCAATTGATTATGGCTATTTTCTAAAAATTTCTTTGCTCAAAACAAAGCTAAGCCGGTTAAACGGGTTTTCATCGCAAGGTTACAGGGTCAGCCACGGCTGACCGGTGGGCGAGGAGGCTCACCAAGCTAACTGCCTGGTCCTTCCTGCTGCAGCGCTTTTGACTATTTCCAGAGGGTGCCTGCTGGCTCTTGGAGTGCATATCGCAAACGGCTGCACCTCTGACAACAGCGCCATGGCATTTCCGCCTTGAAGCTTTCCGGTTTTTGTTTCAACGTTTTCCTTCCTTTTAGAAGGCGTTTTTATCATCTTGATCATGAAAACAGTCTTTTTCGGAGGTCTGTCATGAAAAAGATTTCTCCGCCGCTGTAGTTCATAGCGCAGGAGGTCAACCTCCCGCTTGAACCAGCAAGCGTCATCGGCATCGCTAAATTGATGGATTATACCGACATCATCAATAATCAAGGACACATGTCGGAAACTCTCCAATCCGGATTATAGTTTCCCGGCAATCCCGCGGCCGAATGCCCCTTCTGGGAACAGTGTTAATGGCGCTGGTCATGCCCATCATTTTTTGTCATTTAGAAATCCAATAACAAAAGAACATTAAACAAACAGCTGCACTAAAAGCTTTTTTACGGCTTCCAGCGCAGCTGTATTTTATCGGCAAAAGGAATTTATTACTGCTTTGCAGCCATCGCTTCTCTCAGCGATGGGATTAACCCGCCGTCAACGCGCAGGTCTGTGCCGGTAATAAATGCCGCTTTATCACTTGTCAAAAAACTGACTGCATCTGCAATGTCTTCCGGGATGCCAAAACGTCCTGCAGGTGTAATTAATTTCATCCATTTCATCTGATCCGCATGTTTGGCGACCGCGTCTTCGCCCATCGGGGTCAGGATGATTCCTGGTGAAATCGAATTCAAGCGAATTTTCTTCTCCCCAAACTTTTTCGCATACCGTTCTACCAAAAGATGAATGCCACGTTTGGTAAAGTTATAAGCGGACGGAGCATCCGGGATGATGCCGTCAAGAGCTTGCAGCGCGCCGTCTTCCAATGGATTTGCCAGAAAGTGATCATAAGCTGGATTCGGCGGTACCAAATAGCCCATCATCGAAGATATAAGAATGACCGAACCGCCTTCAACTGCATGTTTCAAAGATTCTTCAAGAATGTAATTTGCTCCAATCAGATCAATCTTCAAAATTAAATCTTTTGAGCTCGTGTCAGAACTAACACCAGCAGAATTAATAACTGCCGAGATCTGTCCATCCTGTGCCGCAGCTTCAAACCAGGCAGCAACTGAAACGGGGTCCGAGATATCACAAACCTGTGTTTTTACGTTCACACCCGCATCAAGCAAAACTTTTTTGGCGTCTGCAAGGCGTTTTTCATTTCGACCGGAAATGCTGACAAGATCACCGGAGAATCTTTTTGCACATTCCAAACCAATTCCGGAGCTTCCACCTGAAATCATGACTACTTTCATCATTCATACCTCTTTTTTTATGATCGGTAACGGTGTTGTTTTTGTTCCACGCGTTTGTCACCGACCAATAAGTATAATCATTTCATTGAAATCATCGACAACAATCTGATTCAAACAGCACTATTTTTTGATCGCTGGCATATCAATAGCGTTATGCTACCGGATACTTCCTTGAATAACCAGAATCTGAAAAAAACAGGAACTATCGTATTTTACGATTATAATCATCAGCGTGACCCAGTTTTGAGCATTAAATATCAGGGAAAACATGGCATTATCAGCTAAATCTGCCAACGTTAGCAGAACGAGAAAAGGAGAAAAAGACATGAAACTCAGCGCCAGAAATCAAGTTAAAAGGAAAAATCGTTGCGATTGAACACGGCGTGATCAATGGCATCGTCCGAATTGAAATTGCGCCGGGCATTATCATCAGCTCATCCATCACAATGGCATCAATTACTGACCTGAATCTTGAAATCGGTATGGAAGCATACGCTATTGTTAAAGCGACCAATGTGATGGTCGGGGTTGACGAAGACTAGGCGTTCACAAAACGAATATCTTTTTTAGCCAGAAATCGGAGCACAAAAACGCTCCGTTTTTTGTTTAAGGCAGACACCTGCCAGAGCAATCTTCATCCAAACATTTCGTTATGAAATTTTTTATGTTATTTTCAACTTTTTTCTAACATACATTTATTTTATGATAAAATTTTTCATATCTATCGCACCAGAATGGCGGAAATGATGATCACAGTTGATCCTATAAAATATCAGCTTGCCTTGGAAACAATTTACGATTCCTGCCTGAACAGCGAAAAAAAAGCTGATCCGATCAGCCTTGCTCGTTCTATCATGGAAAAACCAGAAATCAACCTCCATGGGCCGGAACATCACGTTTTAGTTGGTGCAGTACTGCTCACAGCTGCCATTCATTCCGGCTCAGCACTTGACTTAGCAGAAACGCTTGATGAAATCCTGGAGCGTGGGAAAGCCTTGCCGCCGGCAATTTGCGGCTTATGGGGCTGCTGCGGTGCTGCTGTCAGCAACGGCGTTTTCTTGAGTATTCTGCTTAAAGCAACGCCGTATTCTAAAGACGAACGTCGTTCAGCACAGACCCTTACCGCAGAATCACTTATGGAAATTGCCAAATTTGGTGGACCACGTTGCTGTAAACGCGAAAGTTTTACCGCAATACTGCACGCAACCGAATTTGTGCGCGTTAACCATGGAATCCAAATGACTGTTCCAAATCATCTTACTTGTCCGTTCTCAGAAAGGAATAAGTCAACCTGTATTGGAATTCAATGTCCTTATAATAAGAATTCTCAGAAGTAAACATGCCGAACTGGAAGCAAATGTCTTGAAAGTATTGTTCAATCCTGATTGCCGTTTTCATTTCGGACTATATAGACAGCCCTTACGCGACTTTTTTGTCATCCTGTTATCTTCTGCCGGAAAGGTTTGAGCATAAATAAAATTCGAAGAAAAGAGTTGGCGCTGCTGTTATAAGCAGCAGCGGCGTATAAAATAAAAAACTTGTGATCATTAAAAAGACGGGCCTTCACAGGCTCGCCTTTTTAAGCTTCTGAGGGATTAATAATCCTCTTCCTCGTTCTCCATCCACAAATCATCGTCTTTATCGTCATCTTCTTCTTCCAGATCATCCCACTCATCCAGTTCGTCCGTATCTTCCCAATCATCCTCAAGTTGGTTTTCAGCAATTGGATTATAGGTTAGACAGCCTTTGTCGGAATCAAGTTCAATCAACGCAGCACTGCAGTAATTCTCATCCAGAAAAGCACAATCCAAATATTTGCAACGAATCCTTGTCATTCTCTGGTACTCCTTTTTTGTCGTAGAGCGCGTTAAAAAGAATCGCTCAATAAATTGTGGCGATATTCTACCTTATACGCGTAGGGATGTAAAGGATCGTATGCGAATGTTTTGACAAAGATTTATGAAGAACGGAGAATAAGATAAATTACCCGGGTTTGTTCCGGAACGCTTCAACCACATTCGGAAGCCCTTCGATCCGGGTTAGAATCCGACTCAGCTGCGAAATGTCCAACACATCCAACAGGATTTGAATATTGGCGTAATTATGGGCGACTTTTACGTTAATATTTTCAAGATTCACATCTTCAATCACCAAAAGATTGGTAATATCGTTGATTAATCCCTGTCGATCATACGCCTTGACGGTGATTGCAACCGGATATCGCTGTTCCGGCGTTCCCCAGCTGACCGCCAGCAACCTCTCTGTCTCTCTGACACGAGTGATATTCGGGCAATCAACCTTGTGGATTGTCGCGCCTCGACCCTTGGTAATATACGCAACAATTTCATCACCGGGAGCCGGATTGCAACATTTCCCAAAAGTTGTATAAATGCTGCCGGTTCCCAGAACCGAGATTCCGGATGATTTAGACCTGTCAATCGGTTGCGGACGAGGTTGCAACAATTGGCTGTTTTTGGATTTTAGCCCTTCGTTGATCTTATTGATCACTCTGAAAGCAGAGAGGTCGCCACAGCCGACCGCCACATACAATTCATCCAGACTCTTGAAATCGAGTTCTTTTGCAATCTCGTTCAGATCCGTATCGCCCAAGCCAAGCCGCTGCAAATCCCGGCGTACCATTTCCTTGCCCTGCGAGAGGTTTTGTTCACGGTCCTGCCATTTGAACCAGGCGCGAATTTTTGAACGGGCACGTTGTGTGTTCGTCAGCCCAAGGTTCGTATTCAGCCAGTCACGGCTCGGACCGCCCTGTTTGGTAGTAATAATCGAGACTTGATCACCAGTTTTCAGTTGGTAACTGAGTGGCACCATTTTTCCGTTCACCTTCGCACCGCGACAGCGATGCCCAACTTCGGTGTGCACGCTATAGGCGAAATCAATCGGAGTTGAGTTGACCGGGAGATCCATAACATCCCCGCGAGGTGTAAAAATAAACACCCTTTCCTGAAAAACGTCCGACTTCATTCCTTCAACAAACTCGCTGGCATCTTCCACTTCCGTGCGCCAATCCATCAATTTGCGCAACCATTCCAGCCGGCGTTCAAAAGCAGCGTCCGATTTAGCGTGTTCTTTGTAGCGCCAATGAGCCGCAATCCCATATTCGGCATTTTGGTTCATTTCAGGTGTACGAATCTGCACTTCCAGCGGTTTACCGTCATCGTAGTAAACAGCGGTATGCAAGGACTGATAAAAATTATCCTTTGGAACAGCAATGTAATCATCGAACTCGCCTGGAATCGGACGCCAATGGGTATGAATCTGTCCCAAGGCAGCATAACAGGACGGGATATCCTTCACAATCAGACGAACACCACGCAGATCGCGCAACATCTCCAGCGGTTTGTTCCGATCAGCCATCTTCCCATAAATGGAGTAAATATGCTTCGGGCGGCCGCTGACCTCGCATTCGATCTTTGCCTGTTCCATGATCGACTCGAGTTTACTGATGATTCCTTCAACTTCTTTTTCACGCAGCAAGTGGGTGGTCGCCAAATTTTCAGCGATCCGTGCATATTCGTCAGGGTGGACATACCGAAAAGCCAAATCCTCCAACTCCCATTTAATTCGCCAGATACCGAGTCGATTTGCTAAAGGAGCGTAAATATCCAGTGTTTCCTGCGCAATGCGTTTTTGCTTTTCTTTACTGGTGTGACTCAGCGTACGCATGTTATGCAGCCGATCCGCCAGCTTGATGATAATCACGCGCACATCATCAACCATTGCAATAAACGTCTTGCGCAGTGTTTCATTTTTTAGCTGACGTTTCCGGTCCCGTATAGCCTCTTCCCGAATCTGCCCATCAGTAATTTCAGTTTCAGGGATCGGTTCCGCCTCGACAGTGCGAGCTCTGAATGTCTGGTCATAAGCGTTGGCTTTAGGCAGGTTTGTCAGCTTGGTAACGCCATCCACCAGTTTCTCAATTTCTTCGCCAAAATTATTTCGGATTTCCTGCAGTGTAACCGTGGTATCCTCAACCGTATCATGCAGCAGTCCGGCAGCAATCACATCGCTTTGAACCCGCAACTCGCTGAGAATCATCGCAACCGCAACACAATGGGTAAAATAAGGTTCGCCGGAAGCTCGTTTCTGGTTTTCATGCGCTTTTTCAGCAAAATAGTACGCCTTTTCTACCAGTTCCCGGTCGGACTGTGAGTAATTATCAGGCAAACCCGAAAGAAGATCATCCAGTAGCATATTTTTTATTCACAATTGGACAATTTAAAATGGATAACGGTTTCATGGCGTAATTATAGTTGATTTAGATTTTTTCTGAGTGGTTTATTCGGCTGTTGTCAGAATCACTTTCACATGCGCAGAACCACAAACCTCAAAAAAGGATTAGCAATTTTTATTGCAGTCAAATAAGACGACGATCCGCCCCCGCAGGGGAAAACCTTTCAAACAGCATCGCCCTTCACACTGCTAACCGCTCCGACCCGGGTGCCTGATATTTCACAACAAAACAGCAAGAAACAAGCTAATTCAACTATAATACGCAATATTATGAGATCTAAATCGAACCTGCCGGAAGAAGGATTATGAAGATCAAAAACACAATCCGGGATTCATTCAATGGAAAGTTTTTCCCGATTCTGTTATTGCTTATCATGATCCTGACTTGGGGCATTCAAGTATCTCGCTATGGATTTTACCTTGACGACTGGATTTATCTTTCCGCATATGATCAGGGTGGATTTCAAGGATTGCTGGATTATTCAATCAACGACAGCCGTCCCGGGTTGTTGGCCTGGGTAATCACATTCGGCTTCAAACTATTGGGCAACAACCGGCTATACTGGCAACTCTACACCTTGTTCTGGCGTTTTGTCGGTGGCATGTTCTGCTGGCTTCTGCTGCGCAAGTTATGGAAACACCATCAACAGGTCGCAACCTTCTCAGCGATCCTGTTCATGATTTTCCCGTTCTTCAAACATCAGGCTTTTAGCATCGCCTATCACCTGCAGTGGCTGCAATATGCGTTGCTGCTGGCGTCATTTACCTTCATGATCATAGCAATTCAGACAGAAAATAAATCAAAACGCGTTTTATTGTTGATTCTTTCCTACTTGACAAGTGTCATCCAGTTGTTTTCAACCGAATATTTCATTACACTGGAACTCATCCGGCCACTGTTGATCTGGTTTGTGCTGAGGGACAAATGCCAAAACACCCGAAAACGACTCATCCAAACTGTAAAATGGGCGCTCGGCTATTGGCTCTTGCTGCTGCTCTTTGGTGTACTGCGCTTCATTGTCATGCCAAATATCACTCGCGATCGGAACAGTCTTGAATGGCTCAGGGATTTTGAAAGCCCGTGGCAGACAATCCGCTACCTCTTCCAATTATTCCTCGAATACATTGTCGAGTCTGTCTGGGGCGTTTGGTACCGCAGCATTGACCCCGCCAATTTAGATTTCAAACTGCCAATCATGCAAGCCGCGCTATTGATCAGCTTTGCCATTTTTTCGCTGCTTTTGTTTATTTTCAGCCGCTCTAAGGCAGGAGAATCTGACCGCGAAGATGAAACAACGGGGAACGAAATTATCTTTGTCGGTATAATCGCAACGCTTCTTGGTTTTTTACCGGGAATTGCCATCGACAAATCCCCATCTACCCCTTTCATCTATCATGACCGATTTTTGATTCCAAGTTTTTGGGGAATATCAATCACAACAGTTGCAGTAATTTCCGGATGGATGAAGGGATTCAACCGAAAAGTATTCCTGTTGTCGTTGTTATGCGGCGCTGCCGTTTTCTTCCAGATCAAGAATTCTCTTTACTACCGTGCTGCCTGGGAAAACCAGCAAAACTTTCATTGGCAGTTGAAATGGCGAGTCCCGGATCTAAAACAAGGAACTGCTGTTCTGGGAGATGCGATCATCGCATCTTTTATGGGCGGCTGGGCGGATGGCGCCATGCTTCTAGAAATGTATGGCAAGCAGAACGGACATAATCCTACGCCCTATTGGTACTTCACTGTCAGTGAAGGAGATTTTCGCAATGAATTCGAACAGAAACTGCCGTTAGGCTATGCAAATAAGATTTTTGATTTTCAAGCAAATTATGGGGATTTTATCGTCATCACCAAACCGGAATGGGATCGCTGTCTTTGGTTTCTGGAGGAATCCGATCAATACAATCCATACATCCAGCCTCATACCAAAGCGCTGATCCCGCTGCAAAATAAAGACAGAATCCTTTATGCGTCAGAATATCAGATGCCGGTTGGAATTTTCGGTAAAGACTACCAACATGACTGGTGCTATTATTATGAAAATGCCGCACGTCAACTGGACGCTCATGGCTATGCGAACGCAATTGCGTTATACCGGGAAACTGTCAAACAAAACCTTGCATTCAAAAATCCGGTAGAGATGACCCCGTTCATCCGTGCAGCCGCGCTGACAGGCGAATGGGAACTGGCCGCTGAGATAACCCAAAAAGCAGCCGCGGCTGAACCGCATATCACTTGGGAATATTTCAGTAAAGTGTGGGAAGTGCTGCTTCTGAATACGAAGGAATCGGCAGAGCGAGAAGCAGCATATCAAAAAATCTTACCTGTGATTTCACCGCAAAACTGATCATCCTGCAATCCGCATATGCTGCATTCTCATTCAGCGAATCAATACCGTATCCGCTCGAATCTTCAGCACCAGTTTTCGGATCAACTCAGATTCCTCTCCAACCATGATCGAGGGCATGTGCGCATCTGAAGGAAACATGATCATAAATGAATGCTGTACGAGCGGGAAAATCTCTCCGTTTCCTGCATACTTATACAAATCGCGGTCAGAGAAGGACTCAGTACGCCGCAATGCCCCAACCGGCGCCCAGCGCACCGCTTCGTCACCCTGGAGCATCAGCTGTAAATCAATCCGTTCCTGATGTGCCTCAAAGAAGCACTCCGCCTCTGGCTTGGTCTGGTAGCTGTTAAGCAGCATATAAACATTCGCTGATATTTCATAACGTCCGTCCAAGAGCGTCTCCGCCGGGTGCTGAAGAATGAAATCAATCCCCTCGGCAAAACCGACGCCGAGCTGTCTGTACTTTTCAATCTGTGAAATATGATCGACAATCATGCACTTGCACTCCTTTTTCTATTGGGATCGTATCAGCATGGAAACATCTATTTTCTGAACTGAGCGGGTTGACCCCATACCCGGCTTTGACCAACTCTGACCACTCGATTGACCCAAATAAAAGCGAGAAAAGGCGAACCCTTTCTTATTCAGGTTTTCCATCCCTATACTTGCACAAATTATATTTTGCTTCCAGTTTTTTTGTTACATAGTATTTTTTCAGCACAGGCAGCAATACTAGCATGCACTGAATCGGTATAATTCTACAAGGCTGATTTTTCTGAGAAAGGAGAAGTATGGGAAAAATTATCAAAGCATATCGGCGGCGCGTCCATTTTTATGAAACCGATCAAATGGGGATTGCCCATAACTCGAATTATTACCGCTGGTTTGAGGAAGCGCGCATCCATTTTATGTCTCAAACCGAATATCCTTACAGGAGGATCATGGAAATGGGCATCAACCTGCCGCTGATCGCTTCGTCCGCAAAGTTCCTGAAACCAACACACTTCGATGAAGAGCTGATCATTAAAAGCATGCTGACATTCTTTAACGGTTATAAATTATCCGTTGCTTTCGAGATCACAAAAGTGGACAGCGGCGAATGCTGCACGCTCGGAGAGATTCAATATGCCGTTCTCTCAAACGAGGGCATACCGATCAACTTGGAAAAATCGTTCCCGGATGTCTATCAGGACTGGCTGTCAGTTCTAAACGTTCAATCGGCCGCCTAGGCAGGAGGTAATAAAGTCAAAATGAAGGGAACAAACCGCTATCCATCACGTGAGACCGCACTGGCAACGCTTGAACAAGAGGGGAAAAACAACCCGGGAATTGGATTCCGCACTCAAAGTATGTGGCACAAGCTGCCGAAGCCATCGCAGCCGCCTGTCCAGATATGGATGCTGACAAAGCATACACGCTCGGAATGCTGCACGACATCGGCCGGCGCATCGGGGTCGTACGCGCGCGTCACCAGATCGCAGGCTATCGCTTCTGCATGGAAAAGGGCTGGGAGGATTGCGCCAGAATCTGCCTGACGCATTCCCACGCGTTAAAAAACACTGCGCTCTCTATTGATCATTGGGATATGCAACGCGAAGACGCGGAATTTGTCCGGGATTATATTCAAGCGTGCGTTTATGATGATTATGACTTGTTGATCCAACTTTGCGATAACCTTGCCCGGGCAGAAGGCCTGTGTATCATTGAGGTTCGCATGGTCGACGTCGGTCGCCGCTATGGGCTTGGGCCTAACACCATCACCCGTTGGAACAGGATTTTTGATCTCAAGGCATATTTCGATCAGAAAACCGGCACCAACCTCTATCTGCTTTTGCCAGAAATCGGCCAATCAACGCTCTTATGAAAAGGAAAAACGGATCATGAAAAAACCAATCATCCCATACCGCCATAAAACGCAATATTATGAAACGGATCAGATGGGTATTATCCACAATTCAAACTATTTCCGCTGGTTTGAAGAAGCCCGCACCGATTTTATGGAGCAGATTGGGTTGCCTTATCATAAAATGGAACAAATCGGACTGATGGCAGCCGTCACCGCATCTTATTGCGAATACCGCCAGCCGGTGTTCTATGGCGACGAAGTGATCATCACCAAAAGAATCATCCATTTCAACGGATATAAAATGACCGTAAAATATGAAGTGATCAACGCAGCGGATGAAACCCTGCATGCAACCGGATTTACACGTCACTGCCTGATGACACTGGAGCGTAAACCGGTCAGACTGGAACGCGAATATCCGCAGGTTTACAATCTGTTTCTTGAATATTTGACGCCGGAAGCGGAATCAGCCGATCTCAGTCAGTGAAATAATCGACACACGCCCGGTCGGCTGTGACGGACCGGATAAAATCTCCTGCTGCAGTATGCCTGGGATGGTCGCGATAGACAATGAAATCTTCCTGTCTGTCGAACGTGACCGTTAGCGCCGCGTCAAACGAAGCTGATGTGTTGAGCACGTCCTCACCGAATTCCAATTCTCTAATTTGAGGGATCTCGTTTATAAGATCACTGAGCAACTCGCCACAACGGCGGATATTTTCGGCTTTCGGGCGGCCTCCGGCATCATCCAAAAATTTCCAGAAAACAATATGTCTGAACATTATCTCTCCTGATTGATGTTTTAGCACGATTTTTATCTATAAATATAAGAGCCTTCTCCCAGATTGGTCAAGCCGCATTTGATTGACGCTTTCATTCTCATCTACGTTCGCACTGCGAAAAAATGGCGGGATGATGCCAAGTGTAATCAGCACCTCAGTCCCAATTCTCGTATTTTTCCTCCATTTCAACCGTGTCAGCGTTTTTGACTGAGTTTGAATACAGAATCAGCACAGATCCCGATTCGACCCAACCCGCACTCGTTATTGACATATGTCATCAATTCGTTTATACTCTCATTTGACATATGTCAATAATAGAAAGGAGGGAACAAAATGCCAAGACCGCAAAAGCGACGCAGAATCTGTGCGCTGCCTCGCTGCACCAGTTTCAGCCCGGAGGGCGGAAAGCAGTGCGCTTCGGTCAATATGACGCTCGACGAATATGAAACAATTCGTCTGATCGATTTGGAATGCCTGACACAGGAACAGTGTGCCAGCCAAATGGGTGTGGCACGCACCACAGTACAGGCGATCTATGCCAGCGCCAGAAAAAAACTGGCGGATTGCATCGTCAACGGTCTGCAGCTGATTATTGAGGGCGGCGAATACCGGCTGGCGGAACATCCGCAAGGATATTGCGGCAGGGGCTGTCATCACAGACGTTGTAACCGCCAATATCAGGAAGCAATAGAAGAAAAAGAATATTTTTAGATGAGGAATAAAAGCATGAGAATTGCAGTAACATATGAAGAAGGTAATGTGTTTCAACATTTCGGGCATACGGAACGTTTCCAGGTTTATGATGTTGAGGACGGTACAGTCAAGATCAAGACAACTATCAATACAAACGGCAGCGGACATGGTGCATTATCCGATATCTTAAAAAAGTGTGAAGTGGACACTCTGATCTGCGGCGGAATAGGAGCAGGAGCGAAACGTGCGCTGGCTGCAGCTGGCATTACACTCTATGGCGGCGTATCCGGCAATGCAGATCAGGCAGTGGCAGACCTGCTGGCTGGAAATTTGACCTACAACCCTGAGGTGGAATGCGAACACCACGGTCAGCATCATGGCGAACATCATGGTGAACATCATGCAGATTCTTGCAAGGGACACCACGGAAATTGCGGTCATTAGACCGGGAATTCGCACAAAACAATCCTTTGAAAATAAAATATTTTCGCGGGTGAATGCCTCTGCGAAAATATTTTTCTGCAAAGGGCATTCAACCCAAATCCGTTTCACGATTGACGATCATACTGCGGCTCAAGGGAAAAAGCGCCCTTACTTTTCCATACAGAAACAACTTTTCCATCGCTAAATTCAAGCAGCCCTGTCTAAACAGGTAACACATCACATTTGGCAGCATAAAAGTGCGGTTACTTCTACAGCAGTCAGGATGTCCAGCATGTGGCAGGTGCTGTTCAACACCGGAGAAGATTTGCTGCGGGAGACAATGCTCGACAAACTCAATGATCTGTATTGGGACATGCCTTATGCGCAGCAAGTGAAAGCGAAAATGGATTTTGGGGACTGATTTTGAGCTGGCATTTTTGGACAAAGAAGAACGTGGAGGCGATTTCAACAGACAAGCTGATTGAATGGGTTCATCGGCTGGGCGGAAAATCCCGAACATGCCGACATTCCGGAGCTGATGAATAACCGGGTTCAGTTCTATTCCGAACCGGTCGCAGACGCGGTTACCCATTATTACGATTATCGCGATCAGCAGTGCGGCCAAGCAAGCGACCCTACCGAAAACCTCTCATGCGTTTATAAACGGCTTGATCACCAGCTCTACCAAAGAAAGATCATCTTGCAGTTAGCTGCACTTGACAAGCTTAAAAAGAAAGTTTACAGAAACAGCGTATCAGAATCAATACGATATCACTCTGAGACCATAATCTGAACTTACTTTTCGGTTCGATTTGCTGTATTATCTGATTTACCCCGCAAAAGAAGCTGCAAAATACTTTGCAAAGGATTTGAAAATATGCCCGTCAGCAAGATATCAGTTCCCGGAAATGCGTTGCTGATCAAGCAGATCAATACCCGCCTGGTTCGAACTTCACTTAAAACGGTCAAAAAGGCGACAAAACTCCAACTGGCCGCATTGACCGGACTCACCAACGTCACTGTCGGTACGATTCTGCATGAATTGCTCCAATCTGGTGAAATCAGCGAAGGCGATTTGATCCCTTCCATGGGAGTGACGACCTTCAAGAGAATATCTCTATAATCCTGATTTTTGTCATGTTGCTTACGGTTTGTGGATTTGAAAAAAGGCAAAGACACCTTCTATATCCGATTGCCAATCTTTTCGGTGAACCGATTTATGAAGAAGAACAACAGCTTGACCAGATTATGATCTTCGATTTATCTGATGCTGGACAAGGCGTTCTCAGCTTATCAGAGGATTGGCTCAATCGGGCTGAGCCTTTCCTGAGTCGTAAGCGACGGGCAAGCTGATCAGCGACTATATCCATCTGAACGGAGATGGATTTCTTGAGACTTTCCGTCAAAAAATACGGAGTGCCGGTCATCTTTGGAAAACGATGTGAATGCCGCTCTCGTCTCGGTTATTGCCAAAACAACAAATCAGCGCCGATGTTCCACTGCTTTACGGTTATTTTCCGCAAAAAATCTCTACTAGGTTTAGCGTTGTTCCTCAACGGGCAGCTTT
Organism: Flexilinea sp.; assembly: GCA_040766005.1. Taxonomy (GTDB): domain Bacteria; phylum Chloroflexota; class Anaerolineae; order Anaerolineales; family Anaerolineaceae; genus Flexilinea. Next base: position 97,918 of record JAXGRI010000006.1, on the reverse strand, counting down.
TCCGCGGATATCGCAATTTCGCCGGAGAAATCCGTTCGGAATACGACCTCCAATGGACAGATCCGGCTTTTTATGAAGCGTCGGACGCGTTGCACCACATTTCAGCCGTTTTCTGGGCGCAGATCAGCTGTGTTATCAGCCTGGCAAAAATCGTCCTCGCCGGAGAACAGTTCACAGAAACAGTTATGCGAGAACTCACGAAAGAGCTAATCCAAAATTTATGATTCAAACGCCAGACCGTCACCATCGTAACCAGCTCGTTTCAACAGGACTTGATAATGGCATCTGCACAGCTGCGTTGAACGCGCTCGAAACCAGAGACGGTCATGTTCAGCCGGATTAAAACAATCCGGTTGATCCTGCTGATTCTGATTTATGTCTCATTCATCAGCCTCGGGTTGCCGTGATACCATTTTAGGAAGTGCCTGACCAGTAATGCAGTCTGACTCAGCGCGCCAAAAGACCTGGCTGGCTATGTCTTCATGACTATCACAATCGGCACGATCATTTCCAGCTCGTTGAGCAGCCTGCTCGTCTGCCGCTTTGGAAGCGGCACCACGGCTTTCAGTGCAAGCCAGTTGACCGCCGCCGCACTGCTGGGATATCACTACCTCGTACGCGGTCTCGTTCGGACTTCGAGCGGTGCAATTGATGCTGCCGAATGAATTTATTGCGGAACATTACGCCGCCAGCCACATGAACTGGCTGCACAGCTTCTGGGGCTTAGGCGCCATGATAGCTGCTGGCCGCCCAATTGTTCAGCACTGGACAGTCCTGGCGGTAGCATACTTGATGACTGCTCCAGCTTGGCTGACAACAACAATCCTGTTCTTCTCTATTCCGCTGTGGAAAAAATTCGCTCCTATGACCATGTCCCCGGCAAATCAGATACGGTTGCAACAGAAAATTTACAACCCAAAAGCGCGATATCAGAATACCGTCTCAAGATCGACGGCGCGCGATCGGTCTGGTCTTGTTTGTCTGTGTTCCTTTACTGCGGCATTGAGCAGGATCTTTGGGGAGCATCATTTCTGATCGCATCTCATCTTATCGAGCTCAGACTGCTTCTGCCTGGATTTCGTTCTTTCTGATTGAATCACAGCCGGCAGATTCCTTTCAGGCATTCTGGCGATACGGGTAAAAAAATCGGACGCTGATCCGCAGTGGACAGCTATTGGTCAGTTTCGCCACGTTTACCGATCTCTGCCGCTGCCGACCATTTTCCAAATTGGTGGGATCCTGATCTCCGGATTGGGATGCACCAGTGTTCCCCTGTATTTTGCATGAAACCCCTGTTCGCTTCGGGAAACAACATGCTCAGGAAATGATGGAATTCAAAATGGCAGCCGCCTACTTCGGATCGACGCTCATTCCGCCGTTCATCGGCACGATTGCCGCGCGCGACCGCGATGGATTCCCATCATCCTGATCAGCTTCAGCACGCTGATGTTGATTACCAACGAACGTACTAATCAGATTTTATGTGGCACATCCCTCGAACTATCCAAAGATTATCTCAGCGCCAAAGCCACTCTGGAGTAAACCGTAATCCCGCAATGCAGCTTTTATCAGTTACCGTAAGGATTTTACTCTCCCTCTTAGGGGGACGGCTTTCTCTTGCAATATTGCCGACGGACAGTAGCTATTACACCCATCTGCTCATACAATATCTTCTAAAACCCTGAGATGTTCTCTTATATTTCGAACGCAACAGAACGCTGTTCTGTAATAAAAAAAAGCGCAAGGAGTCATATCAATCAAAATAATCGGGATAATTTACATAGAAAATTGTAAAAATCAGATGATGGGAATCATGTCACGTCATGTAATAACAAAATAACTTAGCTTCCTGAATTATAAAAGGTGAATTCAAAAAACGAGCATTGATAAAACAACGGTCAAAAAGGATTCTGGGATCGGTAATAAAGTATATGATTTTTGAAATCAACCATTTTAACCACGGCGCTTACCCGGAAATGATTCGATTAATGGCAAACTCCCTGACAACACAAATGAATGTGCTTGAGGTGGCAACTGGAACAGGGCAGATCGCGCGGCATCGCTAATATGGTCAGGCATGTTGAAGCGGTCGATTATTCAGCTAAAAATGATTGAAGCGTTGCCCAGAAAAATCAGTGTTCCGAACAATGTACGTTTTTCCGTTGAAAACGCACCGGATCTTCCCTTTACGGAAGCTTCTTTCGATGCGGTAATCATTACTAACGCGCTCCACATTATCCCCAATCCGGCAAAAAGTATTATCGAGTTTATCCGTGGTACTGAAACCGCAGGATTGCTGATCGCCCCTTACCTATGCGCATCGTAAAAAACAGAAATCAAACAGCCCGAATGCGTTCGTATTGAAACTCATCGGTTTTGAACAGCCTCAACATGGACACCAGAAGAATCGTTTTATCGCCGAGTATTCATTGCGGAACAATCCAGAATTACAAGGCATTTCCGCTTGTATACCTGACCGCAAGAAAAAATAATAGCGAAATCATGAGATAATCACGCATTACATGGTTTTCATCTCAAAATCTAACGGAACCATTCTGTTTACGGACGATTTTTCCGGAATTCGTGCGCCGTTTTTTGCTGTCAATATCTAGCCTTGTGCCGCCCATTTTGATTTGGCTTCTGGTGACGACCAAATATAATGAAAGAACTTATGCTTATAAATGATCAAAAATGATATAATCAACTATGGTTAGTTGTGCTTAACTTTGTGTCGTGAACAGCATTCACAACACTCATAAAAGGAGGAAGTAATATGTCATTTTTTCAAAACACCTGCAATCCAAAAGGATTCGGCGGAAGAATTATGGTTTCCATGATGACTGGGGGGCATGCTTCCATGGCAGCATGGGGATGCAGCATATCGAGATTCAAGAAAATGCCATCGATATTACGCGGCGGAGGTGCAAACGTCAAAAAGTTGCTGGAGAAAAGTCCCCAAGGCAAGGTAACAGGAATTGATTATTCGGAAATCTGTGTGGAAAAGTCAAAAAAGGTGAATAAAGCTGCGATAAAAGCGGACAATGTGAAATTTTGTTGGGAGATGTGATGGAACTCCCGTTTTCTAAATGAAACGTTCACCTTGATTACCGCTTTTGAGACGATCTATTTCTGGCCAGATCTTTCCAGAGGTTTTGAAGAGGTATATCGTGTTTTGGGAAATAATGGGACTTTCATGATTTGCAATGAATCAAACGGTGAAAATCACAAAGACGAGATATGGATGAAAATGATTCAGGGAATGGTCATTTATTCCTCAGAACAGATCGAGGCGGCTTTAAACAAGGCTGGATTTGTGAATGTCAAAACAGATAAAAACAAAAAGGGATGGCTCTGTGTCGTCGCAAATAAATAAATTATCCCAAGCGTTCCAACCGAAAAAGGGAGCTGGCGATACTATGCGGGAAAACGGCAAAACAATGTGGCAGACGCTGTCAAAAATATCTGGAGGACTGTCGCTGAGACCAGGATGCACACTCTCTTTTTTAGCGCAGCTGTAATTACAGCCGCTTTATCCATAAAGCTGCAAGCAGGCGCGATACTTTTTACCAATAACGATCTAAACATATAAAAAAACGGCGGTATGTTCACGCTATCGGAGCGCACCGCCGTTTTTTACCTTCAATCCGTTTTAGAGTCTTACAGGAATTTCAACCAGGAACGGAGCCCTGCCTGAAACCAGGCAGCATCTCTGATTATCCAACCAGCACTTTCACATCCTCTTCGACAGTTCCGATTCCAGCAATACCAAACTTTTCCACCAGCACGTTTGTCACGTTCGGCGAAAGGAAAGCCGGAAGCGTCGGGCCAAGATGAATGTTTTTGATCCCGAGCGACAGCAACCCAAGCAACACGATCACCGCTTTCTGCTCATACCAGGCAACATTAAATTCAATCGGCAGGTCATTGACATCCGCTGCGTTGAAAATTTCCTTCAATTTGAGCGCTACCACCGCCCAAGAATAAGAGTCGTTGCACTGTCCTGCATCCAACACACGCGGAATGCCACCGATATCACCCAAAGGCAGCTTGAGATAACGATATTTGGCGCAGCCTGAAGTCAGAATGACGGTATCCTTTGGCAGCGCTTCTGCAAATTCAGTGTAATAAGAGCGGGATTTCATACGTCCGTCACAACCGCTCATGACGATAAATTTCCGAATCGCGCCTGATTTTACCGCTTCGACAATCTTGTCCGCCAGCGCGAACACCTGATTATGGGCAAAACCACCGATAATTTCGCCGGATTCAATTTCAGTCGGCGCAGGGAGTGTTTTCGCCAGTTCGATGATTTCTGAGAAATCTTTTGTCTCCCCGATCTTGCCCGGAATGTATTTGCATTCGGGGTATCCGACAGCGCCGGTAGTGAAAATCCGGTGTTTATAGCTATCTTTGACCGGAACAATGCAGTTTGTGGTCATCAAAATCGGGCCGTTGAAGCTTTCAAACTCTTCCTTTTGTTTCCACCAGGCATTGCCATAATTCCCGGCAAAATGCGGATATTTTTTAAAGTACGGATAATATTGAGCCGGCAGCATCTCGGAGTGCGTGTAAACGTCCACACCCGAACCCTGGGTCTGCTCCAACAGCATTTCCAAATCGCGCAAATCATGACCGGAAATCAGAATACCCGGATTCTTGCGTACCCCGATATCCACCTTGGTGATCTCCGGATGTCCATAGGTAGCTGTGTTCGCGCCATCCAGTAGTGCCATCCCTTTGACACCAAAGCTGCCGGTTTCAAGCGTCAAAGCGACCAGATCATCCACAGACAGGCTGTCATCGCGCGTTTTTACGAGGGTTGATTGAATGAAGGCGTCAATTTCTTCATCATCATGTTTCAACACATTGGCATGTTCAACATAAGCCGAAAGGCCTTTCAGGCCATAAAAAATTAATTCGCGCAGGCTGCGGACATCCTCATTTTCTGTCACCATCACGCCGACTGTCTTGGCCTTTTCCAGCATTTTTTCGCGGTCGCTCTCGCTCCAGAAAGCTGCCTCATGCAATCCCGATGGATCCGCAACTTGCTTCAACAGATCCGCTTTCATGCGCAAAGTATCCTCAATCCGTTTTACAATCGCATCATCGTCAAAATTTGCATTGGTGATCGTCACGAAAAGGTTGACGGTCACCTGATGATTAACCTTCTTATCAATAGCCTTTCCTTCAGCACGCAGCTTCGTTGTTACAGCAGATAAGCCCATCGTCACATAACGTAGCAGATCCTGCAGATTTGCCGTATCGGCTTTCTTTCCGCAAACCCCCATCCTCGTACAGCCTTTGTTTCCGGCAGTTTCCTGACACTGATAACAGAACATCGAATTCTCCATTTTTAGTCCCCTTCATTAATAATTAAATCGGATCTATCTCAATCTTACAACTTCATTTTTTTGGATTATATTTCTTTACAGATCAATCTTTGTTGTTTAAACAACAAAAGAGAGAATTCAATCTAAATCAGCCGAGCGCTTTAGCGCTGCCCGAATAAACCCCATGAACAGCGGATGTGCCCGGTTCGGCCGGCTTTTAAATTCCGGATGAAATTGTACGCCGATGAAAAAGTCGTTTGCTGCCAGTTCAACCGTTTCAACAATCTGCCCATCCGGAGACGTTCCGCTGACCTGCAAACCGTGTTGTTCCAACAGTTCGCGGTATTGATTGTTGAATTCGTATCGGTGGCGATGCCGCTCTGCTACCTCATCCTGCCGGTAACATTCTGCCATTCTGGTTCCCGGCACAATTTGACAGGGGTAACTGCCAAGGCGCATTGTGCCGCCTAGATCGATCTCCTGATTTTGATCCTGCATAAAATGGATCACAGGATAAGGGGAACTCTCGTTAAACTCATAGGAATTAGCATCCCTTAGTCCGCAGACATTTCGCGCAAACTCTATGATGGCGACTTGCATTCCAAGACAGATACCAAGATAAGGGATGTTCCGTTCCCGAGCAAACCGCGCCGTCAACACTTTTCCTTCAATGCCGCGGTTGCCGAATCCACCGGGAATCAGAATTCCAGAACAATCCGAAAGCAGCTTTTCAACTGTAGCAGGTTTGACCAATTCTGAGTTGACCCATTTGATCTTAACGTGGACGTCATTCTCGTAGCCGGCATGCTGCAGCGCTTCCATCACGGACAAATAAGCGTCATGCAATTTGACATACTTGCCGACTAAAGCAATTTTGACCTCCCGCTCACAGCGGTTAATCCGTTCAATCAATTTTTCCCATTCATCGAGATCAATTTTCGAATCAATCAGATTCAATTCACGGCAGACAATCGCTGAAAAATTACTCTGTTCCAACATCAACGGTACTTCATACAAGTTGGAGACGGTCTTATTTTCGATCACGCAATCCGGACGGACATTACAAAACAGCGAGATTTTCTCAATAATCCCCTGTTCAATCGGCACGTCACAGCGCAAAACGATAATTTTCGGGAAAATTCCCATTGATTGCAACTCACGCACAGAATGTTGGGTCGGTTTCGATTTCTGTTCACCGGATCCTTTCAAATAAGGCACCAGCGTGACATGAATAAAAAGGCAATTTTCGCTGCCAATTTCCAGCGAGATCTGGCGGATTGCTTCCAAAAAAGGCTGACTTTCGATGTCGCCGGCAGTTCCGCCGATTTCTGTAATCACCACATCCGCCTGGGATTTTTCTCCTACGGAGTAAATAAACGATTTGATCTCGTTGGTGATATGGGGAATCACCTGAACGGTTTCACCCAAATACTCACCTTTTCGTTCTTTGTTCAAGACATTCCAATAGACTTTTCCAGTCGTCAGGTTTGAATATTTATTCAGATTCTCATCGATAAACCGTTCATAATGTCCCAGGTCCAGATCCGTTTCCGCTCCATCCTCGGTGACAAAAACTTCACCGTGCTGGAACGGACTCATCGTCCCCGGATCAACATTAATATAGGGATCGAGTTTTTGCGCCGCCACTTTCAGACCGCGCGCTTTCAGCAGCCTGCCGAGCGAAGCCGCCGTAATTCCTTTTCCCAATCCGGAAACAACACCGCCAGTAACAAAAATGAATTTTGTCATGAAAAGCACTCCCAGAAGAAACTGTTTTAAGGTAGGGGATATCCAAGCCCAAGTTTGATTATATACCATTCAAAACTGTTTTTTTGCATTCACCGCGAGCGATTTAATCCGCCAAACGAATTGATCCGCTACAATTACAGAAATTTTCACATTGATCTGGAGAGAAATATGAAACTTAAAGCCGGGATTAAAGGAATAAAAACCATCAAGGTTACCGCAGCTGATACCGCCAGCAGCCTTGGCAGCGGTGACGTTGACGTGTTTGGCACGCCTGCCATGGTAGCGCTGATGGAAGAGACTTCGCGCGAAAGCGTCCTGCATCACCTGGAAACGGGATATGTGACTGTCGGAACGGGACTCAATATTCGACATCTGGCTTCAACCCCGATTGGTTTGCAAGTCACTTGTGAATCAGAACTGACTGAGGTATCCGGACGCACTCTGGTTTTTGTTGTAAAGGTCAGCGACGGGCACGAACTGGTGGGAGACGGGACACACACGCGTATGATTGTCAACCGCCAGCGCTTTCAGCAAAAAGCGGAAGAAAAAAGAAACAGGGATGGTGGTACAGCAACACAAAACGAATCTTGATATGCTATTTAACAAAAATATAAAAAGGATCTATGGATGTTATTCCCGATCTGTTGGACAGACTTTCTGACAGGATAGAACAATCAGGAATCAAGGTCGGCTATTTCGCTTCGTCAGAAGGCGTTCGCCCTCAGCCGCTTTTACCTCCCTTGGCAAGATACCACGCAGCAGTTAATCGATTCTTTTAGCCGGATCATGATAAAATAATTCCGCCATGGACGAGAAAATGTTTCATTTTACGCTTGAAGCCACCGATGGAAAAGCCCGTGCCGGCAGCTTTAGAACGCCTCATGGCGTCATCCAAACGCCGATTTTCGCCCCAGTGGGAACCCAGGCGACCGTCAAATCACTGACACCTGCCCAGCTCAAAGAACTATCAGTCAACCTGGTGCTTTCAAACACCTATCACCTCTACCTGCGCCCGGGTGATCAATTGGTATCCGATGCGGGCGGTCTGCACACATTCATGAATTGGCGCCGCCCGATCCTGACAGATTCCGGCGGTTTTCAGGTTTTTTCCCTCAATGAAATTCGAAAAGTGGATGAGGATGGCGTAATTTTCAAAAGTCATATCGATGGATCAATGCACCGCTTCACGCCGGAAAAATCGGTCGCGATACAGGAAAATCTCGGCGCGGACATCATCATGGCTTTTGACGAGTGTGCCGACCCGAACAAACGCGAGTATATCGCCAGCGCCATGGAACGCACCCACCGCTGGCTGGAACGCTGCATCAAAGCCAAAAAACGGGAAGACCAGGCGCTGTTTGGTATTGTTCAAGGAGGAGTAGACCCTCATTTGCGCGAAGTTTCTGCGAAATTCGTTGCTTCGTTAGACCTTCCCGGCTATGCGATCGGCGGCTTGTCCGTTGGCGAAACGAAGGCGGAAATGAACGAAATTCTGGATATCGTTCCGGATTTTCTGCCGGAGAATAAACCGCGTTATCTGATGGGCGTCGGTTCACCGGAAGACTTGATCAACGGCATTCTGCGCGGAATTGATATTTTTGATTGCGTATTGCCGACACGGCTCGCCCGCCATGGTGCGGCAATGAGTTTCAGCGGGCGAATCAACTTGACAAACGCTGTCCATGCCCGCGACTGGAACCCGATTGTGGACGGTTGCACCTGTTACGCCTGCCGCAATTTTTCCCGCGCCTATATCCGCCATCTGTTGATGGCGAAGGAAATGCTTGCCGGGACACTGATCTCGATTCATAACATCCACACGCTGGAAGAGATTGTCCGTCAGTCGAGACAGGCAATTTTTGAAAAGCGCTTCAGCCAATTTGCAATCGATTTTTTGCAGAATTACCACTCTAGAATCACAGCGGAATAAAACATAAAAACCTGCAACAACCTCCTCTTGCCACAGCTATTCCTTTCTGTTCATGAGAGGCACTATGACATGATAACCGCAAAGCCTTTTACCTTACAACAAACCATTTAATCTGTTATCGAAATTCGTCTGAAGATAGTAGTTTCCATCTCAACAAACAACGCAGTGTTCAGAAGTCAGAGTATAACCCCAGTCGGAATGGGGCCATGGCAAAATTACCAGCTGGTTTTGCGACCCCAAAATTCATACAATTAATATAGGGTGTACGGAATGCGGAACGGATTCGTCTCTGAAAACGCGGCGGAATTCCGTTACAATTGAAGGTAACTGGACAGAGAAAACCATCAAAGACTGGAGCATAAAAGGGATGTTAAAAGTTTTTCTTGTCGAAGACGAAATTGTGGTCCGCCAAGGTATTTCCCGCAAGATAGACTGGAACGGGAACGGTTTCGAATTTGCAGGAGAAGCAAGCGACGGCGAATTGGCATTGCCGCTGATTCAGGAGACCCGACCAGACATCATCATCACCGATATCAAGATGCCTTTCATGGACGGGTTGACACTGAGCAGAAAGGTCCGCCAGGAATTCCCCTGGACAAAAATCATTATCCTCAGCGGATATGACGAATTCCACTTTGCGCAAGAAGCGATCAACATCGGCGTCACTGAATATCTTCTGAAACCGGTGACGAGCACAAAAATCCTCGAAACGCTCCTAAAAGTGAAAGAGGTTATTCAAGAAGAACAGGCGCAAAAACGGCTGCAAGAGCAGTACCGCAGCGAAATGCAGGAAAATGTTGACTATCAGCGGAAACTTTTTTTCACCCAGCTGGTTACCAACGCGTTTACAATCCCGGACCTTCTCGAAAAAGCCAAGAATCTGGAAGTTGACCTGGACGCAGCGAATTACAACGTAATCTTATTTGAATCCAGCCTGATTCAAGAGGAAAATAAAGACGTTTATTCGGACGATTCCGCCGCGATGAATGAAAAAATATTGCAGACGTTTCAGAAGAATTCACGAACGATCCTCTTTCATCGCGGACTGGAAGGCTGGGCGCTGCTTTTGAAAGGAACCGAGGCGCTCTCATCCGCCCAACTTACAGAACGAACCGTGAGCGAGCTAGAAAATTTGTTCCAGACTGATCCGAAAATGGATTATTTTATCGGCGTCGGCATGCCCGTAGAACGAATTCAGCAAATTTCACAATCGTACAATGAGGCCAACCGTGCATTTGCTTATCGCTATATCTTTGGCGGCAACCGCACAGTCTATTATGACCGAGTTCCGAAATCAACACATGGTCCCACTTCTAATTTGAGTTTAAATCATTTCAACCCCGCCCCGTTTGACCGAGTCGTTATTGACCGTTTTTTACGCAGTGGACTGCCTGAGGGAATCCCGCAGTTTATTGAGGATTATTCGACTAACATCGGTGCGGATCAGACCGATTCTCTGCTGTTGCGGCAATTCATCGTTATGACATTCGCTTTTTATGCCGCTTCATTTCTGGACGAAATTGACATTGGAAAAAAAGGACTGATTGACCGCTGCGGCGATCTCGATTCCATGACACGCCATCTGAGTTCATATGAGCTGCTGACCGCGCAGTTGACCCGGATCCTGGAAACGACGTTGGATTTGCGGAATCAACTCAGCAAACAGAAGTTTATCCATCTAATCTCCAAAGCTGAAACATATATTCAAGAAAATTTCCAATCAGATTCCATCTCACTGAATACGGTCGCCCAACAGGTAAACGTCAGTCCAGCTTACTTCAGCTCAATCTTCAGCCAGGAAAAAGGAATCACCTTCATTGAGTACCTCACCAATGTTCGGATTGAACATGCAAAAGATCTGCTGCGTTCTTCCTCCCTGCGTAGTTCAGAGATCAGCCAGATGGTTGGATATAAAGATTCCCATTACTTCAGCTTTATTTTCAAAAAAGTTACCGGCATGACCCCTAAAGATTTCCGGGCGGGGAAGTTAGAGAATTGAACTTGCTCAAACGGTTTATTGACAAAATCCGATACGCATCCCTTGCGGTCAAATTAAGCGGGCTCATGGCGGTAATGCTGATTGTGATGTCAATCATTTTGGCGATGATGATCGTTGTGATGATCCGCTCTGCCGACCAGTACAACATGATTGTGCAAAATCTAGTCACCGCCAGTGATTTCAATTTTGATTTCAAACAGACGCTGGACTACAAAATGTATCAGTACGTGATCGGAGACGGCAGTAATTTCGATACGTTAAACCCGATGAAAGATGTGGAAAACGCGATGAACGTGGTAGCAAAGCTGCGTGTCACAACAAATCGGACTGACAGCTTTAAACGACTTCAAACCATTGATTATTTTTTGCATAACCTGAAAGGGAAAATTATTCAAATCCGTCAAATGACCGGTTACGAGGAAAAAATCACCAGCATGGATTATGATATCCGGATCTTGACAGAGTTGGTGCAGGAAAAGGTGCAGGAATATATTTTTTATGAGACCAGCGAATTAGCAATCATCCGGCAGCGGACAAACGAACGAATAACCCGGACGATTCTGATCGTGAGCGGCATATCCATTACATCCATTCTGCTGCTATGGATTTTCTCGTTTGGCATTGCGCGTAGTATTGCACTGCCCATTCGCAAGCTGGCGGAAAATATTCGGCTGGTGGGCAGAGGAGATTTTACAGTGCGAGCCGAAAAGGAGAGCAGCGATGAAATTCAAGCGCTTAATGACACTTTCGACAGCATGGTTGAGCAGATTGAAACGCTGCTGGAAAACGTTAAAGAAAAACAGCAAAACCTGCGCCAGACGGAACTAAAGCTGCTTCAGGCACAGATCAATCCTCATTTTCTCTATAACACCTTTGATACGATTATTTATCTTGCTGAGGACAATCAGAACGAACAGGTGATCGAATTGGTCACGTCGCTTTCAAACTTTTTCCGGACATCGCTCAGTAAGGGAGAAGATTTTATCACGCTGCGAGAAGAGCGTGAACATGTCCTCAGCTATCTCGAAATCCAACAAAGCCGCTATCGCGATATACTGGATTATGAAATAGCCCTCCCTGATTCGCTGATGGACTATAAAATCCCCAAGCTGACGCTTCAACCACTGGTTGAAAATGCGCTGTATCATGGAATCAAGAACAAGCGGGGCGGAGGAATGATCCGCATTACCGGTTGGAAGGAAGCCGATGAGTTGTTTCTACAAGTTTCGGATAATGGAATCGGCATAGAACCCGAGCGGTTAGAAAAGCTGAACAAAGCGCTTCAGAGCGGCGAAAAAATAGGCGTTGGAATCGCCAACGTAAAAGAGCGGATCCGTCTTTATTATGGAGACGCTTACGGTCTGATAATTCAGAGTGAATATGGGCGAGGAACTATTGTGACAGTTAATTTTCCATTGAGTTTGATACAGTGCGCCTCATGATAACCGCAAGAAAAGGTCATAAACTGTTATTGATGCTGATCGTGGTTGTGCTGTTAATCGGCTGTCGGAAAAAACATCACCTGCCAACAACGCTGATGCACGAACAGTATCCGCGCAAAATGATTAAGGTCGGTTTTGTAACCGTTGGATCTGAATCTGACTGGCGGCTGGCCAACACCGAATCGGTCGTTTCGACATTTACTGAAGAGAAAGGTTTTGAACTGATTTTGATCGACGGTCAGCAAAAATATGAAAACCAAATCAAGGCGCTGCGCAATTTGATCCAACAACAGGTAGATTACATCATTCTCTCACCAATTATTGAAACGGGTTGGGAATCAATCCTGCAGGAAGTGAAAGGGGCTGGCGTTACAGTGATCCTTTCAGGCGGTAAAGTGAAAGTATCGAACGAGGATTATTACATCGCCTGGGTCGGGGCAAACTACGAAAAAGAAGGAGAATTGATCGTCGCCTGGCTAATTGACCACTTGAAGCGGATCAAATGGAACAGCGATAAAATCAACGTGGTTGAGATGCGCGGGACTGTCGGATCCTCCGAAGAAGTTGGCAGAACAAAAGGTATCGGGAAGAAACTGGCAGAATACATGAGTATCAACTTGCTGGACATTGAATCGGCAAATTTTGTTCAGCTGCGAGCACAGGAAGTGATGACAAAGTTTTTGAGAAAATATCCTGAAATTGATGTTGTGATCACCCAAAACGACAATATGGCATTTGGCGCGATTGACGCCATCCACGCTGCTGGAAAAAATCCGGGAGAAGATATTTTGGTCATCTCGATTGACGGCGTACGCGCTGCGCTGGAAAAAATTGCGGCAGGCGAAATGAATGCATCGATGGAATCGACTCCGCTGCACGGGCCGATCATAGAAAAAATCATCCGTGACATGCGTGATGGAAAAGATATTATCAAAAATCAGTATACGCAAGGTATCATCATCGATGCTGAAAACGTCGAAAAGAGAATGCTGCAGGATCCTTATTAAACAGATATTTGGGGAAAACGAGCAGCAAAAATTGAATGAACCAACCGACCGCTGAGAGGGATGGATTTTGGGCGATTTCAGGAGTCCGTTTGTCATAATTTTGAACGTGCTACCTTGACCCGTCAGAAGATTCAAACTACACTAAAACTATGTTGAATCATTACAAAGTCGGGTACGGAATGTTGATGTGCAGCCGCCATACAGGGCGGTCGAGCTTAACGTATCCAAAGTAATGAGATGACATTATTAATTCATGTGGAATTCGTGAGGCTCTTTTTCCTAAAAAAGAGCCTTTCTTTTTAGAATACGGCGGAAAATACCGATGATCGAAATTCGTAATCTTACAAAACAATTTAACACAAAAGAGGGTCCATTTGTAGCGCTGGAGGATGTGTCGCTGCACGTAGAGGCGGAGGACATTTACGGTATCATCGGAATGAGCGGAGCGGGAAAAAGCACGCTCATCCGTTGTTTTAACCTGTTGGAAAAACCGACCTCAGGCGAAATTACGCTAAATGGAAAATGTATTTTTCGGAAGAACATGCCCTCCGGAGATGAGCCGGCTAAAGCGGACGTGATCTTACAAGGGCGGGAACTGCTGGAGCTGCGCAGGGAAATTGGAATGATTTTTCAATCTCACAACCTGTTAATGCAGCGCACCGTTGAAGAAAACATCGCATTTTCCGCTCGAGGTCGCCGGCGTCCCTGAACAAAAAATCCGCAACCGCGTCAAAAGAGCTCTTAGAGATGGTCAATCTGAGCGACAAAGCTCAAAATTACCCTTCACAGCTTTCAGGCGGACAGCGCCAGCGCGTTGCCGATTGCCAGAGCAATGGTCAACACACCGAAAATTCTGCTCTGTGACGAACCAACATCAGCGCTGGATTACTGACCACCAATCAGATATTGGACCTGTTGTGGGATATCAATCAAGAGCTGAAAGTTACAATCGTGATGATCACGCATGAAATTGAACTGGTAAAACGGATTTGCAACAAAGTTGCAGTAATTGATCAAACGCGTGTCGTAGAACAGGGTGAAATCGGCCAGATTTTGCTGAATCCAAACATGGAAATCACAAGGCAGCTGTTGGCTGGATCACAAGGAAGATAAAGGATTTATGGAGTTCATTACCAACACGCTGCATCTGCTCGATAATTCAGAATTGCTGCTTATTTCCACTTGGCAGACGTTATACATGACAATGGTATCGACGCTGCTCGCCTATCTGGTTGGAATTCCGCTGGGCATCCGCCATTAGCGCTTTCAGCACCGGGCTCCATCTCCCCCAACCGAACACTGCACGAGACGTTGAGCCGTATCGTAACATCGGCCGTTTCATCCCTTTCATTATCTTGCTGGTAGCGTTGCTGCCCTTCACCCGGCTGGTAACAGGAACACGACCATCGGCCCAACCGCGGCGATCGTTCCGCTGACCATTGCTGCGATTCTTTCGTGGCCCGTATTATTGAACAATCACTGGTCGAAGTGGACGGCGGGTTAATTGAAATGGCACAGGCGATGGGAGCGACAACAGGGCAGATCATTCTGAAAGTATTACTGGCGGAAAGCATGCCCTCCATCATTCGCGGAATCTCAATCACGATCATCAACCTGATCGGTTATTCTGCCATGGCAGGCGCAGTTGGCGGCGGCGGGCTGGGAAGACCTCGCGATCCGTTATGGATATCACGGGCGTCGGTCCGATGTGATGCTCATCACCATCGTCCTGCTGGTGATCATCGTGGAGCTGATTCAGATGACAGGGAATTCATTGGCTGCCCGGGTAGACAAAGAAATTTGCATCGATTACAGGTATCAGGAAGATTTCCTGGAAAAATTCTAAAACGGAGTAATTATGAAAAAAATTGGTTGTTTATCGTAAGTGTACTCATTATCATTGCGGTCGTTCTGACCGGTTGTTCTGAAGACCAAAGACGCCGCGGATAAGGCTGTTCAGAGCGCAGCAACAGATGTTTCAACCGCGGTTGAAAGTGAAAGAAACGGCGGTTGAGGTCGTTGCGACGGTTGCGGAAAAAGGTTCAGAAGTAGTAACAACCGCTGAAGCAGCAGTATCAGAAGCCGCTGCGGCTGTAGCGGAGAAAGTCGATGAAGCCGTTGCTGGAGTGGTTTCATTTTCAAAAGAAAAACCGATCACGCTGAAAATCGGCGCTTCCCCTGTGCCTCATGCCGAAATTTTGGAAATGAAAAGAAGATCTGGCTGAAAAAGGGATCAATCTGGATGTGATTTGAATTCACTGATTATGTCCTGCCCAACACCGCGCTCGAAGACGGCAGTCTGGATGCGAACTTCTTCCAGCATAATCCTTACCTGGAAGATTTCAACAAAGCGCAAAGGCAGAGAACCAAAACTGGAAGACCCTTCTCCCGTTGGTCTATCTCATTTTGAACCGATGGCAATCTATAAAGGCAAATCCGCGGCGCTGGCTGATCTCAAGGAAGGCGCAAAGATCGCCGTACCAAACGACCCAACCAATGAAGCACGGGCGCTGTTGCTGTTGGAAGCGAATGGGTTGATCAAGATTGCCGAAGGAAAAGGGCTTGAGGCAACGAAAAAAGATATCGTTGAGAATACGAAGAAATTCGATATTTGTGGAACTTGAAGCCGCCCAGGTTGCGCTGTCAATCAAAGACGTCGACATTGCGGTTATCAACGGAAACTACGCGCTTTCCGCTGGCCTGACTCGAAAGACGTGCTGGCACAGGAAGCAGCCGATTCAGAAGCGGCTAAGAAATATGCCAATCTGATCGCAGTTCGCGAAGGCGATGAACTGCTGCCGCAGTTTGTGATCTTTCAGAAGCAATTACTTCGGACAAAGTCAAGAAATTTATCGAGGAAAAATATCGGGGATCGGTCGCGCCGGTTTTTTGACAAGCTAATATCTAATAAAGTAAAGGGAATATGAAAAGGTTCCTTTGTTCGTTAAGCAAACTAAAAAATGAGCGAGTCACAATGACATTAAACTGGATAGCCGCCCTACCAAGTTTCGATCAGTTTGCAAATTTTCCCTTTGCGCGCCAGCTTTATTGAGGGCGTTTCTCCTTACTGAAGCTGCGATCCCATCAATCGCTTTATCTTTATTGAGCTTTTTCAGAATTTTTTCGTGGCTTCAACATCGCGATGAATCTGATTCACAGGATTTCTTCAGCACTGTCAAACTTATATTCCGGGCGCAGATACTCAATAAATTCGACTTTGACATTTTCATCGCCCGGATCAACCGGTTCGCCCAAAACAAACGTCTCAACTACCACATTGCCATGATCGTAAAAAGTCGGACGGCACCCGATAGACGTCACCGCATCATAGCGCACACCGCCCATCCAGAGATAAGCGGCATACACGCCAAGCGGAGGGCGAATTTTTTCCGGAGGGAAATTCATGTTATAGGTCGGGACACCGAGCTTTCGCCCCCTTCCATCGCCGGACACAACTTTCTCTATGAAAAAATATGGGTAGCCCAACAGTTTTGCCGCTTCTCCCATAATTCCGCCAGAAATGAGGCTCCGGATCCGCGTTGAAGAAATCACTGCGCTGTCCAATTTGATTTGTTGGACCACATGCAGCTTGAAATCATACTTCCTGGATAATTCTGCCAGCGCCTGGCTCCAGAATCCCGATGCCTTCCCAGCAGAAAATCCTCCCCAACCCAAAGGACTCCATCCCCAGATGTCTGACCATCTGCTGGACAAATTTTTCACCCGGCACGTCCGCCAGTTCTTGATCAAATTTCAGAGTAATGAGGTAATCTATTCCAATTTTATCCGCCAAAAAGGCTTTTTCCTCAGGCAGGACGATCGTGCGCGGTTCCGAAGAGCGCTGAAAGAAAGCGAAAGGCAACGGATGAAAGGTGACGATAACAGTTGGGATCCCTTCTACTCTCGCATGGCTGATCATCGCGTCCAACAAAGTACGGTGTCCGAGATGAAAGCCGTCATAGCCGCCAACCGCGACGGCGGAACTTGCTAAAGCAAGCGTCTGAATTTGATTAGATATTTGAATCATAGGTTAAAGGATAGAGGGACTTTTTGGGTTTCCATTCCCAGGTTTCTTCATCCAGCTCAAGAATTGCGATCAGCTCTCCCTGCTCAGAAACCCCCTTTGCCATTGAGAATTCGGTCGATTCAGCCGGGATGCGGCGCCCATGCCGAACTGCGGCTTCCGTCTCAACGTCCAGAATCAGTTCCTGATACCCTTCCAGCGCTTCAGCTGGGATCGAATACTGATACCATGTGCCTTCTTCGAAACTATCCATCAGCTCTGGTATCGGGACAGCGTCCCCTGGCGAGAATCGGCCGCTCCGGGTTCGGCGAAGCTGGCGAGATACGCTCCGCAGCCAAGTTCTTTTCCCAGGTCATGAGCAACCGAACGGACATACGTTCCTGATGAGCAGTAAATCTCAGCAGTCAACTCAGGAGGATTATATTCGATTAGATCAAAGAAGCATACCAATGACTTTTGCGGCTCAGGATTTCAACCGGCTCGCCTTTGCGCGCCAGCTCATATGCCTTCCTGCCATTGATTTTCAACGCGGAGTAACTCGGCGGAATCTGCTCAATTTCGCCGACAAATTTTTCCATCGCTTCCAGCAACCGATCTTCTGTGATATCGACTGCTAATCCGGTTGGTTGAACATCGCCATCCGCATCATAAGTATCCGGAAACGGATCAAACCAGATCAACGCTTCATAGCGTTTGCGGTCAGTCGAGATATTCACTGAGGCGCACCGCCGATGCGAATTAGAATCACGAGCACGCCGGAGGCGTGGATCCAGCGTTCCGGTATGACCGATCCGCCGCAATCCAGTTCCCTTCCGAATAATTTGAACAACATCATGAGATGTCTTTCCAGAAGGTTTGTCAACGATCTCATCACGCCCGAGATCGCGCTTTTATATCTTTTCACTTCATCGCTGCGCATCATTTCTAAAAACTTTCATTTGACTTTCTTCATTACTTTTTCATCCGCGTTTTTGAAACAACAAACCGCATTTACTGTCCGTTCAAAGGCACTGCTTTCTTGACGGTCTCCAAAATCTGGCATATGCGCAACCTGTTTATGGCCGCCGCCGCCGAAGCAAGCGGCAACATCCGCGACATCCGCACCCAGGAACTGCGCGAGCTTTGACGTTTATTCGGCTGTTCGCTCAGTATCAGCGCCGCCTGCATCTGATCGGTGACAGCTAGATAATCGATCAGGGAAGCATCATCCAATTCTGTATAACCAGCAGCCGCGGTCCGCCAGTGTCAACGGTAGACGACCCCATCAGATCGATCCATGCGCGCCAATCCTGCTGCCCCTAACTTGCCCGCTTCAAAAGAATGAGCCTTCAATACCTTACGCGTAATCTGATACAAATCAGCGCCATGATCCATCAGCAGCGCGGCAGTTCGCAAAGCTTTCAGCGTTGGTGTTGGAAGTGCTGAAACCGAGCGTATCCATCACCATTCCTGACATAAAACTGCGCGATCTCCGGGTGATGGTCAAAATCCAGCCACGGCAAAAGCCTTGCGACAATCTCAGACGTCGCCGGGGCTTCGCTCAATCAGTTCAGCCGGGCTATACCGGGATTTGAGATATGATGGTCAATGCAGATATCGGGATGAGGCGCGTCAGCTGTGTTGAAATAAGCACCTGCCCGATCGATAGAGCTGATATCCAACAAAATTGAACAGTCGAAAACAGCCGGGGTACGAGAAATAACGGTGGGCCGGCAAACCATTCGGTATCAGCCAGCCGAGCAAACGCTCGTCCTGACAAATAAACTGACCGTACCCGCATCTTCCGGCCAACCCAAACCTAAAAGCGCGCCAAGCGTATCGCCATCCGGGCGAATATGACCGAACAGCGCGATATGCTGCGCGTTCCAAATCTTCTTTCGGATTTGTTCAATCAAAGGCTGCTTGTTTAAGGTCAATATAGCTCCTTATGATGGCTGCCGTTCAGTAAAAAAACCTCAATCTGGATTTATCATAAAATGCAGATTGAAGGCGGCTGCTTGAACGAACTCATCATTTAGTCTGCAAAACGGATCCATCTATTCTTCTGAAGGCTGCGCTTTGTCTTCATCCTCAACCTCTTCCGCAGTGCGTTCAGCTTTCAGCTGATCCAATAAGAATTCAACCCTGGCTGCGTTTTCCGGAGTCGGATCCCAATAAAACCGCAGCTTCGGAAACGTACGCAATTCGATCGATTGAGAAAGGGAACGGCGAAGGTAACCGGAAGCCGCTTTATCCAGCAGGACTTCGCGCACTTCATCTCCTTCAATAGCAGAAACGTAAATACTGGCATAATACAGTTCGCGTCCTTTTATCATAACCATCACGCCTGCAACCGTGGATCGTCAATTTCATATAATAAAATTTCAGAAAGATCATCCCGTATTCGTTCGAAATCTTTCTCCGCGCGAATCGGCGACGGCATGCTTCCCTCCATAAAACCAAACCTTTCCAGAACGAACCTCCAGGATGTCGCCAACTTCAAACGCATCGAATCCTTTCAGCCCAATCCCACAATCCAGTCCGGTTTTCACTTCCTTGACATCATCTTTCCGTGCTTCAAGAAGAAATTTCGCCGGTGTGAATCGTCTTTCCAGCGCGAATCACATAGACCTTACAGTTTCGCCGAATTTTCACCTCGCGTGCCGGCTACCTGCAATTGCGCCAACCTTCGAAATGCTGAATACAGCAAGCACTTCAGCTTTACCGACAAAAGTTTCTTTAAATTCCGGCTCCAGCATCCCTTTAAGCGCTTTTTCAACGTCTTCAAGCAAACGGTAGATGATGCTGTAAATCCGAATCGAAACGCCTTCGTTTTCGGCTTTCTTTTTCGCAACTGGATCAGCGCTGACGTTAAACCCAAGCACCACACCATGGGACGCAGCGGCCAGCATCACATCGTTTTCGCTGATATTTCCCGCCTCAGCGTGCAGAATGTTAATGCGAATTTCTCCTTCACGATTCAATTCATTTAACGAATCGCTAATCGGTTCAAGCGATCCATTCACGTCAGTTTTGACGACCAGGTTGAGTTCCTTCGCTTCTCCTGCCTTAAATTTTGCAAACAATTCTTCCAGCGTCGCCTTGGGGGAGGATTGTGCCAGCGCGGCTTCCGTTTTCAACGTTTCAATCGCCGCACGTGCTTCCTTCTCTGATGCCTGTACCTGGAAAATATCGCCAGCTGAAGGAACATCTGTCAGCCCCATAATCTGAACCGGCGTAGACGGACCGGCTTTCATTATCTTCTTGCCATGAAAATCAAACATGGCGCGAATTTTCCCATAAGACATGCCAGCCAGAACGACGTCACCCATTTTCAGCGTGCCATTTTGGATCAGCAGGGTCGCCATGACGCCCTTTTTGGGATCAACAGACGCTTCAATAACGGTGCCAAACGTTTTTCCTTTAGGGTTTGCAATAATGGCGTTGTTTTCCGCGACAAGAAGGATCGCCTCCATCAAGTCCTCAATCCCCATTTTTTGCTTGGCAGAAACCGGAACGACCATCGTGTTGCCTTCCCATTCGTCCGGGACCAATCCCTGGTCTGAAAGCTGTTTCTTGACAAGCTCGGGATTAGCGTCTGACCGATCAATCTTATTCAGTGCCACAATAATCGGAACTTGCGCCGCTTTGGCATGTGAAATGGCTTCCTTCGTTTGCGGCATTACGCCATCATTGGCTGCCACGACCAGAACAACGATATCAGCACCCTGTGCACCACGAGCGCGCATCGCACTGAAGGCGGCATGCCCCGGTGTATCAAGAAAAGTAATCTGTTTTCCGCGCGCTTCAATCTGATATGCGCCAATATGCTGAGTGATACCGCCCGCTTCGCCAACCGCTACGTTGGTATGGCGAATCGCATCCAACAGCGAGGTTTTACCATGGTCAACATGTCCCAAAATTGTAATCACCGGCGGACGCGGGATCAAATTCTTTGGGTCTTCTTTATCAATAATCTGCCGCCAGAGCGGGATCTCCCCTGACTCCGCAGCTTCAGCCGTTGGTTCTGCAGATTCTGGAACCGCTTCAAAACCCATTTCACTGGCAACAATCGCCGCCGTATCAAAATCAACGAGCTGGTTAATGTTGGCCATCACGCCGTTGGCCATCAGGATCTTCATCACCTGAATGCTATTCCCCTGCAGCATTTTTGCTAAATCACGAACCGTGATTGTGTAAGGGATCTTTATTTTCTTTGCTTCACCGCCCATAACAGCTCTCTTTCTGGTTGGCGGGCCTTCCAAAATCAGGCGCCAGGCGCACTGTTATCCGGAAGGGTTTCCATCCATCGTCTCAAATTGTCTAAATCGTCCGTTGTCAGTTCTGTCTTCAGGCTTTTTGCCAGAACGCCACGTGTTATTGCCAGATTCCAGCATACCGTCGAATCATGCAAATAAGCACCGCGTCCGGCCAGTTTGCCGCTTGTATCCAGTTTCACGCCCTCTGCAGTACGAACCAGACGGATCAAGGATCGCTTTGCCAGCGTTTGCCGGCAGGCTATGCAGGTCCGCTGTGGGACGTGGCGTTGGCGCTTTGCCGATTGTTTCACAGCTTACCAGCCCCAATCCTCATCTTCACCCCGTTTGTGCTTCTTCCGCACCAGCGTGGAATCACTGTCCGGGTCATACTCAATTTCAACGTTTTTCTTCTTTTTCTTCTTTTTTCCTTTACGGCCGCCAGAGTCGTCGCTCATCTCTTCATCTTCCGAATAATCCACCGGTGCAACAATCTCGCTGCGCATCTGATTGAATAATTCATCAAAGGAGACATCTTCAAATTCTTCTGCTGTTTCCGGCTCAGGCTGCGGCTCCTCAACCACAATTGGCAGTTGTGTCAGATCAACAAAATCTTCTACCGGCTCATCATCAACCCTCGCATCAACAGATGCGGTTTCTGTGATTTCAGACGCCGCTGTTTCAGCAAGGTCAACCGTCGGCGCTTCCTCAGGAACTTCAGTTTCCTTTGTCTCCAGCCAACTAATATATTTGACAAGCGTAGCGACCTCTGACATCACTTTTGGAGTAACACCCTGCAACTTGAAAATTGCATCTGGATCTTGTTTCATGCTGCTATAGAGGTCACCAAAGGTGCGATATCCGCCATTACTCAATACAGACATAACATATTTCGGCAGTCCGCTCTCGGAGACTGGTTTCTCAATCGCTTCCGCGTAAGAAATTCCTTCTTCGGTCAATTCGCTGACTACGTCCGCAACGGAACTCTCGTTATATCCGGCAACTTTACGCCGTTCGATCCGATCCACAAAGCGATTGAGCGTCTCGGTTTCGTCCGGAGACAACGTTCTGCCTTCCGCGCGTTTTTGCCAGGATATCGCGAACAGGGATTAATATTATCTTTCTCGCTTTTGAACAGCTCTTTGTTCGTAACCAGCACAATGATCTCGCCAGTTTCCGGATTTTCAGAAACAATATCTTCTTTTGATTCATACAGGCTGATAAGGTCTCCGGCTGCTTCAAGAACGCTTTAATATCAATCCGCCAGTTCGTCAGTTTCGCTGCCAAACGGGCATTTTGACCATCTCTACCGATAGCCAGCGAAAGCTGGTCTTCCGGCACGATGACGGTTGCGTTTTTGCCGCCGCCAAGATAAACTCCGACCACTTTTGCCGGGCTGATGGCTTTTGCAATGAAAACGACCGGATCCGGATTCCATTCGATCACATCAATCTTTTCATCATGCAATTCCTTGACAATCGGCTGAATTCGCTTTCCCTGCATGCCAACGCAAGCGCCGACCGGGTCAATCCCCTGCTGCGTGGCAGACACAGCAATTTTTGCCCGGGCGCCCGGTTCTCTTGCGATAGAACGCACTTCCACAATCCCATGATAGATTTCCGGCACATCAATTTCCAGCAGGCGGAAAAGGAACTTGCGATCCGTTCTGGAAAGCAGAATCTGCGGACTGCGAGGTGAATCTTTTACCTCAACGATCAACGCACGCACATGCTGATGAAGGCGAAAATGTTCGCCGCGGATCATATCCTTGCGCATCAGCATCCCTTCGGCCTTGCGATCCAGTCCAACCGTATATCCTTCGCTGCTGATCGACTGAACAACGCCATTAACAATTTCGCCGACTTTTTTCTCGTAATAATCAATCTGATCCTGACGTTCTGCATCCCGCAGCCGCTGCTGAATCACCTGACGGGCAGTCTGCGCTGCCACTCTGCCAAAATCTTTGGAGTAGTCTCAACGATAACCATATCGCCGAGCTCAGCTTCCGGGTTTACTTTTCGTGCTTCTTCAAGCACCACTTCCGTTCGGTCGTCAACAACATCATCGACGACTTCCTTTTCTGCATAAATGATGAAATTGCCGGTATCAGGTTCCAGTTTCGCTTCAACGTGCTGAGCTGAAGAAGCCACGACAGCCTTTCGATAGGCAGAGACCATCGCAGATTCAAGCGCTTTGATCACAGTCTCGCGCGGAAGCTGCTTCTCATCCAACATTTCATTAAACGCCAGGACAAATTCGTTCTTCATCCTTACAAAATCTCCCAATTATTTTCCTGAGAAATAGAGAAGTGGGGCCGCCCCCACTTCTTCAATCCCACATACTTTACGCATGATAGTATAACATAATCCCAATCGCTTGACAAGCAGCGCACCTCATTTTTTATCCGGATGTCCCCGGTTTTTTTATTCCCGTGAACAAGCGCCGCAGATGAAGTTCCCACCAATTTGAGCCATTGTGACAACGAAATATGGCTATTTTTGATATTGTATATTTTTTCTGTATTAATTGGCATAAACATTGCGATATATCGAGGCAACTGAATAACTTTTATCTACAGTTCAATAGAATCCGAATGCCTGGAGGAATGCTGTGAAGAAAAAATTTGCTTTGCTTGTCAATTTTGATGGTTATTTTGCTGTGGTTGACGCCGAGTCCGTTTCAGGCGCAAAATACTGACCCTGTCGGCTTTGTCACTGGAATAGTCTATCGGGACGGGTTCCTTGACAGGGAACCTTATACCCCCTCAAACGGTCAACAGGATCTAACCGAGACGCCGTTTCAAGGCGTTCAACTTCGCGTAGAGGGATCCGGCCGGCAATCGGTCAGAAACCGTCACAACCGGGGAGGATGGAAAATACTCGATTCCGATCTATGAGTCAACCTTCCTGAACGGCATGTCGGATTTATCCGTCAAGGTGTTGAATCCAGATGGTTTCCATAACCATGGAATCAGTCAAAAATATGTGCAAAGCACGGATGGCATCGTTGGGAACGATGTGATTCAAGAAAACGGACAATTTGTTCCCATTTCCACCCCATTCAATTTGACGAGTCCGGGGACGGCGGTCCGCAACTTCGGGTTCAGGGTCCCCGATCCTGACGGTGACCGGCAAAATTTACAATGATACAAATGGAAACAGCGAATTCAATGAGAGCGAGACCGGCGTTGCAGGCAGAACGGTAACCATTAAAGACACGACCGGCAAATCGATCAAGAACACAAACGGTGAAGAATTATCAATCGTCACCGGGGAGGACGGCGCGTTTACATTCCAGTTTACCGTAGAAGAAGGATCCTTCCATATCTTCTTCACCAGCCTGGAAAATGAATATCTATCGTCCTCAAAGGAATCGACAGAGCTGTTGATCGGGAGCGATTTCAAAAAAGATTACAACGCCCAACTGACAGCGTACACCGAACCAAAATTCATTGGCCATAACCGGCAGGTGCTCTATGTGAATGGCGCGATCGCGGGAATTGCAACCCCCGACCCCAATGCGGGCAAAGTCACGGGCGTGTTCTATGACGACAAAAATCACAACGGCTTGCAGGATGAAGGCGAGCCGGGGCTGCCGAATTTGAAATTGCAGGTCGCTGTGCTGGATTCATCAGAGGTGGCTACTTGGGTCTCGGATGGTTCAGGTCAACCCATCAACTTTTTTACCGGGATGGATGGCAGCTATTGGATTGAAATTCCAGCCACGATGATGACTGCCTATCCAACGAACCAATGGCTGGTAAAAACAGACCTGGCCTGCGCACGGAACACACCACAAGCGAGCGC
Source organism: Flexilinea sp. (assembly GCA_040766005.1). Taxonomy (GTDB): domain Bacteria; phylum Chloroflexota; class Anaerolineae; order Anaerolineales; family Anaerolineaceae; genus Flexilinea. The sequence goes on along the minus strand of JAXGRI010000006.1, from coordinate 72,396 downwards.
AGATGGAAAACCTGGCAATGATTTCCGTTGCAATCTACCAGAAAGCGGTTCCCAAACAACTTTTGCATTTGATTCTTCCAAAACGGCAGTGAAAAACGCGGCAATTCCCTCCTGGGATTTCCAGGGTGTTGTCTACGCGGACTTTAACGACCGCAGTACAAAGCAAGCGGATGAGTATGGGCTGAGCGGGATTAATATCTATTTCCAAACCAACGCAGGGTCATTTGATGAACCAAATATGGTCAGGCTGAAAGATATCAATGGGACTGAGATTAATCTGACGACTGATGAAAACGGACAATATTTCTACCACGCGATCAGCCATACGAATGGAGGCGCGCTGGGGACGATTGGCGAGCATATCGAGCTTTTCACCCCATGGGAGACGGTATTGAATCCTGCCGGGACGAATATTGAAAAATTATCGCCATTTTATTTCACCAGACCCGGAGAAATTGGGAGCGATTTTGGTGAGGCAGAGACTTCCCCATTTCATTCCAGCCAATTTACGCCGCAGGTTGGTCAAGCACATCCCAAAGTGAGCGAGAAGAACGCCGGTGTTCCGTTTTTCCGTGTCAGCGGCATCTTTTTCAATGACGCCAATAAAAACAGCGTTCGCGATGCAGGCGAAGCGGGCGTCGCGGAAATCAAGCTGATGCCGAAGGGCATGCAAGCTTACGGCGGTACTGCTTATATCGGCAATATGGAGCCTGTCTACACCGACAGCGAAGGGCGCTACGCGATTGATTATTTGGAAGGAATCAACGTTAACACTGATCCTACCGTTTGCAGCGCGTTGAATGGAACCACTTATACGCTTTCCAATTATTCTGCAAGCTCTGCCGACCCGCTTGCTGTTGGAACGGACTTCAAAAAATTGGAAGATGATTCTTTGGAGAAAACGTTTTGTCCAACCTATGATGATCCGCCAGTCGGTGACCTCAATTTCTTCGGCGGCGTTATAAATAGTGTACCTGCTGCCGATGCGGATAAGGTGATGATTCGCAACGCCGGGTTGCAATCCAATACACGCACGATCACGGGTGTGATCTATGGCAACAAAGGCGATGATAATTGGGATTGGCAGCCTGGCGAACTCGGCATTCCGAACATCAAGCTTGAAATTGTAATTAAATCAAGCGAAACGGTGGTCCCGGCTTCTGAATTCAGTGTGTATCAGGATACGACAGATGCCAACGGACGCTATAAATTTGTTTTCAAGGATACCTATAATACGACAGGGGTGAATTTCGTTGTGCGGGCGGTGTTCCCGGAGGGGACAACAGGTCATCAGTTTGGTCCTGATACGCCATCAATGTGCACAAGCACCGCCTCACAAGTCTGTAATGATTTCTATCGGGATCCTACAAGCTATGATAATGAAACCCATATATTTCAGATAGAAGAGCCGGTGACTTATAAAAACGGCGCGATGCCCCGAGCCGTTCATACGATCGCAGGTCTGATCTATAATGATTATGATGGCGACAGCGAATATCAAACAAACCCGGGGGGCAATGACGACCCGGTCGCGGGACGGGCGGTCTACCTGAATGACGCAGCCGGCAACCCGATTTTGAATCCGGATGCAACGCGTTATCATGTGATAACAGATTCGAAAGGAAAGTACACGCTTGCTTTCACAGATGCCGCAGCAAGCAAGCAATGGGTCGTGACGATGGATTCTCCCGCTGGAGAACTGATTGGGAAATCCAACCCCATCAGCAACGGAGATCGTTTCGGCAATGAATTCAGCAAAGCAAACGCATCAGATACTTTTGCCAGCGTGGCGATAACATCCCAGTCGGGGCAGGCGGTCTATGCTGCGGGCGCAATCCTCGCTCCTTCGATCCGCGGCATAGTTTATCATGATATAAACGCGAACAGTATCTTGGATGAAGGGGATTCAGCCGTTTCATATTATTCGGTTTCTCTCTGCAAACCGGATGGCACGGTCGTCGCGTCTGACAATACGACTACCCCTTCGCTTGGCGGCGGCGATTTTATCGGTGGAAAGTATACTTTCAAGGGAAGCGATCAGCTCAATTTGGAAGACGGTCCGTATGTGGTATGTGTGCCGCAACGGATGTACGAGCTGTTTTCGCCCAAAAATCCGAGTACAGATACCGTCATCGGTGCGGATTTGAACCATGATACCGTATTCAAGACGGTGGGCGAGGTGATCTGGCGCGGGTCGGATGCAATTAACATCACCGCGGAAAACCCGCAAAAACAGATTAATATCGGCATGACGGAAGTTCATTCCGGGGTTTACAAACTCAAGAAAAACTGGGAGAATGTGCCTGCAGGGGCGGTTCCCGCTGTTGCGATTAAGATTGAAGTCTGCTCTGCTATTACTATCATCGAGCCTGACCCGGATAATTGCAATCACGAAGATCACTTCCGTCCGTTCCGTCTGATTCAGATGCCAACGAGCGCGCCTTACGAGAAAATCGTGACCGGATTGGACAGCTCCACGCCAGTATCGTATGATCTGACGGCAGTAAACACGTATCGCTTTACGGAAGTGATGCCGGACGGTTCCCCGTTGAACCTGCCGAATTATACATCCGTACGAAATCCAGACTCGACTGAAGGAGAGACACCGAATCAGATAAATGTGATCTCATTCACCAACACGTATACTCCGCCGGAAAAAATCACGGTGACGGGCACGAAAACCTGGTCTGCGGGAACGCCGAACGCGGTCAAGAATACTGCGGTCGTCAAGTTCAAACTGCAGCGGCGGCTGGCTGGCTCAACCGGGGCATTTGAGGATTTCACAGATGGCGCGACAAAAACGCTGGATACTGCGAATGGCGCGACCACGGTTACGTGGAAGTGGACAAGACGGATGCGAATAATACGAATTATGAATTCCAGATCATTGAATCGTCTGTGCCGACGAATTTCACAATGTCGCGCGTCGACGCGTTGACGATTCTGAACACGTATGTTGATCCGAAAACTACAACAATGTTGGCGACAAAAAGATGGATGTGTGGTGCTGTGCCAAGCGGTTGGACTGGTTCATGGCCGACCACAACGTTTACGTTGTATCGTCATTATGAGGGTGATGCGCTTGATACGCGTGTTCCAGTTCCCGGACAACCGACAAAGACATTTTCTAACGGTTGCATGACTGGGAATTCTACAGGGAATCAGATGTGGTCGGGTTTGGCGCAATATGATGATACGAACGGAAAGAAATGGATCTACAGTGCAGTTGAAACCCCAATTCAGGGATATCAGATGCGAAGAGACGGGACATCATTACTGACTGTGACAAATATTTATGATGGCATTGAAAGCCATGATCCTGATGTGCCTGGCGGATACTTAACGGTTTCCGTAACGAAAAAATGGGAAGGGTTACCCGCAGGAACAGCACAGGTTGGCGCGGTTACAATTGGCTTGAAACGGAATGACGTTTTGGTACCAACTTCATCAAGGACGATCCCTGCAGGTGCGCCTGATGCTAAAACAATCGAATGGTCAGGTTTGCACCGCTTTGCGCCGGATGGCACGCCATACACCTACGCGGTGGTTGAAACCAGCTTGCCGAATGGCTTTACGAAGGCGATTTCCGGTTCAGTTGCTGATGGGTTCACAATCACCAACACCTACGATGGGCTGACGGACAACACAACCGACCCGGACAGTCCGGATACGAAAGACCCGATAAGTGTCGCAGTGACAAAGTTGTGGAATGCGCCAGCTGAAGCTCCAAAACCGGATGTTACCGTTCAACTCTATCAAAACGGCGCCGCAATGGATGGAAAGACGATGTCATTGACAGCCGCGTCTCCGACAAAATCCTGGACTGGGCTGCTTATCTATAACGCAGAAGGGAATAACCACGTTTACACAGTGGATGAACTGGAAGCCCCAGCCAATTACGTGAAAGAATCAATCACTGGCTCAGTGGCGGACGGTTTCACCATTACCAATGCCTATGACCTCAACCAATTGACAACCACGTTCGTTGCGACCAAAGTTTGGGCAAATTTACCGACCGGAGAAGCCGGCGCGAACGTCACACTGCAGTTGATGCAGGATGGTGTTGATTTCCAGGAACCGAAGGCGGTCAACTGGGTTGAAGCCGGCAACGTTACAGTCACCTGGACAGGGCTACCAAAATACAAGAACGCTTCAACCGAATACGTTTATACGGTAAAAGAAACCTCTGTGCCGAATGGCTACGCCAAAACACAGGATGGCAATACGATCACCAACACTTATGACGGGTTGACCGACAACACCAACCCGGACAACCCGGTTAAGAAAGATCCGATCACCGTGGTCGGGTTAAAGAACTGGGCGGGGTTGAGTGACGCGAATGCGCCAAAACCGACAATTTCGTTCCAATTGACGCGGAACACCATCGCATATCTGCCCGCAGAAACGGTTGATCCAGCAACGAATGAAGCCAAATGGGAAGGATTGACGGTTTACGCACCCGATGGAACAGCTTACGCTTATGCTGTCAGCGAACCTTCGGTACCGAACGGATACCAGGCAAGCGGACCGATCCAAACGGAAGAGAATAAATGGAAGATCACCAATACGTATAACGGTGTAACCGACAACCATACGGATCCTGATAATCCGACCGACAAGCCGAAAATTACGGTCAGCGCAGCAAAGATCTGGGCAAACATCCCGGAAGGCAGCACAGCGCCAGCCAGCGCACGCGTCAAACTGGTTGTTGATTCGGTTGTAACGGGCGAGGAAAAATCATTCCCAGCAACTTGGTCCGACCTGTTTGTGTACGGCACAGCCGGCAACCCGATTGTGTACAGTGTGAAAGAGACTTCACTGCCAAACGGGTACGTCCGCGGCGAACCGCAGGCTTCAACAGAGCCGCATCAATTTACAATCACCAACACCTACGATGGGTTGACGGACAACACCACCGATCCGAACAGTCCGGTTAAGAAAGATCCGATCACGATCCAAACCAGGAAAATCTGGATCGGATTGCCAGAAGGGGAGACCCCGCCGGCAAACGGCGCGAAGGCAAGCCTGATGGTCAACGGCGTTATCAATGCCGATTCAGAAAAGACGCTGACAACAGATGTGGCAACATCCGCAAAATGGGAAAACCTGGTTGTTTTCGCGCCAGATGGCGCAGAGATCGCCTACTTTGTGAAAGAAACTTCATTAACCAACGGATATCGGAAAGTCAGCGCGGAGCAACTGGAAGGCATTCATATCTTCACAAACGAATATGACGGGTTGACCGATGGTAACGGCGGAAATAACCAAAATCCCCCCGTCTCTGTAACGGTGACAAAGAGATGGGTGAACGTTCCGGCCGGACAAAACCCGTCCGCAAAACTGGTAATTTATCAAAACACCGACCCGTTAAACGAGGTAACGCTAACGTACGACGGCTCTAACGCAGAGATGCAGCACACCTGGAACTTCTTGAAGAAATATGCCCCCGACGGATCCGTTATCGCTTATCCGGTTGACGAGCCAACCGCACCGGAAGGGTATCGAGCAGAACAGAATGGCTACATCTTCACCAACACATATGAAGGCGGCAATCCACCCGATGATACCCAAGATGTGACCGCTCATGTGGTTTGGAATGGCGGAAATGGCCCGCGCCCGACCATTTGGCTCCAATTATTCCGATCCGATGAGGGAGCGACAAGCAAGGTTCTTGAAACGATCCCGGAAGTTAAAAAATTGACGGATGGAATGGTGAGCGCAACATGGGAGAACATGGCAGTCAAATCTTCAGGAGGAGATACTTACACATACTTTGTGTATCAGGTTTTGGTTGATGAAGCAACAGGAACCATCACAAACAGCAATTACGCTCCGCCAGGATACTTGTCGACCCGATCATCTGATGGATTGACAATAACCAACCAATATGTCGGCGGAGAGCTGCCCGGAACCGGTTTCCCAACCAAACCGTAACGAACCACAGCATCTTCTTGATTGTTCAATTTCTAAAAAACAGCGCCCGAATTCGGGCGCTGTTTTTATCCTTTTGACAGAGATATTTGCTTCAAACACGATGAGAAACCTCACTGTTCCCCATCTTGAATTTAGAATAGAAGTCGCAGCAGTTACCGACGTCGGGTCTTCATCCGCGTAAAATCGATGAATCCCTTCTCAACGTTTACCGAAACCAGTTTAACCGTCACCCGCTCGCCAACCTCCAACCCCCTGCCTCCGGCGACAAGCTTGCCCTCTACAGGAATCTCAAGGATCCGAACCCAGGTCCCTTTATCAGAAGCGCCAGTCACCAACCCGCTGAATAGTTCACCGATATGGTCTTCGAGCAACAGCGCAGCCGCCGATTTGCTGACGCTGCGTTCAACTTTGGTTACCACATCTTCCTGATTCGTCAGGTGCCAGGCAAGTTCATCCAGCTCTTCAAATGAGTATGAAGGTTGCTGTCCCGCCAAGCAAGCTTTCAAAAGCCGTTGGGTGATTACATCCGGATAGCGCCGGTTCGGCGCGGTTGAATGGCTATAATCTTTAATCGCCAGACTAAAATGACCCGGCGCCTCCAATCCGTCTTTCTCGGCAACGTATTCTCCTGACCCAAGCAGCTTAATCACCGTCAGCGATACATCCGGAAACCGCAAGGGATCCACCCGTTTTCGTTCAAGCAGAAAGCCGTTTAACGCTTTGGAATCCGGTTTTCCCGGCAGCGCGTAATCATATTCCTGTGCCAGACTGACAATATTATCCCAACGATCCGGTGTGCGAACAACACGCCGAATCGAAGGGAAGCCATGCGCTTTCAAAAAGCGCGCGGTCGTCCCATTCGCCGCGATCATAAAATCTTCAATCAATTCTTTGGCAGCATTTCTTTCATCGATCGCCAGTTCCACTACTTCGCCATTCTCAAAAATCGCGCGGGTTTGGATTGTCTCCAGATTCAGCGCACCATGCCGCGCACGCACCTGCCGCAGCCGTTTCGCTGTGGCGTTCTGCAGCCGGATGTTGTCCGCCAATCCTTCCACATTTGCCATCGGTGCGGGCATCTCTCCTACCCCGTCCAACCAGGCAGCCACACTGTTATATGCCAGCTTCGCGTGATTGTGCACAACAGCGCGGTATATGGACGAGTCGGAGACAGCGCCGTTTTCATCAATCGTCATGTCAATGATCATCGCCACTCTGTCTTCATCAGGATTTAACGAAGTCAGGTCTGTTGAAAGTTTCTCAGGCAGCATCGGGAATAATTCAGCAGCAGTATAAACCGACGTGGTGTTATGCGCAGCGTGCTGGTCAATTTTTGACCCTTCAGGTACAAGAGCGTCGACATCTGCTACGGCTACGCGAATACGAGAGCCTCCATCCGGAAGCACTTCAGCAACCGTCAGCTGATCCAGATCCATCGAATCATCATTGTCAATGGAGCACCACAACAGATCACGCAGATCGACGATATCCGCAGCATCTTCGATAGTTGCCGGGTGATTGATCTGTGCCAGCTCCGCCTTTACCGGTTCCGGAAAATCAATCAGCAGCTCGCGTTCCAACATCACTTTTCGAGCAATTTCTTTCAACAACTCCACGTCCGACATCTTCGGATTTCGTTTATTTGAACGATTTTTCATCATCACCTCATCACATCCGGTAAATTTCAATAATATTACAAGAAAGATTCTGATGAGATTATAATCCGCCGATCTCTAAAACGCCCATAAAGCGGATTGTTATGTCAAACGTCAGTTCTGGACATATTCTGCGCCGCGCACATCGAGCGTTTCCAGTGCAGTCAGCCGTATCCGCAAAAACAGGATCGTTTTGGAACGCCCGCCAAAGTACTCCTCAACAACACCGGTCGCCCGCACCCACGCCCCATGCAGCGGATATTCATTCTTATCCCAGATCACTTCAAAACCGGCTTTCGTGTCGTTCCAGCAACAACCCGGACCTCTCCGGATCACATAATGGAAAATCTTTCTGCCTTCCGAAGTGTCCACCTCCGAAGTCTCGAAAATTCCTTCGAGCCGGATCGTTTTACCCAGATAATAATCCGCGTTCAGATAAACATCGTTGACGGAAGCGATAAACAATTTTTCACGAATCTCAATAATCCCGAGCGTATCGGTTTGATCCGCCGCCGAGAACGGCTTTCCAGCAGGGACATGAATGCCGGGCAGCGCCGTCGGAACAATCCCCGGTGTTGGCACCTGAACGGTCGCAGTCGTTTCTCCAGGGTCCGAACTGCTTTCCGCAGGGCGCGTTTCAAGCACCGGCAAGTTCATAATACCGTCCGGATCCCGCAGGTATTCTATTTCCGGTTGACGCGGCAGCCGGCAGCCACAAACCAGCAGCAAGCCCAAAATCATCAAAAAAATCCGTTTCATGCCAGCTGCCTGCGAAAAATACGCCCGCCCAGTGTAAACAAGATAAAGAGCAGCAGATTGACGACCACCACACTGGCGCCGGTCGCCGTCGCATATTGAAAGGATATGACAATCCCGACGAAAAAACAAAAAACTGAGATCAATGCGGAACAGATCACAACAGAACTGAATTTTTTGCAGATCTGCATCGCAGTCAGTGCCGGAAAGATGATCAAACTGGAGATCAACAATGCACCCATCATCCGCATCCCCAGGACAATGGTAATCGCCGTTAAAAAAGCGATCAGCATATTGTAGAAACCGGTGCGGGTGCCGGTCGCTTTAGCAAAATTTTCGTCAAAAGTGACGGCGAAAATCCGGTTATAGAAGAAACCATAGAGCAGCAAAACCACCAATGAAAGGATCACGCTCAAAATAACATCATAGCGGCTCATCGCCAGAATGCTTCCGAACAGGTAGTTGCAAACGTCAATCGACATACCTGTCGTCAGCGAGATGACAATGACGCCAATCGCCAAAGATCCGGTGGATACCAGCGCCACAGCCGCATCTCCTTTGATTTTGCTATTTTCGCTGAGCCGCAACAGCAGAAAAGCAGCCAATACTACGATCGGGATCGAAACCTGCAGCGGTGCCAATCCGAGCGCAGTCGCAATCGCAAGCGAACCAAAGCCAACATGGGAAAGTCCATCCCCAATCATAGAATAGCGCTTTAACACCAAACTGACACCCAATAATGACGCGCACAGAGAGACAAGAAAACCGACAATCAACGCCCGCACAAGGAATGAATAACTGAGCATCTCCCGAACAATATCAATCATCTTCCGCCGCCCCCAGATAACGGCGCCCAACTTCGCTGTCCGCATAAGCTGCCGCGCTGCCCCAGAAAACCATTTGTCGGCGCAGATGCAAGATTTTCCCCGCGTTTTCTACAGCCGAGCGCACGTCGTGTGAAATCATAACCACTGTTATTCCGCTTCGGTTCAGCCCGTTGATCAGCTGCACCAGTTCATTGGCAACATATGGATCCAACCCAGCCGTCGGTTCGTCCAGCAGCACCAATTTTTCCGTTGCGCACAATGCCCGTGCCAGCAAGACACGCTGCTGCTGACCGCCTGAAAGCTCGCTATAGGTGCGGTTTTTTAAATTTGAGACACCCATCCGTTCAAGGTTCTTTTCGGCGGTCCTCCGATCCTTTGCACCATAGAACGAGAAGAATCTCTTTCGGTTCAACCTGCCGGAAAGAACAACCTCAAGCACCGAGGCTGGAAAATTCTTTTGAATGCCGGACTGTTGCGGAAGATAGCCGATTTCATTCGGTTTCAAGTTTTTTCCTGTCAAAATGCTTCCCCGCGTCGGTTTTATCAGTCCGGCAAGTCCTTTCAGCAAGGTTGTCTTGCCGGCACCGTTTTCACCGACAATACAGAGATAGTCGCCGCTTTCAACCGTAAATGAAAGATCTTTAACGACGACGTTGTTCTCATAAGCAAAGGTCACATCTTGACAGGAAAACAGCGGCATATTAATTCAGAGCTTCCTGAAGCACCGCAAGATTGTTAGTCATTAAACTAAGATAGGTGGCACCGTCTTCAATTTCCTGCTGAGAAACATTATGAGCGGAATGGAGCAGCAATGTTTTCGCACCGGTAGCCTCCGCAATCGCATCTGCGATTTTATGAGTCGAAAATTCAATATGGAAAACGATCGGAATTTTTTCGTCATTGGTTTTGTTAATCAGGAACGCCAGCGTTTGCGCACTCGGTTCAACTTCTGTGCTGCAGCCCGGGAAAGCCGCGTAATAATACAACCCGTAACGATCCGCAAAGTATCGGAACGGGAAACGGTCCCCAACGATAATCGTATGCCGTTTTGATGTTTTCATCAGATCAGCAAATTGCTGATCCAACGCAATCAACTGCTCGGAATAAGCTTGTGCGTTCTCCGCGTATACAGCACTATTTTCCTCATCCAGTGCGCTGATCGTGCTTGTCAGATCTGCAACGATCTGGACGACATTTAACGGTGAAGTCCAAACATGCTCGTCATACTCACCTGCCGCGTGTTCGTGGTCATGCTCGTCGTGTTCGTCATGCTCATCATGTTCATCGTGCTCATGATCATGATCGTGAGCCGCCTGCATCCCCTCCACAGTTTCTTCCTGAACCAGTTGTACACTTTCCATCATCTTGAAAGTCCGGGGTTGTTTGTCACCAAGGGATTTGAGAATCCGATCGACCCATTGATCGCCTTCACCACCGATGTAGATAAATAAATCAGCATTCTGGATTTTCAGAATGTCGCGCGGCGCCGGTTCATAAGAATGGCTCTCCGCACCTGGCGGCAACAGCATTGATACATCCGCAAGCTCACCAGTAATCTGACGGGAGAAATCAAAACCCGGGAAAGTAGTGGAAACAATGTTCAGTTTTTTATCAGCCGCAAAAGCAGAACTGACACCAATCAACAACAGGCAGACTGCCAACAAACCAACGATAAAAATCGTTTTTTTCTTCATAGTAATGCGCTCCATTAATAATTATTTCAAGAATTCCTAAGATCGTGAAATCAAAAATCATTTTTTTGATTCACCTTTTTCATTAATCTATTATAGAGTCCGATACGACCAATTCAAAGATTTGGTAATATGGCCGGGAACCGTTATATCAATTGTTCAGTTGGATTTTCTGGGAAACCTGCGTCAGGCCGTTAGGAAACCACCTGCAAGATTTATTCGGAGAAAAGGGCACCAGTAAAATAAGCGCCAGCCACGTAACAGAGAAAACGAGAATGAGCGCTGTATGCGAAAAATCAGCAATCCATTCAAATAAAAATACGCACAAGCCGCAAGCCTCATGCGGTTCATGACCCGGGAAGCGGTGTCCGACGTCCCGATGGGCATGGTGGATTTCTATATGAATGATCGACAACACCGCCGGGCTGATCAATGCAAAGATCAAGAAACTGAAGACCAGAATCAAGAGGATCATCCGCTGCGGTTTGAGTTGTTTTTCTCGGCGCCAGTTCGTCATGGTTAACTCACTTTCCTGACATTATATCTCATTTCTGACGCACCGAACAATATGGATGATACCAATTTGGCATGAACCGCTGTGCCGAACATCCAGAACCGCCCCATCGGATAGTCCGGGATCAGAGAAGCCCCCGGCGCAAGAACAATTCAATCATAAAGAGAAGTGTTGTCTTTAATAAAAAATCGTTATAACGAATCGCTCATTTCGACAACAAGTTAAGTTGTTTTATCTTGCAATTTTTAAACCAGGTTGTTATAATAGTGCATAAAGTGGTATAAATTCCCATAAAGTGGCAGACTGGACCTCCAGTCTTCTGTTTTAAAGGACGAAATAGAAAATATGTTCACTGGCATACACGAGCATACCATCGACAAAAAAGGCAGAACATCGCTTCCCGCGCGTTTCAGAAACGCGTTAGTGGAAGGTGCTTATATTTCTGTCGGAATTGATGATAACCTCGTGATCTACCCGATTCCTTTCTTTGAAGCGCTGGGGAAAGAGATCGGTTCCTTTAATATGGCGGATCCAATCGCGCGAAAATATCGGCGCCGCATGTTCAATAAAGCTGAATTAATCGAATTTGACATGAACGGCAGATTTCTGATTCCGCCTTTCCTGCGAGAGGAATTCAATTTTCAGGACGGCGATAAAGTTATTTTCGCGGGTTCAGATGAATACATTGAACTTTGGACAGCGGAAGGTTGGAAGAAGGCTGAGGAAGAAACCTTTGGAGATCCAAACATCACCTCTGAATTCGCCACCTTGATGAGTCATCGCCAATGAGCGATCAGCAACAGCAGCACGTCCCCGTCTTGCTCAATCAGGTGATGGCTGCGCTGAAGCCTGAAACCGGTAAACATTACGTAGACGGGACATTGGGGGCAGGGGGGCACTCAGAAGCAATTTTGGAAGCAAGCGGCCCTGAAGGAATGCTGAGCGCATTTGATCTGGATCCTGCGGCAATCGCAATCGCCGCTGAAAGGCTGAAACGATTTGGAAACCGCGTAAGAATTATTAACGATTCTTACGTTTCAATCAAAAAGCACTTTGATAAAACTGAAAAGGTAGACGGGGTTTTGCTCGATCTGGGCGTTTCTTCCATGCAGCTTGACAACGCAGAACGAGGCTTTTCATTCTTAAAGGACGGCCCGCTGGATATGCGCTTCGGCAAGCAGGCAGGACGATCAGCCGAAGAACTTGTAAATACGCTGCCGGAAGCAGAACTCGCTCAGATTCTTTTCGATTATGGAGAGGAGCGGGAATCACGCCGCATTGCTGCCGCAATCTGCAGAGCGCGAGAATCCGCCAAAATCAGCTCCACGCTGCAGCTGGCTGAGATCATCGCCGGCGCAGTCAAAGCGGGAAGACATAAAATCCATCCGGCTACCAGAAGTTTCCAGGCAATCCGCATCGCGGTTAACAATGAGCTGAATGGACTGCGAACCGTCTTGCCAGATTTTCTGGATCTGCTCAACCCGAACGGCAGGCTGGCGATCATTTCCTTTCACTCTTTGGAAGATCGCATTGTCAAACAGTTCTTCCGCCAAGAGTCAACCGATTGCCTCTGTCCGCCGGAACAACCGCTCTGCACCTGCGGACACCGGGCGCAGCTCAAACTGATCAGCCGGCATGCGATCGTAGCCGGTCAAGAAGAAACAGAAGAAAACGTACGATCCCGCAGCGCAAAGCTGCGGGTTGCAGAAAAACTGGAAAATAGAAGATGAACAGAGAACATCAACAATACGCATATCGGCTTGCGCCATGGCGTAAACAAATTAAAAATATGATCAATATTTTAATTGGTTTGTTTTCTGTCGCCTGCATCGCCTCAATTTACCTGTATTTTTCTGCTGAGATGACAGACATGAAGCTTCAGATTCAAATTTTGCATGACGAGCGTAACGATCTGACACGAACCATCGCGGACTGTCTGACGCGCGAGGGCATCCTCAATTCCTTTTCGGAGATGCAGAAAGGGCAACTCAAGCAGGATATCAGCCGATCGATTTCTATAATGAAGACATCTACTCCTATGTCGTTCTTCCGGGGTATACCGCTTATCAGTCCATCGGGCTGGACCGGGCAACGCACCAGAATCCGCTGCCGGTTTCACCCTCAAACACGAATACACGGAAAGCCTGCAACAGTGGCTCATCAGTGAAATTTCTGTGGCCCGGAGGCTGAAATGAAATCGAATATGGATTTTCGTTTCAGGATTCTGCTGATTTTCCTCTGCGTACTTCCCTGTGCAGTGGTTTTCCGAATCATCTTCCTTCAATCAAACGTACAGGCAATCGCGCTAAAGGAAGAAATCGGGCAAGCGTTTGAATATCGACACTGACTGTCCACTCCGAGCGCGGAAATATTTATGATCGAGCTGGCTATCTGCTGGCTGGCAATTCAATTTCTACACCATCTCATTGAACCTGCAATATTCAAACCGGTATGGAGAATTTATTGCCAACTACCTGTCCCCGATCCTGAACATGGATCGGAAAAGATCATTGACGCCGCAGAGACCCGATATGTAGAGAAAAAAGCGGTTGAAATGCCGCTGACGAACTTTGCGACAAAGGATCAGATTGACAAGATTGAACAGGCAAAGCGGGCACTCCGGCAACGGGAGACCACCAGCTTCGAGAGCAAGACGCGCGTCCTTGAAAACTTGAACAGTGTCGTTTACTATCCCAACATTTATCGTTATTATCCTGACGGAGATCTGGCAGCCAACATCATCGGATTTTACCCGTATTTAAACCCGGCAAACGGCGCTTCTTACGGGATTGAACAACATTTTGACGACATCTTATCGGGCGAAACCATCCAAAAACGTTTTTCACTGGATCCGAACATCCCGGATACCATCCCAGCATTGCCGAAAGGGGCTTCTATCGTATTGACGATTGACCGTCAGATACAGAAAATTGTTGAGAATTCTATCGATCAGGCAATTGAAAATACGCAGGCGAAAAGCGGTACGATCGTAGTTTCAAATATTAAAAACCGGTGAGATACTGGCAATGGCAACCAGTCCGCGTATTGATCTGAACAAATATTGGGATACGGCGACGACATTTACGCGCGACAACAAGTTCAATCCGGCGGTCATGCAACCTTATGAAACCGGTTCTGTGTTCAAAGTGATTACGCTGGCTGCCGCACTCGATTCCGGCGCAATCAAACCGGAAACCGTTTTTAACGATACCGGAACATATGACATCATGGGCGTCAGCATCTACAACTGGGACCGCGGCGCCTGGGCCCGCAGACGATGACCGGCTGTATGCAGCACTCGCTGAACACCTGCCTTTCATGGATGTCCGAGCAGATCGGCGCAAAACGGTTTTATGAATACATCAACGCATTTCGTTTGAACAAACCGACCAACATTGAACTGGCATTAGAAGATTATTATCCGGTGCTGGAACCGGGAGATAATGGCTGGACAGAGATCAGCCTCCCCACTAACTCATTTGGTCAGGGTTAATGCAACCACTGCAATTCAGATGGTGCAATCGGTCGGTGCGATCGCCAATGGCGGCGTTATGATGAAACCGCACATTGTCAAAGCGATCTACTACGACGATCATACGGAAATTGTGCAGCCCGAAGTCGTTGGCAGGCCTATTTCCGCCGAAACGTCCCGCATCGTCACAGACATGCTGACCACCTCGCTCGAAGTAGAAGCATCTGATGCGCTTGTGTACGGCATGCGCGTTGCGGGGAAAACGGGTACCGGTGAAATCGCAAAAGAAGGGGTCGGGTATGTCCTGAGCGTCACCAACGCCTCCTTCCTTGGTTGGTTCCCGGTCGATAATCCTGAGTATCTGGTTTATGTATGGCTGCAGGAGCCATTGAGCAGTATCTGGGGTTCTGAAGTTTCAGCTCCGCTGTTCAGTGAAGTCGTCGGCGAGGTTACGCCGTATCTACACCTGCCCAGCGACCGTCAACGAGCATGTCTGTTCACTGATGTATGCCCGACACCGGAGCCATATGGATATTACTACTATTAAAGATCCGATTGCGGAAAGAGAATGGAGAAATCGTGTTTACACTGAATGAAGTCCTGCAAGCGCTGACCGGATCACAGCTTTCTGAAAAGAACAATTGTTTCAGCGAAGCTGTCATCGACAGCCGGCAGGTGATCAGCGGATCTCTTTTCGTAGCAATTGCGGGCGAGCGTGTCGATGGCCACCAGTTTGTGCGCAACGCGTTTAAAAAGGCGCTTCCGCGGCGCTGATCGAAAAGGAGCCTGGCAGAGATTTTCCTGTCGTTGACTTGAGAAAATCGGCTCAGCCATTTGTGCTGCCAGATCCGCTTCCTGATTTTCCCTTCTGCCTTCTGGTTGAAAACACAGTCCTGGCTTTGCAAAAAATCGCGGCGTATCATCGTTCACAGGCAAACCTGCGTGTAATCGGCATCACCGGGACGGTTGGAAAATCAACAACCAAAGAACTGGTTGCAGAAGTAGTCAGCCGCAGATATCACACACTGAAAAACTCGGGAAACTTGAACAATGAGATCGGCCTGCCGTTGACGGTGTTGCGCGCTGGGCGTGGGCATAAAGCAGCTGTGTTAGAGATGGGATTTTATGTTCCGGGTGAAATTGAGCTGCTCTGCAACATCGCTCAGCCTGAAATCGGCGTCATCACGAATATCGGCACGGTCCATGCTGAACGCGCCGGTTCCATCGAGGTAATCGCGGAAGGCAAAAGCGAGCTTGTCAAGGCGCTGCCGAAAAACGGCACGGCAATCCTGAATTATGACGATCCATTCGTCCTGCCGATGGCGGAAAAGACAAAGGCGCACGTTTTCACCTATGGACTCAATCCGAAAGCTGACCTGTGGGCGGATGAAATTGAGAGTTTTGGCCTGGATGGCATCCGATTCCGGCTGCATTCGAAAGACGAAAGTTACTTTCTGAGAATACCGCTGATCGGACGTCATTCAGTTCATACCGCCCTCCGCGCGGCAGCGGTCGGACTGACAATGGGACTCTCATGGAATGAGATCATCAGTGGTTTGAACCATGGACAGTCCCAATTGCGAATGGCTGTGATGCACACGGATAACGGCGCGCTGATCATTGATGATACCTATAACGCTTCACCTGAATCAATGATGGCGGCACTGAATCTGCTGCACGAGATGAAGGGTTATAAAATCGCGGTATTGGGTGAGATGCGGGAACTGGGTCAATATGATAAAAAAGGGCACACGATGGTCGGAGCGCGGGCAGCCGAAATTTGTGATGAGATTATCGCCGTCGGCGAAAAGACAAAGACACTGCTTTACAGTGCGCTGAAAGCCGGCTTCAATGCCGCAAGTACACAATGGTTTGAGACCGTAGAGGAGACGGTTGATTATTGCCGCCAGCGAGATTTCGCTGCCGGAGAAGTGGTCCTCATCAAAGGTTCTCGCGGAATGCAGATGGAGAGAATCGTCGATTCACTGGAGGTGAAACTATGACAGATACCTCAATAACCCTTTCTCTTTCCATTCTCGGTTTCATGATGACCGTTATCTGGGGAAAACCATTTGTACGGCTGCTGCACCAGCTCAAGATCGGCAAAATGGTCAGAATTGACGGGCCAGATTCCCACATGGTGAAGATGGGTACCCCAACCATGGGCGGTTTGATGTTTATCATCCCAACCTTGTTGGTAACCGGTATGCTGAATGCAGCCTCGCTTTTCGGCGTGACCATCATCGGACAATCATTCGTGCTCCCGATTCTGGCGATGATCCTCTACGCGCTGATCGGCGCCATCGACGATTGGGAAGGGATCCGCGGCAAGCGGCGCGGCTTGGGCATGCGCGCACGCACGAAATTCATCATACAGATAATTCTTGCCATCTTCGTCGCTTGGTTATTGAAAAACGTTCTGAAAGTTTCACACTTTTACTGGCCGAATTATCCGGATCCGATCGACCTCGGCAACTGGTATATTCCGATCGCCGTGCTGCTGATCGTTGGAATGTCAAATGCCGTCAACCTGACCGACGGACTGGACGGTCTGGCAGGGCTGATCTCCGCAACCGCATTCGCCGGATATGGGGTGATCGCGCTGATGGTTGGGCAAACTTACATCGGTCGATTCTGCTTCATTTTAGCCGGCGCTCTCTTCGGATTTCTTTGGTTCAACGTTCATCCGGCGGAACTGTTCATGGGTGATTGCGGCTCGCTCTCGCTCGGCGCGGCACTGGCCGTAGTAGCACTCATCACCGGGCACCTGCTGGTGCTGCCGATTATCGCCATCATCCCAGTGAGTGAAGCAGTTTCAGATATTCTGCAAGTAGCTTACTTCAAGCGTACACACGGTAAGCGGCTTTTCCGCATGGCGCCGCTTCATCATCATTTTGAATTGCTTGGCTGGAGCGAAGTGCAGGTCGTTCAGCGTTTTTGGCTGGTGAGCCTGCTGTGCGTGATGCTTGGCATTTCAATCGCAATGATCTGATTTTTTTAGGGGATAAGAATCTGGTGAAAAAGAACTGGAACGGAAAAAACATTCTGATGCTCGGAGCCGCCCGTCAAGGCCAGGCGTTGGTGCGCTTTATGGCAACGCACGGTGCGCATGTCACCCTGAGCGACAGCAAACCGTTCGATCAGCTTACAGACGCCCGTCAGGATTTAAGCGATCTCCCAATCCGCTGGGAAGTTGGCGGTCATCCGTTGAGCCTGCTGGATGGGAACGAGATCGTTTTCGTAACCGGCGGAGTAGATCTCCGAATTCCGTTTCTGAAAGAAGCGCGCAGACGCAATCTGCCGATCTTGAACGATACTGAAGTTTTCCTGCAAGAAGTCAGCGCCCCGCTGATCGGAATCACTGGCTCTTCCGGCAAAACGACCACCACTACGCTGGTTGGGCGAATTGCTGAAAAAGCTGCAGCGGACAATCAGACAGTGTACGTCGGCGGCAATATCGGCAATCCGCTGCTGACATTGGTTGATCAGATTCTTCCGACCGATCTGGTGATTTTGGAACTATCCAGTTTTCAACTGGAACTAGTCACGCATAGTCCGGCGATCGCGGCAGTGTTGAACATCACGCCCAACCACCTGGATCGTCATGAAACGATGGATGCCTACATTGCAGCCAAAGCCAACATCCTGCGCAATCAAAAAACCGGTGACTGGGCTGTATTAAACCGCAACGACCAAAACTCCTGGGACTTACGGCGTCTTGTTCAGGGGAATCTGATCTCTTTCGGTTGGGACGCGCCAACCGATGAAGCACAGCACGCTGTTTTCATGCAGGATGATACCGTCATGCTGCGAATGAAAGGGCAACTGGTTCCAGTCCTGACAAGAGCGCAAGTTGCACTGCGCGGCGACCACAATCTCTATAATGTCATGGCAGCCTGCGCGATCGCAGCCGCTGCCGGTTTTTCAGCTGACGCCATGCGTGCCGGAGTCGAACATTTCAGTGGCGTACCGCACCGGCTGCAGTTCGTGCGTGAATATCATGGTGCCCGCTGGTACAACGACTCTATCGCCACCGCGCCAGAACGGACGTTGGCTGCGCTGCACAGTTTTTCTGAACCGCTGATCGTGCTATTGGGCGGCAGGGACAAGAAGCTGCCCTGGGTTGAGCTTGCCAAAGAGATTCACAAGCGGGCGCGCGCAGCCGTGTTGTTCGGTGAGGCGCGTGATTTGATTGAGACAGCCCTGCTGCAGGAGCAGCCGGAAAACGCAACCGTACAAATTGAAAAAGCCGAATCGCTGCCGGAGGCAATTCAAAAGGCGGCAGCGCTTTGCCGTTCCGGCGATGTCGTATTGCTTTCACCGGGTGGCACCAGTTATGACGCGTTCAAAGATTTTGAGGAACGCGGAAAGGTTTACAGCGAATGGGTAATGCGGCTCAATTAGACATTCTGAAAACAAAACAAGCCCGGGTCTCGACCAAACTGCTGATCGACGTTCCATTGCTGGTCACAGTATCCATCATCCTGATCCTTGGTCTGCTCGCTTTGTATTCCGCCAGCTGGAACTATGCGCTGCAGACATTTGACAGCGGTACTTACATTGTGCTGCGTCAGCTGCTGTGGGTCGCAATCGGCATTATCCTCGGCGTCATCCTGGCATTCATGGATTATCACGTTCTGCAGCATTTTGCACATCTGATCATCCTGGGGACAACAGGATTGCTTTTAATCGTACTTTTCATCCCTTCGAACCTGCAGGGCGCTACCCGAACGGTTTTCAGCGGATCGATTCAACCTTCGGAACTTGCAAAAATTGCACTGATCATCTATCTGGCATATTGGCTGAGCAACAAACAGGATCGGCTGACTTCCGTTGCCTGGGGGTTGATTCCTGTGTTCGCGATCATCGGTGTAATCGCCTTTCTGATCCTGATTCAGCCGGATTTCAGCGCGACCATCACCGTTGTCTTTTTGGGAACCGTGATGTTTTTCATCGCCGGCGGCAACCTCAGACATCTTGGCATGCTGTTGCTGATGGCGCTTTTTGCCTTCTTCGTCGGTTATTTCCTGTTCGGGAAAGTCAGCGACCGCATCAACGACTATATCAACGGCTGGATTAACCCAAGCGAAGCCTCCTATCATATTCAACGCTCCACAGAAGCGATTCTACGCGGTGGCTGGTTTGGCGTCGGCATCGGCAAGGGCGTCGTGAAGCTGACAGGTCTGCCGGTTGCCTGGACGGATAGCATTTACTCGGTCATTCTTGAGGAAACCGGGCTGCTTGGTGGCTGCATCATCATCGCCCTTTATCTGATGATTCTCTGGCGCGGCTATGTGATTGCTGCAAATGCGCCGGACACCTTCGGGAAGTTGCTTGCTGCCGGAATCACTTTTTGGATCGGGCTCGAAGCATTCATCAATATCGGCGTTTTGGTCAATATCATCCCGTTTGCCGGAAACGCGCTGCCGATGATCAGCAGCGGCGGTTCCAGTATGATCTGTACCCTGATCGGGATTGGCATACTAATGAGTGTTTCACGCAGTTCTGCGATTGAAAATCTTAAGAAAGAAAGGACGACACCGGATGCGTTTATTAATCTGCGCAGGGGGGACTGGGGGTGGCGTATATCCAGCATTGGCCGTGGTTCAGCAAAGAAGTAAGAACCTGGATGATACGCTGCTTTGGGTTGGATCGGATACTGGCATGGAACGTCAGTTAGTTCAGCACGCCGGCATCAACTTCCGCGGAATTTCCGCTGCCGGGCTGCATGGCGTCGGTTTGCGCAGCCTTCCCGGAAATGCCTTTCAACTTATCAAGGGATTCTTTCAATCGCGCCGAATCCTGCGCGAATTCAATCCGGATGTGCTGTTGTTCACCGGCGGATACGTTGGATTTCCGATGGCAGTCGCCGCGCTGCGAAAGCCAAAACTGATCTTCATCCCGGATATTGAACCGGGACTGGTACTGAAAGCGCTGAGCCATGTTGCACAGATCATCACAGTGGTGACGGAAGAGACGAAACGGTACCTGCCTTCGGGAAAGCGAGTCGCTGTTACCGGCTATCCAACCCGGAAGGAACTGGAAAAATGGTCACGCGAGGATGCCTGCCGCACCTTCAGCCTTTCGCAAAACAAACCGGTGCTGTTCGTCTTTGGCGGCAGCAAAGGCGCCCGCTCAATCAACCAGGCAGTCGCGAGCAACATCGTTGAACTGCTTGAATTTGCCCAAATCGTGCATGTCACCGGCGAACTGGACTGGGAAACTGTGCAAAAGGTGAAAGACGGGTTGGACCCATTGTTTGCGGATGATTACCACATCACGCCTTATCTTCACGAAGAAATGGGGGCAGCGCTGCGGGCGGCAGATTTGGTTGTCTCGCGCGCCGGCGCATCCACCCTCGGAGAGTTCCCGTTGTTTGGGCTTCCGGCAATTCTGGTCCCATATCCGTATGCCTGGCGTTATCAAAAAACCAATGCCGCATATTTGGCAGAACGCGGAGCAGCAATCATGCTGGAAGACGGCTCTTTGAAGGACAAAATTGTTGAAACCGTGCGCGGGTTGATCTGCGACACGTCAAAATTGCAGAAAATGAAAGACGCGATGCAGGCGCTTGCGGTTCCTGCAGCAGCCGCCACGATCGCCGCGCTGTTGGAAGAACAGGCGTCAAAAAAGAGGAATGCGTAAATGCGCAGAACAGATGAAATGAACTCATTGAAAGGAAAACGCATCCATATCATCGGAATTGGCGGAACTGGCATGTCGCCAATCGCGATTGTTCTCTCAGAAATGGGAGCGATCGTCAGCGGGTCTGACCGCAGCCATTCCGACATCATTTCCGTCTTAGAGAACAAGGGGATCCGGGTCGTCATCGGCCACTCCGCTGACAACCTTGACTCGCCGGACATAGTGCTCTATTCTTCCGCAATTCCGCAATCCAATCCGGAACTGACCGCAGCGCATCAGCTTGGCGTTCAGACCCTGCGGCGCTCCGAATTCCTCGATCAAATGCTGGCAGGACGCGATGTGATCGCAATTGCCGGAACGCACGGCAAAACCACTACCACCGGCATAACTGCCTGGATCTTCAGTGCCGCCGGAAAAAACCCGGGATTTATCATCGGCAGCACGCCTGCCAATTTGAAAACCAACGCTGCCAATGGCGGCGCAGAGGATTTTATCATCGAGGCCGATGAATATGACAACATGTTCCTTGGGCTGACGCCTTGTATCAGCGCGCTGACAATTGTTGAACACGATCATCCGGATTGTTTTCCGACAGAGCAAGCTTACTTTGACGCGTTTCGCAGCTTCCTGAGCCGCACAAGAGCGGACGGTACGATCGTTTTCAACGCAGATGACGACAAACAGAGTGCGCTGACTGAATCAGCCCGAACAGCAGCAAAAAGGGTTTCCTATGGCACCTCGGCAGCAGCTGATTATCGGATCAGCGAAATTATGCTGAATGAAAATGGCTGTTACGGCTTCACCTTTACAGAAACCGGCACGAACACGATGCACCGCGTTGAACTGCATTTTCCCGGCAGGCACAACGTGTTCAACGCTGCCGCCGCGCTAACGATCTGCGCGTTAAAAGAGATGGATTTATCAAAAACGATTCTGTCATTACAACAATTTCAGGGAATTTCGCGGCGTTTTGAGATCTCCGCTGAATGGAACGACATGATGGTCATCGATGATTATGGTCATCACCCGACGGAGATCAAAACCACACTGGAAGGAGCGCGCACTGCATATGCCGATCGGCGTCTGTGGGCGCTTTGGCAGCCGCATACGTTCAGCCGCACACAGGCGCTGCTGGATGCTTTCTGTCATGCATTTGCAGCCGCGGACAGGCTTTTAGTCACGAATATCTATGCCTCGCGCGAAAAGCTGACCGCTTTTGGATTTGAGGACTTGAAAAATGCAGTTAGGAACTGCTGCCCGGACGCCCTCTTCGCAGAAAGCAATGCGGACGCCGTTCAGATCCTGACCGACGCCATCCAACCCGGCGATGTCATCATCACTTTTTCTGCCGGAGATGCCAATCAGATCGCCCCGGAAGCTGTCCAACGTCTGCGAACGCAGAATTTGCGCCGGATTGAAAGCCATATTCAGCGCAATGTCCCTATTTCCGCTTATTCCAACGCGCTTTGCGGCGGACC
Organism: Flexilinea sp.; assembly: GCA_040766005.1. Classification (GTDB taxonomy): domain Bacteria; phylum Chloroflexota; class Anaerolineae; order Anaerolineales; family Anaerolineaceae; genus Flexilinea. The sequence goes on along the minus strand of JAXGRI010000006.1, from coordinate 49,424 downwards.
GGCAGCGGAGCTGTTCATCGCTGAAAATCTGACGGACCTGTCCGATCTGCTGGTTCATTGTCAGACAACTGGGCGTAAGGTCAAGGTCGCCGGCGGGTTGTCTAACGTCCTTTTCAGCGACCGCGGCTATGACGGGTTGCTGATCATCAACCGCGCAAGCGGTTTTCAGACTAGAAAAATGGGCGAAAAAACGCTGGTGACGGTTGAGTCCGGGATGGGCTTTGCTGAATTCGTACGCCGCTGCGCCAGTCTGAATTTAACCGGCATTGAGTGGGGAACGCGGATTCCCGGTTCTGTCGGCGGCGCACTTTATGGAAATGCCGGCGCTTACGGGGGTGATATCGCTTCCGTAATCAAGACAGTCCGCATTCTGACCGCTGACAATCACACCGTCGACCTGAATGCCGATCAAATGAAATACGCTTACCGCAGCAGCGGGTTGAAAGACGGTACGCTCCGGGGAACCATTCTCTCCGGTACGTTTGAGCTGAAGTCCGGTGATCCGGCTGAAATCCGGGCGGCGATGGATGAAATTCATCAGAAACGTGAGAAGTTCAACTTTGGCATCGGAGGTTCGCTCGGTTCCATTTTCCGCAACCCGCAAGGGAATTATGCCGGGAAACTGATCACGGAATGCGGTCTGCGCGGAAAAAGAATCGGCAATGTTCAGATCAGCGATTTTCACGGCAACATTTTTATCACCTCTCCAGGTGTAAAAAGCGCAGAGTTTGCTGAACTGGTAGAGCTTGCACGCAGTGAAGTGAAAAAGCAGTTTGGCATTGATCTGATCTGCGAAATTGAGATCATGGAATAACTGGAACGGGGTAATAGGGTAAAGCATGTTACAGAATAACCGGAACCGAATTCGAGAACGGAACAGCGGTCAAAAACCGCAAAGCGCTCCGTTGACAATGCAGACCAGAAAAAGTACCTGGTCAGCAGCTGCCAATGACGCCATCCACCCCTCGCAGCGCCGACGGCTGAACGTCCGCGTAATTTCCGGTATTGTGACGTTGGTACTCAGCCTGATGGCAGCCGGATTCACATTTTTACCGCTGTTCCGCGTTGACACACCGTCGGTGACCGGCTCGGAACAGGTGAACATCCAGGAAGTGACTTACTACACCGGAATCCGCTCGCTGCCGCTTTATATGGTTGATCCGCAATCGCTGAGAGAAATCCTGCTGAAGCGCTATCCTGAAGCGCGCGATGTCAAGATTATGGTTGAACTTCCGAACAAGGTGGACATTCGGCTGGAACAGCGCATCGCAATCGTTGAATGGGATTTTGGCGGAAATAAGTTTTGGCTGGATGAAGAAGGCACGGTCATGAAAGATATGACAACGGCAGAAAATATGATTTATGTTCTCGCAAACAGTTTCCCCGGCGCAAAAAACAGAAATGACCGGAAACTGCCGACACATTTTTCGAAAAAGATGATGAAATCGATTTTGGAAATTAACAAAGTAAAACCTGCCGGAAAGACGTTGTATTTCACCTTTGACAACGGCTATGGCTGGATGACCGACCAGGAATATACCCTTTGGTTCGGCGTGGATGATACAGATCTAACGGAAAAGCTGGCGATGGCGGACAGTATGAACAAGTATTTCAAGGACAACGAGATCCTTCCGGAAATGCTCAGCCTGGAATTCACGCGAGCCCCTTATTATCGTTATGCGGAGTGATTAAGTATGGAAAAAACGATTGTCGTCGCAATTGATATCGGAACTACGAAAGTTTGCACGCTGATTGCGCAAATTGAAACGGAGAACAACATTCGAATTCTGGGAGTTGGCATCGAACCGTCACAGGGGATTCGCAAAGGAACCGTTGTGGATATTCCTCAGGCTGCCAACGCGATTGCAAAATCAGTTAAAAAAGCGGAGCGGACTTCCGGGCTGGAGATCACCAATGCGATTGTCAGCGTTGCCGGAACCCACATTTCTTCGATCAATAACAAAGCGACTGTTGGTGTTGTTGGCGGAGTCATTGACCAATACGACATCAACCGCGTGCTGGAAGCCGTCCGCGCCATTCCGATCCCGCACAACCGCGTGATCATTCACCCGTTGCAGCGCACCTTCAGCGTTGACGGCGTAGAAGGCATCCGCTCCCCGATTGGCATGTACGGTTCGAGGCTGGACGTTGAAGCGCATATCATCACTGCGTCCGCCTCTTCAATCGAAAACCTGCGCCAATGCATCATGACGGCAGAAATTGACGTCAATCAGTGGGTGCTCAATCCGCTCGCGGATGGTGAAGTAGTGCTGACCGATATCGAAAAGCAGATGGGTGTCGTTGTTTGCGACATCGGAGGCGGTACGACCGACCTCGCTTTGTATATAAACGGAGACATCTGGCACACCAACATTCTTCCGGTCGGCGGCAGCCATATCACCAACGATATTGCCCAAGCGTTTCACCTGCCGATGACGCAGGCAGAGGAAGTCAAGAAAATTCACGGGCACGCCATTCCCGACTATATCGGAGAAGAAGAGTATTTCTACTGCCGCACTTTTGGACAAAATGAAGCAGCAAAATTCAACCGGCGCGAATTGGCGAAAATCATCCGGATGCGGACAGAAGAGATTTTTCAGCTGGTTTTGCAGGAGATCAAACGCTCGGGTTATGACAACCTGCTGCCGGCGGGAATGGTGATGACCGGCGGAACAAGTCTGCTTCCGGGGATTGACCAGGTTGCGTCTGCTGAGTTGAAAATGCCAGTTCGCCTGGCAAAACCGGAAAACATCAGCGGTATGATCGACCAGCTTGACAGCCCTGCTTACGCGACCAGCGTCGGCTTGCTCTACTGGGCAATGATGATGCAGGAAACAGTATAAGGACAGCCAAAGAAAAAAGACATGACCAGCGCGCTCGATAAGTTGAAACGCTTCGCGCGCTATCTGCTGCCGTAGAACGCGGCGCGAACCTGAAAAACGTGGAAAAAGGGAAGATTTTTCCCTATAAAAAACAAACAATACAAATGCAATGGTATTGAAAAAGGAAAGAAGAGGACAGAATGGAAAATTATCAGAATTTAGGTGAAAGCTTTGCAAGGATTAAGGTTGTCGGCGTCGGCGGGGCAGGCTGTAACGCCATCAATCGAATGATCGACGAGGGAATGCAGGGATTGGAATTTATTGCAATCAACACGGATTCTCAGGCACTGATCGCCTCAAAAGCCGCGCAGCGGGTTCGCATTGGCGACAAATCCACCCGTGGTCTGGGTGCTGGCGGCAACCCTGAGGTTGGCCGGACAGCAGCAGAAGAGTCACGCGATGAAATCCGCGAGTCGCTCGCCGGTTCTGATATGGTTTTCATCACCGCCGGCATGGGCGGCGGGACGGGCACTGGCGCCGCGCCAGTCGTCGCCGAAATCTGTCGTGAAATCGGTGCACTGACCATTGGTGTCGTCACGCGTCCGTTCTCGTTTGAAGGGCCGCGCCGCGAAAAATCCGCCGAGGAAGGGATCAACAACCTCAAGGTACATGCAGATACGCTGATCGTGATCCCCAATGACCGCCTGCTGCAAATCGTCGATAAGAAGGTTTCACTTAGAAACGCGTTTTCCCAGGCAGATGACGTGCTGCGTCAGGGTATTCAGGGCATTTCCGAACTGATCACAGTTCCGGGACTGGTCAATCTGGACTTTGCTGACGTCAAATCGATCATGTCCGAAGGCGGAGCAGCACTGATGGCAATTGGTATCGGCACCGGCGATGACCGCGCGAAAGATGCCGCCGAAATGGCAATTTCCAACCGGTTGCTGGACATCACGATTGATGGTGCCAGAGGCATTCTGTTCAACGTCACCGGCGGCGAAGATCTGACACTTTATGAAGTGAATCAGGCGGCTGCCATCATCAAGGAAAGCGCACATCCGGATGTCAACTTCATTTTCGGTGCTGTCATCGATCCGAACCTCCAGAACGAAGTTCGTGTCACCGTGGTTGCGACTGGTTACGACCAGGCAGGAGGAAACTCATCGGTTTTTTCCCAACCCAAAACCAGTTATAGCGATGCACTGTTCGGCAGAAAGCCGTCCGAATCGATGATCCGGGAAACTGCAGTCCCGTTGAGTGAAAAACGCGAAAAACCGGTGGAAGTAGGCGCACAAAAGAATGCAGACCTCCCCGAATTCTTGAAAAAAGACCAGTTGGATGTACCGCCGTTCATGCGGCTGATGTCCAGGGATTAAGTCATGAGAGGCAAAAAGATCAGGTCACTGGATCGATTGATCCCTTGACCTGATCTGCTCCCCTTCGTATCTTCCTGTTCATTAAAGCCGAACGGTTTTATCTTCTCTATAATTTAGTAAATCTGATTATTTTTTTCGGCCAACATACAAACCGTGATTGCTGATACCGAGGATTGACGGTTCTTCACAAGTACGAATGTGATATTCTGCCCAGCGTTTGAACTCCTCAGGTCGCATCGCGTTGATTTCGCTTGCCAGCAACCGGCCGGCGCCGTCCTGAGCGATATGCGCAATTTTTTCTACCGGGAAGCGGCCGATCAGCGATTCAACATCGCCAGGTGTCGTGAACCAGGTATCCGTCCAAAAGCAATCATCATCGGACGAACTCATTTCCCCCTGTTCAATGATCCGCTGATACCATTTTTCCTGCAAGAATTGTTTGTTCTGCGAAGCGAGATGCAGAAAAATGAAAAACTTGTTGATGTATGCCAAATAGATCAACCCGCCGGGCTTGAGCACACGCAAGCATTCCAACAACACTTTTTCCCGGTCGGCGGCGCGCGTCAGATGATAGATCGGGCCCATACAGAACACGCAATCAAAGGACGCATCCTCAAAATGGGACAGATCGCGGGCGTCGTTCACAAATGAATCCACTTGAATATGTTGTTCGACAGCCTTTTTCTTGATGATTTCGATGTAAGATGGGGTAATATCCAACGCGGTGACGCGCATCCCGCGGGCAGCGTAATGAAGTGCATAGGCGCCAGTACCTGCCGCGACATCCAGAATCGACATGCCACTTTTGAGATATTTGTCCATGTACACCAACGCCGTCATAAACTCCAGCTTACGGATATTATCCGCAGACAGGCGCGAATCTTCATCATATTTCTCATATGAACGTACTACGGGATCAATGTCTGAAAACGCGTTGTCCATGGTTCTTCCTCCGCACTAATTGTAGCGCATATCCGCAAAAAGATCCTGTTTCGCAACCGATCGTTCTCAGAAGTACAGCAGCAAAACGAACTGCATTATAATCTTGGCTATGCAATCGAGATCCAGCCGTTTCCAGCCCCGGATTGTCGTAATCCTTTTTTTTCTGGTCTATGCTTTGGTCGGGTTGCTCTGTTTCGCTGATTATGGCTGCGGCCCGGACGAAGGAATGGAGCGGCAAACCTCATTGGTCAACTATAAATATGCGCTTGAAAAATTAAGACTGCCAGCCGATGAGGCGGTTCATACCTGGCTAGAATATCTCCCCCCACTGCATGAATACCGCGACCGCTATTACGGAACTGCGCTCCATTTCCCGTTGGTTTTTATCGAAAGTCTCTTCAAGTTCAGATTAGAACCGATTGCGTTTTACAGCATGCGCCATTTCTATCTGTTCCTGAATTATTACGCGGCAATGATTTGTTTTTATCACCTGATAAAAGGAAGGCTCAAAAATCGGGGGTTGGCGCTGACCGGAACAGCCATGCTGATCCTCTCACCGCGTTTTTTCGCCGAGAGTTTTTACAATAACAAAGACATTCTCTTCCTCGCCTGGTACATCATCGCGATTTTTTTTCTGGTTCGCTGGCTGCGCAGCGGTTCTGCCAGCACTGCGGTGCTCGCCGGTGCAGTATTGGCGTTTACCATAAATACCCGCTTGAATGGCATCGTATTGCTGCCGCTGACGTTTGCCTTTTTTGTTTTTCAGTCCGTCCAAAAACATCATCTTGACCACAAAAAATGTTTGTCATTCCTGCTGCTGTCAGCAGTTTGCAGTTTGATATTGATTGTGATCACGCCGGTCTTATGGGAAAAACCGCTCACCGGTCTGGTCGAAATATTCCAATTCAGTCAGAAGCATCCCAACCACGGAGCAGACGGAAATTTATTTTTCGGAACGCTGGCAAATGCCAGCCAAATATGGTATTACATTCCGGTCTGGATTCTGCTGACTGTGCCAACCGTTATCCTTTTTTTCCATGGGGCGGGAATCCTGTACATTATTCATACAGCACGGAAGGTACGGCTTGCAGTTTTCGCCGACCAGGATCTGTTGGCAGATTGGTTCGTCACCTGCGCTGGCTACCTGCCGCTGCTATTTATTATCCTGAGACGCGTTATCATCTATAACGGCTGGCGTCACACCTACTTTTTCTATGCAACCATCGTTTATCTGGCGATCATCGGCTTTGACGCGCTTCGCCGTCTGACCCCTAAACCTGAACGCCGAAGCAATCTATGGCGAACCGGAGTTACGCTGCCTTTGATATTGTCCTTCATCTTCAGCGTCGTTTTCATCCTGCGAAACCATCCGCATGAATATGCGTATTTTGCACCGCTGTTCCGCAGCCAGGCCCCCCGTTTCTCGGGTGATTACTGGGGTATCGCCTCTCGTGAACTGCTGGAGACGATTGTGCGTACGGACGACCGCGCTGCGATCGTCATCGACCACTCGCTGACAAACGCCGGCAGCATTAATCGCGGGTTGCTGCCATGGCAGCAGCGCGACCGTCTGTTGCTGGTATACGGCAGCGAACAGACGGACTATATCCTCTTCAGTCGTGACGACAAAGCGTTTTCCCCGGAAAATTTCCCAGACTTTGAAAAAGCGTACGCTGTCAAGGTTGAGGGTGACGAGATCGGCATTCTGCTGAAAAGAAAGGTATTGGATCAGCCATGAATTCCTCAACAAAAATCTGCTATATTGCCGGAGCCGGCAACGCGGAGATGGTCTCTTTTTGCCCTCAAAATAAAGATTTGGTCATCGCGGCAGACGGCGGTTTTGACCTGCTCGACCGGCTTAAAATCAAGCCGGATTTCCTGATCGGAGATTTCGACTCGATCCGCGATGTCCCGCCAATTTCCAGTTTTGCCATTCGTTATCCGGAAGAAAAGGATGACACAGACATGATGCTGGCGATTAAATTTGCATTGGAACGCGGCTGCAAAACGTTTGTCATTTATGGCGGTTTGGGCAACCGGCTGGATCACACACTCGCCAACATTCAGGGGCTGGCTTACTTGTCTATGCAAGGAGCGCAAGGGTACTTGGTGGGTATGGGTAGTGTCATCACGGCGATCACCAACCGTTCAATGGCTTTGGCGGCGCGGAAGAGCGGCATCCTTTCTGTCTTTAGTCACAACCGCAACGCCCTGGGGGTCACTTTGAGCGGATTGAAATATGAGCTGCGGGACGCAGAGCTGACAAATGACAGACCGCTGGGTGTCAGCAATCAGTTTATCGGCAAAGAGAGCATCATCAGCGTCAGAGATGGAACCCTGATTATCATCTGGCAGGAAGAAAATTTTTCGCTCCCTACAGATAGCGAACTCATCTGATCCACCTCTTTTCCAAAACTGGCAGGCATCGACCCTGATATTGCAAGTTCAACCACCATTTTTTTTAGTTTTTTGAAAAATCGGTAACAATTTGCAAACAATTGCAACCAGGACGAAGTTTTTGCGATTGAGCAGACAACAAAAAATCCGCATCCTGCATTTTTGTACAGGATGCGGATTCTCAGACACGATCTCGGGAAAGCAAAAGTTTGCCATCCGCTTACCGATTTATGTTCCCTCTTCCCACGAGTTGAGATAGTGCTGTTGTTCTTCTGTCAAAACGTCGCACACCACACCCATCGCTTTCAGTTTCAGCTCCGCGATTTCCCGGTCAATTTCCTCCGGAACGGAGTAAACTTTGTTTTCCATCTTCTTGTAATTGCGGATCATATATTCCGCAGCCAACGCCTGATTGGCGAAGGACATATCCATCACCGACGCAGGATGCCCTTCAGCAGAAGCCAGATTGATCAATCGGCCTTCACCCAGAATGTGAAGCTTTCTGCCGTCTTTCAGTTCGTACTGATCGACGAACGGACGCACCAGCTTCTTTGTTGTTGACATTTTTTCCAGCGCCGGGATGTTCAATTCGCAATTAAAATGCCCGGAGTTCGAAACAATTGCGCCATCTTTCATCACCTCAAAATGATGTGCATCAACGACATTCAGGTCGCCAGTAACAGTGCAGAAGATATCGCCTATCTTCGCGGCTTCCATCATCGGCATCACTCTGAAACCGTCCATCACCGCCTCCAAAGCCTTCAGCGGATCAATTTCGGTAACGATCACGTTAGCGCCCATACCGCGCGCCTTTTGCGCCAATCCGCGTCCGCACCAGCCGTAGCCGGCAACTACAAAGACTTTTCCGGCAATCAGCATATTGGTCGCCCGAATAATGCCATCCAGTGTCGATTGTCCGGTTCCGTAACGATTGTCAAAGAAATGTTTGGTCATCGCATCATTCACTGCCACGACCGGAAACATTAAGGCGCCGTCCGTTGCCATTGCGCGCAAGCGGATAACGCCGGTTGTGGTTTCTTCGGTGCCGCCCAAAATTTCGCTCAGCAGATCACGGTGGTTTTTGTGGAGCGTGCTCACCAGATCTGCGCCGTCATCCATCGTTATCTGCGGTTTGTGTGCCAATGCCGATTCAATATGGCGATAATAGGTAGCGTTATCTTCACCTTTTATCGCATGGACCGGGATTTCCTCATGGACGACCAATGACGCCGCGACATCATCCTGGGTAGACAACGGATTTGAGGCGACCAGTACTACATCTGCGCCCCCGGCATGCAGCGCTTTCATCAGATTCGCAGTCTCAGCAGTCACATGCAGACAAGCCGACATGCGGATCCCTTTCAGTGGTTTGTCTTTCTGAAACCGTTCCTGAATCTGGCTCAGAACGGGCATTTCCCGGGCAGCCCATTCAATTCGGCGGCGTCCGCCTTCTGCCAGGGATTCGTTTTTAATATCGAATTCAGCCATGAAATCTCCTATCAGTTGTTTTTCCAATCTTTAATTTTACTATAAGTTCATTGAGATTGAATTCATTCCATATATAAATCAGGTGTGTGAAAATTCGCCGCTCGCTTGGATCAACGGTATGCCTTCTTTATATGGAGTCACTGACAATATCAGAAGAGAATCCGAAACCGTCAGACAGACAAGACGGCACACAGGGACAGGATCAGTCTGCCAAAAATCGGATCAATAAAATCAACGTTCATAAGAAATGTATAAAAGATTGATGAGATGATTTCCCTTTAAAAACCTCATTGTATACTACGAAAAAAGAGGTATGATGACAGAAAACACAAACTCGATTCCCGAAAAACCGCAAGGATTGACCTTCCCTTGCGATTTTCCGATTAAGATCATCGGCGAAAATTCGGAGATCTTCGAACAAGAGGTATTGGATACGCTGAACCGGAATGGCGTTGAAACGGACCCAGCTAAACTGACTTTGAAAATGAGCAGCAACAACACGTTCTGCTCCATCGGTTATACGTTCGCCGCAGAATCGCAAGAGCAGGTAGACAACATTTACCGGGAGCTATCCGCGAATAGACGGGTGAAATGGGTATTGTGAATGGCATTTCGGTTTGAGAGAAAACCGGACAGGCGGGATTTCCTGAAATTTGTCGCAGCCGGCGCCGGGGCAGTGGCTTTCGCGCCCTTTTTCACGTCCGTTGACGCCGCACAGGGCAGCGGCAAAACCGCTCGGGTGGCAATCTCTCAGCTAAGCATATACAAAGAACCTTGGGATGAAAGCGAAATTCTTTATCAAAAATTCAAAGACGATTTGTTGAATGTTTATTATGAAGTCGTTTCAGAGCACGGCCCGGGATACAACCCAATCTGGTATCGGGTATGGGGCGGATATGTGCACTCCGGGCATACCCAAATCGTTGAAACAAGACTGAACGAACCGGATTATTCCGTAAATTACTCGCCTACGCCGGGACGGATCGGTGAAGTGACAGTCCCATTCACTCAGTCACAGCTGAAGAATCCAAACGGCAGCTGGCGGGATGCGTTCCGTCTGTATTATCAATCAGTGCATTGGGTGGTCGGAATTGAAAGCGGGCCAGACGGCGGACCATGGTATCGCATTAAGGACGAAATCTTCGACATAGATCGGCTCGACTACTTTATTCCGGCGGAACATATGCGCCTGATCCCGGATGCGGAAATCACACCGCTCTCTCCAAACGTGCCCTGGGAAGCGAAGCGGATCGAAATAAAGATCGGCATGCAAGAATTAACCGCTTTTGAATATGATAAACAGGTTCTGAAGGTAAAAGTATCGACCGGGGTACAGAAAAAACGGATTGAAGGCCAAATCCCAACGGCAACGCCATTAGGAACCTTCAATATTCAAAATAAAATGCCGTCAAAGCATATGGGAGACGGACAAATGACAAGCGATCCGGAAGCTTATGAACTCCCGGGCGTTCCATGGGTTTGCTTCTTTGAACCGATTACGGGCGTCGCGACCCATGGCACCTATTGGCACACCAACTACGGCATGACGATGAGCCGGGGCTGTGTCAACATGCGCAATGAGGATGCCAAATGGCTCTATCGTTGGGCGTTTCCGCGCATCACAGAACCAAAAATTGAAACCATCGGCCTTGGGACACAGGTCATCGTTTCCTGAGCATCAGATAAATTCTTTCATCACCTGATTGCTGACAAATGCGAAACGCTCGTTCAGCAACAGATTCCCCTGATTATCCAACAGAAGCGATCCATTTTTGAGCAGTTTTTCCAATTGTCTGGGATATGCATCTTGAAGACGTTTGCCAAAGCGTTCTTCAAACACCCCGGCATTGACACCCGTTTTCAGCAGCCGCAGACCAAAAATCACAAAATCACTCTGTTCGATATCAATTGCCTGCGGGACAGTCTCCTCCGCGAACGGAAAAAGGGATTGATTTTGTCCGATCTGCGCCGCCCGGGCGATATATTCAGACATTGTCCCCGGATTACGCGTTCTCACATGATTAAAATAGCCATGAGCACCAGCGCCAAAACCCAGATAAGGGCGAATCAGCCAATACTGGCAATTATGACGGCTGGCAGTTTGAACAGTCCGGCTCCAGTTAGAGATTTCATAGTGATAGAAGCCGCCGTCTGCCAGCCGCTCGCAGGCAAAGGCATACTGGTCCGCGCTGAGCTCATCGTCCGGAGCAGGCAGCTTGCCGTTACGAATGGCGTAATCCAGCGGCGTTCCATCCTCAACGCTCAAGGCATAAAGCGAAAGATGATCTGGATCCAGCGCCAACGCGGCGGAAATCGTCCGCTGCCAAGAATCAAGCGTTTGCTCTGGAAAGCCATAAATCAGATCCAGGCTGATGTTATTAACTCCAGCGTCACGCAGAGCCTCCATCCCTGCAACGGTATCTTGAAATGAATGGCGGCGAGCCATCCGCTGCAGTTCGATTCGGCTCGCAGATTGCATTCCAAGGCTGACCCGATTGACACCCGCTTTAACAATTCCGGAAGCATAATCTGAGAACAATCGCCCGGGTTCGCTTCCAGCGTAATTTCAACATCCGACGTCAACTGAAAATGTCCGCGAACAAACTCCAACACAGTTCGAAGCTGGACAGGGGTTAACAAGGAAGGCGTTCCTCCGCCAAAGTAGACGGAATGGACTGGCTGAGCAATGCGGCTCCGGGAAGCAACCGCGCCAATTTCCGCCCGGAGCGTATCCAGATATTCCGGAATGGCTGCCAACTTCCCGGCGCTTGTCACAAAGTCGCAATAACTGCAGCGGCTTCGGCAAAAAGGGATATGAATGTAGATTGAAAGATTCGATTCCATCGGCTTCTCTAAATCGGTCTGGTTACGCCTGAACAGGTAAAATCCCTGCCGGTCGTTTGGGGCAGAACGGCACAAAACGCGCAAAACAGTCCATGATATAATGTCTCAATTATGAATATGATTATAAGTCCGGTAAGCAACAGGATTGAATATGGCATCTAGCAATTTACAACAACCCAAAACGAAGATATGCCCGACATGCGGCACAAGAATGAATGACTCAGCCACCCGCTGTCTGGTATGCGGACGGATATTCAGCGGCGGGCCGGACCTGAATCCGGTGATGAAAAAGGCAAAGACGAGACACGACGACCCGTTGTCAAAAAAGCCCCGGCTGCCGGAAGTTCGGCTGAGCCTTCCGATTGCAATCGGGCTGGCAATCCTAATACTGGCGTTTGGCGCGGTGCTGATCTTCATGCTGCTGCAGCGCTCGGGTCGCGTAGTGGAACCGACAGCACTGCCGACCAACACCGGCACGCCGACGATTACATATACACCGACGACCACCTATACGCCAACAATGGAAATGTCCGCGACGCCGCTCGCTCCGATTGAATACACTGTGAAGGAGAACGATCTTTGCTCGACGATTGCCGCACTGTTTGACGTATCCATCCCAAGTATCGTCCTTGCGAACAATCTGACCTCGGATTGTTTCCTGTCTCCGGGAATGGTGCTCAAAATTCCGCAGCCAACGCCAACGGTCACCGCACTGCCAACCGGAACACTCACCGGTTCAGAAGCGACGCTGGCAGCCTGCGGCTCTTATGATTACGTCGTAAGCAATACCGACACGCTTTTTGGAATATCATTGAATTTTGGCGTTTCGACAGATATCATCCGGCAGTATAACGGCCTGGTCAACGATATCGTCGTTGCCGGCTCCACGCTTCATATTCCGCTTTGCGAACGCGTCACCCCGGGACCGACTTCTACGCCGACAAACCCGCCTCCTTACGAGGCTCCCAATCTACTGTTGCCAGCGGACGGTTCTTCATATAATACCAGCGGCGAAACAATCACACTGCAATGGGCAGGCATCGGCACGCTGCGTGATAATGAAGCATATGAAGTGACAATCGAAGATGTGACAGAAGGCAGCGGCAGAAAACACATCAATTACGTGAAAGATACCAAATATATCGTTCCGATGAGTTTCCGTCCCAGCGATCCTTCTCCACATGTCATCAAATGGTATGTCCAGTCCGTTCGCCAAAGCGGAAGCCAGGCAGACGGATCACCGATTTACGCTCCGGCAGGCGCACGCAGCGACAGCCGAACCTTTATCTGGTCAGGCGTGGCAGTCCAATGAGCCGAACACCCAGACCTATCGTCGCGTTGGTCGGCAGACCGAACGTTGGGAAAAGCACGTTATTCAACCGCCTTTCAGGTACGCGCGACGCAATTGTGGACAATGTTCCCGGCACAACTCGTGACCGCCAATTCGGCCATGCAGAATGGGTTGGCGTTGAATTCGATATCGTCGATACCGGCGGGATCGACCCAGATTCATCCGGTCAAAAGCAACCGTTATCGATCGGATCTTCCGAATTTATCGAAGAAATTCGGAACCAGGCGCTGTTGGCGGTCCGCGAAGCGGATGTTGTACTGTTCCTGGTAGATGCGTTGGACGGGATTACCCCCGCCGACCGTGAAATTGCCTCAATTCTGCGTAAAAACCAGACCGTTGTCGATGGTGTCGAAACGCCTCCGGTATTGCTGGTCGCAAACAAGGCGGACTCAGCTCGTCAGCGCGATAGCATCTATGAATTTTATGAGTTGGGAATGGGCGATCCTTATCCGCTTTCCGCTATTCACGGCACAGAAACCGGCGATATGCTGGACGCTTTGATCAAGTTATTTCCCGAACAACATCCTCAGGAAGAGGATGATTCGATAAAGATTGCAATTGTTGGAAAGCCGAACGTTGGAAAATCCAGCCTGTTGAATCGTTTGGTCGGTGAAGAGCGTTCAATTGTCAGCAATATCCCGGGAACAACGCGGGATGCAATTGATACTCATCTGGTATATGACGGCGTTCCGGTAACCTTGATCGACACTGCCGGAATTCGCCGCAGGGGCAAAATTGAACCGGGTATTGAGAAATATTCTGTGATCCGTTCCATGCGTGCCATTGAGGAATCAGATGTTTCGCTGCTGGTAATTGACGCTGTGCAGGGCATTACCGTTCAGGACGCGCATATTGCCGGATATATTCTGGACGAATGGAAAAGCGTGGTTGTCATCGTTAACAAATGGGATGCGATCGAAAAAGACACGTATACCATGCAGACATATTCGGAGAAGATTCGTTCAGAATTGAACTTTATGGCGTATGTGCCGATTCTGTTTATTTCCGCGCTAACCAACCAGCGAGTAAACCAGGTGATGCCAATGGCGCTCAAAGTTCAGGAAGAGCGTCTTGCACGGATCACAACCTCAAAACTGAATGATATTATCCATGAAGCGCAGGATAAACATCATGCGACTTCCAAGACGGGAAGATCGTTGCATATGTATTACGCCAACCAGGTTCGCAGCGATCCGCCGACCTTCCTGATCCATGTAAATGATCCAAAACTGGCACACTTTAGCTACACGCGCTTCCTTGAAAATCAGATCCGTAAAGAATTCCATTTTGTCGGCACACCAATTCGAATCGTTTACAAGGCGCGCCGCTGAGCGAACGTTCGCAAGCAGCTTTTCTTATGTATATTAAGGTTTTTCTAATAAAAAAGGATTATGATTAGAAAATGGCAATGGCAAATCTGTCTGACAGAGGAGACGGGAACGAATGGCAAAAAAGATCGCTGAGAAAGAACAAAAAAAGAAAACAACCGGAGCCATGATCTGGGAAATTGTGCAGACGCTGTTGATGGCAGCTGCGCTCTATTTTGCAATTGACTTTTGCGTAGCGCGCGTTCGCGTTGAAAACATCAGCATGGAAAAGACCTTCACAGAAGGTGAGCTGCTGATGGTAAATCGCTTGAACTATAAGTTCAATGAACCTCAGCGCGGGGATGTGGTAATTTTTGAAGCGCCAACAGCTCCCGGAAAAGATTACATCAAACGGATGATCGGACTCCCCGGAGACAAAGTGGTCGTTAAAGACGGAAAGCTGTTTATTAATGACACGGAAATCGATGAGCCATGGCTGCATGAAGCAATCCTTTACAGCGGCGAGTGGATCGTACCGGAAGGAGAATACTTTGTGCTGGGCGATAATCGCAACCATTCGTCCGATTCGCACAGTTGGGGGTTCGTCCCGCGAAAAAACCTGATCGGAAATGCGTTTTTCTGTTATTGGCCGCTGAATCATATCCGCGTCGTAAACAGTCATATCCTTCTGTCAGAATCCAAAACATCGGCAATGCTCAAGGAGCACTAAAATGGAGAGAATCGAATATTGCCAGGAATGTCAGGTCGGAATACCGAAATTTAAGGCGGCAACTTATTACACTTGGATTGAAGATGAATTGATCACAGTGCCCAATTTTCCCTGCTGGGTTTGCGATGTTTGCGGACGGCGCGAGTGGGATTCGCAATCTCTGATGAATCTTAATTTGTTGCTGGCGCCCAATGCTGGAAAAACCCAGCTGCGAAAACGTTCGCGTTCCGCCGGAATCAACCGGCGCCAACCCAAAACCCGGCGCAGCGCAATCGGATAAACCACCCCGATTTTTTACAATCTATGGATCAATTATGGGTGAATCCTGAAAGAAAGCAAGGATTCGCCCTTTTTTATTTTCTTTCCAAAAATTCTTAAGTCAGCTTAAATGAACAAAGCGAAGGTATAAGCGGCACTTTGACCGCTTAGCTTTTTCCATTGACTCCGGAACAAACGTTTCTGCAACATTATGCAGACAATGGAAAAGCGCTTGCATGGCGGCGAACCATGAGGGTTTGAGCGTCAATTAAATAATTCGATTTTGAAGATGTACTTGTCGTGAATACATATATTAACGCATTAGAGAAGGAATATTCCGCTATTGATAATGGATTCAAAGAAGAGGAAAAGAAGACGGCTGAGGATTATAAGTCCAACACAAAAGAGCATGCAAAAAAAGTTGGCATTCCTCGCATATCGTTCTGAAATATACCTAGAAAGAATGTATGGCGTCTTTTTGTTCGGATATTTATCAGAAGACGAAGAAATACTTGACTTTATGAAAGAACAGGTATCAAATGATGATAATTGGCGTGTCCAAGAAGTATTAGCAAAGGCATTTGATGAATATTGCAAAAAAACAGAATATGAAAAGGCCATGCGCTATTTATGAGTTGAGAAGTGAAAATGGTAGACTTTCATATAAAATCTTCGCAGATATCGAGGACTTGCATTTTTATCTGAAAAAGGATAAAGGAAAAACTTGTGAAGCTATGAAACCTGTTAAGTCTGCTGTCGCTTATATAACAAACACGAAGTATGAGCTCCTATATGAAGGGGCAAAAGAGATGCTGCTTGTAGAGGATGTTGACAACAAGGATTATCTATGTGGCTTGTTTCAAGCGATATGCAAGGAATTGCCAAATCCGAAACCAAAGAGAAAATTGGAAAGATAGAACAGAAATTGTGTGGTAGAAAAATGATTGAAAAAAAATATGAAACGCCATCTGGAATAATCCATTACTGGAGAAATCAATTTGAAGAAACATCAAAAACATCACTCATATTTTTGCCTGGTCTTACTGCTGACCACAGACTATTTGAAAAACAGGTAGAGTATTTCAAGGATAAGTTCGGAGTATTTGTTTGGGATGCACCTGGACATGCGGCATCATATCCTTTCGAACTTAATTTTAGTTTATTCGATAAAGCAAAATGGCTAGATGAAATACTCAAAAAAGAAGGAATGGAAAACCCTATATTAATAGGGCAATCTATGGGAGGTTATCTGGGGCAGGTTTATGCGGAACTTTTTCCAAAAAAACTGAAAGGTCTTGTTACAATAGATTCGCCTTCTCTTCAAAGAAAGTATTACACAGCGATAGAATTATGGTTATTAAAAATTGTAGAACCAATTTATAGAGTATATCCATGGAAGTCTCTTTTAAAAGCAGGAACAGAAGGAGTGTCAACAACTGAGTACGGAAGAAAACTAATGTTTGATATGATGATGACATATGAAGGCGATCAAAAAAGATATTCCCGTCTTGCAGGTCATGGATATAAAATTTTAGCGGAAGCAGTAGAGAAAAGATTAACTTTCAAAATAAAGTGTCCTCATATGGTTATATGCGGAAAAGAGGACCGTGCGGGTTCCTGCATAAGATACTTGAAAGCATATGAAAAAGACACAGGAAAAACTGTTCAATGGATTAATAATGCAGGACATAATTCAAACGCAGATCAACCAGAAATAGTTAATAGATTAATTGATGGGTTTTTAGATGGAATAGTGTAAGATAAATGCCGGTTTGTTGGGCTAAACCGGCATTTTATTCATCAGATGACACACTCTCCCGCAATACTTCCTTAACCCGTTCCTCTCTCACGAGCCGAGTTAAGATGCTTCTTTTGATGCAAGGTTATCCTCAGAATGGTCTTGCCACAGCAGATCATCAAGCCGCTCCCGCTGAAGCAGCGAGATAGACGCCATTCGGAAAAGCAAGAAGACTATTTTCTCGTCTGAATCGTTTTACAGATCATCCTCAGCCGCCGGTGTTTCCTGCATGTCGGCAATTTCTTCCATATCCGCGATCTCCGGCTCCGGAGTGGCTGCCGGCACCAGCGTCGAAAGGGTGATGTCGAACGCACCGGATTTGCAGGTTTCTGTCATGTATTCCGCATTGGCGACTGCAATCGGGTCATCCGGAATCCCTTGTGTGATTATTTTCACGATTTCAGCGGCTTCCTGACACTCGCCGGCACGCGCCAAAATCAACCCATACATGTAATACAGCTCCGGCACGCGATTATTATAGGAAAGCGGGATACCTTCAATCACGACCCCGCTGGGCGTCATGCCTCCTTGAATCGCCAACTTGAAATAACTGGCAGCCTCGGAATACTTTTGGAACATGTAGTATTGCGTTCCAAGGTTCCAGTAGAACATGGTCCGGGAGGGATCCAGATCAATCGCATCTTCCGCCTGTTGAATCGCTTTGGCATACTCACCGTTGCCGCCATACGTGCGGGAGATGTAGTAAGGAGCCCAAGGGTCATAAGGATTCAGCGAGCGAGCCCGTTCAAACACGGTGATGGCGTCAGAATCTTTGCCGTCCGCGCGGAAATTTCTGCCCAATGCAAGGTAGAGATCTGAAATGTTCGGATTGATCGAGATGGCAATTTGAAACTCATTAATCGCTTCCTGATAGTTTCCGGTGATTTCGAGCAGCAGTCCGCGTGCCCGGTGGGCTTCCATCGTTCCGTTTCCATGTTCAATCGCCAGACGAGAGTTATCCGTTGCCTGTTGGAGTGCATTCAGGCTGTCTTGCTGACCACTATTGATTTGATCAACCAGAATTTCGTCCCGGTAAGCGTATGTCAGCGGATTGTTGGGATCAATCTCCTGCGCCCTTTGAAAAGCCGTTTCAGCGTCCGGTAATTGCTGCTTCCCCAGCGCCCAGCCGCGAATCGCATGGGCGACTGCGTTATTTCCATTCAAAAGAATGGCGTTTTCCGCATTTTTCAAGGCACCTTCATAAAGCGTTTCGAACATTTGCAGTTTCGCAAGATTGATATAAACCGATGAATTCTTGGGATCGGAGCTGATCGCCCGTTCGTACATCTCGATGGCACGCTGGTTTCGGCCATCCCGTGCAAATTGTTCCGCTTCAGAGATAAATGCCTCCGGCGGTACTGTCGGCGTATTCGTCGGAATGAACAGCGGCTGTGTTTCAGGAACAACAAAGATGCTGAAATAAATGCCGGCGGCGACAAGCAGCATCAGAAAAATCAGCCGCAGCGGATTTGAGCGCCTTTTGCGGCCGTTATAGCTGTATTTTGAGCCTTTTAAGTACACGAAAAACTGCAATCCCCTTTTTATTTCTCTGAACAAATTATAACCTTTGAACAGGACTCAGGCTGATCACCGGCTGAAAACATGAAAAAGACCAACAGAAACCACCAAATAAAGGTCAACGGAAAAGGCGCGGATAAAATCACCCGGCAACCCTGCCCGGTTTGGGTTGGAAAATTCCAGAGGAACCCTTTATAATTAAATTGTTGCAAAAACAAACGGTCTGGTTCAAATGATAAGGAGAAAAAGAATGAAGAAAATCAGTATTATCTTGGCTATTATCGTTGTTCTCATGGTTTGCATGCCTGTTCTCGCGCAGGATAAAATTAAAATCTGTCAAGTGACGGATCTTGGCGGCGTTGATGACAAATCTTTCAACGAAACTGCCTGGAACGGAATCAAGCAAGCGGAAGAGAAATATGGTGTTGAAGGCGTCGTCCTTGAATCCAAATCCGATTCCGACTATATGGTCAATATTGATCAATTTATCGATGACGGTTGCGGTTTGATTGTGACCGTCGGATTCATGCTGGCTGACGCCACCGGAACTGCGGCCGATATGAACCCGGATGTAAAGTTAAGTATCATTGACTCCAAGGTCGAACGGCCAAACGTGGTTGATCAGGTCTTCCAGACGGATGAAGCGGCATTTCTTGCCGGTTATGTCGCCGCCTCTGTTACAGAGACTGGAGTGATCGGTACCTTTGGCGGCATGTGCATTCCTACTGTGACCATTTTCATGGACGGATTTGCGCGCGGTGCGGCTTATTACAACGAAGCCCATGGTACGGACGTGAAAGTTCTGGGTTGGGACACCGAAAAACTGGAAGGTACCTGCGTTGATTCCTTCGATGACCTTGACAAAGGTCAGGTTTCCATCACGATGATGGATCAGGGCGCAGACATTATCATGCCGGTCGCCGGACCAGTTGGCGGCGGCACCATCGCAGCCATTGAAGACCGCGGTAAGGGGCTGGTCATTGGCGTTGACTCTGACTGGTACTTCACCTATCCGGACAACGGCGATGTCATCCTGACATCTGTTCTCAAGAAGATGGATGCGACTACGCTTGAAGTTATCGGCTCCGTTGTAGACGGAACATTCCAAGGCGGTGAAGTGGTTGGTACGCTTGAAAACAAAGGTGTTGATATCGCTCCGTTCTATGATTTGGAATCCAAAATTTCTCCTGAAGTTCTGAAAGAACTGGAAGAAATCCGCGCAAAAATCATTGCCGGCGAAATTGAATTAAACGAAGTCTACATTCAGTAAACAGTCCTTACGCTAAAAAACAGCGCGCGGGGAATCTCCCGCGCGCTGTTTTTCAGCCTCAATCAGATATAATAATCTTTCTAGAAAGAACCATTCCGCCTTTTAAAGGGCCCTGACAGGAATGAGAATACCTTTTCATCGGGAGTTGAAAATGTATCCAATACTTGAATTACAAGGAATCACCAAACAATTTCCCGGCGTTCTGGCGAACGATCATATTGACCTCAAATTGGGTAAAGGCGAGATCCTTGCCCTGCTGGGAGAAAATGGCGCTGGAAAATCCACACTGATGAATATCCTTTATGGTCTTTACCAGCCGGATGAAGGGAAAATAATCATCGACGGGTCAGAAGTTAATATAAACGGTCCGACGGACGCGATCCATGCCGGAGTTGGCATGGTCCATCAACATTTCATGCTCATTCCGGTCTTCACCGTGACTGAAAATATCATGCTCGGCGAAGAAACCACCAAAATGGGCGGTGTGCTGGACCGCAGAAGCGCAGCGCGGCAGATCAGCGAGATCGGCGATCGCTACGGCTTATCGGTCGATCCAGATGCATTGGTGGGTGATCTGCCGGTCGGGCTTCAACAACGGGTAGAGATTCTTAAATTACTGTTCCGCAACGCAAATATCCTGATTTTCGATGAACCAACTGCCGTCCTGACACCTCAGGAAGCGGATGAACTATTCAAGATCATGCGCTCACTGACCGAACAGGGCAAATCAATCATTTTCATCACGCACAAACTGCGCGAGGTTCTGGAATATGCTGATCGGATTATGGTGATTCAGCGCGGCAGGGTTGTCGGTGAAACTTTTCCAGCGGAAGCAGATCAGAAAAAACTGGCTGAAATGATGGTCGGACGCGCGGTCTCGCTGATTCCGGACAAATTAGATGTCGCTACCGGCGAAGTTGTGCTGGCGGTGGACAACCTTATTGTGCAGGATTCAACCCAAAAAGTCACCGTCCACGGGATGACCTTCGAATTGCGTGCAGGCGAGATCTTAGGTGTCGCGGGAGTGCAGGGGAACAGGCAGACAGAGCTTGAGGAGGCGCTGACTGGAATGCGCGAGCCGCTCGGTGGAACCATTCATATCCTGGGCAAGGAAGTGAGAAAATTAACGCCGCGCGAATTTGTCGAAGGGAGCGGCGCCCACATTCCCGAAGATCGCCAACGGGACGGGCTGATCTCAGTTTCACGGTTGAGGACAACCTGATGCGTACTTATTACCGGCCGCCGTTCTCAAAAACGGGATCTTTGACCGTGATGCCATCCAGCGTAATGCAGAAAAGTTGATCCGCGATTTTGACATCAGGCCGCCCGACGCATTGAACATCGTGAGTTCTCTTTCCGGCGAAACCAGCAGAAGGTAATCGTTGCACGCGAGCTAAGCCGTGAAAGCAAACTGATCGTCGCTTCCCAACCGACACGCGGTCTGGACGTTGGCTCCATTGAGTACATCCATGATCAACTGTTGAAAGCCAGGAACCAGGGGACCGGCATTCTTTTGATCTCTTCGGAGCTGGATGAAATCATTGAATTATCCGACCGCGTTCTGGTAATGTATAAAGGGAAGGCGACCTTCCTTTCCGATACCGACAAGACGACGAAATCAGAAATCGGTTTGTATATGGCCGGCACAATCCCGCCAGTAACCGAACATTCTGATAAAGCGCAGCCTCAAAGGAGACGTCTCATGGATAAGAATCTAAAAGGAACTGAAACAATCCGGAAAAACGAACCTGGCGCAGGTGAAATCTTCTTACAGGAATTATCGCGAAAACCAGCGCAAGAACCGGTTTTTGAAGCCATGGAATTCCATCCAGATCCCTTTCTGGCGATTATCTCCGGCCTTTTTTTAGGAGCTGTGATCATTATCCTGTCCTCCAGTTCTGTATATGCCGGCTTTGGTCAAGGTTTAGGTGAAGGGTTCAAGGCAATGTGGAGCGTCGTCAGCAAAGCGTACAGCGCGCTGTTTTCCGGCGCATTTGGCTCGCCCTCGCGAATGATCGAAGCGCTGCGAAGCGGCGAACGCATCGGCAGGGCTTTCAAGCCAATCACCCAGAGCCTGGTTGAGACCACGCCCTATCTGCTGAGCGGGCTGGCCGTTGCGCTCGGTTTTCGGGCCGGTGTTTTCAACATTGGCGGTGAAGGACAAATTTACATTGGCGCCATCATCGCAACATTTGTCGGCTTGAACCTTCATGGGCTGCCGCAAGTACTGCATGTGACAATTGCCATGTTGGCAGGGATGGCAGGCGGCGCACTGTGGGGATTCGTCCCGGCTGGCTGAAAGCGAAAACCGGTTCGCATGATCCATCAACACCATCATGATGAACTATATCGCGCTGCGTCTGATCGAATATCTGCTGACAGGACGATGACGCGCAGGTTCCCGGCGGAATGCCAATGTCCAATTCTGTCCGGCTTCTGCGCGAATCCCGATGATCTTCAAACCGCCGATCACGCTGCATTGGGGCTTTGTGTTGGCGATCCTGATGGCGATACTGGTCTGGTTCATCTTGTTTAAAACGATCTGGGGATTCAACCTGCAAATGGCAGGCGCCAACAAGCACGCGGCAAAATATGCCGGCTTGAACATCAGCGTCTGGACAGTGCTCGGCATGACGTTATCCGGAGCGCTGGCAGGTCTCTGCGGCAGCACACAGGTGCTGGGCGTCACCCTGCAATATGGGGTTGGGCGTCTCCGCGGGATACGGCTTTGACGCAATTGCGCTGGCGCTGCTGGCAAACAACAATCCGCTCGGCTGTATTCTGTCAGCACTGTTGTTTGGTCTGCTGCGAACAGGATCGCGCAGCATGATGTCCAACACCCGCATCCCGCTGGATATTGTATCGATCATTCAGGCGTTTATCCTGATGTTTATCGCAGCGCCCGCAATCATCCGCACGGTATATCATCTCAAACAGCGAAAAGGCGCGCAATCACTGGTGAACGTATCCGGTTGGGGAGGTGAGAAATGAACAACACGCTTTCTGTAATCATGAAAAAAAAGGCAGCTAAGAGATCATATCGTCGGCGTGATCACTCTTCCTGCTCGGATTGATCATTTTGGTCGCTTTCAGCCGTTCTTTTCCTTCGAGACAGTTTCCACGTTCATGATGACCCCCGGCGGCGTCACCAGCGGCGCGATGGGAGATTGGCTACTGTCCACTCGTATCGTCTTATGGATCATCAGCGGCACATTGATTCTGATGGGAATTTATGAGTTCTTTTTCGGTTTCGGCAGATCTTCCGGGTTGCTGCTCGGTATGGCGGGCGCGCTTTTGTGTTCTCGTTCCTGGTGTACGTATCAGGCGGAAAACGGCTGAACCTTGCCAGTTGTTTTCATCCGCACTCTCGATGGCAGTTCCGATTACACTCGGTGCGTTCTCGACATCCTGTGCGAGCGGTCCGGTGTCGTAAACATCGCGATTGAAGGGATGATGTTGATGGGCGCCATGGTCGGATCCATCGTCGGATCCGTCACAAAAAACATCTGGCTGGGCTTGTTGGCGGCGATGCTGGCAAGCGCGGTTCTGGCGCTGGTGCATGCCTGGCTGTCGATCAAATATAAAGTCAATCAGATTATTTCCGGTACGGTCATCAACATTTTTTCGATGGGAATGACCAGTTATATATCGTCCGGCTATCTTCAGAACATTCAGTCATTGAATAAAACGCCGCGTTTCCCGGGCGTTTCCATTCCCGGATTGTCCAGCATTCCGTTCATCCGGGCTGATCGTCTTCAGCAACAGCCTGTTTGTTAACATGGGATGTTTCTGCTCTTGTTCATCTTACAATTCATGTTGTTTTAAAACACGCTGGGGATAAGGCTGCGCTCCGTTGGGGAACATCCCAAAGCGGCCGATACACTGGGCATCCAACAAGTGCATGGGACCGCTATATGGCGGTGATCCTGGGAGGACTGATCGCGGGATTTGCCGGTGCCTATTTCTCGCTCGGTTCCGTAGGCCGTTTTGATGAGGGCATGACTGCCGGTAAAGGGTTTATCGGTCTGGCAGCCATGATTTCTGGCGCACGGAACCCATTGAACGCGATGTTTGCCGGGATCCTGTTCGGGTTTGCCGATGCGCTGGCTTCTTCTGTCTCAATTATCGGTTCGCCAATACCGGGGCAGTTCATCAATATGCTGCCGTATATTGTCACAATGGTTGTCCTCGCCGGACTGGTTGGCGGGAGCACCGAGATGGCAAGCGGTACGCCTTATGAAAAAGAATAGCCATTCTTAAAGCGTGAATGGAATTCAAACTGACAAAAACTCAAGAGGCTGCTCCATAAATGGAGCAGCCTCCGCCTGCTTTCCAATCCCAAATAATATCAGCGGATTCGCTGATATCTCATTTTCTTATGCTCTGCCGTAATCATCCTCAATCCGCACAATATCATCCTCCGGGGCAAATCCCCGCTGTGTTCTATGAAAACGGCGGCTCTTCGGAATCATTGGTGACCCGGTGGGCCTGTTCCTTTTCAATTTCAACGTATCGGTGCGAATTTCAAAGGTTTTGTCACCAGCGACATCTTCCCCCTTTCCCCTGTACCACGACCCAAATTTCCTGACGCAGACGATGTAATTGCAACGACAGCCGCTTTCCGGGGAAGACGATGATGCGCTTTACCCGATATGTCGGCTCGTAAAACATACTCTTCCCAGCGTCCCCAGGGACGATTGTCGAAATCAATCATCATCACCTCCGATCAAATTATCTGCAGTTATGAATGATTTTATCGCACAAATCAGCATAAGGGATTCCGGCGGCAGCAGCTTCCTGCGGGAAAAGGCTGGTCGGTGTCATTCCCGGAAGCGTGTTCGCCTCAAGACAGAAAATATTTCCTTTTGTGTCAACTTTAAAATCAATGCGGGAATAGTAGCAGCCGCAGAACGGAATGGACTTTCAAGGCCGCTTCCTGCAAGCGCAGCGTGAGATCATAGGGAATCTGCGCAGGGCAGATTTCGCGCGTTAATCCAGCCTGATATTTTTTCTGGTAATCAAACCAACCCTCATTGGGAATAATCTCAATCGGCGGCAGCGCCTGATTATCGAGTATTCCGACGCAAAAGTTCGGTGCCTTGAATATATTTTTCAATGATCAAGTCAGTCTCATGATTTTCCGCAGCCTCAACGCGTGAACAACGCCGGATTCGAACTGGTTCGATTTTAGGACTGTGACGCCGATGCTGGAACCGCCGCGCAACGCGTTTGATCACACACGGGAAGCCAATTTTTTCGATCATCTCATTCGTCAGTTCTGAGGAATGGCGCAGGTAGATCCATGAAGGCGTCGGCAGCTGATTGACATGCAACAGGCTCTTTGGTAGCGCTTTTGTCCATTGCGACGACGCAACCCGCCAAGCGATCCGGTATAGCGGATGTTCAACAAGGTCAAAAGCTGCCTGAATTTGCCCATTTTCTCCGGCAGCTCCGTAATCCCAAAAAAACAGCGTCCGCAGTGTTGAGCTTCAAGTACATTTCGACCAAAAAACATCCCCGTATCCGGCTGGCGCTCCGCTGTCAGTTTAGCGATATCCGGCGGTATCCTTGGTACCTGATAATGTTTTTTCTGATAATCGGGATAGCGTTGAAAGAGGTTCAAGTCCTTCGCAGGGATTCAATCCCCAGAAAGACGTCTACCAAGGCAACCTCATGCCCTTTTTCCGCAAGCGCATTGCAGATCATGCATCCGGACGAATACGGAAACATCTCTTTCGGGTGAATTACCTCCTGCAAGCACGATGGCTCATGTTCTCTCCGATCTTGATTCTATAATGTCAGACCTCACAGATTTTATCACGGGTCGGCAAATATCATAGACCGGCAACGAGTTAGTTCATTCCGTGAGGGTTTGCTGCGCCGCTGCGATATTGCAGCAACATATCCAATCCCATGAGGTAGCGTATCCAAAACAGTGCCGAGATTCTCTTTTTGCGCTTTTTCGCTTCCGGGAAGATTCACAATCAGCGAGAACCGGCGGATTCCAGCAGCAGCCACCACTGATAACATTGCGCGCTTCGTAAATTGCATACTGCCGACGCGCATCACCTCTGCAATCCCCGGAACCATCTTTTCGCAGACTTCAGCAGTCACCTCAGGCGTATTGTCGCGCGGAGCAAATCCAGTACCGCCGACTGTCACAATCAGGTTCGCCTGCAGCGTATCCGCCCGGCAATCGCTTCTTCTCTGGTCGCAGCGGGATCCAGTGAAAAACCAGTCCTGTTTTGATTACGCTGAAGCCAGCATCTTCCAGCAGCTTCTTTATGCTGGCCCAGCCGTATCGACACGTTCCACGGGGAGAGCCTTTGTCACTGATCGTTAGAATATAAGCGCTATACATGGTTTCACTCCAATAATAAAATATCGTTGCGGCTGATGCCGACCGAAATCGTATCCCCTTCCGAAAATTGCCCGGCAAGGGATTTTCGAAGCGTCATCAGAATCGCGGATTGGTCCGTTCTTCTGCTCACGTCAATCGGCATCAACGAAAGCACACAATTGGGAAATATCTTCCGTAATTCGTTCGATACGGCAGTTCAACCGGTTTTCTTTGGTTGAAAGCAGCACATCATCTGATTGTACACCGACAAAGCGAATGTTCTGCGGGATATTGCGGTCACAAGTCAGCAGCGTTTGCCAATCCTCAGCCCAAAGCGTATGTGTATCTCTGGCTGTCGCCCGTGAAAAATTTTTACATCCCGAAAGCATTGCGGCCGTGTAACTGCGCGGTGACCTGAACAGGGCTTTGACATCCTGTATGGCGCCGGATTTTCCGTCCTCCATCACCACAACTTTATCGCACACTCGATACGCACTTCGCCATGGTTGTGAGACACAAACAGGGTGGTCTTTCCAAAATTGGAAAGCGTGGTGATCAACTCCTGTTCAAGCTGCCAGCGCAGATAAGCATCCAATGCGGATAAAGGTTCGTCCAGCATCAATATCTCCGGTTCGCCGGCAAAAATTCTCGCCAATGCCGTTCGCTGCTGCTGTCCGCCGGAAATTTGCTCCGGATGATGCATTTCGAGACCATTCAGATAAAACATATCTATCAAAGCGCGGACCTTTTCTTTCCGCTGCGCGGCCGAAAGTTTTCCCCGCAATCCGCAAGCAATGTTGCGTTCTACGGTCATGTTTGGGAAAAGCGCGTAATTCTGGAACAAAAAGCCCGACTTTGCGCTCCTGCGCCAGCGGGTTAATCTTTTTCGGAATCAAACAAAACTCGTCCGTTGATGATGATGTGCCCTTCATCCGGGTCATGGATTCCGGCAATGCACTTTAGCGTCAGGCTTTTGCCACAGCCCGAAGCGCCGAACAGAGCAATGACGTCATCATCTGCTTTAAAACGCACGTCGAGTTTGAAGTTCTTGAAATCTTTTGAAATTCAGGTCAATGGACATATTTTTTCAGGCAACCGCGACAGTCCGCTTTTCACGGATGGTCCGGTTTTTCTTTTCAATAAAGTTTACTGCCACCAAAACGACAAATGAGATCAACAGGTTGATGCCGACCCAGCGATAAAAAGCCAGCAGATCGTTCCCCTCCCGCCTGAGTGGTAAACGGTTGTCGAGATCGTGCCGCGTTCTACCCGGAATATAGCCTGTTACCATACTGGTCGCGCCACCGTATTCTCCCAATACGTGCAAACGAGAGCACCGTACCGGCGATTATCCCCTGTTTGCAGTTCGGCATCAGCACACGCCAAAAAAGGAACGTATTGGAAAGACCGAGCGTCTGCCCGGAATAGATCAAATTCTGGTCAAACGCTTCGAAGGCACCGCGAACGGTGCGATACATCAGCGGGAAAGTCACAATGGTTGTGGCAAAGATCGCTGAATACCAGGTCATGGTCATTTTTGTTCCAAAAAGATCCAAGACAATAGCGCCGACCGGTCCTTTCGGCCCAATTGTTTTGAGTAGGAAGAACCCGACAACCGTCGGCGGCAGTACCATCGGCAGTGTCAGAATGACATCCAGGATCCCTTTCGCAAAAGGGTGTGTCTTGGCAATGTAATACGCTGCAAAAATACCTAAAAAGAAAGTGATAAAGGTTGAAATGGATGCAACGCGCAGTGAATTATAGAGTGGAAACCAGTCCAATTGTACTCCGAAAAAATATAGGAACGCCTCATACGCGGCTTGCCGAATATGAGGCGTTTGCGTTTAGTGATGATCAGGAAATCCTATTTTTTAGGAATCCCAAAACCGTTTTCTTTCAGAACTTCAGTCGCCTCAGGGCCTTTTAAAAACGTGATAAAGGCTTCAGCGGCTTCGACATTCGCGCTGGTCTTCAAGATTGCCGCGGGATATTTGATCGCCTTATAGCTGTCTGCCGGAGCGGCAGCAACGACTTCAACGCCTTTGGCAGTGGCTGCATCCGTGCTATAGACCACACCGCAGTCAACCGCAGCAGCTTCAACCTGCGCCAAAACTTCTTTTACGTTGGAAGCAAAGCTAATCTTGCCAGAAGCTTTCAAGTCTTCCCAAATGCCAAGATTGGTATAGATTTCTTCAGAATATTGCCCAACCGGAACGTCTGAGTTACCCAACGCAATCATTTCCACTTTATCCGTCAGCACATCCTTAAAATCAGAGATATCCTTTTTCGATCCTTCCGGAACAATCAGCACCGGTGTATTTTCAACGAAATCAAAACGGCTATCCTTAAGAACAAAGTCGAGTTTTTCGGTGTTCACTTCCGGTTTAGCCTCGATATCCAACTGATTCATCTGCTTCTGACCGGCTGAAATAAAGATGTCACAATCAGCGCCTTCCTGAATTTGGGTTTTCAACGTACCGCTGGAATCAAAATTATAAATAATTGTTACTTCCGGCGCAGCATCCTTGTACAATTCCGCAATCCTGGTCATGGATTCAGTCATGGACGCGGCGGCAAACACGATCAATTCAACCGGTTCTTTATCAGTCGTACTGGCGCCAGACTGAGCGGAAAGCGGAATAAAAGCGGTCGTAATTGACAGAACCAGCAAGAACAATACAAAAAAGAATAACGTTTTTTTCATACAAACTCCTTCATGATGATACGAGGCGGCTGCCCCATAGAATAGATTTATTTCAGCTGCCCTTGCCGAAAGGACAAATCGGGTAATGACAATCTGGACAGGCGAGACAAAGTCCGCCGTTGCCCATCCGGATAAAATCCATTTTGCTCATCCGAATCCCGGCAGCGATTCTTGGCAAAGCAAGGTCAAAGATGGTCGCTTTGGCATACATGACACAGCCTGGAAGTCCCGCAATCGGCACTCCGTCCGCAAAATACCCTAACAGGAACATTGCTCCTGGCAGTACCGGCGCACCATATGTAACGATCTCCGCGCCGCTGTCGCGGATCGCCGCCGGCGTATTGTCGTCCGGATCAACGCTCATGCCGCCGGTACACAGAACCAAATCTACCTTCTCCGCACGTATTCGTTGAATCGCTTCAACAATATGATCTTTCTGATCATCAACGATGATATGTAACGGAGCTTCGATGCCATAACAAGCGAGCTTTTGTCGGATTACCGGCGTAAACGTATCTTTGATCAGCCCTTTGGCAACTTCGCTGCCGGTTGTGACGATGCCCGCTCTTTTCAATTTATAAGGCGTTAATGAAAGGATCGGCGCTGTTCCAGCAGCTTTTTCAGCCTGCATCAGTTTGTTTTCATCGATGATCAACGGAATCACGCGCATCCCCGTCAACTTATCCCCGGTTTGCACCGGACTATTGTGATGTCGCGTGGCGATCATAATTTCATCAATCGCGTTGACGGCGTCCAACCGTTCAATATCTACCTGAAACAAGCCGTCGCAGGCAGCGCTTAGCTCGATCTTCCCCTCACGAATCTCAGTCTCAAGCATGTGTTCATTCCGGCAAAGGCTCACCAGCCGTTCTGCCGCATCATTTTCATGAAGCATTCCCGGCTGAACTTCCCAGACATAAAGATGTTCCTTGCCCATCGAAAGCAACATAGGAATATCGGCCGACTGGATCCGATATCCTTTGCGAAATTGAGCGCCTTTCATCTCCCCTTTGACAATTCTGGTCAGATCGTGGCATAAAATTGTCCCAACAGCGTCTTCTACCCGGATTTTCCTCAAATTTCCTCCAAAATCTTCGTGTATAGGATAACAGTACTTTTGGGTACAGATAGCTTATTTTGTTCAGCAATAACGAATGATTGTTTTGCAAATCTGAACAAATGTGATAATATTTCAAGTATTCAAATAATAAGCAATCTCGGACAGAATCCATAATGGGAAAAGAGGGCATCACCATGCAAATACAGGAATCAAAAGTGAAATCGGTCGCAAAAGCGATGCAATTGCTCAACCTGATGGCGAAAGAACGCGGCAACAGCATGTCGTTGATGGATATTTCGCAACGAACCGGTTGGCCTAAAAGCACTATTCACGCGATTCTTTCCACTATGATTGATTATGGAGTCGTCGCCCAGGATTCTTCTGACGGAAAATACCGCCTGGGGATCAGGCTTTTTGAATTGGGTGCAGATATCAGCAGCGGGTGGAATATTCTGGAAATTTCACGTCCTTATTTGCGCAATATTATGCTGAAAACCGGTGAATCGGTTAATTTGGGCATCTTAGACAAAGGGGAAGTGCTGATTATCGAACATATTGATTCTGGGAATCCCTTACGAGTCATGATGGAGCGCGGAATGCGGCTGCCGCTGCACAGCAGCGCAATGGGGAAAGCCATGCTGGCATATCTGCCGCAAACGCAATTAAAAAAACGGATTAAGGAAATGCCATTTCAGGCGTTTACGCCGCATACCATCACCACGCTGCCAGAATTTGAGACTGAACTCGACCGGGTCAAGCTGAACGGTTATGCGATCGAAAATGGGGAGATGCGGGTGGGAATGCGCGCTGTCGCCGGAGCAATTTTCAATCATCAGGGCTACCCCGTTAATGCGTTGGGAATCACAGGTATGTTCCGAAAAATCAGCGATGAAAATTTTATTTTTGCCCGTGATCTAATCGTCGAAGCCTGTCAACAAATTTCGCGGGAACTGGGTTATTCAGCGGATTCCTGACTCTTCAGCAGCATCCAAATATCATCCATCAGAGCAAGAGATGATGCTCCGGGCTTTTGGAAAGGGCTACTGGAGAATTTTTTTGTCCAAATTATTTCGTCGAACAAAATATCATTTAACAATAAACAAAAGGGATATCTCATTGACGTAAAAACAAAGCATTCTAATCTCGGCCGGTTGGACATTACTGATCGGTGCTCTTCTGATTGCTTCAGAAGTGATTACCAGCTTGTACCAGGCTGACAAATCTCGATCCGTCTGGCCCAGAGCTTCTTTATGCTGATTTCACTCCTCCCAATTTGGATCCTTGGCGAGAAGCGAAATCTATATTTTTCTATCCCACCAGTTTCTCGTGCAGCGGAACCAAACTAAATTGTTTTATGCGCCCTTGCTGGCGTTTTTCCTTCTTATCGCTTCTCCCGGTTCAGAATTTAAATGTCAGGAATACATACTTGCGGCAGAAGTCTTTACACTCAATACGGGAGTCGCTAAAAAGCCCTTTTTTGCAGCGTATTCCTGCAGACACTTCGGCGCTACTTTTAGGACAACCAACTTGCAGATAGCTCTGCGAACTGTTCTCAACACAATTTGTTGACTGGCAGCAGTGGGAACGTGTTGCTCACCGAAAACATTCTTCCGCTGATGGGTCTTCATAGCCTGTTTATTTTTCTCACTTATCAAATTCCTTATCTGGGATTTCTATCAACTTGGCTGTTATCGCCATCATGACCTTATACGCTTTTTCTCTAACTGTTCAGCTAATAAAAGATAATCGCACTTGAAAATAATTCACTAAAAATCCAGCGGTTATAGTCAGATCATACTTGCAAAGACATTAAGTGTTCCTTAAAATCCGGAAAATAAAGAACTTTCTTTTTGATACAGACGTTTCAGACACAGCGCTGAACAGTTCAGTCAATAAAAAAGGAGATTTAATAAGAAAATGAAAAAAATAACATTTTTGTTAATCGCTATATTGTTTGTTTGCGCAACCATATCCGTAAACGCTCAGGCTACAACCTTGGGAGCATCAGAATATGATCACATCCCCTGCCAAAATAAGTATGACTCATGTTATGACCAGCAACAAGAACCAGGAAGCGGATCTTGTACATGCGACGATGAAGAATTTGATTATGAAGATGATCTCGATGCATACGAGAGCTGGACAGATGAAGAAAACGGTTATGATTGCCTCTGCTATTGCAATGAATTCGATTATGAAGACGATCTCTACGGCCACGATGACTGGCCAGACGAGGAAGACGGTTATGATTGCCCCTGCTATGATGATGAATTCGATTATGAAGATGATCTCTACGCGTATGGCGACTGGACGTACGATGAAGACAGCTGTTATTGCCCTTGCTATGAAGATGAATTCGATTATGAAGATGATCTCTACGCAGACGACGACTGGTCAGATGAAGAAAACGGTTACGATTGCCCCTGCAATGAAGACTCAGCCGAGCTTTTCTCTGGCGAACACTCATGCTTCGATCATAGCGGCGAAAGTGAAACGCCAGTTAGTCTGAACGAAAATTCCGGTGATTTCAATCCTTGCTGCGATTGCTGCACTATCAAATAAACGTCGATCTCATGTGAATATAACAGCAAAATCATAAAAAAAGTCCAGCGGTAAACGCTGGACTTTTTTCTAATTCAGATTTTTAGTATTCGGGCATCGGAGCCGGAGCCGGTTTTTCAGGTTCCGGAATATCCGTGACCAACGCTTCGGTCGTCAGAATCATGGCTGCGATGGAAGCTGCATTTTCAAGCGCACCGCGAGTCACTTTTGCGGGGTCAATCACGCCGCCCTTGACCATGTCAATATATTCGTCTTTCAAAACGTCATAGCCGATCAGTTTGGATTTCTTGCTCTTCTGTTGCACCTTGATGTTGGCAACGACAACGGAGCCATCTTTCCCGGCATTTTCAACGATTTTCTTCATCGGAACTTCCAGCGCCTTGCGGACAATGTTGATTCCGGTCTGAATATCTTCGACGCTGTCTTTCATCACTTCAACTTTCGCAATGGCGTTGATCAGCGCAACACCACCGCCAGGGACAATCCCTTCCTCAACTGCCGCGCGCGTAGCGGAGAGCGCGTCTTCCACACGGTGTTTCTTTTCTTTCAGTTCAACTTCCGTTGCAGCGCCGACACGGATGATCGCTACACCACCAGAGAGTTTCGCCAGTCGCTCCTGCAGTTTTTCGCGATCGTAGTCGCTGGTTGTTTTGTCAATTTCAACCCGGATCTGATCAATGCGTGCCTTAATTTCAGCAGCGTCGCCTTTTCCGCCGACAACGGTGGTGTTGTCTTTGTCTGAGATCACTTTTTCACAGCGGCCAAGGTCCGAAAGCTGTGTAGTATCCAGCTTCCGCCCGGTTTCCTCAGAGATGAGGGATGCGCCGGTCAGTGTAGCAATATCCTGCAGCATTGCCTTGCGGCGATCGCCAAATCCCGGCGCTTTGATTGCCAACACGTTGAGCATGCCGCGCAGCTTGTTGAGGACCAGCGTTGCCAGCGCTTCGCCGTCAACATCTTCAGCGATGATGACTAAATCGCGTTTGCCGGTCTGGACCAATTTTTCGAGCACCGGAACCATATCCTGCGCTGCGGAAATTTTCTTGTCATAAATCAGGACGTAAGGATCATTGATGACCGCTTCCATCTTGTCGGTATCTGTCATGAAATAACTGCTGATGTAACCGCGGTCGAATTTCATACCTTCAACATATTCGGTCTCAAATTCGAGGCCTTTTGATTCTTCAACGGTGATTACGCCGTCTTTACCGACTTTGTCCATTACGTCAGCAATCAGGTTACCGATATTCTCGTCCTGCGCAGAAATAGTCGCAACGGAAGCGATATCATGTTTGGTTGTGATATTAATGGACTGTGCCTTGATTTCATCAGAAACGACTTTCGCAGCCGCCTCAATACCGCGCTTCAGCAGCATCGGATTTGCGCCGGCTGCCAACGTTTTCAAACCTTCAGAAACGATTGCATGCGCCAAAACGGTAGACGTTGTTGTTCCGTCGCCGGCGATGTCGTTGGTCTTCGCTGCGGCTTCTTTCAAAAGCTGTGCGCCCATGTTTTCAAATGGATTGGGGAGTTCAATTTCTTTCGCGACAGTCACACCATCGTGGGTGATCGTCGGTGAACCATATTTTCGATCGATTGCAACATTCCGCCCCTTGGGGCCCAGTGTAGTTGCCACTGCGGAAGCTACGACGTCAATACCAACTTTCAAACTTTTTCGTGCTTCGTCACCAAAAACGAGTTGTTTTGCCATAACTGTATATCTCCTTGAATATTCCTTCAGTGTGAATTAGTCGATAATTGCGAGGACGTCAGATTCCCGCAGAATGAGCAGTTTTTTGCCATCAACTTTGATCTCAGTACCAGCGTACTTCGCATACAGCACCGTATCGCCTTTTTTAACATCCATCTGGATGCGATCACCCTTGTCATTTCTGTCACCAGGGCCAGCGGAAAGAACTTTACCCTTCTGGGGTTTTTCTTTTGCCGTTTCAGGAAGAACAATACCGCCAGCGGTCATTTCTTCTTCTTCAATCGGTTCAACGACTAAACGATTTCCTAATGGTTTCAAATTCATTTTTCTCCTCCAATTACGGATGTTTTAATGCTTCATTTTGTCTGTTTAGCACTCATTTTTAGGGAGTGCTAATGCAAAACCAATAATAATCGCCGGATTTCCGATTGTCAAGGTTTTATCAATTTTTCTTACAAAACTCTAATATGCTTTTTTCTAAGCAGAATTCAGGAGAAAAACCTGATCAGTTGGACAAGCATTTCAGGATATTCCCCGCCCATAAAAACAGTGTTTCAGAACTGTGTTGAAAATCTGGATCCTGACCGTTCTTTAACGCCAAATAAATGTTAAGGATTTCTTTTTCATCCTGATCCGCGTCGTTAAGCAACGCACTTTGGGATCCGACAAATTTTCCTGTTCTCTGATAGCGCTTTGTTTGGATGACAAAGCAGGCGTATTTATACAGGTTTTTTTGAATAACAGGATCTTTTTCATACAACAGATTATGAACACACGCATGATAGATGTTACAGGTACCAATGCGAACCGCCCTGTTGATGGTCTGGTGGTCGAGCTTGTTAAAAGGAAATCAAGCGCTCCTTTGATTGGTTTTGTGTCAAAATACAAATGAAACAAGTCTGAGGGCTCCCAATTCAACAACTCAGATTTTCCAGAAATAAAACCGCATAGCTTCTCTCTGAACGGAAGCGTATCCAGCAGACCGTCATAAACATAAAGATCTTCAATTTGCAACTTGTCTAATACGACAACGACGTCAATATCGCTTTTATCAGTTGCTTCACCACGGCTGTAACTGCCCTGCAGCCCGATGAATTCAATTCGGTCTCCAAATGTGCCTTCTAGCATGCTGCGAAATTCGCCCAACCACACATCTATATCTACCATGGTAAAAGATCTCCTGCATTCATTATATTTCATGACTTGCGTGTTATGCCAAGACAGCCAGACCCTGTATCATCCATCGGCAAGAGACGTTCAGAAGAAAAACGGGAATTCTGACGTAAACCGCGTTTGCTGAACAATTCTGGAAAGGCAGGGCTATAAAAATGATTTTTAGGTTGCATACTTCCAGACGCTCAGTCTTTTCTGGATAAATGTGATCAGCTTGCTCAGCAGCGTGACAACCAACCCGACCACGATGATTCCGGCTGCGACATTGGTGTAATTTGCGTAATGGGTGTAATTAATAATATAAAATCCCATTCCGCGGGTTGAGCCCATCATCTCAGCAAATGTCAGCACCATCACAGGGGTGGTCAAGGTGATTCGAAGTAAATCAAAGTGTCAATCTGATCTTCCATCTGATAAGGCGTATTGGGATCGATATCACCGTTGGCTTTCATCACTTCATAAAAATCAATCACTTTTTCCCGGTTGGGGGCCCAGCGACAAAATCATGGCATTGCGACAAGCATCCGCTCCATACATGATCGCATTGACATAATCTGCATCTTGTCCGGAATATGCCGTCAGCGCTTCAATCGTTGCCTGATGGTCATTGTGACAGGTTTCAAGCCTGCGCAGCGCCGTAATCTCAATTTCACCAGCGCATCGCGCTTATTTGTCAAACGACGTCGCGCGCGACGTCGTTTGACGGCAGCAGGGAAAATCCGAGACAAAATCAGCGGCATGAGCGGTAACGACCAGTCCGGATTTCTCAGCAATATAGTCATAACCGCTGTTGACAAAACCCAGATCAATCTCGCCCTTCCGAAATGCCTGAACGATGGACGGCATGGAATCGAGATAAATAAATTCCACATCCTTGCCGATCTCCAGCCCCGCCTCGCGCAGATAGCCCTTGATGACCATGTGGCCGGTTTCCATTCGATAACAGCCGATTTTCTTGCCGCCAAAATCTTGGGCGATCTTGTATAGATCCGCATTTTAGGGTTTGGTGATGATCTCGCTGCCTTCGGATATTGTGCCGCTAAAAACGACCACATCCGAACCTTTCACCACAAATGTGGCGGGAGGGATCACGCCGAACGGGAAAAGATCCGGTTTTCCCATGTCCAGCGCGGTCAAACCTTCAGCAAGATTAGAGATTTTCTCAAATTCAACAGTCACCCCTTCCTGTGCGAAGTAATCGGAATGCCCGGCGATCAGAATCACGGCGATCTTGATATCCAATCCGGCTGTGCCGACTTTCAAGGTTCCGTTTCGCGGTTCAGGGTTTGAAGCGGCGGCAATTTGTGGCAACCCGGTCAAGGTAAGGGTCAAAATGATGACGACCATCAACAGTTTCTTCATTTTTTGTCCTTGCCAAATAGAGTCATTTTTTAATAATATAATAGCTATTTTCCGTTCATTTGATATAAAAAATGTCACATCCAAAATCTAAAGAAGCAGCCAATCCAATTTGAATTAACCGATTGTGAAGAAGTCCGCGGTTCTGTTTATAATTATGGGCATGGAATTTGACGTTTTTACTTTACTGCCCAATGTCTTCGCTGATTACCTGAGCAGCAGCGTGTTGGCGAACGGAATCGCCAACGGGCTGCTGGAAGTGAGGGTTCATAACATACGGGACTGGGCAGCAGGGAAGCACCATGTCACCGACGAACCTCCTTATGGCGGCGGTGGCGGTATGGTGATGAAAGCTGAGCCGGTCTTCAACGCGGTTGAA
The DNA here is from genome assembly GCA_040766005.1 of Flexilinea sp. Lineage (GTDB taxonomy): Bacteria > Chloroflexota > Anaerolineae > Anaerolineales > Anaerolineaceae > Flexilinea. The sequence continues at coordinate 12,032 of JAXGRI010000006.1, read as the reverse complement.
GCAGTGCTGGGCGTGCCGCCGGCTTGTCCGGTGGTTCTGCTCACGCCGCAGGGACGCCTGTTCGATCAGCAGCTCGCTCAGGAGTACGCAAAAATCCCGAGGCTGGCACTGATTTGTGGACGTTATGAAGGGTTTGATGAACGTATCCGCGAACACCTGGTCACCGATGAAATTTCAATCGGCGACTTTGTTCTGACCGGTGGTGAGTTGCCGGCGCTGACGCTAATCGACGCAATCAGCCGGAATATTCAGGGCGTTTTAGGGGATCCGGACGGTGCGCTGGATGATTCGCACGCCGCTGGCTTGTTAGAATATCCGCACTACACCCGCCCAGCGGATTTCCGTGGCTGGCAGGTGCCCGATGTGCTGTTGAGCGGAAATCATGCGCTGATCACAAACTGGCGGCGCGAACAGTCATTGCGGCGGACGCTGGAACGCCGACCGGAGCTGTTGGAAAAAGCGGCGTTATCGCAGAAAGACCGCAAATTTCTGGCAGATATATCGAAACAGGATGAAGAAGAATAATAATTCCAGATGAAGCATCCTGTTTTCAGACGTAAACCCAAACGATTGATCAGTTTCGTTTGCATCATCTCAGGAGAGACGGACGGGACAGGCCCAATCGAGACAAGTACGAGTCAGTCAGCGCGGGCCGCCGCCACGACATGCTTTCCGCAACCTTCCTGCACTACCAACCCGGCTGAGGCGGTATAATGACAAAAAGGGCAGGGACCGCAGCTGTTCCGGCCTTGTAAGCAATAGAAAGTGGGGAAACAATGCCCTGGAGACCTGGTCTTTTTGAAATATTGATCGTTTTGATTATTATCGTCCTGCTGTTTGGGCCCGGCCGGATTTCAAAAATCGCAAAAGAGCTTGGTGCGAGCCTGACCGCTTTTAAAGAAGGACTGGAAGGGGAGGATAAAAAATCGATTGAGAAAAAAGAGGATAGATCGGCTGAGGACCGTCCTGACGATCCTGCCTGATGACTTATTCAATCAGAAATACCTTTCATGAATTTCCTGAACGTCGGAATCCCTGAGTTATTTTTGCTCCTTGCGCTGGTGCTAATCTTGCTCGGACCCGAGCGGATGCAACAAAACGCGCGTACGCTGGCGCGCCGGATCCATAAACTCACAAAATCTGAAACCTGGCGTGATTTCAGCAGTTTTTATCGCGAGATAAAAAACTATCCGGCGCGGGTCATGAAGGAAACCAAAATGGAAGAGATCGTTCGCGATTTGAACGAAATGAACACGCGTACAGAAAATGATCTGGACGCGCTCAACCGAAACCTAAAATCACTGAATCCGCTTTCTGATATAACACAAGCCGTCACCGAAAATCATGATGAGATGCGAGACAGCCAATGACGCACCGCGACCCATCCGATTCGGACGCAGATTTCCTCAGTGGTATGGCAGAACACCTTAGTGAATTGCGCAGTCGGATCATTGTATCCTTCGTTGCGCTTACGCTTACGACCCTTGCTTCGTTTTTCCTCTCCAATTCGATTATCAATTTTCTCGCCCGCCCAATCGGCGGGCTGCAGGAATTGCAATCGATCGAAATCACAGAAAACATGACTGCCGTTTTTCGCGTAGCGTTGCTCAGCGGGATCGTGCTCGCCAGCCCGGTCATTTTTTATGAGTTTTTGGCCTTTATCCTGCCCGGATTGAAAGAGAATGAAAAAAGATTGATTCATTTTTTCCTGCCCGCAATGATTCTCTTCTTCCTTCTGGGGATCGCCTTTGCCTTTTTCATCATCCTCCCGGTCGCCATCCCATTTCTGATAGAATTCATGGGCATCCGCACCGCAATCCGAACCAGCAGCTACATATCTTTCATCGTAAATCTGCTGCTCTGGGTGGGCGTAACGTTTGAAATGCCGGTAGTTGTTTTCATTCTGGCGAAAACCAGGATCGTCAGCGCTGAGATGTTGTTAAAGGGCTGGCGCCAGGCGGTGGTCGTTTGCGCAATTCTGGCAATGGTGATCACACCAACGACCGACCCGGTCAACATGATGCTGTTAATGGTGCCGTTGGTGACGCTTTACTTTATCAGCGTTTTTTTTGCAAAAATTGCGCGCCGATAAAAAGAAATGTGGAAAGCTTTTTTCAAGCCGGATCGTGATTTATCTGTTGTCTGTTATAAAAGATAAAAAAGTTCTTCCGCATAAATTTGGAAAGAACCCTTAAACCTGGCTGTATTTTATAGATTGAAAAAGAAAAATGGTATGCCCTTTCATTCGATGACTATCCGCATCAGAGCATGTTTATAAAAGTCAGACAAAAAAATGAGTATCGCTCTCAATAACGATAAAAGCGGAATTGATGCAAAACCAGAAGAACCCAATCACCAGAGCCAGTAATTGTATTCCGAAGCAAGCCGAATATGAAAATGACTGATTATCCCCAATATTCCCAAAAAGAACCCGAAAATCCATCCACTGTTCATAACGTTTCTCCCCTTGCAAGAAAAAACTTTGTCAATCCTTTTCTGCAAGGATCATGCCAATTCTCATCTTTCACCAGGAATCAATCTCAATCTGATCTTCAGGAAAGAATGTCAGAACGTGAAAAAGATTGTTTGAAGAAACCGAAACCGCTTCGATTTTTGGTCAGCGCGCCCGGATTCAAAACAATCCTGTTATTTTGAACGCTAACTGCGGAAAATGAGGATGCCCATAAATCAAACAGCCAGATTCTCCGCTTTCGGGCGGAAAAATAAAATCGACTGAAAACCGCAGGATCTTTTCGAATACCATCCGCTTCATCCGGGCGATATTAAAAGGCAAAGCCGCCATGCCCATGAAACAGGCTGATTTTCAACCCACTGATAAAAATATGACGGATGGCAGGCAACGAAAACCATCGCAGCAAGTCGCGGTTGCCCCGCAATTCCACAAACAGGAGCAACCTGAGAAAATTGAGCGAGAACAGCAGCAGAATACACGTCTCCGGTATGCAGAATAATGCCGGTCGCTCTTCCGTAATCCGCTCCAGTGTCTCCTTTGCCACCTGCTGCGTACTAAACAAAACGTATCGCCCAACGCCACAATCCGCAGAGGGTCAGCCAAGTGATCTGCCATATGAGATAACACGACGCATGGTTTCTTATTATAATAGTCTCGTAACACTGAACAAGAAGTTTGTCGGAGTACAAATGAAATCAGACACGGAACGCTCAATAATTGCTCGGAAGCTAAAGATATCGCGGTCGCTGGGTCGATGTCCCGGAGAGCGTTTATACGCCAGCTGCGTCGCGTTTTTGACAACGGCGCGGAAATTGATTGATTGCGTTGCAGAACTTTCGCTGGCGATGCAGCTGAAAGCAACCTATCCGGATTGGATTGTTTACGGGGAGAGGTTGATGGTCTTTCCGTTCCCGGTTTTGACCTGAACAATTCTCCAGCCCGGATAATTCAGCGAGATTTACAGGGAAAAAAACTCATTCACCGCACGACAGCCGGTACTCAGGGATTGATCCGCGCCGCCAACGCCCGCGTGTTGCTGGCTTGCAGTCTGGTGAACGCAGCCGCCACCGCCGAAGCAATCCGAAAAATCAACCCGAGAGAAGTATTCTTTGTCGAAACTGGCGTTACTCCAGAGGGCCATGGCGATGAGGATACAGCCTGTGCGGACTATATCGAAGGGTTATTGACCGGAAAACCCATCCCAGAAGCGGAGATCGTCGATCGGGTTCAGACTTCGCTTGCGGCTGAAAAGTTTCTCAAAAACAACCACCCCGGACCTTTGGCAGAAGACGCTGAAATCGCCTGCGATCTCAACCGCTTTGACTGGTTGATGGTTGGAAAACGAATCGACAATTCAATCGTGCAGTTGCGGAAAGTATGTGAGCTATGACCGAAAATCAGAAGTACGCATTAATCCCCAAGAAAGTCCCCGGAGAAATTTCAGGTCGCTGGAGCCGGAATTTCAAAGCGCTGGAGCCTTCTCAGATGAACGCGGAATTTTCTAAACTTGAACTGGATGGTCCCTCGTTGCCGAAGGCTGATGCGCTGGGCAGTACCATTGATGCTGACGCGGAGATGATCGCCAAAGCGCTCAATTTTGAAATTGATCGTCGCCAACGGCGGCTACGATAACATCGATATCACCGCTGCCACCGCGCTGCAAATCCCCGTTTTCAACATTCCAGACGCAACTGCATTCTCCACAGCCGAACTGGCGTTGGGGCTGATGCTGAACGTCAGCCGCCGGATATCAGAAGCCGACCGAGCGCTCCATAAAAATCGACGATGTGTCAAAATTTTCGCAATCGGGCGCAACCCGGGCAGAACGCTAGCCAACAAGACGCTTGGCATTGTTGGACTTGGACATATCGGGATGGCACTCGCTGAAATGTGCTGGCCGCTGCGGATGAACATCGTTTACCACAGCCGGAACCGCATTGCCGCTGGCGCAGGAAAAGGGCATCCGTTATCTGTCGTTCGAAGATTTACTGAAAGTTTCTGATATTATTTCCATCCACGTCCCGATTACAGAACAAACCTGAATATGTTCAACTATGACGCGTTCATGAAGATGAAAAAACCCGGCGCCATCTTTAATCAACACCGCCCGGGGTGCTGTTATCGATCATGAGGCGCTGGTCTATTTCCTGGAATCAGGAAAATTGGCGGGTGTTGGGCTGGATGTATTCCCCGAAGAACCAAAAATCCCGCCCAAATTGCTGGGGCAGGAACGGGCAGTATTGACGCCGCATATCGGCACCAACACAATTGAAACCAGACAGTTCATGGAGCGTATTTGTGACGTGATTCGCGAGGTAGCCGCAAACCGTTGAGGAACCGATCCGAACTTGGTGAATCCAGAAATTTTCAGGAGAAAAAGAAATTCCTCAAGCGCAATCGGTTCTGCCAGGATTTGAAGAACCCCTTGCGCCCAATGCAGGAGAAACTGTTGATCCGTAAAAACAGCGGAATTGTCCTGGTCCTGTTCTTCTTTGTTCTGCAGCGGTTTTTTGCGGTTTCAGCAACTGATCTGCCTTCTGCTGACGTAACTATGATTGGTATCAATCAGGCAATCTTTTCGTTGCAGCAGGCCTTGAAAACCAGCCTTACGACCGTTGCGAATGAGCAAGCAACACTTGAGATCAACGATGCCATCGTCGAAAAAGACCGGATCCTGGTCCGGTTTTTTGTTTGGGGACTGCCTTACACCTGGGAAGAAAAAGTCAGTGACAACAGCCGGGTCTACGGCAGTTACCTGCCTGTCGCAGAGCTGGGGACGCCCGCGGGCGTCTGGCTAACGCCCTCATCCGGTTCCCGTTTTTCGTTGTTATCGAACGGAAACGAACTGGTGATCGCAGGTCTGTTGGAATTTCTCACTGAAGAACAGCCGCAGGTGGTTTCGTTCAACTTCAACCAGATCCCGTTTGACACAGAACCGCTGGCTGAAGGCGCAGCAATCGTGCTCAATCTGCAGAAAGGAGACGCGCAGCAGCGACTGCCGCAACCGCAGCTGAGTCAGCGCTCAGGTACCGTTGAAATGTTTTTGATGAACACCGCTCAAACACCGGAAATCAGCATGCTGCAACCAGGGTTCAAATTGAGCCGGCAAGACGAAACGCTCACAAAAGTCGGATGGTTCGCGGTTGAGCGAACCGATGGGGCAAGATATCTGCTTACCCGCAACGACCCTTACGGGTTCAACCTTGCAAACGACCAGAGCTATCTCCTGCGTAACGCCTATCTCTTTTCCGCAATGCATACAAACGATCCCTTAAGGCTAACGCTAGATTACGTATATTTGTCTCGCAATAAAACCGATCAAATCTCTATCCGGTTAAGCAAAATCCCTGAGATTGGCGACCGATTTCAGTTGAATATCCCGCTGAAACTGGACGAGTTTGAAGCGAAAATAGAAGGATATCAGATCTTTGCGCAGGCGCATGAGCAGCATGAACATCCGATTCTGCGCCTGTTTCTCTCCGCAGACCCGCGAATTTCACAAATCCGTTTTCAGGCAGCAACGGAATTGATCGCTTCCGAATGTGGTTTTCTCCCGGATTCGAATCAGTTTGCCTGTGATGTACCGCTGCTTGCAATGACCTCCGCAGATATAGACCTCGCCATCCATGGCTTTGAATACCGGCTGGACGGGAACTGGGAAATTAATTGGACGCCGAATGTCATCCATTGGACGCCGGACGCTGAACCGCAGACGATCCTCCCAATGACTTACGATCTTTCCGAAACCTATGCGAAAGCCGATGATGAAGTCCGTGAAGCGGCGGATCTGATGCAGAAATTGTCCGATAAACTTTCTGCGCGCGCGGGCTGGATTTACGAAAAAACGCGGCAGCAGACCGGGATTCCAAATGCCAACCACCCGGATTTAATCTTGCATGAGATGAAAGATGAATATGCAACCACAATTATCAATGAAAAATGGATCCAATTAGGCGCAGACGGGGAGATCATCAGCCTTATCTCGCTCATCCGAAATACGGATGAAAGACTTTTGTATGGCAGCTGGAACCTGCCGGATATGGAAATTTTGCTTCCGCAGGGGCTCAAAGTGAGCAGCCGGAGCAACGCAAGCAGCGTTGCTTACCTATATGGCGGTGATTTCTTCTCGTTGCTCGGGACATCCGCAATTTTCCTGAACCGCGAAACCTGTGAACTGGACGGAGCGCCAGCCTGGTGTTATTTCTTTGAACACTCGCTGCAGCAAAATTCTGAGGAATCCGCCAATCCTTTCCTGAATCGCTATCAGTTCTGGATCCAGCCTGACACAGGCAAGATCCTCAAAAAACAGGTCGACTGTAACCTGGACGGTCAAAACACCCCGATTGTCCCATGCGTCACGATTGAAACGCTTGCCCTTGAGAATCGGGAGAAGCTTGACACTGAAGTTCAGAACCTGATTGAAGCGATCGTCTTCTAGCAGAGATATTCGATGGCAAACGCAAAATTCATCTTTCCGGCTCAGTTCTTATGGGGAACCGCCACATCCTCCCATCAGGTTGAAGGAAACAACCGCAATAACAACTGGAGCCGCTGGGAAAAAGAACCCGGCAAGATTCTCAACAATCAGCAAAGCGGGAGCGCTTGCGACTGGTGGAACGGCCGCTGGCGGGAAGATTTTCAGCGAGCAGCCGACACCGGGCAGAACGCCCACCGTATGTCGATCGAATGGTCCCGCATCCAGCCATCTCCGGACACATGGGATGAAAATGCGCTGGATCACTACCGCGAAATGATCCGCGGGTTGATCAGCCTGGGCATGAAACCGCTGATCACACTTCACCATTTCACTGATCCGCTCTGGTTCAGCGATATCGGAGGCTGGAAAAATCCCGGGGCGCCGGAGATTTTTGCCAAATATGCCGCAAAGGTGGTTCCCGCACTCAAGCCATTAGTAACTGACTGGGTAACGATCAATGAACCCAATGTCGCCATTTATTGCGGTTATATAACAGGAGTGTTCCCGCCCGGTGAAAAAAGAGGGTTTCGTTCAGCTGCAATCGTTCTAAAGAACCTGATCCGCGCCCATGCGCTGACCTACAAACTGATCCACCATGAACAGCCGGAAGCATCGGTCGGCATTGCAATCAATATGCGTGATTTTATTCCAGCGACAAACGCGGCTGCAGACAGATGGCTTGCCAGAGTGCTGCATAAAGCCTATAACGATTCGTTCATTGAAGTCCTATCTAAGGGACATTTTCAGCTTGGACCGTTCGCGATTCGCTGCCGGGAGGCGAAAAATACGCAAGATTTTTTGGGATTGAATTATTACACCGGAAGTCAGATTCGATTTTCAAAGGATATTTCCAATGTGATAAGTTTTCCGGAAGGGGCGATGCTAAGCGACAGCGGTTTTATCGCAAACGAACCGGAATCATTCGCGAGAGCGCTCGATTGGGCAGGCACATTCGGTCTGCCGGTAATTATCACTGAGAATGGGGTGGAAAACGATGATGATCATTTTCGCCGCGAATATCTGGCAGACCATATCCATCAGCTTTGGCGCGCCTGGTCTCGCGGTATTCCTGTCAAAGGGTATTTCCACTGGACGTTAGTTGACAATTTCGAATGGGAACGCGGCTGGACGCAGCGATTTGGTCTCTGGCAGCTTGAACCAGACACACAAAAAAGGATCCGACGCGATTCCGTTGATTTTTATGAAGCGATCTGTCGTAAAAACGCGCTCGAGTCCGAAGATCTCCGCCATTACGCGCTTGGAGCGTTTTTACGTTTGTTCGGGTAATGCAGCGTCGCTTGATTGAGCGTTATCAAACGATTCTGTTATTCAGAGACCCGCTTTTGTTTGTGTTCAGGATTAGAGACATTCGTCTTGAAGATTTTCTGGGAGAGCGGCCGTCGCTGCAACGTGTAAAATTATCCGCGCGCCAGAGAAGAAAAAGGCTTCCTCAAATCTAAACGGCATCTCCTGAGCCTGAAAATAGCGGTACATCTGGTTTGCTCGATCTGCCTGCTGTACAGCCAAGAACAAAGTAGAACGCCGATCAAGAACCTTCCCCAACACGCTCGAAAACATCCCAGGCGTCGTTCATTCCCTCGTTAATCGTCTCACGATAACGATAATTCCGGCACAGAAACTCGTAAACCGGTTTCTGATATTCGAAAAGATGTTCAGCCGTACAAAATCCTTCGGCTTCCGCCGGAACCTGCGCCAAGAACGAATCCTTCATGTAAACCACCATTTTAGGAAGGTCGCTCTCCAAATCCTGGCGGAATCGAGTCCACTGTTCCGGCTGCATGTAGCCTGCGAACAAATAAAGTGGGCGGACGTTGAAATACCGTGATGGCGATGCTCGTTCTGCCATCACGTATGGGGCCAGCGATCCACCCCACAACTGAACTGCGTCCGACACATCCGTATTTGCCAGCAGGAAGTCCGCTGTCTTCGTATTCGCGGACGGCAACCGCGGCGCGTAATTATCCTGATACACTGGGATTAACGTCAAAGATCCCAGCCAAAACACAGCCAGTACCAACCCATTCGCGAAAACCGTCCGCAGTCCGCGCCGGTTAAGCCAATCTGCAGCCATAGCCGCCAGCCATGCCGCCAGCACGCAGGCAGCTGGAAGGCAGAGAATAAAATAATGCTGATAATTCATTCCCGAAAGCCCCGCTAAAACCAGCTCAATCGGCAGCGCCAGCAGCGCCCAGACCAGCAGTCGGTTCCGTTCAAACCATGCCACCCGCCCAGCAGGCACTTCCCGCAGAAGTTGTCCGCCCTGCTTGATCAACGCCAGTGGCCAGGATAGGAACGCCAGCATCAGGAAAAGCGAAAGCGAAGGAAGAAACGCCAGGGTCGTCAACCCGGTCGCCCAACGGCTTTCACCGCTTTTTTGGGTGTAGATGAAATTATAGACAAAAGCGGTATCCCAATATTCCTTTAGAATACCTTCTATTGCGAAATAACCCGCCCAAATAAAATTGATCAGAAAGAATCCGGTGAAAAAGAATGCGCCTTTCCGAAAGAAGGCGCGCAGCGCTTCTGATCGGTTCGTCGTAATGAGCGCTGCCAGAAAATTCATCAGGATGATCGCGATCCAGGCGCCTATCGTGTTCTGCTTGCAGGTGAATGCCAGCCCGCATAATAAGCCGGACAGCAGCGCTTCCAGTCCCGGACGAGAGCGGAAGCGGCTCGAAAATGCCAGCCCCAGCGCCAACAGCTGGAACCACAACGAAAATTCTTCCGTGTAATTGCCGAAGTCAAACAACCGCGCCTGATGCAGAATTCCAAGCAGCACCACGCTCAACGCAACCGATTCTGAGAAAAATTTTCGCAGAACACGGAAGAATACCAGTCCTCCGCTGAAGAGAGCGACCAGTTCCAGCAGCCAGATTCCGATCAGATGACCGTTCGCCAGCCACAAACCAAACGCGTCAAGATAGAAAATCAGCGGCGGTTTATGATCCCAGGCGTCAACATACGGCAGTCTCCCCTTCAAAATCTGCTGTCCGATATAGGAAAAGATGGATGAGTCAAAAGACGGGTAATAATTCCGGCGGATCGGGACAAACGCCAGCAGCAGCAGCAGACACACCAACAGGATCAGCGCCGCCTGCCAGACGATCCTTCCGCAACGCCAGAAACGCGAAATGCCTGATGACAGCGTTTCCTCCGCTTTTATCCGCTCAGAAAGGAGCGCGATATGCAATTGGAGCATGGTTACGCCGATCAGTATCAGCAGCGGAACAGTTTGCCGTACATAGTTCAGTGCGCTATCCAGTATAGGAAGATCATAATATCGGCGCGTAAACAAAGAAACCCCAAACAAAACGCCGCCAGTAAAAAAGCAGCAACGCCAATTTTTTCAACAGCAGCGTCTGTCCGTTTTGATTTTGAAGTGCCTCGGATGAATCGCCAAAAAATGCTCAATCCAATGCCATAAATCAGAGCGAAGGCGGAAAACAGCAGCCGCACCTTTGAAACATTGCCATTCCCGGGCCGCAACAGAAAAAAAGCCGCAATGATCGCTTCAAACAGAATCAGCACCGGATGCATCCTCTTCGCCATCCTTCATTCACCCTTCACACCACATCCGCCTTCGCCGTTCAGCCAGCGATTTTCGGGGTGTCAGAAGGCTTTATCGGATCAAATTGATACTGGATATGGTTGTGCCGGATGGCGTTCTCCGCCAGCTGCGCAAAATATTCTCCAGTCCTGCGCCCGGCGCTGCCGTCCGTAAAGGTGCATTCATCGATCACAAACTGCCGCCGTTCGCGCCAGTCCGCCTGCGGCCGATCCAGATAGGTGCATAATGCTTCTTTCAACTGTTCGCGGTCATAAACGACCTTACCAGCTTTCGCCTTGCGAAAACGGTCATGCGTCGGCCACAAACCGATCTCAGATAGCGAAAGATCAAATTTCTCGGGTTTATTCCAGCCACCCGGCGCGTCAATACAGACACTGATGATCGGGCGGTCGTGGATCGCCGTTTCAACCACCATCGTCGAATAAACCGTGCAGAACACATCCGACCATGCCATCATCGAATCTTTTTCAGGCATATCTTCTCCGGAATAAAAGCCGAGATCCCCACCAAGCGCCACCGGCTCCACCAGATGGATATGTGGCTTGCCTTTGATCAATTCGCGGATGCGGTCAGCCTCCTCTTCAAACAGCGAACCAGGCATAAAATGATTCGGATGCAACCGAATCAGCAGCTGCGAAGGCTGCGAGAGTTCCTCACCGTCAACCAGGCTGACCAGCGCTTCAATGTCCTGATAAGTGGGGGAAAAGGTAACAAAGCTGCAGGCGAAAGAAATCAGCTTGCGCTCCGGATCCAGCCCATGCATCCGAAAATATTCCGCCCGCGGCAGCTGCCACTTCTTCGTAAAATACCCGTCATAGGTCGGAATCCCGCCGATATGGACGCGCTCCGGCCGCCAATCAGCACCGGCAGTCAGTTCTTGCTTCTGAATCGCCGACCAGCAATTCGCCCATTGCACCGGGGCACCAGGCAGGCGATAGCTGCTAGGGTTATCCCAGCCGATCACTGCATAAGCGGTCTCGATGCCATGCAACGCCGCTTCCCGCAGCAGGTAGCGGTCGAGCCGCCAGCCGGCCGTGCTGGCGATCACCAGATCCGGCTGATACTTTTCAAACAGGTCGCCGTAGATATTCGTCCGATACTTCAGCTGTCTTCTTACCAAACTCTTCCGGGCAACCTTTGATTTTCGCAGCACTTTCGTCCAAAAACGGATGCCGGGCATGATCATTTTTCCACGCAGGGACGTCTCATGTGCCATCTGGCGCAGATGGCTGTCAATCGCGTGGGTATTGACTGAATCCGATCCTCCCATCCAGCGCAGAAAATGCAGCCAATATTGACGTTGATGATGGGTCTTGTCAAAATAATCCTTTGCCTGCTGCAGACGCAGCCCCTCAAAAAAGAGGGAATCAGACTGGAATTTTTCCCTGATTTTATCCGTCACGCCGTCATCGGTAAGCACGACAACCCGCAGTCCCTTTTCAAGCAGCGTCGGAACAACGTCCGTCTGCAGAAAGTAGACCAGCGCCAGCCCA
>JAXGRI010000005.1:0-192507 GCA_040766005.1 Flexilinea sp. | reverse complement strand
TGGACAAACCTCTGGTGTGTCAGTTGTGATGCCGATTGCAACGCTGAGTAGCCACGTTTGGCAGAGATAACCGCTGAAAGCATCTAAGTGGGAAACTTGCTTCAAGATAAATTCTCTCATCGCAAGAATAAGATCGCACGGAGACTACGTGCTAGATAGGCTGGAGGTGAAAGTGCAGCGATGTATTGAGCAAACCAGTACTAATGATCGAAGGCTTAGGACGTGATGTAAGGAACAGATTCGTCTTCTGAAGAGGAAACGAACTACATACTGTATGAGGTAAAGGAAAGGTCATGTTGGTGACCAGAGGGACGTGGGTATACCCGGCAACATCTCGAACCCGGAAGTCAAGCACGTCAACGCCGATGGTACTTGGAGGGCGACCTCCTGGGAGAGTAGGTCATTGCCAACATGACCTTTTTGGTTTAAGGGGGGGAATGCTGGTGGGGAAAAGCTTTCCCCGACATTCCAGGGTACGCGAAAAAACCTGCAAATCTGCTGAGGTAACGGGGAGTATTTATGGAATGAAGGCGCGCTTGCGGCGCCTCGGGAGCAGAATAGCGATCCTTTTCAACCCGGCTTTTTCGTTCCTGATACTTCAGAAAGTATCAGATCAGCGCAACCAGCTTGAAGAGAAAATTAGCGGCGATCCCTGCTGCAATTCCGCCAATCGTATGGGAAAAGATCGCTTTGCCCGTCAGTTGACGACAGCCTAGATTTTCCATCATCGCGACGTGTGTACTCAAAAAGCCGCTCCAACACATGCACATTGCCGTAAAGACGGCGACGTCGTTTGCATGAGCTTGTCCCTGCTGGATCAGTTTGGGGATCAGCGAAATGGCTGCGCCCGCAGCGCCGAGAGCAGTGATCGGCACAGAAATGCATTCCGGGCTGGAGAACCCGAACAAGGGATCCAGGATGAAGCGCAGTCTGGATCCAAGCCAAGGCAGCAGACCGACGCCTTCGAACGCTGCTCCGGTATACGCTCCCGACGCAGATGGTCCATTTGTTAATGTCAGGACAATTGTGCAAATAATCAACACACCGGGAATGATTGTCATCCCCATCTCCACGCCCGTTTTTCCGCCGTCCAGAATGGCTTCAAGAAAACGGGATCCGAAGGAACCTTCCCGAACCATCCGGTAATTCAAAATGTCATAACAATCTTTACAGTCTGTTACACATTCTTCCTCTTTTCCGAATACGTTGGCGGTAAAGCAAAGCATCAGTCTTGTGCTGACAATTCCCCCGATAACGGCACCGATATTCCCGATTAAGGCTGCTTTTAGCAATGTTTCACCTTCAGGAGTTCGAATCCCAATCACGAACGTGGTAACGATCATCCCCATCCCAAAAGCTGTACCGATATTGGTCAGAGCAGGTACCTGGAATTTTTTAAAATAACGCCGGAAAGACTGATTCTTTGCGAGTGTTAAAATAGCGGGATTGTCAGAAAAATAGGTTGTAAATATCCCAACGATTGCTGCGCCAGGTAATTGAAAGATCGGTTTGATCAACGGTGAAAATAACTTATTGGCGATGGCAATCACGCCGAACTCTGAAAGCAATTCAGAGAAACCCCCGACGACAACTGCAATTGCCATGATATAAAAGACAGTCGATATCAGTATTTCATAGGCGGTATGCAGAATGGTATTCATCATGTTGGCGATACCCATTTTCATACCCAGATAAAAGAAAAAAGCGCCCAGCAATCCTAAAAATGGAAAACTCTCAAAGCTGACCGCTTTTTTCAGCGCAGACTTCTCTTCGAACGGTTCATTTGACTGCATAAATTTCGTCCTTGACTCCACTTATCGTCGAATAACTTTTATGTCTTTTATTTATTTTAACAGTAAAGCAGAAATATGCGAATACAGAAAAGACGGAGTTCCTGTTTCCATTCTTATGATGAGTTGGGCGGTTTTATCGTTGCCGCTTTGGAAAAAAGCTTGCGGTCCAGAGCAATGTGCTGATTTTATTGACTCCCTTCTCAAAGTCGCGCAGCAAGGATCATCCTAAAACAATGAACACTTTTCGCGGCCAAGGGATAAAGAGATGTTGTCCTTGTTGATTTCCTTTACGGCGTGAATTCTTTCTATTGCCATAGACCCATTCCCGAAAAAAAACTTATTCCTTGAATGTGATAAAACGGTGGTACATCGTGATGGACCCGGCAACTGCCAGGTTATAGGAAAGGTAGTTCAGCGATTCAAGCTCGACGACGGCGTCACAATGATCTAAAACGTTCTTTGGCAAGCCGTTGGTTTCTGATCCTACCAGATAAATTGCCCGGCGCGGATGGTTGAAAGTTTTCAGCGGGACACCGCCGAATTCGATTCCGACCAACTGTGCACCGACAGGACGCGCAGACAAGAAGGCTTCAAATGATTCGAAATGCCGCAGCGGGATTTTATAGGGGACGTCCAACACGTCGCTGGTCTGGCGCCGTTGTTTTTTCCCGATCGTGAAAATTCCAGCGGCTCCCAGCTGCCATGCGCTGCGCCAAAGCGTCCCGATATTTTCGTTTGTCCGCGGTTGATAGATGCCTATCTCGAAGTATCCCATTCGAATCACCCGGTTTGCGGCGAATCATCGTTTGCAGGGGTCTGCTCACCATAATCCAAAATTTCACGCGGGAGGGCGGGATTGGCGTTCGGAGGACTGATGATACCGCGATCCTCCATTTGAACCAGCAGTTTATTCGCACGGGTGAAGCCGATGCCGAACTGACTGACCAGCATGTTGGCAGATACCTTTCCACGACTGCGTGCCAGCGTAATTGCATCTTCCAGCAACACGTCTTCCGTTTTCTTCATTGCGGGTTCATCTTCATCGAGCAGCGGTAGCTGTGTCAGAATGCCGCTCTGCGGTGTTGGAATCCGGCGGACTGTTACTGGTTGGATATCGGATGATTGTGTGTTTGGCGTCTCCGCATCTGTCAGCTTAGGATTTTTGCGCCAATATTCGACCAGCCGTTTGATCTCCGCGTCCGAAACATAGACGCATTGCAAGCGTTTCAATGTCGTTTCTTCGGCGGACATCAGGTACATATCGCCTTTGCCGAACAGGTTTTCCGCCCCGGGGCGATCCAAAATGACCATGCTGTCCACGCTGGTCGCGACAGCAAATGCGATCCGCGAGGGCAGGTTTCCTTCGATTGTCCCGGTGATCACATCACGGGAGGGACGCTGCGTTGCGACCACCAGATGAATCCCCATTGCGCGGGCAGTCTGCGCCAGGCGTGTGATGCTGCTTTCAACGTCCGAGGCTGCTTCCATCATCAGGTTGGCAAGTTCATCAATCACGACCACCAAATAAGGCATTTTTTTATCAGGATATTTCTGATTAAAATCCTGTATGTTCCGCACGCCGGACTCCAGGAATTTCAAATTGCGCTGGTCCATTTCGGCTAGTGTCCACTGCAAAACTTTCCCGACATTGGTTACGTCTGTGACGACTGGCGTTATCAAATGTGGAATACCGTTATAACCAGTCAACTCAACCCGTTTGGGGTCAATTAGCACCAGCTTCAGACTGTCGGGAGAGTGATAGAGCAGCAAACAAGCCAGAATTGCGTTCAGGCAGACGGATTTACCAGATCCGGTTGTCCCGGCGATCAGAAGATGCGGCAACCGGGTTAGGTCTGAGGTAATTACATCTCCGTTAATATCTTTTCCAAGCACGATCGGCAGTTTTTTTGCCGCCCGGCTGAATTCGTCGTTATTCAATGCTTCACGAATCGTTACCGGAACGCGTACACGGTTTTGCACTTGCAATCCGATGTAAGTTTTCCCGGGGATTGGCGCTTCAATCGTTAGTTGTTTCACCGAAAGCGCCATTTCAAGGTCTTTCTGCAGGGTTTCGATCTGTTTCACCCGGACGCGTGTGCGCCGGTCGCCTTTCTCCAGAAAACCAGGCTCCACTCCAAACTGGGTGAAAGTGGGGCCGCATTGAATATCGACAACTTTACCGGGCGCTGCGAATGTTTCCAACACTTGTTCAATCTGCATAACCTGGGTCCGGATATGCGGATCATCTGCTGAAAGCATCTTTTTCGGTTTCGCCGGATCAAAGATTTCATCCAATTGCGGCAGGCGCCAATTGTCCGGCGCCGCTTTTTGCGGCTGGTTCAGATTTTCGAACGTAATTTTATGTGATAAAACCGGTTTAAACGCTGGTGCGCTGCTGACCGGCTCTTCCTGTTTGCCAAACAATGTCCGGAATGGTTTTGCGTTTTGTCGTTTCCCGTCTCCATTTTCCGGATCAAAATCGTCTGCGCCTTCATGTCCCGCTAATCCGGTCACGGTCAGCAACCGGTCTTTCATCGACGTTTTCTTCTTTGGAACATCCGCCTCTGCCATTGCAACGTTGATGGTCTCTTCTGAGAGATCATCGATGAGCGGCTGCTTGAACTCTTTCAACGTTTTCTCTGTTTTGACAGCCGGCGTAACGCTGAACATCGATTTTGCCTTCTCAATGATCTCTGTCGTAGTCTCCATATTCTGCTGAATTTTTTCCGGATATGTCCGGGTCAGGAATCGCCAGGCAATCAGCAGGAAACCAGCTCCAATAAAGAAAAGCAGGATCAGCGTACCGCCGCCGCCAATTCCATTTACCAGAAAGGTGTCAATTTTTTCGCCTAAAATTCCACCACCTGCCGCTGCATCGACAAACGGCGCCTGCAGCGCAGTGAAACGCTGGATCAACATTAGACCATAGATGTACAGCATTGTGAAAAAAACAAAAATCGGGAAGGAAAACGAAAAAGGCTTCTCAATTTTTCGCAGGAACAGGATCCAGATGCCAGCCAGAATGGCAACCAATGAAGTAAATCCGGCTGTTTTACCAAAAAGAAAGCGCATTTTTTCTGCCAGCCAGAAGGTTGCACTGTTCATGTCGTTGAAAAAGAGACTACCAAGTGCAAACGTTCCGCCGAAAAGGAGAAAGATCCCACATGCCAATGTCATGATTTCCCAAATCTGTTTTATTCTCTCAGCGGGTTGGATGACTTTTCCAGCAAGTTTCTTTTTCTGTGATATCGTTTGCGGAGCGCGTTTGCGTGCCTGCATGGAAGGCTTCTTATCACTGCGATAGGTTGTCTTCTTTTTTGGTTTTGTGATCTTCTTTACCATAATCATTAGTAGTATATCATTATGAATTCCACAGCGTCCCGACTAAAAATGAATCTGATGCGTCGGCTTTTTGCGGCAGGGTTTCAAATCTGTTTTGATTCGGAAAGGGTAAAATTGACTTGAATGATAAAAAAACAGTTTACTGAAATTTGTAAAGCCAGTCAGCGAAAATGGGGGTTTTTTCTGTTGTTGTGCGCGGCCGAATGTGCGTTAGCGGCATACTGGCTTTACAGCATTGACAAGGACGCGAAAAATGCACTTCTGTTCGGTATGTCGTTGCCGCGCCTGCTGATATTCGCGCTGATAAGTCTTTCATTTATTGTTAGTGCATTTGCCGCTTATTCATTGTTCCGTCCCTGTCGTTTTTCCGGAAAAATGATTAAATTTCTTCAGGATCCTGCAATCCATAAACGGTTGCGCTCTGCGGGGTTGATTTCATTTTTCAATGCAGCAATTTTTTACTGGGTTTTCCGCTTTCTGCTACCTGAGAGTATTCCGGCGTATCTGGCCCGGCTTGAACCGCTGATTTTCCTCATCATCACCCTTTCCCTACAATTGCTCATTTTTCTCAGATTTATTACTGCAGGGGATAAAGACGAGCGAGTGTTTGACATCCGTAGTCTGTTGCCATCCCTCAGCATTTTTATCGGTATCCAGTTGGCTGTTTATTTGCTAATCCGGATCAGCGGGCTGGGCATTTCTCCGGATCCGTTCGACTGGCAGCCGACCGGAATGGCTGTTCAGTTATGGCAGTTGACCGGTGCATTCTTGTTTGCAGCGCTGATTTGTGTGCTTATCAGCCACCTTCCGTTCGGTTGGGGGCAGCGAAAAACGGCAATCGCCGCTGTCCTGTTCCTGGTCATCTGGGGCGTCAGCGCGCTGGTTTGGGTTTCTGTTCCGACAGAACAGGTGCTGGAAAACAGCTATTTTATGGAGATCACGCTGCCGGACAACCTGCCTTATCCGGCCTCGGATGCTGCTTATTATGGGCTGTGGTCGGAAAGTATTCTTGCAGGGCTTGGGTTGAAATCCTCGATAATTTCCCGGCAATTCTTTGTATGGATTCTGGCCGTTATCCAGTTTATGAGAGGTAACGAAATCATGAAATCTATTGATCTGTTGACCATCATGCTGGAGCTGATTCCGCCAATGTTGTTTTTGCTGGGATGGCAGCTCGGTTCAACCGGCGGTGGACTGATGGCTGCCGGTATCGCGATTTTCCGTGAATGGAATACGCTGCAGATGGCGCCGTTTTTTGGGGTATCCAGCGCCAAAATGTTTCTTTCAGATCTGCCGATGCTGTTGGCTTTTTTATTGATCCTTTCAGTTGTAATCAGCTGGGTCAGGAGGATGGAATCGCGTTGGCGTCTTGTGCTTGCCGGAGGCGCTCTGGCGATCGGCGTTCTGATCCGTTCGCAAGCGTTGATCTTGATTCTACCCATTTGGGGTTGTGTTTTCGGTTCATGCCGCCAGTCCCTACGTAAGAAGATGGTCAAGTCTTTGCAATTCACGCTGGTCGTATTGCTGGTACTGTCGCCGGCGTTGGTGCGCAGCGTACAACTGACTGGCAGTGCAGTGTTGGAGGATAGCAGTATCCATGGTTATGAGCTGGCGAGGCGTTACTCAAATGACGTCAACTGGCAGCCAGATCCGGCTGTGGAGTTGGGTAATTTCGAACAAATCAGCATCTTTATCCGCGAACATCCGATGAAAATTGCTCAGTTCATCGGCAACCATTTTTTGAAAAACGTGGCTGATTCCTGGTTGGTACTGCCAATTGGCACCCCTCCTTTATTTACTGCTGAAGATCTTACCGCGCCGGATTATCAACATGAAGCCAGCCGGCTGACAGGTGCGCCGCTGCTTTTCTGGATACTGCTGCTGATGATTATCTCCGTTGGGATGGCAGCAGCATGGCGAAGGAACGGCTATGCCGGAATTCTGCCGCTTGCGGCGAGCCTGGTTTATCTGCTGTCTTCCGCTCTTGGGCGTTATTCCGGCTGGCGCTTTATTTTGCCGGCGGACTGGGTTTTTTATTTTTACTTTTCGCTGGGAATTTTTGAATTGTTATGGATGGCCGGCAGGGGTATAAAGGCGCCAACTCATTTGAAAGAACTGCCGGACAGCCCCGAACTTTCGCCGAAGCGTGAAAAACCCGTGATTGCGGTTGTTTTGCTCATCGCGATAGTTATTGCGGCCGGATTTCCCGCTTGGAGCGCCGCTGTGATCCGGGACCAGATTCCTCCGCTCCAAACGTCAGAAATGCTGCAAATTGCACGCGGATTGCCGGCTGAAAAACTGCCGCAGACTTTGTATAATGAAATCAACAGCTGCAGCGTCGAAATGGTTTACGGGCGGATGATCTATCCCCGTTGGTTTGCCGCCGGAGATGGTCTCACCAGTGCAAACCCTTGGCCAATCTATCAGCGACGAAATTTTGATCGGCTCGGTTTTACGCTGCTGAACGAACAAAATGTTCAGGTGATTATCCCGCTTTCTGCCAGTCCGCCGCCACTGCCCGGTCGCGAGGAGGTAATTGTCATTGGACGTTGGTCAGATGAAGGCTGGTTTCGCGGAGAACTGCTGGTCTTTCCGGAAATTCATGATCAGGACGGCGTTCCGCTTTTACTGATAAGTGATTCTCTCTGAATTGGTGAAGTTGGATCGTTACTGATTTTCCTTCCGGAAATTAAACCATGGAAAAAGAAAAACGCCGGCGGATTTCAAAACCATCGGCGTTTTATAAATGCTTTGCTTAATTGCAAACCTTGAAAGGCTTTCAATCCTTGAAAACAGGAAGGTGCGCCAGCGCAACAACCTCTTTCCAGTCGTCCGCACTGCCTTCGGTACAGATTGAGACCGCGATTGGGTTTGGCAGACCGCCGGCTTTTTTGGCCAATTCCTGGATCGCTTTCAGGGTGGATCCAGTGCTGATCACATCATCCACAATCGCGATTCTTTTCCCGTTTATCTGGGCAATATCTTTTTCATCCAGAATTAGATGTTGATCGTGCTGCGTAGTGATTGAATTGGAGGTGCTTTCCAGTGCTTTTCCCATATAGGTTTTGTAGTTTTTGCGACAGACAACGTATGGTTTTCCTGTGCGCACAGATAAAGCATGAGTAAATGGGATGCTTTTCGATTCCGCAGTTACAAAAACGTCATACTCGATTTTTTCTAACCGTTTTGCCATTTCGCTGGCACAGGCTTCGACCAGCTCGGTGTCCCCCAAAATATTCAGTACTGCAATCCGTGTTCCCGGCGCAACCTTTACCAGCGGAAGTGGGCGCTTGATACCAGCCAATTCAATATCGTAATAATCCTGTGCCATTCGATGTATCTCCTAAAAAATAAAAGAACGTTTGTCAGTCAACTTAAGCCGATTAACGGCATGATTATATCATGCGGATGGCATAAATTATGAGCAAAAAAAACCTTTTTTTCGCTTGCCGACCGCTCTCCTTTATCCCGTACAGACCAACCTTGGTAACTTGACTTAACCTTGATCGAACCGTAAAATCATTAGTGACGCAGTTAGAAAAAAAGTCCGAAAAACACAATTATATGAGAGGGAAAAAATGAAGAAAAGCAATATACTGTTTTTACTATTGTCGGTTTTGGTGATTCTTTCTGTTTACGGCGTTGTTGCCGCGCAGTCAGATGTGGTCGAAATCCGTTTTCTCGGTATGGCTCAGGCCGCTTATTCTGAACAGAACGTAAATGATATGACTGCGGATTTCATGAAAGACCATCCGAATATCAAAGTCCACACGGAATTCGTGCCCTATGAAGAGCTGCGCAACAAGACCATGCTTGCGTATGGCTCGAACAAGCCTTATGACGCCGTATTGGTAGACGATATTTGGTTTGCGGAATATGTTTCCAAGGACATGCTGCTGGATATCACCGCTGACGTCCCGCAGGAATACCGGGACGGCGTTTTGCCGGGCGCCTGGAATGTGACCACCAAAAATGAGCACGTCTATGGGTTGCCGTGGTTCTTGGATACGATGTATCTCTTTTATAACAAAACCATGCTCGCTGAAGCTGGTTTTACGGAAGAGCCAAAGAGCCTGGAAGAGATGATCGATATCGGTCGCGCGCTCAAGGAAAAAGGTGTTGTAGAGTATCCGTTTGTATTCAGTCTGGCGCAAGCCGAAGCGCTGATCTGTGTTTATTCCAATTTCCTTGAAGCTTATGGCGCCTCGTTCCAGGATGAGGCTGGAAACTATATCCTGCAGGATAGCGGTGTTGAAGCATTGAAAACTTTGATTAGTCTGAAAGACGAGGGGCTGTTGAACCCCAACTCCCTTGAATACCTGGAAGAAGACGTCCGCCGCGTCTTTTCGTCTGGCGATGCCGCCTTCACGTTGAACTGGGCGTATATGCATGGTCTGGCGATTGATCCCGCTGAAAGCAAACTGAGCGCGGATGAAGTTGGTGTGATGACCCTTCCTGGCAAGTCCGGCGTCAAAGAGCATGCTGCCATGAGCGGTTCAATGGGGCTGAGCGTGATGAGCAAAACCGAACATCCGGAAGAAGCCTTTTTATACATTCAGTACCTGACGAGTAAGCCCGTACAGGATACCTACTCCAATCTGCAGCTACCGGTCTGGTCAGCTTCTTATGATGATCCGGCGATTGCGGAAGGGCGTGAAAATCTGGTAGCCGCTTCTAAACTGGCATTTTCTATTATGAACGTCCGCCCAAGCGAACCGAATTATCAGGAAGCCAGCGCTATTTTGCAGAAGAACATTCAAAGCGCGCTGTATGGTGAAATGAGCGCTGAAGACGCCCTGAAAGCGGCGGTTGAGCAGATCAATCAGATCAAATAAGGTATGTCCCTGAAATTAAAAGATCGATATGCGTTCTTAACGATTCCCATGATTACGGTCATGGGAATCGTCATTGGTTGGCCTCTGGTCCGAACCATTCTGTTCAGTCTTACCAACGCAGATTTGTTGGGGATTGACGCGCCTAAATTTGTTGGTTTTTACAACTTTATTTCAGCTTTTAGCAACCGCGGCTTTTTGGAGTCGCTGCGTATTTCAGGAATTTTTGCCGTTGTTGTGGTTTCTTCTGAAGTTATTCTTGGGACGACAGTGGCGCTGCTGCTGAATGAACCGCTGAAAGGGGCGAAGGTCGTCCGTGTTTTCCTGATTCTTCCCTGGGCGGTACCCACGATTGTAAACGCGATTATGTGGCGGCTGATCTATAATCCCGAATATGGCGCACTGAACTCACTGCTGTTTCAATTCGGTTTCATAGAGAAGTATGTCAGTTGGCTGAGCAGCGCGGACAAAGCTTTATGGGCGATCATGATCGCGGACATCTGGAAAAACTTTTCACTGGTCGCCATGATTGTACTGGCATCGCTGCAGGGATTGCCGGAATCGCAGGTCGAGGCGGCAAAAATAGATGGCGCTAACAGCTGGCAGCGCTTTTTCTATATTACCATGCCCTACATTATCCCTTCGGTACAAGTTGCCATGGTGCTGCGGATCATTGAGGCAGTTAAAGTCTTTGATATTATCTATGTGATGACCAAGGGCGGGCCGGCGAACAAAACCCGTTCAGCCAGCATTTTCGTTTATCAGGAGGCTTTCACCAATTCGCGCATTGGCAGCGGATCCGCATTTGCGATTATCATGGTCGCATTTATCATGATCTTGATTCTCGCATATATGAAAATCCTGAGCAGCCAAAAACGGTGAGGAGATCATGCGAAAAAGTCCGAAATTTTCCACG
Source organism: Flexilinea sp. (assembly GCA_040766005.1). Taxonomy (GTDB): domain Bacteria; phylum Chloroflexota; class Anaerolineae; order Anaerolineales; family Anaerolineaceae; genus Flexilinea. The sequence goes on along the minus strand of JAXGRI010000005.1, from coordinate 181,624 downwards.
GTTCTAAAATATTTTGCCCTGATCATCCTGATGGTTTTTATCATCATTCCTTTCCTGTGGCTGTTGATCATGTCGGTGAGTTCATCGGCGGATCTGACCACCAAACCGTTGCGTTGGATCCCAGAACGGATTGATCTTTCCTCATTCAAAGAATTGCTGACGATGGGAATTAACAGCCGGGGCGAAATGTTCCTTTTTGCGCTGCGCAACAGTTTGACGACGGCGTTTACTGCTGTACTCCTTTCTCTGCTGGTAACAATTCCTGCCGCCTGGGTTTTCTCACGCTATTCTGGCAAGAAAAATCTGATACTTTCCCTGGCAATTTTTACCTTTATGCTGCCGCCGGTCGCTTATTGCATCCCGCTTTATAAAATGTTGGTGCGCTTCAGCCTGATGGATAATTCATTTGCGCTGGCAATTGTATATTGCACCATTATTTTGCCGTTTTGCGTCTGGCTGATCAAAGAGAGCATTGACGCGATTCCGTACGAACTGGAAGAAGCAGCGATCATTGACGGCGCCGGACTTTTTCAACGGATCAATAAAATCGTGATTCCGCTTTTGCTGCCGGCGCTTGGAACGGTGGCGCTGATGGCAATTATCATGGCATGGGATGAGTATTTTTACGCAATGCTTTTCACGAACACCAAAAATGCAATGACTTTACCGGTTGTAATCGCTAATCTGGCTTCCGGAAGGCAATCCAACTACGGCCTGATTGCTGCCGGCGGCGTGCTGGCTTCTGCGCCTCCGGTAATTCTGGGGATGCTCTTCCAACGGGCATTGATCAAAGGCCTGGTTACCGGAGGATTGAAGGAGTGAACTTCTTTTGCGGGGTGGACATCGGCGGCACTTCGGTCAAATTGGTTTTAATGGATGAAGCCGGAGCAATTCGGAAGACCAGCAGTTTCTCTACCGGGTCTGAATCAGGGCCGTCTGTTTTTCTGGAGATGCTGACCGGCGCGGTGCAAGAATTTTCGGCGGGGTTGGCTGCGGATGATCAAATTTCTGCTGTTGGAATTGGTTGCACCGGCCCGATCGACATTAACAGCGGCGTGGTTTTGAATCCATATACGCTTCCCGGGCTTGAGGGCATGCACCTGACGGATGAAATTTCCTCCCGGCTCGCATTACCGGTATATCTTGAAAATGACGCGAACACCGCGCATCTTGGCGAAGTCGCGCTCTACGATGAAGGTTCGGTTTCAGATAATACACTGTTGATGACCTTTGGTACGGGCGTAGGCTGTTCAATCCGCCTGGGCGGTAAACTGTTTCGGATACCCGGTGGTATTCATCCTGAAATCGGACATACGCCGGCAGGGATTTCTGCGGACGTGCTTTGTTATTGCGGTAAAGATAATTGTATGGAGAATCTGCTTTCTGGTACGGCAATCAACCGCGACGCGGATCGCCTTTTCGGACTGACTCCGGAGGAGATATTGGATCAATGTGATACTGCGGAAAGAATTCTTTTCCGCGAAAACCTGCTTGCCGCATTGACCAATTCCATCAGTACGTTGGTGGGCATTTTTAATTGCGATCAGGTTTTCATTTCAGGTGGAATGAAGGATTTTTTTGCCAAATACCTCATTCCTGAAACTCAGTCCCGGCTGGATAAACTGCAGTCCATTTTTGGCGGAACAAAAATCGTCTTGCCTAAAGCAGATTCCAATTCCGGCAGCCTTGGCGCAGCGCTGCTTGCAAAATTCCGTTATCAGGAGAAAAATCATGCACCCAATCCTTGAAAAGTATGCAGTCTTGTTGGATGATAAATCCGGCGTTGAGGCGATTGGCCGGGAGATGTCCCGCCAGGTTGATGACATCATCCAGACGCGGGAGTCGCAAAAGGCGCGCATTCAGGAGATTGCCGGTGCGATCCGGGAACGGCAAAAGGTGTTGCTGTTGGGAATGGGCGCATCCCATTTTGTCAATGAGATTTTTGCGCTGCAGATACGCAAGTTGGGGATTGCTGCGTTGGCGCTGACTGCCTCCGAGTTTTTGTATGACCCAATCCCGCTGACAGATGAAGTTGTGATTCTGACATCTCAGAGCGGCGAATCGATTGAAACGGTGAAATGTTTGCCGCTAATCACAGGACATCCATTGTTTTCCGTTACGTTGACGGAAGAGAGCACGATTGCACGAGCAACCCGTCCGCTGATCTGCGCCGGCGGGACGGAAGCCGCTTATGCCGGCACACGCAGTGTGACGCTTTCGCTGGCAGCTTTTGCTTATGTTGCGGCTGAATTGGGCATTGTGAAAGTGAATGACATTGAGGAGGCTGTCTGCTTTGAACCGGCTGAACTGGTACAGCTGGAAAATGCGGTCTGGTTACTTTTCAGTAAGAACCACAGTATTGCCAGTGGCAGAAGTCTGTTCGCCCCGCTTGCGCATCTTTTTGCACTGGGTTGTGAAGAACTGGGTAACCGCCCGGTGCTCAGCAATGAAAGCGGTACTTTCCGCCATGGCCCAATGGAAATACTCAGCCCGGAAACCGCGTTGGTCGTGTTTCGTCAGGCAGGCGAACCTGGAATGCTTTGTCAATCATTCGCCGACTTGCGTAAACAGAGCGGCTGCAGTCTGATCGTGATTGATGCGTCCGGACTCGAACCATTGGCAGGCGCTCTGACGATCCGCTGCCCGCAAGGTGAAGATATCGCTGCCGCGCTGGGTACGATGACCACTTTTCAACTGCTGATGATCGCTTATGCTTGCGGGAAGAATCCGCGGGCAGGGCTGCCGCGTTATGGTTCTAAAGTGACTGTGACTGAGTAAGGACGTGCCCAGGTATTGACGGATGTCGGTTGCCTTCGGCATTCTGATCGGTCAATTGTGACTTCCATGTCTGTTGATTAATAAAGTTGATTATTGCTCAAATAAAATCCAGCGTTGAATTCTGCTTTACGCTGGAATCAACCCTTTTGGTTTAATTTGGGGCTCAAAAAGTATGAACTTCACAGGGTTTTCCAGCATCTGAATCCATTTGAATGATCTCAATCTGACAGTAATTGTGTTTAAATCCTGCCTTTTCAAGGACATTGGAAAGATTTGCCGTTTCGTTTAATCAGTGGTTCTTTAAATCGGGGTGATACTTTCTGTTCAAAACAAATTCATGACCAAACGCAATGAAGAAATATGTTAATCTTAGGAGCGAAAAATGATTCAATTAAACCGCGCGGTCATTTGTGACGAGAGAACCCCTCGGGTAAAAGTAAAAGTCTGGGCAGAAGTGAGGGATGGATGCCTGAATGTGGAAGGATTCGACATGGGGAAAGCAGTAGAGGAATTTTTTGGTGCGGAGGACTACGAATACACTTATAGTTTTGATGCACCGAATACGACCAGAATTTTTGTCCTGCTGTCGCTTGGTGGAGCGGATCCGGTGACAGAGTTTTTAATGCGGTTCAAAGGGATAGATGGATGTGAATTTTTGCGGGAGTTTTGTGTAGAAAACAAGATTGACTACAAATTTTATGTACACTATTGATAATTTGTTTGTTACACCGGTAAAAATAAAAGTTGAAAAGGACAATCGAAAATGGATCATATCCAGACAGAGTTGCAATGGCTGCTTTTTGAGATGCAGGATCAAAAGTACAAGCAATTTATGCAGAAACTGATTCCGACGGTGGATCCGGCGCTTGTGATTGGCATCCGAACGCCGATCCTGCGGACACTTGCCAAAGACTATGCCAAAACGTCGGGCGCAAAAACGTTCCTGCAATCGCTGCCCCACCTTTATTTTGAGGAGAACAACCTGCATGCTTTTTTGATCGAAAACCTCAAAGAATTTGATGAGGCGATGGCATATACTGAAGCATTTCTGCCATTCATTGACAATTGGGCGACTTGTGACATATTTTCGCCGAAAGTTTTCAAAAAGCATCCGGCTGAAGTTTATGAAAAGATCAAAGTTTGGCTGGCGTCGGATCATGTTTATACGATCCGTTATGGTGTTGGGTTGCTGCTTGGGAATTTTCTGGATTCGGAATTTCAACCGGAAATGACGGCGTTGGTTGCAAATCTCAGTTCGGAAGAATACTATGTGAACATGATGATCGCCTGGTATTTTGCTACCGCGCTTGTCAAACAATATGACGCTGCCTTGCCGGTGCTGCTTGAAAAAAGGCTTGAGCGATGGACGCATAACAAGGCGATTCAAAAAGCGTTGGAAAGTCATCGGGTAAATGATGAAACGAAGGCTTATCTGCGGACATTGAAAATCAAGTAACCAGACCAAAAGGAAATTTATGACATCCGTTGATTTGAATATAGGGAGCTTGGCTTTTGGACTGATTGCCTGGCTGATTCCATTGGTTGTCAGGTTCAGAGCAGCAAAACTGGGTCTGCAAAAACGTTATTTTTTCACGATCATCAGTTTCAGCGCCTGCGCAGTTGCGCTATGTTTGCAATTTTATGAGATCAAACACCGCGTTGAAATTAATGATTTCGCAGCGATCATGGATACGATTGCCGTGTTGGCACAAGTTGCTGTGATTTTGTCTGTGATCACCATCTTGCTCAACGTGCTTGTCTGGCAGGTCAGACAAGCTGAACCGTCGGCAGGCGCAGAAAGAAAAACGGATCCTGATGGACATTTGTGAGTATTGGCAGGCGCTCGGCGGGCAGCAGGCGGAAAAGATGCGCGCGTTTTTTCATCCGGACGCGCTTATCCGTTGGCACAATACTAACGAACAGTTCAGCGTAGACGAATTTATCAAAGCGAATTGTGTTTATCCTGGCACATGGGAGGTAAAGATACAACGGATAGAGACCACTGGCAGTCTGACGGTCACGGTTGTTCAAGTCTGCGCGGAGGAGCACACTTTCGCTCATTATGCGGTCTCCTTTATCCGGATTGATAACGATAAAATAATATCAATTGATGAATATTGGGGCGAAAATGGAGACCCTCCGGCCTGGCGCCGGGATATGAAACTGGGATCTCCTTTCAGATAGAGTCACTGAAAGATGGCACCTGCTTTTCCGTGTGCTGATTGCCGGCGTTATTTCAAAAAAAGATTGGTGCAGAGATCAGCAGCTTTTGCGGCGATGACCGTCGTTCTTGTGCTGACAGTTTGGCAGCGTTGATCAAAAAACAGGTTTGGTATCTGTCTTAACCTTCAAAAGTATGAGAGATGCGACCAGAAAAAAGATTCTCTGTTTTAACGAGGTCAGAAATCAGCAGGAATGCTAACAGGATAAATGATTTACAACATTTTTCTATCGAAGAGGATGGGAACCGATGAATCTCTATCAATGGGTTTTGGCAGCATTGACGTTCATTAGTGAAATTGGGCTCTGGGTTGGTGTGGGCAGAATGGTTTGGCTGTGGGTTCGTCCGAGCTATCCAGCTCTGGCATGGATTCTCGCAGCTCTTTCTGTTGGATTGGTGCTTCTGCTGTGGGTGCTGTTTTTTGCGCCTAAAGCTGAGCATAGATTAGCGCAATTGCCGCGGGTTGCCTTGATTGTTGCCATGACATTACTGACGGGTTTGGGGCTTTACCGGCTGGGGGATAAGACTTTCGGTTTGTTGCTGCTCGCCGCAACCCTTTTCCTGGCGGCGGGTCAGATTCTCCTTGAAGATCTTAGTTGAACTACCTGTTATCTAATTTTGGGGAACCTTGCTGAGGTTGTTGCAAAACCATTTTTCAAAGAATGTTGCGAGGAAAAAGTATGGGAGAGAAAATCTTAATCAAGAACGCTTATGCGATCGTGACCTGTGACGAACAGGACCATTGTTACAACAATTATGATTTGCTGATTGACGGGCATAAAATTGAGAGAATTTCAAAAAACATCAGCGGGCAGGATGTAGAAATGATCGATGGTTCGAGCCTGGTTCTCTATCCGGGACTGGTCAACACCCACCATCATCTGTTTCAGGCATTTGTGCGCAACCGCAGGGATATTGATTATCCGACGATGGAAGTGATGGATTGGATTGAGAAGATATATCGCACCTTCAAACATTTTGACGAAGAAATGATTTATTACGCAACCGCAGTTTCGATGGCAGGGCTGGTGAAACACGGTTGCACTACCATTTTTGACCATCAGTATTGTTATACGCAATTGTCAGGCAAGCAACTGGTCGATCGTCAGATGGAGGTTTCTGCGGCGATGGGAGTGCGCTATCACGCGGGACGAGGAGCGAACACGCTTCCCAGAAGGATGGCGGCGGCGCCCCGAATGAAATGGTTGAAACGACGGATGAATTTCTCGGCGATTGTGATCGGCTGATCAGAAAATATCATGACCCTGAACCGTTTTCTATGCGCCAGATTGTTGTTTCACCTTGTCAGCCGGTGAACTGCCGGCGAGAAACCTACATTGAATCAGTTAAATTGGCGCGGCAGAAAGGCGTTCGTCTGCATACCCACCTTGGCGAAGGCGAAAACGGGACGATGATCGAGCGTTGGGGGAAAAGGACGCTCAGCTGGCTGGAAGAGCTGGATTTTGTCGGCGAGGATTGCTGGTTCGCGCATTGCTGGGAACTGACTGATGAGGAAATGGTTCGGTTGGGACAGCATAAATCGGGCGTTTCCCACTGCCCGGCGCCCCAGATCCTGGGCGGTTTCCCTGTATTGAATTTCAATCAGATGCAGGATTCAAACGTGCTGATTAGCCTGGGGGTTGACGGTTTGGCGACCAACGATGGCTCCAACCTGTTGGATACGATCCGTATTGCTTATCTGGAACAGGCACAGCACAGCAAGCAGCGCGGCGGCAGTGTCACGCCGTATGAAGTGTTGAAAATGGCAACCCGGAATGGCGCTGCGACGCTGGGACGAAAAGATTTGGGATCATTGGAGCCCGGGAAGGGCGCGGATCTGTTTGCGGTGGATGTCAGCGGGCTGGAATTTGGCGGAGCGCTGCATGACCCGCGGAACATGCTGGCGAAGATTGGTTTCAGCGATAAAGTTGCCATGACCATTTGTAACGGTCGGATAGTCTACAAAGATAATACGCTGGTTGGTGTTGATGAGCGAGTGATGGCGCTTCACGCCGATAAAATTTACAGGAAACTGCTGGAAGTTTGAACAGGGTTACTGTAAAGATCTATTGGACGGATCCCTTCTGTCGCTTGAATTGTCAAAACTGCAAGATCGCCAAGGGTGGCGAGAAAATGTGTGCAACTGAGCGCTGAACACCGAGTTTCCGGACTCAAGCTTGCCGTGATTGAGTGAAAGCGTGAAAGGAGCCTGCCGCAAACCGGGAAAATGCCCGCCAAAGCGGTTTGGTTTATACCGTTTTATCCTTTTTATCTTCCATCGAAGGAGCGATTTATTTGAATCGCTCTTCTTTTTTCCATACGGGGTTCGATTCATTACAAAAACCAAACAGTGTGTACAGCTCAGTTTTCATTGGATTTCAACGGAAACGGTAGCGATTGACTTTGCTTCAGCGAGTTATGTAGATGCGATTGATTCGACCGCAGGTCGAGAGTCTCCTGCACGGTAGAATGCCAAAAATGTTGAAAATGGGCCTGCGTCAATCTGTTGGCATATCGGGTGATCGTCCGATATGCTGTAAATAGGATAGGGGTTTCGTTCTTGGTCTTTGGCAGGTGCGCGTATCATTCTGCGTTACGCTTAGACATCCGCGCTCCTAAGGGAGTGATTACGGATGTGTAGTATTGGTGCGGTTCCCCGGACTGGTTTTGACTTTTATCACAATTGCTATTGACAATTCTGTGTGACAATGATAATCTTTAGCAAGTTAGTTATAACTAACTAAATAAACGTGATTTTGTGGGGGGCGCTGCATATGACCAAGTCGTTCGATAATTTACTTGTCAGCCATTGCGCGCCGACCTTGGCGCGAATAAAAGCTGCCAGCTTGTTCTGTTACCATCCCCAAATGGGAGAACCCGTGTGCCAGATTTTGGATCTTTGGCGTTGTAAGTTCAAGCCGTTCGGCGTGGAACTTGCCACAATGGAGCGACCTGCCAGATGCGGCGTCTTGATCTATGTCTATCGTCCGGATGCGTTAAGCAAGAAACTGGATGACCCTGAAATTCAGCGCTTTCTGAGTGGAATCGGCTATCAGGACTGCAGTTGCCTGCAGCGTTGCCTCAGCCAGTTGACCCGACGCATGGCGGAAAATGATACCTTTCCGCATGAAATTGGTATTTTCCTGGACTATCCGTTGCAAGATGTGATCGGATTCATGAAAAACAAAGGAAAAGCGCAGTGTGCTTGTGGCTGTTGGAAAGTATATGGTGACCAGGTTGCGGCTGAAAAGCGCTTTCGTCAATACGCTGCCTGCAAACGAATCTATCAACAGCTGCATCGCTGTGGTCACAGCGTTCTGCAGTTGACAATCCCCGCTTAGGCGGGAAAAAGCTAAAGGAAAGGAAACAAAATGAACAAAATAGCAGTTGTTTATTGGAGCGGAACCGGTAATACCGAAACTATGGCGAACCTAATTGCGGAGGGCGCGAAGGCTGCCGGAGCGGAGGCGGAAGTCATCCCCGTCGTTAAATTTTCGGCTGAGCGTTTGTCAGAATTTGCCGCAATCGCTTTTGGCTGTCCTTCCATGGGTGCGGAAGAACTTGAAGATACCGAGTTTCTGCCGATGTTTGAGAGTGTCAAGGACGTTCTTGGAAATAAGCCCGTCGCCCTGTTCGGCTCTTATGGCTGGGGTTCGGGTGAGTGGATGGATACGTGGAAAGCTGAATGTGAGACGGCTGGTATCCAGCTTGCTGCTGAACCGGTGATTGCCAACGAAACGCCCGATGATGCAGCATCACAGGCTTGCAGGGATTTGGGACAACATTTGGCCAAGGTTGCCTGAGCTTCTGCCTTTTTCTCTTCTATTGATGTCGGGATTGGTGCGTTCCTGGAAATCATTCCGTATGATGTTGCCAGATGATGGCTGTATGGGTTCAATATATATTAGACAGTAGGGGGACAAATTATCTGGTACACATGAGGGCGGACGTTGTTATAGACCCATTCCCAACGTTTAAGATCTACGACTAACTGTCATGTCTGGCACTTTGTAATAGAAATAATGAGGTGAAAATGACAGACAAATGTACCCCCAAAGATCCGGCGCAAAACTAACCAGGCAACGATTCAGCGTTTTGGAGATAGCAGAGGTACTCGGAAGTGTCAGTGAAGCCTGCCGATGCGGAGGAATGGATCGCACCAGTTTTTATGAATGGGAGCGACAATTTCAAACACACGGCATGGCAGGGCTGGTCGATTTACCGCCCATCACCAGGCATCAACCGAATAGCACCCCGCCGGAGGCAGAAGCAAAGGGATTCGCGGCAAGCCTGGAACATCCATCCTGGGATTGTGTCAAATTAGCAGATTATCTTTGGAATCAAGGGGTATGGATCAGTTCACCCACCGTACAAAAGCTGCTGATCCGCAAAGAGATGGGCAGCGTCTATGACCGTTGGATGTTACTTGGACGGAAGCACTTGGAAGAGGGCATGGAACTCAATGCTGAGCAGATCGCCAGGATTGAGCATTACAACCCGGTCTTCAAGGAACGACAGGTAGAAAACTCCCGTCCGGAGAGCTATTATGTCAGGATACCTTTTATGTTGGTTATCTCAAAGGCGTTGGCAAGGTCTATTTGTACGCTGTGGTGGACGTTTTCTCATCATATGCATTTGGATTCTTATACAACGGGAAACAAGCCGAATGTGCAGCGACTGTCTTGCACAACGACGTCCTTCCGTTTTATGCTGAGCGAGGGCTGGAGATTCATGCAGTGCTCACAGATAATGGACCGGAATTCTGTGGCACGCCTCAACATCCTTTTGAAATGTATCTGGCATTGAATGAAATCGAGCATCGTCGTACCAAAGTACGCACTCCGAGAACCAATGGTTTCATAGAACGATCCAACCGCACGGTGTTGGATGAGTTCTTTCGGGTTAAGTTCAGAGAAAAGTTTTATGAAAGTGTGGAAACCCTGCAAATCGACCTGGATGAATGGCTTGTTCATTACAACACAGAAAGACCGCACAGAGGGTATCGTAATCGGGGGCGTACGCCTTTGCAATCTCTTCAGAGGTATCTTGAGATCGTTAGTCATGAGGATTAGTTGTACGAGATATTAAAAACTTACTGCTTACTTTGTTCAACTGGCTTTTATCACACTACCATTGAGTCATAGGTCTTTCCTGACATAGTTTTTATCCCATTAGTTATCCAGGTTTCTCAACCTCATCTTACTTGGTTGTAACAGGCTCGAAGTCTTTTGTAACTGGGCAAAACTTATTTTACATTTGATTCTACGTCTTGTTCCATTTGTACGATAAAGGAATCCCTTTATTGCCTCTTGGATGAAAAAGGTGAGAAAGATAATTATATTCCTATTCCTTTTGACATTGACATATTACTTTACATTAATTTAAAATAACTAATATAACAAATAAATATTAATTTACATATTACTTCACATTAGGCTAAATCATCTTTTTTTCAGGTTGATCCGTTTTTTGTTCGTTGCCGATTGTTTTGACGGCAAGGTGAAAGGAGGTGCGTGTTAGAGATAGAAAACTAGAACGTTGCTTCCGATTACTCCCCTTTTGTAGGGAAAATAAGGAAGACTTTTTAATTTGATTGAAAATATTTTTATTCATTTCGAAAAGTTTTTCTTGTGAATTTATATTCACAAATCATTTGAGAAATGAAAGAAGAACTATGTCTATACAGACTGTTATTTTCACAGTATTTATCATCTGTATGCCCGTCAATATCGCAATTGGCATTTACGGTCGCATGCTTGCGACCATAATGAATGATCACTTAACTACTTCGAGGCAATCAGGTTTTTGGTTCGTCATTAGTTCAGCTGTTGGAGCGCAAATTGGCGCTGATGTAGTCATGGGAACAACTCAATACGAAACAAAACCAGGTATGGCATCAGCCGGATATGTTTTTGGATGCGCATTGGCTGGAATTTTTTATTCGCAATGACAGTAAAAATTTCTTCATCAAAGACAGCGATATTTATCATGATTTCATCGGGATACAGGGGATCAATAATGTCCACCTGCCAATTTGGATTGAGAGAAACAAAATAATGGATAATGTTTTTCTTGATGAAAGTTTTACCGATCGGCAGGCATACAAATTAGGGATTGCCAGTTAAGTGGTGGCAGATGATTACTTAGACGAAGTCGATTTATCAAACACCCGGAAAATGGCTGCAGCAGCACCAATCGTTGTTCGCTATTTCAAAGAATGTGTGAGAAAGATAATTTGTTCCAATCTTCAGGCTGCACTGGATTTTGAAAGAGAAGCTCCCAAAAATGTAAGAGAGACACAGGATGCAAGAGAAGGATTTCCGGCATTACTTATTGGAAAACCAGTGGAATTTGAAGGAAAGTAAACTATCAATAGAATGGAGAAAAAAATGAACTACTCATTATTGAACATTACAACGGATGATCATGTCGGAATTATTACAATCAATCACCCGCCGCGTAACGCTTTCAGCAAACGGCTCTTAGTAGAAATGCTGGATGTTTTTGATCATTTTGAACAGGATAACCTTGTCCGGGCTATTATGCTAAAAAGCACTGGCCCGCATTTTTCACAGGGTGCTGATGCGAATGATATTAGAAAAGCTCTAGCCGGCGAGAAAGAAGAAATAAAAGAATCTTTTTCTGTGCTTGGAGGAAATTTAGTTGAAAAAATCGATTCTTGTCCAAAGCCAACGCTTGTTGCCGCCCGCGGAATTTGTATCGGAGGATCATCAGCTATCTTCAGTTCATTTGATATTCGCATTGTGGGCGAGAGCTTTAATATCCACGATGGGGATATCTATTATGGAACAGTCGGGTCTTGGGGAATGAGCAGTCTGCGCTTACCAATGTGGATCGGACGCAACAAAGTGCTCGATTACATGTTTCTTAATGAGGGATTCAGTGCCCGACAAGCTTACGAACTCGGTATGGTCAGCAAAGTTGTCTCTGACGAATTGACAGACGAAATTGGATTGGCTATCGCAAAAAAGATGGCTACTGCTGCACCGATCGCGGTCCGTTATTATAAGGAATGTGTACGCAAAATCACTGCATGGAACATAGAGGAAGCCCGAAAGTTTGAGTTGGAAGCTGCCAATATTGTCTTCGCAACAGAAGATTGTCGGGAAGGGCTGAAGCACTTGATCCAAAACGAAAAATATGAATTTCAAGGGAAATGATCAATTTAATATTGAGACAGGAGATTAACATGAATCAGCCAGTAATCTACGAGAAAATTGGTGGAATTGCAAAAATATGGCTCAATCGGCCTGAGGTTAATAATAAAATAAACCGTGCAATGTTTTTGGGATTAGACAAAGCAATTTCTGATGCAGCGAAAGATGAAGAAGTCCGCGTGATTATTATTGCCGGGAAAGGCGAAAATTTCTGCATGGGTTTCGATATCAACGACTCAGAGGTGAGTTTAAACAATAACGAGGATGGTACTGTTCGCTGGGAAGACCGAAGACAAAACACCCAGGAGGAAATAGACCTGTGGATGAAGATCTACAATCTGTCAAAGCCTGTGATCGGTGTTACTCAAGGGGTAGTTATGGGAGGAGGCGTCATTATTGCGTTTCTGTGTGATTGCTTAATTGCCTCAGAAGATACCGTATTTGATAATTCTGAATTTGCTTTGGGATTGAGTTATACAAATTATATACCGTTTGATGCCTGGAAAATACCTATGAACATCGCTAAAGAAAAAGCGTTTACCGGATATTCATTAACCGCTGAAGAAGGGTATCGATTGGGTATGTTCAACCGAGTCGTAAAGAAAGAAAAAACGGATGCCGCTGCTATGAAAATGGCTAACCGGATGTTGAAATTGGCTCCTTACACTCTTACCATGCACAAAGAATTATATAACATGTGTTATGAACTGCAAGGGATCAAGTCAATTATACCGTTCGGAAAAGAGGTTTTTAATATAGCACTCCATTTACCAGGAACAGCCGAAAATGAAGAATTATGGCGAACTGGAAGAGAACAAGGAGAAGAAGCTCTTTACAAAATCCTGCGGCAACGGTTGCGAGACCTGAAAACGGAGGAACAAGCTGAGTTATAGTTTCTGCGACAGCTGTTGAATTTTTGGCATTCTGGAAGAGTCTCTCATAAAAAATTTACGAAGCAGCTATTCAATATTACTGAATAGCTGCTTTTAATTTATTCTTAAAAATCTCCCTGCTGAACCCGTTGGCGAAAAAAATAATCGGAAGATTCCTCTATTCTATCAATAAGAGAGCTGACAGAATAAAGGAGCGCAAATGAAAATCCATGATGGACATATATCTGTTTTTATGTTGATTTTTTATATATAACAGATTGATACATAATGCAAGAAAGACAATTATCCGGCACACTTACACCACATCATCCGGCTTTTCTCTTTTAAGTATAGAGAGAAAACTAGTCAGTTTGGAATATCTTGATAATATTGTTTTTTTGAATCAATCTGTAAACTGCATCTCCAAAATAATAGCTGCATCTCCAAAATAATAGCCGGGTTCAACCTGGTATCCGCGCCTGAATAACATTGGCGAGTTCTCACCTACCGAGCAAACCATCAAAGACCGGAACAAATCCTATTATGCGTCTGTTTCACGTTATAACGGCTTGCTCAGTAGCCTGAGAGACCTATGCGCAGCTGCAGGCATAGAGTACAAAAGTCCGCACGCTTTCCGCCATGGTCATGTTCATTTGGGATTGTCCAACAGTAAAACGCTGGCAGAGATGAAAAGCGTCAGCCTGAACGTCATGCACCAGAGCCTAACGATTACGGACACAATTTATTCACAGATGAACGCCAAAGAATTGAATCAAACCATTTCAAGCATTGGCATAGCGGATCTAAAAGAGGATCTGTCTGGAGATGAAGTGTTCAAAAGTCCGTGAAATTCTTCAAAGATTACGAGTAAAAAGAGGGGAATATTGCTGAATTTAAAGTTTCTATAATTGTTGATTAACTAATTAGAATCCAAAGTGGGCCCAGCAGGATTCGAACCTGCGACCAAGAGGTTATGAGCCCCCTGCTCTGCCGCTGAGCTATAGGCCCCGGCAACTTCATATTATAATAGAAGTTTGACGTTTTAGGAGTTCTCTTTTTTGCCGATCTGCAATGAGCTGATAAATTCTCCTGAGCGGATAGAAGGACAAGTTAATGAGTAAAACACTCATCAAAAATGCAATTATCTACACGCCAACAAACTCCCCCTTTCATGGCTGGCTGCTGATCGAAAACCGGCGCATTCTCAGCTTTCACAAAGGCGGACCCTCACCGGAACTTGAATCTGCTGTAACAAAAACGATTGACGCTGAGGGATTTTCACTCCTTCCCGGCTTTATTGACGTGCACACGCATGGCGGACTTGGCTTTTGCACGATGGACGCGGAACAGGAACGGCTGAAGGCGATTGCCCGCCGCAATGCAGACCATGGCGTCACCAGTTTTCTGCCGACGACGCTAACTGACTCGCGCGAAGCGACCATTCGTGCGATCGAAGCCGTTACCCAGCGAATTACTGTACGTGACGGTGGGTCAAAAACGGCTGGCATCCATTTGGAAGGTCCTTATTTCAATCCCGTAAAAGCCGGTGCGCAGGATCCGAATTTTATTCGTCGTGCCAGTGCTGACGAGGTGCGCGCATTCATCCGATCGGGAAAAATTCGCCTGGTCGCCATGGCGCCGGAATATCCGGAGAATCTGAACGCCGGAGAAATCTTCGCTGCGGAAGGGATCACAGTGTCTGCAGGACATTCGGATGCGAAGTATACTGATCTGTTGGAAGCCACTTATCATGGTTTTACCCAGATCACCCATTTATATAACGGCATGGGCGCTTTTGGTCACCGTGAACCGGGGACAATTGGTGGCGCGCTGACCATCCCGGAATATACTTGTGAAATTATCTGCGATAATGTTCATTCCCATCCTGCCGCTCAGAAACTGGCGTGGCTGGCAAAAGGGAACGAGAAGATCATTTTGATCACAGACTGTATTCGCCCATCCGGATTATCGGACGGAACATATCCTTTTACGGAGCGGGAAAATGTGATTGTGTCAGAGCATGGCACGAATTTGCGCCTGCTCAACGGAAATTTGGCGGGGAGCGCGCTGACGATGGACCGTGCGCTGGTGAATTTTATGGAGAACACAGGTGCTTCGTTGACGGAAGTTTGGCGCTGCACCAGCCTGAACGCTGCGATTCAGATTGGCATTTCTGCCGAGACTGGCAGCATTGAGAAAGGAAAACTCGCCGATCTGATTTTGCTGGATGATGCGCTGCAAGTACGGATGACGATGATCGACGGTGAAATGGTATTTGAAAAGTAAAACTCATGCAGACAGCTTACGAAATTTTAATGAACAAGATTCAGTCCGGGAGTGCTAAAATGGCAGTCATCGGCCTGGGGTATGTCGGATTGCCGCTGGCGACTGTATTCGCGGAAGCCGGTTTCTGTGTTACTGGCATCGATATTGACGCGGGGAAGGTTGATCAGCTGAACCGCGGAGAAAGTTATATTCCGGACATTCCTGACGAACGGATTGGGATGCTCGTGCAAAACGGTCACTTTTCTGCTGTCAGCGATTTTGGCATCTTGGCAGAGACGGATCTGGTGACGATTTGCGTCCCGACGCCGTTGCGCAAAACCGGTGATCCGGATTTGTCCTTCATCATCAATGCCGCGGATCAGATTGCGCCGTATCTCCATTCGAACATGGCGATCGTCTTTGAATCCAGCACCTATCCTGGTACGACGCGTGAGTTGGTGCTGCCAAAACTGATCGAAAAAAAACAGTTGACCGTTGGCGAAGATTTTTTCCTGATCTTTTCTCCGGAAAGAATTGATCCCGGCAGGACGGATTATACGACCAAAAATACGCCGAAAGTGATCGGTGGCATCACTGAAAAATGCACTGAAGTCGCTGTCAACTGGTATGGAAAGGCGCTGACGGCGCTGGTGCCGGTTTCGTCTCCGGAAGTGGCTGAAATGGCAAAATTGCTTGAAAACACCTTCCGCATGATCAATATTGGAATGGTCAACGAATTGGCAATCATGTGCAATCGTTTGAACATTGACGTTTGGGAAGTGATTGACGCGGCGGCGACCAAACCGTTCGGTTTTATGAAGTTTACGCCCGGACCGGGGCTGGGTGGACATTGTATCCCGGTCGATCCGCATTATCTTTCCTGGAAGCTCAAAACGGTGCATTACAATGCCCGGTTTATTGATCTTGCGTCTGAAATCAACACCGATATGCCGCGCTATACGGTGGGACTGATTCAGGATGCGCTCAACCGCCACAAACGCAGCCTCAACGGTTCATCGATATTGATTCTCGGCGCAGCCTACAAAGCGAATGTGGATGATATGCGCGAAAGCCCGTCGCTAGATGTGATGCATCTTTTGATACAAAAAGGCGCGCTGGTGAGTTACCATGATCCGCACGTTCCCTGTCTGATGCTGGATGAGGTGGAAATGCGCTCTGTTCCTGACCTGGCTGCTCAACTGCACAATGCGGACTGTGTCGTCATTCTGACGAATCATGCGGCTTATGATTACAATTTGATTTTGGACAACGCAAAACTGATTGTTGATACGCGCAACGCGCTGGGGACAGCGGGCAAAAACAATCCGAAAGTGATCAGGTTATAAACGACATGAAACAGATTCTGGTCACTGGTGCAGCCGGTTTTATTGGTTCAAAAATCAGCGAAATGTTGTTGGAAGAAGATATTCATGTTGTTGGGGTCGACAATCTCAACAAGATCTATGATCCGCGGCTGAAAGAATATCGCCTGGAAAAACTGAAACGACAAACGGTGTTTGAGTTTGTACCGGGTGACATCACTGATTTCAATTTGTTGGCGAGGTTGTTTGAAGCAAACCGATTCGATGCCGTTATCAATATTGCCGGGACTCCTGGCGTTCGCCTCAGCGTCGAAAATCCGTGGTTGTTTGTTGAAACCAACACCAAGGGGGCGCTGAATTTGCTGGAGCAGTGCCGGCTGCATGACGTGCCCAAGTTTATTCAAGCATCTACGTCCAGCGTCTATGGCGCAAATGCGCCCTACCCGACACCGGAGCGGGCGGATACTACCCGCCCGCTCCAGCCCTATGCTGTGAGCAAACTGGGCGCTGAACAGATGTGTTATGCGTATCATTACCTTTACCAGCTTGATGTATCAGTGTTACGCTTTTTCACTGTTTACGGCCCCTGCGGCAGGCCGGATATGGCGATTTTCCGCTTTATCCGCTGGATTGCAGAAGGCGAACCTGTCGTCATTAACGGCGACGGATCTCAGACGCGCGGGTTTACTTATGTGGATGATATCGCTCGCGGTACGCTGCTGGCGCTGAAAAACGTCGGTTATGAGATTATGAACCTTGGGGGTCACGAATCGATTTCGATCAACGGTCTGATCACGAAAATGGAAGCGCTGATTGGTAAAAAGGCGGTGATCCGCAACCAACCGATATTCAAAGCTGATATGACAGCCAATCTGGCTGATGACACAAAAGCGCGCCGGATCCTCGGTTGGGAACCGCAGGTTAGTCTGGATGAGGGGCTGCGGCGCACGGTTGATTGGTACCAGCGTGAGCAATCCTGGGTAAAGGGCATTCGCTTATTCTGAGCGCATCATGATTCAACGTGCCATTGGCTGGTTTTCAGACCATGTCTTCAGTCGGGTTGTAAGAAACTCCGTTTATCTGATTCTGAGCAATCTGATCAGCGTTTTCCTGACCATTTATATCACCCGCCTGCTGGGTGTTTATAACTATGGCGTGTTGGGAATTATTACTTCTTACGTCACCAACGTGAACCGCTTCTTCTCATTCCGCATGAATGAAATGATCGTGCGTTATGTTAGCGAACCGATTGAAAAAAACGATCATCCGCGGGCTGGCGCCCTGATCAAATTTGGGGTGCTTATTGAAGCGTCAACCTCTTTGCTGGCGTTCCTGTTTTTGCTGGTCACCGCTAACATTGGTACGGAATTTTTTCTCAAAGATTCGAGCCTGATTGGCCCCGTTTTGTTTTTTGGACTGACGATCCTGACCAGTTTTGCGATGGAAACTGCCAATGGGGTGCTACGTGTGATCAACCATTATCGTGCCATCGCGCTGATCAGTCTGCTGCAAAATATTTTGGTTGCTCTGCTGGTATTGATTGCTGCGCTGAATCGAGCGGGATTGACTACGATTTTGCTGGCTTATTTTATTGGAAAGGTCATCCTTGGGATCGCGCCGGTGCTTTTGAACCTGGTTTTGCTGCCGCGTTTTATCGGCAGGGATTGGCTGAAAGCACCGTTATCGCTGATTCAAAATAAACGGGAGATCATTCGTTTTACTGTTTCCACCAATATCAGCAGTACCATCAATTTGTTCGCGAGGGACGGAGAAATCTTATGGGTTGGTGCATTCCTCTCCCCGTTATATGCCGGATACTACAAAACGGCAATGACCGTAATTAATATGGTGCTGACGCCGATTAACCCGTTCATTGATACGACCTATCCAGAGATGATTCGCTCGGTCGTAAACCGCCGCTGGGCGCGGCTCAAGCGGCTGCTGGCGCAAGTTACCTGCGTTTCATTCAGCTGGACGAGTGCTGTTTTCCTCGGCCTGCTGTTGCTTGGTAAGCCGCTGTTGTTTGAACAAGTGAACCTGTTTGGCTGGTCGTTTCAGATATTCCCGACAGAATATTTGCCGGCTTACCCGGTGATCATGACGTTGATGGCTGGTTATGGCGTTGCCAACATCCTCTTTTGGAACCGAACGCTTCTGTTGGCACTTGGCATGGCCGATACCGCTACGAAGACCAGCTTTTACGGTATGCTGCTCAAAGTTGGCGGTACGCTGCTATTGGTACCGCGGCTGCATTACACGACGGAAGCCGCGCTGCTCTCGCTTTATTTGGGTGGGACAGTGATTTTTATGACGATCTTGGGGTTGAAACAATTGAAAATCACGGAAAAGGAACATCCGATGACGGATGATAGAATTGCCGGTAAGAAGGAATTCAGGATCATTCAATGAAAATTGCCGCAATTTCGACTTCTAAAGTGCCTTCCGCAACCGCCAATTCGATTCAGATGCTGATGGCTTGTCAGGGATTGGCTGAAAACGGCCATGAGGTATTGGCGATTGTCCCCGGCAGCGGCAAAACAGATTTTGAAACGATTCGTTCCCAATACGGTTTGCGCGCTGCTGCGCCGTTCGTGATCCGGCACGTCACTTCGCGTAAATGGCTGCGGCGACTGGATTTTAGTTTTGACGCAGCCCGCGAGGCGAAAAAAATAAAAGCTGATCTGGTTTATGCCTGGACGATTCAGGCTGCGTTCATCGCCAGTAAACAAGGGTTCCGGGTGATTTTTGAGGTACATGACTTACCTGCCGGGCGCTTTGGCAGGCGTTGGTTTCAAGGACTGGTAAAAAGCCGAACGCTCCATCGATTTGTTTTCATTACTGCCGCTCTGAAAGAAAGCGTTCAACAGGAATTTCCGCAGCTGCCGGATTCAGACTGCATCATCGCCCCAAATGGCTTCACGCCGGAGGATTATATGAACCTGCCGGACCGTGCTGCTGCGAAAAAGCAGATGGGTTTTCCTGATGCGCCGATTGTTTCCTGCAGCGGTCATTTATACCAAGGGCGCGGCGTGAACCTGTTTCTGGAGCTGGCAAAAGTTTTTCCGGCGGTCAATTTTTATTGGTTTGGCGGGCAGCCGGATCAAGTGTCACGTTTTCAGGAAAACGCGCGGAACAGTGGGCTGGAAAATGTGCGTTTTACCGGTTTTATTCCAAAAGAGCGGCTGCCGTTGGCACAGGCGGCATCTGACGTCTTGCTGATGCCTTATGAATGCGCGATTGCTGGCAGCAGCGGCGGCAATTCTGCGGCGATCTGCAGCCCGATGAAAATGTTCGAATATATGGCAGCGGAAAGGCCGATCATCAGCAGCGATTTGCCAGTCATTCATGAAGTTCTGGACAGCGCTTCCGCTGTCTTTTGCGAGCCAGACGATGTTGACGCCTGGCGCTCGGCGCTCCGTTGTCTGCTGGACGATCCGACTGGCGCTGCAAGGCTGTCTGCGACTGCCAAACGAAAGTCGGATCAATATAGCTGGAAAAAACGCCAGGAAGCGATTTTGGAGCGATTGTATACGGAGGAAAAATGGGCCAAAGCAGACATCAGACTGTGATCTTGGGGATTGGGGCAATCCTCCTCCTTTCGTTGCTCAGTTCCGCGGCGGTTGCTTTTTGGAGCCCGGGAGAATTTGCCGCCGGGTTTGGGGCGGCGCTTGCGTTCTGCCTGCCTGGATTCCTCTTGCTCTATTTTGCCTGGCAGTTTGGCGGCCGTGGAAAAACCTTGGCTCTTATGATGTTGCTGGCGTTTACGCTGCGGCTTGGCTGTGGGTTGATATCTCAAAATTTACTGCCGATCTACGGTTATCAGGATGAGCCGCGCCAACAATCGGGTTATCTGTTTGACGACGCCTGGCGCCGGGACGATGAATCTTGGCGTATTGCTACAAAAGAGAATCCAACATTCTTGGAACCGTTGACCCGTACCTACAACAATGATCAATATGGCGGGATGGCGGCGCTGGGTATCTGGATTTATCGATATCTTTCGCCGGATGAGCGCCGTTTTGGCTTGATCGTTTTGCTGGGTGCGTTGGTGACGGCTGCCGGTGTTCCGTTCTTGCGCAAAGCGCTGGCGGAGTGGGAATATTTGCAGGAACCTGCTTATACCAAATTGGCGAATATTGCCGCGTGGATTTACGTACTCTATCCGGACAGCGTCGTCTATGCGGGTGCGCCGATGCGAGAGCCGTTTCTGACCGGCTTGCTTGCAATCGTTTTCTGGGCGCTGACTGTCATGCGGAAGCGCCCGGGCCGTTCGGCGGCTGTTATCGCTGGCTGCTTTTTACTCTCGTTACCGTTTTCTTATTTTGTCGCCGGGGCGTTGTTATGCGTTACGGCACTTTGGATATGGGGCGAAATATTGATTCCGCGTTCCAAAAAGTGGCTGATAACAGGAATTGCTGCGATTTTTTTAGTGATAATTTTCACATTTATTTTCGCATTGCCCTCGATTCAGGATTTTGTGCATTACGATATCCATACAACCGAGATAAACTCCGGCTGGGTGGAAAAAGTTGTTGGCGAAGTTGGCGGTCAGTTTCGTTCCGCTTTTCTGGCGGTTTATGGCATTACCCAACCAGTGTTGCCGGCGATCCTGTTTTACAAACCGACCACGCCTTTCTGGAAAGTTATCGGTATTTACCGGTCACTTGGCTGGTATCTGATGGTTCCGTTTTTGTTTTACGCTCTCTTTTCAACTCTTCGTTTGCAACGAAAGCCTCAAAGAACCGTATTCATATTGAATGCGCTGTTTCTTGCGGGCTGGATTTTCGTCAGCTCGCTGCGGGCTGGCGGCGATCAGTGGGATAATCCTCGCTACCGGGTGATTTTCCTGCCCTGTTGGCATTTTTCAGCGCATGGGGGTATGTGTTATGCGCGAAAAATGCGTGACTGGTGGCTGGTACGCTGGGTTGCGATTGAGCTGGTTTTTATCGGCTTTTTCTCCCAGTGGTACTACAGCCGCTATTCAAGCGACGCAATTCGCCGCTTCCCGTTCTGGAAGACAGTTCTGTATATTGCAGCCGGAAGCGCAGCGGTTTTTGCAACGGGGTTCGTCCAGCCGATCAGAAAATGGCTGGGAAAGAGGAAAAAATGAGTCTTTTGGGGAACATCATCTGGTTTATCTTTGGCGGCATTATTCTGGGCCTGGCATGGCTTTTTGTCGGTATTTTGTGGTGTATTACGATCATCGGAATCCCGATCGGTCTGCAATGTTTTAAGTTCGCTCAGCTTTCTTTTTTCCCTTTTGGGAAGGAGATTATTTACGGTAGCGGTGTGGGCTCGTTCCTCGTGAATATCATCTGGCTACTCCTTGGCGGGTTAGAGCTGGCGCTGATTGCTATTGTCATTGGGCTGCTGTTCTGCGTTACGATCATCGGCATCCCGTTCGGAAAACAATGCTTCAAGATTGCCCGGCTGGCGCTGATGCCATTTGGTGCCGCAGTTGTGAGCGGAGCCCAGCAGAGATAATCAAGCCGGGCCGAGGAATGTTCAGGGTATAATTAATAGGTTGGAAATAATTTGTTTTTGGAGGATTCATGGAGATCACCTGGTACGGACATTCCTGTTTTCGGATTACTGAAAGGGGCTTGGGGAGCGTTGTTTGCGACCCTTATGATCATTTGACCGCAGGTTTTGAACCTCTGAAATTGAAGGCGGATATTGTCACCTGTAGTTTCGCGCTGCCGGGACATTCCTACGTTTCCGGGGTGAAAGGTAATCCGTTTGTCATCAACGGCCCCGGCGAATATGAAATCAATAATGTCTTTATCAACGGTTATCGTATTGGTGAAGCGAGCGAGAAAAAAAATACAATCTATGTGATCGAGTTCAACGGTATATTTGTCGCGCATCTTGGGAACTTGAACCATATCCCCTCTCTCTCTGAGATTGAGGCGATGGGCACAGTGCATGTTTTGCTGATTCCGGTTGGTGGTGACGGCGCGCTAAACGCCGCCAAGGCAGTGGAATTAATTAGCCTGATCAAACCCAATATCGCCATACCGATGCATTATGCAGATCCGCTCTCCAAGTTGGAACTGGATCCGTTGGGAAAATTCCTGAAAGAGATGGGAATTTCGCAAACTGAAGATGTCTACAGCTCCTATAAATTGACCAACCTGAACCAGCTGCCGGAAGAGACAAAAATTATTATCCTGAACCATCCGCTCGGCAGCTCTTCGTTTGAGTCGGACAATTCGGATGAGTCGGATGACTCTGCCAGCGAACCCGGAGGTTCAGATGCCGGTTAAGCTGATCATGACCTGGAACATCCTCCCCAATCATGAACAGGAATATTTCGATTTTTTGGTGCGCGAATTTGTTCCCGGTTTGAACCGGTTGGGCTTTGAGCTTTCAGATGCCTGGGCGACGATTTACGGTGACCGGCCGCAAGTGCTGGTGAGCGCTGTACTGGCGGATGAACAGGAAGCTGAACAGCGGATGGCAAGGAACGAATGGCATGAACTGAAGGAAAAGTTGCAGCGCTATATTCTCAACTTCGAATGTAAACTCGCTCCTGTAAGACCGGGTTTCCAATTCTGAACGTTCCGTTTTGAATCCCCAAGAGATAAACAATCAATCGGATAAGTCCATGCAGCAGCGACTGCTGGACTGGTTCGATTCTCATCGACGGCTGCTGCCCTGGCGTGAAAAGCGAACGCCTTATTCCATTTGGATTTCGGAGATCATGCTGCAGCAAACGCGGGTAGATACTGTAATCCCGTATTATCAGCGCTGGTTCGCCAGTTTTCCGGACATTTATGCATTGGCAGCTGCTGATGAGCAGGAAGTGCTGAAGAGCTGGGAAGGACTGGGATATTACAGCCGGGCGCGGGCGCTGCATCGGACTGCAAAAATCATCGTTGCGGAGTATGACGGGGTCTTTCCCCGTTCAGAAAAAGAACTGATGCGCCTGCCGGGGATTGGACGTTATACCGCGGGGGCGATCGCCTCCATCGCCTTTGGCGATCCCGTTCCGGCGTTGGATGGCAATATTCGGCGAATATATGCCCGTCTGCTGGATCTTGAGTCGCCGCTTAAATCGAAAGAATCAGAAAAAGCTCTATGGAATATTGCCGCTGAAAAGCTCATACCGGACCGCCCGGGTGACTATCATGAAGCGTTGATGGATCTGGGCGCAACGATTTGCACACCCGTTAATCCGAGTTGCGATGCGTGCCCGATCCGCTCGTATTGCCTTGCTGATCAACGCGGCAAAACGGCCGAACGTCCGGTGCTCCTGCCCAAAGCTAAAATCCCGCATTTTGACGTTACTGCCGCGGTCATTTTGAAACAGGATGGACTGGAAGCCGAAGATTGTTCTGTTTTGCTGGCTCAGCGTCCGTCTAAGGGGTTGTTGGCTGGGTTATGGGAGTTCCCCGGCGGCAAGCTGGAAAAAGAAGAAACGCTGGAACAATGTCTGATCCGCGAGATTCAGGAAGAGTTGGGCGTTACCGTTATAATAAAGGCGCCCTTTGGCAGCTATCGTCATGCTTATACCCATTTTCGTGTAACGCTGTACGCTTATCTGTGCGAAATTGAGAATCAATCTCCGCAGGCATTGGCAGCGCAGCAGATTCGTTGGGTGCGTCTTGATCAGTTGGACGAATATCCGATGGGGAAAATCGACCGGCAAATTGCTGCCAATCTTCGCTTCAAAATTATTCCGGCGGATGCAAACGAGAAAGATGCCGGTGAAACAACAGGAACCTGAAACGGATTATGAACTATCTGCAAAATTTGAACGCCCAACAACATGAAGCCGTCACCGCGCGCGACGGTCATATTCTTGTGATCGCCGGCCCCGGCTCCGGAAAGACACGCGTACTGACTCAGCGGATCGTTTATCTGATCCGAGAGCTGGATGTCAAGCCGTATGAAATTTTGGCGGTGACTTTTACCAACAAGGCTGCCCGGGAAATGCAGGATCGGGTCGAAGATTTACTGGGGGAAAGTTTGCAGGGCAACATTTGGATGGGCACTTTCCATGCGATCTGTGGCAGAATTTTGCGCCGCGAAGCGAACTTCCTGCCAATAAACCATAACTATGTCATTATGGACGCGGACGATCAGGTGACATTGATCAAAAGGCTGATCCGGGAATTGAACCTGGATGAAAAAATGTATCGACCGGCGGCTGTGCATAACAGCATCTCAAACGCCAAAAATAATTTGCTGTTTCCGCAAGATATGCCACGTTCCAATTACCGCGAAGAAACAATTTTTCGCGTTTATGAGCGCTATCAGGATGCGCTGGAAAAAAGTAACGCCGTTGATTTTGATGATTTGCTGCTGCGTACCTGGAAACTACTGGATGACCAGCCGGAAGTTCGCGAGCGCTATGCCCGCCGTTTCCGTCATGTATTGGTTGATGAGTTTCAGGATACGAACACCGTCCAGTACCAGTTGTTGAAATTGCTGGCTGGCTATCATCAAAATCTGTTCGCAGTCGGCGATGAGGACCAGTCTATCTATCGCTGGCGCGGGGCCGATTACCGTAATATCCTGCAATTTGAGAAGGATTTCCCGGACCGGAACAAAATTCTCCTTGAGCAGAATTATCGCTCGACGCAGAATGTGCTGGATGCTGCCCGCAATGTGATTGATCATAACCAGAATCGCAATCGCAAAAACTTGTTTTCAGACCGCGGATCCGGAGATAAAATCACTTTTCATGAAGCGGAAGATGACAGGATGGAAGCGCGCTATGTAGTGGAAACGATTTCTGCGCTGCTCGACAATAACAATGCGAAGGGCGGTGATTTTGCGATCCTCTACCGCACGAACGCCCAATCCCGTCTGTTAGAAGACGCTTTTTTATACAATGGCATGTCATACCGCTTGGTTGGAGCACAGCGTTTTTATGGACGGCGCGAAGTTAAAGACATGATTGCTTACCTGCGGCTGGTCTATAATCCGCAGGATGATATCAGCCTGACACGCGTCATAATACGCCAACCCGCGGAATTGGCGCAAAGACGATTCAAAATTTGCAGCTTGCCGCACTGGAAAGCGGAAAATCGTCCGGCGAAGTGTTGCTGGATCTGGGAAAACTGGGCCCGGAATCTGTCTTTATGCCGGAAATGGAAGAGGCGGATTGCCGTTGGCGGATTTTGGAGCGTTGCTGCTCGATTGGCGCACAGAATTTCTCAGCCAGGGCAGTATTACCGGGCTGCTTGACCGCGTTTTGCTCCAAACCCGATATCAGGCATATCTGGAGATGGATGATGACGGCGCGGACCGCTGGGAAAATGTGGAAGAGCTGCGCAAAATGGCTTATGAATATGAGGAGCGCGGCATGTCTGGAGTTTCTTCAAAACCTGGCGCTGGTTTCAGATCAGGATACGATGGCAGAACAAACGGATGTGCCGACCTTAATGACACTGCATGCCGTAAAAGGGCTGGAGTTCAACCGGGTCTTTATCGTTGGAATGGACGACGGGATTTTACCACACAGCCGGAGCCTGGATGATCCGGAGGAGATGGCAGAAGAACGCCGGCTTTTATATGTGGGGATGACCCGGGCGCGTAATCAACTGACGCTGGTGCGTGCCGGTCAGCGCATGGCATATGGCGTTCCGGATATCACCTTCCCTTCTCGTTTCCTGTCCTATATTCCGGATCACTTGATTCGGACAAGTGGACAATCGCACCAGTCCGCTTATAAACAATCATCTTTTTCGCGCCATTCAGATGGGAAGAATACCCGCTGGGAGAGCCAGCCGCAATGGGCTGCCGGAATTGGGCAGCGATTTGGCGGCGGAAGCCGTTCCAGCAGCGTGGGGCAGGCGGAGCGACTTACCGTCCGCCAGAAATTTGCTCCTCAGGATTCGGTGGAGCATCCGTTGTGGGGAGAAGGGACGATTTTAGAAAGCATCATTGAAGACGGCGAGGAAGTCGTACAGGTCCAGTTCAAGAACGGCAGTTCCAAACGCCTGATCGTTTCCCTTTCGAAGATTAAGAAACTCTGAAGGTCGCCAGGAACCAGCTTTTTACTGAATTTTCCTGGTACCGATATGATCCTGATATCTCGTCAGCTGATTTTCACCAGCAGTTGGGATATCATAAGAAGAAAGCAGCTTTTAGTACATTTTAGCGGGACAGAGAAACAGAATTTACCCGCATCAAACCGATGGCATAGTATAATCACGAAAGAAAAACGGAGAAACGCAAAAACGTCAACCCAATGAAAACCGTTTCAATTGTCATCCCGATCTATAACGAAGAAACATTAATCGAGGCTTTTTATCAACGGCTCGTTGCGGCAATCGATCCGCTGCCGTATTTGTTTGAGCTGATCTATGTTAATGATGGCTCCTCTGATGAAACTGCTGCCCGGCTTGAATCATTACTGCAGCAGGACGCGCGCATCAGCATTCTTTCGCTGAGCCGCAACTTCGGCCATCAGGCTGCCATATGTGCCGGACTGGAGCATGCTTCAGGAGAGTACGTTATTACACTGGACGGTGACGGGCAGCACCCGCCGGAGCTGATTGCAGAAATGATCGGATTGGCTGAAAACGGTTATGACGTTGTGCTGACTCAGCGCAAAAAAGATCTGAATGAAGGCTGGTTCAAGCGCGCGACGTCAAATTTGTTTTATCGGCTGATCAATCATCTGAGCGATACTGAGACCTTACCCGGTGGAGCAGATTTTCGCCTGCTGACGCGGCAGGTGCTTGAAAACCTGCTTGCTATGCCGGAATATCATCGTTTCTTGCGCGGTATGATCTCATGGATGGGTTTCCGCAGTGTGATCCTGCCGTTTGTGCCGGAAAAACGGATCGCCGGAAAATCAAAATATTCTTTAAAGAAGATGTTCCGGCTGGCGTCAGACGCAGTTTTTTCTTTCTCGCTGGTACCGCTTTATATTGGACTATCCGCCGGTGCTGTTTTTTTGCTGCTGGCGCTGGTAGAAGTGATCTATGTGCTGTCTTTTTGGTTGACCGGGCGCTCCTCCCTATTGGAGCCCGGCTGGTCTTCCCTGATGTTCATGCTGCTGATCATTGCCGGGTTGCTGATGATCATCCTTGGTTTTATCGGCGTTTATGTCGGTTATATTTTTCAGGAAGTGAAGCGCAGACCTGTTTTCATCATTCGTAATCAGACGTCATCAGATCAATCAGACCTATCAAAGAATGAAGGAGATGAATCATGAAATTCCTGGTTACCGGCGGTGCCGGTTACATCGGTTCGACGGTCGTTTCCGCACTTGAGGATGCCGGACATTCCGCAGTGATCCTCGATTCACTGGTGACCGGCAGGGTTGAGTTCACCCGCGGACGAACGTTTTATAAAGGGGATATTGCTGATCGCGCCTTGCTGACAAAGATTTTTACAGAGCATCCGGATATTTTTGCAGCGCTTCATTGTGCGGCGTTGATTGTTGTACCGGAGTCGGTCTCAAAACCGTACGAATACTATCGTGAAAACGTCTCGAAATCCAACGAGTTTTTTCATATCCTGAACGATTTGGGATGCAAGCGGATCGTTTTCAGTTCCTCCGCTGCGATTTACGATAAAGTTGATAATTTTATGGTGACCGAGGACTCTCCGTTGGCGCCAAACAGCCCCTATTCGCGCACCAAGTTTATTATGGAGATGGTGCTGCAAGACACCTGTGAGGCATACGGGATGAAAGGCATTGCGCTGCGTTATTTTAATCCGATTGGGGCAGACCCAAAATTACGGTCAGGAATTCATGTTAAAGAACCGTCTCATGTGCTTGGGAAATTGGTGGATACTGCGCTGGGGAAACAGGAAGCCTTCTTTATAACAGGAGTCGATTGGCCAACGCGCGATGGTTCCGGCATCCGCGATTACGTTCACGTCTGGGATCTGGCGCAGGCGCACGTTAAAGCACTCACCGGCTTTGATGAGGCGTTTGAGCGGGCTGGGAACCCTTCCAGCAATTATCTGGTGATCAATCTTGGTACCGGAAATGGGGTCACGGTGATCGAACTTGTTGAGGCTTTTCAGCGCGTTTATGGACAGAAAATTGCTGTCCGGACTGCTGATTCTCGCCCGGGAGACGTTGCCGGAGCATACGCCAATGCTGACCGGGCAAAGGAGCTGTTGGGGTGGCAGGCGGAACATTCGATTGATGACGGAATTCGCTCGGCGCTGGAATGGGGAAAAATTCGCGAGTCGATCCTGCATTATGCCTGACGCTTTTGGAACCTGGCGCGCTGAAGGTTTCGTTTATTTTGCTTCAAACTTTTCCAAAATCAGCGCGGCGGCATGAAGCGCGAAAAATGAAAAGAAAAACTCCTTTTGTTCAAAAGGAGTTTTTTTGTGATGCGAAATTGGAGCAGGAAAAGGCATTTGTAAAATACAGTGAATCGGAATGAATGCTGTGAATAATCTCATTTGCCAGAGGAATACCTTCTGCGCAGCCCAAATTTCTCCCGACGGACAGACAATCAAACGGTTTGGTAGGGGTGCTCTCCTGTTTCTGGAAAAGCAGTCGGCTCCTGCTGTGAGGAAAACAGTTCCCTGTAGATCGTAAAGAACCAAAAAACAAACAACGGCTATGAGTACAATATCAATGGCACACGCATTTCTTCCGGCGTCAACCCGGCGTGATGACCTTGGAAAAGGGTAGCCTGGCGCGTTGGTAAGCTGTAAAGCAGATCGCTGGTACCGATTCCCATTGCCAAAAAATCGCCGATGAAGTCGCGTGTGCGCGGATGGATTTCTCCGTCCCCCAAAAATTGCCGGCGAATCACCTCTTCCTGACTGAGCAGTAAAAACTCAGCGCCAAATTCACGCTCAAAACGGCTGGCGAACAAATCCTCGCTGCCGGTTTTGACATACAATGCTTTCGCCCGCGAGTCACCCGCCGGAACGTTGCGCAGCAATTCTGTCAGGTGCGGGTATTGATTCAATAAAAAGTGGTGTGACATTTGTTGCATGCCATGATCTGCGCTGATCACGACGCTTGCATCCGAGAGCTGGGGAAGCCATTCTTCGAGCACTGTATCTGCTGCAGTCATAAAGGCGCTGACTTTTTCATCCATCAGCCCATTGACATGCAACAGGTCATCCGGGGATTTCCAATAACCGATGATGAAATGGCTGCCCGGCTCCGCACATTTTTCATTAATCTGTTTCAGCATTGAATCAAAGGATGCCGCCTTGTGCAGGCGTTTGCCTGCCAGTTGAACCAACCGCGGGCGGGCGATCTCTGTAAAGATGCAGTCAACCTCAACAACATTTTCTGTCTGGCGTTCAATTTTTGAGAAAATCGATTCAAAATCCATAAAGTTCAGGAAATTCTGTGCCTTGAGATCAATCGCTTCACCGGTGTAGGTGTCGCGGTAAGGATATACTTCGATCGCGCGGTTCCACTCTTTGAAATAAAGCGCCCATGCCAGCCAGGCATGCGAAAGCGGCGGTAATCCGGAAAACATGGAACTGGTTACGCAAACTGTTGTGCAGGGATATACAGCAACCAGATCTTTGATCAGATGACTGCGCAAAAAGCTTTCTGGTGGCAGGTGCCTTTCAAGGATTGCTGAACCCATCGCATCCATTAAAATGAACACAACGTTGCGCGGCTTGTCTCGTTTAAAGCGCTCAGCAACATCTGTCGACGGTGGGGTCTGCGGACAGATGCCGTAGTGGTCAAGAATTGCTGAGATGATGGTAAGGTTGCTGTGTTGGTAGTCAGGAAAAATCAGTTGCGGCTCATTGATCATAAGGTTTAATTTATAAAGAAATCGATTCCTTGTTTGATAATCAGCCCGGTCACGATGAAAATAAAGAGAATCCGGATGAATTGGCTCCCTTTCAAAATTGCCAGCCGTACGCCGATGAACGCACCTGCCATATTGAAGACTGCCATCATCAGACCGAGTCCCACATAGATTGTACCAGCGCTTCCAAAGAGGATCAGCGCTCCGATGTTCGTCGCCAGGTTGATGATTTTGCAGGATGCTGAAGCGTTCAAAAAATCCATCCCATAGATTGAGATCAGCGCCAGAATCAAGAAATTACCGGTTCCCGGTCCAAAGAAACCATCATAGAAACCGATCACGGCAGCTGCAAGCAGACTCAGGATCAGTTGCTTCTTTCGGGAGAAAAGTACCTGCCGGATAGTAGCGCCCAGATCTTTTTTTAAAATCGTATAAATCAGAACAGCGATCAACAATACCAAGACCAGCGGCCTCAACCATTGGTTCGGTACTGCGATTGCGGTCAGTGCCCCGCCGATCCCCGTACAGAACGCCAGCGCCGCCATTGGCAGCACTTTCTTCCATTCGATTGGCATTTTACGTGCATATTGATTGACAGAAAGTCCTGTGCCGAAAGAAGAAGACAGCTTGTTTGTTCCTAAAAGAAAAACGACTGGCACTCCCGGTAAAACTGCCATGATCCCGGGCAGTTGGATCAACCCGCCGCCGCCTACAATTGAATCAATCATTCCAGCCAAAAAAGCAACGCCTGCCAGAATGATGCCCTGCGCGAAAGTAATATCAGGCATATGTCAGAGGAAATCCCCCATTTTTTTATTTTGTAGTAGCGAAATTATAAGCCAAAAACGGATTGTCTGCGTGTAATCGGTACAACCTATCATCACAATTTCATCCTTAAATTCCATAAAAAAATGGGGATAAAGGCCCGATTGGAGCGAATTAGATTAGAATTACGCTTATCTCAATGAGACTTATCTATTAACGGAGAATGAATATGGTATATCAGGGGATTATTAATCGTTATCGGGAACTGTTGGACATGCCTTTGACGATTGAACCGGTCACGTTGTATGAAGGGAATACGCCGTTGATTCCAGTACCCGCTATTGCGGAGAAAATGGGTGGCGGGTTTGAACTGTTTGTCAAATATGAAGGGTTAAACCCAACCGGATCTTTTAAAGACCGCGGTATGACTGCCGCGATGAGCATGGCTGTTCAACGTGGTAAGAAGACTGTGATCTGTGCTTCTACCGGAAATACAGCTGCCTCGGCAGCCGCCTATGCGAATCGAGCCGGGCTGCGGGCGATCGTGATGATCCCAGAAGGAAAGGTTGCCGCTGGAAAATTAGCCGGTGCAGTCGCTTATGGCGCTGAAATTGTCCAAATACCCGGTTCTTTTGATGATGCGCTGGCATTTGTGATCGAAATTTGTCAAAAAAGTGAGATTGAACTGGTAAATTCGCTGAATCCTTATCGTTTAGAAGGACAGAAATCGAGCGCGTTCGAAATTTGTGATGTGCTGGGAGGTGCACCGGACTGGCTCTGTTTGCCGGTCGGTAATGCCGGGAATATCACTGCCTATTGGATGGGATTCCGCCAGTATAACGTCGTCAGACAAAGCGGTTTGCCGCAAATATTGGGTGTTCAGGCGGAAGGTTCCGCACCGCTGGTGGTGGGGCATGCGATTGAACATCCATACACTGTTGCGACGGCGATCCTGATCGGTAACCCTGCCCGCGGCGAGCAGGCGCTGGCTGCTGCAGAGGAATCCAACGGACGGATTATTGCTGTTCCGGATGAAAAGATCCTGGCTGCGCAAAAACTGCTGGCATCTTCTGGTGTTTGGGTGGAACCGGCTTCTGCTGCCGGGCTTGCCGGGCTGTTGGATCAG
Source organism: Flexilinea sp. (assembly GCA_040766005.1). GTDB lineage: Bacteria > Chloroflexota > Anaerolineae > Anaerolineales > Anaerolineaceae > Flexilinea. The sequence goes on along the minus strand of JAXGRI010000005.1, from coordinate 149,385 downwards.
GTTGAAAAGGGAGAACTTTCGCCCAAAGGGAAACGCATTGTCATGATTTGTACCGGGCACGGTATGAAAGATCCGGATATCATCACTTCACGCGGGATCAAGCCGGTTCAGCTTCCGGCTAAATATGAAGAAGTGGCGGCATATATTCTTGGAGAAAAGCGCAAATGAAAACTTTTCAAATCAGTGTCCCGGGTTCGACCAGTAATATTGGGCCTGGTTTTGATTGTTTGGGTCTGGCGCTTGATCTTCGCAATGAATTCACTTTTCGTTTTGATAAAGCAGGTGTTTGCGTTAAAACCGAGGGCTATCATGCAAAAGCGGAAGAAATGCCAGAGGAAAACCTGATTTTACGTGCTTTTCGCCGCTATAGTGAAGTAATTCACAAGAGTTTCCCGGATAATATCCAGGTTGCCTGTGTCAACCGCGTGCCGATGGGATCCGGACTGGGATCCAGTTCTACCGCGATTGTCGCCGGGATCCTTGCGGCTGATACTTATTTTGGACAACCCCTTCCTAAAGAGAGGCTGTTGCAGATTGCAACCGAATTTGAGGGGCATCCGGATAACGTCACGCCGGCGATCTTTGGCGGCTTTACGGCTGCCATGAGCGTTGGCGAACAGGTTGTCATGAAGCATTTTCCAATCGCGGACTGGCAGATTTGTCTGGTCGTTCCTCATTTCCACGTTTCAACGGCGCTGGCGCGCAAGGCATTGCCGGCTTCTGTTCCATTGGCGGACGCGGTTTTCAATCTGACTCATGCCATCTTCCTGATGCGTGCATTGGCGGAGGGGGATGAACAGGGGCTTGCTGACGCCATGCAGGATCGGCTGCATCAACAATTTCGGATGGTGCTGATCCCTGGCGCGGAAGCGATCCTGAATGCTGCTCTGGAGGCGGGTGCTTGCGCAGCGGGGATTTCAGGTTCTGGTCCTGGTATGATTGCGTTTACAATGGATAGAGGAAAAACCTCTGGCATATTGGCTGCCATGCATGACGCTGCGCTCGCTTGCGGTCATTCCGGTGTGGAATCTTTCTCATTGGCGATTGCCAGCCAGGGGGCACAGGTCAGTTTTCTGTGATATTCAGGGAGGAGTCATGAAACATAAATTGCTCACCGTTGGCATCCTGTTGATTTTTGTTTTGTCAGGTTGTTCGCGTAAAAAGGCTGTTGATCCGATTTTGCCATTAACCAAAATTACCATGGACCCGGAACGGGAAGTGGTTTATGAAGCGACTCGTCAGGCCTGGCTGGCTGTCAATCCGGTACCGGTGCTGACCGGGCAGCCGGATCAAATCCAGCCTGTTCAGCCTGTAAATCCTGACGGACAAACGGGGAGCCTTGAAGCTGAAGGAACGGTAACGCCAAAAGGTTTTTATCAGCTGCAGCCCGGTGAAACGCCCAAGTGCATTGCCCGCAGGGCTGATGTGGATTGGCTAAAACTGTATTCTATGAACAATATCAGCTTTGAAAACGAGAAGGATATCCAGCCCGGCACAATTCTGATCATTCCGCAAAATTCAGTTTGGAGCGACAAGCATGGCCCGCGCGCATCCGCCGACCATCCAACGGACTATACTGTTCAGGCAGGAGATACGCTGAACAGCATCGCCTGCATCTATGGCGATATTTCGCCGGAGGATATCGCGCTTGCCAACGGTTTGACCGATCCTTCGCAGGTTTTCGCCGGACAGGTTCTGAAAATTCCCTGAAAATTTTCTGATGACAGACTCAAAAAACCGGAATTCCGGTATCACGCTCCCCCATGGAAAGCTGGACTTTCCGGTTTATTTACCGGATGCTACTTATGGCATGGTGCGCAGCGCTGACGCTGCTGATCTTGAGCGGGTGAATGTGCAGGGGCTAGTGATGAACACCTTTCATCTGATGCAAAAGCCAGGCGGCTTGACCGTTCAATCCCTGGGCGGAATGCATAAGATGAGCGGTTGGAACCGTCCAATCATCACCGATTCCGGTGGTTTTCAGGCATATTCGCTGATTCGGGAAAATAGCCGTTTTGGAAAGATGACCCAAAACGGGATCACTTTTTATCCAGAAGGCTCCAAACGCAAACTTCTGCTTTCCCCAGAAAAAACCGTTCAGTTACAGATGGCATTTGATACCGATATCGTGATCTGTCTGGATCAATGTACCCATGTTAGTGACGACCTTGAAACGCAGAGCGCCTCCGTCAAACGGACAATCGATTGGGCGAAACGCTGCAAGAACGAATATGAACGGCTGTTAGGACAATCGGAAAGAAAATCCGAATTGCCACCGAAGATTTTTGGAGTCATTCAAGGCGGCGGATCGTTTGAATTGCGGCGCATCTGCAGCGAGGCGTTGCTTGAAATCGGATTTGATGGATTTGGTTTTGGCGGCTGGCCGTTGGATAGCGAAGGCAACTTGTTGTTTGACGTTTTGCAATTTGTGCGCGAATCCATCCCGGCTCGATTTCCACTGCATGCGCTGGGCATTGGTCACCCGGAAAACCTGGTACGCTGCTTTGAATTGGGATACGATTTGTTTGATTGCGCCATGCCCACCCGTGATGCCCGACATGGCAGACTCTACGCTTTTCAGGATCAGTCGCCGCAGTTCAGCGGCCGTTGGCTGCGATATTTGTATATTGATGATGAAAAATATATCCGTTCGGCGCAGCCGCTTTCACCGGTTTGCGACTGTCCGGTTTGTTCGCGTTATTCTGCGGGGTACTTGCGACATCTGTTCAAGATGAATGACGCGCTGTTTCCGCGGCTGGCAACGTTGCACAACGTTCGCATGATGACGCTGCTGACGGAGATGCTGCGCAGGCGAAGATATGGATGAAAGCACTCTTTCCGCCGCGTTGAAGAGAGAAGTTCTGAAGGGGAAAATTTCCGCGGGATTGATGAAACGCTGGTGGAGCGTGTGATCTGCGCCGGGGCGCAACCCAACGAAAGCTTGAAAGAGCGTGTTGCCCGCGCCCGTTCCAAGCTTCATCAAACCTGTAACGCATTTCGCGGCGGCAACCTTGATTATTCGGCTGTTACCGATGAAATCAGGCATATCACTCCGGAAATGGATCCTTCTGAATTGAAAACCGATTGCCGGCGTTGGATGGGGCTGCACGCTTCAACACGCGAACGGCTTCCGATTTTGAAAGATTTTTATGATCAGATTTTTCGGCGGCTGCCGGAGATCCATTCCGTTCTGGATCTTGCAAGCGGGCTGAATCCGTTGGCGCTGCCGTGGATGCCGCTCTCCCGGCAAATTTCTTACGCTGCCTGGGATGTTTACGCTGATATGGCGGGGCTGCTGAACACTTTTTTAGGCATAGCGGATATATTAACGCCCGGGCTTTTCAGGGGAATCTGTTGAACGGCGTTCCGCAAACATCAGCGGAACTGACCTTGCTCCTGAAAACGATCCCTTGTCTGGAACAAGTGGAAAAGAACGCCGGAGCGCGAATTCTGAGCCAAATTTGCTCCCCGTTTGCAGTGATCAGCTTCCCGATTTTCAGCCTGAGCGGCAAACAAAAAGGGATGAAAGAGCATTACGGAGGACGTTTTCTACAATTGGTCGATTCGGCAGAATGGGATATCGAACGGATGCTTTTTGAGAACGAGCTTGTCTTTTTGCTGAAGCGGAAAGAACGTTGATGAATATGGTAAACATGGATGCCCGAGCAATGGCGCAGCGAATCCGCTCAATGCGGAAATATCAGGCATTGGATATTCCGGAAGAGACGCTGGCTGATCTGATTACCCGGGAGCTGGCACAGTCGATCAGTCCCAAAAAAGCTGAACAAAAAGTGCGTGAGAAACTGCATCAGATCATCGCACCCTATTTGGGTGATCCGGATTACAACGCCGCTATGATACAGCTCGAATCTGCTGCCGCTGCGGGCGGAGATGCGCTCCGGGTTTGGGCTTTGGAGATGCTTTCCAGTCACGCTTCGACCCGGGAACGGATTCCATGGATGGCAGCATTTTATGAGAAAATATTCAGCTTCACCAGCGTTCCAGACAGCATCGCTGATCTGGCATGCGGGATGAACCCGTTTGCGCTGCCATGGATGAATCTTCCAAAAACAACCCGCTATTTTGCATATGATCTGCACGCGCCACGTGTGAAGCTGATCGACCGTTTTTTGAGCCTCGCAGAACGGGACGGACTGGCAGTACAGCGCGATATTCTGGTTAGTCCGCCGGAAGAAACGGTGGATATCGTCTTTTTCTTTAAAGAAGCCCATCGTTTTGAAGCGCGCCGGCGGGGAAGCTGCGCTGAATTTTTTCGGAGAGCCAACACCCACTGGATTGTCGTCACGCTGCCGACGGAAAACCTGACCGGCACTCATCAGATGCGTCAGCGCCAGCTTTCATTGGTGGAAAAGGCGGTCGCCGGCAGCAATTGGCAATTAAATTCGTTTGAAGTCGGCAATGAAATGGTATTCTGTATAAAAAAATGAAAAAACGAAAAGCAGCCTCTCGTCCGTTGGTTTTTTCCTCTGCCGCAGAAGCAGCTGAAACCACCTGGAAAAAATTCATGCCGCTGGTTCCGGATGACGAACGGGCGGCGCTGCAGGCATTTAAAGGCACCCGCCTGCCGCCCGCGATCCGCCTTAATCCGGCAAAATCTTTCCTGACGGATCCCGAGAAACTATGCCAGCGCTATGGCTGGACGCTTGAACCGGTTGTCTATTGTCCGGATGGATATAAGCTCTTCAACCTTGAAGTGGTACCGGGTCAGACGAATGAACACCGCGCCGGTGCGTTTTATATTCAGGACAGCGCATCGATGCTGCCGGTGATGTTGTTTGATTCGGATCGGATCAAACACAGCCCGTTAATTCTTGACATGGCTGCTTCGCCCGGCGGAAAAACGACTCATTTGGTCGCCGCCAGTCAGGACAGCGGGCTGATCATTGCCAACGATTCCAGCGCAGGGCGCATTGCCGCGCTCAACAGGAATCTGAAAAACTGGGGCGTAGTCGGCAGTCTGATCAGCAATTTTTCCGGTGAATTTTTTGGCAGCTGGTTTCCTGAAACGTTTGATCTGGTTCTTTTGGATGCGCCCTGCAGTATGCAGAGCCTGATGTCCATCGAATCTCACCCGATCCGTCCGGTGAGCGAGCGGGAGGAACTGGCGCTGGCGCAACGCCAGACGCTGCTGCTGGATTCTGCGCTGCGGGCGCTCAAGCCCGGCGGGGAGGCAGTCTACTCCACCTGCAGCCTGTCTCCGCTTGAAGATGAGGCGGTGGTGGCGGCACTGCTGGCGCGTTATGGAAATGCGATTGAAGTGATCCCCGCGGAAAGCCGTTTGCCAATCCGAGCTGCGGGTTTGACTGCTTTCTACGGGCAATCCCTTCCTCAGTCGCTGGCGGGCACTGCCCGCCTGTGGCCACACCGTCTTGAAACTGCCGGTTTTTTCGCTGCGCTGATCCGAAAAAATGATTCGTTCAGCCTGACAGGGAATGCACTGGATTCTGCACCTGCCAGAGCCTGGGATAAAAGCGGGTTTAGCCCGCTGACGAGTCAGGAGAAAGAAAACATCAGCGCTGCGCTGCATGAGGTGTTTGGCTTTGATCTGGCGCAGCAGGCAATTGAGCGGGGGCATGTTATTCAACGCCGCGGTAAAGAGCTCTGGCAGCTGCCGGAAAGGCTTTTCTCTGGTCCATTTGCGGTGCTTCCCGTCAAGTCTGCAGGAATGCGGATTGCAGTCGAAACCACCTCCGGTTGGATGCCTGACCGTGACTGGGTCAGCTTGAATTTTGCTGCGATCCAAAACAATCGCTTTATGCTGACCGAACCGGGACAGCTTGCCGCCTGGCTGCGTGGAGAGGATCTGCGCATTGATGTGGTTTCCAGCACCAAAGGCACGATCCTGTTCCTGACCGATCTGCATGATGTGTTCATCGGCTGCGGTTATGTCAGCCGCGAGCGTATTCGCAACTTGTCAAAATAAATCGCTGCCAGAGAAGCAGCGATTTATTTTGTTCACTCTTATGGATCTGATAGATAGTTGGAAAATGCGGTTTCTCCTGAATGTTTTATTGACCCTGCGCTGATTTTAAAATTGATCAAATCTCCTTCGTCGACTGTGACCAGCTCTCCGGTTACAATGTCCAGATAGTCAAGCCTGCGGTGTGTCGTCCAGTCGGAAGTATTGGGCGCCACAGAAAAATAAATACGTTGCCCGTTGTTCGACCATTTGCCCAGATTGACGATATTTGCTTCATAATATTGTGCGTCGGAAAGCTGAAGAGTTGGCGCCAGTATCAGACGCGTCACGCTTGGACCTGTTTCATCTGCCGGGATGAAAAACTCACCATCCTGAAACCCTTCCTGAACCAGATAAGCCACAACTTTTCCATCCGGAGAGATTTCAATCTGGCTGGTACGAACCCAGCCCGGATCTACTTTAATATTCAGTTGGTCAGCATCTTCCGGGTTTGGAACGATCTTTCCGCTGATCAGGTCAAACCCATTGACGGCACTGCCAAACCCCGCATAACACAGGACGGACTGATAAGTTACGATTTTTCCATCCGGGGAGATGTTCAACCCGATCGCGTAGGCATGCTCCGGTTCTGCAGGAATAGGAAGCTCACCCACCGTTTTGATCTCCTGACTGACCGGATCATAGCGATAGACGATCACAGCATCAGGCCCGCTTAATTCAAACTGATCGGCGATGCACTCTCCATAAGTCAAGGTGAAATAGAGTTGGTTCTTATCGTCCCACCCCAATAAGGAGTCTGCTGCGATATCTGGTGATGCGGCTTTTTCTATGTGAATGGTGGATTGATCTTCCACAGTATGGATATAAAAATTTTCACTGCTTTCATAGGCGATATAAGCGCCGGAAGGGGATGGCGAAGGGGAGTAATAGCTGCCGCGCCAACTTAATGGATCCAGTTCACCATCTTGGGTCAATTGGCTTGTGTTTTGGACAGTGTGATTGTAAACCCAGATATTTCCGTTTTTTGAATAATAGAACAGATCAAATTCCGTTGTGCCCGCTGTTTCATAATCTTGTGCGTTGCCGACGGCATTGGGAATCAATAACAGCAGGAACAATAATAAAAGGATCTTTTTCATGGCGCTTCCTTTCGATTTACTCATAAGATCATCGGTGTCTAAAAACGGATCTTTTTTTATGGGGTTACGAAAACGGCTCTATGTATATTTTCGATTATAAATGATGAATTCTGTTGATATCTTTGCTCATCCAGATTAAACGGTTGTGGATATTGAACCCGGCTTGTTCCAGAGCATTTTGAAAATCTGTCCCGGGGAGGTTGATCAGCAGCGGTTTTTGTGCATTATGGCGCTCAGCGACCGCCAGAACCGCATCCCGAATAAACATTTCATTGGTTCCTGGTTCAGCAGCCAGCCACAGCGTATCAGTGAATGAATTAGTCTGCTGCCAGACCAGCCAGCAGCGTTGATGTTTTTGCAGGTCTTCAATCTGATAAACCTGACTGGTGACCCCTTTGAGCCATTTTGTCAGTCTGCCGGCTGCCGAATCATCCAATAAATTCGGGTCTTAATTTAAATTCCAGATAATTTCAGCCGGATACATTTTACAGAATGCGGCACGTAATTTGCCGGTGTTCTTCGCTATCGGCCGGGTCAGGCGGAGATTAAGCCGTTCAGTCGGAACTGCTGGCATTGCTGTTCGGATCCAGGAGGTTCGGAACGCATATTGTTGGAAACCAAGATTTTGATAAAATGTCAGCGCTTCCGGCGTCTCCAACCGAACTTGCAGGAACAGCCGATTTGCCGCACGGTTTTTTGCGTACGTGAACGCTGCTTTCATTAAATTGGTAGCGATGCCCTGCCGACGATAATCCGGATCTACGCAGACGTTCGCAATCAAATAGCCCGTATCCAAGTTTGTGTGACAGGGAAAACAGTGAATGGCGCCGATGATTTTGCAGTCACTGTTCAGCGCGACAAATCCCTGTATTGGTAATTCAATCAGGCTGACCAGCCAGCGCAGTGGCAGCCAGCCGCCTTCCTGTCCAGCGTGCTGGAGGTTTTCGATAAAGCGCTTGCCATCGGGGTCTAAAAAAGGATGGAAGCAGCGTTCGATCAGGCTCGCAACCGGAAATGCATCGGTCCGGAGACGAAACCTGCGGATGCGATGACCGGTCATTTCAGGATTCATTGGTCAGATACCGCTTTATTACGTTGTAACACAGCCATAAACAAAAAAGGATAAATTCCGATGATCCAGATTCCGATTAAAAAATAGCGCAGGAAATTTCCTGCAAGCAATCCAAAAGATGTAAGAAAAAGGGTTTTCAGACCGATTCGAATGGCGAAAACACCAGCCAGCCCCGCCAGAAAGACAAAAAACAGTTGAACCCCTTTTTGAATTTCCGTGAAATGGATTTTGCGCCGTTCCCAAAGCCAGCCGACGACCGCGCCGCCTGCTGCACCGAATGACTTCATTCCGTCAGCTTTCAGCGCTTCTGATGTCATGGCGGGATATGGTTTCAGCAGCGTATATACCAGTCCGAGCAAGATTGCCAGCAAAAATCCCAGCACGATTTTCCAATCCTGATCCGGCTTTCTTTCCAGAAAAACAAAAATCAGGCGTGTAAGCGCCAACAGGCATAACCCGACAAGAAAGGACACCAACACATCCAGCGGCGTATGGACTCCCAGATAGATGCGCGATATCATGACTAACAGTATCAATGTCCACAGCAATCCCTTCAACCAACGAATTTTTGAGGCCCAGAGAGCGGCAGATCCGTAAACACTGACTGCTCCGGCGGTATGTCCGCTGGGAAATGAGAAACCGGTCGCAGATCCCATCGCTTTCGGTACCGGGCGCAAGTCTGGATTCCGTACCCAGGGGCGCTGAATCGCGAATGTGATCTTCAGCAGATGGTTTGCCAGTAAAGCGACAAAAAAGTTGATGCCGAGGTAAATTGCCAGCCGTTTGTTGAAACACCAGTAGATCAGACAGATCAGCGGAAGCAGAACCAGCTCTTCGCCGAAGCGTGTGACTATCAGAAAAAACTGGTCCAGAAACGGCGTACGCCAAGCTTCGACAAACTGTAAAAAATGGAGATCTGCAACAGCCATGGTTTGGGTGATCCTCTTTCATGTGTAGTTCGCAATTTTGGTTTGGCGGGAACCGTGCTTCCGATCCAAAAAAGTGATTAAGTTATTATAATCGTAACAAAACACAGGGTTGCGCCCGATTTTCCTTCACTTGGAATAGGCTGGCGTTATCCCGGAGGAAAATTAGATGGAAAAATATGGTGTGATCGTGATCGGTTCCGGCCCGGGAGGGTATACAGCGGCCATCCGCAGCGCTGAACTTGGCTATAAAACGGCAATTGTGGAAAAAGAAGCGTTGGGAGGGGTATGCCTGAATTACGGTTGTATTCCATCTAAGTCGCTACTGAAAAATGCGGAGATTGCCCGTCTGCTGCGCGGTAAACCACAGGATTACGGCATTCAATTTTCAGATTTGAAATTTGATTATGCGAAAGCTGTGGAACGCAGCCGGAAAGTATCAAAACGGTTGAATCAGGGCGTTGCTTTTTTGATGAAGAAGAACAAGATTGATGTCCTTGAAGGGGCGGCGTCATTTAAGGATGCTCATACGATTGAAGTCAGCCTAGCAGATGGCAGCAGCACCTATGAGGCGGATCATTTCATCATTGCCACTGGGACAGTACCCATCGCGATTAAAGGAATGGAGCCGGACGGCGAACGAATCCTGAATTACCGTCAGGCAATCGTACAAGCGGAATTGCCCGGTTCAATCGTTATCGTTGGCGGTGGCGCTATCGGAGTTGAGTTTGCCACGCTTTGGAACGCTTATGGTGCAAAAGTCACTGTAGTCGAGATGAAAGATCATCTGTTGCCGAACGAGAGCGAAGAAGCCGGGCTGGAGCTGGCAAAATCCTTCAAAAAACAGGGGATCAACGTAAAAACAGGCACCAGTTTGGCTGGCGTTGAGAAGCAGAAAAGCGGCGTTCAAGTCCACCTTACAGGGCCAAAAGGCGACGAAGTCGTTGAAGCCGATCAGGTGTTGATTGCGGTTGGGTTCCGACCGAATACTTCCGAGATGGATCCGGAAAAAGCCGGCGTTCGCCTGAACGCCAGAGGCTGGATTGAGACCGACGAGTTTGGAAAGACCTCGGTTGACCACATTTACGCGATCGGCGATGTTACCGGTAGAATCCTGTTGGCACACGCGGCCTCAACGATGGGCAGGATCGCTGCGGAAAAGATCTCCGGAGGAAAAGTACGGGCGATGGATCTAAACCTGGTGCCGCACGCGACATTCAGTCACCCGCAGGTCGCTTCTTTCGGTTTGAATGAAACGACGGCGGCGGAAAAGAAACGCGCTGTTGGGATCGGCAAAACTTTCTTCCTCTCGAATGGTAAGGCGCTCGGCATCAACGAAAATGAGGGGTGGGTGAAGCTGATTTTTGACAGGAGAGATGATGTGCTGATCGGGGCGACGATGGTGGGGGCGGATGTCTGTGAATTACTGCCGGAACTGACGCTGGCTGCCGTACAGCGACTGAGCGCAGGCGATATCATTGAGAATATTCATGCGCATCCGACGCTGAGTGAAGCGATTTGGGAGGCGGCGCTCGATTATCTGATGAAAAAAGACGCCAGTCGCTGATGATTCTTCCCGATGAAGGTCTTTGTTTTTTACCTGCGTTGGCGACAGATCAGGATATGACTATCGATATTTTGACTTGTGCTGCGCAAGATTTGCATGCGCGCGGTATCCGGCAATGGTGCGAACCATGGAACCGGGAAGAAATCCGGCAGGCGATTGAGCGGAAGATTGTCTTTCTCTGCCGACTCAGCAGCGGCTTGACAGGTGCAGTTTTTTTTCTGAGCATTGAAAGTAAAAACCGTCCGTTGTATACCCGGAAGGAAGATTGTTTTTACTTGTATCATCTGGCGCTGCTGCCGGAATTCCAGCGGTTGGGAATCGGGAAACGGATTGTCGAATCCATTCAGCAGATGGCTGATAAAGCGGCTCGGAACATTTATCTTGATTGTTGGCAGGGCAATCGGAAGCTGAAGATGTTTTATGCTTCCGCGGGTTTTGAACCTCTGGCAGTGATGGACGAAGCAGACTATCAAATTCAAGTGTTTCGTTATTTGGCAAACCAGCGACAAAAGGAGCAAGAATGAAACGGGTCTTCAAGCTGTTTGGCAGCGTCCATAGGTCGGAATGGGCAGTTGCATTCTGGACTGCCTGTTCCTGCGCTTTTTTTACCTGGGTCGCCGCTGTCAGCAATGATGATCTGGTCAGTCGGCGCGAACTGTTGATGATTGCTGCGGCGTTTGTTATCACAATGACGACCGCTTTGACACTTTTTGTCTATCTCTTCAGGGTGCGTCTGAAAAAAACAATCCCTGCCTTGCTGGCGCTGCTGTTTGGATTTATTTTCGTGTTTTTTGGAAAAGATTTTCTTCATCCGAATTTTGCTGTTCTCCGTGATCTGGATTTGCGGGTGGTCGAAATGGATGATGGGGCGCGAACAGACCTGGTGTGGGCATATTGGGCAGTGCCTTCCGACAAAGCCGATTCCAGCCCAGTTCATGTGCGAGACATCAGCTTTAATCAAATTTCGAAAAATGGCGTATGGGAAAAGGATGATGCCGGCGGTCTGAGCACGAAGGAGGTTGGGGCGGGGCTGCAATTCAATCTGGCAGGGCTGCATTTTAATCAGCCGGTTTTGTGCATCATTGCACATGGCGGCAGGGCGCTGGTTGAACTTGGCTACAATGGTACGCGAAACTTTTATCATTTGAACGGAACTGACACCGACCCATTGGTGATTGAGACGCTTAAACCGACGCTTTATGAGATCCTGCTGAGTTATGCCGTTTATGGCTTTGCGATCGCGGGTATTCTTTTCTGGTTGATTTTGTTTCTGCTGAACCGTGAGATATCGGAGAAGAGCCGTATGGCGCCGGCTTCGCGGTTGTTTGTCTTGCTGGTGGCGTTCTTTTTGCCGGTTTTTTTGTTGGGGATTGTGCTTGTCCTGACGAATATCATTCCGTTTGGAGAGAGGACGTTTCTGCGGATCGACATGGGGCGTCAATATGCTGCTTTTCTGGCTTATCTGCGCGATATGGCGGCGGAAGGAAATGATCCGTTCTACAGTTTCAGCAAAGGCGTTGGCGGAGACATGTACTTTTTGTACAGTTATTACCTTGCTAATCCGATTAATCGGTTGGTTGGGCTTTTCGGGACGGGGATCTGCCGCTGGCAGTTACGCTGCTGGTTCTGATTCGCATCGGATTCTCTGGTGTGAGCGCATCGTTGTATTTTCAACAGCTCAGCCGCAGAAGAATTCCATCCCTCTTGTTCTCAACCGCATATGCTTTGATGAGTTATGTGATGATTAATGCGGAGAACTATTTCTTTATTGATGGAGTTATCTTTTTGCCGCTGGTGCTGACCGGATTGGAGCTGGCGGAAAAATCCCGTCAGATCACGAAGCGCCGTCTCGGTTATGCAGTGTATGTCGTCTCGCTGGCTGCGGTGCTGATGATCAACTTTTATGTCGGGTATATGGTCGCTGTCTTTGCTGTGATTTACCGACTGTTTCAGCTGTTGTTGACAGCGAGAGATACCTCGGTCAGCGTTTATCTGAAAGGTTTGATGAAATTCGCCATTGCAACCCTGTTGGCGCTTGGACTGGCGGCGGTCGTGCTGCTGCCGGTCGTCCTACAGCTTCCGCTGTCGCCGAAATCGCTCTCACCGCAGGAATTATCGTTCTTGCCGAATTTCGATTTTATCGATCTCTTTTCCGTTAATTATGCGGGCGCTTACGATCTGGAACAGTACAAAAGCGGGTTGCCAATGATTTTCAGCGGAACGGTAATGACCTTCTTGGTGATCCTCTTTTTCCTGAACGGCAGAATTTCTCTGAGGGAAAAGATGCTGTCCGCCGGGGTGCTGGGCGTCTTTCTCGCCAGCTTCCATGTTCAGTTGTTGGACGTATTCTGGCATGGATTTTCGACGCCGGTGTGGTGGCCTTACCGCTATTCTTTCGTTTTCAGTTTTTGGATGATCCGGCTGGCTTGCCGCTGCTATGCGGAAAAAGAAGGCGTCAGCAACTGGGACGCCGGTTTGACTTCCTTCATCATGTTGTTTGTTGCCGTTATGATGGAAAAAATGAGTTTTTCTTATTTGACCATCCATGACTTGTATCTTGAACTGGGAATTGCGCTCTCGGTCGCGGCGGTTTTTGGCGCACAGAGGTGGCTTACCAAACCGATTCATAGTGGAAGCACCCTCTTGCTCTTGAATTGCATCAGTTTGATTGTCAACGCGACAGTAATCATCGGGCTGAACAGCGGCGAATCTCTGCCGGCTGAAACATTCCGGGAATATACCGTTTCGACCAGCTCGTTGATTGGGCAATTAAAGGCGCATGATCCGGATTTTTACCGGATGGAGAACCTGACCCACCTCAATGAAAATGACCCGATGCAATTTTCCTATGCCGGGCTTTCGCATTATTCTTCTACCGTCAACCAGTTCACCATGAACATGCTGTCACAATTTGGGGTTAGCCAGACTTATTACTTCTCGCGTTACGATCCGGGACTGCCGGTGGCAATGGACGCCTTTTGGGGAGTCCGCTATGTCATTGCTACGGATGAGAAGATGTTCAAACCTTATCAGCCTGTTGTCCAACGGGAAGAGGTCAAAGCCTGGCAGAACCCGTATGCGCTGCCGATCGGTATCCTTGCTCACGGGAAGAGCAGCTTGATTGACCGTTATGGCAGCTCAAATCCATTTGTATGGGTCAATCGGATTTATCCCGGACTGGCGGGGCAGGAATTGGGGGATATATTTATCCCGGCGTTGAAAGAGGAAACTGCCGCTGCCGCAGGAAATCCGGTAGTCTGGACGTTGACCGTTCAGCAGCCGGGCGCCTTGTATGCGCATATCAAAGCGCCGGCGGATTTCCCGGCACGCGCATATGCCGGGGATCGCGATTTGACGGATGTTTTCAACGAGAATCGATATGGCATTGCGAACCTGGGGAATTATCAGGCGGGAGATAAAATCACCCTTGAGTATGATGTGCCGCGCAATTTTGAAAATCGCACACCGCCTTCTTTTTTTACGGAAGACCTTACTGTTTTGGAATTGTATGTTCACCTGCTGACGGATTCAGATGTTATGTTCCGAAAGGAAAGCAGTTCGCATTTGAGTGGAAAGGTCAACGCTGCGGGCGGACAAAGCCGGCTTGTTTTTACGATTCCCTCGGAAAAAGACTGGCAGCTGCGAATTGACGGAACCCCCGTTCCACTGGAAGCCGAAATGGGACTCCTGTTGGCGGCTGATCTTCCGGCAGCCGGCGCTCATGAAATTGATCTGCAGTATACGCCCCCCGGATATACGGCTGGCATGTCGATATCGCTTGCATCCGTCGTTCTCTGTTTGCTGTGGCTTGGAATTGCCGGTCGCCCTGCCAAACACCGCAGGAGCAGGAATTCACAAGGATGAGCGCCTTACAAAATGGAAATGATGCCGCAAGATCGCGTGAGACGGTCGGTATGCGCTGGCTGTTGCCGTTGCTGGCGTTTTTTCTGCCCGTCCTGATCTTACTGGCGGTCTGTTTTCAAATTGACGCTCTGCCGTTTGGCAATAAAACATTTCTGATTCATGATATGAATCAGATGTGTTCGATATGATCGCTTATTTGCGCTCGTTGGGGCAAGAGAACAATGATCTGATCTATACGTTCAGCAAGAATCTGGGCGGCGAGATGCTCAGCCCGGCTGCGTACTACGTTGGAAATCCGCTCAATTTCATTGCGAATTGGTTTTCACAGAGGGAATTGCCGACAGCCATTCTGATTCTGGTTTTGATTCGCTATGGGCTGGCAGGCTTGGCGTTTTACTTTTTTTTACGCGGAACACAGACGCTGTCCGGCGTTTGTACCTTGCTGTTTTCAACCAGTTACGCGCTTTCAGCTTACATGGTGATCAATTCAGAGAACTTGCACTACACAGACGGTGTGGTGTTGCTCCCGTTGGTTGCTCTGGGTCTCTGGCGGCTGATGGCGTTGGGATGTCCTTTCCTGTATATTTTTTCGCTGGCGGCGATGATCCTGATCAATTACTATATTGGCTTCATGATTTGTCTTTTTTCGCTGCTGTTCGCGTTGTTTTTGTTCCTGCTGAAACCTAACGTATGGCAGAAAGGTAACTGGCTACCTAAATCAATCCGATTTCTGGTCAGTTCTTTAATTGCGGGTGGGCTTTCCATGTTCCGTTTAATCCCGACCCTGCTGCAGCTCTCAGACGGGCAGAAAAGTCCTCAGACCAATGCCATGAATTTTTCATTGAACTTCAATGTCGCTGACTTTTTTTCGCGCAATTTCAGCGGCGCGTTTGATGATTTTCAAATCAAGTTTGGGTTGCCTTCCATCTTTTGCGGGGTGTTGATCACTTGTCTTGTCGCTGCGTTTTTTGCCAATGGCAAGATCAGCAGGCGCGAAAAACTGCTTTCTGCCGGATTTCTGCTGGTGCTGTACCTCAGTTTTCAGGTACGGCTGCTCAATCTGATTTGGCATGGCGGCAGCGAACCGATCTGGTGGCAATATCGAAATGCGTTCATTTTCTGTTTCTTGATGGTCTGGATTGCTGCCCGCTCATGGCATGAGCGTTCCGGTTTCTCACCATTGGCTGCCTTGCTGTGCATGGCCGGATTGGCTTTGATGACATTCATTGTTTGGCGCCGCCAATATCCATATCTTTCCCGCCGCGCGCTGCTGCTCGACCTGTTGCTGTGCGGATTATTTTTCGGTTTGATGGTTCTGTTGAGGAACCATTCAAACAGCTGGCTACAAAAGATCGGGGTTTTGTTGATCTTTTGTGCGGCTTTTTATAATTTGACCGACAATGCACGGGCAATTTTGAACATCAATCTGCAAAACAGTACGTCTGCCGCGGACTTTGCCTTGTTTGTGGATCAGACTGGTGGAGTAATGGCTCAGATCAAAGATTCTGATCCCGACTTTTATCGAATTGAGAAGAACTACGCACGCACGATCAATGATGCGTTGCAGTTCAGCAGCAATGGAATTTCCCATTATTCATCGACTGCCAAACCAGCCGTGCTTAAGTTCTTTGAACGGTTGGGAGTTGATCAGACAATTTATTGGTCCAGCTATGGGCGTGGCGGGACGCTCTTTGCCGATAGCTTCCTGGGGATTAAATATCTGCTCTGGCGGGACACCTGGTATCTCAAGCCCTGGCAGGAAGTTTTTCGCCAGTGGGATGTGAGTGTTTTAGAAAATCCGGACGTATTTCCAATTGGATTCATCACTACGAAAAATGTATTGCTGACAGGTGAGCCGGACAGTAAAAACGCCTTTGAAAACCAGAATCGGATCTTCAATAGCTTGTTATCTGTACCTGTTGAGACGGACAATCAACTGCTGGCGCCAATCGCAATTACGGCATTTGAAACGCATAATCTGCGACAGTCTCTGGTTGGAAAAGATGAAACTCTTTATGAAAAAGTTGATCCAAACCATGAGGCATGGCTGCGCTGGGACTTATTGCCTCGGTCTGAATGGCCGTTATACGCTTACTTTCCGGCAACGCTGCGAAAAAATGCCGATATGGCGGAAATGTCCGTGAATGGAAAGCCGATAGGGAAACTGCTCGGGGCTGATCAATTTGGAATTCTGCCGCTGGGAACATTTGCTGAAGAGAAACCTGTAAGAGTGCAGCTGAACCTGCTCGCATCGCAGCTGACCATCGGCGGTGCCTTCTTTTACGGAGAGAATGTGGTCATGCTGCAGCAGATGGCGAAAAACATAAATGCACAGCGCATTCAGTTGGACAAACTCTCCAGTTCTCATCTGAGCGGGAAATTGCCTTCTGAATTACTGCGTGGCTCCTATGCTTTTTTCACGATTCCATATGAGGATGACTGGCGGGTCTGGGTGGATCAGGTTCAGATGGACCCCATTCGCGTTTTGGGTGGTTTAATGGCGATTCCGTTGCCTGCGGGCGCTGTTTCGATTGAACTGCGATATGTTCCCAAAGGATTGCTTGCGGGGATTTTGATTTCCTCAGTGAGTTTTATCTGCGTCTTGCTCTGGATCTTTTTACTGGGAAAATTGCGGCGGATTCGCCGATAACTTGCTTCTTTGCTGAGACAAGTTGCCAGAAAAAAGGTGATGGCTCGACATCATCGGGTTGACTGGAGCCGCTTCACTTTTTTCGTTTGAACGATTTTAGAATCTGCTATTTATTAAAAAATAGCAAAAAGCGCCATTGATTTTACGGCACGATCATCGGATAAATCTGAATCCATGAGTGTCCGCCATCCTCAGATTTCACCATCGCCAGTTTCCCCTGATAATTGACGACTCCCCAGCCGACCGCCGGAGTAATAAAATGCAGTTGACTGTCCCAGGCTGTCTGGGCGATGGTATTCCAGTCCGCACCGCCGTTGGACGTCCCCAGAACTTCAAACGGTGTGGCGGATCCTTCATCGCTCACTTCCGAATACCATCCCTGGTAAATGCCATAGAAGGTCAGATGCCCATCTGCTTTCGGCAGCCCGTAAACGCGCCAGGAATTTCCGGAATCGTAGGTCCAATACACCATGGCAAGCGGATTACTGAGATCGCCTCCGCGGCAAGTTACCATCATCCAGGCATATTGATATTGAAAATCAACGAACTTTGGCGGCGAGGCTGTGCATTCGTAGGCATTATTACTCAACAAATCTTGGGGGTAGCCTTCTGCCGTCAGCGGTGGCAGAAGCTGGCGTGTCCAGGTATTGCCGCCGTCCTGCGTCCGCCAGAGCAGGCTGCCGGGTTCATCACGAGCGTTCGTACCGCTGATCCAGCCATCCGTCGCATTCCGGAAAGTCGCTCCATTTTTTCCACCTTTAGAGGCAGATTCACCGAATCTGACGAGACCAGCAGATTCCAGTTTTCTCCGCCGTCGTGCGTGGTATACAACCCGATATATTCACGATCCTGACTTTTTCCGAGAGAGGCGAAGAGCCAGCCAATCTGACTATCAATAAACCCAAGCTGAACGTTGCGGAAATACTGCAGCGTAAACCCTTCGATGGGAAGGGTCACTTTCCGCCATTGCGTGCCGCCGTCCACCGTTTTCCAGATGGTGACACCGTCTTGCGGCGTCCACTGCTCAGTCTCCCAGTATACGACCCACGCCTGATTTGAATCCAAAAAATAGGGGCTTGCCGCCAATTTTTTGCGGCTGGTCTGATAAATCATTTCCGAGGGTGTGACGTTTTTCCATTGTGTTCCGCCGTCTTGTGTTCGCACAATCAGACTGCCGCTGCCGCCGGCCACATGCGCAACACCCCAGCCTGTTCCGCCGTTAATCATTACCAGCTCACTGATTTCGATCGCGACACTTTCCTGAATCTGGGTCGGTGCGATCTGAATTGGCGGTGTGTTCGTCGCCATGGCAGTCAGTGGCTGATTGCCTGGGGAGGGAAGCGACAGTCCAGCGGTTGCCGTTACGGCAGCCATAAGCGGCGTCTGGGTTATTTCAGGTTTCAAATCAAAAACCTGTACTCGGCAGCCGGCTGATGCAAAGGCAGACCAGCACAAGATGCACGCGAGCGTCAAATAATAATAGTACCGTCGGCTAAATAAATGCATGGAAAAGATTCTATCGCGTTCTGCCGTCTTTTCGTTGGACCAGCAGCGTGATAATTTTTGTTGAATGATTAAATGGCGCTGGATCTGCCGGCAGTGCGCTTTTGTTCAGGCTGCCGCCAAAGAAACTTTCCGGAACCGGAATTATCTCGCCCAGTGAAAGGTATTTGTTCTTCAGCTTTTCTGTCAGATGCTGCATCATTTCCTCTCCGGAAAGGTACAACGCGTTGTTTACCAGAATTATTTTTCCGCCGTGCGCAACCAGCGGACGGATTTTGTTCACCAGAGAGACCCAATTTCGCTCATGATCAATCATACCGCGGTCCGTTTTAGCAAAAAAGGGCGGATCGAGGATGACGAGATCAAAAAGCTGACCTCGGTGCCGTAACTGTGAAGAGACCCGAAAAAAATCTCCGGGAAGGATTTCATATCGTTCAGACTGAACTTGGTTCAACGCCGCTGTCTCGCGGAAGATATTCAGCCATGCGACTTTCAAATCAGTCTGGACAACATGCCGGGCGCCACCGGCAAGCGCGGCCATCCCCAGACTGCCCGTATAGGCAAAGGTATTCAGCACGGACATACCGGCGGCGTTTTCGATCAGCCATTTGCGCAGCAGGGCTCCGTCTAAGTAAAATGTACAGTCCTGATGGGTTTTCAGATGAATACTGTAGGGGATTCCCCATTCGACGATTTCCGTATCGGGCGCTGCTCCTTCGATGATGATACCGCGCCGTTTCTCCATATTGGCGGAAAAGCGGTCTTTGACCAGACACGTTTTGATAAACGGAAAAACCTGGCGCAGATCCTCAAAAAGCGCTTGCGCCTGCTCATGGTCAGCTGGCGCCCTCCGTAAGAAATGATGGTAGACGAGCGTGCTGCCGTATTGATCCAGTGCAAGATCCGGGCAGCCTTCAGTGAATCCATTAAACAGCCGGATCGCGCTGTTGGGCTCGATAAGTTGACGCCGTTTATCAACAGCGTCCGCCACCAGTTTTCTGATATCGTTGCGATTGGTTTCCGCTCTTAAGGTTGTCATCACAGGTAATTTTACCGTACGATCGGGAGAACGCTCATGGCAAGGGGGGGACTGATTTCCTCTCCTCCAAAGAACGTTTCTGAGCGTACTGTTTTATTAGTTGTCAGCTGGCAGTTTGGCTTTTTAAATGAGGAAGGAGCGCAACATGCTCCCCAATGGACACCGGTGATAACAGATGAAACAGATGAATCACTATTTGGTTGTTGCAGCGGCACACCAGCATCTTACAAGCCATCCAATACAGATAGCCAGATACGGTGCAGTATAAACCAGGGATTCAGGACAGAAATTTCAGAAACGGATCGATGTGATGACCATCGACAGAATCAGCAGCGCGGCGATAACAATACCGACGATACTCACCGTTCGCGTATTTTTTTTCTGTGCGGCTCTCTGACGGTTCTTCTCCTGAAGCTGCTTATCCAATTTTGTCGCTTTTTTTGCCATAGTTTTCGTAAAATTTCCTTTCAAACTGCCACGTTAGGCAGTTAATTCGCGTCGTTCTTTTTTGGATTTGCTCTCTTTTTTGGTTTTGCCGTTTCTGTTTCTGACTTGGTTTCAGGTTTCGGCGCGCCTTGTTCGCCAGTACCGGAATCCGCTTTATCGCCGGATTCAGCCGCCGGGGTTTCTGCAGCCGTATGGTTCATTCCCGAAGGCGAACGATGGTCTGTCGCATAAAATCCGGATCCCTTAAATACAATTCCCACCGGTGTGTAGATTTTACGAAGCGCCGGCTTATGACAATTTGGACAGACAGTCAAAGCGTCATCGGTAAAATGCTGAAAAATATCGAATTGATGATCACAGTCGTCGCAATGATAACAATATGTTGGCATCTTTCAACCTCAGATTGACTTTCAGGATGAGAAGAAAAAAATCCTTCAATTGCCTGACGATGGCAATGCAGGCAAAAAAGGATCAATTGTCTGATCTCATACCATGGTTATTATATCAATAAATCTATTGAATCTCAATCCAGCTTTCAAAGTCACCGTTTCCTTCGAGATCAGCGCTAATATAGTTTCCTTTTCCTTCAAGCCAGTTTTTATAGTTGAAGAAAAACATACCGTTGATATCCATCGTAATCGGCGAATTCCGGGTTGAGACAAACCGTTCGTTCTGATCATCCCAAAGATAAAACTCGGCGTTGATTTCAAACAGGGCGTTGCGGAACTGGCTGGTCTGCTCTTTGTTTGCTGCTGCAATCCAAATTCCAATCTGGCTGTAATCATAGTCATGGTAAATGATAAAGTCGATCGGCAGGTCACGGCTGGCACCACCATCCATTTTCGTGAGGAACAGGAAACGGTATTCACCGTTTTTGTCGGAGATGTTGAATTCAATCCGCGGCAGATGATCCGGATCCGCCATAATTTCGAACGCTTCATAGCGCACTTCGTTCGGATTTGACTGCGTCGGCGGGTTGTAGACGAAATTCGGCTCTTTGTAAGAAGACATCATGTTTTCCAGCCGCAGCACCGTTCCCGGCGAGGTGATTTCGACATCAAAGACTGATGAGGCGCGCGCCGGGTCTGCGGGGTTGATCCAAACATACTATTTCAGGTTGTTCGGAATGTTGGCGGATGAGCGGAAAACGGAACGGGTGACGGAAACGCCGCGAATATCGTCATACGTGTTGCCGTCCTGCCAGTCATAACCGGCGCGCTGGTCAGCATCCGTTTCGATATAGATATTACTATCCTTGTTGACGGTGATTTTGTTTGCGTTTTTTGTAGGAGGCGCTGGCGATGTGTCCGGTTGGACATTCGGCGCCGGCGTATCGGTTGGCGCCGGGGTTGGACGGACAGGCGTACTGGTCGGGATCAATTCCGGGAAAAGCCACGGCACCAGAATATCAAAGATCGATGGTTCGCCGGATGGTTGTGCCGGTTCCGCCGGGCTGACAGGAAAAGACGGGTAGTCAGGACTGGGAGGCTGGATGGGGCCGCGGTTATCATAATTGGGCGCGGAACTGGGCGGGCAAAAATCACAAGTGAACTTTCCCAGCCGCGAATCTACCGGCGCTATCTGAAACTGGTTGCGCCGTCCGACGCCATCGTACACATCCTGGGATAATCCAGACATGGTTGCAGATTGGTAAGTCCAGGTGTTGTTGCGCGTATCGACCACGATATAACGTTCTTCATCCGGATAATTGTTATCATAGACCATGATCCAATAAATTCCGTTCCCTTTTTCCTCAATAGCGTAAGCGGTGATCGCGTGACCGCCCGTCATATCCCGTTTGTAGATTCCGATCGGAATTACGCGGTTTGGGTTCTCCTGAAAGATTTTTGCCAGCAACTTGAGTTGGGACGTGGGATCGTTTTCAATCAGGTGCCCGTCCATAAACCATTGTGTCGCGAACCAGTAAGCCAGTTCGCGTTGCAACATTGGATTGTTTCCGAGCTTCAGGTCGTAAGCTCCGCGTCCGCCAAACTGCGCCGGATCTGACAACCCTCCGTAAAACAGCGAAGAGAGCACTGCCATTCCTTCACAATGACCGCCAGACATCGTCTGGTTAACCTGGTTCATCCAGCTTGATGCCACCCGCAGAAGGTCACAAGTGCCGTCCGCATAGACGGTTTTGCAGACCTGATCTCCGAACATTCGGCGCATTTCTACGGATGTCAAGTTTTGGGGACGGGTGCAGTCCCAAAAACCATTACAGATCTGATTGCCATAGTTTGGGAAGCTGAAACCGTCTGTTTCCGGGCGAAATCCAGTATCAAAATCGTAAGTCACTGCGAAAACCGTTTGGACGGCTATCAGAGAGACGAACAAAATCAATAGTAAAGAAAAGAAATTTTTTCGGTTCATTGTTATCACCCAGTCCCTAGTTTTTTATTTCATACAAGATATTTGAATCTTCCAAATTGCTGATAGTGAATTCTTTTTCGAGCAACCAGGTGAAATAATCGAAATATAATCCACCTTTAATACTCATGCTGAGCGGAAAAATGTCACCAGTGCTGATGTGTTGTTCATTTCCGTCGACGTAAGAATAGAAGTCGCCGTCCACCTTAAAAACGGCGTTGGCAAACAGGTCAGCCTCATCCTCTTTCGCAGGATGGATTTCGATTCCAAGCTGGCCGGTGGAAAAATCATGAAAAATCAAAAAGTCGATCTTGGTTGAAAGATCCGCGTCTCCGTCAAAGGTTATTTGATATTTTACACGGAATTCACCGATCGAGTTGCTGATGATGAATTCGATCCCTGGCAGATGGTTTGGATAAGCGACTACCTCGAATGTTTCGAATGGCGGTGCGTTAAATTTGTCCGGTTTGAAAGGACGGTAAATGATATTCGGATATTCATATGATTCAAGCATGTTGGTCAGGTTCAATACGGATCCCGGAGAAATGATATTTATATCGAACGACGCCCAATCACGGCTGTTGGGGTTATTTACCCATAGATAATAGGAAATGTCGTTGACAAATTTGGCTGACGACTGACCGAATACCCGGCGCAGCTCCAGATCTGGAACCTGCCGGTAATTGGTGTTATTCTTCCAGTCATAGCCTGATTTTTGGCCTTCGGCGTTTTCAATATAGATGTTAAGATCAGCGTTAATGTTAATCCGGCTGGTACCTGTGGTATCTTGCGGATTGGTGTTCTGTGCATTCGTTCCATCATTTTCTTTGCCCGTTGCCCGAGGACAGAAGTCACAGTCGAATTTTCCCAGCCGCTGGTTGACCGGAATCAATTGGAATGGGTTGTTCATCTCACTGCCAGCGTAAACAGTTGGTTTTTCCTCTTCTGCGAATTGGGTTTCATATTGCCACGAATTGTCGGCGACGCTGACCGAAATATAGCGTTCTTCATTCGGAAAATTGCTGTCATAAACCATTATCTGGTAAATGTGGTTTTCTTTCGCATCAATCGCATAAGCAAGTACGGTATGGCCGTCTGTCTGATCCGGTTGATAAATTCCGATCGGGATTAAAAATGATGGGTCCTCCCGGTAAGATTTGATGAGATATTTTAATTGTGAAACTGGGTCATTAATGATGGCATAGTCATTCATGTAAGACTGGGTCGTATACCAATAAGCAATTTCCCGCTGTAATAGTGGATTGCCTTCCAGCTTGAGTTCATTTATGTTGGCGCTGCCAAATTGGAGCGGGTCGATCATTCCGGCATAGAGAAGCGTAGCAAGTACAGCCATGCCTTCGCAATGGCCGGTACCCATCGCCTGATTCAGTTTATCCATCCAGCTTTCAGCGACTTTGTACGGTTGACATTTCCCTTTTTCGTCAATAGTACGGCAAATCTGGTTTCCGAAGAGCCGTTGCATTTCCTGTGTCGTCAGGTTTTCAACCGATTCAGTTTGGGTACAGGTTTCATCCTTGCAGATTTTGTTGTTGTAATTGCTGAATTGAAACCCGTTTATGTCTGGTCTGAACAGCGTATCTACGTCATAATCCGCTGCGGTTGCGCTGCTGGTCTCTCGAACGAACGCAAGTCCGTTGACTGCAAGCGTAACGACCAAGAGTATCCGGATAAACAATGCTGGAAAAAAGTTCCGAACCATTTTTTTTATCATTCTATGATTGATTATAAAAGGGAAAATCATTCTGTCGGATAGTGGAGGAATGAATATTATAATCATCACTATGACGGAAAACAAAAAAGAATACTACTGTGCTTTTTTACGCGGTGTGAACGTTCGAGGGACTGCCATGAAAATGGCAGATCTCAAACGTGTGTTTGATTCGCTTGGATATAAGGACGGGCGCACGCTCCTAGCCAGCGGAAACGTTATTTTTTCTGCAAAGACAGATGATGTGATCGGATTAAAAGCCGAGATCGAGACAGCGCTTTCAAACGCCTTTTCATATGATGCCTTTGTTTTTATTAGAAATCAACAACAAATTACAGAGATTCTGCGTGCCGCAGAAGTAATTCAGGCAGCGGATAATTATCATCGCTATTTGCTTCTGATTGATGGTTCCGCAATGAGTGATGAGCTCGAACAGCTTTTTCAAACGCTGCCGCATGGAGTCGGTGAGCGGCTGATCGTCTTGCCGCAGGCAGTTTTTTGGATAGTGCAGAAGGGTGGAACGCTTGAATCCGTTTTCGGCTCAAAACTTTTGAGTTCCCGTTATAAGAACCACTTGACTTCACGAAACATTAACACAATTGAAAAAATCTTTAAAGCTTTGCAAACAATGACTGCCGATTGAAGAATTTGATTATTTGTGGCTTAGGAATTCCACATTTTTTTCAAATATTTATTGAAAGAAAAGATATTGTAAAAAATTTGATATTAATTGAGTCTCAGCAATTTATCATGATATTATAAAAAATATTTTGCTGGAATTTAAATTCAAAGGAACTCTTATGGGCATCAGTATTGCCTTCGATTTCATGCTTGCCAAACGGAAGATGAGCGTTATTGAATTATCAAAACACGTTGGTATTACAATGTCAAACTTTTCTAATCTGAAAAATGGCAGGTACAACCGATCAACAGAGGATAAGGGATGAAAAATAAAACCATTAAATGGATTGGAATTATTCTCGCTGCATTGGTGGCCAGTGCTTTCCTGATCTTTGCTTACATGATTGGAGATGGAACTTTTAAAGGGACGATGCAGCTGTCGTCGAATGAAGATACAGCCTTTGGGGAAAAGTACATCGAATATCTCTCCAAATATGGAATTAATCTTGATCAATTCTTTTCAAGCTATACCCATGAAAAAATAAGGATTGAATCTTCACTTGACGGGCATAATATCCCGGCTGAACGATTCCTGGCAGACGGCCGGCGTGACAACGATACGCTTATTCTGGTTCATGGAATGGGCGGGAACCGACAATCGGTTTATCCCATGGCAGAATTGTTTTTGAAAAATGGCTTTAATGCGCTGGTTTATGATCAACGCAGCGCTGGTGAAAATACTGCTGAATATACTACCTTCGGGTATTGGGAGAGCCGCGATCTAAGTGACGCAGTACGTTATCTTAAAGCAGGATGTGAGCGACGAACACCATATTGGAGCCTGGGGCGTGTCATATGGCGGCGCAACGGTGGGAACTTATCTGGGATCCGAGGAATCCAATCAGCTGCTTTCCTTTGCGATTTTGGAAAGCCCGGTTAGCAGCGCCCGTGAGTTGAGTGAGCATGTCATGTCACAAATGGATTTTGGTCTGCCGGTGGATCTGATGCTCACACTTGGCGGCTGGTTCACACGGCTGCGGCTTGGTTTTGGTTATGATGATATGGACGTGAGAAAATACGTCGCCAAGACGGAATTGCCGGTTCTCCTGATCATGACTCAAGCGGATGAGCTCACGACTCCGGATACGGTGATGGCGGTTTACAATGCTATTCCTGAAGGGGAAAAAGAACTTTACGCTGTCGATAAAAGTGAACATGCCGAGGTTTACTTTGATCATTCCGAGGAGTATGAGCGTGTCGTCATGCGTTTTGTCCGGCGGGCGATCGAAAAATAACTCGAGTGATTTTTTAATCAATTATCAAGTTTTTTAACTTTTTTGTGACGAACATTCGCATTGCAGTTCATGAAGCAGGATGATTGTTTCCTGGCAGGGCTTCTGTTTGTTGCTTCCCAAAATCGGTTTGTGGATTGCTTTCCTTGCGACTGTTCGCGAAACATGATAAAATCTTCACGTTATCCGGAGGGATGACCGAGTGGTTGAAGGTGCCTGTCTTGAAAACAGGTGTGGGGAAACTCACCGTGGGTTCGAATCCCTCTCCCTCCGCCTGTCAATCTTCCGTCTTAACCGGGGAGGTGCCAGAGTGGTTGAATGGGGCCGCCTGCTAAGTGGTTGTTGGGGTAAAACTCAACCGGGGGTTCGAATCCCCCCTCCCCGCCTCATTCCTTTTTTGTACATTTTTTCTGAGATCGGATGGATCTTTCATTGCAGCTTGAAGGTTCCCGAAAACTTAGTTGCAGTTTGTCCCCGGTTTTTGTTTATGATATAGAATTGATCTGATTAGGATTTCCTGTTAATTTTCGAATGAAGGGTTGAGCTAATATGCAAAAATCGGTAGCGACAAAGAATGCGATGATCATAGGGGTCATCCTTGCGGCATTCGCTATGCGTGCACCTATGGGCGCAGTGGGCCCTTTGGTGAAATTCATTCAGGCGGATTATGAGTTATCTTCACGCGTTGCCGGATTGCTTACCACCATCCCGCTGCTCACTTTTGCGATCACAGCGCCATTGGCCGGACAGTTTGCCAGCCGTTTCCGCCTCTCCAGCGTCATGATGCTTGGGCTCTTGCTGACCTTTGCCGGTTGTGTGCTGCGTCCGTTCTTGGGGACATTTGGCATATTCGCCGGAACAGTTGTGATGGGTACGGGCATTGGTATCCTCAATGTCATGCAACCCGGGATCATCCGCGAACACTTTCCGGATCAAATCGGCTTGCTCACCGGTTACTATAACGTTGGAATGAATTTGATGGTTTCCATTGCTGCCGGGATCAGCGTTCCGCTGGTTTCAATTTTAGGCAGTTGGAACCGCAGTATCATGATCTGGGCACTGGTTGCCCTGATCCCGATCCTGTTTTGGCTTCCAATTTCGCGGAAACTGACTCAAGTTACACCTGTTGTCAACTCAATGGTAAAAGCGGCGGCTAAAACCACGCGTCTTGATAAAAAATTCTGGCTGATTACCGCTTATATGGGGCTGCAGGCATTTGTCTTCTTCAATATTATGGCTTGGCTGCCCTCCGTAATGGCAGAACGGATCAATTCTATCGAATACAGCGGTTATTTGATGCTGCTGCTCCAACTCTTCAGCTTGATTTCAGGCTTTATTGTGCCGGTACTTACCCAAAACATGACTTCAAGGACACCAATTATCTTTACCGGAGGATTCATTTACTTTCTGGGTTTATTGGTTATTCAGCTTTCGGACTCGTTGTTCCCATTAGTTTTGGGATGTATCCTGACCGGTTTTGGAACAGGGGCTTGTTTTAGCTTTGCGTTGATATTGATCGGCTTGAATGGTAGTTCACCTGAAGAAACAGCCCGGCTGGCAGGGTTTACCCAGTTCTTTGGTTATCTAGTGGGCGCAATCGGCCCGTTCGCTATTGGAGCGCTGTACGATTTGACCGGTCGATGGACCTTGCCGATGATCACGCTGATGGCTTTGTGCGTTCTCATGATCATGGTTGGAGAAAAAGCCGGCGGCTATCGCTAAAAACGAAATAATAAAAAACAATCCTGGCAAAAAACCAAGATTGTCAGATTCTGTCATTCTGCAACGCCTGAACGATATGTTAAGGTTTACCCGGTAATACGCTTCTCACTTTTCTGCTTTTCACGGTTGAACAGGGCGACACCAGCCAGTACCAGCGCGCCTCCAATCAGTGTGATGGTTTCCGGAATCTCATTTGCGAACAGAAAACTGAATAACGCGGTAACCAGCGGCGTAAAAAACATATAATTGCTGACAACAGAGGTGTTCGGTGCTTTTCTGAACGCGGTCGCCCAAGCAACATAAGCGATTGCACTGGAAAAAACCCCGAGGATCAACAAATTGCCAAGCTGATTTACTGGTGCGTGGCTCACTTCTTTAAATGCACCGGGAGCGAAGATCCCCAGCATCAGAGTCCCCAGAATGATCGTGTACGCGGTTGTCTGAAACGAATTATAGGTTCTTGTCAGTTTTCGTGCCATCAGGTTATAGATTGAAAACAGCACAGACGCGCCCAGCAGCCAATAAATACCGGCAGAAAAAGTAACATTTCCGCGGAATAAGGCGATTACAAGAATACCGGAAAATTCAATCCCGACCGCAACCCATTGCAGAAGCGTCATTTTTTCCTTGTAAAAAATCTGCGCCAAAATTGCAGTCAAAATTGGAACGATCGCGAGGATCACGCTGACGAGCGTTGCTTCTGTGATGCGGGTTCCATTATTGAATAGAAACATGTAAAGGGAAAATCCGCTTGCTGCGGAAATCAGAAAATATGGTAAATCTTTCAGTTTTGGCAGCGGTGTTTTTTGGAACACAATGATCACAAGGAAGATAACGGAGGCGATAAAATAACGCAGGAAGCCGAGTTCCATGGGCGAATAGTATTTAAGCGCCAGTCGCGAAAAAACATAGGCAATTGCCCAGCCTATGATTGCAGTGATCGCATACGGATGATAACTGTCTTTTAGTTTCATGAAAAATTCACCTGTTATATTTGTTGATCAGACGAAAAGTGGATAATAATACAGACTGTGTGAGAATTATACTCGCCCGCGCTCAATATGGCAGATATACAGGGTGAATCAGGACTTTCAAAACGCGGAAAGACGAAAACAAGGGTTTTCACTAATGATACAATCCCATAGACATTGTTGTAGATTTGTAGTTTTTTGAAATTTATTAACGCATCAAAAAAGAACTTTTTCAAGGATCAAAATTCTTTTATTTTAGGATACCCATATGGAAAATAACCTCAAAATTGCATTTGTCTGCACACATAACGCTAACCGCTCACAGATCGCGGAAGCGCTGGGAAAACACTTTCTTTCTGGAAAGGCGGATTTTTTCTCGGCGGGTACAACGATTGCGACTGAAATTAATCCGAACGCCGTTCGTTTGATCAAGGAGATTTACGGCATTAATATGGAAGAGACTCAATTTCCAAAAGAACTTTTCGATCTTCCGCCAATTGATATCCTGATCACGATGGGTTGTGGCGTTTCTTGTCCGACGCTCAAATCGCATTATCGCGAAGATTGGGGTTTGGATGATCCGAGCGGGGAGGATGACACTGTTTACCGATCAGTCATCCGGGAAATTGAGCAGAAACTGAACACGCTTGGCAAGAGGATCGACGACGGTTACTATACAATTTGAAAATGAACTGCGGTCATGAATAAGGCGGCGTTATGGCAACTGTTGTGCTATAAGAAAAGGAAATTTGCATATACAACAGCTCCTATCGTATAATTATTAGCAATAAGTTTGTGCAATATTTCACAATATATATCGATTCATCATGAAACACAAGGAGTGTAAAGTCATGAAAGCTTATGCAATGTTAAAAATCGGAGAGACTGGCTGGATTGAAAAGCCAAAACCGGAATTTGGCCCCTTGGACGCACTCGTCCGCCCAATCGCTATAGCTCCCTGTACATCAGATGTCCACACGGTTTGGGCAGGCGCCATTGGCGAGCGCCATAACATGACCCTGGGACATGAGGCTGTTGGTGAGGTTGTTGAAGTTGGTTCATTGGTAAAAGACTTCAAACCTGGTGACAAAGTGATCGTCCCCGCAATTACGCCTGACTGGAATTCGCTCGAAGCGCAGGCTGGCTATTCAATGCATTCCGGCGGCATGCTCGCTGGCTGGAAATTCTCCAACTTCAAAGATGGCGTCTTTGCAGAACTCTTCCATGTCAACGATGCAGACGGTAACCTGGCGCTGCTTCCTGAAGGAATGGACCCGGCTGCTGCTGCCATGTTCTGTGACATGGTCCCGACCGGTTTTCACGGTGTTGAGCTTGCTCACGTTGAATACGGCGACACCGTTGCTGTTATCGGTATTGGACCCGTTGGTCTGATGTCTGTTGCTGGTGCAGCGCTGCGCGGTGCCGGACGTCTCTTTGCAGTCGGCTCACGCCCCACCTGCATCAAAGTTGCCAAAGAATACGGCGCAACCGATATTATTAACTATCGTGAAGGCGACATCGTTGAACAGATTATTAAGAAAAATGGCGGCAAACCGGTTGATCGTGTCGTTATCGCTGGCGGTGATAATGATACGTTTGCACAGGCTATCCGTATGCTGAAACCCGGTGGGGCAATTGGTAACGTCAACTACTTGGGTGAAGGTGATAATATCAGTATTCCGCGGGTCGACTGGGGCGTTGGCATGGGACACAAGTCCATCAACGGCGGTTTGATGCCCGGTGGCAGACTGCGGATGGAAAAACTGGCTGCTATCATGGTGAACGGTCGCTTTGATACCGGCAAACTGGTTACGCACCGGTTCCATGGCTTTGACAAGATTGAAGAAGCGCTGATGATGATGCGCAATAAGGCACCCGATCTCATCAAACCAGTTGTCCTGATGTAATTTTTGAATAGAACAAAAAACAGCTCTCTGAACTCAGAGGGCTGTTTTTTTGCACTCAATTTTAATGTCTAATATTTTTGTTAATATATCCCATCCATAGACCAGATGCTTTACAATCAAAAAACGACAGTCGGCGGATGGAGGCGGATGACACAAAATTTGATCGTAAGCAGCGTTTTTTTCGCGGGGATCTTATCTTTTTTCAGTCCCTGTATTTTGCCTTTGCTGCCTGTTTATTTTGGAATTCTCACGGATCAGGTGATAAAAATAGTACGATGCCGAAACAGGCTGCCCGCGCGAATTTGTTTATGACGCTGCTTTTTATCCTGGGGCTGGCGACAAGTTTCATTTTGTTGGGATTTGGTGCCGGCGCAATCAGCGCGTTCATCAGTCAGCGGATCTTCACAGTTGTCGGGGGTTTGATGATGATCCTGTTTGGTTCGATTCAGCTGGATCTGATCCAATCAAATTTTCGCCCCCAAATCAGCCCGAGTCTCATGAATTCGGACAAGCCCAAAAATTTGCGCGCCTATTTGCTGGGAGTGCTGCTCAGTTTGGGGTGGACGCCTTGTATCGGTACCGTTTTTGCATCGGTGCTGGTACTGGCTGCCCAAAGCGGGACAGCGCTGCAAGGGGCGCTATTCATGGCAGTTTATGCGCTTGGGTTGGCAATCCCGTTTCTGGTGATTGCGCTGTTTGCAGACACACTGCTCCAGAAAGTTAAACGCCTGAATCGTTGGACAATGCTGTTCAAGAAAATCGGCGGCTTGTTCCTGATCATCATCGGCATCTTGCTGATGACGAACCGGCTGATGTTTTAGTTGTTTTTACAGGAGGAATATGAATAAAAAAGCCTCTTTTTCCTTTTTCTGATCTTCAGTACCACCTTTTTAGCTGGCTGTCGCCCGAATGAAGCGGCGTTGAATGATATTGTGTTGAAGGATCTGGACGGAAAGATTTTCAAATTGTCCGAACAAACCGGAAAGAATGTTTATATTAAATTTTGGGCGACTTGGTGCCCGATCTGTATTCGGGGACTCGATGATTTTGAGAAGCTGGCGGCGGAAGCGGAAGGGTTTGAAGTGCTTTCGATTGTCTCGCCGAACCATGGATCGAAATGAGTGAGAGCGCGTTCCGGGAATGGTTCAGCAACCAAGAGTCGAATCAATTCCGCGTTCTGTTGGACCCGGATGGCGCGATTGTAAAAATATGGCATCCGAGGTTATCCGACCTCGTTTTTTGTGGATACAAATGGTAAGATCAGGGCCTTCCCCGGTGATATACCGGGAGAGATGGTCAAATCGATTTTTGCTTCGGAATCTTTGAATGAAGTTGGAAAAGAAGAGGAGCCGGAGCCGCAGGAGGAACAAACAATGGAGAACCAGAATCCAACACAACTAGCGGCAAAGAAATCCGCTGCAACAAGTTATCCCTCCAACAGCGCCGAAATTTATTTTGCCGGCGGCTGTTTCTGGGGGGTAGAAGCCTATATGGAAAAAATAACCGGCGTGACTGATGTTACAGTCGGTTATGCGAATGGAAAAACTGAGAACCCCAGTTACGAGGATTTGCTTTATCGTGACTCGGGTCATGCTGAAACCGTGCATGTGACGTATGATCCGGCGGTTATCAGTCTGGAAGCATTGATTCAGTACTATTTTCGTATCATTGATCCGACTAGCGTCAATCGGCAGGGGAATGATACCGGCGTTCAGTACCGGACCGGCATCTATTACACCAATGAAGCCGACCGGGCCGTGATAGATGCGCAGATCAGCGCACTGCAAAAAAAGGTAGACGGAAAAATTGCAGTGGAAGTTACGCCGCTGGTGCGCTATGACCTGGCAGAAACGTATCATCAGGATTATCTGGCGAAAAACCCGGGCGGATATTGTCATATTGATCTCAGTCTGGCTGATCAGCCGCTGGTAGATGATAAAAAGTATCCGAAACCAGACGATGCAGCGCTGAAAACCCAATTGACCGAGGAGCAGTATCAAGTGACTCAACATAACGCGACTGAGCGCTCCTTTGCAAACGAATACTGGAATTTCTTTGAAGATGGGATTTATGTGGATGTTGCCACCGGCGAACCGCTTTTTTCATCCAAAGATAAGTTTGAGTCCGGTTGCGGCTGGCCAAGTTTTTCAAAACCGATAGTGGATGAAGTGGTTAATTACGAGACTGACACGAGTTTTAACATGACGCGCACTGAAGTACGCAGCCGCAGCGGCGATTCCCATCTTGGTCATGTCTTTGAGGATGGACCGCAGGATCTCGGCGGGCTGCGTTATTGCATCAACAGCGCCGCGATACGTTTCATTCCGCTTGATAGGATGAAAGAAGAAGGATATGGTTATCTGCTGAGCCTGTTCCAATGAGAAAAATGACCGCAGTGCCGGACACAGGTATTAGAGCAGCAGCCGACAGCTGATGAAACGCGTCCTGCCCTTTTTTATTACTCTGCTTATTGCATTGATTTCGGTCGCTGCCGGACGCGCGTTATCGGATGCCTATATTGTCCAACGCGGTGATACTTTCCTCGGAATTGCGTTGAAACACGGATTGACGCAGGAGCAGCTTCAGGCCGCCAATCCGGAAATAGACCCTGATATGATTCTTCCTGGCACCCGGATGATTATTCCTCCCTCGGATCCGGCTGCTTACGATGATTTTTTGCAGACAAAGTTTTCTGAAGATTTGTTGATCGAAACTGTTCGTTGTTTTTCACAAGGGGATATTCGCAGTCAATGCTTGGCGGAAATTGTCAATCCGGGGCAGCGCGTTGTATATAACGCTGAATTGCGGCTCACTGTAACGGACGGCAGCGGCTGG
Organism: Flexilinea sp.; assembly: GCA_040766005.1. Lineage (GTDB taxonomy): Bacteria > Chloroflexota > Anaerolineae > Anaerolineales > Anaerolineaceae > Flexilinea. Next base: position 115,790 of record JAXGRI010000005.1, on the reverse strand, counting down.
CAAAGCGAGAGCAAAACCGCGCCAGCGCTCATCCAGCTTCTGCCTGGTGAAAAGCTGCCGGTTCTTTTTTCTTTTCCGTTCCCCTTTCTCAATGACCATCAGTTGACAGCGCATGTCGACAATTTGTTGACCACCGCGGAGCTGACGTCCGGCTTGCGCCTTTCGGATGCAGAGAACTACAGCGACGTCCAAATTCTTCCCGGTGGTCAGAGCGCTTCTGTAACGATTCAGTTGGCTGATGTTGAGCGCTTTTCAAGTTGCCAGATCCTCGCGGCGGCCTACAACGCCGCCGCTGAACCGATAGGGTTGCGCGCGCTGACGCTTGATGAATTCACGCAGGACGTGAACGTTATGTTATATGCTTTAGCAGATTCTATTTCATCCGTTAAAATTTGGGTAGAGACTTACTAATGGCAGTGAACATCGAATGAAAATCTTTGTGACCGGAGCAACGGGATTTATCGGTGCTGCTCTTTGCCGTGCCTTATGCGAGCTTGAACATAAGGTGATCGTATTCCACCGCCCAACCAGCCAGTTGAAGTGGATCAGCGATCTTCCTCTGGAACGGTGGTCGGTGACCTGACTGACGCCAGTTCAGTTGAGAAAGCCTTTTCTTTGAAACCGGAGGCCGTTATCCATCTGGGTGCACAGCAGGTTTCCGGCAGAACGCCTGATAAGATGATGGACGTGAATGTTGGCGGAACCCGGCGCGTTTTTCAGGCGGCTTTTCAGGCCGGGGTTTCTCGCGCAATTCTCATGAGTTCTGCTCTTTGTATGGGGTTCGCAGAAGCGCCGGCAGATTTGAACCGCAGCCCCGCACCGGTTAACGAACGTCACGGTTGGGCTGAAACACCTGAGATCTGGCATTTTGCCTATTCAAAAATTCTGGCGGAAAGGGAGGCGCAATGGGCGGCGATTTATGGTATGGACGTGGTTATCTGCAATCCGTTTATGGTCGCTGGCTCGGGCGATCATAGCCGCAGGCGAACCGGGTTGATCAGCCGCTTTGCTGCCAATCCGCCGCAATATCTGGTCAAGGGCGGAATCAATATCATTGACATAAAAGATGTTGTTCATGGCATTTTGCAAGCACTTTTATACGGAAAAAAAGGAGAACGGTACCTGCTTTGCGGTGCGAATGTATCCTTTCAGGAACTGTTCCAGCTGCTGGCGGAATTGACCGGCATGCCTGCCCCAACGCTGCAGTTGCCGCAATCGCTTTCCAGCCGTTTCCTTCAGTTCAAAGCCGCCCGTTCCCAGATATTTTCTGCCGGTGCGCTGGATCAGGATTTGCTGCTTTACGCCGGGAAGTATTTCTATTATGATGATTCCTGGTCTCGGCTGTCTCTGAGGCTGCCGCCACCGGTTCCGTTAAAAACGACTTTGCTGGAAACCTTGAATTGGAATGAGGAGTTTAATGAAGCGAAAATCGATCTGCCTGCTGCCTGAAATCACGTCGCTCGGAGGACCGGCTGCCTTTCAACAACGGTTTATCGCTGAAGCTTCTCGGCAGGGCGTTCACGCACATTTCGACTCCGGCCGCAAAGATATTGGCGCTTATTTGGTCATCGGGGCGCCGCGAAGGTATCTGACCACATTAATTAGCGCCAAAACCAAAGGTGTCCCAATTGTTCAACGCCTGAACGGGATGAATTGGATCCACCGCGTCCGCCCCAGCGGCAGACTGTATGCGATCCGCGCTGAAGCTGCCAATTTCAGCATCGCTGCTGTACGAAAATATCTGGCTTCGAGGATTGTTTATCAAAGCGCATTTTGTGAATCTTTCTGGAATCGGGTTTATGGAGAAGCGCAAAAGCCGGTATGTACAATTTACAATGGCGTCGATCTTGAACAATTTAAACCGCTGGCAGCAACTGAGTCACGCGATACCATTGATTTGATGATCACCGAGGGCAATCTCCAGCACGGTTCAGAATTTATTCTGTTGCAATCGGTTGAACTGGCGTTAGCGCTGGCTCGTGAAAGCGGGCGGAGCGTACGGATTCAGATTGCCGGCAATGTTGCGGAAAACGTGCGTGCCGCGCTGCTTTCGCAAATTCCAGATGGTAATGGAAGCGTGACGGTGAATTTCTTGGGGATCTTATCAAAAGATGACCTCGTTCGAGCAGAAAATAACGCCGATTTGTTGTTTTCAGTCGAAATCCATCCGGCGTGCCCAAATGCGGTGATTGAAGCGCTTGCCTGCGGATTACCGGTGATTGGTTTTGATACCGGCTCGCTAAAGGATATTGTCGGAACCGGCGGCATCGTTGTCCCATACGGCGCTGATGCGTGGAAACTGGAAAAACCTGACTTGGCACCATTAATTAACGCGGCGCTGAAAGTTTTGGCCAATCGAGAACGTTACGGCCAATCCGCTCGCAACGAAGCGCTGACACGCTTTTCCATCTGCGCAATGGTGCGTGATTATCTTGCGTTTTGTTTCGATTAAGCTTTTCGCAAGGAAATTTCAGGCGAACTTGTAAAAATTCGCGCTTCTCTTCCAATAAGGGAAATAAATCTCATGAAATCTTCAAGCGAGAGCAGGAGTGTGGCAGTATTCACCAGCGGATGGAACAGGATTTTCTCCGCGGATAACACGCTTTCGGCCATCACTAACTGGATAATCCGGCTGCTGTCGTTGATCAGCGCGAAGGGAGAAAGTGCTCCCCGACCAATTCCAAGCAAGTGATGAAACGCCTCTTCACCGGCGAAACTTAACCGTCCGGATTCAAGAACCTTCGCCAGTCCTTTTGTGTCACAACGTTCATATTCATGGCAGACATACAGGAAAAAACGGCTGGCAGCAACGTTGGTCAGCAACAGATTCTTGGCGTGAAAACCGCTGAGGCTGCCGGTATATTGATTCGCTTCAGATGTTGTGTAGACTTCAGGATGTTCAAAGCGCTCGAAGCGGATCTTCTGTTCCGTTAAAAATGCTAGCAGCGCCTTTTCGTCGTAGTTGGCGCCAGCGGATTCAGGCAAGGTTGTTCACCATCAGGTCTTTCCCTTTTTCCACTTCCCAGGGTAGACGATCCAGGCATCGGTGACGGCGGCAAAAAAGTCTGGCTTTTCCTCTTTGAAGAGATTGCTCTGTTGGTTGTAATGCAAGACACATGTGTAAGGCGTACCGTCAGCACCGCTTACACGGTTGCGCAGGGTAGACATGCATCTGCCGGTGCCCCAGGCACAGCTGACGATCAATATTTTTCGCTCGTGCAGCAAGGATGCATCCGGGAAAACGCGGATAGTCGGCCAGGCGAGAAAACGCGGGTCAGCTCGTTGTTGTGCAACTTCAAATTCTTTTGGGAATACGATGTCCGCAAGATAGAGATCCTGGATCCCAAGCGCTTCCGCCAACATTCCGCCCGGGACGACCCCGCCGTTACGCAACATCAGGATGGCGTCAAATTCTTAATGAAAATTGAGGGATCAGATGGTCAATCAACCTGTCCACCTCATCCCAAATGATCCGTTCTCTTCTCATGAAGATTGCCCTCTGGCTGAATTATAGTCAAATAAGGTCAAAAGGGCTATGGTCTCATTGATTCAGATCGTTAATCTGGTTTGATAACTTGCTGAGTGTAAACTATAATAATGAGGATTGAAGGCGAGGAAACGATTTCTTACCCATGAAAGCTGCGAGATTCATCTGGTTTATCATTATGATTGCTGCCGGCATTGCGATTGGCTTGTATTACACCTGGATTGTCAATCCGGTCAAGTTTATTGACGCCACTTTTTTTGATCTGCGCCAGGATTACAAAGCAGACTACGTTCTGATGGTTGCGGAAATTTACAACAAGAACCCGAATCTGTTGCAAACGATGATGCGGATAGATCGCTTGTTAGAGGAATCACCGGAAAAAGCGGTTGAAAATGCAATTGTTAACGCTGGACAGCTTGGTTATTCCGAAACGGATGTGGATATGCTTTACCAGCTGAATGACGCGATCGGCGGCAAAACCATCGAGCCGCTGCCGCAGGAAAACTTGTTTCTTGAGTTTAATGCGACGCCGGATGGGCGCGTTGAGCCGGAACAAGCTGTGACGGTAACTCCGGAAGAAGAGAACCCGTTTGACCCACCACCGGGGCATACGCTGGTACCGGTTTTCACCGTTGCACCGGCAGGGGGTGAATAACGATGGTTGAAACTCAAAAAAAAGGTCCTTTTTATCTGATTACCGGGCTGATCATTGGGTTGGCGATTGGGATCTTCTATGGCTGGGTGGTGAACCCTACCCGGTACGTTGATATTTCGCCTCAATCATTGCACAGGGATCAAAAAATGCAGTATGTGCTGCTGGCTGCTCAATCCTATCAGGCAAATGAGGATATCGGACGCTCGTATGCACGCATCAAACAGATGATGGACCCTGTCAACCTGGATGATTTGCGGGCGATGCTGCTGGAAATGGAAATAAATCCGGATTATCATGAACAATTTGAGGTCGTTCGGAATTTTGTCAACAGTCTGGATCTTTACTTGCAAACGATGACGAACGCGGGGCAGACCCCAGGAGAACCAATTATCGTGCCGGTCATGCCGGTTAACGAAACGCCTGTAAACGCAGCGGATGCGCCGCCTGAAGGACTGCAAGTTGAGCCCACCGACCCGGCTTCCGATTTTTTCGTTATCTCTGAATAGCTCAAAGTATAATTACCATATTTGATATGGAAACATGGAGGATAAAATGGTCAACGATATACTCTCAGATGCTGAAGCTCGAATGAAAAGTGCGATCAAAGCACTTGAAGAAGACCTGGAAGGCATTCGCACCGGACGCGCAACACCTGCACTGGTTGACAAACTGACTGTCGACTATTACGGTATGCCGACACCTTTCAATCAGGTTGCCAACATCAGTATTCCGGATGCAAAAACGATTTTGATCCGCCCGTTTGAATCCAGCCTGCTGCGCCAGATGGAAAAATCAATTCAGGCGTCCGAATTGGGCTTGACCCCATCCAATGATGGAAAATCGATCCGGCTGATGTTGCCGCCCTTAACAGAAGATCGCCGCCGGGATCTGATGAAACTGGTGAATAACCGGTTGGAAGAGGCACGCGTCGCGATCCGTAATATCCGCCGCGATGCTATCAAGGATCTCAAGGACGCTGAAAAAGAGAAAATGATTTCGGAAGACGAATTGAAAAAAGCAGAAGAGCGGACTCAAAAGGCCACTGACCAATGGGTCAGCCAGGTGGATGAAGTCGGTAAATTAAAAGAAAAAGAAATCATGGAAGTTTGATCTGATGTCCGAATCAACGCTTAACATTGATCCGGCACGGATCCCTACTCATATTGCGATTATCATGGACGGCAATGGGCGTTGGGCAAAAAAACGCGGCTTGCCACGGCTGGCAGGGCACCGACAGGGAACAGAAAATTTGCGCCGAATTATCAAAGCCTGCGTTGAATTCGGGATTCAATATTTGACAATTTATGCCTTCTCAACGGAAAACTGGGGCAGACCGGCGGAGGAATTGCGCGGACTGACCCAAATTTTTAATGATGCTTTCGTGAACGAATTGGAGGAACTGAACCGGCAGGGTGTCAGAATTTTGCATATTGGCCAGCGTGAAGGAATTTCCGCGGATATGATGGAAAAAATTGACAGGGCAGTTGAACGATCAAAGAATAACAGCCGGCTGACGCTTTCAGTGGCGCTCAATTATGGCAGCCGTAACGAATTGATGCATGCTGTTCGAAAAATCGTTGCAGCGGGCGTTGAGTCGCAGGATATCTCTGAAAAGACGATCAGCGATTCTTTGTTCACCGCCGGGACCCCTGATCCGGATCTGGTGATTCGGACTTCGGGCGAGCAGCGGCTTAGCAATTTCTTGCTGTGGCAGGCAGCTTACGCAGAATGGGTTTTCCCAAAAGTTTACTGGCCAGATTACGGACGGGAAGAGTTGATTGCCTCATTAGAAGAATACGCGCGTCGGGATCGGCGTTTTGGGAAATTATCGGATAAATAGCCTTGGACAATTTGAAAATTCGTATTTTGGTCGCTTTGACTGGCACTCCGCTGGTTTTTTTGCTGATCTTTCTTGGCGGTATCCCGTTCTTGGTTTTTTCTTGCATAGTTTTGTGTTTTGGCGTCTGGGAATTTGGAAAAATGTATGCCCGGCATGAAGAAAATCGGCATGAAACAATTTTGATGATTCTCTTTGTGGCTGCGCTGGTAATATCCCGCTATTTTTGGGGAATTGAGGCTGCTGCCAGGCTGTTGACGCTTTCGGTGCTGACTGCCATGCTCTGGTGTGTGCGTGATTTTGAAAAACAAAACAAAACTGCTGCTAACGGCTTTGCGGTGATGGTTACCGGAACCGTTTACTTTGGCTGGGTAGGCGGATATCTGATCTCCTTACGCCAGTTAGAGAATGGCTCCTGGTGGGTAATCGTTTGTGTTTTGCTGGTCTGGATCAGTGACAGCGGCGCTTTTCTGGTCGGGAGCCTGATCGGAAAGCATCGCATGCTGCCACTGGTCAGCCCGCATAAAACCTGGGAAGGTTATCTTGGCGGCATTCTGACAGCATTGTTATTTTCGCTGTTGATCATTCCTCTGATTCCGCCGATCAGCAGCCTGATGAGCGGTGGGCAGATGACGTTATTGGCGATTCTGATATCATCCATCGGACAAATTGGTGATTTTGGCGCAAGTATGATCAAGCGCACCTTTAAAGTAAAAGATTCTTCGAATCTTATCCCCGGTCATGGCGGTTTCTTTGATCGGCTGGATACCGTCCTGTGGGCGCTGCCGATCGGCTACCTTTTTTATGAATTACTCAGTGCTGGACTGCTACAACTTTAACAGTGCCTTCGCCGCTGTTATTCACATTAACCACGATCTGAATCTGACCCGGAACAATTGCCTCCGGAAAAATCTGACCGCCTGATTGAAGATATCCTGCCGGATAGCTGACGGTTGCCGGTTTGGCGATGTTGACGAAGGCCGCGACCGATCCGGGCACAAAGATGCGGATGTCGCCTTTTTGTGTCCCCAGCAGAAGCGCCGAGACGGCTGTTTGAGGAAGCATCACATCGATATTCCCGTTCTGGTTGATGATCCTGGCGCTGGCCAGATTGATACCGCGCAGGTCGATCATCTGATAGCCGTCGTTCATTATAGAATCCCAATTGACTGGTATCTGTTGACTGAGTTGTAAATCCCACAGCGCTTCAGATGCCGTCAGCTGCGGGTTGGCTTTACATGCCAGCGTGTACACCGCGCTGTCGCCTTCGACTTCCATCGAATCAATAAACGCTTCGCCCTGCGCTAATTTCACTGTTCCGCTTAAGACAGTACTGACTGCCGGCAGACTTTTCACCTGGACTTTTCCGGAAGGGATGTCAAGACGGAAAGTAACAGAAGATTGATCGGGCAGTGTATAAGCCAGCGTCCGGGTTCCACCGGGGTCGGATTGTGGGGCGCTGCTGTTGCTTGTTAAAAAAGTGCTGATGTTTTCCGGGATTTTGATTGCGGGCAGCTTCAGGACCCCTTTGGCACCAAAGGTGAAAAACAGCCCGACACTAACAACGATGATGATGAGGATACCGTTTGCCAGATTTTTGCCGCTGAGCAACATGTCAATGCCATAGATGATCAACAGAACCGGCCAGAATGAAGTAAACAAGGCAGCGGCTTGCGCATTTCCGGAAAAATGAATAACCAGCGAAAAAATTGCGGTCAGGGTCATTACGATTGCTCCGATGATGCGCTTGCTGCTGAAAAACAGGTCAATGCCGGCGGCCAGTATGATCAGTGGCCAGCTTTTGGTAAGAAAGTCGGTTGCAGGTTTTCCGAGCAAACCGGATGATTGCAGTTGAAGGGCCACCCCGCAAACGATGACAGCCAGCGGGATCAGGGTTGTTCGGCGTTGATCATGAATTGGTTCCATATGATCAATGGTGCAATTTATATGCCGAAATAACAGCCTTCCTGCTAAAAAAAGACCGGGTATTGATCGTCCTGACGGCGATTTATTTTTTGTGTCTTTTAACGAAGAGCGTCAGAAAAAGCCCCAACAGACTGATGGCAATCAGACCGAGCGCAAAAAACTTGCGGCTGCGCCCGGCGAAAAGCAAATCCTGTTCCGGCTTTGCTGCGGCTGTCTCTGCAACCGGCGGCGTTATTGAGGTGTTGATCTTATTGGAAGTTGCTGCGGATGCATCCATCGTGAAGGTTGGACGCGGGGTTCTGGTTGGCGGGCGCGGAGTGTTGGTGATGGTGGGCGTCATCGTTGCGGTGAATTTCGGGCGGATGACTAGTTTCTGCCCTTCAAGAATGACCGGATTTTTCAGATCCAGTTTGTTCAATAATGACAGGTTGTCCCAGTTGACTCCGTATGCCAGGGCGATTTCTGAAAGCGTTTCCCCTTTTTGCACCGGATGGAAGATCGATCCGTCCGGATTGGCGGTGGATTGCTGCAGCGGGATCAGCGATGGTGTGGCAGATTTTTCCGGTCTTGGTGTGCGGATGTCATAGGTTGGTAAAGCAGTATAAACAGGCGAGCGATCGTTCAGCGCTGCCAGATATACGACGATAAACCGCCTGCGACCATCGGCGGCTACGGCAGCGCCGATGTGCACTTTATCTTTATCCAGCAGGGCTGCCTTATATTTTGTATTGGCGAGCCAGACTGTCTTTAAAATTGTTTCGGGACGAGTGTTGATCTGGCTCATGGCGATTACCTGGCGGAGTAAAAACGGCGCACCGCCTCCATACCCAAAATCGGTTGCCAACGATTTTGCGCTTGCGCCGCCTTCCCCTTTTTCAGAAAGGAATCCTGTTTTTAGCAGATATGCTGCCTGCTGCGCGGCGGCGTATTGGAGGTTAGGATCTGATACGAGCGGTTCCACTCCCTTCTCCTGCCGGACGGCATTGATCAGTTGTACAAGATTATCTGCATAGGTGGTGAGGGCTGCCGCTTCGGTCTTCGTTGCGGTTGGCGCAACCGTATCAGCCTTGGCGGAGGTGGATATTGGCCCGGTCTGAGATGCTGCGGCAAGATTGAGAAAAATGAAAAAAAGAATCAAGCCGCTGAATGAAAGCACACAGCGGTTCCGTGTGTGATTCATTTTCGGAAGAACCCTAAAATGAGCGTCAGGATTAATCCGATACCGCAGACGATGGCAAGGACTAAACCCAACGTGCGCGCTTCTGGTTTGTCAAAAAAACCGATATGCCCAATCAATGGCCCGGGCGTCCGTGTTGGTGTGATGGTCGGCGTCTGTGTTGCCAGCGGCGGAACGGTCATGGTGGTCGTTGAGGTCGCCCGCGGTGTGTTGGTTGCGGGCGGTCGGGTGACGGTTGGTGTCAGTGTGTCAGCGACTGGGGTCCCGCCATAAAGAATCAGGATTTTTTGTCCGGCGCGCACGCTGACGTCGTCGGCAGTCATGTTATTGAATGCCTGAATCTGTTCAACGGTCGTTCCATAATTCACCGCGATCGTCCAAAGCGTCTCGTTTGGCTGGACGATATGATAAACTGATCCATCTAATTCGGGCGTACTGGTTGCAAAGGTTCCTGGTTGGACTGGTGCTGCCAAAACGTCTACAAAGCTGGATTCCGCATTTTGATTTGCGGCGACAATCGGATTGGCGGAACCGGCGGCAGGCTGTTTTTCCAGACCGGTATCTTTTCCGCTGCTGTTGACTAAAAGTGTGTAGTAAACTCCGCCGTCCCCAGCGGTGGCTACGCCGCCGCCAACGGAGCCGGAATCCAACCCGATCAGTGTGTATAGGTGAAGCGGATCCGTCCACATGGATTTCACGCAAGTTGCAGCGGACATATTGATTCCGCCGCAAACATTTTCAGATCGGGCAGGGATGCCGGAACCGTCTGCCCGGTCATGCGTTACACGTCCGATGGATGCCTGATATTCACTTTGTGCCTGCGCCAGTGCGGAAAGCCCGCTGTCTGCGATATAGGGCGTCAAACCATGGGTTGCCCGTAAGCTGTTTACTTCAGAGATCAGTCCATTGGCGTCTTGTGCCAAGACTGGCAGGTAAGCAAAAAAGCAGAAGATCATGACGGCGCTCATGACCAGCGGAAATATTTTTGTGCGATTCCTTCGACATATCTGTTGATTATAACTGATGGTTTTTGCTTCGAAGTCGATTTGCAGTTCGACTGATTGATTATCTTTTGCTGCCTTTCGCAAGAGGATTTTTGCTGATATAGATATTGCAAATAAAGGCTATTGGTATAAAGAATTGCTTCTGTTCTGCAGACAGGAGCTGGTTGGCGCTATGAAAACAGTTGTTGTTTATAAATTGACATTTATATAATGCATGTTGAAAACCATCAATGATTGATTAGGGTGCAGGGACGATTATTCGACCCAGGTCGAGAATCGCCCGGTCGATGAAAGCCGAGGCAGGCGTTCGATGAGGCACGTGTTTGCATTAATCAGCGGAAGATCGGGCGGATGCCCGACGGGCGACGCGCGCATCAAAACCCATGCGCATTGTCGCCCCTACAATGTAAATGTTATTTCCGATTAGAATTTAGTTTCTTGATTCCTTATCTTGTCTTCGCGCCACCTTATCGAATTGTTGATGACGTAATCGTAAATTTTTTTATACTCATCTTCGTCACGAACGATCCGGTCAAAAAATGATCGCTGCCAGATGTTTTTCTCCACGATTTTTGTTACTGATGATTTAAATCTTTGAATTATTTGAGAACAGCCTACTTCATTATCTTTTTCAAATGTCAGTAAAAAGTGAACATGATTAGGCATGATTGAAAAACAATCCAAGTGAACAAATGGAAAAATAACAGGAAGATTTTCAATGCAGTTTTCGACAGCGACCCCCAATGATGATAAGGTTGGTGATGAATCGATGATTTCATAGTGATCCCAAAACAAGTTCTCACGGTTTTTTGTGCAAATTGTCAGGAAATATGAACCACAGGTTTTGTAAGTACAATGTTTCAATCGTAACGATTTCCTGACGGAGTTATTCATATGTCAACTGTAACGAAAAACAAATAGAAATGAATCGTTTTTTATAGCAGGAATCCTGATCCTGGAGCGGGGAGTAGGGGGGACGATTATTCGACCCAGGGTTGAGGATCGCCCAGTCGGCGAAAGCCGAGGCAGGCGTTCGATGAGGCACGTGTTTGCATTAATCAGCGGAAGATCGGGCGGATGCCGAGGCTAAATTGGAATACACGATTAAGCCGTGTTATATTGAACCTGACGTCATAATAACTTTTGGTCCAATTATAAAAACGATTTGCGAGGTGAATCATGAAAAATAAACTATTGATTTGGGGTTCATTATTGGCAGCGGTTATCATGATCGTTTCCGGATGTGGCGTGACAGATGATGTTTCCGGCATTGCCGGTTCGGCTCAGGAACAAACTGTAAAGGAAACTATACAGATTGCTTCGGCAGTAACCTCAGAACCGGAAGCCGAGAAAGCGGAAGTCGATTATACGCATGTCTACGGTGTATTATTGGACGGCTATTACAATCTTATTTTAAATAATTCCGAGAATCATGACTTCGGTGAAGGCGAAACGGGGGTGCTTGAGGCGATTTCAGGCAGGGAAAGCGGCGATGCGCTTTTCAGCGTGGGATATGCCATAAAGGATATCAGCGGAGATGGGATCCCCGAGCTGTTAATATGCGCAATTGCAGAACACGAAAATTCGATTTCCTACGGAAGCAAAATTTATGCGGCATATACCTAATAGATGACATGCCGCGCTTCTCTTTCGAAGGCATTGCCAGAAGCGGCTACCGTTATCTGGGCGAGGGTAAGTTTTTCTATCAAGGTTCAAACGGTGCAATGTATACCATCTTTGGAATTTATACCATTTCTTCGGATGGGATGTCGTTATCCTGCAATGATTTCTATTTCACCTATGAAAAAGATGATCAATTTGAGGAGATCGGGTTTTATCACAACACCTCTGGAGAGTGGGACAAATCTGTCTCGGAGAAGCTGTTGATTTCTGCTGACCAATTTTGGCAGATCGAATCAGACTTGGAGAAACAGATTCACAACATAGCGCTGATCCCATTTTCAGCGTACAAGCTTTCAAGCGGAGAAAAGGACGCTGTTGGTTTGCAGGTCCACGCTCAGTGGGCTGAGGATGTGCTTCACGGCTTTTCTGTTTATGACGGATTTGTCGCCGACACGACTGAACCGCAGGCAAGAGTTGTATTCACAACCGATCGCATCGTTGAAAACTTCAAGGTGCTGGCGCTCACACTTGAGGATGTTGACGACAATGGAAAAATGATCTTCTCAACGAAAGAGCTATACACCCTTGACACTTTGGTACCCGACCGCCCTCTGGTGGTGAGCATGACCTTTTATGGAACGATTCCTTATTATGGTGTTTCTTATGTTGACGGGAAAGGTAAGACAAGAAACTTTGCTGTTGAGGTAAGTGGTGAAGACGGTTCGCTATCGCTGACCGAATTCTAAGAGTGGCCAGTATTGTGTCAAGAGAAAGTGCAAGATAAACGTACAGTTACTTCGGTTTATTTGTCTATAGTATCTGGTCACAATTGGAAGCGTTTCATATTCTTCAGGTGACCGCAACCACAGTTCGTACGGATTCTGGCGGTGTTGCAGGATGTTTTCGCGCAATAGCGAACCAACTGATAAAAGGAGGGAAGGTCAGGTATGTTGGTTTGCCACATTTTTGCCCGAGACAGATGTATGTTTCCCACAACACTAAGACGCTCTTTATATGTGGCGCTCAATCTCCCCGGATAGAGGTAAAAAGAATCGCATTACGAGAGGAAGCGGGAAAATCACGAATTTTCTGCGATTCTTTGAAAAGGACCTATTAAATGAACTTATGAGTTGATGAATGGATTTTCCCATCAACCGACTCATTTAAGTTCCCTTTTATCGTAAAATTTCTTTTTCGCTGTGATCGTTCACAGTGGGATCGAGGATTATTAGCGGGACTCTGAAATCTTGAGAATCTTGCCGTTCGAATCGACAGTTACGCGCACGATCCGTTTTAGATCTAATCCGTCCTCGGTCTTCTCTTTTTTCTCATAAACCAACAAGTAATTTCCGTCAGATTGTCCGCTCACTTTTGGAGCAACACTCTGATATGCGGGATAATCGGCGGCAAGTGATTTGGAAATCCGTTTGATTTCGTTATCAGACAGAAGTTTCACTTCCTTCTCCTTCCTGAATTTACCGCAGGTCATTGCCTCCCCTTTCGAATCATTGTTTTACATCTTCCGGCGGATGAATGTCGGCACATTCAAATCAGGGCGCGCTGCGGGGTCGTTGTCATTGATGAAGGTGACGGACGCAGCATCAAACCCGCTCAGGCCAAGCGGTGACATAAATGTTTCAAACGCGGCATCTGCTGCGGGAGAGATATCCAGTTTTCCGCTGGGAGCGTTCGGCGCAGCTGCCGGCACAGACGCGTGCGCTTCCTGAGCGATCGGCGCGGTCGTTGGAAATGAATATTCCGGCTCCAGATCTTCCGTTTCTTTTTCAAGAACAATAGGTTCGTGTTTGTATTGGAACAAAACCGGTTGCGGTAGTGGCTCGCGGACGGGTTCAGGGCGATTACTGACTGTCCGGCTCTGGGCAGTCAGCGATTCTAAAGGGATTGATGCGATTCCGGTTACGACCAAAATCACCTGAACCTCATCTTCCATGCTGTTATCGATCACTTGTCCCGGAATGATTTCTGCCCGGTTTCCGGCTAATTCCTGCAGGCTGGTCATGGCTTCCATGACTTCACTGAAAGAGAGATCTTCATTGCTGGTAAAGTTCACGATCAGTCCAGTCGCATTTTCGATCGGCAGATGTTCAAGCAGGGGGTGGTTAAGCGCCTGATGCAGTGCATTTGCGACTTTTTCTCGGCCTTTTCCATAGCCAATTGAGAGCAGAGAACCGCCGCCATTCAACAACATATTGCGAATATGTGCGAAGTCAACATTAATTTCGCCAGTTCCGGTCAGCAATTGGCTGATACCCAGCACTCCCTGGCGCAGCACATCATCGGCTACTTCAAAGGATTCTTTCAACGTCAAATTGCGAGGGACAATCTTTAGCAGTTGATCGTTGGGTATGGCGATTAGTGTATCCGAGAATTCAGCCAGTTTCCCCAAATATTTGCGTGCGTTGGCGATTCTGCGGCCGGATTCAAACGAGAAAGGCGTACTGACAACTGAAATGGTCACTGCGCCGATTTCTTTTGCGATACGTGCTGCGACTGGGATTGCGCCGGAACCCGTTCCCCCGCCCATTCCTGCAGTGAGGAAAACGATATCCGCCCCTTGCAGCGCTTTGCGCAGCGCCAGCTCGCTTTCAAGGGCTGCCCGTTCGCCGTTTTCCGGGTTTCCGCCGGATCCCATTCCGCGAGCCGTTTCCGGCCCGAGCAGAATTTTGCTGGAGGCGAGGTTATGCTTGAGCGCCTGCACGTCCGTATTCGCCGCAATGAACTCAACGTCCTGATAAGCCTTTTCAATCATCCGTGCGACGGCATTGCCGCCGCCGCCGCCAAGTCCGATGACTTTGATCACCGGTTTGTGATAGACAATTTCATTGTTGCGGTTTGATTCAGTGTTCATAGTATTCCCTCGTTAATTTCCACGTTTTGATACAGTGACTGTCCGTATCTGACAATTGTTGTTATGAAGCAGACGGATAATATTCTGCGGATAGAGCGATTTGTCGTTGATCAGAATAACTTTTGGCGACGCTAATGCGTCATTTAAATTTCTGCCAGCCTTGCAATTTGCCGATTTAACTACTTTTTGGATCATCTTTTGTTGGTCGGCGTTCAGCAGATCGGCAGAATCCGGAATTAGAAAATAGGCGTTGATCTTTTCACCGCGCAGTACATAAGCGAAGAAAGAGCGGAGAAAATTGACTGCCCGTTCAGCGTAAATTGTTAAGTAGGGTTTGATTTCATTGAAAAGCAGCCTCAGGACACTTAGAATCAGACTGATAAGAAACCCGCCGACCTCAGCGCCGACTGTCTTTCCAGAAACAATCGGTTTATCAGACGGTTTGCTGAAAAGTTTGAAAGATGGCGTTTTGGCAAAGAGCTTGAACGGCTGGTTTGTTCGTTCTGCTTCCTGGTTCATCACATATTCGGTTGGCAGCTTATACAAATTGCAGGCAATTACATATGATGGAATCACGTCTTCATCATGCTGCGTGCGAACGTTTTCCTGTAGCATATTCAGGACTTTAAAAAATTGCTGCTGCGATTCTTTGGGCGCCGTATCGAAAGGACCAGTTTGTGAGGACCATTGTCCTGCCTGGAACAGCATGATCGGAAACGGTTTACGCAGAATCTGCTGGATCAACGCCTGATACCATTCAAAAATGTAAAATCCGCGGTGATCTGGCATGCCTCTCTGGTAGGCGTGCGTTTCCGCATTAGCTTCCGGGCCGCCTTTTCCCCAATCCAGCGAATGTTCCTGGAAACCGGCGTTCGCAGAAAAAATGATGTTCGGTAGCACTGTCTGGGCATGTTTATCTCGCAAAATCTGGAGCGCTTCTTTGAGAAAAGCCGTGTCCCAATAATCACCGCCCGGCGCGAGCAACGGGAAGATCGGGATGATCTGATTGCTGATACAAATTGCGGCATAGTCGCAGAAGCGGGAGACAAAACGTTCCACTAAATTCGGTTTTTGCCAATCTGCATACGACCATGAAGATTTCAAGTTGGGACGATTGAAAAATTGGATCAGATGAATACCTACGTTGCGGTAATAAGCTGTCCGCTCGCGGAATAATTCCTTGTCAGGCGGATTGGACAGGGAGAGCTGGAGGTTGATGATCGGCTCAATGCCGGCTCTAATTAACCGGAGCAGGAAGTTTTCCGGGATTTCCGCCCGTTCGGGAACGTACAAAACAATCCAGCGTGTTCCGGCAGCTAATAATTTTGGCAGCCAGAATTCGAGACTGGCGGAATCATAATGATCGGTATCATCATAATAATGAAACCCCAGTCTGTTCATTTTGGAAGCGATGCTGTTTTCTGATCCATAGCCCATATCATTCACCGATATCAGTATGGTTGCAAGAATAGTGCCAGTATTGCTGCGAACCGATTAAATAATTGGCAGCGCTTTCCCTGAACAAGTTCATGAAAATGTGGTAGAACAATATTATTATGAAAAGGTTTGCAGAATTGAGGAGAAGGGGATGAATAAGCCGAAACTTTGTGTCGCGGGGTCATCGAATGTGGATCTGGTTACTACCGTAAAGCGAATGCCCCAGCCGGGAGAAACGCTGATGGGTTCCGCTTTTAATACGTTCTTCGGAGGGAAAGGTGCAAACCAGGCGGTGATGGCCGCGAAGCTGGGTGCTGAAGTTACGATGATATCGCGGATTGGAACGGACAGTTTCGGAGATCAGTATTATGAAAATTATCGAGAAAACGGGTTGATCTTGGATTATATCCTGCGTACTGCAGAGGTTCCAACCGGAATTGCGGCGATTACGGTTGATGACAGCGGCCAAAATGCCATCATCGTATATGGCGGGGCAAATCAACGATTGAAGCCGGCTGATGTTGATTTGGCGCGACCAGCCATCCAGGCCGCAGGAACGGTGGTCAGCCAACTGGAAATTCCATTGGAAACCACGCTGCGTTTTCTGCAAATCGCACGTGAATCCGGTGTACCGACGGTTTTCAACCCGGCGCCGGCTCATGAACTGACTGACGATTTTTTTGCGGTCACCGATTATTTTTGCCCGAATGAAACGGAAGCGTCATTGATGGCGGGGATGGCGGTGGAATCTTTTGATGATGCGGAACGCGCCGCAAAGATCTTCCTGAAACGCGGTGCAAAAGCCGTGGTCATCACCATGGGAAGCCGTGGCGCCTTTTATAAATCAGCGAATGACCAGTTTCAAGTTCCGGCTGAAATGGTGAAAGCGGTTGATACCACTGGAGCGGGTGATGCTTTCATAGGTACGATGGCATATTTTATTGCTGCTGGTGCGCCGATTCGAACGGCAATGCTCAACGCCTCCCACGCAGCTGCGCTGAGTGTCCAAAAAATGGGTGCCCAGCCAAGTTATCCTCCGTATGATGAATGTGATTTTTCTGATTTTAATTCACGCTGATGGGTTGTAAATAACAGGGATGCAATCGATGCTGACTTCCTCAGAAAATTTGATGATCGTGGTTGCCATTCTGCTCATTATGCTGATTCTATATTTGTTTTGCCGAATGGACGGAAACGGTGATCAGTTTCTTTCCTGGCTGACGGCCATCGGTTTTCTGGCAGAGGCTTTTATTCTTCTGGGGGTTTTTCTGCTGCGGTTTTTTCCGGGGTTATTGGGAAATTCGGACTTCTTGCCGGCATGGGAAGAGCTTGCTGCGCTGTTTCAGATGTTGACCCTGGTAAGCTGGTTTCTCATTGGCTATCTCCTGACCAGAACGTTCAACCCAAAAATGTCCGCTTCCTTGCGTTGGCTGTTGGGGATGTCTGTTTCGTTTTTTGTAACGACGACTGTCGGCAATTTTCTTTATGAATTGCTAATGTTTTAGAAAGGAAAAGCTTGGAGTCGGTTTTAGGTTTTTACACTGAGAATTTGTTGACAGATGCAATGCTCATGAAGATGGGTGTTTTGGCAGCCGCGTTGGTGTCTGCGGGGCTCTTTCATGAAAAGATGCCACGAACAAAACCCGCTTGGATGAAAGGGGCTGCCAGCCTCTCATTTTTGCTTGTCATGACGCTGTTTTTGCTGCGCTTGCCGTGTATTCCCCATTGCGTGATTGGTCCGCGATGTTTTGCCTAACTGGGATGAAACAGGACAGCTGTTCAAATTTCTGCTTGTCTGGGTCGTGCTTACGCCTTTGATTTATTACGCGCTGCGGTCAGAAATGAACGGGATTGCCAAAGTCATCTTCGCACTTTTACTGGCTGGCGCAGTCGGCTTTGAATTATTTCCGCTCCCATCAGTAATCACCGATGGGTCGACAATGATCGCAGTTGTGGGGGACGAACGTCATCAACTGCTGTTTCGGATTATATTGGTTGTTTTCTGGCTGGTGTGCAGCGGTTTGTCCTTCAGTGTGTTGCAGCCGTGTATGGAACGTCCGCTGCGGCTGATGCTGGCGTTGATTTGCGGGCTGATGCTAGTCTCGCTGTTGCAGAATCACTTCTTTGGCTGTTGTTCGTGGGGCTCAGATGATTTCATCAGATCAATATTGGCTGCTGACAGCAATCGCTTTTTGGACAGCGCTGACCACGATATTCTATTCGCTTTTTTTTCAATTTGGTGGTTTTCTGCGGCGTGTTCTGTGCGCTTTTTTCGCGGCGCTTCTATCTTTTTTGATCGTTTCTTTTCTGGGATGGCTCTTTCTTTCCGGAGAAGGGGGGCCTTCCACGCTGCCTTATTTGGTTTCAGGAATACGCTGGGAAATCGTCATCGAAACTGGATTGTTGCTGCTCTGGACGGGGATCGGTTTTCTTTTCAGCCAAACTTTCAACGAGCGCATGCCGTTGTTTTTGAGGCTGGCGCTTGGATTGTTGCTTTCTTTCGTCTTAATTCGTTATTTTTGTGGGATGTTGCGTCTGATATCCTTATAGTTATATTGTGAATGGAGTGTTATGGTCATACCTGAAAACCTGTTGGGCATTTTGATCTGGGCAGCATTAATTTATGCAATTTTCCGGTTGTTGTCGGACTCGCTGGTCGCGATTTTACGTGTTGTGATTGCAGTTTTTGTCGCGGCTGAGATCATCTACTTCCTGCGTGAGACAATCGATTTGCCATTTTTGGATCGAATCAGCTGGCAATTTATTGAAGATATCAATCAGACGATTATCCATTTTTTTAAAAATACATTTTCGCAGTTTGTCTGAATCTGATAAGCGCCTTTAATCGTTTTAGAGAGGGACTAACCCCTCTTTTGTTGCCCAGGGGCAGTAATGATGGCGGTTGATCTAGCGGGAATTGGTGACCAGATCTTTGATCAAACGAACTTTTTCAAGTTCCATGCTGTCGCGATTGGCATTGTTCTCTCCTCCTCTAAAACCGATTAAATCTTGCGCCAGCGTTCTGTTGAAACCTCGACAGATTTTAAGAATGTTGATAAGGTTGGATGCTGATTAAATTTGCTTTATACTAGATGGAACAGCTCCAAAAAAAGATTTTAATGACGGGAGGAACGATGGATAAACGAAAGCTTGAAACGATTTTGAGCAAAACTCAGGAGATGGAAGCGCTTTATAAACAAACGCTGGAGGATAACCAAAAGCTGGAAGAATTTCGGTTGTTTCTAAAAGAAGCGTCTGGCAGGATGGAAAAACTGATGGGGTATTATCAGCAGGATTGGTTGAATCATCGGGACGCGTTGTCGACAGCTGGGGATGATTTTGAAATTATGGGTGAAGATCAGATCTATGATTCTCTGACGGCGCAAAACATCGAGATGCGACGGATTCTTCGTGATCTGGCGGTGATCATCGCCGACTGAAGTTGGCGGAACCGCATTAACATTATAGGGGACGGCAATGTTTAGGGAGATGAGAAGAAAAAAACAGTTGCTCTCAGCGAATGAGACCGCAGCTGTGTTGACCGGCTTCACGAACGGCGTTCTGGCATGTCAAGGAGATAGTGGTTACCCGTATGCCGTCCCGCTGAATTATGTCTGGCACGACGGAAAATATTTTCATTCGGCGCAATCCGGCCATAAGATCGATGCAATCATGAAAAGATTCGCGGGTGTCTTTCGCGGTAATAGATGAAGATCAGATTGTCAGTGCTGAATATACATCTTACTTTCGCAGTGTGATCGCGTTTGGTAGAGCCAGGTGTTAGCGGACGGAGAAGGAGTGGCTGGCGGGTTTCACTGCACTGACGGAAAAAATACTCCGGAGATCAGCCCGCAGAAGCGAGAAAGACAGAAGTCACCGGGTGTACAAAATCGTTGGTAATCGCGATTGATATTGATCACCTCACCGGTAAAGAAGCGATCGAATTTGTGCGTGCGAAGTAGAAATAATTTGGAATCGGATTTCACCCTTTAAATTCCCCGTTGAATTTTAGAACATCTTCATTATTTGGATATGGAAGACCGCTTTTTTATGCGGGATTTTGTCTATTCTCTCAGACAAAATCATGTTATGATCCAAGTTACAATAATTTCTTTTTAACGTTTTTATTCATATTCTAAGGAAAAAACATGATCAGATTTTTTATAGAAATAATATATATTCAATTAAGAATAAGGTGATGTGATGATAGATGGAAATATATTGTTACAGCAAGCATATAAAAAACTGAAATCATGGATTTATTATGATAAAGGTCAAGCAATTCTTCGAAATAGAATTGTTGAATTTGAGACAAATTGTGAAAACGTTGATAAATGGCTGGAGAAAATATGGGAAATAATTACTGGAAGTGAAGGAGATTATCAATTATTTGAGAGGAATATTTTGAAATCCATATGTGTGGATGTGTTCCCGAAATCTCTTAAGAAAGTTGATAGTAAAATAATCAAAAATTATTCAGCTCAAAAAACGCTAATAGAAGAAAATCAGTATTTTATTGATCTTAATGTTGAAGGACATCTACTTAGTGTTTTGTGGATATTGCTTATCGGTGTGTTTATTGACAAAAGAGAAATCTATGAACATGCTTATGGCAATCGTTTAACAAAGACGTTGGAAGAAAAGACAACTTTTTCACCATATCTATTTGAACCATATTATTTTCAATATGAAACATGGAGGGATAAAGCACTTGATTTAGCAAAGAATCATTTAAATCAAAATCAAGATGTGATGGTTCTTACCATGGATTTTTCACGGTTTTTTTATTCCGTAAATATAAAAAAAGAATTTCTCGAAGATTTGTTATATAAAGATTCTTATACAAAAGATTCTTATACAAAAGATTCTGCTGAAGAAGTATTGAAGAACCGACTGAACAACTTTATTTTTCTGGTAATGGAACAATATTCCAAGAAATTGCAATATTTAGATGCTAATATCATCAAAAAAAAAGTTGTGTTTCCGATCGGCTTTTTACCATCAAATATCCTCTCAAATTATTTTTTAGCAAAATTTGATAAAGCAATTTCAGATGGATGGAATCCAACATATTATGGACGTTATGTCGATGATATATTGATTGTAGATAAAATAGAAAAAAATAGTGACATTTATGAAAAGTTTCAAAGAGAGGAATTGAATCAGGATGATATTTTTCAATTCTTTTTATCCCAATGTTCAAGATGGCTTGGTTTGAGTTTGGGTGAGGATACTGATGGTTGTCACGATTCATCTTGTAGCAATCGCTCATTGTTAATTCCGATAGCAAATTTAGAGCAGACAACAAAGGAGAAAAAAAATTCCCGATCAACAATTAAAGACGATAAAGAATATAGGGTGAATACAGCTTACCTCCAAAATGGAGCGGCGGAATCTGAAGTAACTGTTCAAAACAAAAAAGTCGGTTTGTTTTACTTTCGTGCCGGTGAATCAGAAGCATTGATTGATTGTTTTCGTAAGAGAATAAGAGAAAACGCAAGTGAATTTCGCTTTATGGCTGATGATGAATCTTCTTTGTTAAATGATGACTATTCAGAGATATACTCGCTTATAAATAATGACAATTCTGATAAAGAAAATATGAATAAAATACGAGAGGTTAATGGAGTCCAAATCGATAAGTATGCGCTTTCAAAGCACGTTGGCAAAGCGATGAAAATCGGTTCGAAAGTCAAAATATCCAGTCATTCAAAGTTCGAAAAAGAAATAAAAAAAATTTTTACACCACGGATCATTATAGAAAATTACATTGTGTGGGAAAGAGTTTTTCAAATTTTTGTAATGAGTAAGAATTACACGGGTCTGCAAGAATTTGTAAAAAAAATCAACGAAGCTATTTTAAACACATATTATCCCGCTGAAAGTGATGATGGGGCTCGGCAAAAGGAGCTTGCGTTTTTATCAAATAGGCTGCGTGAGACCTTGCAAAAATATCTGTTATCTTCTTTTGCTCGCTCCCTTTCAGTGAATTATTCCAATGACGTCGATCTAATGATTGATAATGTTATAAATTTCCTTGGAGAAAGTTCCACGCAAGATTTTAGAAGTCGTTTCGGTAATATTCGGAAAGGCTATCTTTTTACGCGCATGTTTAATAAGTATTCAGTTCCATTAGTCTTAGACTTGCTCTTGGGAGATATAAAAGAATATTTCAACAATCCTAAAAAAAATAAGATAAACAAAAATCTTTCAAGCTTTAATGAATTGTTGAACGTATTATCAGAAAATGAAACAAAAGAAGATTATTCTTATAAATATTATCCTTATTATTTATCTATGCGCGAGATTTCGTTAACAGAAAAAATAAAGTGTTTGTATAGTAAAAGTGATCGCAAATATAAAGAAGATGATAATCTAAATAAACAGTTTTTAGAAAAAAATATGGATATTTATAACAGAGTAAATTATCAAATTCCAAGACAGAGTGATATAAATAACAAAAAGCAAATGATAATCATCGTGATAACTTACTAAATAAATCAACACTTCAATCTTTTTCTACCAAATTAGACGCACTAATTACCAAAGTTGGTGATAAAAAGGCAGATTCGCTTTGCATAGGAATTGCAAATGTACAACTTTCTGTTGAAAACATGAAGGGTATTTTTGTTGATTCTCCCAATAGAAGTTTATCGCGATATAAAGAACTGAAAAAATTGTTAATCAAGCTATTGAAGAGAAAGTCAATCTTCTTGTTCTACCCGAAAACTATGTTCCTTACGAATGGGTAGAAATGTTAGGAAAAATCAGTTCAGATCACCAAATTGCAATAGTGGCAGGTGTTGAACATTTAAAAATAAAGAGACATGTTTTTAATCTGACTGCTGTGGTTCTGCCTTATGAAACAAATTCGAAAAGAGATGCATGTATTGCATTTCATGAAAAAATATATTTTTCACCATTAGAAAGAGAAATTATTACTGGGTACAACTTTATCCCGGGAAGGCAAACATTATCAGCTTTTTTGTTGGAATGATTGTTGGTTCCCTGTCTACTGCTGTTATGAGCTCGCTTCAATTAATGACCGTGCCAGATTTCAATCATACGCTGACATGGTAGTTGTAGTCGAATGGAATAGCGATATAAATTACTTTAGTAATATTATTGATTCTCTTAGCCGAGATATTCATTGTTACTGTGTTCAAGCAAATTGTTCGAAATTCGGAGATAGTAGAATAACGCAACCTTCGAAGACTGAAAATAAAGATATTGTAAGAACTAAAGGTGGAAAAAACCATACGATATTGGTCGAAGAAGTATCAATCAGTAAATTGAGGGATTTTCAAATAAAAAAATACCCATTAAGTAAAATAGAAGGTGCCCCGGAGATTTACAAGCCAACGCCACCGAACTTCAACAGGGAAATTGTACTGAAAAAAATTAAACACTCATTATGTACATATCTTAAATTAGAACGCTAATAAGGTATGAAATTTGTTCTTAACATGCATCTAAGCCTTTTGATTGTTCCTAAGTACCCCGGGAGGGACTCGAACTCTCAACCTAAGCGTTAGGAGTGCTTTGCTCTATCCTGTTGAGCTACCGGGGCAGATTCAATGCGATATTATATCATGAAGCGATTGGCGTTTTCTGATGAACCCATCTTGTCTTTCTGCAGTATCTGAGTGAAATGAAGCGCATGTATTTGAGAAGGCGGGGCTGCCGGTCAACGGCGATTTTCCAGGCATTTCAGTGCCAGAAAAAATTCGCTTCCGAAATCTAAGGAATGGAAGCTACGATGCAATAAAACAATCTTTAACTATCCAAACTACAGCAACAAAAAACGCCGGAAATCTTGGATGAAATCCGGCGTTTGTAAATGAATTCAACAAAACAAGGGTCAATTGGCAGCGGCGTTCACAATCTCCATAAAATCAGCCGCTTTCAAACTGGCTCCGCCGACCAAAGCACCGTCGATATCCGGCTGGCCGAAGAATTCTGCTGCGTTGCTGCCTTTTACTGATCCGCCATATAGTACCCGAACAGCCTGTGCGGCAGACTCTCCGTACATTGCGGCATAAGGCTTTCGGATATACTCAGCGATGACCCGATTTGCATCCGGGCCGGTGGCAGCTAACCCTGTTCCGATAGCCCAGACCGGCTCATAAGCGATGACTATCTTTGCGGCAGCATCCGCCGGCAGGTTTTTCAACCCTTCTTTGATCTGGCAGCTGACCACCGCTTCGGTTTTTCCGCTTTGGTTTTCATCCAGCGTCTCACCCACGCACACGATCGGGATCAAGCCAGCCGCCAATGCCGCCAATGTCTTTTTGTTCACGCTTTCATCCGTCTCATGAAAATAGGTGCGCCGTTCGCTGTGCCCGATAATGACATAATTACCCAATTCAGCAATCATATCTGGGGCAATTTCTCCGGTATATGCCCCTTTAGTTTCCCAGAAGAGATCCTGCGCGCCGCAGCCGATTCCGCTGCCCTTCAGCAGTTTGGATATCGGGTAGAGGGCTGTGAAAGGCGGGCAGACCACCCGCTCTACCGCTTCCTGTTTTCTCAATTCCGGCAGCAGTTCTTCAACCAGTTGGATGGCCTCTGCCGTTTTCTTGTTCATCTTCCAATTACCGGCAATCATCGGTTTTCTCATCGTTTTAACTCCTGTAACTCTTCTGAAGAAGAGAAAATCATGAAATCAATGTGTTTCCATTTTACCAGAGGATAATTGCGTCTGAGAACCGCCAAGTCGGGTGATTATTGGCGGCGGGGCTGGAATCTCAAGCGCCGTATCCAACAGCACGGCGAGCATGATCCAAACTGCCAGCCGGAGCGGCATCACGCCGCCGAGCACATGCCGCCAGATTGAACGGACTTCGCCCAAAAACATGATCGACATCAGCATTATTCCGCCGATAACGAGCCCTGTACAGAATATCAGCCAGCTGAAAGCGATGCCATCCAAACGACGAACCCAAATAAATAAGAGTGTTAGCAGCAGCAACAGGTCGATCAAAATCACACTCGCAGAAAGCGGATGAAGCAGATTTCCGATCGGCTCCGCCCAGTGTGGTTTGTCTTCCCGACTGCCGTAAAAGAATGGCTGAATATTCTCCTCAAAGAAGGCGTCCAGATTGCCGGTGACCTGTGTCAGCGTCCAGAAAGGGCGATCCAGCAAGAACGCCATATAGGTTCTCATACCGGATTTATGAACCCATGCCATGAACTGGGGATGGTCACCGATCTGGTTATACTCTGCTGAGCCGGTGGTTGCCAGCAATTCTGGCGTGACGGGCATTCCGCGCTCTTCAAAAAAGACGACCCGCTCCGGATATGGGAAGACGGTTCCGGTCAGATTATTGAGCAGCGGTACCACCCAACGCGGGCTGTTCCGGAAAGTGATTTGCTGAAAGGCGAACAAGCCGGACAGGCACAACGAAACGATCAGCAGAATCCCGTAAAATCTATGCAAACGGATAAGGCCAACAAGAAAAACGATAATCAACAGAATCGCAATGAAAACCGCGAGATAGCTGTTGGTATCACGCGTGAACAGCCACAGGGTGAACATTACCAGGAATAGCAGCGCGGAAAGCGCTCGGATGAAAAAATTCTTTTGGTGAAAATAGTTCATCATAAGCACGAGGAACGCTGCCAACATTAGCACAAAAAACGAAAAGGAGAGCGATTCGGAGAGCAGAATACTATCCCAGTCTCCAATCTGGGGCACGAATGCAAAGCCATAAAGCAGGATTGCCAGCGTGATTTTCGCAATTTCATGGCGCAGATAGCTGATTAGGAGCAGTGTGAAAAGCACCCAACTGAAAATCGAAAACAGCGTCTGGAAAATTACCAGATTTTCGGTTCCTTTTTGCGTCGCGAGGCGCGGTTCGGTGCGGAAAAATGGTTCGGACATCAGGCTGATCTGATAATCGTTTTCGGGGTTCAAAAAACGAATCAGCAGCGGGATGGTCGGCGGGCGGGAACACTCGAAATAAGCGATGTCTGCTATCTTGCCGGGCGCACATTCAAAATAGGAGGACGTATCGTTCGCAGCTACTGAATCTGTCAGGTCGCCATAGGATGCCAGACGCCCGATGATGAATGCCACTGTCAGTAGCAACAGAACTCCCCATGATTTTGCCGCAGTACGCATTATATCCTCCTCTACCTGAGCTTTGTCAGGCTTGTTCCCAAAGAATAATTGCCTGTTCACCCGCCATTTTCATTTTCCCATCATGAAATGCGGCAATCCTGTCCGGTTTGTTTGATAATCTTCCGCTCCAACGGATTTCTGAAAAATCTTTTTCCAGCGACACTGTTCGCGGAAGTTGGCTAAAATTCAGCAGAACCAAAGCCCGTTGTTTCCCCAAAATACCGGTAGGCAACGCCGCTGCATCGTAGTTTTCTCGTCCGGCAATGTCAGTCAGCACCTGAAACAGCGCCGTTTCTTCGCGGCACCGGTCGGATCGCGATAGAGGTCAAAAATGAATTTGGGTCGCTTACGGAACAGGCGTTGGCGTTCCCCTGAGACCTTCAGTTGAACGTCATTTCGCGTATTCGCTGGTGAAACCGGCGTTAACAGATATTCAACCTGTCGACCGGCGCAGGCGACCGTCTGCCGGCGTTAGACGGCCTGTTGAATTTTCCCGACCGGATCCATGAGTTTTTCGCGTTTCAGGCTCGTCTGGCGCATACCGATTTCCTCACCGTAGTACAGATAGGGCGTGCCGCGCAGCAGGATGGTCATGGCGGCGGCGAGCTTCGGCGCTCATCAGATTCACCCAGTCCAGGCGTGACGCGGTGCGTTCGACATCGTGGTTATTGAAGACCAGGTTGGCCAGACGTCCTGCTCGAGTTTTCGGTATTGCGGATGATTTCACGGAAGGCTTTTGCGTTCCGTGACAATGCGTGTAGGTGAAATCAAAAACAGCGTGCAAACAGTCTCTACCGCCGTAACGTATCAATTTTTCCGGAGTGCTGAGAAAAGTCTCGCCGACCACGTAACGATCTAGGTAACTGTCCAGAATACCACGGATATCGCAGAATTGCGTTATCCATCTCCGGCTTGGTCGCCGTCATAGAGATGCTGCTGCCGATGGAAAGGGGCAAAGTTCCATTTACGTGGATTGTCACGAAATTCCGCATCCTTGAAATAGAGATTGAATACATCCAGTCGAAACCCATCGGTTCCCATTTCCGTCCAAAAACGAAAAATATCCATCATTTCAGCATAAACCGCCGGATTGCGCCAATTCAGATCTGCCTGTTCTTTAGCAAACATATGGTAATAATAAGAATCGCATTCCGGCACATACTCCCAGGCGCTGCGCTGAGTGAACAGTGAAATCCAGTTGTTGGGTTTACGCTTTTTCCCTTGCGCAGGTTGGAAAAGATAATAATCATGAAAAGGATTGTCCTGCGATTTACGCGCTTCAATAAACCAGGGGTGGCTGGTCGAGGTGTGGTTTAGGACCAGGTCCATAATTACACGGATTCCGCGGTTATGCGCTTCGTTAAGCAACGCCTGATAGTCCGCCATTGTTCCGAATTTTGGGTCGATCCCTTTGTAATCTGCGACGTCATAACCGAAATCGAAGTCAGGGGATGGGAACACTGGTGAGAGCCAGATTGCGGAAATGCCGAGATCCGCCAGGTAATCCAATTTCGAAATGATTCCTTTTAGATCTCCGATGCCATCACCGTTGTCGTCCGCAAACGATCGGGGATAGATCTGGTAGATCACACCGTCGCGCCACCATAAAGATGGGTTTTTCTTCTCTGGGATAAAAGATGCCATTGCGCTTTATACTCCCGTCTTTCCGGCGAGAACCGAGGAATTCTAAATGGATTATATCATTCCGTCAAACGGACAGATTGGCCCACGGCAAGCAATGCTTTCTGTTAAAAGTCTGAAATAATAATTCACCTGCGGCCGATACAGATGGCTTCATCAATTACACATTGATCGGCCGGCTTCACATTCTCCCGGTATTTCCTCCTGTCTTTTGCTGCGGGATGGAAGCCTGACCGGCAGAAAAAGCAGTCCTACGGAAAACAGCGCGCATAAAATCACGCCGTATAGAAATCGCATATCCTGTGCAAAAGTTATCAACAGCATCAGGCAAAACTGGATCAGCGGCAGTGCGCCAATTAGCATGAACTTCCAGTGTTCGTTTCTAAGCGCCAGAAGAATCGCAACCAAAAAAATCCAGTAACTTGCTGCTGCCGGACGCCAGATGAGGGCGTCAAACCATGGATTGGAAGATGTAATGTCATATATCTGATAGATGGGTTTTACCAGCGCCGGAATTTTTGAATTTTGGCGGATTCCGACATGATTTTGAATAATCCACTCATAATTTCCGCTGGGCTGCTCTGAAAGAATCACTTTATACAGATAACAACCACGACAGGGTATATGCCAGATCATATCGCTGGCGCGCAGCATATGCTGCAGCGTGATCAGCGGTTTGCGCAGTGTTAGGTCACGGAAGATACGGAAATTTTGACTCGTATTAGCGTACAGGCGTTCTCGGTCAAACGCTGGCCACTTCAACAAACTGCCGACTGTCCAGGGGTTATAAGTCCATTGATCAAGCGGATACAAGTTGTTGAGCCAGGCTGCTTCGGTTTCTGTCAGCGGCGTACCTTCTGCAAGCTGGGCGCTGATGGTGTGCATATACAATTGGTTGATGCCAGTGCCGCCGTTCTTTTCAATTTGCAGCAGCGAAAAAAGCGGACCGCGGATGAAGACTACCAGTCCGATTAGCCCCAGTGCTGAAAGCAGCACCGGTTTGCGAGCGCAGCGGTATAGGAGGAAAAACAAAATCAAAGCAGCGATAATGACTGGCAGTCCGTTATGGCGGAACAATGCCATGCCAGCGCCACTCAATATGAGCGCAAATTGATGTTTTGGCTTATTCAGCCATTTGCCGTCCGTCAGAACTATTCGCAGGAAGATCAGAAATGCTGCCAGAAAACTGATGCCGAATGGGACATCTTTCAGGATACTGATCTGAAACAGCAGCACCACGGGTGAAAAGGCGAACAGGGCGGTGATTAACCAGGCTGCGGGGCGTGAAAGTCCATGCGACCGCAGAAAAGCGATGCCATCGGAGACGACAAGTGACAGCGCAGCGATTTGTACAACGGGGACGATGGCAGGTGATGCGCTGAAGCGCTGGAGCAGACGAATCAGCAGCGTGTAGCTCGCCGGATGCCAGTCGCTGATTACGCCGGTCATTGCTTGAATCCATTGGGAAAATGCGTCTTGATTCATCAGCGCGGGCCAATATGTTCGCAGGATAATCATGCCGGCTAGCATAATCGGCAGGCTGTATATCCACCACGGTTCAGTTCTTTGCTGTTGTAAGTTGGTCGTTTGCTTTTTCCGGCGCGGTTGAATCAGACATGTCAAGGCAAGCCAACAAAAGAAAGAAATTGAAAGCCAGTAAGCTGAAAAAATAAACCAGGTGTTGATAGGCGGATAATGAAACGGCGTCACCAGATAAATTTCATTGGGCGCGGGATTGAACAGATCGATGGTCTGTTCAGATTTTCCAATTGTCAATTTAACGATGCCCATCGCCGGACCGGTGCGGAAGGTCAGCCGCAACTCTTTGTCAACCTTCCCGTGCCAACTTAATTCCGCAGCGTTTTCAGAGCGTATATCTTCTGAGGAAAGCTCCCAGTTCCCCGTCTGAGTAAATGCGCTGAAGCTGTCTGTCAGCCCGGTTTCAAACAACTTGAGCGAAATGAGTATTCCTGCCGAACGTTCATTTTTTTCAGCGGTGTTGCGAATTGTCAGTGTTGTGGAAGGCAGGATCAATGGACGTTCCGGCAGTTGGATGCCGACATTCAGGACAATTATTGCGCCCAGTGCCAAGGCGGTCAGCCCGCTGCCGATTTTGATCCAAAAGGTGCGATTTCGGTAAAATGGCACCAGCCATTTTCTCAATATAGACCAGATAATAACGGTGTAAAGGATCGATTGACCAAAGAAGATTGCCAACATCCGCCGCGAATAGAGATCATATGGCAGCCACTGCAGGCAGACCATTAACGCCAGATGGGTCGCAATCATCAGAGCGCCGAATCCTGCCCAGTTGAGCCTGAAAAAATGAGAGCAGCTTCTTTTCAGGTTCATTCACATGTCCTTTCAGAATTGTGCGCTGCGGGCAGGAAGAGCAAAGGCAAGCAGAACAGACCGATGAGCATTACGCCATATTGATAACGGACATCCTGCGCAATATTGATCAGCAACATCACCCCTGTCTGACTGAACGAGACCAAGCTGATGAGCAATCCTTTTGCGCTTCCAACTCGCAGCGCCCAAATTCCGCTGATAAACAGCGCAAAATAAGCATAAATTGCCGGCCGCCAAAAGATTGCGTCCATTTTTGCAGGACCTGCGGTCGTTTCAAAAACGGTGTAGAGCCGGCTGGTGAACGCCGGGAGTTTTGAATCTGGTTTGATGCCAATGGCGTTCGGTTGAACCCAAGTCGGTTTTCCGTCTGCGCTTTTGAGCACACCGATCCTGAACAGATAACACCCGCCGCGTTGAATTTGCCAGATCATGGGGCTTGAATCGCGCAGATATTTGAATGTGACATTTGGGGCGATGGAAGTCCATTGCCAGAGCTTTTTCGCCAGATCAACAGAATAATTATCCATTTGGGAGATGGCCAGCCCAGGCTGGTTCCAGAGTGTGTTGATCACACATGGGTCATAAATCCATTGCTCCAGCGGAAGGATGCGGTTCAGATATTCTGTTTCCTTTGCGCTAAGCGGTGTTCCGGCTGCAACATGGGCGCTGATGGTGTGGATCAGCACTTGATTAACGCCCGAGGAACTGGCGGATTTTACATTCATTATCGGATAAAAACCTTTTATGACCAACAGGTAAAGGCAGACGATCAGCGCCAGAATTTTCAAGAATTGGAAGCGGATTGTCTGCGAAACGATGATTAAGAGGATGAAGATCATCAAAATGACCGGCAGTCCGTTATGCCGAAAAAGAGACATTCCCAATCCAGCGGCAGCCATCCCGCTGAACTGGCGGATAGTCAGGCGATTCTGAGAGTCGTTGATCTGAGCTGAGACAACATCGAAAAGGATCAGGAACAGCCCCAGTTGGCAGGCGCCGTAAAGCACGTCTTTCCAAAGGGTGATTGGAAAGAATAAGTTAATCGGCCAAATGGCAAAAACCAGGGTAAACAATCCGGCAACCCAGACTGGCAATCCCTTGCGGAGGTAAAGTTGGATGCCTGCATTGGCAATGAACGACAACACGAGGATTTGCAAAAAGGCAATACTTGCGGGTGAGCCGGTTAAAAAAAGGAAGCCGCGCATCAAAATTGCATAAATCGCCGGGTGATGGTTATCAAAACCAGAATTCTGGACTGCCTGCCCCCATTGATCTATTGAATCCAGAGTCATCACGCCTGGCCAAAATGCGAGCAGTGACAGACTCCAGACGCAGACAATGACCACAAACGGGAACCAGCGCAGCCAACGGAGATCGGGTCGATTTTGATGCTTGCGCTGCGGATAAGATAAAAGGAGTGTAACCAGAAGGAACATAAAAAAAGCGCAACTTAAAAGATATATGAGAAAGACCAGCCTTTTATTCCAAGGTGGCAATGGAACTTCCTGCGTGAAAACATGTACGCCTGATTTAGGCGCGTACAAATCGAGCGCCTGTTCTCCTTCCGCAGTACGAACAACGACCATTCCTGCTGCCGGTCCTGTTTCAAACATCAGCCGGATTTGGTGAAAGACGGAGCCATGCCAATTTAATCGGGCAGTGGATGACGTTTGTAGCCTGCCGTTTTGAACCTCCCAATCGCCTTCTTGTTTGAACAGGGAGAAGCTGTCCCCGATACCGGTGTCAAACAGGCTAAGTGCGACGCGCGAACCGGACGCGGCTGGGTTCTTTTCAGCACGGGTTTCAATTTCCAGCGTGCTTTGGGGAAAGGAAAAGGCACGGTCGGGAAGGGAGAGTGCACCGGTAATGATCAGAATGACAGCTGTCAAGAGACTTAAGCTGACTGCCGCCATCATTTTCTTTTTAGTAAAGGACCGCCAAAAGGGAACCAGCCAATAGCGAAACACGAGGAGCAGCCCGGCGGATAAACCGCAAATGAATAACAGTATGCTGCCAAGTGTGCGATTTGCGGAAAGTGGATAGGGAATCCATTTCAACCAGATGAAAAACGAGATCAAGCATGAGAATATGACGGACAACAGGGCTGAAAAAAAAGGCACGTGCTGCCAGAATCTGCGGTCTTTAGAAATCCTCATCTTTCGCTTTAATCGAAACCAAATAGCATGGCTCGGCTTTTGGCCTCGTCTTCGGGAGTACGCTCTGTCCCGCGCAACATATCCTGCCAAAACTGCGCATCATAGCGCCGTGAACGGATCGGAATCGGCATCGGAATGCCATAACCGAGCAGCAGCACTTCCTCCTTTGGCTGCAGCCGGGCTAGCATGCCGCGCAGCGAATCCTTTCCGGATAACCCGGACAGAACCGCCGAGATATCCGCATCGTCTCCCAGCCAGCCGGAGATGCGGGTGCCGAGCTGGGACATGACCTCGTCATAAATCTGCGAGGGACGCTGGTCGATGATCAGCAGCGTGACGTAATATTTGCGCATTTCGCGGGCAATCACTGCAAATGCTGTTTGAGATGCCATCTCACGGTTGAGCAGTTTATGCGCCTCCTCCAGAGCGATCACCAGTGCCGGTGGTTTGAGGCTGCCCTGGTTCTGGAAATCGTTGGTCATTTTTTCCCATTCTTCGCGGATTTTTCGCGTCAGAATGTTTGTCACCAGCAGGTAGTCGAGGTCTTTCTCATACTTGCCGAAGGAAAGTACGACTGAATAGCTGTTTTTGAGCAAATCGATAATTTTCGCAACAGAAGATTGACCGGAGACGCGTGGAACAAGGTAATTCTGGGCGAAAATCCGCTGGAGTTTTTGATGCAGCCCGATCGCAGCTTGTTCGTTGACTTTTGCGGAAAGTGCCCATTCTTCAACCGATCCTTCGCCGCCGCCAAGATCCATCTTTTTAAATGCTGCGAACCAGCCCTGCTCACCGAACGATTGCACCAGCGCGGAAAGCGTTGTCGGCGTGGTTTCCCGCAGGTTCAGTTCGCGCGTCAGCATTTCGATATCCGCGGTTCGGATATCCGAATACTCCAGCACCACATCGAAATCGGTCTGTTTTCCCTGAATCAGGGTGGATTGACCCAACGCACAAGCTTTCACGCTTCCGGGCATTTTTTCCCTCAACCCTGGCGCGCGCAGCTGGGTATCGGGCGAGGTGTCGCCAAAGGCATATTCGTTGTGCATGTCGAACACCAGCACCGATGCCTGTCGGCTCTGAATCAGCCCGGCGAGGATCATGCGGGTCAGATAGCTCTTGCCGGTTCCGGTCGCACCGAAAATTCCGGAAGAGCGTTGTGCGAATTTTTCCATGTCAATGTGAACCGGATGGCCCTGTTCACGGGTGGCACCGATCACAAAGGCGCTTTCTTCTTTCTTTGGTTTGAACACTTCATGAATGTCAAACGCGTTGGCGAGCCGGACTGGTGCATGATGAACCGGCAGGGTTTTCATTGGCACCGGCGTCAGATCTACTTTGGCGTTCGGATCATAAGCGGGATTATCGGGTTCGAGACCGGTTTGCTGCATTAGCAGCGGCAGAATTTCCAGCTCAGTGAACAGCGTCTGGCTGTTGAGCAGCGCGGCGATTTTCGGCGGGAAACGGGATTCACTCATCTCTTGTGCAAAAAATGGGTCAGCCGCTGTCAGTCGCAGGTTGACGACCAGACCATAGAAGCGGGTGCTGCCGCTTTCGATGACGACAAAGCCGCCTTCCTGTACCATCTCCGCGGGAACGGTCAGACGGGCAAACAACCCATCTTTCAGGCTGCCGCCGATAATATAGCCGATAATGTCAGAATTCATGGGTACCCTCCCCGGCGCCAATGCCCGCTGCAGCGATGGCGCTCAGAACTTCGGTCAGTTCGTTTGCCTGATCGCGCATCAGCTGAATGATTTCCTGAAGCGCCTGATCTTCCCATTTTTCAACAGATTGACTTTTGTGGCAAGCTGCTGCCTGCTGCAGATGCGCCGCTAACAAGTCTCCGGGTTTTACGTCAGCAGCGCACAGGATGTGGCGTAGATAGGCGAACCGCCCTTCGACAGTGAAAGCGCTGATTTCTGCCGGTGTGCATTCATAGATCGCGTCCAGCGTCAGTGGAGGACGCGACGGCAGCGTATGAGAGAGACGCCCCTCGGCAGCGAAGCCGATGAACAAGATTCGCATCACAACCGGTACGTTACGGTTGACACGGGCGTCCAGCATCACTTCTTCACTCACCCGTTCGTTGGATGCCAACTGGCGCAGAAAACCATCCTCTTCTATTTCAATATCGGTCACCAGTCCGTAAATTTCAAGCTCAGAATGTTTTCCAACCGGAATTTTTACCATGGATCCAAACGCAGGCAGCCGTGGTTCGTTTTCTGGCTGTTCTGCGCGGTAAGCGATGATACATTCACGAATGTTTGAACTGAGAATTCTCCCGAAAGATGATAAATGTTCCATGAATCTTTCCTTTCCGGATGATGCGTCCTCAGCGCGGGTAGCGGAGGGCGGCGCGGTCTTTGGCTGTCTGTTTGCCAGATTTGCTGTGAACGATGAGATCAGCGATCTCGGTTGACTGATCAACAGGTTCTTGATTCGCTCTTTTTCAACCAGTTGTACGACAGCGGATTCATGCGCCCGGTGCAGCGCATAGGGATAAGGGGCTGCTGGCAATAGGCGACATTGCTGAATCAAATGAAAGTGAATCAAATCGATCGCCGCCGGATCAACAGCGATCCATTCGGGGATTTCTACTCGTGTGATGACCGGTTCTCTGGCTGTGCCGACATTCAGATAGAAGAATGAAAGCTGAAAAGCTTCCGGCATGGCGCGCACAGCCGGGGAAGCCAGCTGGAATACTGTCGAACGGGCGTCCGCCGGCAACAGCCCTGCGAACAGACTGCTGTCAAAGAGGATATTCGTGCCGCCTGTTGTGGGAATAATATCTCCATATAAGAGTTCAAGCAATTGAATCAGATAACTGGAGCGCGGACGGTCGATGTAGCCGGCTGGAATGACCTTGTTAGCCTGCATCCTCCCGTAATACTCACTGTAATCCTTGATTTCCTGTGATTGATTTTCAATCGATTTTTGTGAAAGATATGGTTCCAGCGGACCATCTGTAAGCGCGATGACTGACGATCCGTCTGAAATCATGGAAGCTTGCTTTGTCAGCAGGTTTCTCTCAGCAAGGTCGCGCAGATGTCCGATCTGTTCTTCATCTGTGCGCAGTTCCGGAAAGAGATTTGGCAATCGTTCCAACAGCCTTGTTTCGGTATGGATGACGGGGGTTTCACCTGAGCCAATTTTCATCTGAAAAACAGCAGCGTTGACCAACCCAAAACTGACTTCATCATGGCGCTGTGGCGAAATCTGTGACCCATCCGCAGCCAACAACGTAACCGGTTGCCGGTTATCTTGCGGCAGCGGATGCCATTTGGAAGGATCGCTTTCACGCGGAATGCCGCAGCGTAACTGTGGGAATCGGGAAAGCTTTTCACGAATCTGTCCCATCAGATCTGATATCCCGGCGAGTGATTGAAACTGACTGCGGCAGCGTTCCACAGCTCGTTGATTGGCAAGCCGTTCTTCCCGGATGCTTTCTCCTGCAGCGATAATCTGTGCCTGAAGTTGTTCAAAATTGACTGGCATACGTCAATTATACCCATACATAGAACGTTCTCAGCTGCTCGCAGAATAAACAAAAAAGCACCCTGTGTGGGTGCTTTTTTCTCCAATATCGATGTTCTTATTTATGCAGCGCTTCCTTCAATCCGCGGGCACGCCCGAGAACGGAACCGTCGATCAGATAATCGCCTGAACGGATGATCATCCCGCCCAAAATTTTTGGGTCGACCAGGAAAGAGGGGGTCCGTGGACCGTCCAGTTTTTCGTGGATCAGGTCATATACGATTTTCTTTTCATCTTCTGTTAAAGGAATTGCAGTTGTGACTTCAATATCCTTCAAACCATCCGGAAATGAAGAAATGTCTGCAATGCTCTGGTTTCTGATCCCGGTGAAGGAATCTTGCAGGATCTTTCTTTGAGTTTCTTCACTGATTTTCAGATCTTCACCGATAATTTTTTTAGCGCCGCTGATTGAAAGATCGATAATCTGGCCGCGCAGATTGTTGATCATCAGTTCGCGTTCCTTCTGCAGATATTCGCGGGAATCCTGCAGTTCTTTACGGGCTTCCTCGTCAATGCTGCGGCGATAATCGGTCTTCATTTTAGATACTTGATCTGTCGCGTCTTTCAGAATGTCCGCACTTTTGGCGTTGGCTGCCGCAATTTTCTCTGCATACTCTTTCTCCGCCTGGTCGCGTAATTCAGCTGCTTTTTTTGCATCTGCCAGGCCGCCATCAATGACTTCTTTGCGGGCTTCAATCATTTTCTGGATCGGATTGTAGATCAACTTTCGGATGATCAAATAAGCGATCAGGAAAAAAATGATGCTGATGAAAAGATTCCCGGGGTTGATTCCCAATGCTTGCATGATTGCCTCAATTCACCTTATCCGAACAGCATCAGAAATGTCACAACTAGCGAGTAAATCGCGAGCGATTCTGCAAAGGCAATGGCAAGGATCATTGTCGTCATGATGTTCCCATAAGCATCAGGGTTCCTTGCAATGCCATCAAGCGCGCCCTTCCCGATATTTCCGATCGCGATTCCCGCACCGATGGTTGAAAGCATTACAAGCCCTGCTCCAATGTATTTTCCGATTTCTGCATCCATGATCATTCCTCTTCTTAAAAACAGTTTTTATGTGTCAGGTCAGGCTTCGGCAGGTTCGGACTGTACTGCCATACTCATGAAGACAGTCGTCAACATGCCAAAGATGAACGCCTGGAGGATTCCAACAAAGACTTCGTATAACATCAAAAAAGATCCGAGTACCCAGGGTACCATATACCCCAGAAACAAAATCAATACCATACCGGCAAACATATTACCGAAAAGCCGGAAGCCAAATGAGGCGATTTTGGCGACCTCGCTTATGCCTTCCAAAATTCCGACAAAGAAGTCCAGAAAGCCGGTCTTTGGATTCTTGATCAGTGCCCGGATGTTTAGAAATTTGTTGAAGTAGCCGGCACCATGCGCCTGAACACCATAGATTTGAATCATGACGACAGCCATAATGGCGACTGCCAGTGTGAAATTGAGGTCTGTTGACGCACCGCGGAAAAAGCCGATCATTTCATAGCCTTGTGTGCCTGCGGCTGCCTCAGGGCCGGTCAATGCGTATAGACCTTTTGCCCATTGTTGCGCAATGTACCCGCCATGTTCGACCGGAAAGATAATCCCGATTGTTTCGAAAATCGGGACAAGTTTGATCAGATTGGCGATAAGCACATATAAAAAAACGGTTATGAAAAAGGGATAGATTTTTTTACGCCATTTTTCTTCCACGGCATTATCTGCCATGCTGAACAGACCGCTGAATAACATCTCGAGAATTAGAACGATTCCATGTGACTGGAGCTGTCCTTTTGAAGTCTGGCGGTTTACAGCAAAAGCGATTGCCAACAGGGTCAGGATCACCAGCATGGTTGCAGTGATGCCGCTGGTCAGGTAAACATTGCCGACGATTGGCAGGGAAAACCAGGGGTCGCTGACAACCTCGCCGTTTTCGAGATGGAATAACAGGCTTTCAGAGGCAATTCTGATTTTCGGTTCAATTGGTTTGAAGAGTTTTACCAGAATGAAATTCAGAGCGATCAATCCAGGATTAAAAGAAGCGTCGTTTTCGATCCGGTTTTTTGGGGTTTTGTTTGATTTTTCCTGAACAGCTTCGGTCATTATGTTATGTCCTTTCCGCTGTCTTTATGCAGCAGCGACTGGATCGACCGTAACGACCGCATGGTAAATAACAGTGTCAACGTCATCGCCAAAGAGACCCCGATGATACCAAAAGCGACCATCAGCCAGGGTGTGGTCCCGAAATGATGGTCCAGCAGCTTCCCGCTGTAAATTGCACCAATGGCGATCAAAAATGTGCTCAGTCCGACAAGAACAAACAGCGTTATTGTTTTTCGGATAATCCTGGCGTCTCCGCCAAAAAGTCTTTCCTGAGCATCCAATTCTTTTTTCATTTTTATATGCCGTTTTCAGTCCCGTGAGTTTTTATTATATCGCTTTTGAATTTGCGAATGGGAACAGTTCTGAGTGATTCTTACAATGATATAAACGCGCCTGACGATTGATCGTGAAAGGTTTTAATCAGAGTCTTTATGAAACGAGCAAATAAGAATACCGCTGAGCCAAAGAACAGGTTGCGTTATTGACTCCAATCAATCGGCGTTTCTACGCGCAATTCTCCGAATCAGGAATGTGGCGATCAGGATCAGCGTTCCCAAACCCAGTGAAAGAAACAACGCCTGTCTGATCAAATCATAAGGCAACCCAAAGAGCGAAAAAGTCTCAAGTCGAATGCTTTTCACCAGCCAGCTCCATTGTTCCAACGGGGACTGGCTTCCTGTCAGAATGTCGGCAATTTGGTCGTCCTGCTCGATAATCAACGCGTTGATCCAAAGTTGTGCCGGGAAAGCCTGATCAGGGTGATTGTTCTGGATGTTCCAATGAGATTCAATTGGAGAATTGCCCAGCAGCGGGCGCGTAAAAACGGAACTCGGCGTCAACTTCGATTCCGGGATTTCGAGCCGGAAGGATAGGTAGACTTCGAGCGATTCATCAAAGACTGCATCAGCGGCTGGATCGCTACAATTCCAGAGATAAGGCGGCGTCTCCGGCTTCAGGTATAATGCGATTTCGTTTTCTTTTCGTCCGGCTGGGAATCGTTCCGGCCAATAAAGATCAATTTCCGCTTCATTCAACATCAAACTGCAGCTTATTCCACGGAAACTGACCGGCAATTCTGTTTTTGCGGCTTTCCAGGCGTAGACTTCCGTTTTCATTTGTAGGGAGATCAGAGCCCGCCGGCAAACCAGATGGCGATCAGCAAAAACGAAAAAACAACGGAAGCCGTTTTTTCATGCCGGGTGCGATCCTTTATATTCTTCCCAGAAGCGGTCTTTTTCGCTGAGCGGCATTTCTAACAGGTCTTTGCCAAGTTCGTTCGCGCGCTCCTCTACGTAGCTGACGCGTTCAAAGAAGCGGATGTTAGCCATCCGCAGCGCGGTTTCCGGATCGATTTTTGACCAGCGCGCCAGATTCACCAGCGTGAACAAGATATCTCCCAGTTCATCAGCACATTGTTCTGGTGTTTGTGCGCTGCGGAATTCTTCAATCTCTTCGCTCAATTTTTCCCAAACACCTTCGACAGTATCCCAGTCGAAACCGGCACGTGCAGCGCGTTTTTGATACGAAAAAGCCATTGACAAGGCAGGCATCGCTTTTGAAATGCCGTCCAACATACCGCGTTTGGTGTTATTCAGCTCTCTTTCGCGCTTTTTCATTTTTTCCCAACGGTCGATCACTTCTTCCGGACTCAGCTTTTGTGCTTTTGCAAAAACGTGTTCATGACGGAAGATTAGTTTTTCGCTGATATGGCTCAATACGTCTCCCATGTTGAATTCGCCGCTCTCCTGGGCGATCTGCGCCTGAATTACGACGTGCAACAGCACGTCGCCCAGCTCTTCTGAAATGCTGTCAAGATCAAGCCGGTCCAACGCGTCCAGCAGTTCATAGACTTCCTGTAAAAAGTCGTCCCGCAGGGTTTGATGCGTCTGCTTGCGATCCCAAGGGCAACCATCAGGCGCACGCAAAGCTGCCACGACGTGCTGGAAAAATTCGAACGTGCGGTTTTCAGGCAATGGCGGAACCTGAATCGCTTTGAGGTTCGCCGGCATGCTTTCGGCGGAAAATTCAGCCAGTGTAATTGTCTTCGTCTGGCTGGAACCAGATTCGTTTGTGCTGATCAGGCTGAGCGGATGATCCGAAGGATAGGTTGCCAGCAGCAGGCTGCGCAGATGCTTCAGGTTGAGCGGATCACGGATGATGATCCCGAGACTGGGCGGCGCCGGCAGATGGTGTTTCCCGACAAGGGAATCACCGCTGAGAATCACCAGGCTTTCTGGGAATTTGAGAAGTTCGGTCGGGTTAGTCATTCGATAAAAACCTTTCATAAAAACGCTGGAAATCAGTGATCACAGCTTCCACCCGTGGGTCATTTTCAATTGTTTCCCGGTTGAGTTCCGGATCGCGGGCGATAATCCGCCCAATACCGGCTCTTTTGGCGGCGGTGACGCCGCTCAGGGAGTCTTCAACCACCAAGCAGTTTTCCGGCAGGACGCCGATTTTCTCCGCTGCGATCAGGTAGATGTCCGGCTCTGGTTTCCCGGGAAAGGTGCCATTGTCGTAAATAAGCGCTTCCGGACCACTGAACCAGCGCCGCAACGGAAACACTTCAAAGTAGAAACTGACATTGGTGATCTCGGAGGCAGTGGCGATTGTGAATGGAATATTTTCTTTTTTCAGCCGGTCAAAAAGCGTTTCCACGCCCTCAACGAAACGAACAGTCTGAGGGTCCTCGCGGGCGATTTGGCGGTAGATCGCTTCTTTTTCAAGCAATTTGGCATTTTTTTCATCCTTACTCATTTCTGCAGGAAAGAAGTAATCACCGATTACTGAATTGACTCTGCCATGGATATGGTCCTGAAACTCTGTTGGCCCGATCTCCCGCTGGTGATATTTCAAAGTCATTCGCCGCCAGGCTTCTGCCTGTTTATCTGTGTCTGAAAACAACGTTCCATTAAAATCGAAAATCAACCCTTTTGTCATGAATCTTCCCCTTTTTACTGCCTTCGCGATGTCCGGCATGGCACCAACATTATAAACCTTTTGAGAATTGGCTTTTAATGGGAGAACACATTTGTTGAACAGATGATTGAGCCCGATTGTTTTCGAGAGTATGTTGTTTATTTGACCAGTTCCTTCGGTCTATCTCTGCCAGAAGAATATAAAAATGAAAAGCATTCAGCAGTTCTGAATGCATCATTCAAAGGTTTGCGAAATATGGATTTATGTTTGTAATACAGCCAGCATCGATTTCACTTCCACCCAAGATAACGTCTGGATGGGGGAATTTTTTATTGGCGTTTTCCAGGTAGCTTGTGATATTTGTTAATTGGGTTAATGGCTCGCAGCGGCAGTGTTGTTTGGACGTGCAGCTCTTGCAGCGGTCAGTCGATTTGCCAACGTGGAAAAATCAAGGTGATTAACCTGCTCTATTAAGCGTACGTCCGTGGCGGGCAGCACCGCGGCGCCGTTCAGCGCACCGCAAATCGCCCCGGTCATTGCAGAAATCGTATCGGTATCGCCGCCAAGGTTGGCAGTAAACGCCACGGATTCTGTGATCTGCCCCTGATACAGCGCAACAGCCGCAAGCGCGGCGGGAACAGCCTCGACTGTCTGAACTGAGGTGCCGAACGTTTCATAAAGCAATTCGGCGCGCGCTTCCGGGTTTTGGATGGGGGAAAGAGTGCTGAGCACCAGATCCAAGCGTTTCTCGATATGCGGATAGCCGAGATTTCGTCCAAATTGACGGCCGCGGCAGGCGGCGATTCGAACCCAATCCAGCATCTCGCCGATGTTATTTCCGACGTATACGCCATAGGAAACTGCTGCTGCGATGGCGCAGGCACCGGAAATGGCGATTGCGGTGTTATGCGTCGCCAGACAGGCGCGCACAACGGCGTTAAGGAAAGAATCCATTTCTCGGACGTCCCAGAAAATCCCAACCGGAGCGATTCGCATCGCTGCACCGTTGGTTTCTCCTGACAACCCAATTTCTTTTATGGGAACGCCATTGCGGAACTGTTCAAGCGCCCGCTTTGTGCTGGGGCCCAACACAGACTGGCTTTTTTGTGGGTGATCTTCTGCCCAGCGGCTGATCCGTGATAAATACTCTTTCGGTTGGACGTCGCCTTCTTCAATCAGCTGTTCGCACAGGATCAGACTTAAAATAGTGTCGTCAGTGATTTCGCCGCGGACAAAACCGGGCGAAACGAGGTTGTCCGGATGCCCGGGTAACAGCTCCTGAATATGTCCAAAGCGTTTTTCAGCGTTTCCCGCGGGGTCAGTTCTGCCGGCATCCCAAATGAATCGCCGTATGCAAGCCCCAGTAGCGTATCTTGAACGTTTCTCATAGGATACCCATTCCCAGGGCAAAACGCAGGATCACTGCAACGATTAGCAGCAAGGCCGTTAAGCCAGTGAACAACCAATCTTGTCGGGTGAAGGACAGATCCCGCATCATTGTCAGCTGACGCGATGCACCATAACCGCGGTTGGTCATAGCAATGGCGAGGTTGTTTGCCATCAGGATGGAGTTGGTGATCAACGGCACCATGATCGGGACAAAAGAGCGCAGCTGCCCGAATACACCGCCTTGCCGGATGGTTGCCCCGCGGGCGCGTTGGGCTTGTAGGATCAGATCCTTTTTATGGTTCATTGTCGGAATAAAGGTGATCGCGGTGGTGAGCAGGATGGACATCGAATAAGACGCCTTCAATTGATTCATCAACAGCAGAATGTCATCGACTGACGTAGTAGAAATAAACAGATAAGTCGCCGCGATCATCATCAAAATCCGGAAGAGGAAGTTGAGGCCCAGCACCAATCCGCCGAGCGTCGCCGCCAGCCCACCGCCGGGCAGCAAATGGAACAACTCTTTTTCACTGTAAACCTGCGGCAAGCCATAGGGTTGGGTGAAAAGGGTAAAAAGGAGGATGATCAAAAATACCGGCAGCATCGGAATGGTCATATTGAAAAAACCGCGGATAGACAACCTACCCCAGCGCATGATCCCGATCATGATGAGCAGCAGGCAAAGGTTATACAATGGGTGGTTGAAGAAAAAGACGAGCGCAATCATCACCAGAAAGAAGAAGGCTTTCAGACGCACGTCCAGGACAGATAATTTATTCGTTTCCATGGTTTCCCCTTTTCATGCTGTCTATAATCGCCGCTGCCAGATCACTTTCGTTCAAATAGATCGGTTGTGCGAGCCGTTGGCAAAGTTGGATGGTTTGGGTGGTTGTCACAAACGCCTCGTGCAGCTTGTCGGTCTGCGACATCACATCTTGAACTGCTCCCTGAGCTAGCAGCTTGCCTTGACTTAAAAGGATGACCTGGTTGGCATATTGACAGACGACATCCATGTCATGAGTGATCATCAGGACGGTAGTACCCGCCTGATTCAATTGTTTCATCATTTCCATCATGGTATGAATGCCATTCCAATCTTGCCCGGTCGTTGGTTCATCAACGACCAGAATGTCTGGTTTTAGCGCTAGAATTGAGGCGACAGCCAGCTTCTGCCGTTCTCCTTTCCCCATGGAAAACGGGTGCCGGTCGCGGTAATCTTCCAATCCGGTGAAACGCAGTACCTCTTCCAGTCTTTCTTTGCGCTCTTCGGCGCTGAGACGGCTGTTTTTCAGCCCGAACATGATTTCATTGGCAACAGTGGTCGAAAAATCTGATGATCCGGATTCTGGAACACATAACCGATGGTCGAAGCCATTTCTTCGGGCTTTTTGCCGCCGACATCCTTACCGCACAGGATTATCTTTCCGGAATTCGGCTTCAGCAGACCGTTCAATTGTTTTGCGAAGGTCGTTTTCCCGGCGCCGTTCTGTCCGATGATTGCCACAAAATCACCGCGTTTAATTTCCAATGACAGATCAGAGATGGCTTCCTGTCCCGGATGATAACCGAAAGACAAGTTTTGGATTTCAATGATTGATTCGGCGTTGTTGACTGGAGCGGGCGGGGGCGCTGCGAGTTGTTTCCCTGCCAAAAGCGGTTCTAACAGACTGGCGGCGTCCTCAAGCGTCAGCGGAATGTCCTGTTCCGGCAGCAGCCCGGCTTCTTTAAGCTGCCAGCCGAGAGCGGCAACCGGAATCGGCTTGATGCCGTAATCTTTCACCAGCGGCAGATTACGGAAAAAGTTGTGCGGGGCACCGCTCCATTTGAGCGCTCCATGCTGAAACACCAGTAAATGATCCGCTTTTTCGATGATATCTTCGCTGGAATGTTCAACAGCCAGAATTGTCAGGTCAGTCGTTTTTCGCAGCAGGTTGATTGTCGAATAGATCTGTTCACGTCCGAGCGGGTCAAGCTCCGACGTCGGCTCGTCTAACAGCAGAACTTCCGGCTTGAGCGCCAGGATTCCGGCGAGAACTAGGCGCTGCTTTTCTCCGCCTGAAAGCGAGGTGGTGTCTCGCTGATCAAAACCGTTCAGACGGACGGTTGCAAGCGCTTCCTTTACACGCTCTAAAATTTCGGTGCGCGGAACCAGGTAGTTGCGTGGGCCGAACATCACATCTTCTGCGACAGTTCGTCCCAGAATCTGAGTTTCAGCGTCCTGCATGACAAGCCCGACATATTGTGTGACTGTCTGCACCCGATACGGGATGATGGACTGCCCTTCGAAGAGGATGTCCCCGTCGAGCGAACCTTCCATCATCTTTGGAATGACGCCATTCAGAGTCATCAAAAAAGTTGATTTCCCTGCCCCGGTTTCTCCCATGACGACCGTAAAAGAGCCTTTCCGGATCTTTCCGTTGATGTCAG
Organism: Flexilinea sp.; assembly: GCA_040766005.1. Lineage (GTDB taxonomy): Bacteria > Chloroflexota > Anaerolineae > Anaerolineales > Anaerolineaceae > Flexilinea. The sequence continues at coordinate 71,119 of JAXGRI010000005.1, read as the reverse complement.
ATAATGCTGTTTGGGAAGTTCCGGGGTATTGATAGGTTACATTGTTGATCTGAATGACGTCATTCATAGTAAACCGCTCAGTTCAGCAGACTGCTGTTTTTAAGCGCTACGTAAGCGATTGCAGCGATGACCAGGTTCACAGCGGCTGCGCCAAGCAGAGGAACCAACATCGCCATGTACAAGGCCTTGCCGCCAATGGGCAGCAAAAGGACGCCAAGCGCGAAGCTGTTCAACAACGAACAGATGATCACAGCAAGAATCAAGCTAACTGTTCCTTTGCGTCCAAGATAATAAAATAAACATGCGATGAGCGCCATTCCGATGGCAATTCCGATATGGATCGGAATGGTCAGCGGAAAACCAACTACAGCTGAAGAGAGGATATGACCAACTGCGATCACCACCGCGCCGATCAGCGGACCGAAGGCGATTGCCGCGAAAAAACCGGGCGCGGAATCCAGACCGATTGAGCCGATTGGGCTGGGAATTTTAATAAATGCACCGACAGCGCTGAGCGCGATAAAAATCGCCATCAGAGCGACTTGCCGCGAGGACCACTTGCTTTTTTGATAATCCCCTTGTTTTTCTTCGAGTTTCATGATTTCTCCTTTTATCTTTTATTACTTTTTATCCATTGTTCCAGTTCCATCTTGTTTGGGCTGCTGCGGGCACCGAGACCGGTGCAGGTATAAGCAGCGCTGGCGTTAGCCGTCTCAAGCGCCTGAACCAATGGTTGACTTTCCTGAAAAAACGCGACCATAAACGTGCCGATAAATGAATCTCCCGCGCCGGTTGTGTCTACTGCCTCAATTGGGAAGGCGGGCACTGTAACAATCTGGTCTTGTTCGTCGATCGCCATGACTCCGCGTGATCCCTGTGTAACGATTAACAAGCCTGCGAACCAGCGGCGTAATTCTGGCAGGATCACCCTCGGATCTTCTGACCCGAACAGATCGTTCAATCCTTCACGGCAGGGGGCGAATACGTCAATCTCGCCCAGAAGCCCAAGCACGTCTTCACGGCTGGTTCCGAACGCACCGAGTGTATTCATCCCAGTCTGCATGTTGAAAACAATTTTCTTTCCAAGCGGTTTTGCAAGTCTGACGGCTTGCAGCACGGGTGCTGCAGGAAAGAAATCGGTGAACAGGACGTCACATTCCCGAACCAGTTTTTCGGAAACTTCCGCCGGTTCCAACGCAGCGAACGCATCACCAAAATTCAACAGAATAAATTTCTCGCCTTTTTTATCGATGACAATGTTTGTGTGCAATGAGGTGCCGTTCGGTTTTGCCCGCATACCGCTGATGTCAACGCCCTCATCCTTGAGGCTCTGGAGGATATCTCGCCCAATCGCATCATCGCCCAGTTTGGCGATATAGGCGGTGTCCGCACCGAGACGGGCGGATTGGACGATCACATTCGTTCCGCTGCCTCCGGGAACATAGCTGACGCGGTTAATCACGCCAAAGCTGTCGGCCGCCGGCAATTGATCTACTTCCATGAGAACATCCATGGCGACGGTGCCGATTCCAAGAATTTTCATCTGTTTCCCTCCTGATAACTGATTATTTCACCCGCAGCGTCACAGTGTGACGATAACGGTCTGCTCGGAGATAAATTAAGCTATATTCGACGATCTGGCGATTCCGGTCAAATGCGGTACGCTCTATCAGTAATAACGGGTCATTTTTGCGGATTCCGAGCTTTTTTGCCAGGGATGCATCGGCGGGTATCGCACGATAGGTATCTTCCGTGATCGTCACTCGAATTGCCAGTTTTTTATCAAGGACGTCATAAAGTGACTGCATTCCCGCAAAAATATCCGGTGATTCTTTGCGGAGAAGATGGGCCGGGATGAAAGATATATTGAGCGAGATTGGCGTTCCATCGCCGGTGCGCAGCCGTGAGATGCGGATGACATCCCCGTTGTATTCCAGCGCTTTACGGACTTCCGGTCCCGGGACGACCCGTTGGATTTCCGTCTCACGGGTTCCGGGTTCAATCCGTTGGCTGCGCATCAACTGGGTGAAACTGGTCAATTCGTGGATGCGTCCGCTCAGCCGGCTGGGCATGACTTTGGTGCCAACGCCTCTGATGACTGTCAGATAACCGCTGTTGATCAGTTCAGATACGGCGCGGCGAACTGTCGTCCGGCTGGTCTGATAGGTTTCCTGCAATTCTTTTTCAGTTGGAATAAAGGAATCGCCCGGAAACACCCCGGTTTTAATTTTTTTTTCCAGATCACGAATGATGTGAATGTAAAGCGGTTCGCTGACCAAAACTCACCTCATAGAGACATCATGATGTCTTAACCTAATCTTAGCAATTCTTTAACGAAAGTCAATCAATTTCCAGGAAAAAAGAACCTCCTGAGAGAGTGGTTCTTAACAAGATCTGATGGCATGAAGGCGAAGCGACTCAGAGGGCGGTCATTTGGCAATTCCGCCAGTGAGCGATAAAATAAGTTTCAAAACAGCCGATAATATATTTCGGCGGACAATACAATCAAAACGATTTTCAGAGGTGATTTTTGAAAGCACTCATTACTGGAGCAGCCGGCTTCTTGGGAACGGCGTTGTCCAACCAATTGGTCCGGGAGGGAAACCAGGTTGTCGGATTGGATGATTTTTCAAGCGGCAACCCGGATGGACTGCTGCCGGAGGTTGAGTTGATCCAGGGCGATATCAATGACCGCGAATTGTTATGGCGGATTTTACAGGATGTCGATTGTGTATATCACCTGGCGGCGAAAGTGATCGTGCCGAACTCAATCCTGTACCCACGCGAATATGAAAAGGTAAATGTAGGTGGAACAGTTACACTGCTGGAAGCGATGCGTGATGTGGGGATTCATCGGATGGTGTTTGCTTCATCCGGTGCAATTTATGGAATGCAGAATAAACAGCCTCTTAAGGAACGCATAACGAAACCCAATCCGACCTCGCCCTATGCGGTATCCAAATTGGCTTCGGAATACTATATCAATACCATTGGCAGACTGTGGGGGCTGGAGGCGGTTTGTCTGCGGATTTTTAACGCTTATGGTCCGCGTCAGGGATTCTCTTTTGCCCATGCACCGGTGATTCCGACGTTTTTGCGTCAGGCTGCCTGCGGCGGGACAATTATTGTCCATGGCGACGGACATCACACACGTGATTTCGTTTATATTGATGATGTCACTGCTGCATTTGTCGCCGCTTCCAAATTGTCGAACTGCCAGGAACTGGTTATTAACATCGGTTCTGGTGTGGAAACCGCGGTTAGCGACGTGTTGGAGCTCTCAATAAAGATCACCGGACATACCCCAGAGATTGTCTATAATCAACGCCGCCCCGGTGGCCCGGATCGGATGTGCGCGGATTTGAAGCTGGCGCGCAAACTGCTGAAGTTTCAGCCGCAGGTGCAGCTGGATGAGGGTATGCAGCGCACTTTTGATGAGGATCAACGTCTACATAAGCAAATCTGAAATCGAAGCGCAGGATCAATCATCCTCTGTTGCATGGGTGCAGTATAATCATCGCATGGATTTGACTGACTGGTTATTGTGTCTTGGAACGGCTATTATGTTTTCTATTGCCGGCGGTTTATTACTTCCGCCATATGGCTGGGGCATCGGCGCGTTAGCTGCCGGTTGGCTGTTGTACCGGGCAGTTAAAAGGCGGAGAAGCCTGAATGAACCCAAATCAGAATTTACGGAGAAAAAATGAGCAAAGAAAATCCCATTCGGGACAATCAAGTTGTAAAAATTGCCTACACACTGTGGGTTGACGGCCAGTCGCGGACGCAGCAGATGCGAATGATCCGTTGGAGTACCTCCATGGGCACCAGAATATCATCCCTGGGCTGGAAAAAGGATTGGCTGGCTTATCTGCCGGAGAAAAAACAACGGTTGTTGTGCCGCCAGCTGAAGGATATGGCGAACGGATTGAAGAATCTTTCATCAATCTGGATCGTTCATTATTCCCGGAAGGATATTCCTTCGAGATCGGTGAAGCCCTGCATTTGCAGGATGATGAATCTGATGAGATTTTTACTGCGTACATCGCTTCTTATAATGATGAGAATGTTCAGGTTGACCTGAATCATCCGCTGGCGGGAAAAGATCTGAAATTTGAAGTGGAGGTCGTGGACGTTCGCGAGGCGACTGAGGAAGAACTGGAAGCTGGTCACATTCATTCTTCCGGTTGCTCGTCCGATTGTTCGTCATGCGGCGGAGGATGTCGGTGAGATCTTATAAAATTCCAATGGTGCCGGGCCCGGTAAAGGTTTCGCCGGTCGTTTATGCATCGCTGACCGCGGATTTTGGCGCGGGCTATATGGAAGAAGAATTTTTTGGTCTTTACACGGCTGTCACTCGCAAGTTGCAGAAGTTGATGGGAACAGAAGCGGATGTGATTATTCAGTCAGGCGAGGCGATGTCTATTTTATGGGGCGCGTTGAAAAGCTGTCTTACGCAGGGAGAGAAGGTGCTGGCTGTCAGTACCGGTTTCTTCGGTGAAGGATTTGCGGATATGGCTCGCTGCTTTGGTGCTCAGGGTGAAGTTGTCTCTTATGGTTATGACGAAACGATCCATGATTTGGATCGGGTGGAAGACGCGATCCGTCGTTACAAACCCAAGATGATCACCGCCGTTCACTGTGAAACGCCTTCTGGTACGCTGAATCCATTGAAAGCGCTTGGCGAGTTGAAGAAAAAATATCAGGTGCCGTTGTTTGTTGTGGATGCTGTTGCTTCAGTGGGCTGTACGGAAGTGAATGGCGACGAATGGAATGCCGATATTGTGATGGGCGGCTCCCAAAGGGTTGTCGCTGCCGCCAACGGTTGGGTTCTGTTCTGTGAGCGAGACCGCCTGGGAAATCATAACGCAAGTGAATTATTGCGGCTATGAAGCTTTCCAATCGTACCGGGATATTCCGGGAAAAAAGATCATCCCAACACGCCAGACTGGAACGGCATCGCGGCGCTGAACGATATTCTGGACGAGCTGATGGTATGCGAAGGATTGCCTCAGGTGTTTGAGCGCCATGAACAGGTGGCGGCATTTGTGCGTAACTCGCTGGTTGAAATAGGCTATCGACTCTTCCCGAAACCGGAAGCGATTCCATCACCATCAGTGACCGCGGTTTATCTGCCTGATGGGAGAACCTATTCGGCCTTTGACGATCAGGTGCGCGCTTATGGCATGGGAATCGGCGGCAGCTATGGCCCGCTTGCGGGTAAGATCTTCCGGTTGGGGCACATGGGAACACAGGCGACCATGGAGAACGCACAGCAGGCACTGGAAGTATTAAGCCAGATCTTACGCTGACTTTACGTCTGAACCGGGCTGATGAAACCGCAGAGCATCATTATTATTGGAGCCGGTCTGGGCGGGATTGCCGCCGGTATCCGGCTGGCGGTCGATGGCTGTAAGGTTCGGATTTTTGAGAAGAATCATTTCCCGGGGGGCTGTCTGGGGACGATTCGGGCAGATATACAGGATGGTTCCGCCCGAATTGGACAATTCAGATTTAATTATGGTGCGGAGTATATTGCCGCACCTTTTTTGTTTGACCAACTGTTTGAATACGCTGGGAAAAGGCGGGTCGACTTCATCCGTTTTAAGGATAGCGAGCCGGTTTTTCAGGCGATTTTTCCGGATTCGTATCGTTTTGCCTTCTATTCCGATCCGCTTGAGACAGAAAAGCGTAATTTGTGGCTCTACCCGCAGGACACGATTGCCTTCCGGACTTTCAGCCAAGATAACTTTTCTCTTTTTGACGAATTGTTTTTTGATTATTGCTCCCGTCCGGTAGACGAAAATTTTTTCAGTCTGCGCCAAAATTTATGGTTGCGCCGGCATGATCTGCATAAAACTGGTGCTGAATATGTAGCGGAGATGTTTTGGGATCCTAATTTGCAGCGGTTATTTGGTCTCTGGCCGTTGCTGGGGGGCGGTGATCCGCGGAAATCATCGCACCTGTTTCGCTTGACGGCAGAGCTGTTTCATCGTTGGGGAGGGGCGGTTCCGGAACATGGGATGGATCAGGTGGTACAGGCATTGGTGACGCTATTTGTTGAATCGGGCGGCGAAATTATCTATAATGCTGAGGTTCAGGAAATCCAAATTTTTAATAAGACAGTCGCAGGTGTGCGCTTAAACGACGGCAGTGTTCAGCAGGCGGATATCGTCATTTCGGACGTTGATGCAGCGGCAACTTATTTAAACTTGATTGATTCTGACAGGACACGCTACCGCGTGGTTGAGCAGTCTAAAATGCGCAAGCCCGGGTTCGGCATGTTCGTCTACCACCTGGGAACACGCTGCATATTGGGGGAAAGTACACCGCTGGCGCCGTTTAATATTCTTTTTCCGCAAGATTATGATCGTTTTCTGGATGAGTTGTTTCTCCAGAAGTCACTTTCGGAGGATCCGCTGGTTTTTTTGCGTATCCCGTCAAAAGTTCACGATACGGTGGCACCGGAAGGATGCGAAGCGCTTACAGCCATGGTACCGGTCCCTAACTTGAATGAATTTGATAATTGGCAGCAGCAATCCTATGAGTTCCGCAATCGGCTGTTGTCCCGTTTACAGACATATTTTCATACTGATATTAAATCTAACTTGGTAGTTGAAAAATATGCCGACCCTGGCGCTTATCAAAAAGTGGTCGGTTCTTACGCCGGTGCAGCGTTTTCTTATCTGCCGGTAATCCAGCGCAGCGGAGAAATCCGGATGCCAAACCGCAGCCGCGATATCCGCAATCTCTATCTGGTCGGCGCGGGTTCTCACCCGGGAGCTTCTATTCCCGGCGTGCTGCTGAGCGCAGCGAACACGGCGGCTTTGATTCGCAACGACTTTTCAGATTGAAGAATGTGATTTTAGCTTAATGGCCGTTGGTTTATGCCAACGCTGGTCCGTGTATCATAATCGGACTGAAAGCGGTCCAGCAGATGGATCAGGGCGTCCATTTCATCAGGCGAGGTGTGATTCATGTGCGCAATGGCGATGGTTTCGGGGCGGATTTCATCCGGGATGGTCCCGATGCGTACGGCGTATGGCTCAAGAAAATCAGCGACGTTTTCAGGTGTGAATTGCGCCGGCGGTTTGAGAATTGTGACTGTTGGCGCTGCGTTTTCAATATTGTTTATCCACTGAAAACGGCTGGTTTTTGTCCAATTACGCAGCGTTTGTCCCAGTTCGGCGATTCGTTGAATTCGGTTTTCAATTCCCTCGAGGAAGATATTATCCAGTTGTCTGTCTAATGCGTATAACAATGGAAACGGCGCGGCGGAGAAAGGATTGCCGTCTGATTGCCAGTTGTGCTGGCGGGAAAAGTTCAAGGACCATCCGACGCCTGCGGATCCAATTGATTTAAAGTGAGCACGTTCTCCTAACAACACCATTCCCAAACCGGATGGCAGTCCAAACGATTGATCCGAATTAAGAACGATAATATCGGCATGCAGTTTCAGATCAAGCGGCGGAACACTGGTGACACTGGCGGAACAGTCCGCAATGATCAGCGCATCTGGATTGGTACTGCGGATGACTTCAGAAAATGCAGGAATGTCATTCAGCACTCCGGAAAAAGGTTCGATTTCTGTCAGGATGATTGTTTCATAGCTAACCGCTCCAAGCGCTTTTTCTAACTGTGCTTTGTCAAGACGCTTGCCGAATGAAGCATCAAACAGGTCCATCTCCAGATTGAGCGCTTTGGCAGTTTGGTACCATTGGCTGGAGAAAATTCCATTGACGCATATCAGACCGTTCCCTTGAGCAAAGCTGTTCAGCACGGTTTCAACCAGCCCCGCGGCTGTGGTTGAAAACAGGAGTAACGAAGAGATTTCCGGATAGAGTATTTCGCGGAGACGGGCTTCTATCGCCTGGATTCGTTCAGACAGATTTTCCGGCTGAGGTTTTGCCTGTGCAGCTAAAACCTCGGGGCTGATTCTGGCGGGGGCAGGGCTAAAATTGAGCGTCATTTGGCAAAAGTAGCCTTCTTTAATGAAGTTGAAATCTGCCGGATTGGATTCAATCGGCAGATCATCGGTTCGAACAACGGAAGGGGCGAATTTAGAGGATGAATGAAAGGATTACCAGCATGGCGATAAAGATAACTGCCAGGATGCCGATCCGTTTCAGGTTGCGAACGACATGGGAATAATCCGGATCGAAATCAGAAGAGGTTTTCCCAATGAGGGACTTTGGGTTCTTTTCAGTTTCGCGGATATTTACAGTTCGTTTCTTTTGCATTTCATTCCTCCAATATCGTTATGATCACAACAGTTTTCCGGTGATCACGATTCGTTTGTCGTCCACCAAGTAAGGGTAGCAGGATATGAGCGTCAGCGTAGCATCTGGCGTTTGTGCCATGACTTCTACCTGATTAGGCATCACTACTGTTGATCCCTGGACGCTATAAGTATAAGCGGTTTTTTCAGTTAACAGAATAATTTCATCCCCGGGTTTCAACTGGTCCAAATCTTTGAAAACCTGACCGAAAATATCGTTGTGCCCCGAGAGAATAACATTTCCGTTCGATCCCGGAGCCGGGCTGAAGGCGTTTAATCCAACACCATTTTTTAGTGCTTCCCAGTCATCTCCCAAAACGATCGGTGCGTCTACCTGGATTGCTGGAATCCGAATCCGTACCAACTGTTCGCTTGCTGTCTGAAAGGCAGGTTTAGGCGGTGCAGCGGATATCATACCGCGCAGATGTTCCGGGATCTCGCTTTCATTAAAGAACACCGCTCCGTTTTCATCTGGCGGCAGGTGTCCGCCGGGAAGCACCACGGCTTGAATCAGTGGTGTAGGCGTCAGTGTTGGCAGGATCATCGATTTTGCTGCCTGGTCATTGAGTGATTGCAGCAGGCGGGTGCCGGTCATTAACAAGGCGATCACGCCAATCACTGCCAGAATTTCCACTATCAGAAGGACTTTATCGAATTTTTTGCGCGGCGGAGCGGCGACAATGACGTCTTTCAGCTTGTTTTCCGGATTCCAGGACAGTTCAGCGTTGATCGGCGCGTGATTCACATCGAGAACTCTGCCGGAGGCGCGGTAGGCTGCGATTCGTGCCTCACGGCCGACCGCTTTTTTTTGCATCAGTCGGAAGCGCAGTTCTTCTTCTGTTAATTCATCGGCATACTTTTTTCGTTTCATACCACTTCAATTATATATCGGTTGAGAGTCTGTCATGGTTTCCGCCTGAAAACAAAGCGTTTGGCAGCGAAGTAGTTAAAGAAGAACATCACCGTTTCGGCTGCAATTTTGACGGTAAGCGGATGAACGGGCGTCAGGGTGGTGACAGCCCGGATTGTAAACCAGATGACACTGCCTGAAAAACAGACAAGCCCGAGGTAACGGAAAAAGATGAAAGGCCGGACTCCGCTTTCATTGAATACGACGTTTCTGAGAAGCGCGTAGTTCACCATCATGGATGCTGTCCGCCCGCCTATGAGCGCGAGACTGACCGGCACATTCCAAAGAACCAACAGAAAGAAGACCAGGTTGTCAATCAAAAGTGATAAAAAGGCGCTTACGGCATATCGCAGAAATAAGTTGACCATATAGAACGCATAAATGGGGACGGGTGAAGGCATCGGATAGCTGGCGGGCGCCGGACAGCGTATCAATTCGCACAAGCTGGATTTCCGCATGTTTACGCTCTAACTGCAACAACCAGGAGAGCGGGAACATTTTTTTTGCCAGTCCCTTTTCAGGGATCAGCTGCAGCGCAGCGGCGGGAATGACCCAAAGAGCTGGGTCAGGACGCTGAATCCACTTCTGCAGCCTTTTTCGCCAGGAAGGAAAGCCCAGATCGGATTCGGCATCAGGCGTGATTTCCAAAAAATGAATGGTTTTTGGTGCAGATTCTGCCAACTGGATTTCCAGTGAAATCGCTGACAGAGGTAATCCGCTGTCGTTGCGGCATACGACGAACCAGTCTGCTTCAAACAGGCTGCCGCGCAGTGTTAAAAGGACATCTGCGAGGGTCCGTTCAAGCGTTTCAAGTTTGCATTCAATTTTTTGAACAGCTGCTATGTCTTGATAAAGAGGGATAAGTCCCTTTAAAAAAAGGACTGCTGTGGGAAGACCGCCAGATTGAATTAATTCGTCAATCGCGGATAAACCTTCCGGGATGTTTTTTGTCTGAACGATGATCAATGGAAAGGGTTTCAAGCTGACCCGCGCCTCCGTGCTGTCACCCGGCTCTAGCTCTGTTATTCAGGATGGTGCCGGAATCTCAAGGTAGAATAATTATATAGTTGAACAGTATAAAAGACGCGCGATTCATCAAAGGTTGACAGCCGGGATGAATCAGCGCTGAAAGGAATTATATGAGAATTGCGATTATTGGGGCTGGCGCTACCGGGTTGGCGGCCGCATGGGAACTGCAAAAAAAGGGACATACGATTACGATTTATGAAAAGGAAGCGCTTCCCGGCGGACTCGCTCGCGGTTTCCGATCTGATGCATGGCAGGATTCGGTAGAATGTTTTTATCATCACTGGTTCAAGAGTGATCAGAGCATGCTGGCGTTAACAGAGGAGCTTGGGCTGCGCGATTCTGTTATATTCCGGAAACCTAAATCAGTGATGTTCCACAAAGGAAAATTTTATCCGTTTGACACCATTCTGGCAGCTTTGGCGTATCCTGGTCTTGGATTTGGATTTAATAAGATCCGCTTTGGGCTGGTCGGCCTTTATTTACGAATGACCCGGAGTTGGAAGGCATTGGAACAGGTGACCGCTGAAAACTGGATGATGCGTTTTGCAGGGGAATCCGTCTATCGTTCCATGTGGGAACCGATGATGATTGGGAAGTTTGGCGAAAAATATGCTTCGCAGGTAAATATGGCATGGCTTTGGGCGCGGATCCATTCAAGAACGCCGGAACTAGGGACGTTCAAGGGTGGTTTCCAGGCGTTTTTCGATCGTTTTTGTGAAATACTACGTTCCAAAGAAGTTCGATTCTGTTTTGATACGCCAGTAACTGCAATAGAAAGAAAACATGATGGCGAAATAACTGTTATCTCGGCTGATGGCAGCATGGTTGATTTTGAGCGTGTGATCGTGACCGCTTCTCCTGGTGCGTTTGTGAAAATGACAACTGATCTGCCGGAATCGTACCGAAACCAGTTGCTGCAGTTGAAAAGCATGGGCGCGGTAGTGATGATCATCGCTCTGAAACACGCATTGTCCCCGGAAGGATATTACTGGTATAACCTGCCGAAGACGGAAGGATACCCGTGCCTGGCGCTGGTCGAGCACACCAATTTTGTGCCGAAGGAACGATTCGGCGGACAGACGATCATCTATGCCGGCGATTATCTGGAGACGGATCACGAACATTTTAGCTTGCCAAAGGAACAATTACTGCAAAAAATGCTGCCGGCGCTGAAGAAGATCAACCCGGCGTTTCAGGATGATTGGGTGATCGACAGCTGGAAGTTTACCGAATCTTATGCACAGCCCATCCCATTTGTCGGACAATCGACTTTAATACCAGATTTAAAAACACCGGTGGATGGCATATATCTTGCAACAATGAGTCAGGTGTATCCGTGGGACCGAGGCCTTAATTATGCTTTTCGATTAGGAAAAGATGTGTCAAGGTTAATTTTGTAATTTAAACGCGCTAATTCGAATTTCTGGAGAATATTTACTAAAATCAAAAACTTTAACCTCTGAAAAATCAATCAGCGCAGAATTTATCGTTTTATTTATACGAATGAACAAATGTCCTGATCTGAGCATTCTATGAGTAGAAACTGACCCTTTTTTGTGCTCTCGAATTAGGATCGGTTATGATAACACGAAAAAAAATCCTGTTAAACGAGATTCTTTAAGGTTCCCCAATCTTAAAGAATCTCGTTTTTTTAAGTTCGTTTTCTCTTGAAATTCCAATTCTTGATGTTAGAATTATTGCAGGTTGAGGGAAGAAGATATCAACCGAAAATCAATCGCTTCATTCAAAGTTCTTAGGAACTTTTTTTATCTCAAAAAAAAGGTAAATTCCCCTGTAAGCAGCAGAGGTGTGTTTAGTGCACCCTATTTTCGTCATGGGAATTTCAAATCAGGACAGGTTCGATGGAAATTGGCAGGAATACAAACGCGAAAAAAATCTGGGAAACGACAGTCTCTCAACTGAAATCACAGCTCGACAAGCAAACTTTCTCAACGTTCTTTGGTAAAAGTGAATTTGTAAAGCATGCGGATGATTCCTTTTTTATCAGCGTCCCGAATACGTTTACCCGAGACTGGCTTGAACAGCGGATGACTGAAACGGTGGTGAGGATGTTGAACGGGATGATGGATGAACCGCAGCAGGTGTGTTTCATTCTGCCTGATCAGTGCGAACCGGAACCGACCGATGAGCTGGCGGGAGAGGCACCTTTGTCAAAATCCAGTCCGGCAGCGCCGCTGGAACCACAACAAATTTCCGGCGTTACGAAGCAGACGCTCAATCCACGCTATACTTTTGAAAATTTTGTCGTAGGCCCATCCAATCAACTGGTATTTGCAGCCAGCAAGGCGGTTGCGAACATGCCAAGCGCTTCGTATAATCCGCTCTTTATTTACAGCGGCGTGGGTCTTGGAAAAACACATCTGGCGCATGCGATTGGCAATGAAATCGTTAAAAATCATCAGAAGAATGTGTTATATGTGACATCCGAAGAATTTACCAATGACTTTATCGCTTCAATTCAACGGCATGAAAATACAGCTTTCCGGGAAAAATATCGGAATGCGGATGTGCTGCTGATTGATGACATTCAGTTCATCATCGGCAAGGAAAGCACGCAGGAAGAATTTTTCCACACTTTTAATACCCTTTATCAGATGGACAAACAGATTGTAATCACTTCTGACCGACCGCCGAAGGCCATGTCGACGCTCGATGAGCGGATGCGTTCACGCTTTGAGTGGGGGCTGCAGGTGGATATCCAGGCGCCGGATCTCGAAACCCGGATGGCAATTCTTGCCTCAAAAGCAGCGGATAAAGGCAAGGTTGTCCCACAGGATGTGCAGGAGCTGATTGCCAGACAGGTCCAATCGAACGTACGCGAGCTTGAAGGGGCACTCAACCGGGTGATCGCTGTATCTGACTTGTGCGGAGCACGGATCACTCGTGATCTGGCGCTGATGTCATTGGGAGATATCATTCCGGCCCAAACCGGTAATTCAATTGACGCAATTATTCAGGCTGTTGCCGGTTTCTTTGATGTGCCCGAGGAGAAAATTCTCAGTCGCGACCGCAGTCAGAAGGTTGCACTTTCACGACAGGTTGCTATGTTCCTGATGCGGACTGAGGAAAACCTCTCACTTCCTCAGATTGGCGAGGCGCTTGGGGGAAGGGACCATTCGACCGTAATTCATGCCTGTGAAAAAATCACGGCGCTGTTGGCGAACGATCTTCGTTTTCAGGCGAGGTTTAATAAGCTGCACAATCAACTGTACCGGATGGGGCCTTCGGCGGTGACGCAAACGATCTGAATTGTTGCTGTCTAGTTTTCAAAAAACTGTCTTGACTGGTTTGCCGGCGCGCAAACCAGTTGTTGTTTAAAATCCAATACATTCTTTGCGTCATTTTAGTGACGGATGAAGGCTTTGAATCTATATGTATTTCTCATGAAAAACAGCGGTTTTTTTGGCGGGGAGTTGGAACTTTTTTTCTGACAGGAGCGTAATACATATACTAATAAGGAAGCAGCAGCCAACCGAATTGTAAAATATGAAGCAAAATTTATAAACAGTATGAAACTTGCACCATATAACATGTTCGGCCGAGATCTTTGGGCTGGAAATTCATAAGGAAAAGGAGGTATTTGTGACAAAGCGTTTCATCCTTGTGTTCTTTTCTGTGTTGCTGGTTTCATTAACAGCATTTGGGATGGCGTTTGCAAGCGGAAATTCTGGCTATCAGACGCCCTATTGGGGAAATTCGTGCTGCGATTATGGCTGGGACAACTGCTGGAATACTTGTAACACCGGCTGTTGGAACACGAATTATTGTTATTATCCCGCTCAGAAACCAGCTGTCTGCGCGTCTTTTATCCAGGACGTAACAATCGCTGACGGCTCATATGTTGCTCCAGGGACCACATTCACAAAAACATGGCGGATTCGAAACAACGGCACTGTGACCTGGAATACCGGGTACAAGCTGGTGTTTTCCAGTGGAAGCCAGTTGTCGGGGCCGGCAGCAGTCAACTTGCCGCGCAACGTTGCCCCGGGCGAGATGGTTGACATTTCTGTTAATCTGACTGCACCTACAAGCAGCGGAACTTTTCGCGGATATTGGATGCTTCAGACTGACTCCGGACAGGTGTTCGGCGTTGGTTCAAGCTGCAATGTCGCTGTCTGGGTAGCGATTACAACCGCGCAGCTCAACTACTGCGGCTATAATAATTGCTGTTGGGGTAACTGGAATTGTGCTCCGCTGCCTGATCCGGGCAGCTGGAATGGTGGAAATAAAATGACACAGCCTGCATGGCCAACTTGGCCAAGCTGGTGAGTGATTTCATTCATTTCGATTTGATGACAAGAGGACATCACAGCAAAATGCGGATGTCCTCTTGTTTTAAGGAAGTTTTAAATAAAGGCCGACGGTGTTGCGGAAAAGATGTGTTTAGTCCTGGAGATTTTTAAATAAGCCGCTTGAACTAAGCGGCTTTATGATCCGGCACCATTTTCATCACAATTCTTGGCATAAAAATGTGAAGTTAGCATGAATCTTGCACATTAACTGGATATCTGAAGAAAACGACTCCCGGTGCCTGCGTCCGGGAAAATCGAAGTTTGATTTGCCGGGACAGCAGGATTGTTTCGGAACTAACAGGAGGAAATTGTGAGCGGAAAGAAAATCTATTTATCTATGATAGTGGCTGTACTGGTGTTGATGATTGGCGCCGTTGCAGTTCAAGCGAGCAGCCCGTATGCGGTTCAGACCGGGCCTTGTTACTATAAAACCGGTGTCATGAACTGGGGCAATATCATCCCATCCTTCTGTTCACCGGTTTCATATACGCCGCCTTTGCAGTGCTGCACCAATTGCAACCACGCAGAGTTTATTCGTGACGTAACGATCCCCGATGGAAGCTATATTGCTCCAGGAGGTTATTTTACGAAAACCTGGCGAATTCGCAATGTCAGCCCCTCTACCTGGCCACTGGGGACAAAATTGATCTTTTCCAGTGGCAGCCAAATGGGTGCACCGGCATCGGTCAACTTCCCTTATGCGGTCGCGCCCGGGAAGAGCGTGGACATTTCTGTCAGCATGCGTGCTCCTTCTACTCCCGGTTCCTATAAAGGAAACTGGATGATTCAGACACCGAACGGCGCTGTTTTTGGGGTTGGTTGCAATGGGCAGGTTCCGGTTTGGGTGAGCATCACAACTACCCCGGTCAGTACCTGTAACTGTTATGGCTATGTTAACTGCAACTGCGGCGATCCTTGCTGGGGTTCAGGTACGTGCGCCTCATACTATCCATACTATCCAAATTATCCGTACCAGAATGTTAATCCGAAGTATTCACAGCCGAAATGGCTGACGCGCAACCCGTATTGCAACAACAAAATTCGGGCGATAAACGATATCACGATACCGGATGGAACAGAATTTGATCCGGGGACTGCGTTCCGTAAAACCTGGAGCATGAAAAATGGCGGGACCTGTGTCTGGAATGAAGGATATTCGCTGGTGTTCACAGGCGGTGACGGCATGGGCGGCGTACAATCTGTTCCGCTGCCAAAGAAAGTTTATCCGGGAGAAACGGCCCGGATCAGTATTGATCTCAAGAGCCCGCAGCTTTTCCGGAAATTATCGCGGCTACTATATGCTGCGCGATGATCTTGATATACATTTGGTTATGGATCTTATGCGAACTCGGCTTTCTGGGTTGATATCAAAGTAACCGATGCTGCTACGCCCGAACCAACTGTCGCGCCAACCGCGGTTCCAACCGCAGCGCCTGACGCGACGCCTGTTCCGGGACAACCGACTCCCCCTGCTCCACCGGCTCCGGTGATTGTGCCGACGGCGACCCCGACGACAGATCCGACTTTGGAGGATGTGGAAGAACCGCTGATCATGGACGACGAAGGTGATCCCAATTACGGCTCAGACGCATTGGAACCGAACGAAATGCAGAAAAGTCTGCCGCATAATGAGTGTGGATCGCAGCATATCGAAGTCCAGTTGATGGAGCCGGATATTTACAACATCTCCTGGTTCCTGACCAACGCGGGCGCCGCGGTTTGGACACCGGAAAAATATCGGGTGGTCAATGCGGGAATCAGCGATAATCTTGTGCTGATCGGGTCTGATATTGTGCTGCCGAAAACAAAAACCGGCGAACAGGCGATGATTAACATCTCCGCGAAAATTCGGAACTTGAATGACCAATCCGAAAATTGGCTCAAATTTTACATCAACGACGGTATTGAATCCTTCTGCGAAGTTTATTTCCCGCTCTCCAGAAAATAATGACGCTTCGTTTTCTAAGACCCCGCGGCTTTCGCGGGTCTTTTTAATCGATCAGGTTGGACTGAGAAAGAGCGGACAGGGTTTGTAAGATTGAACCAGTTGAGCTAAAATAAGCTATTAGATTGATGGACTGAAAGAAACAGGGAGAAAGATGCTGGAGCAAATTAGTGAACATGTTTGGATAATGCCAAAAGACGATCAGACCGACCGTCCGGCGCTCGGTTATGTTTTTGGCGGCAAAACCAGCTTGATGGTGGATTCAGGAAATTCACCGGACCACATCTCCTATTTTTACGGTAATGTGCGCAGCATGGGCATGCCGGATCCCAGTTATGTTGTGTTGACCCACTGGCATTGGGATCATATCTTTGGACTTTCCGGTTCCCCTGCAAAATCAATCGCTCATATTCTGACAAATGAACGGTTGCAGGTGATGCAGCGCTGGGACTGGTCGGATGGCTCTCTGAATGCGCGTGTCGCTGCTGGCGTTGAGATCCAGTTTTCTGCGGATATGATCCGCAAGGAGATGCCAATCCGCCATTCTTTTAAGGTGAAACAGGCTGATATTTCTTTTGAAGTCCAATGTAATATTCGGCTGGAAGAGTTGGATTGCCATTTGATTCATATTGGCGGTCCTCACAGTGATGATTCGATTGTCGTTTATCTGCCTCAGGATAAGGTAGTGTTCCTGGGAGATTGCTATAACCCCGATTTGTATAATAATGACAGCTTGCGCCTCAGTGAATTGACCCCTTTGATCAAACGGATTGAAGAATTTGAGGCGGACTGGTTTATTCCTTCGCACGATGAACCGGTTAAAAAGGCAGACTTTATCAGACAGCTGCGTACGATT
This sequence comes from Flexilinea sp., assembly GCA_040766005.1. Lineage (GTDB taxonomy): Bacteria > Chloroflexota > Anaerolineae > Anaerolineales > Anaerolineaceae > Flexilinea. Next base: position 53,791 of record JAXGRI010000005.1, on the reverse strand, counting down.
GAGAAGGTTGGTTTGATGGTCGGAGACCTGAAAAACCCCGCTCAAATCCAGAAAAAATTGGAAACCGCGCTGAAGCAGAAGCCTGATGAAGAAATGGTGGACATTGCCAGAAATTTTGTTGCCGGGAACGTCTCTTCCGGTAGAAACCCGATTGATCGGCAATTTTTTATCAGATAGTTTATATAAATCAAATAATTTAATTGTAAAATTATCCTAAGGATGGGGTGAAAACATACATTCCACCCTTTTTTACTGATTGTCTGCGGTGTAAAAAAGATTGGACAATCGGCGGATGAGGAAAGTATGGAATATAAGGATTACTATAAAACGCTGGGTGTTGACAAGAAAGCCAGCGATGATCAAATAAAGAAATCTTACAGGAACCTGGCAAAAAAATATCATCCGGATCATAATCCGGGCGATAAAAAGGCGGAAGAAACGTTTAAGGAAATCAATGAAGCCTATGCGGTTCTGAAAGATAAAGAAAAACGAGCGCGTTATGACCAGCTTGGCTCCTCTTATGCCGCCTGGGAACAGCAGGGCGGCAGCAGCGCCAACTACAATTGGAACGACTGGGTTTCACAAGCGCAAGGCGCCGGGTCATATGGCCGCACCTATACGACTGATTTTGATGGGATGGGAGATTTTTCTGATTTCTTCTCGCAAATCTTTGGTGGAATGGGTTCTGCGCGTCGTTCGCGTTCGGGCGGTGCGATCAATTATGAAGATTTGTTCCGTCCGGCCAAACCGGCTTCACAGGAGCACACAGTTCCGATCACGCTGATGGAGGCGTTTACCGGTACGGAACGAGTGTTTTCGATTGAAGATAAAAAGTATGAGGCAAAGATTCCCGCCGGCGCATCGACCGGAACCAAGATTCGGTTGGCCGGCGTGTTGGGGAAAAGCGCTGACCTGATTTTAGTTATCAAAGTAGAAAATGACTTGCGTTTTGAACGCAGAGCGAATGATCTGTACACGGATGTACAGGTTGACCTGTATACCGCACTGCTGGGTGGAGAGACAGTTGTTCAATCGTTGAACGAAAACCTGGTGCTTAAGATTCCTGAGGGTACTCAACCGGATCAGTTGATTCGGCTGGCCGGAAAAGGGATGCCAAAATTGAAAGGAAAAGGCGATCGCGGCGACTTATATGCAAAAATTCGGGTTCAGCTTCCAAAGAACCTGACCGCGAAACAAAAAAAGTTGTTTGAAGAGGCAAGGAAAGCATAAGTAATGAAAAAAAGTAAAGAGCTGCGCTTTATCCCGCTGGGCGGTTTGGGTGAAGTTGGCAGAAACATGATGATTTTCGAATACGACAATCAATATCTTGTTGTTGATTGTGGTGTTCAGTTTCCGGATAATTCCATGCTGGGCGTGGATTATATTATTCCGGATTTCCAATTTTTGGAAGGTAAAGAAGACCGGATTTTAGGCGTGATTGTAACGCATGGGCATGAAGACCACATCGGCGGACTGACACATTTGTTTAACCGGATTCAAGACGTGCCGATTTATGCGACGCCGCTGACAGCCGCTATGATTGAAGTTAAGCTGTCTCGCGGAGGAAAGCTTTCCCGCACGAAGATTATTGTCAAGAACGCTGGCGAAGATTATGATCTGGGACCATTCCAAATCGAAACGTTTCATATGTCTCACTCAATTCCGGACGGGATTGGGCTGGCGATCGGGACCCCTGTCGGCACGGTTGTTGTCAGCGGAGATTATAAGTTTGACCCGACGCCGATTGATAATTGGCCATCGGATTACGGCAAATTGGCAGCGTTGGGAAACCGCGGTGTACTGGCACTGATGAGTGATTCAACCAATGCTGAGCGGCCGGGGGTGACCCCATCAGAAAAAGATATCAATAAAGCGTTTGAAGAGGTTTTCAGCAATGCCAAAGGCAGGATTATCATATCCAGCTTCGCCTCGCTGATTTCTCGCTTGCAGCAGGTGACGACGATTGCACGGAAATATCGCCGTAAAATCTGTGTAGTCGGAACCAGCATGGTTGATAACGTTAATCTCGCCAAAAAACTGGGCTACCTGGAATTGCCGGATGAGTCGATTGTTTCGCTTGAAGAAGCGCTGAACCTGCCGGACAAGGAGGTGTTGATTCTTTGCACCGGTTCACAAGGCGAGCCTACTTCGATTCTTGGCAGGCTGTCAACCGGAAAATACTACGCTTTCAGCATCCGGTCCGGTGATACAGTGGTGCTTTCATCCAGCCCGATTCCGGGGAACGAGGAGAAAATTTCGGGTGTGATCAACCGGTTGTATCGAATGGGCGCAAACGTAATCTATAATTCGGTGCTTTCAGTACATGTTTCCGGACATGCCTGCCAAGAGGAGATGAAGCTGCTGCTGAATCTAGTGAAACCGAAATATGTTGTTCCGGTACATGGCGAATTGCGACATCTTCATCACCATGCCTTATTGGCGAAACAGATGGGCTACCAGGATAACCAGATATTTGTTTTGGAAAATGGTCAGACGCTGGTAACGAAAAACGGCAAACTCAAGCGCGGGGATATGGTGCCGGCTTCTATTGTGCTGGTGGATGGCGATAATGTCGGCGATATGGATTTGGATATCTTGCATCAGCGTGAACGGCTGGCAGACAGCGGAATGGTCAATGTGACGCTGTTGTTTGACAAGAAGAACCGCGGGCTTATCCGCGAACCGCAAATCACTCATCTTGGATTGATGACTGGGGAGGTTGTCGGCACGATTGAGGAGGACCTGAAGCGCCAGATCATTGACTATTGCGCAAAGCGAATTTCCAGCGGCGGGAACAATATTGACCGAGGCGTTGAACAACTGGTTCGCAAGTTTTTCTATAATGCTACCAAGCGCTCGCCCTGGGTGATCGTTAACTCGATTGCTGTCTAAATCACCAAACAAATCGAATCAAATGAAATCAAAGAGGATTTCATTTTAGCCTTTCCGGAGAAGATGCGGAAAGGTTTTTAAAATGGAGCGCTGAAAATATTGGGAACTCGGAAGATAAAGGCTTTTCAAGCAGGGTAACAGGCCCCGAAATAAATATTCTGAATAATTCCGTATAATAAAGATTGAATCCCGATTCTTTTTTAATCGTAAATCGGGACAAATGTCAGATCCATGTAAAAGGGGTTTTCTGTATGAAAACAGCTGATAAAGCGAATAAATGGATCACCGTAGTTATTTTTGGCGGGCTTATGGCTCTTACTGTCAGGATCACGCTGTTCGTTCCCGCTGATCGCAATATCGGGCTTATTTTCCGGCAAAAGCTGTTCATTCTTCCGGTCGTTTTTTTGTTGGCATTTGCTGCGGCGGCCGTGAAAAACAGATATCTGAAGGCGGTGATTTACCCACTGCTTTTCGGCGTTTTTCTGCTGCCGCTAATGGGCCTTTGGAATTCGGGCTCCTCCAGTCAGTATATTTTTGCCGGCACGATCCCCTGGTCGGATGCGTTCATTCATCATTTGAACACGCTGCGTTTTCTGTTTGGCGGGACGATGGAACAATCTTCCGCTATCCGACCGCTGGCGCTGACTTTCAACGCGTTGATTCTGTACCTGACGAATAATAATGGCTTTGTTTTGTATGGGCTGACCGCCATGCTGATTGCCGCCAGCGTGCTGATTAACCTGCCGCTGATTGCAGCACAATTTGGTCCTGCAGCTGCAGCGCTGTTCTTTACCAACGCCTTTTTTTTCATCCGCCCGTATTTGGGCAGTTTTATGACAGAGCCATATGGGTTCGCGGTTGGCATGCTCAGTTGTTTTTTGCTGGTTCGTGGCATGCTTTCCCGTAAGCCGGTTCTGATCATTACAGGTTTTCTTGCCCTTTCATTGGCGCTGAACATCCGCCCTTCCGCAATGTTTGTATTGGCGACCAGCGGCATCTGGTTTTTCTTTCATTATTTGCGGAACAATCAACGACGGTTTCTCTTCGCTGCGCTGGCACTTTGTGCCATGCTTGCTGGTTTTGCGTTGTCCAAGCTGAACACCTACTTGGTTGCACCAGCCGGACAGCGCGTTACCAACGATCAGGCTGCGCTCTATATTTATGGAATCTGTATGGGTGGCAGAGATACCTATTATGCGATGGCGCAACCGGAATTGACCAGCCTCTTTGGGACGAATAATCTTTGGCAGGGAGTTTGGAATATTTGTCAAACCGAGCTGACTTCCCATCCGGAAAATTTCTGGAGTGCCTTGAGAATTATCTGGGATGCGTTGTTGCTGGATCCCGAACGCGGGGCGTATTCCTATTTTGATGGGGCTCGGAATGGAATTGTACAGGCGGTGCGTTTTTCTTTAATGGCGTTATGGGTGGTTGGGTTGGGCTTTGCCTGGCGGAAAAGGCACAATCATCTTTATTCGTTTCTATTGATGATGGTATTGGGGATCTTATTATTCCAGTTTGTTGCGCCGGCATACAATTACTACCGGATGCGTTTTGATGCGCCGGTTAATTGGGTGAGTGGGCTGATCAGTGCGATAGGGTTACAGTTTTTAATAAACCGAATCCTGCAAAAAAAAGAATTGATTGTCCCTTCCTGCAATGAGAGCCAATCATTTTTTGGCATAACCTCGTTCGCAGTCGCGGGGATTTGTTTCAGCGTGGCTATTGCGATCGTTGACCGGCGTTGATCAAAGCGCTTCCCATTCAGACACCGGAACCGCCGCCAATCACATGTGAAAAGGATGAGACACTGGTTTACACTCGCATCGATCCGGCAAATGCCGCATTTTTGCAATCATACGATTTGAAACAACCTCATGCTCCGGATTTTCATCTTTATATGTTCGCCCCCGTATCCATGATACTTCTTCACGGGAAATATTTGATTTTATTGATTCTTTTGATACGCCGATTGCAATTATCAAGGGGATCGACCTTAATACATATAAAGATATTTTGATCTTTGCTGATCTTGAGCTATTAGAGAGGGAACAGGGTTATGTTCAGGTGTGCGGAAAGATATTTGACCCGCCGCTTTATCATCGTTATCAATTCATGGTGGCGTCCGCATTTTCTTTTTGGACGCGTCTCAGTGATCCTTGTACGGGGTAAAAGTTAATAGAAAAAAAGAGGGAATGAGATGAATCTCCAAAATCAATTAAAAATCAAACGCGCTTATGAACCTGCTGACGAAGCGGACGGCTTTCGCATTTTAGTCGATCGATTGTGGCCACGCGGGGTGCGCAAAGAGGTACTGCAGGCAGACTTGTGGGAAAAAGAGATTACCCCGTCTCCGGCAATCCGAAAAGCGTTCGATCACCAGGAAGATCGCTTTTCGGAGTTCAAAGCGGCATATCGGGAGGAGTTGGATCATAATCAGGCTGCAGCTGCGTTTGTTGCTCTCATTCATGAGAAATTGCAAACCGAGCCAGTGACGCTTATTTACGCTGCGCGCAGCGAAACAATCAATCATGCTGTCATTTTGCGCGATTGGCTGTTGGAGCATTTTCAATGAATGGTTGATCCAATACACGGTTTCGTTCTTCTATACTACATGAAATGTATTTCATTATTTCTAAACGAAAAGTCGATTTAACCTATGTCAGAGGTAGAATAAGTTTTTGAGAACATCTTGAAAAGGAATTTATGGGATCAAAATCCGGTCCATCGAGACCTTCCAACTTAAAAAACCAAGCGGTTACCAGCGAATTACAGGATTACTTGATCACCCGCAAACAGCGGCGCTGGTATTTTCCCCGGGCGGCTCTGGTTGGGCTTGTTTCAGGGATGGTTGCACTGGGATTTCGAATTGCGCTGGCAGGCGCAGATGCGCTGCGGGGTGCCTTGTTGAACTGGGCGCACCGTTTTCCTGCTTTGGGTTGGGTGATTCCAATCCTGTTCACGATGACAGGGGCGGTCATCGCTGTTTTTATGACCCGGAAATTTGCGCCGGAGGCTTCCGGCAGCGGTATTCCATTCCTTGAGGGTGTACTGCAGCGGATTTTTCGTTTGAAATGGCAGCGTCTGTTGCCTGTTAAATTTTTTGGGGGAATCCTGGCGATTGGTTCGGGGTTGGCGTTGGGACGCGAAGGCCCAACGATCCAGATGGGCGGCGCTGTAGGCGATGCGATTTCCAGGTTGATCAAAGCGACCCATCGGCAGCGGTTTGTTTTGATTTCCGCCGGGGCGGGAGCGGGACTTTCCGCTGCTTTCAACGCACCGCTTTCCGGTCTTATCTTCGTTTTGGAAGAAGTTCGCCGTGATTTTCAGCCGATCGTATTTGGTGCGTCTTTTATTGCTGCGGTTGTTGCCAATATCGTCGCCAGGATCGGATCTGGACAATTCCCGGTTTTTTCGGTTCCCAAATATCTAACTCCGCCATTAAGCGCAGTTCCGATGTTCATGCTGCTTGGGATTGTCGCTGGCTTGATGGGTGTTCTGTTTAATCGGGGACTGATGCTTTCTATTCGGTTATATTCAAAAGTTCCCAAAAAGCTTTTCCTGTTCGCGGTTGCGTTGACGGGCGGTTTGATCGGTTTAAGTGGCTGGTTTTCGCCTTTGGCGATTGGCAGCGGGCATCATCTCGCTGAAATCGCATTACGGGGCGAACTTGCTACCGGGCTGATTCCGTTGTTTTTCCTGATTCGCTTCCTTTTTACAACTGCCAGTTATGGAACAGGGGCGCCGGGGGGAATTTTTGCTCCGTTGCTTTGTCTTGGCGCTATGATCGGGCTAGGTGTCGGGCGGATTGGCTTTTTGATGAACCCGGCGATGGCTCCGGTTCCTGCCGCCTTTGCGGTCGTTGGAATGGCCGCTTATTTTACGGCGATCGTTCGCGCGCCGCTGACTGGAATTGTACTGATTATTGAAATGACCGGCAATTATTCGTTGATGCTTCCTTTGTTGGTTAGTTGTTTCTGTGCTTATTCGGTAGGGGAATTGTTAAAAGATGAGCCGATTTATGAAGCGCTTTTGGCGCGGGATGTCCGTTTGAAGGGAGAAGCAGCAACCTTAAAAGAAGCCGCGGTAGTCGATTTTATCGTTCAGCCAGGTTCGGCTTTTGATGGCAGATTCGTTCGTTCATTGGGTCTTCCGGCAGGCTGTATCCTGATTCGCTGTTCGGACGGAAAAAACGAATGGATTCCGAGGGCGGATACACGGCTGGAACCGCATGTCCGGATCACGGCGGTCATTGCACCGGATGCCGAGGAGGGACTGGAAATTCTTAGGGAAGGGACCGAGGAGGTCAATCTGGCTGAAAAAAAGCACGATCATCCGTTGTCAAAAGAATCATTATAAGATCATAATGATCTTGACCGGATAAACGAATTTATGATAAACTCTAGTCTGTTTGCAGCAGCGTTCGTTATTTTGTGCTTGCCACACAAAATAATGTCTGTTATAATGGCTGACGCGAAATGCACTTTGACATTCGCCGACATAGCTCAATTGGCAGAGCAGCCGCCTTGTAAGCGGCAGGTCATGGGTTCAAGTCCCATTGTCGGCTCAGTTGCAAGGCGGTAAGCGGGTTCGAAAAAGTTCAAACCCGCTTACGGACTGGCAACAGTTCAAAATGGACGGTTACCCAAGTGGCCAACGGGGTCTGACTGTAAATCAGATAGCAGAAGCTTTCGGAGGTTCGAATCCTTCACCGTCCACTGATCATTTATGGGAGCTGTGAGCGTGGTTTGGAAGATTGCTCCTCGCTGATCAAAGGAAATTTAGCAGCAGCGAAGTTCCTGAAGCAAATAAGCCCTCATAGCTCATTTGGCAGAGCACAGTCTTGGTAAGACTGGGGTCATGGGTTCAAATCCCATTGAGGGCTCTTTTTGGCGAATGGACAAAACAAACTGTCTAATTTAGGGAGAAAAGGATATGGGAAAACAACATTACGACCGATCAAAGCCTCACCTGAACGTAGGGACGATGGGGCACATTGACCACGGGAAGACGACACTGACGGCAGCGATCACGAAATACTGCGCGCTGCTGGGTGGTGCGAACTTCAAAGCGTACGATCAAATTGACAACGCGCCGGAAGAAAAAGCGCGCGGGATCACGATCAACATCTCGCACGTAGAGTACGAGACAAACAACCGGCACTACGCGCACGTAGACATGCCCGGTCACCGTGACTACATCAAGAACATGATCACGGGAGCGGCGCAGGTAGACGGAGCGATTCTGGTAGTGGCAGCGCCGGATGGACCGATGCCGCAGACACGAGAACACGTACTGTTGGCGCGACAGGTGGAAGTACCGAGCATTCTGATCTTTCTGAACAAGACGGATCAGATGGACGATCCGGAACTGTTGGAATTGGTGGAGATGGAACTGCGGGATCTGTTGAACGGCTACGGATTTCCTGGGGACGACACACCGATCATTCGCGGATCAGCGTTGACAGCGCTGGAATCGGCGAGCACGGATCCGGAAGCGCCGGAATACGCGCCGATCAAAGAACTGATGGATGCAGTAGACAGCTATATCCCGGAACCAGCGCGCGAAGTGGACAAACCGTTCATGATGCCAGTGGAAGACGTGTTCTCGATCAAGGGACGCGGGACAGTGGTAACTGGGAAGGTCGAACGAGGACATATCAAAGTAGGAGATCCGGTAGAAATTGTTGGTCTGCAGGAAAAGAGCATGGCGAGCACGTGCACGGGTGTGGAAATGTTCCACAAGATCGTGGACGAAGGGATGGCGGGAGATAACTTGGGACTGCTGCTGCGCGGGATAGAGCGGACAGATGTAGAACGCGGGATGGTTATTGCGAAACCCGGAAGCATCAAACCGCACACGAAATTCAAGGCGAACGTGTATGTGTTGAAACGCGAAGAAGGCGGACGTCACAAACCGTTCTTCCCTGGATACCGGCCGCAGTTTTACATCCGGACGATGGATGTGACGGGTACGATCCAGCTGCCGGAAGGCGTAGAAATGGTGATGCCCGGGGACAACGTAGAGATGGATGTGGAACTGATCATCCCGGTGGCGTTGGAACAGGGATCAAAGTTTGCGATCCGCGAAGGCGGGTTGACGGTTGGCGCAGGCGTCATCACGGAAATTATCGGATAATTAAGCAGTTTCAGCGCACTGAGCGTTGAAAGAGGGTATCACATGGCATCAAAGAAAAAAGACGTTCGGCCGGTAATTACTTTTGCGTGTACAGAATGCAAGGAGCGCAATTACACCTCGCAGAAGAATCGCAGAAACGATCCGGGCAGAATGGAACTTAATAAGTTTTGCTCGCGCTGTCGAAAGCATACGCTGCACCGCGAAGCAAAATAAGACTGTGGATTTTACAGCCCGGAAGACGAGCTCTTCCGGGCATTCTAGGTGAATAGCTCAATTAGGCAGAGCGCCTGTCTCCAAAACAGGAGGTTGTGGGTTCGATTCCTGCTTCACCTGCAAGCCGGGAAACGCCGCTGGAAAGAAAAGCGGCGTTTATGGACAATAAGGAATGAAATAAAAGAGGGAGCGACCGTTTTATGGCACAGAATAAGGCGAAAACTACCGTGAAAAACGTGAAACAGCCGGTTCAAAAAAAACAGAGTAAGCTGGTGAAATGGTGGAATGAAACGTTCGGTGAACTCCGGAAAGTGACCTGGCCTTCGAAAGAAGAAGCCTTGAGAATGACGAAAATCGTTTTGGTTGTTGTGGTAGCGATGGCCGTGTTTTTGGGGATTGTTGATTTCGCCTTTTCTGAACTGATTGGTGCAATCGTTGGATAAGAAGTGAGTTTTGATGAATCAAGAATTCGAACAACTGGATACACCGGATGAATCACTGAAAGAAGATGCATTGGCAGAAGAAAAGGTGAAAAAACCAGCTGCCAAGGCAAAGAAGAGTGAAAGAGCAACAAAACCGGTATCTGGCGACGAGGAAAAAATCGAAAGTTCTGAAGAGCGTGGTTGGTATGTCATCCACTGCTATTCAGGTTATGAGAACAAAGTGCGTCATAACCTTGAACAGCGTATTGAATCAATGGGGATGAAAGAAAAAATCTTTGATGTCGTGATTCCAACTCAGGAGGAAATTGAGGTCAAAGATGGAAAACGGAAGATCATTGAACGTCATATCTTCCCCGGATATGTGCTGGTGAATATGATTCTCACAGAGGAATCATGGTTTATCGTACGCAATACGCCGGGTGTTACCGGCTTTGTCGGAATGGGTAACCAGCCGACGCCGCTGCGGCCTGAAGAAGTTAATTCAATTATCAAGCGGATGGAAGCGGACGCACCGGTCGTTAATGTAACTTATAAAATTGGTGAAAAAGTCCGGATTATTGACGGCCCATTCAATGACTTTCGGGGGACTGTTTCTGAAATTGATCAAGATAAGTCCAAAGTACGCGTTATGGTGAATTTCTTCGGACGGGAAACACCGGTAGAATTGGATTTTCTGCAGGTGGAGAAGTCGTAAGCGAAAATTACATTGTGAGGTGGGGAGATCGCTCTTGCGGACTCCCTTAATTTTGTGGAAGGATCATATCCGCTAACACCACGAAGGAGTATATTGTGGCAAAGAAACTAAAAGCAATTGTCAAACTGAATTTGAACGCAGGAAAAGCTAACCCGGCACCCCCGGTCGGCCCCGCGCTCGCCAGCCATGGCATCAACATCATGGCATTCGTTAAGGACTATAACGCCCGGACGCAGACACGCATGGGTGAAATTGTCCCTGCTGAGATCACTGTCTATACAGATGGATCATTTACCTTCATTTTGAAGACGCCGCCGACAACCTTCCTCTTGAAAAAGGCTGCCGGTATTGAGACCGCTTCAACAACCGGGAGCAAAGGGAAAGCCGGTAAGGTTACCAGAGCCCAGGTGAAGGAAATTGCTGAGACGAAGTTTAAAGATACAAACGCGATCGATCTTGAAGGCGCCATCAAGCAAGTTGAAGGCACCGCCCGCAATATGGGCATCCAGATCGTAGATTAATCAATCGTGGGAGAATATTCAATTATTCGTTTGCACCACAAGGAGTAATAAATGGCGAAACACGGTAAGAAATATTTGGAAGCCCAGGCAAAAGTTGATGTGATGACGGCATACAGCCCTGCAGAGGCGATCGCCTTGGCGAAAGAAACGAGCATTACGAAATTTGACTCGACCATTGAAGTCCATCTGCGGATGGGTCTTGATCCGCGCCAGGCGGATCAGCAGGTGCGCGATGTTGTCGTCCTGCCGAACGGGCTTGGCAAAAGCGTACGCGTCCTGGTGTTTGCACAGGGTGAAGGCGTTGCCAAAGCACAAGAAGGTGGCGCGGATTATATCGCTGACAGCGATGAGTGGATCACAAAAATCCAACAGGGTTTTACCGATTTTGATGTCGCGATTGCGACTCCGGATATGATGGCGAAAGCCGGACGGCTGGGTCGGGTACTTGGACCGCGCGGGTTGATGCCGAATCCGAAAGCCGGGACGGTCGTCCCTGCTGAGGATCTGCCGCGTGTGATCAATGAAGCAAAAGCCGGCCGCGTTGAATTTCGGCTGGATAAATCTGCCAATATTCACGTTCCGATTGGGAAAGCTTCCTTTGATGAAAAGAAACTTTATGAGAATTTCAACGCATTTATGAGTGCGATCAAAAAAGCGAAGCCGAGCGGCTCAAAAGGTACCTATATCAAACGCGTAACCCTGACTTCAACGATGGGACCTGGTGTGAAAGTTGATGTCCTTGCGGCTATGAGCATGGAACCGATTGAATAAAATGGTATGACACTATTTTGCGAAACAGAATAGTGTAGTAAAATTGGATACGTTCACTGAAGACAGCCGGTGCCCAAGTAAGAAAGGGCTTAATATCCAGCCGAGGCGAATGACAATCATCAACCTGATGACGATCAGTCTTTGCCTGTTCAATGAACGGCAAAGACTTTTTTATTTGAACTTGTGCGGGAAGGAGGAATAATTCATTGGCATTCACAAAATCAACCAAATCTGCGATGATGGAAGAATATTCCAATTGGCTTGAGAAAAGCCAGGCAATGTTCATGATCGAATTCTCAAAAATGACCATGCGGGAAATCGACGGAATTCGCAGCAAAATTCGAGAAGCCGGCGGTGAAGCGCATGTCGTCAAGAATACGCTGATCAGCAAAGTGCTCGAAGAAAACAACTATGCGGGCATGGAAGACGAACTCACCGGAACCACGCTGGTAGGATTTGCATTCGATGACGCTCCGGCACTTGCGAAAGTGGTGTCTGATATCGTCAAAAGCGATGCCTTTAAAATCAAGGGCGGTTTCCTTGAAAAGGATTTCATTGACGAAGCGCAGATCAAAAATCTGGCAAGTCTGCCGCCGCTTCCGATTATGCGCGCCAAATTGTTGGGTACGCTGCTGGCACCTGCATCGCAGCTTGTCCGTGTGCTCGCTGAGCCGGGACGGTCAGTGGCTGCAGTGATTCAAGCTCATGTGACGCAATCAGATGCGCCGCAGTCAGAACCTTCCGCTGCTTAAGCGAAGGGGATTAAACAAAAAATTAGAAATAAAAACTTAGGAGTTTATTGAAATGGCTAAAGATTTAGAAAAACTTGTTGAAGAACTGAGCGCACTGAGCGTTTTGGAAGCTTCTGAACTGGTGAAAGCACTGGAAGAAAAATGGGGCGTTTCCGCCGCCGCTCCGGTTGCTGTTGCTGCCGCCGCTGGTCCTGCAGCTGAAGCCGCAGCCCCGGCTGAAGAAGCCACTGAATTCGACGTCATCATCAAAGATGCCGGCCCGAAGAAAATTGAGACCATCAAAGTGATCCGCGTTCTGACCAGCCTCGGTTTGGTTGAAGCGAAACAGATGGCCGAAACAGCAGGATCCAAAGTTGTCTCCGCCGTCAGCAAAGAAGCTGCTGCTGATGCGAAGAGCAAACTGGAAGCCGCTGGCGCAGTTGTCGAAGTAGCTCCTGCCGCGTAAGTTTTCTGGCAAATATTGAAACATCCCCGAATTAATTGATTCGGGGATGTTTTGTTATCAAATGTATTCTTGTAATAAAACGTATGGAGACCTGCCTTTTTTTACATCGTTGATCATATAGATAGCCATATATGGACAAGCTGGTTTTCAGATTTGGTCTGCGGAAGATTCTCTGTTCTTCATGCTCGGATTAAGCAGAATCAGCCACGCAAAAAATAGATGTATAATAGTACTATTGTTATTCTTCAAGTATTTGCTTCTTAAAGCCATACAGGGAAGTCGAATGCCGTGAACAAAAAGATTCCCAGATTATCCTTTCTTAAATTCTTTACACTATTGTTGTTTGTTGGGTATGGATTTTATTTAGGGGTCGTATTCCTGAGCGTTCCAATTGATTCTGATTTCGCCTCTCTTCTGTTAGAAGGTTTTGATGTGCAGAGGGGAAATATATTTTTGTCTGGGTGGAGTCTGACACAAGCGTCTTTTCTGTTCACAGAAATTCCTTTTTTCGCACTCAGTGCATTTCTGTTGGGTATTCGCCCGCTGGCGGTAACTGCTGCTTTATGGATGAGCTTTTTTGCCTGTTTTATTGCTGCATGGTTTTTGCTGCCAAAGCCAATTCGATCCTCTGTCAGCGGTCTTTTATTGTTTTTTTGTATTGCAGGATTTCCAAATTTTTACCAATTAGAGATCCAACGTGGACATATGGCAGTTTATTTGGTTTACTTTGTCTTGCTGTTCCTGATTGCAAGATTGCCAGCTGGCAAGCCGAATGGGGTTTGGAACCGGCTTTCCCTTTTTTTGATCTTCATTTTAATGATGCTTTCAGCAGCGAGTGATCCATTTATTCTGGTACTGCTTACGGTTCCTTCGTTTTTCGTTTTGTTGTTTGCCTACTTTCGCAACCAAACGCATCAATTGCAGTTCTTCTTTCCCGGATTGTTGTTGACAGGAGGCAGTGCTGCCGGCATTGTCCTGTCACGTTTAATCCAATACTTTGGCGGTGGAAGAATCGCAAGTAACAGTGGCATTACTCAATTTCCACCGCTTGCCGAATTGCCGGGTGGCGTACTTCGGTTTATTGAATATCTGACTCGTGTCTTTCGTGCAAACCTGGAAGGCGTAAAAATCATTTCATTACAGACGTTTTTCAGCGGTTTGCGGATTCTCATTTTTATATTTGGTCTCTATCTAATTGGACGGACAATCGCGCGGGTTCTCAGAAATCAAAAAGTGGATTGGGTTAGCCTGATGCTTAGTCTCGGAACAGTGTTTTTATGCGGCTTTCTAGTAGTCGGCGGGTTTTTCCTCTATCCGCTTACTGGGCGTTATATCGCCTGGCTGCCGATGGCTTGGGCAATAATCATTTTGCGAGAGTTTCAGATTGTCGGATTCCTGGATAAAAACCTCCCTCTCACTCGGGTCTCTTATTCAATGCTGTTCTTTTTTATTGCGGTGGTGCTGATCGCTCACTCTTTCCTGCCTCTTTCTCTCAGCCGTTCGGCTACAGCTGAGGATCTCCTTGCCCGTTGTTTGCTGGATCATAATCTGGATGAAGGCTATGCTGGATTTTGGGTTGCAAACCATACGGTTGTATCTTCTCATAACAGAGTTCATCCGCGTGCAATCTACTTTTATACGGACAAAAGGAGCGGAATTTCTTACCCATTTGAATATCACTGGTTTGCGAGAAAAGTTTGGTTCCCTGAGCTGGATGCACGATATGTCGTGATATGACCGAAGGAGCTATGTCAGGTTATCATAATCTCACTGAACAGAAAGTAATCTTTAGTTTTGGTTCTCCGACAGAAGAAATTCCCTGCGGTGATTTTATGATCTATCGTTACGATGAAAACTTGCGGTACAAAATTCATGAATATTTTTCTTCAGATTTGATTACGAAAAAATATATGGATCACAACGATGATTAATCCGCCTGATCAGAAACAACCGTTCAATTTATTTTCCCTTTTGCCAGTCCTATTGCTTTCTGCCCTCCATATCTTTGGCAGCTTCATGCAAACTCCGGTGGATTCCGATTTTTCTGGCATCAGCATTTCAGCAAATCTGATTCTTGAGGGCAACCCGCTTTTAACTGGCTGGCATTTTACTTCCAGCACGTTTCTGCTGACGGAAATGCCGGTCTATTTGATTGCGACAAAGATGTTTGGGTACAGTCCCTGGTCTGGGATCGTTGCTGTTGCGTTATTGACTTTTCTGATGGTGCTTATTTCTGGCGTTCTTATGTCGCAAATTCTTCCCCCTTTGCAAATGGGTTGGGGTATGTTTCTGTTTTTCGCCTTATCAGCATTTCCCCTTTGAAGGCGATGCCTGCTTATCAGGCATGTCGCTGTTTTCACGCTTTACTTTTCTTGTTTAATTTGCTTGAACGCACTTTGTTTGGATGAATTGAAGGCTCAGACGAGGAAACTCTGGTTTGGTATCCTTTTCTTTTTACTATCTATGGCGGGAGTGGGATTTGTTTATTCTCCCGGTTCTCATCGTTCCACTTTGTTTTTTAACCCTGGTTCGTTGGATTATTGATGGAAGAGCTCCATCCAAATTACTGGCTGCGTTAGCAGTATCATTGCTGGAGTTGCAACTGGGAAAGGGATCGAGATACTCTATCTACAGGTAGGCGGAGCCCATGTTAATTCTCAATTCGGGGAAAGACTTTTTCCAATTTTCACGACATTCCCGCCTTCTTTTGGGAACATCTTCAGGACTGGCTAAGAATATACGGGTCCGATTTTACCGGCGAAGCGCTATTTTCATTAAACACATTGAAGATGTTACTTCGTGCACTTCCGATGCTTTTTGGGATAGGATTGATTGTTCACACACTGAAAAAGATTTTTCAGAAGAAGGATATTCGCTTCATAGAAAGCATAATTGCACTTGGAATAGCTTTCAATGGACTTTTCTTGATTATTGCGGATTTTGTATCCGGTTCTCAAGGCAGTCGTTATATCGCTTATTATCCGACTGCACTCTCAATTTTGATTGTGATTGAAATCAGTCGGAAAGGATGGTTAGCAGTATCTGGGATTCGGAGATGGACACTGATTGGCTTTGCATGCATTTTGATTCTTGCAAATTTTTATGTTCCGAAAACGGCGCGCATTTCCACGTCGCAGGAAAGGTTGAAAACCTGGCTCTATGAAAATGACCTAACTGACGGTTATGCAGATTTTTGGGATGCGAACATGGTTACGCTGTCGTCCAGGAATCAGGTTCGGCTGCGGGCAATTACATTTCGTCAGGAGAATGGTGATGCTGGATGACCCGCACCGTATTATTGGTTCAGTCATGATGACTGGTATCGTAAGACGGCGTTTGACTTCGTGGTACTGAACACGGGACCAGACGCCAATATAACACAGCGGGTCACAGCGAATAATATTGAGAAATGGTTTGGCGTTCCTTTAAAAATATTGAAATTCGAAGATTATTGGATTTATTGCTATGATAAAGGGATTTTTCAGGTATTGCAGTGAGGGTGCAAGTACCAATTTAATAGAGGAATATGATTGAAAAGTCCGCAACTTATGCTTGGTAAGGGGTGAAAAGCTTCTGCCACTTTGAATGAGCGATCAATCCAAATCACAGACCGAATGGCTTCGCCATTCGGTCTGTGATGAAAACTTTTATTCATCAGGATTTTATTTTTCCAACGCAATTGTAAAAGCGTATTCCTCCAGCGGCGGCGCGTTTTCCGGCATTTCGCGCTCTGCGGCCGGGTTGCCGATGTATGGAACGAACGTGACCGTTTTTGAATTCTGCAGGCGGCTGTAAACATTCCCGGTAAAATTCCCCATCTGTTCGCGTTCGGTGAAAAACTTCATGGTTTTCAGCGGAGCGATCAGGATATTCGTGCTGATTCCTCTGCAGGTAAGCATGACTGTGCTGCCGTCGTCCAGCCGTAAGGCGTAATAACCGACAGACGGGTTGTTTTCTCCGTCAAAAGTTGCGAACAGCCGCTGGCTGGCTGGCGTGACCAGCAATTCTGCCAGCGTGAATGTGCCGTCGTCCAACGGAAAAGATTGATCCAGCTGATAGATTTTGGTTGCGGCTGCCATGGCGCTGCCATCTGCTTCGAATTCAAACACCCAGGGCCCTTCAATTGAATATGACAGGATTTCTTCAGCCGAATTGCCGTAATATATATTGAGCTCGTCGATGTTCAGTGTGAAACTGACCGGCTGATCAAAAGGAATATCCCAGTCCTGGTCGATAACACTGATATTGACAATTGCGAGGTCTTCTCCGGTTACCCGGAACATTTCGCCTATGCCGGATGAACCTCCTTTTGGGTATTCACCGTCGATTAACACTTCATCCTGCGTATGAACGGAAAACGTGTTCGCCGGCAAATCACCGGAGATTGTCATTGCCAAGCTGACCCTTCCTTTTTCGATCAACACCTGATTCAGCGTCAGGAGAATTCCTTCATCGGTTTCACGCGTGATCCCAATCTCGTTAACGTATGGATTTCCAGTTTCCAGCAGATAATATTGCGTCAGGGGATCGCCGGGTTTCAATGTTCGTTGCGGATCGTCTTCTTCTTGTGCGGCGACACCAAAGGCTGTTCCTGTCGTCATCAGCATAACCGCCATCAAAGGCAGGATAATGCTCGTAAAAAATCGAGTTTTATTCATTTTTCCCTCTGTTTTCATAAATAATCAATTGTCTGAAGTGAATAATATAGTAAAAGCCGCGTCTTCTAACCCCTCTGTGTCCGCCGGCATAGATTCCCAGTTTTTCAACGCAATATTCCAGCGATAGGGGATGATCGTCAGCGTTTTTGAAGACTTGAGCGTGTCATAGCGGTTTGCAGCGTAATCGCTCTTTGGCATATCCGGAATAAATGTCAGGTGTGCGAACGGCTTCCCGTTTTCGTCCCGGTCCGAATCGTCACTGAACGTCTTTGAAAGACGAAAGATCACAAGATTGTCATCATCCGTACGCAATCCAATGGTTCCCACTTCGGGGTGATCCACAGCGTCATAAACGCTCATATAAAGACGTTGGCTGGCTGGCGTGATCAGCAGTTCAAGCAGTTGATAATCTCGATCGGCGCTGAAGTGATGATTAAGCGCAATCGCATGGGTCTCTGCTGCTGTTGCGCTGCCGTCCGCTTCAAATTCAAAGGTCCAGCTTCCTTCAACCTCGTAAGACGTAATCTCGCCGTTCACGCCATCCAAATAGAGGACAAGGTCTCCAAGCGTTAACGTCAATGTCAGCGGACGAGTCGTTGGCAGGTTTGCCATCCATTGCGTTGTGTTGCGGGTGCTGACCACTGCGATTGCAGGCGTTTTGCCTTCGACCGGAAAGATGATTCCGCCACCCAGTCCCTGGTCGAACCATTTTCCGTCCAACATCAATTCCATCTGGTGAAAAACCATGGTACTGATGTTTTCCGGGAGGTCGCCGCTGATCAGCAGCGAATAGCTGTATTGGCGGTCCTCGATGAGAAACTCGTCAAGTGTGACGTATACGCCTTCAACCGGGTCTGCTGTCAGTCCGATTCTGTTCGTGTAGCCGCTGTTTGTATTCAGTTTTAAAAACTGTGTCAGATAGTTGTCTGGCTGCATCGGTTCATTTTTGGCCGCTGCCGGGCGGACGAATAAAAACCAGCCGGTCAGAATGATCAGCAGCGCGATCAGCGCGGCAATACATACTTGCTTAATAGTAAATGATTTCATTTTTTCTTCCTTTTAAGTGATGTGGCTATCCTTTGGACAGAAGATGAAGCGCGGCGGCGGTAAAAGCCGCCAGCGCTCAGTTCATATTTTGCCAAAATGTCGCGTTATCTTTTTTTCCGTAAAATCAGCGGTCAGTTTTGTTAATGGCTTGACCAATCACGATCGCTTCTTCGTCAAGCGGGAAATAAGCTTTCAAGCCGCTTTCACTGGATTGATGTTTCATATCTGCGACATAGGGGACAATTGTTAACGTCTCGGCGGATTTCAGCGCCTCGAAGTGATCCCCGGATGTTTCAAACGTCAGATACCGCCCGATTTCGTTGCTGTTTCCGCCATAATCACTTTCAAACGGAATTTCTTCTCCTGTATTGGTGATTACCATGAAGCCGCGCAGATTTCCCACCGGGATGTTTTGCAATCGATTTGCAAGCGCTGCGTCCTGCTGAGCTCGATAACGGACCGCCTTGATTCGCTGGTGAAGCGGGCTGAACGTCATGCTCTCGACGGTGTAAACAGCTTTGCCTACCTTGAACGTTTTGTCCAACAGAATGGTTTGTGTATCGTTCTCCAATGCGCCAGGGGTAACTTCAAAATCGAACGTCCACGACCCTTCGAGCGTTTTCTCGGGTTTGCTCCGGCTTACAATCCTCAAACGGTTGATTTTAATTTGAAAATGAAGCGTTTCAGAACTTGGCAGTTGCTTCTTGAATCCCCATTTCCAAATGGTCATGATAACCGGCAGGTCAGCGTCTACTACTTCATTCGATCCGCTGACACCGTTCATTGAAAAGGGTTCTCCGTTGAGGAATAAGTCCGGGAATGCTTCAACACGCGATGTATCTTTTGGTAGTGCGCCGCTGAACAGTAAAGAGAACCACAGTGTGTCCTTTTCGAGAATCACCTGATCCAGTTTGATATCAATGCCGGATTGAACCGGCGTCACTTCCGGTGCATGTTTCGTCGTTTCGGTGCCGGTTGGATCAACTGGAATCTGCACGCGCGTGGTTTCCAGCGCTTCCTGACCGTCAAGGCTTTGTCGGATCATGCCTGTCGGCGTTGGGTCACGGTAAGGCATGAGCGTGAATGATAGTTGATCTTTCAATCGGTCATAGCTGTTTTCTTCGACCAGATAAGTGTAGATCGTGTTGCCTTCCGGATCAGAACCTATTTCTTTGCGCGTCAACAATGCCTTGAAGCCGTCTGCAGCGGTCAGTTCAAAGAGGCTCAGCGGTTCCAGTACGAGCGGTTCAGAACGTGGCAGACCGGCATCCAGCTTTGTCACCCGCAGGTATTGCCGGATTGGACTGATGACCAATTCATCAATCTTATAGGTAACTGGTTGCTCAAATGATTCCAGTTCAAATTCTTTCCCGATCGGGAACACGCGTGTATTATCTGCCAGCTCTGTGTTATCTATGTCAAATTCGAACACCCAGGGGCCTTTCAGCTTCAATGTATCTTTGTTCTTGCTTACCAGATCCGGTTTGATCTCGAGGTCGTGAACTGTGAGTTTGATGTGAAATTCAGTAATTTCGCGAAACTGTTCCGGCAATTCCCAATCGGTACGGAGCAAGAAAGCAGGTTGTTTACCATAACCGCTGTAGCTTCCCTGAATATAGCGCGTTGAGATCTTCTCTCCGTTGATTTCGAGGTCATCCATGTGGGTGATGTAGCCGGTGCCTTCCGGCAGCTCGCCATCAATCAGCAACGTGTAAGTCAGCCTCTCGCGTTCGACCAAGACCTGATCGAGTGCAATGTTGATCCCCGGTTCTTTCTTGGTTACCGGCTGATCCTGTACCGGCTGCGGTGTTGGACGCGCAGCGGGCAATTGGCGGATGTCATCCGCCTCAAAACGGTCGCCGGCAGGTCCATCCGCTTCAAATACCCAGGGGCCGACGAATGCGCGGGTTGTGCTGTTCTGGTTGCGCAGGGTGATACCGTTGATAATCGTTTTAATCTGGTCAGATGTCACGCCATCTTCGTTCACATGATATGGGAACGAACCGGTCAGGTGTAATTTATTCGGGGTGCCGTTAGCCAGATATATGGGGTCCATCTCCAGCGTTGCGCCAAAGATGGGGACACCATTAATGAACCAGGCGGAATCAATATGATCCACAATAATTCCTTCCGGAAAACTTCCACTGATTTGCAGTGAAAACCGAATCTTGTCCGCCGTCTTATGGAGCCAGGTCAGTTGAACGCGTTTAATATGCGCGTCATTCAGAACGGAATCCGGTTCCGGAATGGCGGTTGGAAGGATTAGCGGCAGCGCCTGATCCCTCCGGATAGCGATCGCAGCCGATTCCAACGGCTCACCTTCGCCCAGCGCTTCCTGATCAATTTCGGCGCTTTCTCTGCCAAGCCATGGGATCAGTTGATAGGATTGGGCATCTTTGAGCTTGTCGTAATCATAATTGTTCAACTGGAACAAGATATTTGTCATGTTTGTCCCGGCGCTGCCGTTTGCACTGTCGAGTGTCAGGTCAAACGATTCTCCCTGATCTGTCATCAACTTGAATCCTGTGAGCGGACCCGTTTTTTCGGGGTCAAATCCACCCCAGCCGCCGAGGGCAGAATCCGGGTAAGCTTCCAGCTTCTGTTGGGCTTCTTCTGAAAGCGGATGATCGGCGGTTACTGTCAAGCTGCGGTCAATTGGGCTGAGCGTCAGCTCTCCCAGTTGATAAACATATTGTTCAACCTGAAATGTGTGTTTCTGGAGCGCGTATTGCTGCTTGTCTTTCAAAAACTCATCCGCTGCGACGCTGAAACTGAATTTCCATGGGCCCGCAATCTGATCATGTTGAGCCGGAACGTTGAGGTCGTTGAAAATGGAATCGACTTCAATCCCGTTGACGATTACCGTAAAATCGTAATGATCGGCGGTTGGGATGTTGTCAGAAAACTCAAACGATGTGGTAAGCGCCTGAACGGAACCATCTTCTTTGATGAGATCGAAATCCCAGCGATTAGATTCCGTTTTTTGCAACTGCCCGTTAATGAACCAGCTGTCTTTTACAGTAAAGAATGTATGATCACCGGGAAAATTCCCGCTCAGGATGTACGAATAGGTGATCCTGCGCGGCTCGACAATCACCTGATCGAGTTTGATTTCCGTGCCGGAGACGTTTTTCAGCTCGCTTCCAGCCAATGATGTCTGGATATCCGTGGCTGATGTTGGTGCAGGAGCAAGCCGGGCATCAGTGCGCTGGATTTGGATTCCAGAAGGTTCTGACAGGCGGCAAGTTTCGGGTTCATCTTGCAGTCGTACCATTCCGACACAGCCGAAATAAGGTGTGATCGTGAAATCAGCCGCGTTTTAATGGTTCGTAACTGTTTGCGACAAAAACCTGTGTCTGATGAGATTCGGTTGTGCTTTCGATACTGCGGAATTTCAGGTCGATTCCTTCGCCAGATTCTGATGCGAGACGGATACGGGCGATGGATTCTGGTTCGCCGTGACGATTGATGGTGGCAGGCGTAGCATTCGGAATCGGCTCTATATCCACCAGTAATTCCTGTTTGGTTAGCGCCAACCGCAACTCTTTGTAGGTATAGCGCATGCCATTCCATTCGAAACCGCCGTTCAGATCAAAAACTTCCATCTGGTCTGGTTTGGCCGCTGCACCGGCAGCGAGGTAAATTTTGAATGTCCAGGGGCCGCTGACTTTGGTGTCCTGACCCTGCTCTCCAACATAGCTGATGGATTCCAACCACAGAGATCCGCGCAGCACACCGCTTTCAGACGGTGTTTCAAATGGATCAGAAATCACGTCAAAAGATGCGTTTCCTGCAGAATCGGTCTTTCCTTTTGCCTTACCCTGAACGGATTGAACTTTGCCGTCTGCAATCAATTTCCAGCGCAGCCAGAGATCTGTTTCCGGCGGCAGTTCACCGCTGGCGACCGCGCTGAAACGCAGCTGATTGTTTTCATAAACGATCTGTTCCAGCTCAAAAGATACGCCATCCGCAGTGTTCTGTATCTGGCCGATATCCTGAACGTATGGTGAATCGGCTGGCAGTCCAAACATCTGCGAGAGCGAATTGCCGAATTCGCTCAGCGAGGATTTAATCTGTGCCAACACGACTTGTCCCTGCGGAGTAAAACTAAGTCCAATGAACAAGGCGACGACTGTCATAACGAGCGCTGCCCAACGCTGCCAGCGGATCGGGCTTTTTTGTATGTTATTTTTTCTTGCCGACGCCTTTTGTGCCGGTTTTGCGGCGGGCAGGCTTTCTTCCAGACCTGGAATGGTCTGCAGATAAGCATCCAGGCAGAGATCGCAATGTTCCAAATGGTTTTCCATTTCCTTTACCATCTTTCCAGACAGGATTCCGCTCCTGTATAATGTCCATTCATAATTGTTATAGTGCATGATCACCCCAGCTTTCCCCGATCATTTTTCGCGCCCGGTAAATTCGAGTTTCGACAGTGCGTTCATTTAAATTCAGTTTTTCAGCAATTTTCTGATAAGACAATTCAGAAAAGTAATGAAGCTTAATCACTTCACTGTAAATGTCCGGAAGGGATTCGATTTGCTGTAACAGCTCCTCTCTGGTTTCCTTCCGGATCAGGATTTCTTCAGCTGAAAAGTTGCAAAAACTTGTCGCATCAAAGTGTTCTTCCTCTAAAGGAAGCTCTTCAACCTGTTTTTTTCGTTTGCGGTCGATGCAATGATTGACTGCGATCCGTGTTGCCCAGTTTTAAAATAGTTTTCTTTTTCGGAGGAAAATGACTGAAATATTTTCTGGCAAACTTCCTGATATGTTTCCTGTGTATCCGCCTCATTCTTCATGAAACTGAAGATGATTTTCAGTAAATAATTCCGATAATCGAGGATCAGCCGACTAAAAATTGCTTCCTTTTCAGAAATTTTTGATGTTAATATCCGCTCTTTGTTCAAATGTCGGTCCTTTCTTCTATACAGATTGGTAGACGCCCTCCTGTATTTAAAGACGGAAAACCGTTTGCGAGTACTTCAATACCGCGCGGCCGAAGCTATTTTATAATCGTACCAGCAACTGTTGCGGGGGTGGTTGTAACCGGGCGGGCGAAGCGTCCTGCGCCTGGACATCTGCGTCCCTACAGGTGTGGTGCGGTGGTGCGCAAGCGATCATCCCCTTGAAATATTCCATAAAATATCCCATAATAAAGAGAAGAAAATTGGAAAAACGGATGCCGCTGAAAAAATTTGGCGGCAGGTTTATGCAGCCTGAAAGGGAAATGTTATGAAATACTTGCCATACGGACGTTGGAAAAGCCCGGTGTCAGCAGAGATGGTCGCCAGCCGCGGACGGATTAATACCATACGCTGGGATAGCATCGAAAATCAAAGCGGAGAAAAGGCTTCGGTTCTGTTTTTTTCCGGCAACCGGGACGGTATTCCTTTTTTGTATGGTTGGCAGCCTGATCGTGGATTGACTGATCTGAGCTCCGGTCAGCGAATCGGAGGAACGGTTGGTTATGGTGGCGGAGATTTTGCCGTTTTTGGTAAGAAACTGGTTTTTATGGCAGGTGGCGAGGGCGTTTTTCTGCGCGAGGGACTTGCCGGCATATCCCGCAGGCTAACCTCTGGCGGGTTGCAGACTGCCTCACCGGCAATTTCTCCGGATGGTTCCCGGGTGGTTTTTGTTGCCAGCGATGGAAGCCATGACCAACTGGCGCTGCTTTCGCTTGCTGATTATGATTGGCCACAGCGCTGGATCCATGGCGCGGACTTTTACATGCAGCCGACCTGGAGTCCGGACGGACGTGTACTTGCTTGGGCGGAGTGGGACCATCCCAATATGGCATGGGACGGGTCGCGGGTGATGTTGGCGACGCTGGCGCCGGATGGGAACGAAATCCAGGAGATTCGAAGGATTGCGGGCGGGACGGAACTCCCCGCTTCACAGCCAAAGTTTTCGCCGGATGGCAAAACACTTAGTTACATTGTCACTAACGGTGAATGGGAGTCGTTGGTACTGCTGGATCTGGCTTCCGGTGAAACGCGCGAGCTGGTTCGCGGAGATGGATTTGATTTAAGTATGCCGGCGTTTGCACAGGGCGTGCAAACGTATGACTGGTTTGCGGACAGCGACCGGATCGCCTTCCTGAAATTTACCGGTGTGCGGACAAAACTTTGCGTCGCGCGCGTCTCAGATGGATCAGTGCAGGAGATTGAACTTGCGGATATCAGCGCGATCGATGCGCTGGCGGTTGCACCGCAGGAAGACGCAATTGCGCTAGTTTGCGCTGGACCGGCGATGGCGTTGCAAGTGATGATTTACAAATCGAATCAACCCCTGGTCATTTATCGGCTTTCCGAACGGGAAGCGTTCCCGGAATATCTTTCAACCGCCCAGGAGCTTTCTTGGGAAGCGGCAGATGGCACGCTGGTGAGCGGGATTTATTATCCGCCGAAAAATCCGGACTATGGCTGGAACGGACTGCCGCCGGCTTTTGTTCATATCCATGGCGGACCAACAGGTAAAACGGACTTACGTTATAACGCAGAAATTCAGTATTTTACGTCGCGCGGGTTCGGCTGGCTGGCGGTCAATTATCGCGGCAGTTGGGGGTTTGGCGTGTCTTATCGTAAAAGACTCAACGGCTATTGGGGCAAATATGACGTGGAAGACGCCATTCGCGGGGCAAACTGTATTGGTGCAATGGGGCTGGCTGATCGTTCACGGATGTTGATCATTGGCGGCAGCGCAGGTGGCTATACGGTGTTGAACGCGCTGTGCAGATATCCCGATTCTTTCAAAGCCGGCGCATCGTTGTATGGCGTATCTGACCTGTTCGGGCTGGTGAGCGACACGCATAAGCTGGAGGCGCATTACACGGATGCACTGGTTGGAGTTCTGCCGGAGGATGCGGCCGTTTATGAAGCGTGGTCACCGCTGTATCACGCGGATAAGATCACGGCGCCGCTGGCAGTCTTTCAGGGAGGCGTGGATCCGGTGGTGCCGCGAGAGCAGGCAGAGGGTTTGCTTGCACGTTTGAAGGGGCCGTCCGTTTACCGCCTGTACGAGAATGAGGGACATGGCTTTCGCCAGCCGGAGACCGTCCGCGATTATTTGGAGACGCTGACGTCGTTTGCGCTGCACTATCTGTAGACTGAGTATGCTGATTTTGCTTTCAGATCTGGATATGTAAAAAAGAGGCATGATCGTTGGATTTGAGCCATTTCAGGTAAAAGCTGTGATGGGCATCTGAATGAGGGTAAACGCGGACGCTCATTCTTTCGTCCCTAAAAAGTATTGAAAAGATCGCTATGAGCTGGTAAAAGTGCTCTGCGCGGAGCGGATTTTTTATTTATGTGAAAGGTCAGCTTGTAAAAGGATTTATCGGCAACGCCGATAAATCCTTTTATTGCAGGTTGTTTGTTGACAAACCCTATTGGGGCGGAGGAATTGACAGTCAATTGATCGCCGAATGCAAAAAGCGCTACCCCGTTTTATCAGCGCAGACGTTTAAAAAAATCATCGGGCGACTGAACTTTACAAAAGAAGCGGTTTTCCCATCTGGAAGACTGTTCGAGCGGGAGATTGCAGGAGCTCGGCGGGCTCCCTTATACGATTGGCTCATGCTGAACTATTAAAAGAATGCCTCATTCTTAATTTCCTATGACTCTCTTGAATCCGTTTCGTTTGCTCGTTCTCATGTAAAGGGACTCTCTACTTTGGACCTGTGATCTGTTCCGAATGGAAAACCGGCGTTTTTGCCGCTTCATTGCTGCGGTTATGCGACAGAAAGATTCCAGAGGTCAGCGCGGTAAGCGGTGCGACAGCCACTAACCCAAAGGACCCGACCAGCGTGTGAATCATCTCGCCCGCGACATATTTGTAGTTCAAAATGTTGATGATCGGTGTCCCCTGTGCCATGAAAACCATTAACAATGCGATATATCCTCCGGAATAGGCCAGCAGCAGCGTTGTGGTCATTGTGCCCATTGCCGCTCTGCCCACCTGAGCGCCGGATTTTGCCAGTTCGCGCCAGCTGAGGTCGGGGCGTTTCTGAGCGACTTCGTAGACTGCTGAGGTGATATCTACTGCCAGATCGATCACAGCTCCGGACGCACCGATAAAAATGCTGGCTGTGAAAATCTTGGTCAGGTTGAGATAATGGTAGCCGCTATATAACAAGCTTTCTGAATACGCCATGATCGCACCATGAATTTTAACCTCACGGACAGCCAGAATTCCTATCAGACACATTACGATCAGTCCAATGGTGACGCCTGAGACGGCTGCCAGCCAACGGCGGGTGAAGCCATATACCAGTGCAATCACTAAAATGGTCAGGACTAATGTGAAAATTGCGCCAACCAGTATTGGATCGTAGCCTTTCAGGAAAGCGGGCACAAGCGCCTTCCAGATCATCAAAATTGCCAGTACAAAGGCCAGTATTGCCCGTACGCCTATCCAACCTGCGAACAAGATGACCAGCGCAAAGAAAGCGATGATCAGGATTATTTCAAGATGGATGCGAAAATGATCAATCATGCTGATCGAACGGACTTCCGTTCCATCGTGACTGACGAGCACCAGCCCTAAATCACCGGGGACAAAAATCTTGTCCTGTTCCAGTGATCCGTTCAACATGTTGACGGCAGGATAACGTTCTCCGCGATAGGGTCCCTGAAGAATTTCCACTTCGCAATTTTGTTCTCCGGAACGAACCAACCCGGTATCAATGATTAAATTGTTATCAACACTTATGACGCGTGCCGCGACACGGTCACCAGCAGCGTCCTGGCTGGCATTATTGAATCCGGATGGCAAGATCAACAACACGATGACAATCATTAGGCTGATCCACACCGAAGCCCATTCTTTTTTCATTGATAACTCCCGAAGTTCACACAATTAATTAAGAGAACCGCGGTTGAATCCAACTGCAGTTCTCAGTGAGTTGCAAAAATTGTTGTTAGTTGACACCGGTCAGTTCGGCCAGTTTGGCGTAGATCTCAGTGTTGTCGTAATAGCCTTTGAACAGGTACTGTCCTGCGCCCTTTGCAAATACAGCGACCGGGAGACCGGTATGAGCGTAAGATGCGAAGTTAATGCCGGACTTGTTATTGAGGACGTGTGTTACCGTGACGGTAAACGGGGTGTAGCCGCCGTACATCAGTTTTTCCTGATAGGATTCACGTTTGCCAACGCCTCCAGCCAGTGTGAGCTCATAAGCCTGTTCGAGCAGAGAGACTTCATAGTTGGTCAGAACGAGGGTCGGTTGTGCGGCGCTGTCAGCGTTTACCGGCAGTACAAGACCGAAGAGTTCCTGGACGTCTTTCATCGCATCGATGAACGGGGTTTTGTTTTCAAAGTAGCCGGCGATGAAGTCACTATCGAAACGTGCGTAAGAGATTTTCTGGGAAGCGATGTTCTGCAGATAAGTGTCATAATTTGTGCCGGCAAAACCGATTGTCAGACCACCGGTTTCATGGTCGCCGGTAACCAGGATCAGGGTTTTTTCCGGATGGTTCGCGGCAAATTCTGAGGCAACCTGAATGGCTTCATCCATCGCGATGGTATCCTGAATGGTGGCGCCAGCATCGTTTGCGTGGCAAGCCCAGTCGATCTTACCGCCTTCGACCATCATGAAGAAACCGGTCTCGTTGTTGACCACTTCAATCCCTTTGCGGGTGTAGTCTGCCAGAGACCATTCGCCTTCTGCGAGGTCGATGTGATAGGACAATGCGTCGCTATCGGCCAGTTTTTCGCCAATGATCAGAACTTTTTCGCCTGAGGCGCTGGTCGCCTCAGCCTCAGCATTGGTCATGGCGACTTTGTAACCGGCTTCAGCTGCAAGATCATAAAGGCTGGCTTGGTCTTTTTCTCTGCCGGTAACGGATTTCAGACCGCCTCCGGCGAAATAGTCAAATTCACTTGCGATCAGTTCCTGACCGATTTCATAGTAATTATTGCGGCTTGCCTGATGAGCATAGAACGCGGCGGGTGTTGCATGGTTCAGGTTGACGGAAGAGATGATTCCGATTTTATAACCGAGCTGTTTCTTCAGTTTTTCAGCGATCGTCTTGGATTCATCCATGTTGATGACGCCGCTGTAGGTTTTGTGACCCGTGGAGATTGAGGTTGCAGTTGAAGCAGAATCGGGGGCGAAGGATGTGGAATCGAAGGTGGTTGCTGAACCTGCGACCGGGAAGGTCATGAAGGAAAGCGGAATGCCGCCGGTGAGGATATCACCCGTTTGCTCGAGCTGGCCGAGATAGTCGGAAGCTGTCTGAAACTGGGGATAACTCATACCATCACCAATGAAAAGGAAGATGTATTTCGGGAGCGCAGCTTCTGCCTGGGCAGAAACGTTGCTGAACCCGGTGACGAACGCGGTTACCAGCATGACAATAACCAGAATCAGGGATAAACCTTTGTTTTTCATGAAAATAGCTCCTTATAAATTTTTGGCTGTTTTCATTATAGAGAGTCGATGTAAAGATAGACTTCTTGGTTTTGTAAAAAAGAAGGAAAGAAACATCTGGTAGGATGTATTAACATTTTATTTGAACCGAAAGGCAGGAAAATAGCCGAGTATAATTGATTTAAAAAGGAACAGGAGCTTCATGCCCTGAGATTCTGCGCAAAAAACATTTTTTATAAGGAGAAGACTATGTTATCAAAGAAAATGCAGGAAGCTATTAATGTTCAGATCAACAAGGAACTGAATTCAGCATACGTTTATCTGGGAATGGTTTCTTATTTTGAGGCGGAAGATTTCAACGGAATGGCTCACTGGATGACGAAGCAGGCCGGTGAGGAAATTGAACACGCTATGAAACTGTTTGGCTATGTGAATGAACGGGGCGGAAAAGTTACACTGCCCGCGCTGGAAAAAGTAAGTGTTGATTATAAAAACCCGTTGGATGTCTTCCAGGCTGGTCTGGAGCATGAGAAATCTATCACCAAGAGTATTCATGAGCTGTATGAGCTTGCGCTGGCTGAAAAAGATTACGCTACGCAGGAAATGCTGCACTGGTTCATCGAAGAACAGGTTGAGGAAGAGAGCAATTTTAGCCACATCGTTGCGCTACTTGAAAAGATTGGCGAACAAAACGGCGGTTTGATGATTTTGGATGGTCAGTTGGGCAAACGTGACTAACATTTTTGCACTGATCAAATAATCAAATTGTTTATGTTGTTGAAGCGCCCCAGACCAGGGGCGCTTTTGCTTCCTGAGAAACGAATTTTTGTCGGAGAAAGAACGGTTTGCCGCTGAACCGTTGAGCAGCGGGAATCTGCGTCTTTCGTTGCTTTTTTCCGTCATTCGCTCAAGATGGGCTTTTTGTACCGCCTGGATAAGGGAAGCTTGTAATTGTTGAGCGGTATGGATTGATGAATCCCGGGCAGAATTGTTTACTGCCGGACGCAGGTGGATGGTCAGGAATCCGTTTTTTGCCCGGCTTCCGGCGGAAAGAGTAGGGCACCGATCAGGCGGGCAATCTTCTCCAAACCAATTCGATCGGCTTCTGTGAAACGTCCGATGAGCGGACTGTCAAGATCCAGTACGCCGATTGGCATCTGCCGATTGTCAAAGATCGGGATGACCAATTCAGATCTGGAAGCTGTGTCACAGGCTATATGTCCCGGAAAGGTATGGACATCGTTCACCAAAATAGATTCTCGCAACGCGAAGGCTGTTCCGCAAACACCCCTCCCAATGGGGATATGCGCGCAAGCTGGTTTCCCCTGAAACGGGCCTAGCAACAGTTCCCCCTCCGCATGGAGATAAAAACCGACCCAGTTGACATCCGCCAATTGATCCATCAGAAATGCTGATGCGTTTGCCAGGATCACGATAAAATCGCTCTCTCCTTCCAGCAGCGCTGAAAGCTGATCCGCCAATCGTTGCCAGGGAGCTGTCGTCAATGCGTTTTTTCCAAAGGTTCGCTGCGGTTGAAGATCAGCGGCGCCTTCCGCTCCATGGTTCGTTCTTCATGATCCTTTTTGTAGCCAAGCGTGAGCACCGCTACCAATTCGTAATTCGGCGGGACCTGCCATTGCCGCTTGAACTCCGGTGCGTTGCAGGTATGGAAAGCAAACCCAATCCAGCAGCTCCCTATCCCCATGGCATGGGCAGCAAGCATCAGATTGCTGACTGCCAGCGTACAGGACTCACGATAAAACCTTATATCTGAATTGCCGTAGATCAGGATCAGATTATGCGAACGAAAGAAAAAGTTGAAATCGGGGTTTTCGAGCCAGCGTTCATAGCGGTGGAAAGATGGATCTCCGCTGTACAGGCTTTTCAAATCAGCCCGCACCTGATCTGAGAGCTGTTCAATAGTTTCTTTTCCTTCGATAACAACGAAACCCCATGGCTGGGAATTTGTTGAGGATGCTGCTGTTACGCTCCATTGGAGCAACTCCATAATTTTTTCATGCGGGAGCGGTTCGTCCTTAAAACGGCGAACACTGCGGCGGGTGTTTATCACATTAAAAATATCCATGCGTTTTTGTCCTTTCTGGCGAGACTCAGGGTGTTCCGCTCGGTGTCAGTGATTTTGAGGGCGTCCAGGTTGCATCGTCACCAGGCATAGGCTGGTAAGGCAGACTGGGACATTCCATCTGCAGTTGCGCGTTTTCAAGCAGGATTTCAACAACTGGCTTGCCCAAATGCGACATCGAAACGAAATCGGGTGATTCTGGTGTCCGCAACCGGATCCAGCCGGTATTGCGGAATTCGCTCTGATAATTGATCAGTGCCCAATACTCACCTTTGGGGAATCCCGGTTCACAATAGCGGATAATGTCTACAGTAGATCCCGGTTCCAGATAACCGCTGCTGAGCATCACCCGGTTGCCGTCCGGCAGTTCGTAGACACCGATGCGGTTGCTCTGGATCACTGCCTGCAGTCCGATCGGCGTCGGCGTCAGGGTTAAGGTTGGGCTGGGCGTTAACGTCAGTGTCGGCGTCAATGTCAGCGTTACGGTCGGTGTACGAGTGGACGTCGCTGTCTGGCTGGCAGTCGGTGTGATCGAAGGCGTCAATGAAAGGGTAGGGCTGGGCGTCAACAACGGGACCAGCTTGGGCATTGCCAGATACAATCCGCCGGACAGTACGAACAATCCGATGAGTGTGCTGATCAGACAGCTCTTACGTCGCCCACGTTTTTTAAAGGTATTTTTGATGCGGTTAAACGCTTGTTCTTCATGCGGCAATAATTTGATCCGTTCCAGTTCGCTGATTCCGGCGGAAACCATCCGCTTTCGATCGGAGCCTTTTTGAGGAGATTTTCCGCTTAATGCGTCCGTAATTTGGGTTGTCAGTTGATTTACATGCGTTCGCTGTTCCAGCCATTTGTTTCGTTCCGCAAACGCCGGCTGAATTCCAACCAGTTCCGGCGGAATGTGGTTGAAAAGGTCCCGTCCGATTTTTCGGGTGGCATAGATTGCATCCAGTGTCGGTTCGGTCACCGCTGCTCGTATCCCATAAATTGTTTCGTTTGAGTTTTCAACCCAGCGCAACAAATCCAAGAGATAATTTACTGAGTGAATTGCGCGATTTTTCTCTGGATCGGCGCCAATTTCTTTTTCGAGGATCGTTTTATATTGAGTGAGCTCGTTCGCCAGACGGTAATTCAAAGCGGGGTCAATCTGGCTGGGGCTCAAGATTACGCTCATCTCCTGAATAACTTCGCCTGTGTCGCTGTCTCCATAGCGGAAGCGGGCTTGAATCTGTTCATATTTCTTTTTCAGCTCTTGAAGCGACTTTTCGCTGTTTTCTTTCAGGATTGCCAGCCAGTCGGGCAAGTTGGACTGACCGCGATGTTTATAAGATTCCAGCATTCGCTGGGCGGAGTGAAAATCTCCTTCTTTGATGAACGCGTTGGTTTGGGCGGACAGCTTGTTCCAGGCATTTAACGTGTTACGGATCTCATCCAAGCGCAGCTTTGAGGCCAAAATTTGATCCGAGCGGTTTTCAATCCAGGCGCGGGATTCCAGCTGCTCCAGCACGTTTTCTGCTTCCGTAATACCGTTTTCGCCCAACATCAGCGCGTTTTCGAACTGATCTTTCAAGTTGCTGTAATCCGCAGTTTCCTGATTTTTAAGCTTGTCGATGCGCTCTCTCGCTGCGGAAATTCGCCCCCAGCTTTTCTTGTCACGGATGGGTTGTTTTTCGAGTTGGTCAAGTTTGTCAGAGAGGTAACGGATTTCCTCTGCCGCTCCCTGAGAAATATCACCATCTGGGCTGGTTTCCTGATCCAGAAACAAGTCTATATCCAATAAGGCGGTATCATTTGCCGCTTGCTGGCTGGAGACCATTTTTTGGAGCTGAGCCGCCTCGATGGTATAGAAAAAGTCGAGCGACTTCCCCAGCGCTTCCTCTGCGTTTTGCAAATCGCCCTGTGCATAGGCTTGTTTGGCTGCTTCAAGAAGCCTTTCGGACTGAGAGATACGGTAGGATTGTTCAATCCTTTCAATGGCCTGCCCTAATTGTGGATTTTTCGATCGTCATCTGTGATATTCTTTGAAATGTAATCCATTCCTTCCAGAAACGCCTTTTCCTCAAGGAAATGGTCTAACATCTCAAGCATCAGGTTGATGCGTTGTCCCTCTTCAAAAGATTCGTTGAACGCCACTCGAAAGGCGGCGACTTCAGCATGCAGCTCCGGATCATCCGCTTCGGCTGCGAATTCCTCCGCTTTTGCCAGATAGCGCGGCACGTTTTCTCTGTTGCTATCTTTTTTTGCGCAGAAAAACCAAAACTTCGCCAAGGCTTTCTTTACCGGCGGCAGTGCGAACGCTGTGGTATTTTCCAACGTCTCAGCAATTTTGATACTCTCGATGGTCATCAATTCACGGTTCATGGCCGTTTTCAGCACGTCAAACTCAGCCTGTTTATCTAACAGACCGCGCAGAATCCGCAACAGATCGTCGCGCTGATCAAATAGGCGGGTTGGCGGCTGGAGACTGTTTTTCTCATAAACTTCAAAGAGCTGTTGATATTCGGTTTCAAGTTGGCTGATGGCTGTTTCATCTATCAATAACGAATCAGAAAGGCGTTGGTAGGAAGCCTGCGCTTTGTTTAAAGATCCTTCCGCCTGATTGACCACGTCTTCCAGTTTGTTAATCTGTTGGACGCGCGTTCGTATTTCACTCCGTTCCTCGTCGCTCAGGGGCAGCGTGTTCAACGGATCGAGACCATTTTTGGCTCCGAGGAAATCTCCACGGCTGAGTGCGCGGTCCACTTCGTTTAAACCTTTTTCCAGCGCATAACGTTTAAGCGAATCGTAACGTTCACGCAATTCACTGCGAAACAGAGCAAGTCCGGGTACAAAAGGATCTTGACCATGATACTCATCCACCGAATTGACCCAGGAAAACAGTTTGTTCAACGTCAGGTTGTCATCGGCGTTGTATTCATCGCGGATCTCGCGATATTTGGCGCTGATTTCGTTCCGGCGCGCCAGCGCAGCCTGATATGTCTCATCCAGATGGCGGATGTTATCCAACGTTTGGGTTGGCAGACTGACCTCACCAAGGTGGTCACCAACCCCGCTGGCATCGTCCGCGGATTTGCCGGCTTCCCGAGCCATGCGGATATTGATTTCGGCAGCAGCCATTTCCCCGCGCTCCAGCGCCTGCCGGGCAAGATTGCAGTATCCGTCCGCGCGTTTCGCAACTTCCTGATGGATTTCCGTTTCGATCCTCAGATTTTTGCGGCGCAATTCGGCGATGCGCGCGTTTGCCTGTATCACCTGTTCGGACGATGGGTCCGTATCCTGTGTTTCGCGCGTCAGCAAGATGATCAGGCGTGCGTTGTTGTTATAAAGCACACGCAAATTGCGGCTTTCAGCATCCTCCAGTGAACGGATAGATTGCTCGAGCCGGAGCGCTTCCTCACTCATACCGTCAGATTGTAGCCGGTTTCTCCAACTCTCACCCTCAGCGCGGGTGATCATCTTGAGCAGGTCTTCACGCTCCTGCTCTACATCAAAGAGGACGATGCCAAGCGCATCCAACCCAAGCGCAGCGTATTCATTGACCAGCGACATCGCTTTTTGGTAAGAGGAAAGGCCGCCGCTTTCCCGCAGCGCACTGACTTCAGTCTGCAAAAAGATGGCGCGGGCAAGTTTTTCCTGCAGTTCAGTGGTTTCCAGTATTTTTTCTTTGAGTTCTGCGGAACGGTCCCAGTTGGGAAAAATTTGCTTCGCCGCCTCCAACGCTTCAGCTGCCCGCGTACTGTTAAAATCTAACGTAATCGCGTCGTGCGCCTCTTGCACTTTCGCTTCGGCTTTTTCAAGCGCGCTCTTTTCCCGTTCGCTTTGAATCGTTTCAATGAAGGATGGATAATCCGGATGGGTGACACGAATTTCCTCCGGCACCTGATTCAATATGAACTGCGCGTTTACCGGATCTTCCTTCAACACGTTCCCAGCTTCAGTGAAAGTTTCCTGATAGGCCTGATAGGATTCGATTAAGCCGCGGATCTCAAAAATATCTGTGATTGAAAGCGCAGATTGGTGTTGTTCCAGCTGCACAGAAGCCTGATCCAGCTTCCAGTTCAGGATAAGTTGTGTGATGCGGTTCACCGGTGAAGAGGCTGCCATGAGAGATTCGCTGCCCGTCATCTTTATTTGATGGTTGACTCAATCATTGAGCGTGGAATCCAGACTGAAATGGATCCATGGCAAAATGACAATTCGCTGTCGGTACAGTTGGCAGCGGGAGCGGCCAGAACGACATCCGTCTGGGTGATGAACACCGGGGTCGTTTCAGCGGGGATATCCGAGAATTGGCGGATGTTTGTCCCGCGTACAACATTCATCATTGTGCTGGTCGAGATCAATCCTTTGCTGA
The DNA here is from genome assembly GCA_040766005.1 of Flexilinea sp. GTDB lineage: Bacteria > Chloroflexota > Anaerolineae > Anaerolineales > Anaerolineaceae > Flexilinea. The sequence continues at coordinate 18,411 of JAXGRI010000005.1, read as the reverse complement.
TGTTAAATGGAATCACCAGATTGATCGCCCGCTCGTTGTAGCCCGAGAGGATACCGGTGACATTTTGCACATAGTTGATGACGATTCGATTTTTATCTTCCGTTATTCTGGATCGCCAAACAAATCACATTGCCATCAAGGTTGAAAACTACGCTGGCATTCATCAGAGAATTCAAGTGCCGGTCGGCCGGACTCAAATTCGGGTCTTCTGTTGGCGCCATTGTGGAGACGGTTTCCGTTCTCAGAACGAGCGTTGGGATTTGCGTCGGTATCGGCGTGTCAGCAGGCTGCTGCGGCTCAGCAGCCGCGATGGTGGGAAGCGGTGCAGCGTTCACGTTGGCTTCAGGTCTGTTGGAAACTGCGCACGTTGGATTCCAGCCGCGCGACATTTTTCTCCAAGCCGAAATTCTTCATTAAACCATGCCAGTAATGCAACGGACAGCACAATGACGACGATCAGCAGAATTACGTTCATCATGGTAATCTGCTTCAGATCTGAGGAAGCCTGCGCGCGTCATTGGCAAGGTTTTTGTGCGGGTCAGTTCATCTTGGATATCAAGGTTGGGCATTCTTTTGCCTGAAACTGGAAATTTTCTGGTTAATATAGGGAATATTGTTCTGATTCTTGATATATTTGCCGGTTTCCATGTTCCCGCCGCCGGCTGAAGATCGTTCAGCAGTGAGTTGATCAACGCCATCGATTTTTTGTCATCACCCTCATCCTGTTGGTGGTTCATTTCTGCCCGTAGTCGCTCGTAAAAAGCGGATTTTCCAAGTAATGCAGGTCAATGATCTGTTTTGCGGTGTCATAGTCGCCGTTCGAAAGAATGGCTTTGAATTGCGCCATGTTTTCTGTATCGAGTTTTTTGCGCAGCGCTTTAATTCGGTTGAGCAAATCGCGAATCTGCAAGTTCAGGTTCAGTTCAATGGAAGCGCTGCTGGCACGAGCCAGTTCGTTTTGCGTTGCAAAAAGTTGGCCGCGGATATATTCGCCTACCTGGATCGGCTTATCTTTGCGAACTACCGCCCAATCGCCGACCGCCTGCGGCATGGTAGACCAATCCAGACCGTTTAAGTCATCGTCAGCGACGACGAAGCGATCCGAATTGACTTTGGAAACCCAGTTTTCGACTTCTGTAAAGATGGCGGTTGAAACCGGTTCCAGTTCATGATTGATTTCAGCCATATCGCCCTGATAACGAATAAAAAGTTCGTTAAGTTCACTGAAAGAATCCAATTGATCGCAATTCTGCAAAGGTGTTTTTTCTTGAGAAAACTTCCGCCAGTTCCGCGCTTTTTTGCCTGCTTCGTTGCAGGCTGCTGGGCGGTTTCCGGAATTTCCGCTTCCTGAGCTTTTTGGGCGCTCTGCTGCTGTGCCGCGGGGCTTTGGGATTCCGCTGCTTTTTCTGTCTGCGAATCAATAAAGCGTTCCTGCGCTTTTTTGACTGTTTTCGATAAACTTCGGCCAACAGCGGGTCAATTACACGAAGATTTGAAGTGCTGAATGTCGTTTGAAAAATTTCAGGGGGGATGTTGCCATTCTCCGTCTCACAGATCGCTTTCCAGGCCGTGATAACATCCTGTATTTGTTGAATGTTTTCGAGCAGAATAGATGCCATTTCCGCATTTCCGTTGCTGCGCGTTACTTTTCCCGCAACTAAACTGGCGATGGTATGGAATTCTTCCTGTAATCGCACTGGGTCTCCTTCAACGACCAATCAGTGCGGCAGACATCGAAGGTTTGATGAGGATTAAGTCAATTCTGCCGTACCAGATTTGCAGGAAACGGATGGCAGGCAACAACCAGGCTTGATAAGATGCTAATGAGATGAGCCGCGGATCCAGGCATTTTTGGAAATCTTTTGCCAAAAATGCCTGCGGATCTTTGCTGATCAACGTTTCGGCTTCTTTTCGGAGCGATTCCCACGATACGACTTTTTTGATGTCGTTTTTCAGAAGATCCTGCGCTTCAGCGAGCACACGTAAAATGTCGTCCCAGACATCAACACATCGATTCAATATCCGTGCATCGTTGACAGCGCCAGTCAGAAGATCACCGATCAATAGGGCAAATTTCTGGTTTAACGGCGGTACATTGGTATTAAAAGAGAGCAGACCAAGAAGCCGGACCAGGACCCGATCATTTTCCTTTTGAATCGGGTATTCGAATTTTCCCTGGTTGACCAGGTCGAGCATCTTTCTGCCATAAATCAATTCTGGCAAATATAAACAGAATTTTCGGATATCATCGATCAACAAAAAAGAAGATGCGTTTGTGCGGGAGATTCCCCAATCTATTAATGTAATCTGCAATCGGTTTTCGCGGTTGACCCAAAAGATATGTTCCAGCGGTTTTATATCTACGTAAGCGATTCGATTTTTTGCACAAGTCCGCAGCGTTTTTGCAAGATCGACTGCAATCCGCAACCGTTCGTCCAGCGTATCCGGCAATTGTTTTTCCGCCGGAGTTCCTTCGCCGGCTGTCTGCAATTGCACCTTGAAACGGCTGCGGTCTAACGCTCGCATAAACTCCACATTAAAGCGATCCGGGTCATCCGCGAGGATCTCCGGTACCGGCATGTAGTTCAGCCGTTTGGCGGCGTCTGGTTCGGAGAGAATCTCGTTGCGGAAGATCTGGTTGATCTTCCCCAGTACCGCGATTTCATCGGTCATTCCTTCTTCAATTTCAACGATCTTCAGAAAGTATTTTTCATCTGTATCCGGGTTGACAAACTCGAATGCGGCGGTGAACCCGCCGGAGCTTTGTCCACCGGTAAACGCCAGCGGGATCACTTTATCGCGAAAGCGAACCTGGTTCAGCGTTTTTATGATCGTTTCCAAATTATCAATTTTCATTGTTACCTCGCGAGTTCACGGCCTGGCGTTGCTTCCAAGGCGGGAACTTCAGGGAGAATTGCCGTTTTATTTTACCGTTTAATTCGGCTGTTCATCTGTAATAAATTTAAACGTGCGCGCTGCTGTATCCAGGATCAGCCCTGTCCGCGGAATTGTTTGTGTCGCAACCCCGGCGCTTCCTGGATTAATTCCGAAACGCTGCGCAACGTTTCCATAACTAATTATACGGTCCGTCAAGGAATGGTGATATTGCATCCAGATATCTACCATCGAACTTTTCGAATAAACAAAGTAACCGGGGAGGTGGGTATGCCCGAACAGAAAATGCGGTGTGCGCAGATGATCCGGGTTTCCGAAGAGCTCTCTGGTAACGATGTTCAGGTCCTTGGGGTTCAAATAGCTTTCACAAGGCGCTGCGCGGTAACCATATCGATCATGGCAGGCAAAGCTGCAGCCATGAAAGAGTGTGAACTGCGGATCCTCTGTCGGCAATTCAAGTTTTTCATGTGCTGTCAACTGTGCGAGTAGCCCGCTTTCATTGGCGGAAAGGAAGGCACGGCGCTGTGCCAACTCAGCTTGATACAGCTGCTGCGCCGGATTTGAGTCATCCTGTTCGGGATGGAAGAGCCAGTACTCCCAGTTGCCGAAAATGAATTTTGTTTCGAAATCTCGGAGAAGCTTGAGCGCCTCCAAAAACTGATTTGTCAGGTTGCGCTGCCCGCTGGATTGTTCAGAATGGCCCAACAGATCGCCCAAAATCCAGATGTCAAATCCATTCGGACAGTTTCTTTCTGCCTGCCGGACAAAGTTTTCCAGACTGATCCAATTTTCGTGAATATCCGCCAATATCAGATGCGAATGAATCATTCCAATTTTTGTAAGTTATCTCCTACCCCTTTTATCAAGGCTTTCATATCTTTTTCAGTATTGTAATCTTGAACAGGGATTCGGACAAAGGGCGCCCTTTGTAAAAATTGAATCTCGGAAAAATCCAATCCGCGCGTTTAGAAAAATGCTGCGGGCCGGACGCTGCTATCCCTGTCTCGTCCTTTCCCGGTTTTATCGTGTTATTGCCGGGAGAGGGTACAATTCTATTTGGATTTCATTTTATCAGATTGCACCTTGAATTTCGGAAATCCATCTTTCTCTGAGGCAAGGCTGATGGCGTCTGATCAGCTTGGTGGAATAATTTGAATCCTGTCGGTGATTTACTGCAAGGGGTTCGGAATTGAGTCAAACGCATGAAGATACTCAAAACTTTCTTCCTTTTTATTTTTATTCTTGCGCTGTTGCCCGCGTGTGCTGATAAACCGACTGTCCAACCAACGTTGGAACCGCTGAAAATGCCCGAGTTGCAACCGACAGTGGGTCCGGGCGGTGAAAAAGGGATTATGTACTGGCAGAAGACGCTCTATACTTCTCCAAACCCTGAAAAATTTAATGGAGAAGCGGTGGATTTTCTGGGCTTTGTTTATCGCCGTCCGGAAGATCCAAAGGATGTGTTTTTTGTTGGAAGATTGCTGCTGGATTGCTGTTATGACGATGCGCTGCCGCAGGGACTGCCTGTGTTTTTGGCTGAAAATGAGCAATGGAAAGATGATCAATGGGTAACCGTCAAAGGACATTGGGCTCAGATCCAGAATGGTGAAACGTTGCGCAGCGTGATCATTCCGGATCAGATTAAAGCTGCTGACGCACCGGAAGATCCTTATATTTATAATCACTGATATGAAAAAAATACTGATTTTTATCGTCGCTTATCAGGCGGAAACTTTTATCGAATCTGTTTTGGAACGAATCAAAATGCAGATCAAATTCAAGCCAGAATTTGAAGTTCTGATGATTGATGACGCTTCGACGGATCGAACATTTGAGATCGCTGAACGTTTCAAATCGGAAAACAAGGATCTAACCATTACCAATCTCTATAATCCGGTCAATCAGGGATATGGCGGAAATCAGCAGATCGGCTACCAATTCTCCATTGAAAACGGCTTTGAAGTGGTGGTGATGCTGCATGGCGACGGGCAGTATCCACCCGAATTAATTCACGAAATGGCGACGCCGATTCTTGAGGGAACGCAGGATGTGATGCTCGGTTCGCGCATGGTGAATAAGAAGGATGCGCTGGCAGGCGGGATGCCGCTTTACAAATGGATCGGCAATCAAGTGCTGACCTGGGTGGAAAACCGGCTGCTTGGTCAGCGTCTCAGTGAATATCACACAGGGTTTCGTGCTTACAGCGTGAAAGCCCTCGAACAAATCCCTTTTTCCTACTGTTCGCGTTATTTCGATTTTGATACGGATATTCTGATTCAGCTCAGCGATAATCATTTTCGCATTGGGGAAATTCCCATTCCTACCAAATATGGCGACGAAATTTGCAGAGTGAACGGCATTAAGTACGCGTGGCTGATCTTGAAGGCTTGTGTTCAATCGCGGATCATGCGGCTGGGATTGTTTTACAACCCCAAATTTGACTATTGCCATCAGGAAGCGCGTTGCGACCGCTATGGCCCCAAATTTTCAATCGAAAGCTCGCATCGAATGGCTTATGAAATGGTTGAAAAGGATGATGTTGTCGTGGATATTGGTTCCGGGCCTGGCTATATGGCAAAAGAACTGATGGTAAAAACCGAATTTATCTATTCTTTTGATCAAGAGATCACGGAAGAGCTGCGTTTTTATTCCAAAGAAGCGACACAGGTTGATCTGGATAAACTTGCTCTTTGGCAATTACCGGAAAAAGCGAACGTCATTTTAATGTTGGATATTTTGGAATTTCTGGATTCGCCTGAGCGGCTGTTGCGACTGATTCGGGAGAAATATGCGCAGCAACGGCCAAAGGTACTCATTTCGACCGCTAATGTGGCATATATTCTGACCCGTCTCAGCTTGTTTTTCGGCAAGTTCAATTATGGCAGGCTTGGAATTTTGGAGATGAACAAAAAGCGTCTGTTTACCCGAAATTCGATTTTGAGGCTGTTGAAAGACGAAGGATATACGATTTCACGAAAACGCGGGATCCCAGCCCCATTTCATAAAGCGATGCCGCGGCATTCCTGGTTGGCGACAATGCTTCAGAAAATAAATCAGGCGCTGATCTGGCTGCTGCCGGGGCTTTTTTCATACCAGATTTTTATTGAGACTCTGCCGGGGCTGACGCTTTCGCAGCTGCTTGAAAATGCGCGTACTGGCCGGGACGAGAGTAAGCCCGACGAGCCACCATTAAATTAGCTTCACCGGAATATGTGGGGCGCCAACAGGAGATGGTGAAAAAACTTTACGTCTTCTCAAATCAGAGATCTTGCGTTCTTGTTCTCCAGGAAAAAACCGCCGCTGTCAGTTAGAACAGCGGCGGGGTAATTCGATTAAAGTGCTTTTCTTGAAGCGGGATGGCTTTTTATACCGGCTTGGCGAACACGACACGCCGGTTAAGATATCCGCCGTCCATTGACTCATTTTCACAGGTGATCAATACCAGTGCGTTACCGATCTCGGTGGCTTTTTGCTGAACCAATTGGAAATCATCTGGTTTGTACAGCTCATTATCGGCGACGATATATTCCAACAAGTTTCCACTGGCATTGCGAATGAAGATGCGGTCGTTGGTGTTCAGTGCGCTGATAAAAAGGAATGGTCCAACTTGATTTTCACTCAGATGATTATGGGCGGCGATATAGGTGATACCTTCTCCCGGAAGCGCGCTGCCTTCTAACATGCCGGCTCGATTCCCCAACCAGCGAACCTGCCAGTTGTTTTCTTCCAACGGTACGGTCACCAAATCAGCGACCACATCGAGCAGCGGTAGTTCCAGTTGCATTCCGAGGGGTAAATACTCAAAGCTTTCAGGCTGTGCTGAGAGCACGTTTGTAACAGCGATTCCGGTAGCGGGCAGGCATGGTCCCAGACTTGGATTGCAAATGCCTTCCGATTGGAGAGCGGCATTCTTTTCGACTGCCAAATCCAGTGCACAAGTATCGGTTTCATTCGACGGATTTTCGCAAAACAGTTCTGTTGAGGGTTTCATCGCTGTGACAGCATCTGGAGCAGGGCCCGGCTCAACAGGCGTATCTTCTGCTGTCGTTTCAGGGATGATCTTTGTGTGAATCTCAGACGCAGTTCCCATTATTTCCGACTCATCAGCCGCTTCTTCTATTAATGGAAGGCTCGGTTCCTCGGATGATTCCAATGCAAGGCTTGCAGCGATTTCTTCTGCTGGGTCGATGGAAAGTTCTGCCGCGGGCGTCGGTTCTCTGTCCGGCTCAATTGCCGGGTCACTGGCGGGTTCAAGCGCTGGTTCACTAACTGGTTCAACTGCCGGGTCTGCGGCTGTAGGATCGATAACCAGGTCGGGGTTATTGGATACCAGGAACCAGCTGTCACCATATTGCGGTTCTCCTTCAACTGGCGCATCAAGAACTTTCTGAGCAGCCGCACTGTCAACAACAGCCGGTTCAACCAGCGAGACGCTGACTTCAGTTGCGTTTGGTGTCAGATGTATGGCTGGATCGGCTGCTAGTACATCATCTCCCGCTTCTGATTCCCAAATCGGATAAAGGTTCAGATCTCTGGTGATGATAATTGATTCACCAAAAGCGTATGAATGACCCTTACCATCAACTTCGCTGTTCCAGCCTGTCAGCTGCGCGTCTTGTTTGACCAGCGGGTTGGGATTTCCTGTGTCGTCCAACCCCAGATTCCCAAGGATGGTCACTTCGTCACCTAATTTGTAAGAAGCCTCATCTTCTACTGCGCTGCCGGAATCGGCGCCGGTATCATGGTAGACAATGGTCAACCCATCCGGATCCGCTGCAGATGCTTCGGTAATTGTCAGCTGTGTTTCCGCATAACTTTCCAGATAGTAGAGTTTATCGCTCTGCGCCGCCGTTACACGCATCAGGTATGAGCCAACCTGGTTAAAGTTTTCTTTTTCGCAGGTATCAAACGTTCTGCCATCCGTGGAACAGGTGAGGATCAGCAGGGCATCCTTGTCAGCTGCGCTGTCAATCCCATCAGAATATTCAACCCGGATTTCGAACAGATCTTTTGCGATGCTCATCCAGGCAGCGTCTCCGGTGAACGGAATTGGTGCGAGTTGTCCTTTGATTTGAACGACGGAATTGCAAAGATGCTCTTCCGTACAGACTGGTTCAGCGGATACAGCTGTGGGGAGCAGAAACGCAAGCAGCAGGATGATGAAGATGATAACGACAGGTTTTTTCATGACAGTTCTCCTCTTTACCTTTTGACGGGGCGGAGACCCCCGCCCGAAATTTCTCTTAGATATCCGATTTTTACCGACATCGGATATCTGTATAGGTGCAAGGCTTATGCCAAAGTCTGTCGCTCAGCTTCGAGTTTCAAATGGTCTTTGGTTTCCATCCGGAAGCTCCTCATCCATAAATCGATATAAGATACGGCGTAGCTCGGCATGATCAACTATCCCAAGTTGATGCATTTCTTTCAGGCTGCGGCTGATGTTTAAGCTGGCAGCGCTCAGAGTAAGGTTGTCGGCTGAACTGATATCATCGCCGATCATTCGAATCTGACAATCCGCTTCAGGCTGCAGTTGCGCCTGGCCGCTGCGCAGCAGCACTTGCCGCAGAACCATTTGAATCAGTTCAAGAAATATTCGCTGACGTTGTTCAAAGTGACGGCAGGTAGACTCACCGGCAGATTGCGCGCTGGCTTTGTTCTCGGACTCAGGCTCAGCCAGATAATGGAGCGGAATGCCGGCGCCGGCTGCGATCATCTTTTTTAATGCCAATCCATCCTGGTTGGCTTCATTGCTTTCAAGGCGCGGCGCTAAGACCGACCATTCTTCCTGATCACCGGTTACCAGAATAGACCCCGGTTCTGGCGGGATTGCGTTTAACTGCCGTTGCCGCTGTAAACGCTGGGTTTCACCGCTGAGCCGGGTGCGCACCACAAACAGGAAACTGTTGCGGTAACGGTTGAGACGGGCGCGATCCTCAAGCCAGTTGGAATAACGGCTGATCCATTTTAACAGCGGGCTAAGATCCGGTTCGCCCCACAGCATGCCAAGCGGACGGTTGATTGCAAAGTGGAGCATGGCAGGATCTGAGCCGGACGGCTGCCAATCAACTGCCGGAATGATCTGCCCGCTGAAAGGGTCATCGGTCTCATGACGGAGCTGATATTGCGGTTTGAACTCAAAAGCAGTTATTTGTTCAGTGTCATTCGGGCGGGTGCGAAGTGCTTCAATCAATTGAGCTGGTATTGCGCGGACATAGGTCATACCCTCCAAATCGGTCGAAAAAAGGATGAAGAGATTACCGCTGCGGCTCAATTCCTCACACCATTCGCTCACGCGCAGATCCATACAGTTCAGCGGATGATGCCAGAAACGGTTCAGGAATTTTTGCTGTTCAGGGTTTTCACAGATGAAGCGGATTCCTTTGCCGATGACATACTGACTGGTGAGTGTGAGAATGCGGCGTGCGATTGGATTTTGGCGTGAAGCGGTCAGCGGTCATCGATCAGCCGCCGGGCCCGACCAGTCCATTCACCAGATGAGGCTGATGCGGACGTAAGCGAAAAATGGATATTGCTTTCCGGCTGCGGCTGGATTTCCAACCAGTTTCTGATCCAGTTTTTTGGATGAAATTTCGTCATCTTTTCTCCTGCTTTGATTGTTTTATATAAAAGCATACGAAATATCAGCCCCGATTTTAAGCTGGTAAAAATGACAGTCGTCATCTGTATAATACTTTGTGACTTGATATACTATGTCAAACTCTAGTATTATATGTTCTATGATAATGGGCCTTCATTCTCGGCAATTGTGCGGTTCAAACGAATTCTTGATAACGATTTTGGCAAACGTTGTTTCAGGTGAATCAGAAAAGGCAGTGTGTCACACAAAGCTGCAAGATGAAAAAGAAATCTTATTCCAAAATATGCTCTCCGAACTAAAAAGAGGACTGCTCTCGCTTGCCGTCCTGCAATTGTTGGATGAGGAGCAGTATGGCTACTCTTTGCAGAAGGAATTATCCGACTACGGATTTGAAGTAGAACAGGGGACGCTTTATCCGCTGTTACGGCGGCTTGAGAGTCAGGGGTGGCTGACTTCTGACTGGCGCTTGGCGGAAGAAACCGAACCCAGAAGATATTATCATACCAATGCTGCCGGAAAAAGCGCTGCAGGCGCTGCATCAGGAATGGATTGCGTTATCAGGCGCGCTGGATGTCTTGTTTGAGAAAAGAGGAAAATGACCATGAATCTGTTAGATCGTTATATTTATGATTTATCGCAGCGTCTCCCGCAGAAGGGGAGCGCGGATGTCCTGCGGGAGATTCGTTCAACGCTGGAGGATATGATTGAAGAAAGGTCAGGCAAGGATCAGCATGCGGCGGATGACGCGCTAATTCGCGATGTGTTGATTGAATTCGGCTCGCCCCAAAAAGTCGCCGATGAGTATCTGCCGCATCGTTATCTGATCGGCCCAGGGCTTTATCCGGTGTTTATGCGCGTGATGAAGATCGGTTTGGTGCTGATGGTGATGATCAGCCTGGTTTTTTCGGCTCTTAATCTTGCCGGTGCAGCTGGATCAATTCCAGTTGAGCAAGCGATCAGTGCGCTGATCACGGATGTGTTGGGAAATCTGATAGGGTTCTTCGGAAACATTGTTCTGATTTTCGCTATACTGGAGCGGACGCTGCCTCAAAGTTCCTCACGTCGGGAAAAGACGTGGGATCCGGAAAAGCTGCCAAAGTATGAGGAAAAAAGCCGCTATTCCTTTTCGGATTCGATCAGTGAAATTGTCATGTGCAGCGTCATGCTGGTATTATTGAACATTTTCCCGAAGGGAATCGGCATTTTTAGGCTTTCCAGCGGAAAGTTAATTGAACAGCAGGCTTTCATGAGCGACTTCTTCATCAGCTGCTTACCCTGGGTCAATACCTTTCTGATTTTGATGATCGCCTTGCATATTTGGCTGCTGATTCAGGGGCGCTGGACAAAAATTGCCCGGATTTTCAACATCGCGTTGGATTCAGCTTTGGTGATCCTGGGTCTGGTATTGATCAGTGGCCCGGCGTTGATCCGGGTTGAATCGGTGGAATGGGCAGCACAGTTAGGCTCCGACTTCGGGTGGATCGCGGAATTTTTGATGCGTTTCCCTGAAATTGCAATTTCGATCGCTGTCTTTTTTGGATTGGTCGATGTCTATAAGGGAATTGTCAGGTTTATTCAAGCGGAGAGGGTTTCTGAGGCATAAGCGTTTCTTATACCTGTCATTTCCCGAATTTGAACAAAAAAACTCCCAATTTGGGAGTTTTTTTGTTTGTGCCTGACAGGCGGGTCAGCACCCTTTTTATATGGCGGAACATGGTTCACACCGCAGCAGCGTTTTGTGTCAACCGGATCACAAATCGGAATGATCAGTTCATCGCTCTCAATTGCGTTTCTAAGTACCTTGCGTTTTTCAGTTGTATCCTCTCATAATTGTAAAAGTAAATGTAATCAGCAATCGTACTTTTGGCTTCCTCAAAAGTGAGGACGGGAAGTTGGTGAATACATTCCTCCTTCAGGGTTCTGAAGAAGTTTTCAAAGGGGGCGTTATCCCAACAATTAATGCCCTATGGTCTCTGTGATGAATCAAAAGATCAGGTTGATCAGGAAAAGAAGAACAACTGCTCCCAGAATGGCAACAAGCACACTGTACAGATTGAAACCAGTCACACCGGTTTTACCGAATTGATTCATGATAAAACCGCCGACTGAAGCACCGACGATGCCAACAATGATGTTTGCCAGCAAACCCATTTTTGCGCTTGCACCGGCAATCGCACTTGCGATCCAGCCAGCCAACCCGCCGAGAATAATCCAAGCCAAGATACCCATGATATGCTCCTGTGATAATAAAGAATTAATAACAGCCTAATCATAAATTTCAAACGGTTTTTTTGTCAAGCTGTTTAGACAATCCAATTTTCAGCCCTTGCGCCATCTTGTAAATTGATGTTTTTGTAATAATGAAATATTGACATAAAGCATGGTAATTTTCCATATTTAAATTGTATACTGAAAGAGAGGAGGTTTTTATGAAACGGATCATGTTAATTATCGCGATTGTAATTGCATCGCTTATCATAAGCGGTTCGTTAGCGGCTGCGCCGGATGGTCGAGTTCGCCCGATTCAGTCGGAAGCGGTCTCTGCTGAATTTATGAGCGTATTACAGGAAGGGATTCAATCGAAGAGGATTGATACGCTTGAAGGAGATTATTACTACCTGGGCCAATTTTCTGCGGAATATGGAAAATATGACAAAAAGTTCAAAATGTTCCGCCTGTTTGACAAAGAGGTGGCTGATATCGTGATTCTGGCGGATATCAGCTGGGAGGCGGGCGGTAATTACCCGTCTCTGACGGATTCGGGGTGCGGCTTCGTCTTTCGAAATAATGACGATGCGCGGAAAGAGGAAGCCGACAGTTACCTGCATTCACAAATTGTGCTGGAAGGGAAGGATTTTTTCTGGGGGCTGAATAAAGATCAATTCGTATCATATGGGAGGAAGTATTTTGCCGATCCCACATTTGGACGTAAAACCTATCAGGTTGCAATTTTTGCAAACGGAAGGGATACGTCAGTGTTTATCAATGGCAAAGAAGTGCGGCGGAATTTAGACGTTGCAGTGACCACCCCGGGGTTGATACATTACACCGTCCAGAGCGGTACGGACAAAGATCATGGGATGCGGTGTAAATTTGAGAGAATCAATTTGTTCGTTCCCGGAGAGCGGGTAACAGCCTATGGGGCGGATACGGATACGGAGATTTTTGAAGGCACGGCGGTAGTTATAAAAGATCCGGAGAGCGTCCCGGTTGTGCCGGATCCGCCAAAAGAACTGCCGGAACCGATGGAATCGCCAAAAGACGTTCCTGAATTGGAGATAGAACCGGCAGATGAGCCACTGCCGGCTGGGGAACCTTCAGAAAGCGGTTCTGAACCGGAAGGCGAATCGTCGGATGAGGCTTCTGCTCCGCTAATGCCGCCATTGCCGCCATGGCCGCCAACACCGGCAGCCACGATTACGCCGACGGAAGATCCGAATTTGGGTAGTGGCCCAATAATGCCGACACCGACAGAACAAATCATCCCGATTGGGCCGACAGCAACCGTGCCACCGATAGAATACCCGACCTATGATGAAAATTGGCAGCCGCATGCCAGCAAATGTTCTTCGCAGATGAAAAGAGGGCTAGATTGGGGCGTTGCAATTGAAGATTTTAGTTTATGTTTTGGACTGGAAGCGTTTCCGCCGGATTTGCAGAAAGAGGTCGATGAATATTGTTCAAAAATGTCTGAATTTAGAGAAAGTTGTGAACGAGGCAGAATCCCGCACTACTTCCACAAGTACTGCATTAACTTGGAAAAGGATTTGCAAAAACGGGGAAACCCTCATCGTGATCGCGAAATTTTTGAGTGCAGCAGAGATTTTAATTTACCTAAGGTTATATGTAAGATGTACGATCAAGGCTATGCGACTTGCACTTGGGATGATTCGTATAGAGAATCTACCTGCCGATATTATATTCTCCGTCCGCCGCGCAAGCCGACCCAATTTGACGAAACGATACTTAATTTGTGCGAGGCTTGTACCAGATTCCTTGACATTAAGGAATGTCATAACCCTAATATATCTGACAAACCATTAGATTGCACCGATGTCGGAGCACGTTGAGACTGTTGTCTTGATGTCAAGGGTAAAAGATTAAGCGAGCTGAAAACCCTTATATATCAAGGGTCTTAGCACACATGGGTACAAAACTCATTGAGCGAAAAACATGAAAATATTGCTTCGCGGAAAGAAGTCCATAATGGCAGTATTTGATAGTCAAGTGGTCAGGTTAGATGTCATAGCCCCGCGAGTGGTCGGGTTAGATGTCAGCCTTCGCGAGTGGTCAGGTTAGATGTTTTTTCGTATTTTTTTGAGGTTGTGTGGTCGGGTTGGATGTATTCATAAACTAAGCGCCACGTTTTAATACCGAATCATAAGAATTTGCCCACTTTATTGACTGCCCCCAAGGATTAAATTGCTTAGGTGGCAGTCTTTTTAAATTTCTCATGAAATTACTCAAAGGTATTGACATATGCCATAAACGGTGTATTATAAGAATAGATGGCATATGCCACAAATCACAAGGAGGTGAATATTATGCCAAGAAGGGATGGAACCGGCCCAATGGGTGCGGGATCAATGACTGGAAGAGGATTCGGGCTTTGCACAGGTGCTAATGCAGTAAAGTATGGAGCTGGTCTCGGAATGGGATTAGGCCTTGGACTTGCTTGCAGACGCGGTTTCGGTCGTGGTTTTGGTAGAGGTTTTGCATTTAACCAGACCTCCTCAAAAACACAAAAAGAGCTACTGAATGAACAGAAAACCATGTTGCAAGATCGAATCGAAGTTATTGATAAGCAATTGGAGAACCTGTAGTGGGCATCAGGGATAACCGGAGGACGCTCTGGTTATTTCTGATTAGGATGGAGGTGATGAATTATGGCGAGACCGATGAAGTGGAGAAAAGTTTGCTGTTTGCCTGAAAGCAATAGATTTGGACCTCTTGATTCACCTATCGACGCAGAAGACCATGTAAACATGACTGTAGACGAGTATGAAACCATAAGACTGATCGATTTGGAAGGCTTTACTCAAGAAGAGTGTGCCAAGCAAATGAATATTGCTCGTAGCACCGTCCAAGGCATTTATATAGAGGCCAGAAAAAAGCTGGCTGAATCTTTAGTAAATGGAAAGGTGCTGTCGATTGAAGGTGGCGAATACCGGCTTTGTGAAGGATTAGGGAATGGTTGTGGTCGCGGCTGCCATAGGCATAGGCGTGGCAGATGTTTTGCAGATGATGAGGACCGAGGTGGATGATTATATATTCAGAAAAGTAATTGAGCATTTTATGTGCCCACAAAATGCCCACAGTATGCCGGATGCAAATGCTGAAGGAAGCTACGGTGATCCTTCCTGCGGAGATTATCTGACCGTTTATTTTAAAGGTGAAAGATAACCGCATAGAAGAAATCAGCTATCTTGTGTTTGGGTGCTGTGCTTCAATTGCAACATCCAGTATGACGTCGGTATTAGCAAAGGGTAAAACCTTAGAGGAAGCATTGAATATTACGGAAGAAGATATTATCCAGGCTTTAGATGGACTTCCTGAAAATAAGGTTCATTGCTCAAACTTAGGAGCAAGTGCATTGCACAATGCAATCAACAACTATTTAAAATTAAAAGAACGGAGAATTCTTATGAAAATAGCAATTCCAGTAGATGAGAAAACCTTGGAGTCGAATGTATGTGTATCATTTGGACGTACTCCCTATTTTCTTATTTATGATGTAGAAACAAAGGAGAGTATATTTATTGACAACAGTGCGGCGGCAAGCACAGGTGGCGCTGGGATTAAAGCTGCACAAATAATAGTTGATAACAAAGCAGATGTTTTACTCACTCCCCGCTTAGGAGAAAATGCTGCTGAAGTGCTAAAACCCGCTGAAATAAAAATTTATAAAACGATAACCGGTTCAGCCAAAGATAATATTGATGCTTTTATCGATGGGAAATTACCTTTGCTGGATGAATTTCATGCCGGATTTCACGGGCACGGGGGCAATTAATATGAGAATAGCTGTGCTAAGCGGCAAGGGCGGCACAGGAAAAACACTGGTATCGGTGAATTTAGCTGCGGCAGCGAAAGCATCCACATATATAGACTGTGATGTAGAAGAGCTTCGAATGGACATCTGTTTTTAAGCCTGAAGGGGTTCAGGTGGAAGAAATATCAGTAAAGATTCCAAAGCGTGAACAATGAGCTGTGTAATGGTTGCCGAAAATGCGTTGACTTTTGTAAACTTTAACGCCCTTGCCTATATTAAAAACAAACTGATTGTCTTTGACGATGTGTGCCACTCCTGCGGTGGCTGTATCTTGGTTTGTCCTGAAAGGGCACTAACAGAGAAAGCAAAGGTTATTGGCAAAATTAATAAAGGCGTTTCTGGCGAAGTGGCGGTATGGACAGGAGTACTGAACACCGGTGAAGCTACGGGTATTCCTATCATAAAAAAGCTAATTGAGGAAAGTTCGGAAGTAAATAAGCAAATATTTATCGACTGCCCTCCCGGAAGTGCTTGTATCGTAATGGAAAGCATCAAAGATGCGGACTATTGTATACTGGTGGCTGAACCGACATTGTTTGGTGTGCATAACCTCAATATGGTATACGAACTGGTCAAGTTATTTAATAAGCCATTTGGGGTGCTTCTTAACAAATGTTTAGAAGAGGGAAACCCGGCAGAGAAGTTTTGTCTTGAAAATAATATAAAGATATTAGGCCGGATTCCATTTGACAATGAACTCGGAACCTTGAACTCGAATGCGGAAATTGCTGTTAATAGAAATGAAAAGTACCGAGAACTGTTTTCTTCTCTGCTTAACAAGGTGACAAAGGAGGTGCAGCATGAAACAACTACTAATCCTTAGCGGTAAAGGCGGAACCGGAAAAACGACAATAGCAAGTGCGTTTATAAAACTTGCTAACGCCAAAGCATATGCGGATTGTGATGTAGATGCGCCTAACCTGCACCTCATTACCGGATGGAGTGCTGAACCTGCAAAAACTGACTATTATGGGTTGCCAAAAGCAGAAATAAATTCAGAATTATGTATCCAATGTGATCAGTGCAGGCAAAACTGCCGATTTGATGCTATTTCAATAGGTGAAAAATATAAAGTGGATCCTTTCGCATGTGAAGGCTGCGGTGTTTGTGAGTATGTTTGTCCTGTGGAAGCGATAACTATGATACCGGCAGTGGCTGGAGAATTGATGCTGTATTCTGATGGAGAAAAAGTATTTTCAACAGCGCAACTGAAAATGGGCAGTGGTACCTCCGGAATGCTTGTAACTGAGGTAAAAAAACAAATGAAGGCGGCAACAGTTGATACTGAGCTGGCCATTATTGATGGATCTCCTGGAATAGGCTGTCCTGTCATCGCATCACTTAGCGGTGTGGATATGGTTTTGATAGTCGCAGAACCTTCCATATCAGGTATCAGCGATATGGAGCGCGTTATAAAAACAGCAGCGAAATTCGGGACAAAGACAGCGGTATGTATCAACAAATACGATACCAACATTGGGAACACAGAGAAGATTGAAGAGTTTTGTAAAAAACAAGGGCTGCCTTTTATCGGCAGGATACCCTTTGACTTAGGTGCGGTTAAAGCTATAAATAATGGTCAAACCATTGTAGACATAGACTGCACATCGGGAACGGCGGTTAAAGAGGTTTATCACAAAACAATGAATCTGCTCTTTGAAAAAGGTGGTGGCTAAAGTCATGCTTATTAAAACTTTGGTTGAAAACACCTCGATATCAAAAGACTTTGGCAGTGAGCACGGCCTTAGCCTGTATATAGAAACAAAGAAACATAAAATATTGTTTGATGTTGGTGCAAGTGAGCTGTTTCTTAAAAATGCAAAAAAGCTTGATGTGAGTATTGCTGATGTTGATTTTCTTGTGATTTCGCATGGACACTATGATCACGGCGGTGGGCTAAAAAGTTTTCTGCACGAAAACACAAAAGCTGAGGTATTTTTACATCGACTCGCTTTTGAAAAGCACTATGCGATCCGTCCAAACGATGAATTGGATTTTATAGGTCTTGATGAAAACCTGAAACAAAACAAACAAATTGTCCTCACCTCAGACCGTTTCTTTATTAACAGTGGAATCCAAGTATTCTCTAATATTACCCAAAGAAAGCCGCGTCCAAAATCAAACCGTGGATTGCTCACTGAGTATAATGGGCAAACGACAGATGATATCTTTGCACATGAACAGAACCTCGTTATAGAGGAAGACGGGAAAACCCTATTAGTAACAGGCTGCGCTCATAATGGCATCATAAATATACTTGAGCATTTTCACACGCTCAAAGGACGAATGCCTGACTATGTGATAGGCGGATTTCACCTTTCCAGCCGCTCTGGCGGCAATGAAGACTCTGAAATGACAGATAGGATTGTCAAGTACCTCTTGAGTACAAAAGCAAAGTTTTATACCTGCCATTGCACAGGCATCGAACCTTATAAAAGGCTGAAAGCTGGTATGAGGGATAGCATCGATTACCTGTCAGCAGGCAGTAAAATTACAATCTAAATAAAAGGAGCAAGAATATGAGCGAAAGTTGCAATCAAAGCTGTAGCAGTTGTTCGGAGGACTGCGCAGAAAGACAAGAACAAAAAACAGATTTCTCCGAAAAACTGCACGAGATGAGCAGTGTAAAAAAAGTCATCGGTGTTGTCAGTGGCAAAGGAGGAGTCGGCAAGTCGTTGGTAACCTCCATGCTTGCGGTTACCATGAATAGGATGAACTATCATACTGCCATTCTTGATGCGGATGTTACTGGGCCTTCTATCCCAAAAGCCTTTGGCATCAAGGAAAAAGCCAAAGGTAGTGAGTTCGGCCTATTTCCCGTTAAAACGAAGACTGGCATTGATATTATGTCTGTTAATTTGCT
>JAXGRI010000004.1:192500-205729 GCA_040766005.1 Flexilinea sp. | reverse complement strand
AGATCTGCACGACATCGGAAAAAATCTGGTCGCCATGATGCTCGAAGGCGCATCGTTTGAAATTGTTGATCTCGGTGCAGACGTCCCGCCCGAAAAATTTGTTGAAGCGGTCAACGAAACCGGGGCTCAGATCGTCGCCATGTCCGCTTTGTTGACGACTACCATGCCATCCATGCGGACGACAATTGAAGCGCTCGAAAAAGCGGGCATCCGGAATAAAGTAAAAGTAATGGTTGGCGGCGCTCCCCTTTCGGACCAGTACGCCAACGAAATCAAAGCGGATGGCTTTGCAGCGGACGCGAACAAAGCGGTGACGCTGGCAAAAAAACTGCTGCAATAAACCAGATTAAATCACATCATAAAAAAACGGTGATTTTTCACCGTCTTTTTATGATGTCTTCATGGCGCAAAATGTACCAGGTTCAATCCCAAATAACAAAACAAAATGGGTGTCCTTCAGGATCTATCATTGTGATCCACTGATCTTTACCGCTATCCGCATTTTTACCAAACTGCACTTCACTGAGAACCGCACCGCAACTGAGCGCATGCGCAACAGCTTGTTCCAGTGCTTCCTGATCTTTCACTTCAAAGTCGAGGTGAATCTGTTGTTGTTGAAATTTTTCTATGGAAGGTCAGATGGGAGCAACATGAAGATCATCGGCCTAGAATAAAATCTTGACAGCGCTGTCTGGAGAGCGTAAAGTTGACAAGTCGGCGTGACAAAACTCAGGCTTATCCCAACCCAACAACTGCGCATAAAAGTCAGACAATGCGTATGGATTTCTGGAATCAAATACAACAGCATCAAGCCTGATCGGAAAAACTTCATTTTCCTTATGTTTGGGTCACTTTTCTCCCCAATATTTTTTCGGATTACTGATCAATCCGTCTTCTGATGGCTTGAATAAAACCTTCTGTGTTAACGGAATGAGCCTCGACTCCTTCATAAAGCGTTTCAAGATCTTTGGTGCAGATACCGCTTTCCAAAACATCGATCACTGCCTCTTCAAGTTTTTGTGCAAACGCGACCAGCTCAGGCTGTCCATCCAGTTCGCCGCGCTTCGCCAACGCGCCGCTCCAGGCGAAAATGGTAGCGGTTGGATTGGTTGAAGTTGCTTCCCCTTTGAGGTAACGATAGTAATGGCGCGTCACTGTTCCATGAGCAGCCTCATATTCAAATTCCCCGGTCGGGCTTACCAAAACGCTGGTCATCATCGCCAGCGACCCGAACGCGGTTGATACCATGTCGCTCATTACGTCGCCGTCATAATTCTTGCATGCCCAAACAAAACCGCCTTCAGAGCGGATCACTCTGGCAACCGCATCGTCAATCAGCGTATAAAAATAGGAAATACCGGCGTTTTCAAAGTCACGCCGATAATGATCTTCATAAATTTTTTCGAAAATCACCCGGAAAGTACCGTCATATTTCTTCGATATCGTATCTTTCGCAGAAAACCAGAGATCCTGTTTAGAAGTCAGTGAATATTTGAAGCAGGCGTGGGCGAACGATTCAATCGATGAATCTTTGTTATAAACGCCCTGTAACACGCCGGGCCCTTCAAAATCATAAATCGTTTCCCTCATTTCTGATCCATCCGCAGCTGTAAACAACAACTCCGCCTGCCCTTTACCCGGGACGCGAAATTCAACACCTTTGTATAAATCTCCATAAGCATGACGGGCAATCGTGATCGGGAATTTCCAGGTTTTCACCACCGGCTTGATAGCGTTGATCAGGATTGGAGCTCTGAAAACAGTACCATCCAATATCGAACGGATCGTCCCATTCGGACTTTTCCATAACTTCTTCAGATGATATTCCTCTACGCGCAGCTCATTCGGCGTAATGGTAGCGCATTTCACGCCAATGCCCCATTTCTTGATCGCATTGCCGGCATCAATCGTGATTTGGTCGTCTGTCTCATCGCGGTGTTTCAGCCCAAGGTCATAATATTCTGTATTCAGATCTACATAAGGGAGAATTAACTCATCTTTGATCATTTGCCAAATCACCCGCGTCATCTCATCGCCGTCAATCTCAACGATCGGATTCTTCATTTGAATTTTTTGCGTCATGCTTTCCATCGTTATTTTCCTTCTGCATAGTAATTCATCAGGCTGCCGCTTAAGAGGATCTTTCTTTCATCATTCGTCAAACCTGAACAAATAAGCGTCAAGTCTTCAACTTTATTATCGCTGATCACTTTGGCTGGAATACGCTCCATGCCGTCCGCAATAGCTTTTCGGATCCCTGGCACGAAGATCATATCGCCAGCCTGATACCTGAAAACAACATTAGGATCCATTGTAAAAGGCACAATTCCCCAATTGATGCAATTACTGCGATAGCGCTTGGTTGCATATTCATAGGCGATGTTTGCAGACCCCCCCAAAACTTTCTGGCTGGAAGCCGCCTGCTCCCGTGCCGACCCATCGCCGGGTTTTCTGGCGAAGATGACGGATCCGATCGAGGTTTCATGCTCAAGTGTTTCAACAGAAAATCCTGCTTTTATAACAGCCTCTGCCACCTCTGGCGCAAAGTTCCCGCTGCGGCGCGCCAACTCCTTCTCCCGGATCGTCTTTGCTCGTCCAACATACTCCGGAACACGGCGAGAAAGCGTAAATTCCGCGAGTTTAACCGGATTCGAACGATAAGATGAAGTCTCACCCGATGGAATCAGCTCGTCAGTCGTGGTCACCGGATCGTCAATGACGGCTGCCAGCACCAACAACAAATTTTCTGACAAAGGAAACATTTGAGGCCAATCAGTAATGTTAGGGCCTAACTTCAAATCCAACTGTTTCTGAGGTTGGCGATATCCGTTGTATACGCGCCGATCATAGATCGATTGATCAAATTGATAGTCATATTCCTGATAATTCACCCTGATATCCGTCGCTGACGTAATAATCCCGCCGTTTGCTGCAGACGCTGCGATCGAACGGGAATCCATCAGCGCAACACCAACCGCCTGTCCCTGATCCGGCTTTGCCCCTTCCCTGCTTGGAAAATTGCGGGTTGTATGACGCAGACTTAATCCGTTGTTCCCCGGCACATCTCCAGCCCCAAAACAAGGACCGCAAAACGCTGGTTTATTCACAACTCCAGCCTTTTGTAAACGCAGGATAACGCCATTTTCCGTCAGAGCGGCATTGACCGGCATGCTCGAAGGGTATACGCTGAATGAAAAAAAGTCACTTCCGATTGAACCAGTTTCAAGAATATCAGTTGCAGCACAAATGTTTTCAAACATCCCGCCAGCGCAACCCGCAATAATTGCCTGGTCAGCCAGGATTTCTCCGTTGACAATTTTGTCTGTCAGTTTCAGCGCCATTGAATCGCTAAATAATTTGGCAGATTCCACTTCAACACTCCGTAAAATATCGCCTGCGTTTTGGCGCAGCTCGCGGATCGTATAAGCATTGCTTGGGTGAAACGGCAGAGCAATCATCGGCTCTATTTCGGTTAAATCTATGCGAATAGCAGCGTCATAATAAGCCAAGCCGTTCGGTTTGAGCTGCTGATATTCCTCCGATCGTCCATGCATTTTGAGATAATCTGCTACAGTCTCGTCAGTTTGCCAAATTGAGGAAAGACAGGTTGTTTCAGTGGTCATCACGTCAATGCCATTCCGAAAATCCATCGTCAGATTTTTCAACCCTGGTCCAACAAATTCCAATACTTTATTCTTTACAAACCCATCTTTAAAAACAGCTTTGATAAGCGCGATCGCAACATCTTGCGGCCCGACACCAGGCTGCAGTGCATTTTCCAAATAGACAAGCACTACTTGCGGTGCATCGATATCATATGTGTTTTCAAGCAGCTGTTTCACCAGTTCAGGGCCGCCTTCGCCAATACCCATCGTTCCCAGCGCGCCATAACGGGTATGACTGTCTGAACCGAGAATCATGATGCCGCAACCCGCCATCATCTCGCGTTCATATTGATGAATAACTGCCAAATTTGCTGGAACATAGATTCCACCGTATTTTTTTGCAGCGGAGAGACCAAATATATGATCATCTTCATTGATCGTCCCGCCCACAGCGCACAAGCTGTTGTGGCAATTCGTCAAAACATATGGAACCGGGAAGGATTCCATCCCGCTGGCACGTGCGGACTGAATGATTCCTACATAGGTGATATCATGTGAAACTAGCGAATCAAACTTCAATTGCAGCTTTCCAATGCTTTCGGATATATTATGCGCTTTCATGATCTGATATGCAATTGTATTGGAGCGAAGTTCTTGTGGATCCGACATCGGCGCCTGTTCCAGACGGCGGGAAATCTGCTCCGCAGACGTCAAAACCCCTTCCCCTTCAGCATACAAAACGCCTTTATCGAACAACTCAATCATGCTATTTCTCCTTGGAGGAAATAATCTATCTTATTTTAATATCAACATGTGGAGAAATGGTAAAACGTCATTTCTCCTATCGGGCTTTCTAATCGAACCTACTTAGCCTGTTGATTGTTTTCAGTCAGGAAATCGAGAATTTCCTGCGCATTTTTATCCGGGTTGGCTTTCGGAAATACTTTGATCACAATGCCGGCTTCATCCACTACAAACGTTGAGCGGACGACACCCATATATTTTTTCCCGTAATTTTGTTTTTCCTGCCATACGCCATACGCCTGAATCGCCTGCAGTTCCGGATCCGAAAGCAGAAGAAAGGGGAGATCATAATTTTGAATAAATTTTTGATGAGATTGCTGTGAATCTTTGCTGATTCCAATCACTTCGACTGATGCGTCACGGAAACCGGCATACGCATCTCGAAAAGCACACGCCTGGCGGGTACAGCCGGGGGTGTTATCTTTTGGGTAAAAGTACACAACAACTTTCTTTCCAAGAAAGTCAGATAATCGATGGAGAACGCCATCTTTATCGTTCAATTCAAAATCCGGAGCTTTCATACCTTCTGTCAACATAGTTCCTCCTAATAACCCTTCAAAAAGCCATCTGCAATAATTTTACGCAAAAAAGCAATACGCAATGAATTTTGGAATCTTTCAATTTATCTTACCCGATTCCAGCCTGATAGTAGTATGTTTTTTATTGTTATCTTACATGCGCTCGCGTCTCTAGGATAAGCGCAAGTGATTTTTCTTGACGGATCAGCAGATTCGTATATAATTGTTTTGTAACAGCAAACAAATCTCTTTAAAAGGGCGATGGTAACGGAGTAAATCTGTGAGAGGCGCCCGAAGGAAGAAAAAATGGATAAAATTATCATTAACGCTCAAAAACGCACTGTTTTTGGGAAAAAAGTTGGCGCGTTACGACGCGAAGGAATGATTCCCGGGGTTATTTACGGGCATAAAGAGAATCCCATATCAATCATGATGAACGCACGTGAAGTGACCCGGGCGGTACAGGGTCTCACTCCTTCCAGCATCGTCACCATAAAAATCGGCAAAGAATCACACGCTGCTCTGATCCGTGAAAAACAGCGGAATTATTTACGGAATGAATTGATTCATATCGACTTTCAGGTTCTTTCTTTGAAAGAAAAAATTCGCTCCAAAATTGAGATTTTCATGTCGGGTGTTGCGCCAGCTGTCAAAGCTTTTGATGGAATTGTTTTGAATGAAAAAGAATTCATCGAAGTCGAAGCGCTCCCAACTGATCTGCCTGAAAGAATCACGATCGACATCAGCGTTCTCAAAGAAATTGGCGACGTTATCCGTGTCAAAGATCTTGAAATCTCAGATAAAGTCACTGTCTTTGACGATCTGAATGATGTGATTGTATCCGTCTCGGGTGTCAGTGTTGAGCAGGAAACCGAAGAAGAACCTGTCGAATCCGAAACCGCAGAACCGGAAGTTGTTGAAAAAGGTAAGAAGGAAGAAGAGGAAGAGGAGTAATCTCTTATTTTTTCCGAAAATTAGCTTATCAAAAAATGCCTCAGCCATGGTTGAGGCATTTTTATTATGTTTTCTCCAACTGATCAGGCAGCGCAGGACAAAACTCGCCGTTATTTTTCTCCCATTTACGGGTTTTGATCAAATTTCAGTGTTGCTCTCCGTTTGCTCATTCCAATCTGGATTTTGATCTTCGGCAATCAAATTCCGCCCAAATATCAAGAAGCCGGTGTGCCCGATCATCCTATCAACCGGTCTGAAGCGGTCTGGTTCCGTCCGATAGTAACGGATCAGCACTTCACAAACTTCAATAAATCCGAACTTATGAATGTTCATTTCTTTCAGCAATAACATCACTTGGTTAGCGGTTGGCAGAAGACAACCAAAGAATCCGCCCGAAATCAGCGCATCTTTTGCCTGCTTAAGGTAATCATAGGCATTGGGTACATCCAAGAAAATACAATCAACCTCTTTTTGATCAAATCCACCTGCGATATCTTTCAAAATAAATTCAACGCGGCTATCCAGTTCCACCCTTTTTAAGTTCTCTATCGCTTTTTGTTGGATTTCTCGCCGGTTATCGTAAGAATAAACCCTGCCGGCCTCACCGACAGCATAAGCAAGCGCAGTCGTGAGCGCGCCCGACCCGGTACCGGCTTCAATGACCCTTTTTCCGGGTCCAACGGCAAGGTTGAGCAGGATAAACCCAATGTCTTTCGGATATAAAATTTGTGAGGCGCGCGGGATGTTTTTAATCAGGTCAGTTAACGCAGGCTGCAGCACAAAAAAAGTATTGCCATTGTGGCTGCGTATCGTACTGCCCCACGGATTTCCGATGATTTCATCTGCTCTGAGGATTCCTTTATGGGTATGCATTTCCGTACCAGATTTCACTTTAACAATGTGATGGATGTTTCCTCGTCCAATAATTTCCACCAAGTCTCCGTCCTGGACAATCCGGTTCATACAATCTACCGCCTTTCATGTTCTTCGCGTCATCTATTTTTCAATGTCTTGCATGATTCTTTTTTTTTCATGTTAAGATTATCAAAAATCAGCCAAAGTATGGAGCAAGTAATGAAGACACATAACGTATTAATCGCTGTGATTTTATCACTCATCTTATTAGTATCCTTTTCAAGCGTTTTTGCAAGTGAAAATTTACAAGCTAAACAGGATTTTAAGGTTGGTCTTGAATGTAATTATGCCCCATTCAACTGGACACAGTTGGATGACACTAACGAAGCAATTGAAATCAATGGCGGCGGCGGATATTGCAATGGTTATGATGTAATGATTGCCAAGAATATCGCGAATGGGCTGGATCGGAACCTGGTCATTGTCAAGACCGAATGGGACGGTTTGATTCCCGCACTCAACGCTGGAAAAATTGATGCTGTTATCGCCGGTATGTCCCCGACCGAGGAACGTAAAGCAAGCGTCGATTTTTCTGATATTTATTATGAAAGTGATCTGGTAATCGTTGTAAAGAAAGACGGTTCATATGCAAATGCACAATCGCTTCAGGACTTCAAAGACGCGAAAATCACCGGTCAGTTGAATACGTTCCACTACACCGTCATTGATCAGATTGACGGTGTAAAAAAGCGAACTGCAATGGAAACATTCCCTGCAATGATCGTCGCGTTGTCCTCAGGAAAAATTGACGGTTATGTTTCCGAACGCCCGGGTGCAATTTCAGCAATTGAATCCAACCCGAATCTCATGTTCGTTTCCTTTGAAGAAGGAAACGGATTTGAAGCCTCTCCAGAAGATGTTGCAATTGCGGTTGCCCTGAAAAAAGGCAATGAAGATATTACGAAAATCAATGAAATTCTGGCAGCTATCGATAAAGAGAAACGCCAGGAAATGATGGATTAAGCGATTGCCATCCAACCGCTTTCCGGAGAGTAGACGTTAACAAATTCCGGGACTGATTCTCCGGAAAGGAATTGTTTTGACAAAACAGCCGGAAGACAATTAAGAAAATCCGGCTGTTTTTATGCCGCTAGTGATGGGATGAGGTTGACCAATGCCAACTACTTTTTTTGGATGGGTACTCTTTTTTATCGATAAATATGGATTATTTTTTCTCAAGGGAGCCGGAACAACACTGTTGATCGCGCTATTTTCAACAGTTGTTGGTTTTTTAATCGGACTCTTTGTAGCGGTAATCCGAACATTGCCAGTAGAAGAAAATGACAGTCGTTTCAAAAAAGCCGCCCTTAAAATCATCCGGACAATATTTGTCATCTATATAGAAATTTTCCGCGGAACTCCGATGATCGTCCAGTCAATGGTAATCTATTACGGTACCATGGAGCTGTGGGGTTTGGATATGTCTCCGATGGTGGCCGCATTGTTCATCGTATCAATCAATACCGGCGCCTATATGGCCGAAATCACTCGTGGCGGAATTATCTCTGTGGACAAAGGGCAGCAAGAAGCAGCGATGTCAATCGGAATGAATCATTGGCAAACGATGATTCATGTGATTTTACCGCAGGCAATCCGGAATATCATGCCCTCAATCGGCAATGAATTCGTCGTCAACATCAAAGACACCTCGGTTCTCAACGTGATTTCTGTAACAGAACTTTTTTTCATGTCAAAATCAGCTGCCGGAACCTACATGCGTTATTTCGAAGTGTTTCTCATCACTTGCGTTATTTATTTCGTTTTGACGTTTACTGTAACCCGCCTGCTGCTGCTGCTCGAAAGAAAGTTGGATGGACCGGACGCATTCGTCATTCACGGATCCCAAACAGTCCCTGAAGCCGTGATAAAAGGATAATCCATGACTAATCCAATCATCAAAGTTTCACATCTTGGAAAACATTTCGGCGAAAACCTTGTATTGCGCGATATTGATTTTGAAGCGTTCAAAGGTGATGTCGTCTCAATCATCGGCTCGTCAGGTTCAGGAAAATCTACACTCCTGCGTTGCATTAATCTGTTAGAAAAACCGACAACCGGCTCTATTTTTTATCGGAACCAGGATATTCAGGGAAAAGGGTTTTCAATCTCAGAATACCGGGCAAAAGTTGGGATGGTTTTTCAAACCTTCAACCTCTTCAACAACATGACCGTTTTAGAAAACTGTGTCGTTGGACAAGTGAATGTCAACAAGAAAGGCAGGAAAGAAGCCGTCGAAAATGCGATGAAACTGCTTGAGTCAGTGGGGATGCAGCAATACATCCACGCAAAACCAAAGCAAATTTCCGGCGGACAAAAACAACGGGTCGCAATTGCCCGTGCACTCGCAATGGATCCGGAAGTCCTGTTGTTTGATGAACCAACCAGCGCATTGGATCCAGAAATGGTTGGGGAAGTTCTGGGAGTTATGCGCCAACTTGCAAAATCTGGGTTGACAATGTTGATTGTGACACATGAAATGACTTTCGCAAAGGACGTTTCTTCGCGAGTCATCTTCATGGACGAGGGCGTAATTGCAGAAGATTCACCGCCAAACATCATTTTTAACAATCCGAGAAACGAACGAACCAGAACATTTTTGGAACGTATGCTCGGATGACTCAGATAACGATTTACGAAAGGCATGGAGTAAAACAGAAAGAAACAGCTTATGACAAAATTTATCTTACTGCGTCACGGTCAAACGGACTGGAATTTACAGCGTCGTTATCAAGGCCAGTCGGATATTGCTTTAAACGAGACAGGAGAAGCGCAAAGCCAATTGGCAGGGACACAACTGCGCAATATGCCGCTGGACGTCATCTATAGCAGCGACTTGATCCGCGCGCGTGACACCGCGATGGCAGTAAAACAGTATCATCCAAATACGCCAATCCATTTTGATCAGCGCATTCGTGAAAGAAGTTTTGGGGATTTTGAAGGAAAATCATATGAAAAAGACCTGATGAACCCCGGTTTAGCAGGGGATATGCACCGCAATCCGGTAACATTCCGCTTTCCAGGCGGGGAATCACTGATGGATGTATCCGTCCGAGCACAGGAGTTCCTTACAGAAATGCTGGAAAAACATCCGGATGAAACCGTCCTGATTGTATCTCACGGGTCGTTTCTGACCATTTTCTCGGCACTTTACTACCAGGAAGATCTGATCAATCGTAAAAAGTTTATTTTCAATAACGCCGAACCAGTGTTCATGGAAAAGCAGCCTGAACAACCTTGACAATCAACCGCCCCAGATATAAGCTGGGGTTTTTTCTCCCAGATTAAATAGCATATCCAAAATGGAAACATTCGGCTGATAAGGGAGAAATTGCTGCGGGTATTGCGGGTATTCGGAATAATCCATCCATTCCAACCGAATCCCCGCAGTCGTATAATCTGAAGCAATGATGTAATTTTTTGCCGCAGGGCCCGAAAGATACGCTGTTGCGCCAGTATTTCTGATCAACGACAGTAATTTCTCATGCCCGCTGCCAATCGAAACATAATCAGTGCTCAAGCCGAAATTCGTCTTGATCCCAAGGAATTCTTTTGCAATACGTTGAATCAGATATTGATTCAGATCAGATAATTTTTGCCATTTTTTCTTCAGATACACATCCTCAAGAAAAGGCCGATAAAAGTTGAAGAATGGTGCTCTTGCGTAATTTGTTACTAGTTTCTGATAATGCTGCATTTGCCAGCGGGAAGGAACGATTTCTACCTCGTCAATCCGTTGATACAGCGTTCCGTGTACCGGTACTGTGATCCATTCCATCCCATTGCGTGTCTGAATCCGGTTACGGTTGCGCCAGTCGTTTTTTGTATATTGAACTTCATCATAAAAAAGAAACAGATCGACTTTATGAATGATGTCAAAGTAGCCTTTCCACGGTAAATAATTTGACTGTAGGACAGCCAGTTTCATCCGTTTTTCTCCTCGAAAAACGAGCGGATTCGGGCCGCTACAGTTTGAATATCCGCAGGTTTAAGCCCATAGTACATCGGCAGCCGCACCAAA
This sequence comes from Flexilinea sp., assembly GCA_040766005.1. Classification (GTDB taxonomy): domain Bacteria; phylum Chloroflexota; class Anaerolineae; order Anaerolineales; family Anaerolineaceae; genus Flexilinea. The sequence continues at coordinate 194,915 of JAXGRI010000004.1, read as the reverse complement.
CGGTCACTTTCCGACGTTGTGTAGATATCTTCGCCGTGAAACCGTCCAAACCGTCTGCCTGCCGGAGAGGTATGCAGCGGTACGTAATGGAAAACAGCCTCTACGCCATGTTCGCGAAGATAACGGATCAAAGACGTCCGTTCAGCCAGGTCTTTTGTCTTGATATAAAACATATGTGCATTGTGTTCACAATTATCAGGAATATATGGAGTTTCAATCCAATTATTAATCCTTAACGGTTCTAAAGCCTGCTGATACAACCGCCAACTTGCCAATCTGTTTTCTAATATTTCTGCAGCTTTTAATAATTTGCGGATAAAGATAATGGCATTTCGACGATGTCTGAGGAAAGAACTGACAAAAATCAACCCGCGTTATGTTGTCGACTTGCCCGCGCCAAAACTGACTGCGGTTCGTCCCCTTTTCGCGGAATATTTCTGCGCGTTCAACAGATGCATCATCCTTCAGTAGAATTGCACCGCCTTCTCCCATGCTATAGTTTTTTGTCTCATGAAAACTGTAACAACCATAATCTCCAAATGTTCCAAGGGCGCGCCCGTTATAGGAGAGACACGAGCACCTTGTGCCGCCATCGCAATCGCAGCAGATGAATTTTCGCGCACCATCCCGGTTTTATCTCATCCATATCACATCCGACGCCCGCATAATGAACCGGAACAATAATACGCGTTTTCTGTGATTGCATCCTCAATCGAGAGTTAGCGTTCAAATTCATTATCGCTCGGCTCTATCACAACAAAAACGATCTTTGCACCGCGAAGCACAAAAGCATTTGCCGTCGAGACAAAGGTGAAGGAGAGCAGATTACTTCATCCACGGGCTGTATACCAGACAATAGCGCAGCCAGTGCGTCGAACAGGATGTGGTCAATAGCGCTTTTGGGATGCGGTTATTTCTTCAAGTTGTTTTTGGCAAAGTTTTTGTAAGCGCCGTCTCAGGAGATTTTTGACTTCGGATTGCCTTACAGACATATTCTTCAGCACGCTTCGCCAATATGCGGCGGAACGTTGAAGACCGAAATCATTCCTCTCCCTCGATTTTGGAATTCCACAATAATTGTAAAACAGAAATGAATCTTACCATCAGATTCTGCGCAAGCGAGGAGGATTCGACAGTGGCTATGCGAAATTTTCGCGCTAAGAATCATTCAGAGTTTTTGTCAGATCGATTAAAATTGATCATATATCTCTCATTGATAATGAAATTATGGCATTCACTGATCCTGATGGTTTGTTCCCTGTTTCTACAAAAAATAGACGCCTCATCAAGAATGACTGTCTGCGATTGTGATCTGATCCGCAGAAACGCCTGGAACTCCACTATACATTTATGACAGTTTAGCTGATAAAACAGAACGTTACCTTATTGGCAGATTTGTTATCAGATACTACCGGGAGCCTCGGCGGCTGCTTATTATCTAAAGCGTATTTTCTCAAAGATTTGCCAGAAAAATTGCAGAAATGCCATTAGGAGTGGACGTCGTCGGCTAAGGCAATTAAAGTACATTAAAGAGTGGGATCCATCCTGATCGTATCCACCTGCATGGAAACAACAAGTCGGAGGAATTGCGTTTGGCAATAGAGACGGGGATACATGCAATTGTCGTCGATAATTTTGGGGAATTACAAGATATCAAAAATATCAGCGGAAATGGATATTAAAACTCCCGTTTGGCTTGCGAATCACCCCGGATATCCGCGTTCAGACACATCCCCACATTGAAACAGCTGCAAAAGAAAGCAAAATTTGGTTTTCATGTTGAAAATGGAGATGCTGAAGTGGCAATTCGTTGTAAAAATTTTGCAAGCTGAACGCTTGATTTAATTAGTTTACACATTTTCATTTAGGCTCACAACTTTTCGATGCTGAACTTCATATAGAATCGCGCTTGAGAAATTATTTGAGATGTCCTCAAAATGCAAATTTATTCCGAAAATCAGCCGGAGCATTGCGGCTGGGGAGATTGCGTTACAACCGGGATCCCGCTATAGACCCCACCTGAAAAATAGTTCGAATACCATTTCCGCTACGAAATCAAACAGCAGTGCGAACAGAGGAGTTGATCAACTGCATTGATTATTGGTGGAAGATGGCTTGTGGCTCGGGCAGGATTGGCGTATACAGTAGTGGATATCAAAAGAACCTTTATACTCTCAGATTTGTCGAAGATTCTCTGTCGGCGGCGGAATTTCCGGCAACCCTCTGAACGCTATATCAGGCAAAATACGGCATTGAACCTGAACAAAATTAACCAAAAGGCCAAAAAGTTCCATATCGGATTGTGAGGAAAATTCTGTGGCCAGAAAGCGGAGACGTTTTAATCGATAAAGGTTCTTCTCCCTGCCGCTGCATATGGGGACTGCTTGGCGATTCCCTCAGGTGCTGCTGGCATCA
>JAXGRI010000004.1:0-187500 GCA_040766005.1 Flexilinea sp. | reverse complement strand
CATACAGCCTGGCGAGCGGATCGCGTTAATCCGGCAAAAACGGCAGTGGAAAATCCGACGCTGATGCTTTCGGCCAATGGGGATTCTGGCCAACCACAAAAAGGTGGGCTGATTCTCAACGGGAAAAAGTCGGCATTAATTGCGCCAAAAAGTTGGAATTGTCTTCAGAATCCTGAAGATCAGTTGTTCAGTGCAAGCGTTATGCAGGATATCAGCCTTGGCCGCTCAATTTGGGTTTGGAGTGAGCCGAAAATGAAAGCGCGTGATGGAGTTGCAGAACTTTGTGAACTGGCCGGTTTGCTCGACCGGCCAACTCATGCGCTCAACGGCGGTGAAAAGCGCGGGCTGCGCTGGCAGGGATTCTTTGCTATGGGAGCCACTCTATTTGTTTGCAGATGAAATAACCAACAGTCTTGATCCTGGATGCGAAATCAAGTCGGCTGCATCCTGAATCAGTGGGTAGATCGTGGGAATACGGTTATCCTGTCAACCCATGATTGGGAACTTGCCAGAAATTAGACTGAACGAATCTTCTGGCTGGATCAGTCAATTTACCGGCAAGGAAATACGAAGGAAGTCTTTTATGATTACGACTTTCTTGCAGATAACCTGAAATATGGTTTTTAAATTTTAAATGATGGGTCTGGCAGCATCTGTCAAAAGAAACTTTTGAATTGTGGGTCAAAAGCTTCTGGACAAAAGGATAAAGATATGACAAAAAAAGCGCTTCTTGCCGTCAGTTTCGGCACAACATATGAAAACGCCCGGAAAAAGGCAATTGACCCGCTGGAAACAGCGCTCAGGAACGCATTCCCGGATCATAAGCTTGCGCGCGCTTTCACATCGCGTATGGTGATTGGAAAAATAATGCGCCGTGATTGCCTCTTGATCGACAACCCGGTCCAGGCACTTGAAAAACTGGTTGATTCCGCCGTAACTGAGGTTCTGGTTCAACCGTTATTGATGATTGCCGGAATCGAGTATGAGAAAACTTTGTCAGACTTGTCAGGCTTTCAGAACCGCATCAGTAAAATTATGATCGGCGAACCGTTGCTAACTTCCGCCGCAGATTTTGAGCGAATTGCGGATGCATATCATCGGCAATTTGCCGAAATAAAAACGATGAAGCGCTCCTGCTAATGGGTCATGGCAGTCAGCATGAAGCGCACGCAGCTTATTCGATTATGATAAACACATTCAAAAACGCGGCATCCAGAACGCATACGTGCTTCGTTGAAGCCGCACACCGACAATTGAAGAAGTAATCTTCGATTTAAAACAAAAAGATTCAGACCGTAAATCTGATGCCATTTATGTTGGTCGCCGGTGATCGTGCAGAATGACATGGCCGAAATGAACCGGACGGCTGGCTAAACATCTGAAAAACGAAGGATTCTCGGTCAATGTTGATACAACTGCCGTTGGGAGGAATCTGCTACCTGAATTCAAAAATCTTTGTTGAGCACGCCATGTAAACTCTCATGAGATCGAGGGCTTATGAGTTCAAAAAAATCGGGAAAGTTTTTATCGGCGCCGGTCAGGTGATCCGTCTGATTACGGTCCGTGGACAACGGTTGATGGCTGCCGCGGATGTCATCCTGTACGCGAGCTCATTAGTGCAAAGAAATCAGGATTTGCTTCTCCGACGGCGTCAGGCTGGCATCAGCATGTCGCTGGATGAACAGATTTCCTTAATGACCACCGCTGGCAATGCGGGAAAAACGTCGCTCGTCTTCATACCGGCGACCGCGCTGCTGCTGCATAGGGCAATTGACGAACAAATGCGCCGTCTGAAGAAAAACGAATTTCATTTGAAAATCATCCCGAAGACATCACTTCAGCTTTTTCCTGCGCTCTTGGCTTCCCCGCACTCGGCATCCAGGGCTCATACCGCACCAGATGTGACGCAGACGCTCATCCTGACTCGTGCCAGCGGACGTACGTCAGGTTCCCGATCTTGAGAAACTTCGTTCATTGGCTGCACACCACTGCAGCTTGGCCATTTTCTTAGCGTTGGACTTATCCCCCCCCCCCCCCCGTCCGTCGTGGAAAGAACCAATCGCCTGCGGTTACGCTCCTGACACAGCGATAGCTGTTGTTTTCCGAGCAACTGGCCGGATCAGCTGGTAATCAACGGCACTTTGTCTGACATTTGTGAAAAAGTCGCCGATTTTGAACGCCCATTGACATCGCTGGGCTCATTATCGTCAGCCCCGATGTGAACAAAACTTTTTTCCCGCTGATCATTCATCTTTATGGAGGATATCAATCTGCTCACCAACGCAACGGCACTACCGAATACATTGCAAGTGTCTACAGCGCCTGCAATAAAGCGCGCGCTATGCCTTTAGCAAGAAAGCTTTTGGCAGAGCTGGCTGATGCGGAATTGTTTGTCCCCAAGCTCTTGAAAAACTTGAATGAGTGGAACACAAAAATTCATGGTTTCCAGGAAGCGACCCGCAGCGTACTCCGGGGACAGTTTTCAACGTTGCATCGGTGGTTTGCATCATGGCGGCGGTGTCGTTCGCGAACTGGCACCACTTTCTGCTGAGAAGCAAGCATAGCGACCCTGCGGTCGTTGTGATGGATCAGGAAGAGCTTATGCAATCAGCTTGCTGAGCGGACATGAAGGCGGCGCCAATGCATTGGCACAACAACTGGCGCAAATGACCGGAGGACAGCAAGCTGTAATCTACAGCCGAAGTGACCACGCCGGAGTACCGGCTCTGGATGTTCTGGCAAAGCACCGGCTGGAAACTGGATGCGCAGTCGTTTTCCTCAAGTGATGGGAGCGATGTCGACCGGCTGTCAGCAGGATTTATCCGGGATGCGACCCTCAAAGTCCCCGCAGAATTAGTTACTGTCATGGGCTGCTGAGGCGCTGATTGGGGAAGACTCTGTTTTTGAGGGGCTGCGAAACGCTTTGGTTGCGTTATCCTATCAAAAAATGCCGGACAGATTTTGGCAGAAAACCTGAAAATCGGCAGCGGTATATTATCCACCCGTTTTGGCGGGTTGGTATTGGCTGCAATCTGCGGAACACCTGTCGAGGAAATCACGGATGCGATTCAAACTGCCTTGACGTCATTCGATCTGGCGTTTGACAGCATTGCGGCAATCACGCCGCAATCAGTAACAAAGCAAATAAGAATTGGTTAGTCGGAAGCGGCCGACCGACACGGATGGCCTTTGCTTGTCTTTTCGCGCACCGAAATTGCCGGCATAAAGACGATTCCAAACCCTTCTGCAATTGTTCAAGAGGTTCTTGGCGTTGCAGGAGTTACCGAAACCGGCAAGCCTTGCTTGCCGCCGCACATCTGAACGTTTACTGGTTCCCAAAACAAAAATATCAAAATGTAACGGTCGCTGTCGCGATCATGAGAAAGGAACAATGAACGGCTCCATTACGATCATCGGTCTTGGCCCCGGCAGCTTGGATTTGCTGCCACCAAGTGCATCACAATCACTCGAAAACGCGGATGTGATAGTGGGATACCAGAAATTACCTCAAACAAATTGAAGGAATTTTCCGCAAATTCCGCGATCAGGAAGCGGCATGCGGCATGAGATGAACAGAGCACAACAGGCGATTGATTTTGCGCTTCAAGGGAAAAAAGTGGCAGTAGTATCCGGCGGAGATGCAGGAATTTATGGTATGGCCGGAATTGTCCTCGAACTGCTGGACGAATTATCTTCTGACGCAATCCCGGTAGAAATCATTCCCGGAATCAGCGCGCTGAACAGTGCGGCTGCGTTGCTTGGGGCGCCGTTGATGAACATTTCGCTATTATCATCCCATTAGCCTTGAACGCCCCTTCCAACAATCATCAAGCGTCTTGAAGCGGCTGTCCAGGGTGACTTTGTGATCTGTCTGTATAACCCGCGCGGTCATCGGCGCATCGAACCATTCAACCGGGCAATGCATTTTTCTGCTAACATGGAGCCGACATCCATTGGTGTTGTGCGCAATGCTTTTAAGAAGCCAACAAGTAGTCGTTACGCAATTTAAAAAAATTTGCAATCAGCTGAAATCGAATCCGGATTGTATTTTTAATCATCCGGAACCAATCCACCAGTGGTCAACAAAATGATCGCACCACGCGGATGTCAATTCAAAACCAGCCAGAGGAATAGTCATGAGATGGAAGGGATGAAAAAGGTTTCAAATCGTCTGGATGAAATGGGAACGAATTCTTTCACTGAAGCTGAACTCCCAATCATCCAACGCGTCATCCATGCAACCGCGGATTTTGATTACGCAAAATTGCTTCGGTTTAGCAAGCATGCCATTGAGAAAGGAATCGAAGCTTTGCAGAGCGGCTGTACCATCATCTCAGACGTTCAAATGATCGCTGCAGGGGTAAGTCAGCTAAAAATGGATCATTTTGGCTGCCAGATCACCTGTGCGGTCAGCGATCCAAAAATTGCTGAGTTGTCTAGGATAACAGGCAAAACGCGTTCGGAACTGGCCATCCACCAATATGGAGAATTGTTGAACGGTTCCATCGTGGCAATTGGTAACGCACCGACCGCTCTGTTCGAGGTTCTGCGCCTGTTCAAGGCTGAGCAAATCCGCCCTGCGCTGGTTGTCGGCGTTCCGGTCGGCTTTGTCAACGCAGTGGAATCCAAAGAAGCGTTGCTTCAGACCCCGCTGGATTACATAACCTCAGTTGGCCGCAAAGGCGGCTCTACCGTTGCCGTGGCAATTCTGAATGCGCTCCTCCGGCTCGCAGAGGCATAATTTATCTATGCGCAACGGATACTCGACCAGCGCCTGCGCAGCGGCAGCATCCGCCGCTGCCATTCGGGCTTTACTGACAAAAAACGACGTGGGAGAAATCACCATTGACCTGCCCATTCTTAAGGGGGTTGCCTTTCCGGTTTGCCGTTGCATCCGGCTGGAAAGTTCAGCCTGCTGCGGCGTCATAAAGGACGCGGGGGACGACCCGGATGTCACCAATGGCATTGAAATTCAATCCGTCGTACGAAAAACCAACAAACCAGGGATCACGCTGCTGGGCGGGAAAGGCATTGGAAAGGCAACTTTGCCAGGGCTGCCGGTGGCTGTTGGAGAATCTGCGATTAATCCAGGATCACAAAAAATCATTTTGCAAGCGGTTGAAGCAGAGCTGAAGCGATTAAAAATAGATCAGCAAATTGGACTTGAAGTCAAAATTCAGGTTCCTAATGGGGAACAGATTGCTCAAGTCACAATGAACCCCAAATTGGGAATCATCGGCGGGATTTCGATTCTTGGAACAGACGGCATTGTTCGCCCATACTCCACCCCTGCCTTTAAAACCAGTCTCTTTTACGAAATGAAAGTCGCTCAGGAAAACGGATATTCTTCTATCGGGCTGGCGACAGGAAAACGGTCGGCGATCTACCTAAAGAAAGTAATGAATGACGAACGCGGGCTTGGGGTGATTGATGTCGGAGACGAATTGGCATATCCGATTGAACAGATGTTAAAAATTGGATTCAAGCGCATCATTATCGGCGGCATGATCGGGAAAATGTCCAAAGTTGCTCAGGGGCGTTTCCGCACTCATGTGAAGGATGGTGAAGTTAATTTCCATTTCTTATCCGAACTTTCGCTTCGTTGCGGCGCCTCTGCCGAAACTGCCCAACGAATTTTGACCGCGCGGACTGCTCATCAGGTGCAAAACTGGCTGAGGGCTGAGAACGTCCAATTGGAGTCGGAAATTTGTCGGCTCGGGGTAGACCATCTATTTAAACGATGCAAAGAAAAGCTTGACGCACAAATTTATCTATTCAGTTTAAACGGGGAAATGCTTGCGCAAGCAAGCCGGAGGGTCAATGATGCAGCCTGAACCCGTTTCGATTATTGGAATCAACATTGATTCGCCTGAAATGGTTAGCAGCGAGATCCGATCCATCATCAATCAGGCGACTGAACTTTGGGGTGGAGAACGACTCTTAAGAAATTGGACAGAAGATTCATTCCGGAAAGTTTTACTGGACAAAAACTTGCCTGAAACGCTGCAACGGCTCAAGACGCGAGACAAGAATGCGCGAATCGTCATTTTGGCGTCAGGAGATCCGGGATTTTATGGGATTGCCGCCAGCGTTTTAAAAATTTTACCACTAGAAGAAGTCCGAATATTTCCGGCCGTTTCATCGCTTCAGACTGCCTTTGCCCGGATTGGCACCCCATGGCAGAACGCTGGGTTGATCAGTGCGCATTCGCGTCCCATCTGGGAGGTGGTCGGATTAGCACGCCGACATGCGAAACTTGGCATTTTAACAGACCCTGTACAAACACCGGCTTGGATTGCGAAACACCTCCTTAACGCCGGTATTCAGATTGCCGCGCGGTCGTCTGTGAAAATCTAGGAGAAAAGCACGAAAAAATAATCGATTCCCGTCTTTCAAAAATTGCAAATCAGATTTTTTCCCCCTTGAATGTTCTGCTCTTGATTCAGGATGATGGTTGGAAACCGCTGCCGACTCCTAACATTCGCGCAGATAGCGACTATTGTCATAAAAACGGCTTGATCACAAAACGCGATATCCGGATCATCAGCCTTGAACGGCTGCGATTGCAAGAAGCGGATGTGGTCTGGGATATTGGTGCCGGCAGCGGAGCAATGAGCGTCGAAATTGCAGAAACCGTCTGGCGCGGAAAAGTTTTTGCGGTTGAAAAAGACGAAGATTGCCTGGCCTGTATTCGCGAAAATTCCACCCGCTATGGAGCAATGAATTTACAAATTTTAGCCGGACAGGCTCCTGAAATACTAATGGGGCTTCCTGCTCCCTCTGCAGTGTTTATCGGCGGAAGCGGAGGAAATCTGCTTGATATTTTGAACCATGTCAAATCAGCCGCAGACCTTGGCTGTCGAATCGTGGCGAATTTTACGGTGATGGAAAATCTGATGTCGGCACATCAGTGGATGAAGAAAATGAGTATGATCCAACGATTACTGAAGCTCTTTTTCACGCAGCGTTCCGATCGGCAACGGGACGCGTTTTACGCCATCAATCCAATTTTTATCCTCAGCGGAAAAATCAAAAAGAGGCAAGCCATGAACGGAAAACTGATCGGGGTCGGAGTTGGCCCGGGTGACCCCGAATTAATCACGTTAAAAGCCCTCCGGTTAATCCAGACAGCGGCTGTCATCGCTTATACAGTGGATAAAAACGGGAATTGTTATGCAAAAAATTCGACAAAAGACTATTTCCCCTATGGAATCCGTGAACTGCCACTCACCTTTTCAATGGCCTGTGACAGAACTGAACGTATTCAGTATCGCCAAAACGCTGCGAACCAACTGAGGGATATTCTGCACACCGGACAAGACGTAGTTTTCATCACTGAAGGAGACCCGTTGTTATACAGCACGTTCCAGCACCTTTGTACAGCATTATCCAGCGAGATTCAAATTGAGGTTTGTCCCGGTATCAGTGCCATGAACGCGCGGCAGCTGCAGCGGCACGCTTTCCCTGGTGATTGAAAATGAAAAATTGATTGTTGCTTCAGCAAGCGATGGTTTATCAAAAATTGATCAATGGTTAGCAGAGGACTGCAGCATCGTCCTCTTCAAAGCTGCCCGGGAGCTGGAAAATATCCAGAAAAAACTTGGAACTTTAAAAAAAGACTTCAAGGCGGTGCGCGTGGATCGTGTCACAACACCTGAAGAATTTGTGCAGGATTATTCTGAAGATTGGGGAACGCAGCAAGCCCCCTATTTCAGCATTCTCCTAATCCGTCCTGAAATAACAACGGAGGATCAACCGAAATGATCGTTGCGCCGCGTCTGCTTCTGGCAGCACCTTCAAGCGGATCCGGAAAAAGCGTGATCGCATCCGGAATAATGGCTGCGTTATCGGCATCGTGTACAGTACAGGGTTTCAAAACTGGGCCAGATTACATTGACCCAATGTATCATACGATTGCCACCGGCCGCCCATCTCGCAATCTTGATACCTGGATGCTGACGCCGGATCAGATCCGGCAAAGTTTCAGCCGCGCCTCCGCTGACGCTGCAATCAGCATCATTGAAGGTGTCATGGGCCTTTTTGATGGCGTCGGCAGCGATCCGTTCGCGAACAGTACTGCCGAACTTGCGGAATTGCTGGAATGTCCAATTGTTTTGGTGATTGATTGTTCAAAGATGTCCGCCAGCGCAGCGGCAATCGTGCATGGCATGAATTCTTTCAGCCATCGCATCAGGTTGTCCGGGGTCATCTGCAACCGCGTCGGCAGCGAAAATCATGCTCGCAGTTTGCGAGAAGCGATAGAACAGCACGCGCATGTCCCCGTTCTCGGCTGTATTCCTAAAATGGAAGCACTGAGGATCCCCGAGCGGCATTTGGGCTTGTTCACGGTAACTGAAAACCCGGCAGAGGCCAAGGCTTTTATTGATCGGGCTGCCGATTGTCTTCCAGCTTACATTGATTTTGAACGCCTCTGGGAGATCGCCAAAAGTGCAGCGAAACTCCGCCCATTAAAAGAACAAACCATTGATTTTCCCGAGCCGGATATACGATTGGCTGTTGCAAGGGACGAAGCTTTTTGTTTTTATTATGAGGACAATTTGGAGGAGTTGCGTCAAAACGGAGCAGAGATTATCTTTTTCAGCCCGTTGCAAGATGAAATCCTGCCAAAAAATATCAGTGGTATCTACATCGGTGGAGGATATCCAGAAATATTTGCCGGGAAGCTCAGCGATAACAGGCTGCTGCGCAACCATCTGCACGCGGCGGCAAGGCAAGGCATCCCGCTTTACGCAGAATGCGGCGGCCTGATGTATCTTACCAAAGGTATTCGTCTTGAAAACGATGTTTTTCCCTTGGTTGGCTTGCTGCCAGGTTTGTGCGAAATTGGCAAACATTTGAGAATGGGATACCGCGAGGTAGAACCAATTAGAAAAAACATTTTATCGAGTCCTGGTATGAAACTGCGTGGGCACGAGTTTCACTATTCCATCTGGAATGCCCCGCAACATTCATTCGCGGCATACCAGGTGAAACCGCGTCCGGCGACCGCAGCCTTTTGAAGAAGAAGGGGTTGCAAAAGATAATGTCCTCGCTTCTTATATCCACCTTCAGTTTTGCCAAAACCCGCAGCTTGCATTGAATTTTATAAGCCATTGCCCTTATGGCAAATAAATCAAAGAGAGTAAATGATTAAACGACTGGCTTTTTTCTTTTTCACCTTTTTTCTGGCAACCGGGGTTTACTTTTCAATCGCAGTGAATGGCTGCATAGCGCACGGCAACGCAACCGCTTCAGCGGATGCCGATTCGTTCGCAACGTTGAGTACAGATTTGCGTCACGCGAAAGCTTTCACCGTTGAATACCATGATAATTATAAATTGCTGACTGTCTTGAAACCATGGCGGGACGCAAACCTGACATTCTCTTATGTTCTCCTCCAGCGTGGGGCGGCTGCTCCAGCGGACTTGAAAGATATTCCGGTCATCGAAATTCCGGTGAAAAGCATGGCCAGCCTCGCGACGACGCATTTGTCTTATCTGAACGCTTTGGGGGATCTTGACCCGCTTGTAGCAATTGGCAACGCAATTTACGTCAATTCTCCCGGTGTACTCGAGCGGCTGGAAAGCGGTAAAATCAAAGCCGTCGGCAATGGCCCAGACATCAATATCGAAAGCTTGCTTGAACTGAATCCGGAAGTGATCACCACCCTGGCATTGGGAAGTTCCAAAAAAGACGACTATCAGATGCTTAATCAAAAAGGATTCACCACGGTTATTTTCTCGGATTTTATGGAAGAGAGTCCACTGGGGCGCGCGGAATGGATCAAATTCATGGCCCTGTTTTTCAACCAGGAAGCGCAGGCAGAAGAAATTTTCTCGGGAATTGAATCACGCTATGAATCTATGCGGGAACTCGCTGCAAATGTAAGCGAACGTCCCACTGTTTTATTAGGATTCGAGATTAACGGTAAATGGAACATGCCCGGCGGAAAGAGTTATCAGGCAGCCTATATTAAAGATGCCGGTGGCGACTACCTGTGGGCAGATGACGATACTTCTGGAAGGATTCCCCTGAGTTTCGAAGCAGCCTATGAAAGAGGAGCCAATGCCGACTTTTGGTTCGACCAATCCGTCAGCTGGACAACCAAAGCCGATATCCTTGGTGCCGACGCAAGATACTCAAACTTTAATCCATTTGTGGGGTGCTGTTTACAACAACAATGCCCGACTGAACCCAACTGGCGGCAATGATTATAACGAGAGCGGCCTGGCGAATCCGGACTACATTCTTGCAGACCTGATTTCCATTCTTCACCCAGATCTGCTCCCGGATCATCAGCTTGTTTATTATCGGCCATTGATGAAGGGAGAATAACCGAGTTGGCTGAAAGAGCTCCCAAACTACACAAAGGGAACCGCAGATGGGCTTGGATCGTTCTGATCTCAGGTCTGCTGCTTACATGGCTGTTAGATCTTCTCTTCGGATCTGTCCGAATGCCGATCAGCAGCGTGCTGAAAATACTGGCGGGGATCCCTGTTGATCATCCAACCTGGGGCACAATTATTCTGGATTTTCGTCTTCCGAAGAGCATCACCGCAATACTTTCAGGAAGCGCACTATCAATCGCCGGATTACAGATGCAGACCTTGTTCCGAAACCCGCTTGCCGACCCATATATTCTTGGAATTTCCTCTGGAGCAAGTTTGGGAGCTGCCATCGTCATTTTACTTGCCGGCGGCAGCGACGTACACTTCCTTTCAAACTTGGGGTTTGGGGGATGCCAGCATCGTTTTAGCCGCCTCTATCGGTGCATTCAGCGTGTTTATGATTGTCGCTCTGCTTGCACGGCGCGTTCGCACAATCACGTTGCTGGTGATCGGCGTGCTGATCGGGTATATTGTCAGCGCCTTTGTCCGCATCCTGATCCAGTTTGCCATGCCTGAAAATGTGCAGGCGTATCTTTCCTGGGCCTTCGGCAGTTTGGCGGCGTCAGCTGGCAACAACTGAAGATATTCGCGCCGTCCTAATTTCCGCCATCCTGGTATCGGTCTTTTCGATCAAACCGCTCAATGCGCTCTTACTGGGAGAGATTTACGCCCGCAGCCTGGGGATCAATCCTCAAAGAACTCGTTGGTTCATCATCATAAGCGCCTCGCTTCTGGCGGGAACAGTCACTGCATTTTGCGGGACGATCGGCTTTATTGGCATCGCTGTTCCTCATCTCTGCCGCAGTCTTTTGAGCAGTTCTGATCATCGGAAAATTATGCCTGCCTGCGCCATTGTAGGTGCGATCGTTGCGCTGGGAGCGGACATTCTCTCGCAGCTCCCCGGCGCTCAGGCAATTTTACCTCTCAACAGCGTCACAGCGCTCCTTGGAGCTCCTGTCGTTGTGTTTGTCATCATGAAACAACGTAATTTACGCAAAGTGCTTACCTCATGAACCATATTTGTCTGACAACTGAGAATCTTGGGATCGGTTATCACAGCCGGCGCTCCGATAACCCGCTGATTAGCGAATTAAATATTTGCCTGCAAACAGGGAAACTGACCTGTTTGATCGGTCAGAACGGAATCGGAAAGTCAACCTTGCTGCGAACGTTAGCGGGATTGCAATCACCGGTACTAGGCAAAATATTTATCGCCGGACGAATGACCAAAGAATTATCCAATACGGAAATCGCGCGGAGATCAGCGTTGTTTTGACAGACCCCGTCTGTTATGGAGATTTGCATGTAGAACAGGTGGTCGAACTCGGGCGGATCCCTTACACCAATTGGCTGGGGATATTAGATGATGACCGTCGGATCGTTCATCAGGCAATTCAAAGAGTCGGAGCCAGTCATTTGCTTGGACGAAGTTTCAGCGAACTCAGCGACGGTGAACGCCAAAAATAATGATCGCCAGAGCGCTTGCCCAACGAACAAAAGTCATGATCTTGGACGAACCAACCGCCTTTCTGGATTGGCCAAATCGAGTTGATCTGCTGATTAATCTGAAACAAATTGCCAATGAAGAAAATAAAGCCGTGCTGATTTCTTCTCATGATCTGAGCTTGTTCTGCAGATCGCGGATGAAATTTGGCTGTTGGCAGCTGACAAGAGCCTTATCGAGGGAAGAGCCAGGGAGCTCATGGAAAACGGAACGTTACAAAAAACTTTTTCATCCAGACATGGGAATTTTTTGCCGTTCAATTCCGTCTTACCCGCAAATAACGGCATAAACTGAAAGCCGCATACAAATTATCAATCCGGAGAAAACTTGAGACAATGACTGCTAAAACGTTGATGATAACCGGGAGTATGTCTTCCGTTGGGAAGAGTTTGTTGGTAGCGGCGCTTTGCCGGATTTTCATGCGCAAGGGATTCGCGTTGCCCCATTCAAAGCCCAGAATATGTCTAACAATGCTGCTGTTTGTCCTGATGGCGGCGAAATTGGTCGCGCAACGGCTTTCCAGGCATACGCTGCCGGGATTTTGCCAAAGTGGATATGAATCCGGTGTTAATCAAACCGGAGGCGGATTCCCATTCGCAGATCATCCTGCTGGGAAAACCCTGGATGTCGCTGCCAGCGAGAAAGTACTATGAAAGAAGGCGGAACTTTGGCGGTACGTCACCGCATCATTGGACCTATCTCCGTTCGCAATACGACCTCTTATTGATTGAAGGCGCCGGCAGCGCTGAACTAAATCTGAAACGCAACGATATTGTCAACATGGCCATCGCGGTATATGCGCAATCACCTGTGTTACTGGCAGGTGACATTGACCGCGGCGGAATTTTCGCTCAACTTGTAGGCACGTTGCTGTTGATGGATCCAATCGAACGTGCGCTGATCCGCGGCATGATCGTCAATAAATTTCGCGGTGATCTGGCGCTCTTTCAGGAAAGGCGTGCGCATCCTAGAAGAAAAAGGGAATACCAGGGTTGTCGGCGTAATCCCCTACCTGCGGGATTTAGACCTGCCGGACGAAGATGCCGTATCCATCGAACGCGGAACACTCGGGAGCCGGGCCTCAATCAGGAGAACTGGACATTGCTGTGATCGCTTTTCCGCGAATCGCCAATTTCGATGATTTTGATCCGCTTGCCGCCGAAGAAGGCGTTCGCTTGCGTTATGTTCGCACGCTGCACAAACTTGGCAATCCTGATGCGATCATTTTGCCAGGAACGAAAAGTACGATCGCCGATCTGAACTGGATGGAACAGGAAGGGATCGCTCAAGCCGTCGTCAAATTTGCTGAAAATGGCAAAACAATCGTCGGCATCTGTGGCGGCTACCAGATGTTGGGCAAAAAAATTGAAGATCTACATCGGTTAGAGTCTCAGGAAACCAGCTGCAGCGGCTTGAACCTGCTCCCTGTTACAACCCACTTTTTATCTGATAAGGCAACGTATCAGGCAGACGCGACAATTATCGGCGGTCAGGGCTGGATCAAATCCTTGCAGGGTATGCACCTTAGAGGATATGAAATCCACATGGGGAAAACGACAGGAACCGTCAACCCATGGATGGAAATTTGCCGTCGCAACCAGCAGCAAAACGTCGTCGCTGACGGATACTGTTCCGCGGACGGAAAAATCTGGGGCAGCTATCTGCACGGCATTTTGATAATGATGCGTTTCGCCACGCCTGGCTGAAAAAGTTTCGGGTGGCAGAATCAAAGCGGTATCAACCAGTGTGAATCAATGTCCCAATCGCTGGAAAAATGGCTGACAGCGTCGAGAAAGCGCTGGACATGACGTACCTAAATCAGATCATCTGGGAAAGAACCTGGTTCTGACGGATTTATCAATTTCATTGTACACAAATAGAAACCAAAAACAACCTGCCTTTTTTGACAGGGATGGTTTTGCACATTGTGACGCGTGTTCTGCGCATCACCGCAAGGATCAAAGTATAATTTCTACGATATGGAACAGGAAATTCAGACGGGTTTTATTACAGTTGGCGGTCACTTTCGAGTGACCAGCTCATGCGTTGATGAACACACTGGTTTTGACCTGAAGGGATTGGGAGGAATTGTCCGCCAAATCTATGATCCGGAAGAAAATCAGCCGGACCCCATTCTGCTCGTCGAATGGACGGCAGACTCTTTGCGAAAAATGCCGGATCGCTTTATCAGAAACCGTTTTGAACGTGAAGTCAATTGGACAACAGAATACCTTTCCGCAAAGTACATTACTCCAACTCTGGGAAATTCTTCTGAAATTGAAACCGAATGGGAAAAGAACACCATAGGCGAGAAGCTCTTATGGGACGAATTTGGTGCTGCCGCGCACCGGATTCGCTCTGTTTTCAACGACAGTAACGCTAATGAAATGCATATTTCACCATATCAGCTCTGGGAACAATATTTGCAAAAAAACCTGCGCCTACCGCTAAAAATGTCCGTCATTTATGATTATGAAGAGAATGACGGGCCAATCAGGGTGGATAATCACGTCTTAATGAAAGCACTCGCCGGTTGGAGCCATCCACTGGGTATTTTCGCTGAAATTCAACATCAGGATCGGACGATGATCCTGCCGCTGCAGGATCTTGAGCCAACAGCGGCAAACCGCGAGAACTCGGCGTTCTTGGTCGATGCTTATCAGATATGGCTTCTTTGCAGAGCGTAAGCCAATCCCGCCATCCCGATTTTTGGCTCGGTTCTGTTCCAGTGTTCGGCAGAATGATTCTTGCCCCGATGGACGGATACAGCGATCTGCCCTTCCGTACCGTCACGCGCGCATTAGGCTCCGCAATCAGCATCACTGAGTTTATCAACGCGATGGAAGTCCTCTCAAGAAACACCAAGTACGAACGGCGTTGTCAGTTCTCAGACGCGGAACGCCCTGTCGGAATACAATTGTTTGACGATAGTCCTGAAAGGATAATCAAGGCTGCGCTGAAAATTTCTGCGCAATTCCATCCTGATTTTATCGACATCAACATGGGCTGCTCCGTCAATCATGTTTCGAGCCGCGGAGCAGGAGCCGGTTTGTTATTGGAACCGAAAAAAATCCAGCAAATCATCAGCCAGCTGACTGCCTCGTTATCGATTCCAATCACAGCCAAAATTCGCCTTGGTTGGGATGACGCACAAATTAACTATCTGGAAACTGGAAAAATTATCCAGGAATGCGGAGCAAAAATGATCGCGCTGCATGCCCGAACCCGGGAACAACTCTTTAACGGTTCAGCAGACTGGGACGCGATTGCCCATTTGAAACAAGCTCTCTCAATCCCGGTCATCGGTAACGGGGATATATTGACCCCACAGGACTTTTCCCGCATGGTTGACTACACGAAATGCGATGCGGTCATGATTGGCAGGGCGGCGATCGCCAACCCATGGATTTTTTCTGGATTCCAGGTAGAGGACGTTCCTTACGAACTGTTCACCCAAACAGTCTTTCAGCATTTTGACCTAATGAAGGCGCACTTCGGCCCGGAACGCGGATGCGTCGTTTTTCGGAAATATGCAAAAAAATATCTGACCGCGCGATCTGTTCCGAAGGAACGAATTCGAAACTTACTGACAACGGTAAATCCGAATCTTTTTACCGAAAAGTTTACCCAACTGGTTGAAAGCACACGAATAAAAGATGAAGAATCCCGAGCCTATAACGCCTGATTTCTGCAACCTGTTTTCAGCTGAAGAATGGGAAGCGCTATGTGACCGCTGCGGCACATGCTGCCTGTATAAAATCGAGGATGGAGATTCCGGTGAATTGTTCTACACCCGGCTCCTTTGCACTTTTCTTGACAAGACGAATCGTAGCTGCAGCGTTTATCCAGAGCGATTCAGCACGATGCCACCTGCGTAAGCATCAGCGCGTATACCCCAATGTATATCAGTGGCTGCCGAAACATTGTGCTTACCGTTGCCTGATTGAAGGGTTGGCGGCTTCCAGACTGGCACCCACTTTAACATCTCAGTCACTGCTGAATCACAGCAGCTTCAGAAAAAATCGGCGGGTTTTGGGTTAATGCCTAAATCCTTCCAAAATATCACGTTCGAAATTGGAAAAGCTCATTCAGCGCAATCAATACTATCGTCGATGACACGTTTACGAAAAATTGATCTTAAATGTGATCGATAACTTGGAAATTTGACAATCAGGCAATCTGCTTTATAAAGCGGTTTGTTCGGATTTCAGCCAGAGCGTCTGAACCAGAATTCCGTGTTCATTCCCCAAGTAATCACATAGATTCCCGCCCATTTCTTGCCAGATGCCTGCTCCAAGAAAAACCAGCACGCCTATCAAGAAAACCAACAATCCTTCAAACAATCCCCCCGGATTGTTTTTTCGCCAACAGGATTCCTGGTAAAAATTCAACAAAGCATTACCAAACGGCAGCAAGAATACATAAGGCAAGGCGCGCGGCTCGCCATCCCCGCCAGATCCGGTGTCAGGGCCGAGAATTTCACAAACCAGAAATCTCCCACCGGCGTAAAGATCAATAAGGCATAGATACTTGTAGCCAACAGCCCGACTGAAATCGCCGATGAGCAGCGGCCGGTAAAACCATCGCGTTTGACCAGCGAGAGCGTAATTTCATTACAGGCATTCCCGAAAGATTTTAGCATATTTTAATAAAAACCGGAAATCACTGGCCAGACAGCGCAAGCGAGGCACTGATTGATCATCCGACTGATCGCCGAGCTCCCGAGCATTATCCGGGCCCAGATTAATCAGCTGCATCAGCACCAAAGGAATACAGAACATAATCAATTCTTTCCAAGCAATAACATCGTCGGAAATACCATCGTCCAATGTCGCTTTTGCAATACCTGCCACGATAACCGGCATACATCCCTTCCGCAACACGCCGGTTGCCAGGCCGCTGCGGCAACCACAGCGCCATCGATAAACTCACGCAGGGCATAACCGATCAACAAAACAGACAGCAGGGTGGTCATCCGCACAATCGTTCCAACGGGTGACATATTTTGAATAACCAGAACGGATGTAGAACACCTTGATAAAAGCGCCGATACTCCGATTGACCAGGTCCAGGGGATCATCAGGATCAGCCCAAGCCTCGTATAGTGAAACAGTTCCCGGCGGAGCACCGATACGACGTACGATAACATAGAACAGGTAAAGCAGATCGCGGCATGAATGATCGTCAAACCAGCGCATAAAATCATCATAAATCGATAAACTACAGCGAAAATTCAACCTATCCTTACTCAACGCAATGGAAACAGAGAGCATCATCATAATCTGTTTTCCCATCAGTTGTTCGGGATAAACTATGCCGCTGTGCAGCGAGGTTTATCTCAGGATTCTTCAGACTGGCTGACAATTGCTGATACCATCTTGATTATCAGCCGCCATAAACAGCCAACTGACACAAAGGCCAAAAGCATTAAAAATCGGTTTATATTGCTCTGTCCATTGATATGATCACCAATTGTACCTGTTCCTGCGAATATTCGTGTCTCCGTCATCGAAAATGACCCGCAAACAAGGCCTTGTTGTGCTGTGCGAATGGAGCCTGAAAAAGGCAGAAAATGCTTTGTCAACTGCGCATCAATTGCCAATCCGCAGATGTCAGACAACGTTCGCGCGGCGAAACTCACTCTTTTCTCATAACCCCAGAAACACAGAAGAAAATCTTTATGTAAAATGGTTAATTTATGACGAAGGCATAAAGAATGAATCTTCCCATGGCAGCGGCATATCCCCTAACAAAACGGTGCAATTCCTCTGCAACTTTACGGCAAAAGCTCATTGAGCGAAAAACAGCTTGCCTGACAGCCCCAACCGTTTTCAATGCCACTTTGCCAAAGGTCGATTCACTGATTTTTGGCTGCAATCTTCCAGACACTCCGCAGGTATCAGCCCTTTGATCGTCACCCATTCCTGAAAATTGCGTCAGACAGATTCGCCTTTGGAGAAGACAAAATTTGACGAATCCGCTCATAAAATTCATAAGTTGTAACGAGCTCAAAATCAGCCACCGCTATTTTAGCAGCGTATGATAGCTCATCAATCAGCTGTTTTGCAGCATCCGCATAGGCGTGAACCAATCCGCCAATTCCGAGTTTCAGTCCTGCCAAAGTAGCGAGTCACGAATGATAACAGCATCCCCTAAACCGCTCCCCTTGCAACACGGACAGCACAGGTTTTCCGGCTGAACCAGAAGGTTCTCCGTCGTCACTACTGAAAGACAAGGTCGTTTTATCATGCCCGATCTGATAAGCGACATGATGTCGCATCCGGATATTTTTTTCGCATTGACGAATGGAACTTCAGCATTCGACAGAAAAACTGCATTGCAGCTGGCAATGAAGCGCGAATTTTAACACGATCAATTCCGTTTCATAAAATTTCTCAGGCACCAATTCCCATATCCGGTGGACAGAATCTTTCGCGTCTTCTTTCGATAATTTCATGAGATTCGAAAATTTATTCGCACCGATCAAGCGCTCCCCAAGCGCCAACTCAGTGTTCCTAATCGGTGGTTGTCCGAAACAGTGATATTGTTCAACGTTTGTCCACCGCGATCAGATCCGGAATAATTTTGGGGGTAGTCTTCCGCAAGAACGTTCGGGCGGCGTGCTGCAAGTATTTGCGCCCATCCCACTCCATCCGAAAACGATCAGATTTCAGCCAATAGCCGCGTTTTCCCAAGCCTCAACCGAAATATCAACCGCTTCTGTAATTCGTTCCAACGTCAAAAGGATAAATGCAATCACCCTTGTTTCGTCATTGGCTTCTTGTTGTTTCAGCATCTGACGAACCGCCAGCACCAATGATTTTTTTAATCGGTTTCCTCAGTTCCTGGATTTTCAGCATTTATCACACGACCCATTTTGTCTCCGTAATCATGGTTTTTCTCCATATCGTCAACATTATACAGCAAAAGGGATCAGAAGGCATGATAGCAGCGCTCTCAACCGATTCATTGGTAAAACAAGAAACTGCTATGAAATCAAAAAGTACACGCGCGGGTCTAATTTTTATCAGTTTAGCCTTATTATTTCTCTCGTCCGTTTTATTTTTTGTCGCCAAAAGCACCTTTGAGACAACTTGTGAAGACCTCGCCGCAGGTTCATCCATCGGCCCCTGCGTGCAGCTGCGGAGCCGTCACTGAAGCTGAACCTGACAGCCGCACATGCCATTCTCAACGCACCAGTCGATCTATTCTATCGATGACCTGATCTGTTTTGATCCGAAAGCCAGCGGAATAGCGCCCGATGCGATTGATTGATACGACCATCCTCACCGAAACACGCAACGCGCAATGTTCAACTCAGTCCTTTCCTTAATTCGCGGTTCAGGAAAGGTTGTCCAGAAACCCATTCATCTTGAAGTGGTTTGTTCGGCAGACATCGAATCCATTAAAAACTATCTGATTACCGAAATTCAACCACGCTATGATCAACCGGCTGCGGCTAGACAGCCTGATCCTTCTGGTAATTTTTTCATTTCAGGGCATGACGGACGGCTGCTTGATATCGAGCGCTCCGCCCAATTGATCGCCGAGGCCATTTGCAGCTTTGAAGACCGGACAGCAGTATTAATTGTGCAAGACATCCCGGAATCCGATGCTGGATTTGCCAACCTGGAAATCATGCTGCGAAGTCTGATTGATCAGAACCAAGACAAAGATCAGGTGACCGAGATATTTCTGATTGATCCATCAACCGGGAACCAACTCAATTTGCTCGGCGCAACAAAACAGATTTACCGCCCAACATCGCTTTCAGTAGCCAGTACCATCAAAATCCCTGTTCATCTCTCATTCCTGCGATTAGACGAAGAACTGGGGGCATTCACCAAACGGCAAAAATGGAGCGATGATCACCGAATCCAAACGACCAGACGGATTGGTTGATGGAGAATGTTGTTGGCAGTGTACGCGCGCCGCTGATCGTAACAGAAGAAATGCACAAGCTGGGTTTGGAAAATTCATTTCTGGCAGGTTACTTTTATCTTGGAGCCCCGCTTCTCGATTTGGTCAAAACAGCTGCAAACCAGCGAAGTGACATCAATCTCAAACCTGATATATACATAATCAGACAACAGCGAAAGACATTGGAACGCTGTTGTTTGACTTATACAACTGTGAAAGACGGAACAGGGAAATCCGTTTTGAAGTTTTTCCGGGGCAAATTACGCAACATGAATGCGCCTCAATGATTGAACTGTTGAAACAACCGCTTACCTCATCTGATCACCGCCGGGATACCAGACGGTGTGCCGATTGCCCACAAACATGGTTGGATTGAGGAAAGCGATGGCCTGCTCCACACGATGAGCAACGTAGCTGCCGTTTATCGCCAGCCGGGGATTATATTCTGGGCATTTTCAGATACCATCCGACAAATCTGATTTTCGAAAAGTCGGGAAAACCGTCTGTTTTCCCGCTTATCGACAGCCATATATAACTATTTCAACCCATTAAAGCAGCCAAAATAAATGTTGTTTTTTATGAAAGTCACAAATTAGTATTATAGATAATCTTTGAGATTGTGCCTGGCTGCATATGCAGCCGTGCTTGCCCGGTTGCTTGTGCCTAGCTTGGAAAGAATGCTGCTGACATAATTGCGGACAGTTCCCTCTCCTGCAGAAGACATTTAGCAATCTCCTGTTTGTTTTCCTTCCGAAACCAATATCAGAACATGTTTTTCCTGTTGGGCTATATCGCAAAAGCAGATGCCCTTCTTCTTCACTGTGACGGCGAATCCTGGAAAACGCGTTGAGTCACCATGCGGATCAAGCAACGCATCGCCTCGGCTGACAGATCTGCGAGCGGATCAACCCTCACTGCTGATCTGCTTCAATAGATAGCCAGAAGCACCCGCACGGATCGCCGAAAAAACAGCATTTCATCTTCGGCGTAAGAGGTTACCGATGACTACGCGCACATCTGAAATGTCTGGGTAATCTCCTCATACCAATGCCAGAAATTCCCGGCAGCCGAATATCCATCAGACAATTTCCGGACGCAATTTTCCAGTCACTTCAATCGCCTCTTTTGCATTGCTCGCCTCATCAACCACTTCAAACTGAGGATTCTGCTCAAGCAAAGATTTGATTCCAAGTCGTACGACTTCATGATCATCGACTAAAACGATTCTTGCATTTTGTCATCTATCGACACTCGGATAAATCTATGTAATGGTACAATAATAGCCTATAATAAATTACATGTCACATTTTTGATGTGTCAAAATATTTCTTTACACCTGACAATTTACATTGTACACTAAAAAACTATGCAAAGCAATTATTTCAAGGTAGGAATTTTGGGTGGAGGCCCTGGAATCTTCTGCGCCCTTAAATTGAGTCATAGTAGTATATATGATGTTCATCTACTTGACAGAAACCAAAACTTGGGACGCAAAATGCGCGTTACGGGTTCCGGCCGCTGCAACCTCACCAATATGAACATGGAGCCGCACCATTTTTATTCAAGATCGTCCCCAAATTTAGAACGTACGCTGCGGCCTTTTCTGGAGCGATTCTCTCCCTCACAAATCCGCGAAATCCTTCGTCAGAAGCGATTCCTACTGTCAGCACAGGCGATGGCTGGACTATCCAACATCTTTTTCTGCCGCCAACACGGTTAGAAATTTTGCGCGGCAATCTTATTGAAGCCGGTGTCCATTTGATTGAGAGTGTCAAAGTGGATACAGTAAGCCGCTCCGGCAAAAAGTTTGCGCTGAAGTCCGCCGGCGGAAAAACGATTGAGCCACTATTCGACTGTGTTGTAATCGCCAGTGCAGCCGAGCCTTCCCTCAGCTCAACGCCGATGATGATATTCTGGGCGCACCGAACAATTGGTATCAATAGAACCCCCTTTCAGCCAGCACTTTCGCCCGTTTTGACACAAGACCAAGCTGTCGGAACCATACAAGGCGTCCGGCTGGATGCAGCAGTCACACTACTGAGAAACGGGGAAAAAATTGCACAAACTTATGGGAATGTGATTTTCACTGAAAAAGGGATCAATGGTCCGGGCGTGATGAATTTAAGTCACCACGTCAATACCAAGAACGATCATTACGCCCTTTCATTCGATTTTCTTTCAGATTCGGATCAGAAAGAAATCGAGACGCGTTTCTATCAGGAACGTGAACGAAATCTGCCGTATCGCAACCTGTTTCTCGCATACTTACCGGACAAGTTGGTTGATTGTTGTTTGAAAAGCTTCATGGTAAACGACAATCTGTTGCTTCCCGGTGTTTTGATCAAAGCGTTTTACCGTCATTTGAGATGGCTGCGCAACTTCACTGTGCCGGTGAAAGCAAACGAATCTTTTCGCCTTGCGCAAGTCTGCTCCGGCGGGGTCAACCTACATGAAATTTCACTTCAGACGATGGAATCAAAAAAAATCCAGGGATTGTTCTTCGCGGGCGAAGTGCTGGATATCATCGGCAATTGCGGCGGATACAATTTACACTGGGCGATTGCCAGCGGCTGCGCCGCGGCTGAAGGCGTCATCTGCCGCCTAGCAACCCGTTCGTCATAAACCCAGTTTTTCACGCTCCCGTCGCTGTTGTTTGCCCCGCTCTTCAGTGTCCAAAATTCGTTTGCGGATTCTAAAGCTAGTTGGAGTAACTTCCAGCAGCTCATCATCTGCAAGATATTCAATCGCCTCGTCCAGGCTCATCTGCCGGAGTGCGTTCAGGCGGACTTCTATATCTTTATTGGACTGACGCATGTTGGTCAAATGTTTCTTTTTGCAGACATTCACCGCAAGATCCGTCACCCGCATAGATTCCCCGACAACCATCCCTTCATAAACATCAACGCCCGCACCGACAAATAAAACGCCGCGCTCCTCGGCATTTTTCAAACCATAGGTGCTTGTGACGCCGTCTTCCCAGGCGACGATCGAATTGGTATTTCTGGAAGAAATCGCACCAGCATATGGGCCATATTCCAAGAAGGAAGCATTGATGATCCCCATGCCATGCATTGCTGTCAAAAATTGGTAACGGAAACCAAGAAGTCCTCTGGTCGGAATAATATAGGTTAGATGGACAGAGCCGTCCGGATTATCCGTCATGTTCTGCATTCTGCCTTTGCGCGATCCAAGCATTTCGACGACCGTTCCTACAGTTTCAGGGCTGGTATCGATATAAACTTCTTCATACGGTTCCAGTACTTCTCCCGCTTCACCTTCCTGAAAAATCACCTCCGGCCGGGAAACCTGAAATTCATATCCCTCCCGGCGCATCGTCTCAATCAATATCGCCAGGTGCAATTCGCCACGTCCAGAGACAATAAAGTTGTCCGAGCTGTCTGTATCTTCCACCCGCATGGCGACATTGTTGCGCAGCTCAGAATAGAGTCGTTCACGAATTTTGCGGGAAGTTCCCCATTTACCTTCTCTGCCAGCTAGCGGAGAGGTGTTCACCCCAAAACTCATTTTCACGGTTGGTTCTTCAACTGTGATTGCCGGCAGCGATTCCGGATGCTCCGGGTCTGCCAACGTTTCACCGATTTGCACCTCTGTCAATCCGGCAATTGCGATAATATCACCGGCGCTCGCTTCCGCCGTCTCGCATTTATTGAGTCCCGAGTAGGTATAAAGATAGCGCAGCTTTTCAGGCAAAATCGTCCCATCAAATAAAATTCGAGCCATGTTCATTCCCACGAATGCTTTGCCGCGGTGAACCCTTCCAATCGCACCCAAGCCACGATAATCATCATAAAAAGTGTTGCTGATAACAATCTGGAAGGGTTGATCCAGTTCTACCATCGGCGGATCAATTTTTCGCAGGATCGTCTCAAACAGTGGTTGTAACGTATCGGTCAGTTCTTCCGTATATCCCGATTTTCCTTCAATCCCGTTAGCATAGATCACCGGGAATTCCGCTTGCTCGTCTGTCGCTCCCAATTCAATGAACAGATCAAAGATCCGATTCAGCGTGCGTGTCGGGTCTGCATCTTTTCGATCCATTTTATTGATCACAACGATGATCTTCTGTCCCATTTCCAACGCTTTTTTCAGGACAAAACGGGTTTGTGCCATTGGCCCTTCGGCAGCATCCACCAACAGCAGCGCGCCATCGACCATATTCATGACTCGTTCAACTTCTCCGCCAAAATCGGCGTGCCCTGGTGTGTCCACAATGTTGATTTTAACAACCTGGCCAGAATCCGGATCAGGAATACTGATCGCGGTATTTTTCGCGAGAATTGTGATCCCGCGTTCACGTTCCAGCGCATTCGAATCCATCACGCAATTTTCAACCTGTTGATTCTCCCGGAACACTTTCGCCTGTTTAAGCAATGCATCTACCATGGTCGTTTTCCCATGGTCAACATGCGCGATAATCGCGATATTCCGAAGGTCATTTCTTGTTGTAAACATATAAAATCCAATCAGTTTGAAGAATCAAGGTCAGTTTCTTTCCCAATATAAATCATGGGAATACTAACCAGCGTGATGGCAAATTTAACAATAACATTGCCAATAAAAATCTGCCATACTGCAATAAGTGGGATCGTCCCATAAAAAGCAATAAACGCGAACAGCAATGAATCCACAGGAACGCTGACGGCATTCGAAACCAACACCCGCGACCATTTGCGTCTTTTAGTAACGCGTTCCACCCACCAGGAATACATTTCTGTATCAATCAGCTCTGAAATAAGTTCCGCAAGGATCGACGCAATCGTGATCCGCCAGACGGGCGTCAGCACTTTTGCCCATTGTGCGCTGCCGCCGGCATTTAAATCCGGATTGAGAAACGAGACAAAATAAAAAAACAGCGCCATAAACAAATTGATGACCGCAGCAGAAAAAATTAACGTCTTCGTGTTGGTTTTTCCGATTGTCTTGTGAGCGACATCACGCAGCGTAAACGAAAACGGATAAATAAATGTACCGGCGTCCAGAGCCAGCCCAAAAAACGAGATGATCTGCAAGCTGCTGATATCCGCGATCATTTGCACACCAATATAAGCGGCAATTACAAAAATTGCTGTTTTTGAAAGCATAACGCTTGTTTCTTTATCGATTGTTCGTCCCATACCAACGGATGATTATAATTTTCTTTTCCTGATTGAAGAAAACTCATCAAAAAATTGATGATGTCACTAAAGTCATATCTCTATTTTTATTATATAAAGAATTTATAAACTTTATTCAATCGTCACGATTTACACCTTTCAAGTTGGAAAAGTCATTAAGCCGAATGTCGGGTAGAATAAGTGGAAGAAGGCTTTTTTATAAAAATGAAAAAAAAAGTTTTGATCTTGACCGCAGACGCGGGTTTTGGGCATCGAAGTGCGGCTAACGCTATCCAGGCAGCGCTGGCTGAAGCGCAGATTTATGAATTCGATGTAAGAATAGAAAACCTGCTAAATTACCCTTCTGTCCCTGCGCTACTGCGAAACACCCAGACAGATTACGATCAGATCGTCAAAGATCTGCCAAAGTTCTACGAATTCAGTTACGAATCCAGTGACAAGCCGCTGCCGACCCAAATTGCGCAAATCGGATTATCCGCAATGCTGTACAAGGCATTTCAACAGGTGATGGACGACTTCGACCCGGACATCATTATCAATACCTATCCTTTCTATCACGGCCCGGCGCAAACCTGGTATTTCATCCATGAAGAATCCTGGAAAACCAGCCGAAGAACGAAGAACGGGGGAGACCCTAAGGCTGTAAAACCAAAACACAAGCCGTTTATCACAGTCATTACCGATCTTGTATCAGTCCATATGATCTGGATGAGTCTGCTTCCGGACGCATACTGCGTAGCAACAGAAGCAATGAAAGAACAAACGGTAAAAGCTGGGTTTGACCGAAACGCGATCCTTTGTACCGGTATCCCAGTCAAGCCAGTTTTTGCCACAGAAACGCGTTCCAAATCTGAATTGCGAAATATGTTGGGGTGGGATCCTGATAAAACAACGCTTCTATCAATCGGAAGCAAACGCATATCGAATCTGCTCGATTATTTGGCAGTCATTAACCATTCCGGATTTGATATTCAACTGGCAATGCTTGCCGGAGGCGATGAAGAGCTTTACCGTGAAATGCAAAAAATCGAATGGCATATACCGGTCAAGATATATAATTACTCTCATGAAATACCTGCCATGTTGAAAGCTTCGGATGCTGTCGTCACAAAAGCCGGTGGATTGATCACCAGCGAGTCGCTCGCCGCCGGAGTTCCGATGATTCTGGTTGACGTGTTACCCGGTCAGGAAGAAGGCAATGCGTTGTTTGTCGAAGAAAACAACGCTGGGAAAGTTGCCCGCAACCAAATTGATGTTTTGAAGACACTTGCTCATTGGTTGAACAATGAACAAGCCGGATTAAAAGTGGCGACAGAAAATGCAAAAAGAATCGGTAAACCGCGCTCTAGCATGGATGTGGTTGACCTGATCATAAAATTTTTATCTGTTTAGACAGGAGAAAGAGAAATGAAATTTAGAAAAATAATATTCCTTTTGGTTGTAGTTTTAGTGATATCTGCGCTGCTTGGCGGCTGTGCAAAAAAGCCGAAGGACGCGCTTGCCGGGAAAAAGGCTGTTTACCTGATCAACGGATCTCTGGGGGACAATTCATTTTACGATTCTGGTCAGCTAGGCATGGATAAGCTGCGAGACGAATATGGTTTCGAAACCCGAACGATTGAATGTGGTTTTGACGCCGGTCAGTATGAACCTTCTTTGGCCGCAGCAGCGAACTTTGCGGATCTGATCTTCGTGATTTCTTATGGATATGAAGACCTCCTCAAAGATATTGCGGATAAAAATACCGGAAAAAATCTTCGTTAACCTTGATACTGTCGTTGAAAACTCAAAGAAAACGATCACTTCGGTTGACTACATTGAGGAAGAAAGCGCTTTCCTGGCCGGTGTCGTCGCCGCACTGGTCACAACCAATACTGAAATGGCCAACGTAAATCCGGAAAAAATCATCGGCGTAGTCGGTGGTGATATGGATCCGGTTGTTGACTCTTTCATTTTTGCCTATGAAAATGGCGCACACTATATTGATCCTGAAATCAAGGTCGAGAAAAAATACCTTGGCGATTGGAGCGATTCGGCCAAAGGCACAGCTGCACTGCAGCTCTATGACAGCGGTTCAGACATTGTATTCCAGGTTGCTGCCGCGGCTGGCATGGGCGTATTACAAGCCTCCGGAGACAGAGGTCTGTATTCGATTGGTGTTGATACGAACCAGAACGCAATTGTCCCGGGACATGTGGTCGCATCAGATATCAAGGATATCGGCCTTTCGATCCTGAACGTCTTCAAGTCTATTGAAGATAAGTCGTATAAGCCGGGAACCATATTGTCTTACGGTCTTTCCTCAAAAGCTGTTGATGTCGTTTTTGAAGACAACAACGATGTTCTCCCGCAATCAATTATCGACAAGGTAAATGAACTGCGGCAAGAAATTATCGACGGAAAACTGAAATCGAACGCTCAATCCTTAAGATAACAACTGCTCTTTAGAGATAAAGCACCCCGGCAGTAAGTGAAGCCGGGGTGCTTTTATTTCTGATTCGGACAGTTGTTAGATTTTGAATATCAAAAAAGTCCCACCTCGCAATCAAATCATTCTTTCATCCCATCATCCGTTCGCGATTCAAAATTGTTTTTTCATAACATATTTCCGAGAAATGGCTGGATTAGGCAGAAAAGAAAGTTAGGTGTGCCTAATGTATTCATCCACAATTAAGATTGTTATGATGCCATCTAAACATAGATAAGAAGAGTATTTCCGGTTTTGCTAACAGTTCCGCCGAAACGAAGTAGAATTAACAAGAAATTCCAAAATGCTGTCAATGAAAAGGATCATCTTTTGAGCAAAATCCTTGAATTCCACAACATGGTCAAAATTTTCCGCCCAATGTCGTTGCGTTGGACGATGTCAGCGTTAATTTTCGTGAAGGAGAAATCCACGCGTTGATCGGCGAAAACGGCGCGGGAAAATCGACACTGATGAAAATTCTGTATGGCATTCAGCCTGCCGATTCAGGTGAAATCATTTTGCGTGAGAAGCCAGTCAGCTTCGCCAATCCTGGCGAAGCAATTCGGGCAAAAATCGGTATGGCCATCAGGAAATTTTGCTGATCTCCGAATATACTGTCTGGGAAAACGTTATCCTTGGCAATGAGCCCACTGGCTTTCTCAACCGAATTGATCGAAAAAAGGCGCGTGAGAAAGTGATCAGCCAAATTGAAGAATTCAAATTCAACCTAAACCCGGATGAAAAAGTTGAGAGTCTGTCGATTGCCGCCCGACAAAAAGTAGAAATTCTGAAGTTGCTCTATCGTGACGTTTCATTTCTGATTCTGGACGAACCAACTGCTGTTTTGACGCCGCAGGAAATTCCCCAACTCTTTGATGAACTGCGAAGGCTGCGCGCTTCAGGACACACAATCATTTACATCTCGCACCATCTGGACGAAGTGCTTGAACTGACCGACCGAATCACCGTTCTGCGCAAGGGGAAAAAGTCGATACCATTGAAACCAAAAGTGCGACCAAAGACGTGCTGGCTCAGATGATGGTTGGCAGACAAGTGATCTTCGAATCTCTCAGAGAACATCATCAAAGGGGCGAGATCGTCTTCGACCTTCAAAATATATCCTTGAAAAGATAAAAACAAACGACAGGCACTTGAAAACGTCAATATCCAGGTACGGGCTGGAGAAATCGCCGGTATCGCCGGGGTCGAAGGAATGGGCAATATGAACTGGTTCGGGTGATCATGGGATTGTTGAAAGCCGATCAGGGGAAGATGCTGATCAATGGGAAAGATTTCACGCGTGCGCCTATTTTGGAGCGCCGGAAGGTCTCTCATTCGTCTCACAAGATCGGGCGCACATGGGCGCCTGTTTGCCAGCTTCGATTGAAGAAAATAGTATGATGACTCATCACAGGCTGAATCCGGCATTTTCAAGCGCTAACGGGTTGGTGCTCAATATGAAGCAGGCAGAGAAATTCACTCAGGAAATACGAAGCGCTTTCGATGTACAGATGGATTCAACCGGCGCTGAATTTCGTTCACTTTCCGGCGGGAATCAACAAAAAGTAATTTTGGGGAGGAGCTGATGTTGCTTGCTCCTTCCTTCTGCTGGATCAGCCAACCCGTGGATTGGATGTCGGTTCCATTGAGTACGTTCATCGCCATATATTGAAAATGCGCCGGGAAAACCGGGCAATTCTGATGATCTCCGCTGATCTTGAGGAACTTTTCCAGAATCTCAGACAGAATCCTGGTGCTTCACCGCGGAAAGATCGTTGCTGATTTACCGACAGAAACAACTAACGTGGATGAAGTCGGATACCTGATGCTGGAAGGAGTGCCGCATGCTGCGTAAAATCTCTGTGAACCTTGCCGGTGTCCTGATCGCATTTCTGATCGGTGCATTTGTAATGCTCTTTCAGAATTATGATCCAATTGAAACTTATGAGGCGTTATTCGGTTATTCTCTACAAAATCTGTATTCATTCTTTACCGTTCTGCGGAATGCAGTTCCATTAATCCTCACCGGGTTGTCCGCCTCGATTGCCTTTGCCTCCGGTCCGGTCAACCTTGGACAGCCGGGACAACTGGTGATCGGTGCCCTCTGCGCAACAATCGGCGGCCTTTATTTGGATTTACCGGGCTGGTTGATGATCCCAGCCTTGCTGCTGCTGGCAATGCTTGGCGGTGCATTGTGGTCAGGAATCGCAGCCGTCCTAAAGCGGCTGTTCAATATGGATGAATTTATCACGACCCTGATGCTGAACATGATTGCTGATTTCCTGACTTTATGGGGAATCACCTACCCTTTTTTCGAATCGGGTGCGAATCACCCGCAGACACCGCTGATCAACAGAAGCGGTTGGATGCCAAAATGGGGTGATTTCAATACAAATGTTCTCGTGATGCTGGCAGTTTTTCTGATTGTCGTTTTTATCTTCTATCGCACAACATACGGGTACGAATGGCGAATATCAGGCAAAAACAGTCTTTTTGCCCGTCTTGGCGGAGTGAACATTGAAGCGAATTACATGCGCGTCATGCTCCTCACAGGTGCGCTGGCAGGCCTTGCCGGCGGATTGGTGATTATGGCTGGGCCGCACCGTTTCATCAAAGGACTTGGCGCAAATTACGCCTGGGATGGTGTTATGATCGCCATGGTGGCTAACAACAACCTGATTGCAACTTTCCTTTATGGTATTTTCTTTTCTATCCTGCAAACCGGTTCTCTTGGAATGGAATTGATCACACAGGTACCCAGTGAGCTGATCACCGTATTGCAGGCAATCATCGTCTTGGTTGTCGTTGCCGGGCGAGGCTACCTGGAAGTATTGATCCGGAAGTTGATCACAAGACAAAAAATGAAGGAGCGCAGCATATGAATATTGTCATTGGTTTGATCAATGGGATGATTTCGGCAGCTACGCCGATTCTGCTCTCCGCATTGGGAGGCGCGCTAACTTACTATGCCGGTATCTTCAATATTGCAATGGAAGGAATGATGCTCAGCAGCGCCTTTTTTTCAGTATTAGGATCCTATTACTTCAGCAGTTGGATAATCGGCATTCTGTTCGGCATTGCTGGCTCAATGCTAATTGCGTTGATCTTCATCCTGTTTTCTGTAGTATTGAAAGTGGATGAGTTCGTAACCGGCGTTGGGCTCAACCTTTTTGCAGTCGGGCTGACAACTTATTTACTTCGCCAAATTTTCCGTGTAAAAGGTGCATTCACAAATCCTGGAATTGTATCTGTTCCCAAAATCCACTTGCCGCATCTGGCAGATATTCCTTTTGCAGGCAGAATTTTGAGCGGTCAAAACCTGATTGTTCTAATCGCAATCGTCGCAACCATTCTCATTCATTATCTGGTCTTCAAGACCCAATTCGGATTGCGACTTCGCGCAGCTGGTTACAATCGGGCGTGCCTTGACAGCAGCGGCGTTTCTGCAGATCGGATCCGAACCTGGGCGCTGATTCTCTGCGCGATTCTTTGCGGACTTGCTGGTTCATTCCTTTCGTTGGGATATGTAACCCTGTTCAGTGAAAATATGTCTGCCGGCCGGGGGTGGATTTCTCTGGCTGCAGTAATTATGGTATCCGGGAATCCTTATGGTATAGCGTTGGTTTCTTTGTTATTTGGCTTTGCGGATGGCTTGGGGCTTTACATGCAACGCTCTTTTCCATCACAATTCACATCAATGGTGCCTTACATTGCTACTTTGATCGCACTATTCTTCTATTCAGTCCAAAAGAAAAGACGGGAGAAATTATTATGAAACAAGCTTGGGAAATGGAAAGGGAATTTCGCGATGCAGCAGTCCCTTATGACAGACGGACAAATCCTTCTAATTGGTATCAGTCAGAAACGGTTTTTCCACAAGGTGACGATTTAATTCGAAAATTTTGGTTCTCAAATGTGCCAGGATCCTTCGCGCCGGAAATTCCTTATCAGGAAATGGCACAGGCTTGGAGTAATCAGGGCTATGACGTTCGCGAAGCCGAGAAACTGCTTCCAGAAGGGATCGCCCTCAGTAAAACAGAAGACATGGACGCGCTGCGGGTGATCACTGCCCGTATCCTCAAAGCGTTGAACAATGCACCGAAAGACCTCAATCATCCTTACCACCAGTTTGAACATCCAATGAGCTGGGAAGCGGTCCTGAAGTCACTTCCTTTGGAAGCAAACGCGTTCAAAAAACAAGCGCCTATACCGGATGATTTTGAACAAAGGATTTACCAAAGTTGGCTGGGACAGCTTGCCGGTGGTTCTTTTGGAACTGCAATTGAAGGATATACAGGACAGCAAATCGCAAACGTATACGGAAAAATTGACGGTTACCTCAGCCCGCCAGAAACCACCAATGACGACGTTGTCTACGAACTGGTTTTCCTGGATGTTTTTGAGAAGATGGGAGCTTCAATTACCTCCGAAGCAATTGCTGAAGAATGGATCCGTCAGATCCCGTTTGGCTGGTCAGCGGAATGGATCGCGCTGCGTAACCTCAATATGGGAATCTTTCCGCCAGAATCCGGCAGTTTCTTGAACTTCTATTCAGATTGGATCGGCGTTCAGATGCGGGGCATGATCTGCGGGTTATTATCACCGCATGATCCGCTCGAAGCAGCCAGACTGGCGTTTATTGATGGGGTCGTTTCGCATGCCAACAACGGTGTCTACGGTGGAATGTTCGCCGCCGTCGCAACCTCACTTGCATTTCATTTAACCGATCCGCGCCAACTGATCAAAGAAACGCTGAATTTCATTCCTCACAAGAGCGAATACGCGTTAAAATATCGCCTGATCCTGGATATTCTTCAGGCTGAACCCAACCCAACAACAGCCTGGGAAAAAATTGACCCTGCCTTCAAACGCTACAATTGGATCCATGCCTATCCAAACTTGGCAGCGGATCTGTTCTCTCTCTGGTATGGCGAGTCCGATTTTGGGAAATCGATGCAACTGCTCTCGCTGGCTGGCCATGACGTGGACTGCAATGCAGGGCTGGTTGGATCCGTACTTGGTGTTATGAAACCGGTTCCAAGGAACTGGGCAGAACCGCTTGGCGATCTGCTAGAAACTTACCTCAAGGGCAAGGAGAAGCTCTCAATCCGGGAATTGGCTGCCAGAACAGCACGGGCCGCGCTCAAATCCTGATGCTGCCTGATATGCCAGCAAAGCACTAGGATATTCTTTTGGTTTGATCCGACTGAAGCTGTTTGGGTTGGATCAAACTGTCATGCCATGATGACGCGTTATAATTCTGAGCGGAAAACCTTATCCGTGCCTGAATTTATTTTTAGTCGGATATAGAAGGAGAAAACTGGAATGCCCGTTTATGAATATACCTGCTGCACCTGCGGTCATCATTTTGACCTGCTGCGGGAAATGTCCCAAGCTGACGATCCTGCCAAGTGTCTCAAATGCGGAAGCGCAGAGACAAAGCGAGAACTATCACGTTGTTTCACAAAAAACCCGTCGATGAGCGGCGGCTCCGGCTGCAGTTCATGCGGCGGCGGTGATTGTTCACACTGCCATTCCTAACTTTTCGAAGACAAAAGATCAAATGAACCAAACATTTGCCTCAAAACTTGTACTTGTTTCCGGTGGATCCAGTGGGATCGGGCTTGCGACAGCCATCCAATTTTATCAGCGCGGCGCCTCCTTGATTTTACTCTCGCGAAGGCAGGAAGCACTCGACTCTGCAAAAGATAAAATTAAGGATATTCGAGCTTCTCAGTCCCAATTTGTCGAAACGCTTGCAGTTGACTTGCGGGATTATAATGCGCTGAAAGAGCATTTACAACCGCTGTTGGATCAATACGGAACACCGGATATAGTCATGCACTCAGCAGGTGTCGTTTATCCGGCAATCTTCGAAAAAACATCCATCGAACAATTTCACTGGATGATGGATACGAATTATTTTGCAGCTGTGAACCTATTCCAGATAATCATTCCGCTGATGAAACAACGCCGTTACGGGCAGTTAATCGCAATGGGTTCCGCTGCGTCATTTCTTTCAATCTGGGGATATAGTGCCTATAGCGGATCTAAATTCGCCATACGCGGATTGTGTGATTCCCTGCGTTGCGAACTGAAGCCATATAATGTCCAAATTTCAGTCGTTTTTCCGCCGGATACCGACACCCCGCAATTGGCCTATGAAAACCAGTTCAAACCGGCTATTACCAAAGAAATTAGTGGAACAATCAAACCATTCTCGGCTGATTTTGTCGCTGAAAGCATCATAAAAGGAATCTTGAAAAAGAAGTATGTCATTATTCCAGATTTTCAGACTAAAATTGTTTATTGGTTGACGAATATTCTCGGTTCGGGTGTATTCAAACTGGTTGATTTGTTCACCAGGAATGCAATTAAAAAACATGGTTTGGAAGAATAAAGGAGACGAAGGATCATCATGAAAAAGAAAAGTTTCTTATCGATCATGGATTTTAGCTCAGCGGAACTCATGGAAATGCTTGAAACCGCCATACGACTGAAATCTGAACTGAAAGCGGGCGGGAACAAACCGATAATGAGCGGTAAAAATATGGCACTGGTATTCCAAAAGCCTTCTCTCCGAACCCGTGTCAGCTTTGAAATCGGCATGCATCAACTAGGCGGATATGCCTTCTATCTTTCGCCTGATGAAATCGGTCTTGGCAAACGGGAAGCCGTGAAAGATATCGCTCAAGTGCTGGCAGGATACGTTGACGTGATTATGGCACGGGTCTTTGATCACAACCATCTGATCGAACTGGCTCAATACTCCGGCATTCCGATCATTAATGGACTCTCTGATTACAACCACCCCTGCCAGGCAATGGCTGACGCTCTGACAATTTTGGAAGAATTTGGCCGTCTAAAAGGGGTAAATATTGCTTATGTTGGCGACGGAAATAACGTTGCAGTATCGCTGATGGATATTGCTGTCAAAACCGGTGCCAATTTCTCAATCGCAAATCCTGCCGGATATGCCATGCCGGATGAAGCGATTGATGCTGCTCAACAGATCGCTGCTGAAACTGGTTCTGAATTGCAGTTTAGTGCTGAGCCGCTCGAAGCGGTCAAAAACGCCAATGTGATCTACACGGATACCTGGGTCAGCATGGGACAAGAAGCGGAAACCGAAGCACGCATTAAGGTATTTGGTCCTTATCAGGTGAACCAAAAACTGGTAAAAGCTGCGGCAGATGACGTAATTGTGATGCACTGCCTGCCTTCACATCGTGGATTAGAGATCACCGACGAGGTTCAGGACGGAAAGCAATCCCGCGTTTTCCAACAGGCGCACAACCGGCTGCATGCTCAAAAGGGTGTCATTGCCTGGCTGCTGGCAGATTGACAGACAATTCTTCAATAAGATCATACGACGGCGGTTTTAATAACCGCCGTTTTACTTTAATTTTACAAAACAGGCGCGTTTTGTATACTATACTTGTTACCGGAGTGCTTAAACTATGAAAATTTGTGTCATTTACGGAACTGAGCGAAAAGGTTCTTCATATCAGATCGCCCAAGCACTGATCAACAAACTGGATCCTAAAAAAATAACCGAACTCTTTTTGCCTTCTGCACTTCCAAAATTCTGTGTTTCCTGTTTTTCTTGTTTCAATGACGATTGGCAGTCATGCCCGCATCATCAATTTACCATTCCAGCAAGAGAAGCGTTGATAGAATCAGACCTGATAATCATGACATCTCCTGTCTATTCGCTGCACCTCACCGGACAGATGAAAACATTTCTGGATCATTTTGCGAACATGTTTATCGTACACCGTCCCGAACCATCCATGTTCCGCAAACAAGGTGTCATCATTGCGACCTCAATTGGCCCGGTAACAGGAAGCACCATTAAATCTATCAAAGACAGCCTGGATTTCTGGGGCGTTGCAAAAACATATACGATGGGCTTCGCCATGCAGCAAACAGATTGGGAAAAAGTTAATGATCGAATCAAAAAGAAGATTGAAAAGAGAACCAATCAAATTGCAAAGTCAATTCAGAAACACAAAAATCGTCCTCCGATCAGCTTCAGAGTTAAAAAATGGTTTTATTTGAGTCAATTCATGCAGAAACGATTTGGCTACAATCTGACAGATGTCTCTTACTGGAGTGATCAAGGCTGGCTGGATGGATCCGTTCCTTGGCACGACACTCCACGCTGATCGGATTTATGTCATTTACCTGAAAAATGATCTGCCAATCGAATCCAAAAAACGCAGCAACAATATCAAGATCAGCGGACTAAAATCAAACATTCCGGCCCGCGGTAGAATTCTCCGAATTGGTTCCGAAACGTGTTCATAAATTGATCCAACATCGCACGGTACTTATTGTATGGTGAGACAAACCATGAAATTACAATATAGACCAGCACCAGCATCGACATGACGTTAAATAAACGTTGAAATTAATATTCCAATAAATCGGCTCATTTTTCCCTTGTTTAACGCAGACCGCTCAAGGCAGTCCCACCTGCACATACGTTGCACCTCTTCAATCGCAGCTTCAAAATCCCCGCTTGTACCCATGGAAAGATGAGGCAGAGGCAGACCAAAACGTTCTTTCAATTCATCGCGAACATCTCGCAGCGCAGCAAATATGGGCGGGTTTTCTCAGGATTATCAAAAAAGGCGGTAGCAGGACATTAAACCGACCGGTTCCAGTTGCCCGAGCTTCAGAATATGTTCGAAATCCTGCATAAACTCCAGCGTAATTTGACCTTTTTGCAGCCTCCAACCGTGTTTACTGTCCTCATCTCCAGTATTGATTTCTATCATGACTGGCATCTTTTTGCCATTCCGCACCAAAAGTTCGTTGAGTTTGACCGCTGTCTTCAACCTGTCAAGTGAATGGTATTGATCAAACAATTCAGCGATGATGGCTGTTTTCCTGCTCTGTAAATGCCCGATCATCACTAACTGCACCTTTGGATCAGCAGCCAGAAACGTTTCTTTTTTTTCCAGCACCTCATCCGGATAATTTTCACCGAAAAAGGTCACGCCCAAATCCATCAGGATCCGAATCGTCTCAGGCGATTTCTTCTTTGTCACTGCCAGCAGCGTAATCTCTTTTCAAGCCTCTGCCACTTTTCTTGGCTGCAGCAACAATTCTTTCTTGAATCTGTTGATAATTTTGTTGAATTAAATCAAATTGGCTCATTTCAATCCATCCAAAGTAATTAACGCCAAACCTTCCCGTCTTGCCTTGATCGCCGCGATGCGAAAACCATTCATAACGATTACAAACGGTACAGATTCCCATTGTCTCAATGTCTGTTACTCCTGTTGAACGGAGTGTCAGCTCATTTGCCAGCCATAGATTAATTCGAGTTTCCTCCCCATCACGGCATATCAGGGTTTTAGCGCAGTCGGCGTATGCTTTATCAAATTTTTCCGTCACATCTTCGCGTACTACAAAATGATCAGGCCCGATTGAAGGACCGATTCCGGCAAAAACGTCCTTTGGGTCAGACCCATACACTTTTTGCATTGTTTCGATCGCTTTCTTTCCAATTTTTTTAACAGTTCCCAGCCAGCCTGCATGGTAAACTCCGGCTACACGAAGTTTTCGGTCGTAAAGCACAACAGGTACACAATCCCCAAAGCGGGTAACAAGCGTTACATCAGGACGATCAGTTATTAGTCCATCCGTCCGGATCACTCGTGAACGAATGTCGCGTGGCTTGTCAACGCATATACAGGTCGCACTGTGTACCTGCCAGCCATCATAACGCGATGCAAGATCAAGGTCAAAGCAGTCGAACATGCGCCGCAAATTTTCCAGCACGTTCTCGTTCGAATCTCCCACTGTCGTTGCCATGTTCAACGAATCAAATGGAGCCGGACTGACGCCGCCCAAACGCGTGAAAAAGCCATGTTTGACTCCCAGATCGTTCAGAGCTTCAAACTGGTAATATTTAAGTCCGTTTTTCTCGACAATTAACATTTTCTATTTTCCAGCTTTCAGATTCGCGGATAAAAACGGAAAAACGAACCATGAAGTTGTAAACCCAAATAAAAATCCGGTAAGGATACGAAGGGTCGGCGTGCTTTCACGAAGCACTAAAAAATCTGGTAGAAGCCGACTGAGAAGCTGGGAAAAACCGTCCAAACCGATCGGGATAATGCCAATCATAACCCAAATAAACCAGCGCAGCTGTGGAATCCGATTTCCTGAAAAAAAGTAAATCAAACAAAACAGCGCAATCGAGATATAAATCGCAAAATCTCGCTGACAAAGTGCAGTTTTATACCCCATCATTTCGTTGCCAAAAAACAGACGCGGGGAATTCAGCGAAAGTCCAAACACTTCCAACGCCTTCTCAAAGGGCATGCCAGCCTGCGGAAAGCCGGCGCTTTCAAGCGGATAGACCAACTGTGCTCCGTAAAGAAAAAGAACGATAGGGCAATTGGTGGCAAACTAACGCAAATGCGTAATAAATGATTCTGGCTGGGATTTCTATTCCGCATGCATCAAAATCGGAGCAAGAACCGCCAACACCGGGATCAAAACAAACCCGAACACAAACAACAAGCTGTAATATCGGGCGAACAGAATCGAAAGCCGGTCATTTTGCATAAATAGCTAAGCCGATAACTGATGCGGCACCGCTCCTTCTATCAATTTTTTACCTCAATCAAGGTTCCAACCTGTCCTGAGACAGTAATGTCCCCCGGATCCAGACCAACTTTTGGATTGACCCAGCGCCAAATCCATTTGGCATCGTCCGGAAGGCAATTAATGCACCCATGAGAACGCGGCGTACCGAAAGCATTATGCCAAAAGACACTGTGAATGGAAGCGCCACCTGTTGCAAAAAGAATATTCCAGGGCACCCCAGGCGTGTCCCATCCTGCGCCAGACAACCCTCCTGCCATATGCAAAGACACCGCTTTTCGCCATGGATAATGATTGCCGGTCGGAGTGGAATAATTGTTAGTCACTTCACCATCAACTGTGTATAGCGCACCGGTAGAACACGGCAAAAATATACTTCAACATCGTTTTCGTAACAGGTGAGCGTCTGATAGGTCACATTAACGAAAATTCGCTTATTTTCCACTTCTGGACTTATCGGCGCGACTTCTTCTTCAGTGATCCGCCGAAAAGCGCGCGAATCAGCATAAACAATATCCCCGTAACTGCCAAACAATTCATTTGCACGGTACAAGGTTGTGCCATCGGAAGCGGTTTTGATGTCATCAATCCAAAACACCTGGCTGTAATACAACTTGGGATTATGGTCCTTTATTTCTTTGTACCAAGGTGAAATTGGCTCTGCGCTAAAAATCAGATTGACGTAAGGCACTGTCACTTCAGCCCAGAACCCTTTTCCATTACTGGTGTTCGGCAACTCTGTCTCCGGTACCGGATTCGGTTCATTTTTAACGACCTGAACACCCGGCGAGTAAACATATCCGTATGGCGTTTCATACCAAGTGGCATTATACGTCCCTGCGGGCGGAACACCGATAACCTCCCGGTAGATTGGAAACAGAAAATCCTCATAGACGCTTTTGTTGATATCGGCTTCAGCTTCCGGACGAATCCGAAAATTCAGGATACCTCCGCTGCAATTCCTGCCGATCATCGCCGCGTCCGGATAATTTCCGATCTGCTCAGCAGGAGCATAATAAGATTGTGCAGGCTTCGGCAAAATCAACGTTCCGCCAGCCAATGCGGCAATCTTTAAAAATTCTCTTCGATCCATAATTTAATTCCGTGATACTTACTCTTCCCGACGGGATGCATTCCGTTCGGCGTCCCGCTTTGCGATACTTTCGCGTTTATCATATAATTTTTTGCCTTTGGCAACGCCGATTTCTACTTTTGCCAAACCATGAGTCAGATAAACTTTTGTCGGGATAATTGTCATCCCCTTCATCCGCACTTCATCCCAAAGGCCCCGCAGTTCACGCTTGTTCAGCAACAGCCGGCGCGCCCGGGTTGGATTATGGTTATAACGACTGCCAGGGTCATACGGCGCGATGTGCGCATTGATCAGCCAAGCTTCACGCCCATCTTTAATCTGAACATACGCTTCGCTCAAGCTAATTTGCCCAGCGCGAACCGATTTGATCTCAGACCCCTGAAGCGAAATGCCCGCTTCAAACGTTTCAAGAATAAAATATTCAAAGCGCGCTTTTCGATTTGTCGCTACTACTTTTTCACCCATAGGCACAATTTTAGCATAAGACATTTTTTCTCAAGCCCATATGAACCGATTGATGAGAGGAAGCTCTCATATTTCTAACAGGATTCATATGTTTCATATTTACCCGCCTGTGCAAGAAAAATTCCAGGTTCTCCTGTATAATTGGAAACGGAAAAATGAGGAAAATATGAACTTCAAAATGCAGCTGAGAGCTCCCAAAAACACCCTGCGTGCACTCCTTTTGATGGGATTGCTGTTCCTGATTACAGGCTGTAACGTTCCATCAACCCCTCAAAGTAGTAATCATGAAGCTGCCGCACATCTGCGTGAGACAGAACTGTTCGCTGAATTGCTGTCAACTGCAAATGCCAGGCTTGCTACAGAGACGGAAGCAAATGCAGCCGGCAATCCCGAAAGCACCGCAGAGCCGCAGTCCTCGACATTCACACCAAATCTGACTGCAACTCCGGACGCCATTCGAACTCCACCAGCGCTGCCAGCCGTGTTTCAAACCGCGCTGCTTAATAAACTAGACGTACCGCACACATATGTGGAAGACACCTGTGAACTCATAAAAAATCGCTGGGCTCCCGGAAAAGCAGAGCCAGGAACCGTTGTGATGGCGATTATGTACCATTCAATCATCAAAGGCGATGCCGCAGCAGTCACGCTGGACAACCAGATTACCGCCGAGCAGAACAAACAGATAGGCGCTGACCTGAAAAATCAGGGGTTTGAAGCGATTGACATGGAGCAGTTCATCAACTTCATAAAGTATAACGATTACATACCGCCTCGC
Organism: Flexilinea sp.; assembly: GCA_040766005.1. Classification (GTDB taxonomy): domain Bacteria; phylum Chloroflexota; class Anaerolineae; order Anaerolineales; family Anaerolineaceae; genus Flexilinea. The sequence goes on along the minus strand of JAXGRI010000004.1, from coordinate 147,127 downwards.
TCGGCGCTGCTGATCGTTGACGACCGCCATCATAAAGAATATTTTGTTGATCATTTTCTGCCGTTTAATCAGGATTACGGCTGGAAAGTCATCAACGCCTGGATCAGCGCGGATGGAACCACTCAGGCACTCTGGGATGGCAATGCAGAGGTAGAAGCGGCCGGATATGTCGATCACCAGGCGCACGGTGTTGTGCACAACGAAAACATGTCTGACGCCTCACCAGAAGAGTACATCCGCAGCGAACTGCAGGGATCGATTGACCGAATTCAGGAACATTTTCACAAGACACCAAAAGCCATCATCTGGCCCGGTGGCTCTTTCGGTTTCAAACCGATCCAGATCGCCAAAGAATTGGGGTATGAGGTCAGTTTCACCGTCAACCCACGCGGGCCGGTGATGTATAACTGGATCCCATTGGCAGACGAAGCAGATCCGGGACGCCCGTCATATCTTCCGGACGGGCCGCAAGACCCGCTCTTTGTTATCCTCGCTATTGGGATACGGACGTCGGCCAGCGTATAGATACCGTCCGCCAGATCGGAAAGCGGCCAAAAGAAGAAATTCTCTCAAATCAGGAGACCGAAATACTTTATTATGATATTGTTTGTAAACCAGTGATCGGAGAAATAACGGAGCTGCCATGAAAAATCACCAAGATTGTATTTTTTGGCAAAATCGCAAACGGAAAATACTGGCCTTCGCGATAATCTATCAAGACGAAATTGTGACAACATTCAAGGATCTCCAATCCTGTTGCTCCGGTACATATTCTCATCGTCCCCAATGAACGTTACAAAAGACTTGAATGATTGTGCGGAAACTGAAAAAGAAATGCTGGGTTCGGTCTTGCTCGCAGCGGCGAAAATCGCCAGACAGGAAGGAATTGATCAAACCGGCTATCGGGTGGTCGTCAATGATGGACCTGATGGCGGTCAAACAGTATTTCATCTCCACTTTCATCTGCTGGGCGGACGACAGCTAGCATTTAACACGCAATAACCTTTTTCTGCGGCTTGAACATTTTGAAATCTGGGAAACTTTGCCTATACATCGCTTGCTTGATGCTGACCAGCATGGTTTGGATCGATTCCTGCATACCTGAAAGAAAGGTGAGTCAAATTGAGCCGCTTGATCTCAAGGGGCCGATTACTGCACTAGCTTAGCTCAATCAGAAACCAGTTTTCCTCCGACAGCCACGCCGACGTTATTACCGACATCAACCGCAAAGGCCGTTGCGGTAACAATGCCCGCTGAAATTCAATCGCTTTCATCTTTTTTCGAATAAGCTACCTGCTATTCCGACATTGCGGGCAGAAATAATCGAATACGAAATCTCTGAGGGTGACACAATTTCCAGAATTGCGAACGCTTTTCAAATTTCAAAGAAGGCGTTGATCGAAACAAATGACTTAAAACCCGGATATCATTTCAGTCGGCGCTGTCCTGAAGATCCCGCCCCAGATGCCGGAGATCCAGGACAAAGGCGCCCGAATCATCCCAGACGCCGGAGATCGCTGCCAGGCCGGCTACACTTGACTTTCAACTGGATGATTTTCTAAAAGAATATCCGCAAAATTACCTGTACAATTACTGGAACCGACGCCGACGCCTCTGCCCAAAGATGAACGGCCAGATGAGCCAGTCAGTTCATCCCCCGCAGCAAGGCCAGAAATTCTCCGAGCAGATCGCTGTCCGTTATCCGGCCCAGCTTTTGCTGGCGTTGATGGAATTCCAGTCCGGCACAGTTTCAAACCCCAGACCAAACGGGAATCAAAACTTGGGGTCATCGCCGACTTGGGCTTCAGCAGACAAGCGCTCACCCGGCAGCTCGCCTGGGCTGCGAACACGCTGAACTACGGCTATTATCAGTGGAAGAACAGCAGAATCAGCAATGGATCATATGGCGACACCACGGTTGCCGTCAATCCGGAAATCAATCCGGGCTTCTGCGCTGCAATACCTCTTCAGCCGGGTTTATGGAAAGGAAGATTGAACTTACGCTGTTTCGGAATTCGGTTTTGCCATGACATATAAAACCTTATTCCGGCACTCCTGAAGATGACGATTTTATCCATCAAGATATTAAAAAGATTTTCCGCCACTCGCTTTTCCGTTTTCATCAGGCGAAACATGGTCTTTTACCAGCGGGCCGCATTACGGTTGGTCAACGGCACACCCTGGTCTGCTGTGGACTTCGCGCCGCCGGATGCAATTGCCTGCGGCAGAAGTGACTTATGGGTCACCGCGGCAGCGCCGGAGAGATCCTTTTTTCTGACCGCGGACTGGTCTTGCAGGATGGACCGAGCCGCCGGTCTTCGAACCGGAGTGGGTGCTGGTCTACTGCATCTAGAGACCCGTGATCGTATAAAAAACCAGACAGTCGTCAAACCGGGAGATCCCTTGGGACATCCTTCCTGCTGGGGGAGGCATATCTAACGGCTCGCACGTGCATTTTGCCCGAAGGTATAATGGAGAATGGATTGCAATTGAGCCGGAAACGCCTCTGTTTTTAAACGGTTGGCAGGTTGTTTCCGCCGGTTCTGTCTATGATGGGTATTTAGTCGAAGATGGCAAAGCTGACTTGAAGCTTGGTATTTCAAAAGGCAAGAAAGCAGGAAATTTCTATTAAACGAATAAGCGTGATGGCACTGATCATCTTGTGCGGTCACCGCCATCCTTCGCCTGCACTCGTTCGCTTTCCAACCCGCGGCGGCTGACGGAGTCCGCGATTCGCTTCAAATTACAAAGATCGGATTGCAGACCGCGCAGCCGACCTGGAATACATCAAAGCACCACTGATTCGCACAGCCTCTTCGCGCCAACGAAACCGATAGATATTGTACCGCTCAACGGAACAGAAACACCGGAGCCCGCAGTGCCGGATAGCGTCAGTTGCGATCGAAATCATGCATACTGCGACGGAAAGTCCGGTTCCAACGATCGAACCTACCCCGCGCAAGCACCTTTCCAGTGGAACAGATCAACCGGATATTCCGTTCACCGCCACACCGTTACCTGCCCGGGCAGACAACTACTTCCCGATCCCTAAATCCGAATAAGCCCGAAATTCTGCTTCCTACGAAGCGCTGCCCATCGTACTGCCACAGCAGCAATTTGCCGGATCTTGAATCAGCGCCGTGCCCGAGCTGTTATATGTTACCCAGAACGGTGGCGATTAATCTGAGCATCGTTTTAGGTGAATGCCGGACAGATCTCCAGTATTCATCCATTGTCAGATACTGGTTTTCTGGATCAAATCTTACACTTTTTATCAACGCACCGCAAAATAAAGTATATGAATCAGCGATCAAAATCTGCCTGATAGTTATCATCTTCTCTGAAACCGCAGCGAACTACGACCTCGTATGAAATTGAGCAGGCAGGTGGTTACCTTGCATCTTATCAGGAATATACGTCGAAGGACTCCAGAACAGTAAAGATATGTTTATAAAGTCTGCAAAGATTACTCCATCAATCCGATTATTATGCTCACCTCCTCGAATACAAAAGTCAATGGGTTTACGGAAATCCGGTTACCGCAGCTGAAAAAGATTATCCGCTCGGTTGGATTGAAGTGGGTTCGAAAGGGCTGCAAAAACAACTCAGTTGGGCAACGGATACCCTTTCACGCGGGTATTACGGCTGGCGAAACAGAGCGCCTGATCAATGCACTTTTTATAAATATCCCAAACCACCTCAGCCGATTTATTTCCGATCCATCATTGAACGCCGGTTCGGTCGCAATTCAATATCTGTTTTCAAGACTTTTCAACTGGATGGAGATGGATGCGGCATTGTACGGCGAGAATGGTTTTGCCACCTTTGTTTCGATGTTTGAAATGTCTGGGAAAATTACGTTCCAAACCCCAATGGGCTAAACAGCTTCACTCAAACAAGTCAATCGTACTTCCTTTCTCGCCTTCTGAAACTTGGGCGTTGACTGGCGGGCCCGCATGCCGCCTGGGGATCCGGCACCCCCTTTGCCGCGCTTGGTTGCACCGCCTTCTACAGCGCACGGCGCTGTGCAAAATCCAGACCGGTGGGTGCTCTCCGCTCGGAGTCGTAACCCGGGTTGGCAAAGGCGTTGCTGTTGTCCGATGTCGATGGTGACGGCTTAGAAGAAACAGGCTGGGTGCTCTTGTACCTGCATATCGCCACAGAAGGAAAAATCGCGGTCGGAACTCCGGTATCAATCGAACCCGAGGATCGGATATCCCTCCTGCAGGAGCGGAAATGCTACAGGAACCACGTTCATATAGCCAGAAAATATAACAGCGAATGGATGAATGCTACGGGAGCCATTCCATTTACTCTCAGTGGCTGGAGCCCGTATCAGGGTCAAAGGGAATACCTCGGCGGGCTGACACGCGGCAACCAGGTCGTATCAGCCAGTACGGTTGGTTCGCAAGAATCGCTGGTCAGTTACTAAGATCAATTTCCACCAGGGATCCTTTTTTTCAATGTGCTAAAATGAGACGGATGCAATTACTTAAGAAAAAAAGTCGAATTCCTGCTTTATTCCTCATCGGTGCGCTGGCGATCCTTTCCGGCTGCCGCACAAAACAGGCGGAAACAGAGCTGACGGTTACTCCGAACCTTGTCGAACCTGTGATCACAGAACAGACGACAGACAATGGAACAATTCACGAAATTCCCACCTTGGAAAATTTCGTCTTGGGAGCCATTGAGTTTGACGCAGGCGAAAAAAGACCCAAATATATGCCGGGAGAACTGGTAGGTTATATCGTTCAACCTGGGGATACATTGCCCGCACTCGCAGCCCGCTTCAATAGCAGTGAATTAGAAATCAGAAAAGCGAATGCTTTCGACCGAATGACGCGACCACCCTCCCCGGCGGAATGCCGATGGAGATCAATTTATTACCGCAGTCAATGGGGCAGCGCCTTTCAAATTCTCCCCGACACGCTCTCTTTCCAAACGGGCCAGCACAGGTAAGTTTTTCAGCGCGTGCATTCGTAGATCGCCAACCTGGCTGGTTCGAATATTTTACCGTTTATACCGGGGATCAAAATCGCCGCGGCGGTGAAATCATCGATTATGTTTCCTCTACGCACAGCGTCATTGCCTGCTTCTTGCTTTGCTCGAATATCGAACCGGCGCGCTTTCACAAACCCATATTCCGGAAGCGATCAATGAAAGTGCGGTTTTGGTTTTCCCGGTGTCAATTCAAAGCAGATTTCTGCTCAATTCATTCCGACTTAGTAATTACCTCAATGAGGTTTATTACGAATATCAGGAAAGCAGGATGCTCGAATACGAACTGCAGGACGGATCACTATACCGGGTCGATCCCTGGCAAAACGCGGCTTACCGTTGCGCTGCAGCACTACTTCGCCAGAATTCTTTCCCCGTCTGAGTTTTTCTTCGCAATCAGCCCGGATGGTTTTCAGAAGACCTACAAACAATTATTTGGTGTTTTTCCAGAGAATCTGAACGCGATCCCAGGCAGCCTCAAGCAACCGGCATTCCGTCTGCCGTTCGCAGATGATAAAAGTTGGGCGTATACTGGCGGACCGCACCCCGCCTGGGGAGATGCCCCTCCTTACGCCGCAGTCGATTTTGCTCCGCCATCCACAGTTAGCGGTTGTGTCTATAGCGACGAATGGGTCGTTGCACCAGCAGAAGGTGTCATCGCCCGCACCGGAAACGGCGTGGCAGTACTCGATTTGGATGGTGATGGTGATGAACGAACGGGTTGGAACATCTTCTTCCTTCACTTGCTGACAACCTCAATCCCTCCAATCGGGACTCATTTAGATCAGGGACAGCCAATTGGCCACCCGTCCTGTGACGGCGGCACCTCAACCGGTACCCACGTCCATTTGGCTCGCAAATTTAACGGTGAATGGATATCCGCAGGCGGTATTATTCCATTTGAGTTTGATGATTGGAAAGTAGTAAATGGCGCCAGACCATACTTGGGTTTCATGCGTCGCTATTCAAGCATCGTAATTGCCAATGAAGCAGCCGATTATCAAAGCCTGATCCATATCGGCCCGCCATTAGTGCCAACACAAACGCCAACGCCCAAGCCGAGACCATAAAACACAGCTCAAATCAAGTTGGTTATAAGCAGCTTTTACAGACTCACTCGCGATAAAGGCCAGGTAGGCAGCACATCCAGGTCCAAGCCATCGAATTTTCCCATCTTGAAGCGAAAATAGCCGGCAGCGGCTATCATAGCCGCATTATCCGTACAGTAAGACAAGCAGGGAATGAAAACCGGGAATTCAGTCTGAGCCAAAAAAGTATCCCGAAGCGATTGATTTGCAGAAACACCGCCCGCAATAATAATGCTCTTGGCGCCTACCATCTTCGCGGCCATAAATGTCTTCTCGAACAAAACACTGACGACGGCCTCCTGAAAACTGGCAGCAAGATCAGCAACCGGCAGATCCCCTTCTGCCTTTTCCAACTCACGCACTTTGCGTAAAACCGCCGTTTTCACACCACTGAAGGAAAAATCCCAACTTCCTTCCATTCGCGCCCGTGGGAAATTAAACGCACCTGCATCGCCAAAAACAGCAGCTTTCTGAATTGAAGGCCCGCCCGGATATTCTAATCCTATTAATCGCGCGGCTTTGTCGAAAGCCTCGCCAGCTGCGTCATCCAACGTTCCACCAAGCCGTTCATAGTGTAGGTGAGATTTTACCAGTACAATTTCTGAGTGTCCGCCGGAAACCAACAGCACAATGGCCGGAAATTCAGGCGCCGGGGCAGATTTATCATCGTTTGAATCATGCAGCCACGCGGAATAGATATGCCCCTCGAGGTGATTGATGCCGATTAATGGCAACCCGGTCGTCAACGCCAGTCCTTTTGCAGCATTGACGCCCACGATTAACGAACCTGCCAATCCAGGCCCGCGGGTTACTGCAATCGCATCAATATCTTCATAAGACATATGCGCTTTTTGTAATGTATCCTCAATCACAGTTGAGATATCCAAAACATGCTGGCGTGAAGCGACCTCAGGAAACACGCCGCCAAATTTCTTATGAACCTCAATCTGAGAAGCAACGACGTTGGCGATGATCCGTCTGCCGTTTTCAACAACTGCCGCAGCCGTTTCATCACAGGATGATTCAATGCCAAGGATGCGCACTCTTCCTCCGAGGGTTTCAGGCGTTGCCATTGCAGCTCACCTCCCGTGCCTGATTGACCGGAACCACCAATTCATAAGGATATTGGGCAAATACATGGGGCTTGCCGTCTGTGTCAATATAAATTGTGTCCTCAATCCGTATCCCAAAAGGTTCAACCGCTTCCGGATAATACAGTCCCGGTTCAACCGTAAACACAACACCGGGCTCTATAACATCTGAGTCCAATCCGCCGAAACCGGAAAACGGGCGTTCGTGGACATTAATTCCCAATCCATGGCTGACTGAATGAACATAACCTTGCAACGTTTTTGGATCTGACATCACGGTTGGATGCCCCATCTCCTGAAACAGTTCACAGGTTTTCTGTTGCAGCGCTTTCACTGGCATGCCGGGTTCAATTGCGTTGATGATTTCGTGATGTACCTGCTTTACCTGGTCATAAGCTTTTTGTACTGTTTCGCTTGCATATCCAATGCACCAGGTTCGGGTGAAGTCGTAAAAATATCCTCCGCCTGCCTCGCAAGGGAAGAAATCAAAGACGATCGTCTTTCCGCCTTCAAGAATTGCTGCATCATTCCCATCATTATGCGGGACGCCCGCATCCCGACCCATCGCGAAAATCGTCCCTTGCGGATTCTCTCCGCCAGCTTCGCTCAGCAACAAATTGATTTTCTCTTTGATCTGCCCGATCGTCACAAATTTTCCATCAGCGGCACATAATTGATTATCGACCAGAATGCAAGATCGTATATAGGCTTCGATTTTTCCAACAACCGTGACAACCCGCTCACCCATAGTCCGGATTGATTCAAGTTCATCCTTGTCCTTTGTATATCGGCAATTTTCGAGGCAATCCGCACCCTCCATTGTCATAATCTCATATTCCGGTGCAAGCTCAGAAAAAGCACGCACAACCGCAAACTGCCTGCCAAATTCCAATTTTCCGCAAAATGCAATCCTTCCTTCATTCAGTCCCAACGAAGTCAGAATCGCCTTAAGTTCGTGAGCTTCTGCAATCAACGAATTGCCTTTTGCTTTTGCCAGAAATTCTTTCATCGGGAATTCATCAAAACAGATCTCCCGCAAGCTGGTCTTTGCAGCTGTGTCGCGTTCCATTGGGCGATAAAGCAAAACCGGTTCTTCTCCCTTAATGAGTACAATCATCGCCCGGGTAAAAAAAGTACCCGGCACAAAATAGGTCATAAACGGATTGTATGCGCTGGCCCCGGTCACAATGATGCAATCCAGATTTTTTTCGCTGAGAAACGCCTGCAAATTGCTTTTCATACCACTCCTCGCTTATTTTTCTGGCGGCATATTGTCAAAACCGCCCCTAATATTGACAGAATCTCTGGTCCGCAGCAAGATTTCAATCACAAAAAAACCTCCGACGCATAAAAATATGATTGTCGGATTGAGAACGCGGCCGATTTGGAACCAGAGCATCGTCCCACAAAGAATTCCACAGACAAGCGATTCCCTCACAATTGTTGAGGGCACTATGCGCCGAATTGAGAAAAAATATTTGTTCAACGCCGCAAAAACTGGCAGCGTCACCCCGCTGACAAACAGGATAAACGAGAAAAAGAACAGCCAGCGCTCCCGTAAATATGGCAGCGTTTGGGTAACCAGATAGAACATCCCATAGCCGCTTGGGAGTGCCAAAAGGATTCCAAGAATTAAAAAAGTACGAACTTTGGTCAAAATCTTTCCTTGTCCTGTTTCAGTCGCTATAATTATAATCGTTCAGAGCGTTGGTGTTGTCTGATTCTCCTCGTTTATGAACATCAATATCGAAGAACCAGGAAGGAACTCAAATCGACCATGTTGTTGACCATCGATATCGGAAACACCAACCTCACGCTCGGAATGTTCGACGATGATGAATTGATCATGCGCTGGCGCATGGCGACAAATCGGGCGACTATGCCGGATGAATACGGTATGCAGCTCCTTTTTTTATTTGATCATAACGGCATCAACTTGTCTCAGATTGATGGCATCTGTATTTCTTCTGTCGTTCCTCAAGTTACCTCAAAACTGTTGGAAGCCTGCGGTTCTTACGTAAAAAAACCGGTACTTCAAGTCTCAAATCAGTTAAAACTCGGTTTATCGTTGGAAATCGATTATCCAACTGAACTTGGAAACGATCGGATTGCCGATATTGTCGCGGTTAAACATTTATACGGTGCACCAGCCTGTCTGATCGACTTTGGAACTGCAACCACATTAAACTTGCTGAATCGGGAGGGAAATTACATCGGCGGAGCAATCGCTGCCGGAATACAAACCAGTGCTGATGCGCTGTTTCTGAAAACCGCCCAATTACCGAGCATCAACGTCCAGAAACCCCCGCATATCATCGGTAAAAACACAATCCACAGCATGCAATCAGGCTTATTCTATGGTTACATCACGATGGTAGAAGGCATGATCGCGCGATATCGAAAGGAAATCGGTAATGACATGCGAGTAATCGCAACCGGTGGTCTGGCGAAAGTCCTTGCTGATGAAACAGATGTTATTCAGGAAGTCAATTCATGGCTGACTTTGACGGGTCTAAAGCTGATTTGGGAGATGAATCAATGAATCCATTCAAGGAGAAAAAAATCGTCGTAGGAATCACCGGGTCAATCGCTGCATACAAAGCGACTGAGATCGCCTCAACCCTGACTAAATCCGGTGCCAATGTCTTTCCGGTATTAACCCCATCCGGCGAAAAATTCATTACACCGCTGACACTTCATTCGGTTACCGGTGCACATGCCAGTACCGACCGCGACCTTTGGGAAAGCGATCAGCATGTGACGCACATCTTTCTGGGGCATAACGCTGACTTGATTATGGTTGCTCCTGCATCAGCAAACTTCATTTCAAAGATGGCACATGGACAGGGCGATTCCCTTCTGGCATTGGCTATACTCGCCAGCCATTGCCCCATTCTGGTTGCGCCGGCGATGGATGGAGATATGTATCAAAATCTGGCGACACAAGCCAATGTTCGACTTCTGAAAGAACGCGGCATCCATTTCGTTGGACCTGACTCTGGACATCTTGCTTCCGGAATGAGCGGAGTCGGGCGGATGAGTCCGCCGCAAGAAGTGCTGAACCAAGCCCGCTATCTGCTTTCCAGGAATGGCGTATTGAAAGGAAAGACGATTCTCGTCACAGCAGGCGGTACTCGCGAACCGATTGATCCAGTGCGATTTGTCGCCAACCGCTCCTCAGGAAAGCAGGGATATGCAATCGCTCAGGAAGCTCTGAATCAAGGCGCGGATGTAATTCTGATCAGCACTCCAACGGTCCTACCCGTTCCTTTTGGAGCGGAACTCATTCCGGTACAAACCGCAGCAGAGATGGAAAAAGCAGTTTTATCTAACCTTAACCGAGCAGACGCCTTGGTTATGAGCGCCGCTGTTGCAGATTTTCGTCCAACAACTGCAGCAGAACAAAAAATCAAAAAAATGGCGAGCTCCTCGAACTACAATTGGAGCCCACAACCGACATTCTTGCGGAAGTTGGCAGGCAGCGCAATGGCTATGCGCAATTAAAGGTCGTGGCCGGTTTCGCAGCGGAGAGCCAAAATCTGATCAAAAACGCACAGAAAAAACTTTCCGAAAAAATCTGGACTGGATTTTCGCTAATGATATCAGCACCAGCCAAAGTGGTTTTGAAGTTGACCAAAACCAAGGGACGATCCTTTTTCGGGATGGCAGTAGCCGTCAGTTGTCATTGACGAACAAAACTGCTATTGCAGAAGTCTTGGTTTCGCTTATCGCGACCAGATAAACTGACTTTCCCTTGTGTTTGAAACTTTCTAGCCTGAATGACGTTCCAAGAATAGACTTTTTAGAATCGGAGGTTCCATGATAAAGAAAATTGTCCTGATCACACTCGTCTTAATCCTGACCCTAACTGCTTGCTCGAAGCAGGAATCGGGTCCTTCCGGCGCGTTATTGGATGCAGAGGCCATGATATTTAATTATGATAGCAGAATGGAATCTGCCGTCATGCCGGAATCTTTTGCTCCGGTATCAAAATCCTCACGGCTGCTTATCAGAGTGAACAGCAAACAGATCGGCTAATCGTTCGCACCGCTGATTTATCCATAAAAGTGATGGATACAAATCAGGCAATTGCGGAAATGGGCCGGATTGCGGTTCAATTCGGCGGTTTTCTGGTCAGTTCGAATACATACCAGCGCATCAATAGCTATTCTTACGCTCCAGATCCCGCAGATAGCATGCCATATGGTGAAGCAGTCATTCGCGTAAAGGCAGAGAATTTCGACCAGGCTATCGCTTTGATCGAACAATTAACTCCTGACACAAAAAAATATGTCACATCCAAAGTAATAAGCGGAGAAGATATCACCAGTGATTTTGTAGATACAAGTGCCCGTTTGACCAGTCTGGAAAAACTGTTGCTAAACTATATGAGATCATGGATTCAGCGACCAAAACTGAAGACGTCCTCAAGGTTTACAACCAGATTGCGGAAAAAGAATCTGAGATCGAAAAGTTGAAAGGGCAGCTCAAATATATGAAGGAGAGCGCAGCGCTCTCGGCTATCTCAATTCAGATTGCTCCAATTGAACCGGTCGGGAAAATTGAAGTCAATGGAATGGTCCTTCATGAAAATCGTTCGTCAAGCCATTCAACGTCTGATTGATTCCGCCCAAATCATTGGTGAAATCCTGATCTATTTCATCATCTCTGTTCTCCCCTTCCTGTTGATCATCCTGATCCCGTTTATCCTGATTCTGCGTTGGTTGATCCGTAAGCTGAACCGGAACGCATCCGACAATTCAGAAAAAGGAAAGAAATAACACTGTCGTATAAAACTACACTTGTCAGAAACGAGTACTCCTCAAAAGACGAGTGGCGAATTGAAAACAAACCAGCCTAACGGCTAACGAACAGGTACCAACCAAAGACGGGAAAGAGAGTAATGTGTTCTTTCCCGTCTTTTATATATTCCTCAGGTCGCAAAAATGGTGTTCTGACGCCTCTTCGATGATAATTGAACTGTCGGCCATCAATCCTGGTTCAGAAACTGTGTCAATCAACTCTTTTCCGTCTCTAAATATCCTTGCAAGCAGGCCAGTAGATCTCGGATTAAAACACTGCTTTTGAGAGTGTAATATAAAAAACAATTAACTTGCTTATTTTGAATATTTTAAGCCGGTTAAAAACCACTGTTTTAAACATCCGTTGGGTGACACATCCTAATGATTGTCCTCCAGAAAATCATCCTTACGACCAACGGTTTTTCAACGATCAACTCGCCCAAGAGACAATCTGTCACTCCGTTACACTTACCCATAAATTAAGATTATATAAATCGAAATATGTTTAATTTACAGATAAACTATAGCAAAGAGACCCAGAACGAATCTAAACAAACCAACAAAGAAGCCCTATCTTTGCCAAAACGTTTAAGTTCAGGCGCCAAAAAAGCCCTCATGATAAAATAGAACACAATGGAACAAGCTGAAAAACAGAGATCTGCCAGCCCAAACGGTTATCCCGGTGAAATCGCATTTCAGCAGATTATTCAATCCAAAGACCCGGTGTTTGTACCAGTTCCCGGGTTTATTTCGCCGTCAGTTCTCTCGATTCTTTCAAACAATCAAATCCGTTTCCTGTACGCTCATCAGGCAGAAGCACTGGAAGCAACCGCCAGGGGTGAAGATATCATCCTCTCTACCGGAACCGCCAGCGGAAAAAGTCTCTGCTATCAGATTCCGATTCTGGAACTGCTTGTCAGTGATCCGGCCGCAACGGTGTTAATGATCTTTCCGACCAAAGCGCTAACACAAGATCAACGAAAAAATTTGGTGGAGTTGATTCCAGCCAGCCATCCAACCATTCGCCCGGCAGATATTGCCATATTTGACGGCGATACGCCGGCATACCAGCGGCAGGCGATCAAGAATCACGCCCGTGTCCTGTTGACCAACCCGGATATGCTTCATCAGGGGCTGCTCCCTTACCACCCGTCCTGGTCGCGGTTTTTTCAAAACCTGAGGATTGTCGTCCTCGACGAAGCCCACGTTTATCGTGGCATATTCGGCGCCCATACTGCCAATGCTATTCGGCGGCTAAAACGGGTAACAGACCATTATCATGGGATACGGACCATCCCGGGCGGCAATTCCTCGCTGCGTTTCATCCTTTGCACCGCCACGCTTTCCAACGCCCGCCAGTTGGCGGAAAAACTGATCGGCAACACCGTCCATGAAATAAACCGCGACACTTCGGGAAACGGCAGGCGAGCGATCACGTTCCTCAACCCGCCGATTGTAAACGAGGATCTGCATGTTCGGGCAGGTTCTATCCACACCGCCGCGAAGCTTGCCCTTGCCGAAACAAAAAGCGGACAGCAGGTGTTGCTTTTTAGTCAGTCACGCCAGTCAGTTGAAACGGCAGTCCGGCGCCTGCGCGATTTTGGGATCCATGTAGAAGGTTACCGCTCCGGCTATCTGGCCCGTGAACGGCGAACAATTGAAAACGGTTTGAAAGCGGGCAGCAACCGTTGCGTGGTGGCGACCAATGCGCTTGAACTGGGGATGGACATCGGCGGCATGGATACCATCATCTCGATCGGTTATCCCGGTTCTATTGCCTCCTACTATCAGCGCATGGGGCGGGCTGGGAGAAACCAGCGTGATTCCCGCTTTTTCATGGTGGCGTCACAAAATCCGATTGATCAGTACCTGATGCGGCACCCGGAATTCATCACAGACCGTCCGATTGAACCAGCATTGATCGATCCAGACAACCTGCTGATCCTGTTCCAACATCTTCAATGCGCGTTATATGAAACACCTTTTTCGACCGGAGAATCATTCGGCAGCATCAGCCCTGAAGCCACACAACAGATTCTCGATTACTTTGTCCAAAACGGTATTGCGCGAAAAAGCGGTGAGAAATATTACTGGTTGGACAACAATCACCCGCAGCGAAGCGTATCTTTACGAAACAGCGGACTTGATCGAATTGCAATCGTAACGCTTGATCTGGGCGGAAAGCGCAGCCCCATCGGTGAAATTGACCGTTCCTGCCTTACTGATGGTACATGAAGGGGCAATCTATTTCCCATAATGGCATCTGCTATCAGATTAAAGAGCTTAATTGAGGAAAATTTTTGCGCTTGCAGAACGAACGCCAGCTGTATACACAACCGAAGCAGACAAACAGACCGCGATCATTCCTGGGCTAACGCACGAACAACGCCATCAGGTTAATGCGTGCCTGTCAGTCAACGAAGTATCTGTAAAGAACCGTGTCGTCAGTTACCGTCGACGTGACATTGAGACAGCTCAACTGTTGGGCATATTCCCGCTGGACCTTCCGGAAGAAACGCTGGAAACGAAAGCATTTATCATTCAGCTTTCTGCCGAGTTCCGCGATCAGTTGCGTAATCAGCAACATGGCGCAATGACTCCAACCAGTACGGCTCAGACTGGCAGGATATTCGCCGAAAAGTGGTCGCCCGTGACCAATTTCGCTGCCAGCTCTGCGGACAGGCGGGAACAGTCAAAACGCTGCATGTCCACCACATTGTTCCTTTCAGAAATTTTTCGGACAGAGCTGAAGCGAACAAGATGGAAAATCTGACCACCCTTTGTCCGCTCTGTCATCAACGCGTCGAATCTGCGGCATTGTCGCGCAGCGGTTTACTGGTTATGCGCTGGTTTTTCACCAGATTTCCAGCCCTCTTCTCGAATGCGACCCCAATGATCTCTCAATCTCACAGTGAAGCAGAATCTCTTGAGATGGAAAGCCGTCCGGTAATCTATCTCATGAGACTATACCTAATGGGATAGGATTATCGCAGGCAATTTAGCGCGCTTCGATGATCACTGCAGTCTACAACCTGATACAGGATTGCCCCTGTACTGATGGTTGTCCAGGTTGCGTGGGGCCTGCCGGCGAAATCGGCATCGGCGGAAAACAGGAAGCGCTTGCCATCGCCGCCGGCATGAAATTAACAACCTTGTCTGAGGACTCCCCGCATGAGTGATATCCTCTCACAATTACGACAATTAGGCGTATCAATCGGAATGCCGGAAAATCTGAAGAAAAACCTTCAGATTCAGATGGTTTTACTGCGTTGGAGAAAGCTTTTCCAAACGGTCAAACTTTTTCCAATGATTTTGGCAACGTCTTCCGCAACCGAATTGTATATCCCCTGTCCGAAAGCCATGGAAAAATCTGCCTGAATCGAGAACTGAAGGCTTCATCCGCTGTTTGACATGATGGTTGGCTGGGAAGGGATCACCAGAGCACAAACTTCTATGATGGACACCGAAACTAGCGGGCTTTCAACAGCCGCGGCCGCGTTTGTCTTCATGATCAGTTCTGGTTATTTTGAAAAGAATCAATACGTTGTTGACCAATTGATCCTGCCAGATCAAATCATGAGCCGGCATTTCTTCGCGAAATTGAGCGGACATTCGCTCGTTTTGACTACTTACTGACTTATAACGGAAAATCTTTTGACGTCTGCATGATCCAAAACCGAGGCAATTTCCATGCTTTTCCGCTCTTGCAAGAAGATCCGCCACATTGATCTGCTCACCATCGTGCGCCGTTACTGGCGGGAAGACTTGAGAAAACGGCTGGCTGGCTACGGTCGAAAGAGATATTCTCAATGTTCAACGCGGAACAGAGGAAGTTCCCGGTCATCTCGCGCCAGAATTGTACCGTGCAGTTTCTGGAGTGGAAATGCGGAATGTTCGCGCGGGATCGCTTATCACAACCAGATACCTCAGCCTGAGCGCGCTACCATGCTGCTGAATGAATTGACGGATAAACTCGGCCACGATCGAATGGAACGCTTTCCATCCTTGAACAATAAAATTGCTGACCATTGGCGCAGATATCGCGCCGATCCGTCGACGCAGCTGCCTTTTGCAGCATCAGGTATATTGATTTTACAGCGCAAATCCGCAGCAGCAAGATCAGCAGGCGGGGAATGACGTCCGAGATGACTCAGGTACTGGAATCACTTGCATCGGAAGGGGATCTGCAAAGCATGTTAAAACTTTCGCCCATTTCGCGCTGCAGCCGGAAACATGCTGCCGCGGAATTGATTACCTTGACCGGTATGTTGGCGCTGCTCGAATCAGATGATTCGCTCGGCGTCTGGTCGAGAAAAGTAAAGTCGCTATAATATTAAGAAAAAGAGAAAGACTGATTAAGAAAGCAGGGGAAAAGCGATCATGGCAGCGAAACTGAAATTGTTTACTGGGCCGAAAATGAAGCGGAGGCGGTTGTCATCATGGCAGAGCTGGAGCAAACGGCATCCACATAAAATTCCGGTGAAAGTTATGGATCGCGCAATGCGCTGTCTTTCGGTATTTTCGGACAAATTGCGATTGCCGTAGACGCAAACCGCAAGGATGAAGCGGAAGCGCTGATTCTAAGCATGGAAGATTATCCGCTTGAGGATGACAACGAGATTGATCCAACTCCCGAAGATGAGTCAGATTCTAAATAATAATCGCCTTTGAAATAAAAAATACTATAAAGCCCGCAGATCTGCGAGGTTTTGGTCAAGCTCCTGCTGGAAAGCGTTCATCAACCGTTTAGTGACAGGGCCTGGTGTGACATCACCAATTTGATAGCATCAATCCGTCGAACCGGTAAAATTGAACGGCTGGTACTGGTACCACGAAAGCTTCATCCGTACTGTGCAGATCCAACAGGTGAATCGGCCGAAAGACAATCGGCAGTCCCAACGAACGGATAAGCGTCAAAACATATTCGCGCGTCGTACCGGACAAAACCCCATCTTCCGCAGTAAAAATCGTTCCGCCTGCAACAGCATAAAAATTGCTGGAAAGTCCTTCCAAAATTTCTTTTTCTTTCATTCACCATCAAAATTTCTTCAAGGCCTTGCGGCGCCGTGCCCGAACCTGATCCGCCTGTGAAAGGAAACTATTCACTTTAGCTTTCGGATTGCTACGTTTCAGCCGTTCCGTTTCAACATCAATCCCACTTTGATATGCATCCGCATCAGGGATGTCCAGAGGCTCCATTGCGATATAGATATCGTTCAAACTTCCGGAAAGATCTACACTAAGACGTACGCGGAAATCTTCTTGCTCTACGCCGGTCATCATCTCCAGAATTTCATATGAGCAACTGAGCGGCGATCCAGCTGGATCGTTTTTCCGGTGAGGGAGGCTGTTTCACAACTCCTGTCAAAATGCTTTTCCAGATTGAGCACATAAAATTGATGGTATGTGCGAAATGTCGTATAAGCGCTTCGGGTGTATAACGTTGAGAATCTCAAAATTGAATGAACCGCCGGCAAATCAGGCGTTTCAGCAATATACTTTCCATTCTGAAATTTCATGACTTTGAATCTGAAGAATGTTTTGTCTTTTTCGGCTTTCATATATTTCATTCCTGATCAAACAGCTTCCGGTGTACGCTTCATATTCGGCGAATGTGTCAATATCACGAATAATAAGCGGGTCATTCACAGCAATCAGCTGGCGCCGTATTTCTGAAGTACCGCTCCCCCCAAATCACTGGTTTCCCCGGAAATCAGTTCATCAAAGTATATCTGAGGGAAAATGGTCGGATTACCTCGTTTCCCCTGATAAATCGGTACAATGATCTGATTGGGGGAAGCCGACAGATTCCCCAACCAGACGATGAATCGTTGCAACTTTCACACGCGGTTGATCGCCGAGTACCGTGGACAAGCCGCAGCCCCTGGAGGAAGCGCTTCAATTCCTTTGCGAAGCGAGGTGATTTGTCTGCATTGCCATTGCGGATTCTCGACAATAATAACGCTTTCATCTTTAATTGCTCCGCGATCTCAGGATAATGAGCTCCCCAACACCACAACAATCGGATCTAATAAGCGGCATCCTGCGCAAGGGAAATCGCGTGTTGCAGAATCGTTTTCCCGTTCAGTTCCATCATCAGCTTATGGGTCTGGTGTTGAAAACGAGCCCGCCGCCAGCAGCCTGAATGACCGCTCCAATTCTTTTCTATCAGTGTTTTCGCCATTTTCCATTATTTGCCTTGCCTAGTGTAACCCAACAAATTATACCTGCAACAATCATCTTTTTTAATGAATATGCGATAATTCGCACTATAAAACAGGAGCAGACAGGGTCGCACTGTATCCATTTTTTCAATCATCAAAATTTTTATTTTTGTATCGCAAAAAATTTTTTACTTGATTTGATATGATAATCGCGATGTATGAAAAGCATGAGGCTAATCCAACTGAAATCAAATGAATCAATCAAAAATAAATAAACAAAAAGACTGGAAGGTCTCCTGTCATTTTGCTATACAGCGATGAAATGAAACAGCCTCTGCAAAGTCTGCAGAGGCTGTTTCGTTGCTGAATTAGTCTGCGTTAGGGTTTGAACATTCAAAATGCCTTAATTCCCATCCTTGAAAAGCAGATGAGCGTTGCCTTGCTGGTCATAACCGGTGATCATCAAGTCAGACGATCCAACCATAAAATCCACATGCACAATCGATTGGTTTGCCCCCTTCACCTTCAGCTCATCCTGCGATAGTTGGTCGCCATTCTTCATTGCCGACGCATAGGATTGGCCAATTGCAAAATGGCAGGACGCGTTCTCATCAAACAGCGTGTTGTTAAAAATCACGTTGCTCAACGAAATCGGGGAAGCGTAAGGGACAAGTGCAACTTCGCCAAGGAAAGACGCGCCTTCATCCTGATTCATCTGTTTGATAAAAATATCCGCCCCTTTTTGCGCCTTGCAATCAATAACCTTTCCCTTTTCAAAGACCAGCTCAAGTCCCTCAATCAGGTTCCCGTTCAGACTCAGCGGTTTGGTTGATAATAGTCTGCCTTCCACCCGGTTACGATCCGGCGTCGTGAATATTTCTTCTGTCGGCATGTTCGGGATAAATGGATCGCCGCTCAGACTAATCCATGAACCGCCACACCAAAGATGATCCCGTGCAAGCCCCAGCATAAGATCCATCCCGCTTGATTGATAATGAAGTCGATCAAGATTCATCTCATTCAATGCGTCCAGATAATGTTTTAATTTTGCATCGTGCTCGTTCCAGGCAGCCACCGGATCATCCTGATCCAACCGAATCGATCGTTGAATTTGCTCCCAAAGAGCGGCAACCGCTTCACCCTCCGACAACTTGGGAAAGACTGAGCGCGCCCAATCCGCCGATGGCACCGCGGCAATGACCCATTTCGTCCGTCCGGTCATTCGATATGCCATCAAACCCGTTTCACGGATTACCTTTGAGGCGATCTGCTGAAATGCGGAAACATTCGAGGAATCGACGTCTTTATACAAATCCGGACCGGATGAAATGATAAAAATATTGTGATACTGATCGTCATATAAAGCCTTAATATAATTCGCCTTATACTCCGGATAATGCTGAAAGACCGGCGGTTGGCCATCCCGAAAACGCGCCAGGCTCATTTCATCATCATTCAAAATGAAAACGACGTCCTTCGCCCCGCGCTGGTATGCCAGACGCGTGATAGCCCGGCAAAGCGGCAGTGCCTCTGTCGTGCCATTAAGCACCACCCCTTCCCCATCCTTCAGGTTGATCCCTGATGTTAAAATCAGGTCTGCGTATTTTTCCAACTGCTCATTCGGTATCAAAATTTCCTCGCCTTCAGCACTGTAAGAAAACTAGGGTTTTGTTATTTAACGCCATGCAGTGCGTTGAACTTCTTCCATACTTCCGGATACTTCTTGAGTGACCGCGCACAAATCTCTTTTTCATCCATCGTTGTCAGCTGGCGATCCTTCATCAACACTTTTCCATCTACAATCGTGGTTGTGATCATCCGTTCGTTGAACCCAAAGATAATATGCCATGGAATATTTCCTGCATTCAAGTCAGTAAACGGCCGGTATTCAACCAAGATTAAATCTGCAGGTGCACCAGCGACAATCTTGCCAAATTCATCACCAAATCCAAAAGCCTGGGCTGACAAGCGGGAATTATTATAAACCGCCATCTCCAACACATCATATCCGCCCATCCGGCGCGGATCACGATTGACCAGTTTATGCATATAATAGGCTGATTTCCATTCGCTCCACATGTCAAATGTGAACCCATCGTTTCCAAGGCAGACGTTCATATTTTTTGCCAACATGGATTCGATCTGCGCAGCGCCGACAGCATTATTTTGATTGGAGCGCGGCTGATGGGAAATCCAGGTGCCGGTTTCCTGCAACAGGTCCATTTCAACAGCATTGATGTGCACCGCATGAGCGATGATCGAACGTTCGCCCAAAATTTTGTGGTCATAAAGGCGTTGTCCTGCCCGCTTCCCAAATTTGTACAGGCTGTCCCATTCATCTTCCTGAGATTCAGCCAGATGAATATGAAAACCATATCCTTCCGGGATCGCCGCAGCGCATTCCGCCAATGTATCTTCGTCGACCGTCAAACAAGCATGAATGCCGAAAGTTCCGCCCAATCTGCCATTCAAGTTATTTCCAGCCTTCAGTTTGTTCAGGAAGCGCACATTCTCGCGGATGCCGGCTCTCGTACCGTCCTTCCCGTTTCGGTCAGTCACTTCATAACACAATGAAGCCCGGATACCGCTTTTATCAATCACTTCCGCCAGCACATCCAGCGACCCATCAATAAATTCTGGAGAAGCGTGGTGATCAAACAGTGTGGTACAGCCGGATTTGATCGCATCCACCAAAAATATTTCTGATGAAAGACGAACGCCTTCTTCGTCCAGCGCCCGATCCAGTTTGAACCATAAGTTTTCAAGAATTTCAGGAAAATCTTTTGCGGGGACGCCTGGAATACCCATTCCGCGGGAATACGCTCCATAAAAGTGGGTATGAGCACAAATTTGTCCCGGCATCAGGATTTGATCATCCGCATCAATCTTTTCAGCCTGCGGATATTTTTTCAACAAATCAGCGCTGGGTCCAACTTCTTTTATCTTGTTGCCTTCAATATAAACTGCCGCGTTTGAAAGAACCTGGTTCGGTTTTTCCCATGTTACGACTTTTGCATTGTAAATTAACATATTTTCTCCTTGCAATCAATGCGGTTGTATTGTGGCGAACCAGACTGTTTCAGACGGGTTCCATTAAAAAGAACGGGTTCTGTAATTGGGTTACGCCAGCGTTTTATCAATCGGTGGCACTTTTCGATGGAGAAAACCAACGCCGACTCCCTCTCCTTATTGAGCGTGTCGACCTCCGTGTTTCAATTTTTAGCATTCAACCCATTTGTCATACAACCTTAAAACAGATTATTTTTGTCATGATTTTCATAAGACAATGGTTCCTTTTTTGTCTTTCAGCAGGATAAATCAGATTGCAACGAGTTTCTCCGCTTTTTTGAAAAGTAGATTATAATAGGTGCCGTTGTTCGGGGCGTGGCTCAGTCCGGATAGAGTGCACGGTTCGGGTCCGTGAGGTCGGCGGTTCAAATCCGCCTGCCCCGACAAAAACAGGGTTATGGCAGACAACCCTGTTTATTATTTATCGCAGCAAATTGATTCTTTCTCAGACTAACACCATAACATAATATCGTTTAGAATATTCGAGTAAAGTCGGTTATATCAAGGTTTTGTGCAATTCGTGATTTAGTATCATCGAGCATAAATAAGCGACTTTTAGTATGTATAAGCGACAAACAAGCGACAAAAATTAGCCCGTTTCCGGGGTTAGTCTTTGTGGCTTTAATCTTATTTGATTATTCGTTTACCGCTTTATCCGTGCTGAACAGCTTCATTTCCACGGCTTGCATTGCTTTAACTTCACTTGCGGCGAAAACGTGGCTGTATGTGTCGAGTGTGGTTTTCGTTGTGCTATGCCCTAACCTGTCCGCTATGACCCTTGCCGTTACATCGGAATTTATCAATAAACTTGCGTGAGTATGGCGCAGGCTATGCAGGTGTATATCGGGCAACCCGGCGGCTTTTACAATGTCCTTTAACTTGCGGTTTAGGTTTACGCCGTTCAGATAGTCCCCGCGCAGGTTTGTAAAGATTATGTCGTCGGGGTTTTTCCATACTTCCCGAAGTGAAGCGCGGTATTCCTTTTGACGTTCCCTATGTTCGGATAAGAGTTTCAATATATACGCCGGAAGTACAATTCGCCTTGTGCTGTCGGCGGTTTTTGTTGTCTGCCGTACAAACTGCCCGTTATGCCGTACAAGGGTATGTTGGACAAATAACACGCCACGTATTAAAATCCAAGTCCGACCAATGGAGCGCAGTTAATTCCCCCGAGCGAAGCCCTGCCGCCAAGAACAGGTTTATTATAACTTCAAGCTGAAAGTCGCTTTGCTCATGGGCGGCGACAAGCAATAAACGGCTTTGTTCTTCATCGAGGAAAGCGGCGGGCGGGGTATCCACTTTCGGCGGCGTTACCAGCTTGCAGGGGTTACGGCGCATTATCTCTTTTCGGCAAGCCGCCGTAAACAACGAGGAAACATTCACCCTTGACGACTTTCGGGGCGCGTACTGTATCGGCGGCGTTGACCTGTCCATAACGACGGATTTAACTTGCGCGTCGCTCCTGTTTATGAAGCGCGGGGACGACAAAAAATTTGTCGCTCAAATGTACTGGCTACCAAGCGACAGACTGCAAGAGCGCGTCCAGCAAGACAAAATCCCCTATGACAAATGGTTTGAACGTGGGTTACTGCGCCTTTGTGCAGGCAATTCAATCAACTATTCCGACGTTACAGGGTGGTTTGCCGAAACCGTCAAGCAATACGACCTTTTCCCGGCGTGGGTTTATTATGACAGCTATTCGGCGCGGTACTTTGTGGAGGAAATGACGCTGCAGGGCTTTAATATGGTTAGGTGCATACAGGGCGCGAAAACCCTATCCCTGCCTATGCAAATGTTAGGCGCGGACTTGCAGGCGCACAGGGTTATTTACAACAACAACCCTATCTTGAAATGGTGCTTGACGAACACGGGCATACAGACCGACCGCAACGGCAATATAGTACCCATAAAAAACCAATCGCCCCGCCAACGCATTGACGGAGCGGCGGCGTTACTGGATTGTTACGTCGGACTGTATGAGCATTACAACGAATTCATAAACGCGATATGACTATCCAATTTTGGATTGAGTAAAGGGGGAATTGCTTTGAAGCTGAAAGATAAGAAAATAGAGGTTTTAGCCGTTACTCACACACAAGACCCGGACGGTTATTCGATTGAAATATTAACCCCGATAGCCCCGCCGCTATGGGCGTACTTCCGGCAGCTATCCGGGAAAGAGGTTTACGCCGCTATGTCCGTACAGGCGACCGAGGAAGTTTTATTTACGGTGAATTACCGCCCTGACATTACCACGCGGCACATTATCCGCTTTCGCGGCACGGACTATGATATTACCCGCATTGACACGTTCGAGGGGTACAAGCAGGATTTAACGCTCTATGCGAAGCTAAAGAGGTAAATATAGGTATATTATTTGTCCCAGCGTATTGACTTTTATGCCTTTTGTGATAAAATAGGTATATAATTTTTCCCAGAGGTGATACAATGTCAAAGCTAGTACATATACGGCTTGATGACCGTATTTATACCAGTTTAGCCGAATATGCGACTGTTGCCAATAAAACAAGGCAAGATTGCATATTAGAAGCGCTGGCACTCTTGTTTGAGGAAAAGACGCAGGAGAAGAAGCGCGGTAATGCAAAATTTAGATTTATTGACCTGTTCGCCGGAATAGGCGGTATGCGGATAGCATTTGAAGCCCACGGCGGCGAATGTGTATTTTCCAGTGAATGGGATAAATATTGCCAACGCACTTACTTTGAAAATTTTGGTGTAATGCCTTATGGTGACATTACGGAAATCAACGAGTATGACATACCTGACCACGAAATACTTGTTGCAGGTTTTCCTTGCCAACCCTTTTCTATTGCGGGGGTATCTAAAAAGAATAGTTTAGGACGGGCAACAGGCTTTCTTGACAAGACACAGGGAACATTGTTCTTTGATGTCGTGCGGATTATCAACGCAAAACGCCCACGCGCGTTTTTGTTGGAAAACGTAAAGAACTTAAAAAGCCACGATAAAGGCAAGACGTGGAAAGTTATAATGGAATCCCTTGATGAGCTGAATTATGAAGTGTTTCCCTGCGTCCTTGACGGACAATTATTCAGCCCTCAACACCGCGAGAGAATTTTTATTGTCGGCTTTGATAGGCAGCGTTACGGGCGAGAAATTCACTTTGATTTTTCGCTTGTAACCCCTAAAAATCAACCAAAAGTCAAAGACATTTTAGAAAACGCTGTCGAGGATAGATATACATTAACCGACCACTTGTGGCAGTATTTACAAGACTATGCCGCTAAACATAAAGCAAAGGGAAACGGGTTTGGTTATGGTATGGCTGACCTAAACGGGGTTACACGCACATTAAGCGCAAGATACTATAAAGACGGTTCCGAAATCCTTATCCCCCAAGAGGGCAAGAACCCGCGCCGACTTACGCCGCGAGAGTGCGCGAGGTTACAAGGCTATGACGATAGCTTCAAGATACCCGTATCAGACACACAGGCATACAAGCAATTCGGGAATTCCGTTGTTGTCCCGCTTGTTCGTGCGGTAGCCGGAAAAATGGTTGAATTTCTTGAAGAATTGCCGGAAATTGAATTGCGGAGGGCTATAAATGGATAACATGGCTACAAGTGCAATACAAGCGGTAAACCATGGGCAGCTTGCCTATTGTAAATTCCTATCTGCAAACGACACAGGCGACACCGGCGCACATCAAGCAGGGATATATATTGCTAAGAACGCAATTTCTATTCTATTTGATGAACCCGGAGAAAAAGGCTCAAACAAGGATAAATACGTTAAAGTCCGCTGGCAGGACGACTTCACGACCGACAGCCGCTTTATTTATTACGGCACGGGAACACGTAACGAATACCGCATAACCCGCTTTGGGCGTGGTTTCCCTTTTTTGCGTACTGAACACACGGGCGACTTGTTTGTATTCGTCAAGAATGATGTTGAGGATTATTCCGGTTACATATTGGAAACAGAGGACGACATCAACGCGTTTCTTGACGCTTTCGCTATGTCGCCGACAGACACAGGTACGATTATACAAAAAGAGGATATGCAACTTGACACACGCGCGGAACTTGCTTTCGCAGAATTTATAGAAGCCTTAACGGTTGATTTTCCCGCATCTGTTGAAATGTCGGCGGCGGCGCGCCGGATTTTCAATTCGGTTTACAATCACGAGGAAAACATACAACTAAACCCCGACAAAGAATTGATAGACTGGATAGACACGGAATATAGACTATTCCGAAAAATAGAATTTTCCCGTTATGGTGATATGATAACAAAGGGTTTTTCGACTGTCGAAAAGTTTATAGAAGTCGCAAATATGGTTTTGAACCGCAGGAAAAGCCGCGCAGGTAAATCCCTTGAACATCATTTATCCGCAATGTTTGATGGAAACAGCCTTATATATCAAGCACAACCGCGAACGGAGGGCAATAAACGCCCCGACTTTCTATTCCCCGGTGAGTCCGCTTATCACGATTTAACATATCCGTCCGAACAGCTTATTTTTCTTGGTGCAAAAACCACTTGTAAAGACCGTTGGCGACAGGTTATAAATGAAGCCAACCGAATACGCGACAAGCACTTATTCACGTTACAACAAGGTATATCGGCGCAGCAGCTTGACGAAATGGAAGCCGAGCATATAACCCTTGTTGTTCCTGCTCCATATATTGCCGCATACCCGTCGGAGAAACGGGGCAATATATGGACACTTCACAAGTTTATAGCATACGCGAAAGAACGGGCGACACTTTGACGAAACAATATTTTGTCCCGTTTTAGACGAGTATCTTCAAGTATCGTTTGATAGATTTAAGCGACAAACAAGCGACAAAACAAGCAAAGAACAGGGCATAAACCTTGATATTACAGGGTTTATAGCCTATTTAATATAGTCTTGATCAGAATACACCTTTGCCCATCCGCTTGAAATCAATTTGTTATCAACGCGTCAGCCATTTTCGAATTGCGAAAAGAGATTCTTCGTTCACAAAACCCATTGCTGAGCCGTCAACGCCGATTTTCCAGGAAGCAAAAACAATCGCATTTTGGATCGCTGCATATGAATCCATTTCCTTCAGATAAAAATGCAAGAAAGACGAACACAGGGCATCACCGGCGCCGATTGAGTTAACCACCGGACGGGTATAAACGGCAGGATGATGGCTGGTCCGACCTGTTTTTCGGTCAAACAACAGTGCACCCTGTTCGCCCATTCCAATCACAATTATCTGATGGTTATAGGCTCGGACCAGTTCCGCCATAAAATGCTTCTCATATCCAAGAATCGCCTCATTGCTCAAAAAAAGGATATTGGACTTTGCCATAAATTCCTTGTTGTAATCGTCTTCGATATCGTTAATCACATGCACATCAGTAGCCGACAGTATGCCTTTCTCAGCCAAAACTGGGAACAAATCCCTCGAATAATTAATATTGTTTAGCAACGCCAGATCCAGATGATCAAAATCAGGCGATTCTGAATCCACCGGATATTTTGTTTCTTGGATATTCTTCAGGTCAAGAATAATTTTCCGAACTCCGGATGGATTGTACAGAATACATGAATGGGCAGTTTCCGGAACAATCTGTAAAACGCCGGACGATGGGATGCCTTCTGCATCCAGTGCGGCTAGAATAATTGATCCAGAAAGATCCTTGCCGATGATCGAATAAAAAACAACCTCGTCTCCCAATTTTGTCAGCGCCTTTGTCAGATTAATGCCAACTCCGGAAATGTTGGATCGAACACCATCGAACTCAAACTCAATTGGCGTATAAGGCACTGGAAAAGCATTGACGCGCGCCGTCATTTCATAAGTTGAAGATCCGCAAACCAGAATCTTTTTCAATACCTTCTCTCCTGTTTTTTAATAAACCGGCCTCAGACTTGGCTTGATTATATTGCAATCCTGTTACATATTACCAAGGCACTTGTCAGACATGTCGGCGAAAGGCTTTTACGTTTTTGAGCTTTCCAGTACAATTGTCTACAAAAAGATGATTGTTGGAGTGGAAAATGGTAAAAAAGAATGATCGCATTATCACAGTTCCTGAAATTTTGCTTCCTGCACAAAATATAGACATTTTCAAATGGGCTACGATTGCCTGTGATCAGTTTACATCGAACCAAAAATACTGGGAGGATGTTGAAGCCATTGTCGGAAATTCATCCTCAACATTGAAAATTACCTTCCCCGAATTCTACTTGGGGAAAATCGACGAAGCTCAAAAAGTCCATGACATTCAAAATGAAATGAATCGTTATCTTATCGAGAATGTTTTCGTTGAACACAAAGGCATGATCCTGGTCGAGCGGCAGATTGATCATGGTGTGCGTTACGGTTTGTTGGCGGCAATAGACCTCGAAGATTACGATTACAATCGGACGGCAACGAGCTGGATCCGCGCAACTGAAGGCACTGTCGCAGAACGGATTCCACCGCGCATGCGCATCCGTGAAGGTGCGCCGCTCGAAGTCCCTCATATCCTCGTATTGATCGACGACGAAGAAAAAACTGATTGAGCCGTTGATCGCCCAAAAGACAAACTGCCGGTATTGTACGATTTTGAGCTGATGATGAACAGCGGCCATGTCCGCGGATATTCACTTGCCGATCCCAAGATTGAAGCGCAGATTATGAACGTTATTCGAGAAGGTCAGTCTGATGATGCCATCGCAAAGAAATACGGCCCATTAACTGAACGAAACCGCATCCAGTTCGCAATTGGAGATGGCAACCACTCTCTCGCTACAGCAAAAGCCATTTGGGAAAAATACAAACATGAATGGGGAATGGATCATCGCGCGCTACGCGCTGGTCGAAATTGAAAACTTGCATGATCCTGTGATGGCGTTTGAACCGATTCACCGTGGATTGTTCGAAGTGAAAGAACCGCTTGTCAAAAAAATAAATTCCGTCTTTGAGAATCAAATAATAATCGAGAAATCGCATCATCCGAAGCGCTCTTCGAAAAAATTGACGCAACCCCTTCCGGGAAACAATCCTTTGGCATTATTGAAAATCAAAAATATTACAAAGTTGATCTTTTGAATCCACCTTCAGCTTTATGCGTAGGCTCCGTGCAACAGTTTTTGGATCAATGGCAGAAAGAAAACGGACTGAAAGAAGTAGATTACATCCATGGCACAACAGATCTGCTGTCCGTTGCAGAAACCGCAGGGAACGCTGCAATTTACCTTCCGCCGGTACAGAAAGGGGGGTTTTTCCAGGGGATAATCAACGATGGCGCACTTCCGCGGAAAACTTTCTCCATGGGCGAAGCGCATGAAAAACGTTTCTACATCGAATGTCGAAAAATCCTCTAAGAATCTCGTATTAAACCGGAACATTCATAGAGATTCAGACGTATTAATTTGGTACAATAAAATGATCAAAGAACATTAGTTGGAGGCCTTATGAAAATTCGCATAAACAGGATTGCAATTCTGTTGATTGTTTTATCCGCTACCCTCTTCTTGGCATCATGTGGCGCCAGACCAACGGCTACCCCAACGATTGACGTCAATCTCTTGGCGACAAACGCGGCACAGACGATTGAAGCCCGTTTTACAGAAACAGCTTTGGCTATGCCGACCAATACACCGGAACCGACATAAACCCCCGTCACACTGACGAACACACCCGCCGCCGGACCGGTAACCCTTCCAACTGCAGGTGTCGGTGTATCCTCTGCAATTCCGACGATTGCAAACGCCGCTCCCCCGTCAACACTGCCAACAGCAACTTTAGCCGCAGTCGGAGATCGTGCTGTTTGGGCTGACCAAAGCATCAAAGATGGCACCAAAATGAAGGCAGGGGAATCGGCAGACCTGATTTGGTATATCACCAACGTCGGGACCACCACTTGGACGACGGACTATTCTGTCCGCTTCTTCACAGGGACGAACTTCGCAAAAGCTGGAAACACCCGTTATCGGTTGCCGGCTACGGTCGCGCCGCAACAAACAGGGCAGTTCATTATCGATATTGTCGCCCCGAATAAAGCTGGTGAATATAAAATGGCATGGGTGTTATCAAATGCAGAAGATAATAACTTCTATACCGTAGATATCACCATCGTCGTTGAATGAGAAAAAACCTATGAAAACAAAACTATTTCTACTAATTGTTGCATTGATAATTCTTATCGCCGGTTTTTCGGGAATAACCGCTCAGGAGACAGTGGACATAAACGCGTTGCGCACTGAAATCGCGAGCACGGTATATGCTGAAGTTTACGCGACAGTGAGCGCCCAATTCGCGGCGGCGTCAACTCAGGCAGCCGCAAATCAACAGCAGGCTGTGACCCAAAGCGTTGTAATCGGTGATGGGTTGATCAAACCGACGCCTGTCATGTATGCACACATGGCAAAACTGGTGAAACAGGATAAAAACTACAAGCAATATAAAATGTATGAAGACTGGGATGTCACTTGGACGTTCAAGAATGTTGGACTGCAAGACTGGACAAACGAATTCTACCTGCGTCACTATAAAGGCGAAGTTCCGATCCAGGGAAAAGTTATCTTTTTCCCGGCAGTAAAAAAAGGCGAGACAGCCAACATTTATGTGCGATTTGACGGTAAAACTGCTCCGGGAATCTATAACTCCTATTGGGAATTGATCAACAACGATGGACATGTAATCCTGGACAATATTTTCGTCGCAATTCTAGTAAAATAGTTCATGGCAGGATCCTCAACATCAGATCATCTGGAAATAAAAAATATTTTCAAAGCCGAGTCCAAAAAACTCGGCTTTTGTTTTTGCGGCTTTACAACGCCGGCACAACCTGTAGACTTCCCGCTTTATCTGGATTGGCTAGCGCAAGAAACATCCGGTGACATGGCATTCCTTGCCCGTCAAGACCACATTGCAAAAAGAAGGCAGCCAACGCTTCTGATGGAATCCTGCCGCACAATCGTGATACTCGGCGTCTCAATTCAAAAACACGATACTGAACAACCTTTCTTGCTGGCAGATTTCGCCCACTATCGCGATTATCATATTCAGCTACACGAAATTTGCCAACAGTTGATGAACGTCGTTCAGGAAAAGTGCGGCAGAAAATCAAATTATCGCATTTTCGTTGATTCTGCACCAGTCCTGGAAAGATCTCTTGCCGTTCAGGCAGATCTAGGCTGGATCGGCAGAAATTCGATGTTCATTCATCCTGAATTCGGATCAATGGTTCTGTTGGCAGAGATTTTCCTTGATTGGGCTATTGCGGAAAAACAAGCCGTTCCAATCCAGGATCATTGTGGAAAATGCCATCGCTGCATCGATATCTGCCCAACTGGCTGTATTGATCCCGTGAATCGCACGATACGTGCCGACCAATGCGTTTCATACCTTACAATTGAACACAAAGGCACGCTTAATCCGGAGTTCGCTCAAAAATGCGGCAGGTATATTTTTGGTTGCGACCTCTGCGTCCATATCTGCCCTTGGAATCAGAAAAATTTTAGGAACTACACGCCCTTGATTCAGGCAAGCCTGCCAGAATTCAACGGAAAAGAATCATTGGAAGAATTGAAAACGGCATTATACAAGGCACATCGCTGGAGCGCTTGAAGGCGGAACGGTTACAGCGGAATATTCTCAACGCGATTAAAACAGTTCAGAATCGACAAATCCCGATATGTCAGAATCCTAAAGCCCAATAAACAAAAAGCCGCTTTTGAAGCGGCTTTTTGTTTATTGATCGTATTGCTGAATACTTACGGTTGGGTCGTGAAAGTAGGAACCGGAGTCGGCGTAGGCGTAACGATATTGACCGAAATCATCAACGATCTACCAGCCGTCAGTGGTGCGTTTTCATCCTCAATTTTTGTTCAATTTAATGATGGATTCGATGGAAGAATTAAACCTTGGACGCAATATCGCGAAGCGAATCATTTAACTGGACTTCATACTCAATTTGCTGTCCGGAGGTATACTGCTCAAGCGCAATCGGCGTATTTGTCGGTAATTTGGTATCCGGCTGGAATAATTACTTCCTGTCGGGTCAAATTACAATTATTCATGGTAAATCCATTGATCGCCAAAAACAGATCAATTCCAACTTTGAATTTGTCTACCGCTACATACCAACAATTATCGCCTTCTTCTACCGTATAGAGTTGAGGCCCTTCCGGCGTTGGTGAAAACCGTCGGCGATGGTGTTTCGGTAACAGTCGGCGTTATTGTCGGTGTTGACGTTGGGAACAGTCGGAGTCGGTTGGTAAAGGTTTTCTGTCGGGGTGGGCGTTGCTGAAAGAAACAATTTTCCAAGAGAAAAACCGCCTTCACCACCAGAAAACCATAGCACCAGAAGCAAAATTCCCAAAGCAATGATAATCGCGCCTATCCCCCAGATCAAAAAGGGAAGGAATTTCTGTTTTTTTTGGTAAGAATTTATCACATATTGTGGTGTGTTCTTTCGTGCCATCCTGATTTCCTTTCATCTGCAACCCAACTTTAGAGGATGAATTGCAAAGTAATTTTACATGGAAACGAGATTCTATGCAAAACCTGATCAATCTTGCATGATGCTCAGAATCGAGTTATTCTTTCCTTCGGTTTCCAAAATCTCTTTCAAGAACTGGCCGGTATATGAATGAACGTTTTGTGCAACTTCCTCCGGCGTTCCAACTGCGATCACCTCGCCACCGCGATCGCCGCCCTCCGGCCCGAGATCAATCAAGTAATCCGATACTTTGATCATATCCAGGTTATGCTCAATCAACAACACTGAATTGCCCTGCTCGACCAGGCGCTGTAAAACTTCAATCAATCGGTGTACGTCCGCAGCATGCAACCCCACCGAAGGCTCATCCAACACATAAAGCGTTCTGCCCGTCGCGCGTCGTGAAAGTTCCTTGGAGAGTTTCACCCGCTGTGCTTCTCCACCGGATAAAGTATTGCCTGGCTGTCCAATCCGGGCATAACCCACGCCGACGTCTTGCAGCAGCTGCAATTTATTCCGAATCGATGGAAAAGCTTCAAAAAATTCAAGCCCCTCATCAATCGTCATATCTAATACGTCAGAAATTGATTTCTCTTTGAATTTCACCTGCAGCGTTTCGTTATTAAAACGTTTCCCGTGGCAGACATCACATTCAACATAAATATCGGGCAAAAATTGCATTTCAATCTTTAGTTGTCCCTGCCCCTGGCAAGCTTCGCAGCGACCGCCATGCACATTGAACGAGAAGCGTCCTGCCTTGTATCCGCGCATTTTACTCTCCGGCAGCTCGGCGAACAATTTCCGCACATCATCAAACAAACCAGTATAAGTCCCCGGATTTGAGCGCGGCGTCCGTCCAATCGGCGATTGATCAATGTTGATCACCTTATCAAGATGTTCCAAGCCTTCAATTTTCTTAAACTTCCCCGGGTTGGTATAAGCCCGGTTCAACTCCCTTGCCAGATAGTTATAGAGAATATCATTTAATAAAGTCGACTTTCCGCTTCCAGAAACCCCGGTGATGCAAACAAACATGCCAAGCGGAATTTCTACGGTAACGTCCTTCAGGTTATTTTCTGCTGCCCCGATAATTCTCAAAGACTTTCCGTTCGGTTTTCTGCGAACTTCTGGAATCAGTACTTGTTTTCTGCCGGTCAGATAATCCGCTGTCAATGAATCTTTACAGTCCAACAACTCCTGATAAGGAGCAGAAGCGATCACTTCACCGCCATGATCACCGGCACCAGGCCCAAGGTCCACCACCCAATCTGCCGCACGAATTGTATCCGCGTCGTGTTCAACGACCAGTACCGTATGTCCCAAGTCTCTCAGGTGTTCCAGCGTTTGAAGCAATTTATTATTATCGCGCGGATGCAATCCGATTGATGGTTCATCAAGAACATACAAAACGCCCATCAATTGAGACCCGATTTGTGTAGCTAGCCGGATTCGTTGTGCTTCACCGCCACGAGCTGCCCGCGAGCCGCCTGTAATGTCAGGTAATCCAATCCGACATTGACCAAAGAATTCCAAGCGATCACGAATCTCTTTCAGCACCTTTTCGGCAATAATTCGCTGCCGTTCATTCAGAAGGAACCTTTGCATCTTGCAGTCCATTTATCCAAATAAGCGTCTGGTTGATCGCCATTTCAGTGATATCGATAATATTTTTTATCGCCAATTGTCACAACAAGTGACTCAGGTTCCAACCGTTTCCCGCGACCAGGGCCAATTTCAGTCATATATTCACCGATCTTGGTCCGAATAAATTCCGATGAAGTCTCGTTGTACCGCCTCTCCAAATTGGGGATGACACCTTCGAAAGGGGCTCGATAAGTTGACTTCCGCTCGTTCCGTCCGGTCATAACCATATTCAGTGATTTACCGCCCGTTCCATACAGAACAAGGTTGGTTTTCTCTTTCGGCAACTGGGTAATTGGCAAGTCAAGGTCAATATCATAGGCCTTTGCTAATGCTGCTAACTGCTGCCAATAATAGGTCCCTTCATAACGGGCGTTATTCCATTCCATCGCGATGATAGCACCCTCATTCAACGATTTTGACTTGTCCGGAATGACCAAATCCGGATCGATCTCAAGTTTGATCCCAAGCCCTTGGCAAGACGGGCAGGCGCCATGAGGCGTGTTGAAAGAAAAAGTTCGCGGTTCAATCTCCGGGATGCTGATACCATGCTCCGGACAGGCAAGAAATTCCGAAAAGTGATGGTCGACCGGTGGCGATTGAGAGAGATCGCTGAAAGCGTCATATACCCTTCTCCCACTTTGAGCGCTGTCTCAATTGAATCCGCCAGCCGCGAAATATTCATCCGTTGTTCTTCAGGATCCTCATGTGCGCAGCACGATCCGATCAACAACCGCTTCAATTGTATGAATCTTGTATCGATGCGGTTGGTTTCTTTCGTCCAAAGAATAAACGGTACCATCAATTCGAACGCGAACAAACCCGCCCTTGCGGATTTCATCCAGCACAGCCTGGTATGTGCCTTTTCGCGCACGCACAATCGGTGCGAGAATCAACAGACGGCTGCCCTCAGGGAATCTGGAAACAATGGATAAGATCTCATCAGAGCTCTGGCGAACGACTTCCCTGCCACAAACGGGACAATGGGGAATCCCAATTCGAGCGTAAAGCAACCGCAGATAATCGTAGATTTCAGTAACAGTGCCAACGGTTGAGCGCGGATTTTTAGATGTGCCTTTCTGGTCAATCGAAACCGCAGGAGACAAGCCTTCGATCGCATCCACATCAGGTTTATTCATCTGTCCCAGGAATTGGCGAGCATAAGCAGAAAGTGATTCTACGTAACGACGTTGCCCTTCAGCAAAAATCGTATCAAAGGCTAATGACGATTTTCCAGAGCCGGACAACCCGGTAATCACGACCAGTTTATCGCGCGGTATGTCAACATTAATATTTTTTAAATTGTTTTCACGTGCTCCAAGAACACGTATAACATTTTTATTCGACATTCAGCCTCTATATTTAAATCATTATGCAAGGGATTGCAATGCTGCTCTGATCTTCTCTTCCAGCGAGTCAGGTGTGCTTTTCGGGATTGTCTGAACCGCTGTCTGCGCCTGAATCAGACTGTATCCGAGCGCTGTCAGTGCTTCGATCACTTCATAATCCGTTGAACGTAGTTCAGTAAAACCGTCTGATCCTGAGATGTCTTCAATCTTCCCCTGAAGATAGAGCAAGATTTTCTGTGCTGTCTTCTTCCCCACGCCTGGAACGCGAGAGAGAAAATCAGGTTGTTCCTGCACTACAGCTCGACGCACCGTTTCTGCTCCAGCAACAGAAAGAATCGAAAGCGCTAATTTCGGCCCAATTCCGCTGACTCCCAGCAACATTGTAAAGTAATTCACATCCTCAAGCGAAGCAAATCCATATAAAGCAAGCAAGTCTTCACGCACAATCAATTGCGTATGCAGTAAAATTTCCTTGCCCTTTTCTGCCTGCTGGATTACAGATTGAGGCACATTCACCTTGAGTCCAATTCCGCCAATCATAATCACCAGCGAATCAGTTCCAATTTCGAATACCCGTCCCTCAAGATATGTGATCATCAGTCTACCTTGCTCCTGTAAATCCCTCGATGTGAATTATATATTTGATAAGCCATTACTCCGGTGGCAACGGCTAAATTTAGTGAGTCGCTGCTGCGTAACATTGGGATTCGTACAACCTGATCGCAGGCAGCCAGTTGCTCCGATGTCAGTCCCTGTCGTTCGCTGCCCATCAGCAAAATGACCGGATTCGGATAATCAATTACCGCAAAATCCGTCTCAGCCCGGTCTGAGGTTCCAACCAAAGGGATTGCATTGGATGTTTTCCAATTTAAAAGTTGTTGAAAACCCATCGTAACGATTTTTTGTGAGAAAATTGCCCCCATAGAGCCGCGGATCGCCGCTGTTTCATAGGGATTAACACAATCACCTAATAAAAAGATCGCACGTACATCGACTGCATCGGCTGTACGGATAATCGTACCAAGATTACCGGGATCAGCAATTTCGTTCAATGCAAAGAAAACTCCCGGTTGAACAGATACTTCCGCAAGCGAACAGCGCGTCTTCCAACCGATAGCTGCCAATCCCTGGGGGTTCTCTTTCAGGGAGATTGATCGAAAGACCGGCTCGCTTAATTCCAGGATTTCAATCCCAAGATTCTCACCTTTTGCTAAAAGTGACAACCCATATTCGTTTTTTAGCAAATAAGGCGCATAGATCAACGTTTTGA
Source organism: Flexilinea sp. (assembly GCA_040766005.1). Classification (GTDB taxonomy): domain Bacteria; phylum Chloroflexota; class Anaerolineae; order Anaerolineales; family Anaerolineaceae; genus Flexilinea. Next base: position 111,206 of record JAXGRI010000004.1, on the reverse strand, counting down.
TCACACTGCCGGTGTCGAATGCCTCGCCGATAATCCGAAACCCTTCCATATAGAAAAAGTCCGATTTTTTGAGTCCTTTTTTCCCCTGAAGATGCCGAATTTCTTTAATTCGGCTGTTTGAGGTACTGGTAATCTTCATCTTATGAGTTCAACATTTCCATATATCGATACGTATGTGCACAGCAAATCGCAATCGCCAACGCGTCCGCAGCGTCATCCGGGCGAGGGATGTCATCCAGGGACAACAGAGCTTTAACCATCATTTGCACCTGCCGTTTATCCGCACCGCCGTACCCCACGACCGCCTGTTTTACTTCCATCGGCGTAAACTCTACCAGCCCTACGCCAGCCCGCGCCAAGCATAACACAATAACCCCACGCGCCTGCCCCACACTGATCGCCGTAGTAACATTCCGGTGGAAAAACAACTTCTCCACAGCACCGCGTTGCGGTTTGTGGAGAAGAATTTTTTGATTGATCTCCTCATACAACTGGAGGAGACGATTTTCCATTTTCTCTTTTACCGGCGTTGAAACGACGCCATAATCAACCAGTTGAATCGACCCAGAATCTGTTAAATCGATAAAACCGAACCCGGTGAGCGCAGTACCGGGATCAATGCCAAGAAAAATCATGAATGATTATTCTTCTTTTTCCATTGCCGCGATCGCTTCGTCACTGATCGCCATATTATGGAAAACCCGCTGGACATCATCCAAGTCTTCCAGTGTCTCAACAACGCGCAATACCTGCAACGTATCTTCAACGGATAAATCTGTTTCCTGATTCGGAAGCATCCGCAATTCCGCCTCATCCACATGATATCCGGAATTAAAGAGCGCATCGCTCAGTGTTTTATACTGATCTGACCCGGCGATGATTTCAATCCCATCTTCATTTTGATCGACTTCATCAGCGCCATTTTCGAGAGCAATTTCAAAAACTTTATCGAAATCAATATCTTCGCCGCTTAAGAGAAAGTAGGCTTTCCGGGAAAATTGCCAGGCAACCGAACCGCTTTCACCCATGTTACCGCCAGCGCGGGAAAGCGCATGGCGCACTTCGGCAACCGTTCGATTTCTGTTTTCGGTCACGCATTCGATCATGAACGCAACCCCCTTCGGTCCATATCCCTCATACATAACGTCTTCAAAAATGGCTCCGTCTTTGGATTCACCGGTACCGCGTTTGACCGCACGGTCAATGCTGTCTTTGGGCATATTATTTGAACGGGCTTTGTCAATGGCGAGTCGTAACTTAAAGTTCATGTTCGGGTCGCCGCCCTCGCGCGCTGCCATTGTGATTTCTCTGGCAAGTTTGGTAAAAAGCTGTCCGCGTTTAGCGTCTCCAGCGCCTTTCTTGCGTTTAATCGTTGCTTTTCAATGAGAATGTCCAGACATAATTCATTCCCCTTCATTTTTAGAATCATCCTGAAAAACAGAATGTTGAATCACTTGATCAGCAAAACAGATTGGGGGGATATATCCTCTCAACCGTTATGATTATAACCTTTTTTATCACATCTGTTCTATTATTTTGAAAACCGGACAGATTCCTTTCATCAAATGGATAAAACAGCCGGAATCCACGAACCCGGTAATAAGCAGAAGCGCCATTTGTATAAACAAAAACCCTTCCATAACGGCGGTCGCCATAAAGTGCGCCGCCCAGCTTCCTCATCTCCGGAGGTGTCTTTAGCCAGCTCGATGATTTTAAATCGAAGATACCCAAAGATTGCAACTGAAAATATTGTTCCTCAGTCAGCAATTCGATGCCCATTTCTATAGCCATCTCCACTGCAGACGTTTCTGGTTTAAAGGATTTTCGAGCATCCAAACCCGCCCGATCATAGCAAACGTTCCGGCGCCCAATCGGTGATTCCGCAGAGCAATCAAAGAACAGGTACACCTCTGTCTTAGCGTCTTGTCCAACGATATCGGGTTCACCGCCAGTTTTTTCCATCTCATTCAGGGACCATAGTGCCTGAGGATTATTCAGGAGTTTTTCAAGAACAGGCTCCCATTCAAGCGCCGGATGGCGCATCATGTTTTCAGCAAATCGGCTCTCCAGTTTTTTAAGCAGCGTTGTCTGTTCCGCCTGCGTCAGCCTTTTTTGTCGCTTATCTGTCATCGCCATCCATCCTCTGTCACTCATTTCCCTAAATCAGGAAAAAAATTGCGTCTAAAATCACGATGTTTTTATAGTTCATTCTATTCGCACAACTGGATTCACCAGCATCCCGATCCCTTCGATCTGAGTTTCTACCACATCTTTTTCATGCAAGGGTGAGGTACCAGCAGGTGTACCGGTCAGAATCAGATCTCCCGGGTATAACGTCATAATTGAAGAAATATAAGCCAGAATAGATGGAATTGAGAAGACCATATCGCGCGTAGAAGCCATTTGACGCAATTCCGAGTTAACGCGACAGGTGAGCATTGCGTCTGCAGGTTCAAAATCCGTTTCAATCCATGGACCAAGAGGACAAAACGTATCAAAGCTCTTTGCCCGCGTCCAGGTATCGTCGCTGCGCTGCAAATCGCGCGCGGTGATATCATTGGCGATGGTATATCCAAACACGCAGGAAAACGCCTCCTCCGCAAGGATGCTTTTCGCGCGTTTGCCGATGACCAACGCCAGCTCGCATTCATGCTCTACATGGGAAGACACCTCAGGCAAGACGATTCCGTCGCCGTTCCCGATTACAGAACTCGGCGCTTTTAAAAAGACGGTCGGAAACGGAGGGACTTCACGATCAAACTCTTTCGCGTGGTCCTGATAATTCCATCCGACAGCGACGATTTTTCCCGGAACCAGCGGTGCCAACAAACGAGCTTTTTGGATTGGAAGAACCGCCTCAAGCCGGCGAAACTCACCATAAAGATCTCCATCAATTTCACCGATTTTATCTTCATAGATCCAACCAGTCTTTGGTTCAGAACGGTTTTCCTGAATATACCGAATAAAACGCATGGAGTAACCGCCTTAGAACCATTTTTTCTTTTGGAAAATGTAGATTGCCAAAAACGTCAGCACCATCATGAAGATAATGATACTGATAACTGCCATCTCATCTTTTGCAATCGTATCGGGGAAAATGATATTCATCCCAAAAAAACTGGTAATAATATTGGGGATGCTCATAATAATCGTGACGGACGCCAGAATTTTCATGACAACGTTCAAATTATTGGAAATCACAGAAGCAAAAGCGTCCATCAATGACGAGAGAATCGAAGAAGAAATATTCGTCATATCAATCGCCTGAGTATTTTCAATGATCACATCTTCCAGCAAATATTCATCTTCTTCATAGCGCTTGAACGACGCCAGCTTGGAAAGCCGATAAAGCGTCAGCTCATTTTGTTTCAGCGCCTGTGCAAAATAAACATAACTTTTCTGATACTTCAGCAAACTGAGCAATTCATTATTTCGCATGGATTCATATAATGCATCCTCCAGCACGTCCACTGTTTTATTAATTGCACGAACATCATCCAAAAAGCTGACGGTCGCCCGCATCAGAATCCGCAACGCGAATCGGTAACGTTTGGTAGTGGATAACTTCGCAACTTTTCCGCTGGCAAACATCTCGACCACATCGGTAGATTTTGAACAGACGGTCACGATATGTTTTTCCGTGATGATGATACCCAACGGGATTGTAATATAGGGGATATCCTCGTGCTCACCCAAATAATAAGGGATTCGGATGACAATCAGTGTCGTACCATTGTCTTCTTCTTCAATTCGCGAGCGTTCGTCGATGTCCAACGAATAGGTGATGAAATCCAACGGGATCCCAAGATCAACTAAAAATTGTTTTTCTTCAGCAGATGGGTTGACCGAGTTGATCCAACAATTGGGAACAACCGCCGCAAGTTCCTCAAGGATAAATTCATTATTCTTATAATATTTCAGCATCTTCACCCCCTTGGACATTATTATCTCACAGACAACTTTATAATTTTACTCATCTGCGTGCTTTTCGCAAAGGTTTTTTCCGCATCAAAGTATACAACAGGCTATCTTCAATTTTCGCAGCCTTTTTAAACTAGCACAAACTTTGCGTATTATAGATAGAAAGTTGAATTCTTTTCATAAATGAGGTGCAAAATGAAACGAAATTTTCGGATTCAAACGACGTGCTGGCTGCAAACGTTTTTACGAGTCAGAATGATGAATTTTTAACTGCGGCTGCCTTTGCTACCAATTCACATAATTTCCAGTATGAAATTAAAGTATTCACCAATTTGGAAGACGATGCAAATCCTGAAAGCGGCAAGCTGGAAACAACGATCAGAGGGGAAAAAGTCTACTCCGGATATTATACGATCCCTTTTCCAAATTCAATATCGCTTCAAAATAATACGCGGTTTTCAATTGTGATCAGGATTACCACCGAACGGGTCGGTAAGGCCAGCATTTTTACCGATACTTCATTTGTCAATAAAATTAAAAATTATCGTGGCGACGAAGTGATATCCTTGCAGTTTATTAGCGCCTCTCACCCAAAAGAAAGTTTCTATTATTCCAAAGAAAATGGCTGGACAGATTGCTATGATCAGAACGCAGAATACAATCTGGGCAATGTCCGAATCAAAGCATTTACAGTTATTAAAACAGAAAACACAGAACCAATGCTCTCAGAAACAACGGAATCGATACAGAAATCGCTCATTCGTGAAACAGAACTGCCGATATCAGAATCCCCGGTTCCAGTCCGACTAGATCAAATGGACATTTCGAAATTGGTATTACCGTCTACTGGATTCTGACACTTTTAAAAATTACTATTGTTTTCTGAAAGTTGCAAAGACAGCTTCCGTTCAAAACCCGATGATAATGATATAATATGCAATGATTAATTTGGGGATGCCCTGGTTTCGACGGGGGAGGCTGGTCCCGAATTGCGAGCCGAGAGGTACCGATCTCGTAAAATCAGTGCAAACAATTAAGTGCCAATAATCGCACTTCCTACGCTGCAATGCCTCTCGCTGCCTAAGCGAAACGGCTGAGCCGCAATGACCTTTTCAGGTCACGTCCGCCTGCATCGCACTCCTGACCGATCGCAGAGCGGGCGACACAAAGTCAGGATGCTGTCCGCGAATTCACGGCGCGGAACAAAAGAGGACTCTTGGGTCTGAGTGAATAGTCCGGCAACGATTTGTTCTTTTCCCGTTTCACGGACGAAAACAAGAAAAGGACTACGCTCGTAGTATATTCGAGGGTCGATTCTTTCGGACGCGGGTTCGACTCCCGCCATCTCCACTTACCGTTCCAGAATACGAACATTGTTCAGCATGGTGACACAATGGACTGTTCGGAATGTTTATTTAATAGACTGAGTGAGAAGCGTATTAATTCAAAAGCAGCACTGCTTTCATTTTCCCTCAGCTCCATTCCGCGAAAAATCAGAATCCATCTCTATCTTGTGTGTTATAGGAATCGGCAGGTTAGAACATCCGCCTTGCTTTCTGTCTATTCCGCAGTTTTTACAAACAAGTTCCACCACCACATCAACTCGCTCGTGCTTAAGAAACAGGTTACGCCTCAAACCATTTCTATCTCCATCCAGATTCATAACGATTTTTCCCCAACTGATCAGAAGTCAGATAAGATTAAAAAAATGAGCAGTCGGATGGAGGGATATCGCTATGTTAACAGGCGTTGAGATTAATTTCGTTGTAAAAGACAGCGTGAAAGCGCTGACATTATATGAAAAAGTTTTTGGCGTTGAGAGAATCGAAGTCACCGCCTTTGAAAGAGGGTTAAACGAGGCCGTTTTCGCGTTATATGGAACTCGTTTTCATATGTTGGATGAAAATCCCGAGTATCATTTGATCGCGCCGAAAGGCGGAGAGGGAAACCCAATCTGGTTCAATATTATGGTCGCAGACATTGAAAGCGTCTTTGTCAAAGCGGTCAAAGCAGGGTTCTCAATCATTCAGCCGCTTACTGACATGGCAGAAATGGGCGTTACCAATGCCATCGTCACTGATCCGGATCACCACGTTTGGATGCTCCATCAGATTCGGAAAGTCGTCAGTTTTGAGGAGCGAAACAAATTTTTTGAAGATCATCTTCATGAAAAAGGCAAAGAAGCCGAAGACTAGACTGTTTTTGACCTGAGAGAATCCCCTTTTCAACTCTTGCCTAATCTCTCCACCTTTACCAGTTGGCGTTTCAAATGTAGATAGATGCGGAATGTTCACTTTTTAATGAATTGCCGATTCCGTTGTAACTACAACATAACAATTTGTAATTCTCCTTACAATAGAATCATACAATAGAGCTGAAAAAATTTAGTTGAATTCCCGAATAACTTTTCATCTTGTTCGGTTTACAAATATAAGGAGTTGAATGATGGTAGAGCAAGTGTTCGAACTTTCCACGAAAAATGAAATGAAAATTAACAAGGTAATCTTTGATGAAAATATCCATTACATCCAGATGATTTTTAATCAAAACGAACGATTACCAGAACATTACTCTAATTCAAATGTTTATATGACAATTATCCGCGGAAAACTGACCATCTCTTTGGATGATCAACCAGCACATGAATATCAGGCAAAGACACTGTTGAAAATTCCCGCAGGTACAAAGATGAACGTTACGAACCGGCATACAGAGACCTTGGAATTAATCGTTGTGAAAGCGCCCGCTCCAAATTGATCTTTTCATCTATCTGGAGATACCCGAACAAATCAACGTGAGAAACGCAAAAAATGAACGAGTCCATTCAAAATTTACTCAGTAGACACAAAACGATTTTGTTTGTTTAAAAACGTTAAGAAAAATGATCGAAGTTAATGTCCTCGCTAAAAAAGAACAAAGCCAGCAATTCAAAGAATTTGAAGCGTTTGAAGATAATGTTATAGGACCGGGCGTTCACGATAAATTACAGAATCTTGTCAATAAATGGGCAAAAGCATTAGAATATCGCATATTTTTTTTAGAAAGGAAAGGTAAGCGATGAAAAAATATCTCTGTATCCCTTGCGGTTATATATATGATCCTGAACTGGGGGACCCTGAAAATGGAATAGCACCGGGAACAGCCTTTGAAGACTTGCCGGACGATTGGGTTTGTCCTGTTTGCTTTGTGGATAAAACTAATTTTGAACTTTACGAAGAATAAACACGTAACAATGAGTTCACGATGAGCGGTTACTGAGCGATGACTTCACTCAGCAACTGCTCAATAAAAATATTCGACTGGTTGTCAAGCGTCAAAGTTATTTGAAATTTTGATGCGGTTTCTTATCGCTCAAATCAGAGAGAGATCACTTTATCAGCCCGTAATTGTGCTTCCAGAATATCGGGCATACCGCCGACGATTCCAACCCGTTTCCGCTCCATCATGCCAAAGAAGTTCAAACAGGTTGCGCAAAGGATTAAACGCACGCCTTTCTCTTCCATCTTCTGCAGACTTTCAAGCGCAGACGATCCTTCAACCGCCAGCTTTACTCCATCAGCATAAAAACAGATCACGGGCGGGAGCGTATCGTTTTCAAGCAGCAACTTAAAATATACTTCTATCAATTTTATTTGGAGCTCCGCCGGCGCGTCGCCCATTCCGCAGCGGGAAACAAGAATTACTGTATTCGACATGTTCATCATCTTTCCTCTGCCATCCTCCTTTTACTCAAACTCAATTTCTGAGCTTTTGGATTTAGTTTTTCACCATACCACACCAGATATGACTCCAGATTTTCTTCCCAGTATTCGGAACTATGCGTACCAGAATTAAGTTGAAATTCATAAGGATAATCCGCATTTGATAACTGGTTCACCAATCCTTCAGCGCCTTTTCGATATTGGTCATCAATCCCTATATCTATGCGAATTTTTATGAAAGGCAAAACACCCATATAGTCCCGTTTAAGAGAAAACCTCCGGTATTCTGAAGACCATGCACTCGGAATGCTATGCATGCCTAGCACTCCGAAAATCTCATAGGATTCAAATGCCAACTTCTCAGCCCAAACCGCTCCACGGGAAATTCCGCCGATACCAGTATTGGCACGCTCAGTCTTGACCGGAAAATTTTTGTTAATAAACGGGATCAACTCGCTCAAGATTCGATCCCCAAAATCGGACTGGTCCATTGCTTCCAGGTAATTCTCCTCGCGTGGCATCACGATTATCACCGGATCAATTCGCCCCTTTGCGATCAGAGTGTTCAATTTTTCGATCAACCCAAATTGCAGCCAGACAGTTTCCGTTTGCCCCTGTCCATGAAGTAGATAAAGCACCGGTACACGCTCTCCGGAAGTGAGCTGTGGCGGCACAAAAACCTTAAAATTCATCGGCTCCGAATAAGTATAGATGACGGAAACACTCTGTCGGTTTGCCATAGCAGCAAAAACGGGTTTTTGCTGGATGAGAACAAACAGAATTGCAAACAAAATAATGCCAAGCCTGTGCTTAAAATCAACGAACGGGCGGTTATTCAACATAAGAAAAAACTTCTTCAAGAAACTCCTGACGTTCTATTCCATCCATCAACCGTGGACGGGAGTAATCTTCCAACAGTGCTGTGATCAATTCTACCTGCAAAAGTCGTCCTTTATAAAACACATAACGATCCAAAAATTCTTGTCGTGTCCCTGTGACTGGTCGATCCATTTGATCAAAAAAGAGATTCCCTAATCCATAATGAATAAATCGATCCGCATATGGACGCATTGTTTGCGAAAGATGTGCCTGAGACCCAGAAACAATGATCGCGCCGGCATTTGAGAGTCGTTCAAAATCACGTGCCTGCATTTCCGTTGGAAAGCGCGAATAGGTTTCATAATACTGCAGTGTGACAACAACAATATACCCTGCATCAGAAAATTTCTCTACCAATGCCACCATCTTGTCGAAGTCGCAGTGATTCGCGCCTGGAAGATGATCTGTAACGAACACATGCTCCGGTCCAGAGATATTACAGCCGAGGAAAACAAAACGATTCTCATTATGTTCAAGAAACAGCGGCTCGGCTGCTTCAGCGATCGTCCTGCCGCTGCCATAATATGAAATTCCATTTTGCTCCAGTAATTGCAAAGTTTCGATCAGCGGCGGCCAATCATAATCACGCAGATGATTCCCGGTCAACTCTATGATATTGACACCCAGATGAAGAAAAAGTTCCAGATAAGCAGATGGGGTGCAAAACTGCATCGGCTGTCCATTAAGTATCGGTTCCGGACAAAGGCTCCAAAAAGCAGATTCGTTAGAAACATGACGCAGGTCACTATTCTGAAAAACGGGAAGAATATCTTCAGCTGGATAAAGTGTTCCATTTACTGCCATTTTATAGGCAGTTGTCCGTGCCAGAGCCGTCGTGCCGGTCAAGAGAGTAAAGTTGTTGTTTTTGACAGATCAAGCCTAGACTCTTGTTGGTCAAAACCGGATGGTACCAGCAATAAATCACGATCGGGATTGTAACGTGAGTCCCACGGCGAGAACTGACCATCAATCTTGATCCTCTTCCAATCCGGGCGAAGCGAGGTTGTCCTCACCAATGCACAACGAGTGTCATCGCTATCAGCCAGAATCTGAATAATCTGATCTTCTGATTGCAGTTGAATCAATGCAGGATCGGATTTTCCGAATGCATTTTCCAATTCGATTACAAACGGCTTTTTCAACCGCCAACAAGGAAATCTTTCCTTCAATCGCTTTCCCCTCATTCCATAAATCTATAAACTGTTCTTCCGTTACAGAATCAAACACAGTGTAAAAAGGACAGGCGATCGAATAAGACATAGATGAGTGGTCTACTGCAGACCCGGAGACACTTCCCACTGTATCACCAATAAACAGGAACAAAAACCGAATAATATTATCCTGCAGTAATGAAGTAGCTCAGTACTATACGTTTTCAAATCTTTTCGCCGGTCAATGATATTCGTGAAGCACACGCATAAAATCTTATCCTTGAAACCGATTTTTTGAAAGCAGCTTCAACAAACTGATTATGTAATTTCCCGACTATCTCTATAAAGCATCTTTGGCACAATCTTAGATAATGCAAAAACCGCATTACGGAAATAGAAATCGGGAAAAGACCAATTGACATCATCTTTAATTTTTGGCGAAAGATTAGTCTCGAACGTTAGCTGCCGAATCAAACCCTAGCTCATAATTGGTATAGAAATTGCACCCAATAATAGAAAACCGATTAAGCCATCCGACACTAGGGGACAACTGCGAAGCTGCCATTGGACTTCAATCGCGCCATTGCATTCACTTTTTTGTGCAATCTCTCTTACATAATATATTTCGAGAAAATTAAATGCAGCCAACGCGTTTAATAGGTTTTTGAGGTTGCCTTTTTAATAATATTTCTCTCTATTATGCTCTTACACTATTATATGCATTCCACCAAAATAACTGGCTTGCGATAGCATTATTCCACTTCTTGAAAGGAAACAAGTCTATAGTAGCATCTTGTACATGGACTTTGATTCTTTGAAGGTTTTCAATCTCCACTAAAAGTTATTGCGCCTAATCTGCAATGGGGATGTCCATTGACGTTTAGTTCACAAACAATTTTGCAAAAGTGATTGAATTCCGTACCAAAATTAAGTAGCTAATTGGCCAACGGCGCTATCATCAGCATGCTCGCCGGATTTATTACCTGCGCTCTCTTGATGGTCGAGTAAGGGACGATTAACTACAATCCTTACTGGGTTATCGTTTTTAATCTCGAGTCCCATGATTCAGTTTTTCACTCCTTGTTTACGGCAAGCCAGACTCAAATATGGAATGATCAAAGGATGTCAATTTTCTTGCCGGCATCTCTTAAGGCTGTTGTGAACAAGTGAATATCCTCTTCTGTATGGGAGGCGTTCAATTGAACTCGAATCTCGTCACGTCCTTTTGGAACGACGGGATAGTTGATTGCCGAAAGCAAAAAGCCGCGGGAAAGCATTTCTTCAATTAATCGCTTGGTTTTCAGCGGATCGCCAATTAAAACCGGTTGGATAGGATGAATAGATTCTGCAGCGAATTCAAATCCGCTTTGTTTCACAGAACTCTTCAGCAACGCAATATTGGACTCCAACCGACTAAGCATAGAAAGACCTTCATCTGAATCCAATATCTCCACAGCTCGCCTTGCTGCTGCAGCCCCGCCCGGTGCGATTGAATTTGAATAAATGTAGGTAGCGGCGGATTCACGTAGGTAATCTATCACAATCTGATCAGCAACGACATAACCGCCATCTACGCCAAATCCTTTGCCAAGCGTTCCAACCAGCACATCCGCTTTACCCTGACTGATTTCCTCAGAGCCACGTCCCGTCTTTCCAAACGCCGCAACGCCATGGCAATCATCCACAATGGATAAGATTCCCTGCGGGTAAAGCTTGTCATGTTGCTCTGTGATCGCTTGCAAATCTTTCAGGTTTTGATATTCGCCCAACATACTGAATACACCATCCGTTATAACCACAACCCGATCAAACTTATCGGTATTTTTGCGCAGCAATTCTCCCAAATGGGACAAATCAAGATGTCGAAATATCATTTTTTCGGCTTTACCGAGATTCGCCAACCGCACGCCATCGATAATACTCCGATGATTTAATTCATCCGATATTACCAGCGTATTACCGCTCACAAGGGAGTCCTTGCTTTGACCGCGGACAAGACTAAAAATCACGGCTAAATTCGTTGCAAAAGCAGATGAAAAAACAATTGCGTCATCCCTACCATGAAATGCCGCCAGCGCTTTTTCAAGATCCCTGTGAACCTTGAATGAGCCTGAGATAAAACGAACTGCTCCCGGCCCCGTGCCGAGTCTCTGCGTAGCTTCATGTTCCGCCCGCTTCAGCTCAGGGTGGTGCCTAAAACCCAAGTAATCATTTGAATTGAAAATTGAAAAAGGTTTTCCATTAATGATCGCTTTTGGGGATTTTTCATCGGTAAAATCCTCAATCAGGTGCTCAAACCTTTTAGCCGTTTTCGCCATGTCGATCCGCTCTACTTCCCGTTGTAAAGAAGTGAAAAAATTATATTTGTTCATTGCGAAGCCTTTCTTTAATACCGGAATACAATGCTGCAGTCATCCGTTCGAGGTCATATTCTTCATGCCAGCCCCAATCTTCACGCGCGCAGGAATCGTCAATTGAGTGCGCCCAGTTTGCTGCAATGTTCTGCCGCTCATCCGGTTTATATTCAATTTCAAAAGTTGGCAAAATTTTCCGAATCTCAGCAGCCAGTTCAGCCGGTGTAAAACTGATCGCGGTAAAGTTATAGCTGGTCCGCACCTTTATTTTCTCAGGTTCGGCCTCCATCAGCATCAACGTACCTCGAATTGCGTCATCCATGTACATCATCGGCAAACGAGTATCCGCCGCCAGGAAGCATTCGTAGCGGTTTTCTCGGATCAAACCGTAAAAAATATGGATAGCATATTCTGTCGTGCCGTCACCCGGGTCTGCATGAGTACCGTTCAAACCTGGGAAACGAAGACTGCGAACATCGACGCCAAATCGATTATGGTAATATTGGCATAATAATTCACCGCTGACCTTCGTTACACCATAAATTGTCAAAGGTTCAAAACTGGTATGCTGCGGTACCATAACTTTTGGGGTAGTCATCCCAAAAACTGCGATGGAACTTGGCCAGAATACTCGCGATTTATAAATTCTGGCAATATCTAGGATATTTTTTAGCCCCCCCAGATTAACCGCCCAGGCTTGATCAGGATTTTTCTCACTTCCTGCGGATAACAAACCAGCCAAATGATATATTTGACTGACTTGGTACATTTCAACGATTTCCTGAATTTTCCCAGAATTTGTGACATCGACATTTTCGAAAATGCCCTGATAATGTTTTGGGGCTGGATGAAAGTCAAGGCCAACTACGTTCTCAACACCCAATTTTTTCTGCAAAGCTGTTACAAGATCACTACCAACCAAACCGCAACAACCCGTGACAAGTGCTCGTTCCATTCTTTTCCTTTTGATCTTTTCCGGCATAAGCCTAAAGCGCAAAAATGAAAAAGCCGGATTTACCTTTTGATATAAAAATTCTATCGCATAATGGTTTTTTTAACCTGTTCTTTTGTGTAGACAACAACCAATCACCAATCACATAATCATTCTGAAGGAAGGAGGAAAGAGAAATATAATAGAAAGAAAACGCTACGACCAAAGGCAATTCACATGATTCGATTTAACAGTGATTATACAGAAGGCGCTCATCCCGCGATTTTGCAGAGATTGATGGAAACAAACATGGAACAAACGCCTGGATATGGCGAAGACGAACATTGTAAACATGCAGCGCGACTAATCCGAGAACAATGCGCTGATGATTCTGTTGCAGTTCATTTTCTGGTTGGCGGTACCCAAACCAACCTGACAGTTATATCAGCCGCATTACGACCTCACCAGAGCGTGCTCTCCGCTGACGCTGGCCATATCTATACGCACGAGGCTGGAGCGATTGAGGCAACCGGACATAAAGTCGAACCGATTTTTCAGCTGATGGGGAAAATTACCGCCCAACAGATTGAAGAACGTTACTTAAATCATATCCATGACGAAGCTTTTGAACACATCACCCAACCAAAAATGGTATATATTTCTTTCCCAACCGAAATTGGCACGGATTCCTTACTCAAGAAAAGAGTTGGGTGAAATACACGAGGTCTGCAAAAAGTATGATCTTTATCTGTTTATTGACGGTGCAAGATTGGGGTATGGATTGGCTTCCCGGATAATGACCTGGACATTCCTTTTATCACGCAGTGCGCGGATGTCTTTTACATCGGCGGTACAAAAGTCGGCGCACTTTTCGGTGAAGCTGTCGTCATTGTTAACGAATTTCTCAAGAAGGACGCTACCCGATGAAACAGAAAGGTGCTATGCTGGCAAAGGGACGTCTGCTCGGAATTCAATTTGAAACGTTGTTCACCGATAACCTGTATTTCGAAATCTCCCAACATGCCATTCATCTGGCAATGATGATCAAAAACGGACTTGAAGAATTGGATGTTCCGTTTTTGATTGATTCACCGACAAACCAGCAGTTTCCAATTTTTTCGAACGAGATATTGCAAAAAATCGCGCGGAATTACGCATACACGACCATTCAGCGAATTGACGAGACACTTACTGCGATTCGACTCTGTACAAGTTGGGCAACCCAGCGGGAACAAGTCACACAATTGCTGACTGATATCCGCAGCGCCTTGGCCTTTCCGAATGAACAGGCATGATCTGATATAATCCGAAATGATCAGACTGATCATAGAAATAGCATATCAATATATCAAACAGGAGTAGAAGATGGAAAAAAAGTTTTTATATTGTAAACACTGTGGAAAAATTTTGGGTATTGTTGTTGATGCCGATACCCCAACGATTTGCTGTGGAGAAGAAATGATTGCACTGCAAGCAAATACCGTTGACGCTTCTCAGGAAAAACATGTTCCGGAAGTGAAAGTTGATGGAAATAAAGTTGAAGTTGTGGTTGGTAGCGTACCGCACCCGATGGTCGATGAACACTACATCATGTTCATTTACCTTGAGACGGAAAAAGGTGGACAAGTTTAAACCAGGCCATGAACCAAAAGCCGTTTTCACTTAATCGATGACAAGCCGGTTGCCGTTTATGAATATTGCAACCTGCACGGACTTTGGAAAGTTGACGTGAAATAAAGAAACGCTTGCACCGCAAAAAATGAGCGCCAAAAATTACTGGTGATTTCACGCTACAATCGTTTTTTCAAAAATACATCAACAGTCATATGCAAATTCAACATTCGCATATGACTGTTTTATTAAATCAGCAACGTTGAATAACCATTACAACTGTTTTTCATACTTAAATTAAGCCGAAATACTTCTCAAAGAATTTTTGAAGTTTCTCAATAATTCCTTGCTTCTTTTCCTGTCGATTACCACCAAAACCGCGTAATCGCAGGCATGATCTGATCAATTGCCGTTCCAGTTGTCTTCAAGGTTCCGTCTCGAAACGCATTATCAACAAATTTACGCGTTTCCTGCGGCTTCAATCGCTCCTTTCATCAATCAACGTTTGGATGTCCGATTCTTTCCGTTCGGTCAAGAATTTTCTCCGCAATCGTCATCGACCTTGGTAGACAAGTTTATCTGAGCGATGAAATCTTCAATCAGTTCTTTCTTGCTTCGCAGTTCAATACTGGAATTGATTGCCTTGTCAATCGCAGTCAAAATCGTCTTATCCTGACAATTTGATCTCGATATTTCGCGACCAGCATCAAAATATATGGTCAATATTGACCTCAATTTGCCGGATCAGTTCAATTTCGAAAATGATGTCATCATTGATCGTCTCTTTATCCGCAACGGAACCTGCTTTCAAGTCCTGATAAAGATCAATATAAACGCTTTGAAAATCCTGAAAATCTCTTTCAGATAAAATCTCATTCCCCGCAAAGTCATCAAAAGAAGTCAGGATATTTCTGAGCCTAAGGATTGCACCAAACAGCCGGATAAATCCTCTGTTTTTCCTCACCGACCAGCGGTTTGCCTAGCGGAAATTCTCCTGTCAGATGCGTGATCAGGTCTTCATAGCCCGGCTTATACACTCCTTTTTCATCATAGCCGTAGTAGTAATCATCATAAGTTCTGAGCAGCACGATCCCGCCCGCATCTTTGTTCCCGAACAGAGCAATCGCCTGATCCGTTGCCTCTTTCAAACCACGGAAACAAATAATATTACCGAAGGTTTTCACGCTGTCTTTAAAATCCGGTTCGTCCGGGAAAACGCCTGAATCAATCCATGCTGACGCAAATTCTTATCGACCCAAAGCGTATTGAGCGTTGTCGCGTCAAAGCCGGTCAGGAACATATTGACAACGATCAACAGTCAACTTCCCGGTTCTTGACACGCAGAGAAATATCCTTGTAATAATTCTGAAATTTATCCGATGAGGTGTCGTAATTGGTGGCAAAGGTGGCGTTGTAGTTCTCGGATAGCCGAATCAAGGAAATCTCTTGAACTCTGATCGAGATTTTCCATGTTGAAATCTTCATCCGGCAGCAGCCCATCCGGTTCCTCCTCATTAGGGCTGAAGCTGAAAATTGTCGCGATTTTCAGCCCGCGATTCTTCTCCGCGATCTGTTTTTTGAATTCGAATAATAGATTTTTGCCATCGGAATGGACGCGGCAGCAAAAATCGAGTTGAATCCTGCGATGCGCCGCTCCTCCTGTTTAGTGGTCATTTTCCTGGATTTTGCTGCATCGGCTCTTCCCATTTCGCGGTGAAAGTGTATGAAAAGCTCCGTTTGGTTTTCTGATCAAAACGTTCCAGAACATAAGAGACGATCTCTCTGATTCGCTTGGGATCAGCCAGCGCGCCTTCTCCCGATCAATGCTGTAAACCTTTTTATCGGGGATATCAGCCGGCATCTTGATTGTATTAATAAAATCAATCCGAAAAGGCAGCACATTTCTGTCATTGATCGCGTCCACGATTGTGTAGGTATGCAGTTTCTCACCAAAAGCCTGTTCCGTTGTTCTAAGGATTGGGCTCCCGCCAGATGGCGCGTTCACCGCAAAAATTGGCGTGCCGGTAAACCCGAAGATATGGTATTTTTTGAAACTGCGTTTGATCGCCCGGTGCATATCGCCAAACTGAGACCGATGACATTCGTCAAAGATCAAAACAACATGTTTCTTATAGATGTCATGTTGCTTGTTCCTGCGAATAAACATGTCCAGTTTCTGAATCGTTGTGACGATGATTTTATATTCATGCGGAATCCCCCGCTCGTTCAGGTTTTCGAGCTGGCGCTGAAGCACACGCGTCGAGGTATTCCCGTTTGCCGCCCCCTTCTCAAAGCGGTCATATTCTTTCATTGTCTGGTAATCCAGATCTTTACGGTCGACAATAAACAGCACCTTCTCCACAAAAGGAAGCCCCGTTGCCAATTGCGCTGCCTTGAAACTGGTCAGCGTTTTACCGGAACCGGTAGTGTGCCAGATATAGCCGCCAGCCGCGGTTGACCCCATCTGTTTGTAATTCGCTGCGATCCGGATCCGGGACAAAATTCTTTCCGTCGCCGCAATCTGATAGGGACGCATCACCAGTAAAAGTTCTTCAGAAGTAATGAGTTTGTTCATATAAAAAACTCCTTTCGATAATTTTCGAGAGGAGCAAAACAAAAGGGATAATGATCCTCTCACTATCCCCTTGGACAAGTTATGCGGTTTTGGGCAATTGTTTTTTATAGTATCGTCAAAAAACACGTGTGCTATCACCTGCTTCAGTGTCGATTTTTCTTGATTATTTTTGTTATTATGGTAAAATTATTATCGAGAAGAGTAATTGGAGGTGCCTATGCCATTCATATATGATCGCCTTTGGAAGCTGTTGATTGACAATCAAATGAAAAAAACTGATTTGATTAGTAGTGTTGATATAACACCAACTACTCTTTCAAAATTAAGTAAAAATCAAAATGTCAGCATGCTGACATTAGATAAACTATGCTCGTTTTTTTCATGCAATTTAGAAGATATCGTTGAACATCAACGATACCTTCCTCGTGAGAAGCAACAAGTTGGAACTTTTCGGCCAAACCATACCCAAGCAATACATAGATGGTTTCCATATCTTGAAGGGTATTCAAAACAGTTTGTAGAAAAAGAATTATCGGAGATGAAGGGAATTAAATCCGTTCTTGATCCGTTTGCTGGCAGTGGTACAACAATGTTGGTTTGCTCATTAGCAGGGATAACCACATACTACGCAGAAATCAATCCTGTATTAAGTTTTGTCAGCAATACAAAAATAAATACAGTCATAAACATAACGAAAGAAAATAAGCAAGATCTGTTGTTAGATGTAATTCATGATGTATTGATAAAATTAAAAGCTTCACCTGCTAATATTATTGAAGATTTTGGGGGGTTTGAAAAATATTACACCCAAGAAAATTTGTCAGCAATTATCTCGTATAAAAAAATAATAAATGATATTAACGATGCTGATATCCATAATATTTTGATGCTTGCCTTATTATCCATTGCTGTTGACACTTCAAAAATGATTAGACGCGGAGATTTAAGATATGCCAAGGGAGAAGAAATAAATAAGACACACAAAAATTTTTATGACTCAATCAGACAGAAGCTCTTTGATATGTACGATGATATCAAAAGTGTTCAGAATGTTCACATGAGCCCAACTATCAAATTGGCTGATGATGTCAGAGAAATAAATCAGAGCGATCTCGTTGATGCCGTTATTACATCACCACCCTATTTAAATGGCACAAATTATAGTCGAAATACAAAATTAGAATTAAAATTGCTCGACTGTATTAACAATGAAAACGATCTGTCTTTTTTTCACTCTAAAGGAATAGTTGCAGGAATAAATAACGTTTCGGCAGCTACTACCGAAGGAAACATACTTGACGAAGTTCTGCCATACTACGATGCTTTAGTCCCGGTCGCCTATGACAAACGAATACCAACGATGGTGAGCGAGTATTCTAATGATATGCAAAAAGCCATCAAACAATTATCAAAATCAATAAGAAAAGACGGTTACTTAGTAATAGACATCGGTGATTCGCAATTCGCTGGAATACATATTCCAACGCATGATTTACTTACCAAAATAGCGATAAAAATGGGATTCGTCCCAACATCTGAAACAATAATAAGAAAACGGACATCTAAAGACGGCTCTCAATTGAGCCAAAGAATACTACGCTTTAGGAGGAATTAATCCTATGAATTATAAATCCCAAGCCATCGATTTTTCTAATAAGATGGAATATAGAACTCCACCTTACTCAAAACGCAATTGGGGACATCCATGGCATTCACTTTGTTCCTATCATGGAAAAATTAAGCCAGCAATAGCTCATATATTAGTAAGAGATTTTACAAGCCCCGGTGATATAGTACTAGATCCACTATGCGGTGTAGGTACGATTCCTTTTGAAGCATGTTTGCAAGGAAGAAAAGGTATAGGAAACGATCTGAGTAAATTAGCTTACATTGTATCATCTGCTAAAATGAACTATCCCACGCTTAGGGAAGCTGAGAAAAACTATAACTGATTTGAGAGCTGTTATTGAGGATAAGTTAAATGAAAAATATTGATCTATCACAAGCTGATTTTGGTTTAAACAAGAAAATAACAGACTATTTTGAAACTAACGTACTCAAAGAAATATTAATATTGCGAGAATATCTTTTTATCTTTGAGTACCATGACTCGTAGCGAGATATTTGTCTTTGCTTGTTTCCTACACATCTTACATGGGAACAGACCATATGCACTATCTAGAACATCACACCCTTTAACACCTTATGCCCCTAAGGGAGAATTTGTTTATAAAAATGTCGTAGATCACATTGAAAAAAAGGTTATCCTTTCGTTCAACAAAGAACCTGATCCAAACTGGGAGAGAGGAGAAACCTATAATTTGGACTATCGAGATCTTTGTAAAGTTGCAATTCCAGAGGAAACTATTGACGCAATTATTACCTCACCTCCTTTTTCAGATTCGCTTCGTTTTTATAGTCAAAATTGGATGAGATTATGGCTTGCAGGTTGGACTCCTGAAGACTTTAAAAATGTAGACCAGCGATTTCTTGAAACTCAGCAAGATACAGATTTAAGCATTTACATTGATTTTTTTGACAAATGCCAACGACTATTAACGGGCAGGGGTAAACTAATCCTCCACCTTGGCAAAACACGAAATTGTGATATGGCAAGAGAATTAGAAAAATTATCAAAGCCATTTTTCCGGACAATTTTGACAGCAAACGAAAATGTTCAAGGAAATGAAAAACATGGAATAAAAGACAAAGGGGGCACTATAGAACACCAGTACCTTTTTCTTCAAAAACGTTAATCTAAAATGGTCACTGGTGCTCTATGTGGGCAGCGCAAATGCAATGATGCTATTAAAGCAAACTATCCGCTTTTTTAACTATAGTCGCAGATATTTTTGATGAGGTCTTGAAAAAGTCAAAACTGGTATCAGTAAAAATTCTATTTCTAAGGGCAATCAACTCATCCATGTAAGCCGCATATTTGATGAGAAGATTATCAACGATATCCGGATTGTGAAGCTTATCAATTGCTTCAGGATTGTAGACAGGCTTACCCGACAACAGCGAATAATCTATTCCAGTTATTACAGACAGCTCCTTTAATTTTTCCGTGCTGTAAAAATCTGATGGCCAGCTTCCCGATTTTTGACCGTTGCAGTCCCTGCATAGAAGCGTTGCGTTATCCGTTCTTAGTGGCCATAAATAATAAACAGGAAGCGTATGATCCAATGGCTTCTCTTTAGCCGCAGTGCAGTGGCTCAGATCTTTTCCACAATTAAAGCACTTATTGTGGAATTTCTCATAAATAGCTTGACTTTCAATTTTCCCGACACCGGCCACATCAATTAAAAGTCTTCGTCGTTGAGCAGCTTCCCGATGCTGATCGGTAATTCTAGTTCCGTTTTTTATGGAATTATATGTTTTTTTGCAAAGTCTACATTCACCCTGACGTCCAGATTTTCTTGCACTATGTCGGTCAAAAAAATCAATGGGTTTCATTGAGTTGCAGACGATGCAATATTTATATAATTGTGCTTCGGCTACATATTCGTCATGTTCGACAAAAAATTCCCCTTCTTCTTTAATCTCGTATTGCCCCGTTTCATTCTTTACTTTCATTTGATAGTCATAAAATTTTGAGTGACCTCCGGAAAAAATCTCTTGACTACATTTAGGACAAGTGATAAGCCAATCTTCTTCATCCAACAATGTTAAAGGCACAAATATAAACTCTGTACATTCGGGATTGATACATTGAAATCCTTTCCACAGGATGTCTCCCTTTCCTTTAACGTGTTCTGCACGAATCATATTCTTCTTTTCAAGTTTACTGTATGGTTTTCTCCTAGCCATAAAATCCTCTCGTTTCTTATATAATCATTTTAAGTTCATCATCATCTCGTAATGCTGACCCTGTCCCATCAATTGAAAAATCATTTCAAATGTCTCTCTGCATTGCTCCACACCTATACTTCCTGAAACATAGTTCAATCCGTCGCTTATAACGTTAATTTCACTTGATGCGATATAGGAGAGTAAGCTGCTGGCTATTTGATATCTAGTTGTATCTGATGTGCCATCATCCAGTAATTCAATAAATTTCTCTCTGTTATCTACGAGAATTCTATTCCGCAGGTCCGTGCCTTCATAACCACAGAGCTGAAGGAAATAATACTCAAGAATTCTTCTTACTACATTAACTAGTGGAATTTCCGAATTTACTTCTTTATACTCACTCCAAAGAGCGGCATATCAGTGAGGTTAACTGCTTTCGTTGGATCATTGATTTTATCAGAAATAATTCGGCCGTTTTCTCCTACTGTTTTTTCGAGTATGGTCAGTTTGTCTTTATACTCACCGTAGTCAAACTTGAGAAAGGGGTCAGCAAGATTCTTGTGCAGAGCATCTATTATCCGTTCTGCTGTTAAATCATAATTATCTTTCTTTAACCGGTGAAGAAATGCTCTCTGTTAGAGCTCGAGCGCTTGGAACAACAAAGTGACCGGACAGTGCGTCTTCAATAACAAACAAAAGTGGAGTGCACAAAGTGTTAAATCAATCCTGACCAACGAAAAATATAAGGGTGATGCCCTTTTGCAGAAGTCTTTCACCGTCGACTTTAACCAAGAAGAAAAAGAAAAACGAAGGCGAAATCCCTCAGTACTATGTGAAGAATAATCACGAAGCGATTATTGAGCCTGAAACTTGGGATTTCGTTCAAACGCTCCTTGAGCATGATTACAGGAAATCAAAGAACAGCGTATCCATCTTTTCAGGGAAGCTAAAATGCGAGGACTGTGGAGACTGGTACTGGTTCTAAGGTCTGGCATTCTACCAGTAAATATAAACGCACAATCTGGCAGTGCAACAGCAAGTTTAAGGAAAATGTCAAACCCCGCACTTAACCGAGGATGAAATCAAAGAAGCCTTTATGAATGCCGTAAACATTTTGATGAAAGATCGTGAGAAGATTCAGGCGAACTTTCAAGCCATAGAAACCATCGCCTACAGCACAAAAGAGCTGGAGATTGAGCGTGACAAGCTCTATGCGGAAATGGAGTCCATCTCAAATCTCATGGAACAGGCCATTCAAAATAACGCCAGAGTGGCCTTAGACCAGGAAAAGTACAATCAGGAATTTGATGAGATGACGGAGCGATTCAACGCTGTAAAAGAAAAATACGATACCATCAATGAAAAGATTGAAGACAAGAAAACCCGGCACATCCAAGCCGGGCGATTTATAAAAACTCTGCTGTCCGAAGACGAGATGGCAACTTTCAGCCCTCTTCTCTGGCAAAGTTTGCTTGATTATGCCACTGTTTCAAGAGATGGAAAGCTGACCTTTGTCTTCAGAAACGGGATGGAGATTTAGGCTATCCTCTTCTTGCAAATGTCGTATAAAGGGCAATCCTGACAGTCCGGTTTTTTCTTGCAGTATTCTTTCCCATTCTGAACAATTAAGGAATGAAAATGATTGTAGAGGTCAGCATCACGAGGAAGCCTGTCTTCACAGACTTTTTTCACTTCCATATAAGTTTTTCCGGCTTCAACCGGAATGCGGCTGAAAAGTCTTAGGGTATAGGCATCTACGACAAAGGTTGGAAAATCAAAAGCGTAAAGTAAAATCGAATCCGCCGTCTCATTGCCAACTCCCTGAACCTGTAAAATTTCGGTGCGGATGTCCAACAGAGGGCGGTTTTTTATTAAATCCAAATCGCAGTTGCAAGTCATAAACCATTCGGTGATGGCTTTCAAATACTGCGACTTTTGTCTGTAAAAACCTGCAGGTTGAATGATTTCCTGAAGGTCTTCTAGGGGCAAAGCTAGGATTCGCTCAGGCGATAGATTGCCCTCAAAACGCTTAATTGCTTTTTCAACATTCGTCCAAGCTGTATTCTGTGTGAGAATTGCTCCCACCATCACCTCAAAAGGCGTATCCGCAGGCCACCAACTGAGGTCGCCGTAGTGAGCGTGCAACGTTAGTCTTGACGATATCAGCACGTGCTATCTCGGCCTCTGCGTCTGTAAGCGCAGCATAGTCGAAACTTGATTTTCCGGCTTCCCATTCTCCAACGTTAATATATGAAGTGATGTTTTCAGAGATATATCGGTAAAACAACATCCCAAGGACATATTGTTTGAAATCCCAGCCGTCTACGCTGCCGCGCAGATCGTTCGCGATGTTCCATATCGTGCGATGCAGTTCCGCGCGTTCCTGTTCTTTTCGGTTATCCATCCTCCAGTTTTCCTCCGATGCATGTTTTATCTGCTGCAGCAAGCTGTTGATGATGCTTTTTCAAGCAAATTAAATAACAATCAATTGGCGAAAGTGAATCATTCTCTATTTTAGTACAAGACAGTAAAGCAGACCAAGTTTTTCGCGTGTTTCAACAAATCGCCAGCTTATCCGACACCATCTTTCTACAAAATATTTGCTTCTTTTGAACGATCCACAACAAAATCGGCATGAAAAAAACATCGTTTCCATGCCGATTTTATATCAGATATTCATTTCAATTTATTTCATTAGTAATATGTGCGTTTAGCTCTTTAATTACTGCGTTTTTAATACATGGTCATTGATAAATATCGTCACTTCACCTTATTCACAATAAACAGTAGAATACAGGCGCCAAGCACCGCTACCAGAATACTGTTCAGATTGATCCCGGTGACTGCCGCACCACTATGCCCAACAGTTGTAAAACATATCCGCCAATGAAAGCGCCGACCACGCCGACAATTATGTTCGTCAGCAAGCCCATCCGCGCTTTTCCCCCCATAATCATGCTAGCGATCCAGCCGGCAATTGCGCCAACTACAACCCAGGAAATTATTCCCATCTCTTTCCTCCCTTTTCCATTTCTGCTTCAGTAGATTTTAACATGATTCAGCTGGCATGATCGATTCAAGACTTATATTTATCCGGTTTTCTCATTGATCATCGCAAGAAACTCTTCTTCAGTAAGCAGCGGAACCTCCCAGCGAAAGCGCCTTATCTCTTTTGGAACCCGGCTTTTCACCAACCAGTACATAAGATGTATTCCGGCTGACACTCAGCAGCTTTGCCGCCCATCGTCTCAATCGTATCTTTGATCTGTTCCCGATTGAAGTTCACCAGCGCCCCAGTTACTACCAGCGTCTTTCCGCTGAGCGGCAAATTTTGCATTTCTACCTGAGTCCGTTTCAAAGCCACCGGCCAGACGCCCGCCCGCTGCAGTTTTTTCAGGATCAGGCGGTTGGGCTCGTGCGTGAACCAGTCCAAAATCGCCTGTGCGACATTTGGTCCGATGCCGTCGATCATCGTCAGGCGGTCATAATCTGCCGCGATTAATCGATCCAAAGAACCAAATTCATCCGCCAGCGTTCCTGCCATCACTTCACCAACTCCGCGGATACCAAGAGCGTTGATCAAGCGATCCAGCGGCTGCCCTTTTGATGTTTCTATCGCATTTATCAGATTATCCGCTTTTTTATCTTTAAATCCTTCCAGCGTCAAGAATTCTTCTTTTCTCAACGAATAGATGTCTGCAAAATCATGAATCATTCCTGCTTGAACAATTTGTTCCACCACTTTGATTCCCAGTCCGTTGATATCCATCGTCCCACGGGAAGCAAAATGCTCCGTATTTCTAATCAACTGCGCCGGACAGGCGCTATTGACACAATAGACAGCGACTTCGCCTTCCAGCTGCTCTGTCAGTTGATTACAAACCGGACAGTGATCCGGTTGCACGTAAGGCTGTTGAGAACCATCTCGTTTTTCAACCAGCGGGCCGATAATATAAGGGATCACCTCCCCAGCTCGTTTCAGCATGACCGTATCGCCAATCCGAATGTCCCGTTCACGAATAAAATCAAAATTGTGGAGCGTCGCCTGCTTCACCGTCACCCCGCCGATCAAAACCGGTTCCAGCATTGCATAAGGGGTGAGCACGCCCGTCCGTCCTACATTGACGCCGATCCCTTTCAAGATTGATGTTGTTTCTCTTGCCGGGAATTTCAGCGCGATTGCCCCCCGCGGATCTTTTCCAGCAGCGCCCAATTCCTTGGCTACACGCAAATCATTGATTTTTACAACAACGCCGTCTATCTCATACGGGATAGTTTCCCGTTTTTCGTTCCATTTTTCCAATTCCTTAAGCATCTGTTCACAATCCTCGCAATAAACGCTGTCCGCTGACACAGGAAAGCCCATTCTTTTGAGATATTCAAGTGTCTCCCATTGCGTTTCAGTCTGCTTAATGCCAGATGAGGCTAATATCTGATATGTAAGAATCTTGAGTGGACGTTGAGCGGTGATTTCCGAGTTCAACTGCCGCAGCGATCCGGCAGCGGTATTGCGCGGGTTTACCCAGGGCTTTCCCCCGGCTTCAATAATTTCCTGATTCAACCGTTCAAAATCTTTGTTCAGAATATAAACTTCACCACGGACCACCAGCATTTCTGGAACAGCCATTGAAGCGTCGGTAACCGGAATTGCCAGCGGAATATCACGCACAGTCCGGATATTCGCTGTGATATCTTCTCCGATGATTCCGTCTCCGCGCGTTGCACCCTGAACCAAAACCCCATTTTGGTAAGTCAGTACTACCGTAAGCCCGTCAATTTTCGGTTCAAGAACAAAATCCGCATATTTTACCCGCTCATCCAGCTTTTCAATCCGTTCCAGCCAGCGAGAAACTTCGGCGATATCGAAAGCGTTCGACAAACTCAAAACGTGTGCGGGATGAGTAACTTTAGAAAACTTTTCAGAGAGTACGCTTCCAGCCCGTTGCGTCGGCGAATCCGGTGTGATCCATTCCGGGTGCTCGGCTTCAATTTCTCGCAGCTGCACCAATAGCTGATCAAAATCAGCATCGGAAATCAGTGGATCATCCATTACATGGTAACGGTAATTATGATAATTAATTTCTTTTTTTAACCGTGTGTATTCACTACTTGAACCTAGACCATTCATATTCTTCCCCGAAGAAATCAACTGAGTCAATCGAGCTCCATCAAAGCCAAAAATGGGAATCGGCTGCAAAGCATCTGATTCATTATATAATATACTTCAGAGAAATCTTTTATTCAGAAAAATTGAAGGGAAGAAATGGCTCAAAAATCACATGGGTATGTCCAGTTGGTATGGACTTGCCCAAATTGTTCAACCAAAAACCCTGGTTCTCGGCGGGATTGCCGTAACTGCGGTGTCTATCGCCCAGGACGTTCAATTCGAACAACCCATAAAAGAAGACGTTCTTCAGAATGCTGAAGAAATTGAACGGGCGAAGAGCGGTCCTGACCGCTATTGTGCCTATTGCGGTCAAAGAAATCCGGGAACAGCGGAAACATGCGGGATTTGCGGAGCTGACCTTTCCGAAGGCACTGACAGAAACCATGGACAAACATACCATGTCGGAACAAATCAGACAGAGGAAACAACCCGCTGCAGCGTCTGTGGCACTGAAAATCCTGTCGAACGATTATCCTGTCAATCATGCGGCTCACCCTTGAATACATCCCAAATCATTGCGGCTCCAACAGCTGGAGAAGAATCCGGCGGCAAAATTCCTCCGAAAAAGCGTGACCTGGCTGTATGATCATCGGAATTATCGTTGCACTGGTTGCATTAGCCGCAGTTTACTTCCTCTTTATCCGGACCAGTACAGGAACAGCGCGCGTCACTGATACGCGCTGGCAAACTCAGGTTGAAGTTTTGGGACTGGTCAGCCGTCGAGGAGAAGCCTGGGAAGATGCAGTTCCTTCGAATGGCACCATCCAAAGCTGCAGCGAGAAAGTGCGTCGCAAGTCAGATAGTTACGTATCCGGATCTGAAGAAATATGCGGAACACCCTATTTTGTCGATAAGGGGAATGGTTATAGCGAAAAGGCCCAAGATTGCATCTACCATGTATATGACAGTTTTTGCAGCTATACCTATCAGGACTGGGGCGTAATCGGGGTAGAAAAGCAGCAAGGATCAGATCTGAACCCGGTAATGCCCAAAACAAGCCTGCAGCCAAACCAACGACTTGGAACACAAACGGTGGTCTACAATGTCGCCCTACAAGATTCAGATGGAAAAGTTTATCAATATGAGCCGTCATCTTTATCCGAATATCAAACCTTTAATCTGAATGACGAATATATGATTGAAGTGAACACGCTGGGCGCAGTTCTGAAACTGGAGAAAAAATGAAAATTATTGCCTATATTATCGCCGCAATTTGTCTTTTATTCGGAATCCTATTCATCTGGGGAGCGTTCAGCACCCCATTTGACCAATCATCGCTGATCATCGGCATCGTTACCGTCATCATTGGCATCGTGATTTTGGCTGTAACGCTGAAGAACAAAAAGACGGTTCAAAACGTATACAAAGTAGATCTGCCGGGTGAGATGAACGTAAAGAATGAATCCTGCAGGCAATGTGGCGCTCCGCTGAATGCTAACGATTTTAAGATGGTAAACAGCACACCAACAATTGAATGTCACTATTGCGGAGCAATTTACGAAGTGACAGAAGAACCCAAGTGGTAGCCTTGGAAAAACTGAAGGAGTTTTCTCGATGACATTTCAAAACGGTGTTTATAAGCGGATTTTATTTTTCTCGCTTGTGTTGATGGTGATAAGCGGCTCCCTGTTCTGCACTGTTCAAAATGCTCTGGCGCAGGATTATCGTTTCTCCATTCCCCGGAATGAAATCATCTTTTGGGTTGAACCGGATGGAACTGTATCGATTTCATACGATTTTTCGATCAGCAACTTAGGCAAACCGCTCGATTATATCGACATCGGCGCGCCGAACAACAATTTCAGCCTTTCAAACGTGATAGCTGAAGTTGATGGCGTGCCTGTTGATTCAAAGAAAATTTCCTATGTCGATTATAAAGAAACCGGCATCCCCTCCGGCGTCACAATTGATTACACGGGCTCACCGATCCCATTGAACACGACAGCACCGGTTTATCTGGAAATACAGGGGATCGCTAATGTACTTTATCTTTCTTCAGAAAAAAAGAATGATGAAGAGTATGTCAGTTTCCAGTTCATGCCCAGCCATTTCAGCGCTGATTTTACCCGTGGTACGACAGACCTTTCTATCCGTCTCGTCTTGCCGGCCGGAATCGGTGCTGATGAAGCTGTATTCTTCAAGCCGAAAAAATGGCCTGGAAACGCAGAACCTGAATCCTGGATCACTAAAGACGGTAATGTCGTATACGAATGGCATTCTTCAGAAGCGAATAGCTATTCTCCTTATATTTTTGGCGCGATGTTCCCCAAAAAATACATGAATGCGGGTGTCGCCATTGAAACGGAAGCTCAGGCAGCCAGCCAAAGCTCAGGGTCTAGCTCTAGCTCGAACCTGAAAAGGCTTATATCTGGTATTCTCCGCAAGTCCTGGTTTTGGTTCGCAATCGTGATATTCTTCTTATTCAAAGTCTTTCCCAATTCATCCAAACAAAAAAAAGCCGGCGTCAGCTACCTTCCCCCAAAAATTAAAGCGGAAGGAGAAGGGATCAAACGCGGGCTGACTGCAATTGAAGCAGCCGTTTTACTGGAAGAGAAAATGGACAAAATCATCTCAATGATCATCTTCTCGCTCGTCAAAAAAGGCGCCATCCGCGTAGTGGAACAAAATCCATTCAAAATTGAGACAGAATCGCCGCTGCCCGACGGATTGATGGATTATGAAACCGCTTTCATTGAGGCAGTTAATACGGGGAAAAACCGCGGGAAAGTATCAAAAATGCAGAAAACAATTTCCGCGCTGGTGCTTTCCGTAACTGATAAGATGAAGGGCTTCAATCTTGAAGAAACAAAAACATATTACCGAAATATCATCAGTAAGGCTTGGGATCAGGTAAAAGCAGCTGATACGCCGGAATTAAAAGGTGAAAAATTGGATGAGATATTTGGTTGGGCAATGCTGGATGAAGATGTCTCCGGCAGAACACAGGAAACTTTCGGGGACTCTCCGGTATTTTTGCCCCCCTGGTGGTGGCGCATGGGTCCATCTTATCCTCGTCCTGTCAGCGCCAGCCCAATAGGCAGTCCGTCAACAACACCTGTTGGGATCCCAGCTCCCTCGCAGCCAACAGCCATGCCAACTCTTCCTGGTGCCGATTTTGCTCGTTCGATCACTGACAGCGTCAGAAACTTCAGTCAGGGCACAGTCGGAGAAATCAAGGCTTTCACCGGCCTGGTCTCAAGGACAACCAACCCGCAGCATTCCGGTTCAAGCAACCGCTCCAGCGGATCTGGTCGCAGCGGCGGTATGAGCTGCGCTTGTGCCTGCGCTTGCGCCGGATGTGCCTGCGCATGTGCTGGAGGAGGAGGCGGAAGGTAATATTTGGAATTGAACAATAAAACAAACTCTTTAAATAAGACTTTTGAAAAGGGGCTTTATAACAAGCTGGTCAAAGGTCCAGATGGCTTTGAAAACCGTGTCCATTTGCGGGTTGATGAAGATCAGTCTGGCGTCCTGTGGGTGAACGCCAACCAAACGTTTTATCTGAATCCCAGCGCTTGTCTGTTTGTCTGGTGTCTGTTAAATCAACTTTCGGAAGCTGAAACGAAAAAGATCCTAAAAAGGCATTATCCATTGGATTTCACCCGAGTCGCCGCTGATTTCGAGGCATTCTCACCCGAAATAAAAAGGCTGCTGGACGGCAGTGCGAGCGTCTGTAGATTATGCCAAAAAGCGGAATCGATAGTTCGTTACCGTTTACAGCCGCACCATCCGCGCCCTATCGCATGGATCTGGCGCTGACTTATGCTTGCAACAACCACTGCAGCCATTGCTGCATAACGAAAAAGAACGTCCCGTTCAATCAATACCGATCTCAGATTGGGAACGCGTGCTGCAGAAAATTGCCAGCATCGGTGTTCCGCATGTCGTCTTTACAGGCGGCGAGCCAGCTTTAGTCCGCGGCTGCCTGCGCTTGCACCAGGCAGAAGAATTAGGACTGGTCAGCGGGATCAACACCAATGGACGCCGATTTGCAGATCGTGAATTCGTGCGGGAGCTGGCAGATACGAAGTTTGGGCCCACATCCAAATTACGCTGGAATCAGAACGGGAAACAATCCATGATGCGATGGTAGGAGCACCGGGTGCCTGGCGAGAGACCATCACCGGGATCCGCAACACCGTCGAATCCGGCGTTTTCCCACAATGACAAACACCACCCTGCTCCGATCAAATGCGACAGAAGAGCATGTTCGCAATTTGATCAGCTTTGTCAATCAGCTTGGCGTTAGAACGGTAGGAATCAATGCGTTGATCTATTCAGGCGAAGGAAAAACGGTCCAAACCGGATTGCAGGAAGCTGAACTGGCGCCGCTTCTACAATTAGCGCAGGAATGCTGTACCGCAAACGGTCAGCAGTTGATTTGGTATACGCCTACGCAGTATTGCCATTTTGACCCGCAGGCGCTTGATCTAGGCGTAAAAGGCTGCTCCGCTGCTCGTTACGCCATGTGTATTGAGCCAAATGGGATGGTTTTACCCTGCCAGTCATGGTATCAGGGGCTGGGAAACATTTTGACAGATCCGTGGGAAAAATCTGGAATCATCCGCTTTGCGTCTCGATCCGCAATCGTGACCATGCTCCGGCTGATTGCCGAGGATGTGACCACTTCCAACTCTGCGGCGGAGGCTGCCCGCTGGCTACGGAGTATAAACCGCCAGTCATCCCAATCGTTTCAATCCCGCCTTGTTTTTGATATATTTCCGTGTTTATTATGGATCTTCTCGAAAAAATCCGACCGCAGATTTCAAACACAGGCTTCCTGGACATATACTTTTTCAGCAACGAATCTTGAATAGTCTGACAGCTCACCCGGCAGCGATTCTTGAAGTTGGCTGTGGTACAGGAGCATTTTTAGATCATTTTTTTCAATCACTTGCGGAGTTGACACCTATTATGGAATTGATATTGCGTTTTCTCCATTGGTTTATGCAAGAAATGCCGTCCATTTTTCCGAATCCAGGCGGACGGGCATGCGCTTCCTTTTTTGAAGCAAATCAATTTGATATTGTGCTCTGTCACTATCTGCTATTATGGGTTCAAAAGCCGATAAAGGTTATTCGTGAGATGATCCGGATAACAAAACCCGGAGGACTAGCTGTCATAGTTGCTGAACCAGATTACAAAGCCAGAATTGATCTTCCAATAGAGATGGAAAAAGCGGGGGCTGAACAAACAGCCAGCCTCATTGAACAGGGAATTGACCCAACCGCCGGCAGGAACCTGCTTGCTTGGATGAAGAAAGCCGGAGCGGTAAACCCATTGTTAGGAATTCGCGTAGGATCCGAATATCAAGGGGATGAGTTTGTTCATTTCCTCGAACAGGAATCGGCACAACTTGTTTCAGATACAGGAACAAACTGCGGGGCAAAGAAAAACAACCGGCGTTGCCCTCCCGCTCCGCCAATGAATCCAATTGCAGAACAACTCCAGTTCCTGTATATCCCAACCTTTTATGCGATCATCTGCAAACAATAGCGTGTCACAACAACTTTGGACATAATATGGGAATTATTCCGCTTGATCGACAAAAGGGCTGTGGAGTGTTCTTTTATTACAACGAATAAGAGAAACCTGTTGGTAAAAGCTCAGGACATATCTTTCAGTCCGTTCCTGTGTTTAATAACGATCAGATAGTAAATGCTTTTAAAAAAGACAACGAGCGGTTTGATATAGTCTTGATCGCATCCTAAAGCAGATAAAGACCGGAAGACGCAATGATCGTTTTCGCCGTTTTTATACGCGTTCCGAATGGCGATGCTTTTGTTAATGAAATCATCCCATTTTGTTTAGCATACTTTTTGGATTATCGTATTTTTAATATTACAAAAAGAAAATCCCCATGTATAAAATGGGGATTTTCTTTTTATTCTCGTCCTATCGGAGAACTAGTCTTCCATCTTGATGCCTTTACAGGCGTTCATAATCTTCTCATACGTGACAGGCATCTTGTCCAAATTCAGATCCGTCCCAATCGCATCGCTAATCGCGCTGATCAACGCCGGAGCAATCGAGTTGTCTGCCGGCTCGCCAACACCCTTCGCGCCATATGGGCCAAGACCGCCGCCGCTTTCCAGAATCACGGTTTCAACATCCGGAACATCCGCTGATGTTGGAATGATATAGGTTGAAAAGTCATTGGCTTTGGTAATACCTTTGCGCCACTGCAGGTCTTCATGCGTCGCCCACATTGCGTGATAAATACAGCCGCCCTCAATCTGACCTTCGCAGGAATTGCGATTGATCACCTTCCCAGCATCAACGCCGGCGATGAGCCGCAGGATTTCGTAAACACCCGTTTCTTCATCCACTGCGACTTCCACACCATGGCAGGTGTACGTCATGTCCGGGTTGACCTGACCTTTAATATCCATCAGCACTGGCACTTCAGAGAATGGCGCGTTGAACTGTGCGATACACTCAAGTTCGCCGCCTTCATTGCTCAGCGCCGCAACAACGGTCTGATAGGGCAGAGAGGTGGACGGGTCAGCGGTCAGGAACACCTGGTGACCATCGATAGTCAGCAGTTCCGGCTCAATGCCCATCACCTTGGAGGCCTGCGCCAGCAACCGTTCCTTCATAATGCGACAGGCTTTCAGCGTCGCGTTTCCGGACATGTAGAGCATCCGGGTCGCTGTCGTCGTGCCACACAGTGGGGTCAAGTGCGTGTCCATGATGAAGGCGCGCACTTCGGTGATGTCCAAACCGAGCTCTTCCGCCACAATTTGGCAGATCGCCCCGGTTTCACCAGCGCCAAGGTCCGGCACGCCAGCGCGCACCGTCACCGTACCATCCAGCTCGAGCCGAATGGAAACGCGGGAGGAGTCGTGCAGGAAAGTCATCCGGCCGTAGGTCATGTGACCGATTGCGATGCCGCGTCCGACCTTGCGGCCATCCGGCAGCCGGTCAACCTTCGGTGTCTCGTTCAGCTTCTTGTGGACCTTATCCATGATTTCTTCCATAGCAATATAGCCCTGAGGAATATAGCCGGACGGCAGCATATCGCCATTATGCATCACATTGCGTTTGCGAAGTTCATACGGAGTGATGCCCAGTTTTTAAGCCGCCGTGCATCTGTCGT
Source organism: Flexilinea sp. (assembly GCA_040766005.1). GTDB lineage: Bacteria > Chloroflexota > Anaerolineae > Anaerolineales > Anaerolineaceae > Flexilinea. Next base: position 78,025 of record JAXGRI010000004.1, on the reverse strand, counting down.
TCATAAGCGTAGTTCACCTGAGGTACCAAAACCGCGGTTCGCGCTGGAGAACGTGTTGTTGTGAACGCGGATACGCTTTGATCTTCCATTCCGATTTTGTATGGGCCAGCTGCCGCGCGGGTGGAAGTACATCTGAACCCACGGTGATAAGTAACAGCCCCACCTTCATCAATATAATCGGTTTCGATCGCCAGAATCTTGCCATCTTCGTCGCGCCAGTTTTATAGTGAATGTATTCCGGATAGCGCTTCCCGAATGCGATTCACTTCGGTTATAAAGCCGAGCACCAATAACTTCACCGGTCGCTGGGTCTTCTGCACCAACAGCGCAATGTACGTTTCAGCAGTGATATCTTCACCCGCCGGCGCCACCATCATAACGCTCATATTACGCAGCTGGGTGTGTTTCAAGCCAAGGACTTTAGCAATCGTGCGATAATGTTCGAGCACCTGGGTACCGACACGCAGTGTAATGGAACCGTTTTCATCCGGCCAGCCGCATCCCGCCTTCGGTTTCCAGATAAGCGTGTTCGTGCGGAAATATAATAATCACCTTCGACGATGACGTCACATTTCTTCCAGATATCTTCATTCTCGCCACAGGCAATCTGAGCGCATGATGACATTATCTTTATCTTCCAGTGCAACGTACGCCCTCTTTGATCGCTTCGCGCGGATCAAAAACGCCTTCGGTCACTTCATAATCGACTTTGATCCGGATTTGCAGGCTTCTTCACCAATCTCTTCGGTTTTCCGCTTACCCAGCCAGTGCGATTGCGTCAGCATCGCCCATTGCGGACTTTATCGGAGGCTGTACTGGCCACAGTCATACAAAACCGCCGCCAACATCGCGCCTGACCGAATTGCGAGAAATATCAGTATTGCGGGGACATCCTTATGCGTCAGGACGCTTCACGCCCGGCAGCGCTTCAGCCCTTTTTGGTGTCGTGCCCTTGATGATTGCCGCCGCATGCTCCTGCGCAGCACCTTGCCCATACAGCATGTTGGGCATTCCCAGTCGTCGCTGTACATCATCTCGCCTTTGGCTTTTGCCCGGCGTCTGTCGCATTACCGGAGTACCAACCAGTCTAAAATTCTTTTTCATGCCAGTGCTCGCCTTCCCCATTTTGCTGCTGCGACTTTATAGATCAAATAAACATTTTCATATCCTGTGCAGCGACAAAGGTGACCTGAAATCGCTTGTTTAATTTCCTTACGATCAGCTTTCCCGCCATTTTTAAGGTACTCAACACCGGCAACAATAAAACCGGGTGAACAGAAACCGCACTGGATGGATACGTTAAACGAGCGCTTCCTGGAGTCTTGCAGCGACTCTGTCAGCATAACCCAATCCTTTATTGGTAAGATTTCATGTCCCTCGCATGCAGCAGCCAGTGTCAAACGGCTTTTTACCGCAAGTCCATCCAACAGGGCGGCTGCATGTACCGCATTCGCCAGCTTCGCATCCACATGACATCAAAATTATAATTATCGCGCAACGCTCGCAGTAAATTTACATGGGGTTCAATCTGGTACGTAACCGCTTCCCCATTCACATTCAAATTAACTGAAATTGTCTTTTTATTCATTTCTTCACCTTCCCCTGACAATCTCCATAAGCTGCCAGATTGACCGCACGTTTCACCAACACCGGGACAACTGAGCGGCGATAAGTAGCAGTGGCACGAACGGATGGATCACGCGGACTGATGTCTTTTTGAACCGCTTCTTCAACTGCCTGGAATGTGGCAGCATCCAGCTTTTTCCCCAGAATCGCTTTTTCAGCATTTGTGCCGCGGACAGTCTTCGGAGCGACACCGCCCATGGCGATGCGACATTCCGTGACAACACCCGTTTTATCCATATCAATGTAGGCAGCAACCGTTGCAATCGAGATGCACATCGACCGACGCGGTCCAAGTTTGATAAAGCCGGTGTTTGGCTGTGATTTGAAAGTTATGTGGGTGATAATTTCATTCGCCTTCAGAGTGGAAACGCCGTTTTTCACGATGAATTCGTTCATCGGAATTTCACGGGAACCAGCTTTGCTTTTGGCGTGCACCGTTGCGTTCAATACCATCAGCGGCGGAAGCGTGTCACCGCTGGCAGAGGCATTTCCAACATTTCCACCGATTGTTGCCGAACGATTGGTCGTCGGATCCGCAAATACATTGGCAGCCTCAAAAAGGCAGGGCGCATGTTTCTTCAATACCTGTGATTCAGCCAATTCAGCGATTGTAGTCAGTGCGCCGACTTTAACTTCGCCTTTCTTGAATGAAACACCTTTCATCTCCGAAATATCGCGAATGTTCACAAGCGTCTTGTTGTTAACTTTGCCGGCGCGGATATCCACCATTACGTTTGTTCCGCCAGCAACCAGAACTGCATTTTCCCCGTGTTCTTCCAGAGCTTTCACAGCAGCCGATAACGTACGTGCATTTACAAATTCGAAGTTTTTCATTTTTTCACCTTCTTCTTCGTTCGTTTTGCAGCAAGCTGAACGGCCGAAATCATTGCGGCATATCCGGTACAGCGGCAGTAGTTGCCCCGTAAATACTCACGAATGAAATCTTCGTCCGGATCAGGATTTTCGCGCAGCAATGCGGTTGAAGTCATCACAACGCCCGGGGTGCAGAAACCACACTGGATAGCGCCTTTTTCAACCAAAGCTTCTTGAATCGGCGATAGTTTATCGCCTTTGGCAATTCCTTCCGGAGTGGTAATTTCCCAGCCATCAGCAACAACAGCAGGAATAAGGCAGGACATAACACTGCGGTCACCGTGAAGGATTGTGCATGCACCGCACTCTGCCAGTCCGCAACCATACTTTGCACCGGTCAGATACAAACGGTCGCGAAGAACGTTCAGCAGCAATTCATTGCTTTTCACATCTAATGTGTGCTTTTTCCCATTTACTTTTAAAGTGATTTGATGGATACTCATGATAATTTTCCCCCGCTTCTTTCCCATGCCTGTGTCAGCGCATCGCGTGAAAGGATCTTTGAAACATCAGTCCGATAAGCCGCCGTTGTTCGATTTCCACCGTCACGCGGTTTGATGAATTTGGAAACTTTATCCGCCGTTTCAAGAATCAATTCTTTGGTCATCACCTGTCCAACCAGCCCATCAGCAATTTCTTTCATAAAGAGCGGCCGTCCTGCGACAGAGGCGATCGACATCTTGCATCCGGTCACTTTGTTGCCATCGCGTTGCAGTACAACAGTGACGCTCAATTTAGCGAGGTCAGCTTTAATGCGGCTGATCTTGATAAAGGATGCGCCGGTATTTTTGGCGGGTGTCGGAATGAAAATCTCGCTCACCATCTCATCCGGTTGTAAAATATTTTTACCGCCGTCTACAAAGAAATCTTCAGCGTTGACGATTTTTTCATTTTTCTTGCTGACAATTTTCACCTTGCCGCCGTAACACATGATCGGCCCGGCAGTATCGGCGCCCGGGGATGCGTTACAAATATTCCCGGCAACCGTCGCCATGTTGCGCAACGAAACGGAGGCCATCGAAATGAAAGCATCATGTAACGCCGGATAATGGCTCTCGATATCCGAATTTTTCTCAAGCACTGTGACTTTTCTGTTGCGCCGATCGTCAGAATTTTCTTTGTGTATGAAACGTTTTTCAAGTTCATTGATCCCATTGATATCAAGCATAACGTCCATATCAATCGAGCACCCACCTTTAACTTGACGATCAAGTCTGTCCCGCCGGCAAAAATCTTAACATTCTTCTTGCTGCTTAGAATATGCAGCGCTTCGGCTAATGTCGCCGGCTTGATATAGTCATATTCTTTCTCAAGAAATAAGGTATTCATCAGTTAACCGACCCTTCTTTTTCTTTTATTGCAGCCAAAACAGCTTCTGGCGAAATCGGTAATTTGTAGAAACGAATGCCAATTGCATTGTAAACCGCGTTGGCGATTGCTGCCTGAACCGAAGCCAGCGCCGCCTCGCCAATTCCTTTGGCGCCGTAAGGACCGGTTGGCTCATACGTATCGCAAAGTTCAACCTGCATATTTTCGATGTATGGCATTTCAGTAGTTGATGGACATTTATAGTCGCTGATCAAACCCCTGATCTTCAGTGCTCCGGTCTTTTCATTGGTAAGCAGTTTTTCATAAACCGTATAAGAGTAACCACGGTTGAACGAACCAACCAACTGTCCCTTGACCAGATCCGGATTCATCGCAACACCACAGTCACCATATATCAGAACGCGCGGAACGCTGATCACACCAGTTTCCATATTCACTTCAACTTCAACAAAATGAGTTGTGAAGCATGGCGGACAATTTTTCTGGCGGTAGCTGTCTGCGTAAACCATGGTCCCCCAGCTCATAACCTGGGCCTGTTTAGCGACCTGACCGATTGTCATGCTCTTGCGCGGATATCCTTTCACCTGGACACGCCCTTGATGGGCTTCCTCGTCCAGCACAACTTCCAGGTTATACGGATGTTCGTCCATCATCCGTCCGGCAAATTCGAGCAGACGTTCTTTCACTTTTTGCGCAACGTGATAAACCGCACCGCCGCCGCAATACACACCACGGGTGGCATGGGTACAAACGTCATATCCGGTATTCATTGAATCAGCCGGCGACAGACCGACCAGGTCGAGCGGAATTTTCAGCGATTCGGAGACGATTTTGCGCAACGCATCCAGTGTACCGCCGCCATGATCAGTGACCGGCGTACATAGATCGGCTGAACCGTCTTCGTTAATTTTGATCATACAGCTGCTATAATCGATAACTTCGCCTTCTTTTGGTCCACCGGTACCAGAGCAGTGGAAACCGCGGGCAAGCCCTACACCGCGGCGCACAACACCGGTTTTTTCTGATGGCGGCCGTTTGCTGTCAAAGTCGAATTCCTTACGACCTTCAACAAGGCTCTGTTCAACACCGCAGCTCTTAATAATCGAGCGAATTGTTGGGCCCTGCCCCCAGAATTCATCGCCGACCCCGCGATAGTTCTTCAAGCGGAAATCTACCGGAGAAAAGTTCATTTCTTCGGCGATAATGTCAATCATACTTTCAACCGCAAAGTTGATCTGAGGATTCCCATAACCCTGCATTGCACAGCAGGGAGTTTTATTCGTATAAACTGCGGTACCGTCAAAGCGGATATTGCCTTCGTAGCGATACAAAGATGCAAACCAGCCAGCAACGCAACCCAGGAAGGGCAGCGGCTGTACCTGATGAGCGCCAAAATCAACCAGGCATTTCACATGCGCAGCAGTTATAAGACCGTCATTCGTAACGCCGATCTTCACGTGGAACTTGGCAGGGTACTTATTATGGCTGTAAAAATCATCTTCACGTGAATTGATAATTTTTACGGCTTTGCGCGCCTTCATCGAAAGCGCTGCACAAACCGGAATGATCGTGTTGACCTGAATTGATGATCCAAAAGCACCGCCGAATGGCATTTTCTTGACGTTAATTTTCGAAAGCGGCATTTGAAGCGCACGTCCAAGCAGTTGGCGCGTTCCGTGAATCGTCTGAGTGGTACACCAGACAGAAAGCGATCCATCCGGTTCCGGCTTACAAACCGCACCTTTGGTTTCGAGCTGACCATGATAAATGCGTCCAAGATCGAAATCGCGTTCAAAAATCCGGTCCGCCTGTTTGAAACCGCCTTCGCAGTCTCCTTCATTAATATTCCGGACAACACCGATGTTATTTTTTACGATAACTTCCTCATCGCCCAGATAAATCTTGTCATAAAGCTGAGGGGCACCATCTTTCATGGCTTCTTCCGGATCATAGACCGCATCCAGAATATTCCATGTCACCTTAAGCGCCTTCATGGCTTTATAAGCCAGCTCTTCCGTCTCAGCTGCAACTGCCGCAATCGGTTCACCAACATGGCGCGCCTTTTTCGGGAGCACAACCCGGTCGCGATATGTATGAGACGGAACGGATACGCTCCGTTCATTATAGATAATCGGGGTAATATCTTTGTACGTTAGACAGACAGCGCCGCTTTTCGGCCTCACGGTATCTATCCAGAATTTCCGCATGGATACGGGCTTCGTAGCACAGCGCCATACAGCATTCCCGGAATGTCTTTTACATCAGAAGGATACTGTAATGTACCTGTGACCTTTGCGAAACCGTCACTGCGAGCGATGTTCATACCAATCACAGATTTTTTATTCTTTTCCAACATATTTACTCCTTAGAAAATAGAGCTTTGTTTACCTATGGTAATTATAGTACAGTGTTTTTTTAAGATAGCCTTATTTTGCCCCAAAAGCCATTGAATCTGCTTATTCATTCACTTTTATTCATAAAATGAACACTCGTTTATGTTTATTTCTTACACTTAATTCTCGTTGAAAAAGACCTGCAATTTTGCAGGTCTTCTTTTTCAGTTCTCTGCACCGGCAGAAGCTTTACTTTTCCCCGATATATTTATTGAATGAGTCCTGAATATTTCCGAACTCGTCGCGGGATGATGCCGTTCGGTCGGATAATAAGGATAACTACCAACCAGATACCATAAACCAGTTGCTGGTAATCAACGAAATCACGTAATTTCTCGCTGATGATCGCCAGAATAAACGCCCCTACGATAATTCCGATTGTGTTATCCATCCCACCAAGAATTACCATACAGATCAACATCAACGACTTTGCAAAGTTGTAGCTATCCGGGCCGACATAGCCTTCAAGACCGACTAAAAGCGAACCGGCGATTCCACAGAAAATACCACCGATGACAAAAGCGAACAGTTTTTGCCGTCTGATATTAACGCCGAAGCAGTTGGCCGCGATTTCATCTTGGGCGATCGCATTTAATGAAATGCCCGTTCTGCTGAAATAGACCCGCATCGCAATATAAGCAAATACGAACAAAAAGACAATACAAACGAGCAGGTACGCATAGGATCTGTGGAGCAAAACGGATACCGGAAACGGTATAGCGTTTATATAGCTGAAAGCCAAGATCGATACTTCGTCACACCTGACATCCGTCAGAGCCACCCACGTAGCGGATCGTGTTGATCAGCTGGGTAAAGCGATCTGAATCGCCATGGTGACTAATGACAGATAATAGCCTTTCGTTTTCAGTGTTGGCAGCCCACCAAAAAACCAAACAGACCGGTTATGAGAACGCCAATCAGCATTCCAAGCCAAGGCGATAAGAGCCAAATTTGATTGTTGCCACACCGACGGAATACGCAATCCCATAAATGCCGGAGCAAAATTGGTCATATCCGTCATTATCTGAAAAATTGAGGCCAGGCAATTGAATAACACACCGCAACCGTAGCGATATGAGCAACATAGTTATTAGTCGTCAATGAAATTAGCAGCACCAGTGCAATCAATAAGCCCGGGAAACCAATCCAATAACTTTATTTTCATTATAGGCGTCAAACAGTTCATTAATAATGCCGAATCGATCAAAGAACTAAGGCTCTGGCAATAAATAAGGCAATCAAGCTGATACTCAACAAGCTATCCGACATCAACACGACGAAAGAATGAGTCCGACAAGTATATTGACCAGAAGTACTGTCAAAGGAGAATGTAGATTTTTTCAAGTTTCCATTTTCTTTATCACTATACTTTCCTCGATCGTTTTTTTCGCCGATAATGCCTTCAGGCTTGAACACAATAAACAGAATGACAACCAGGAACACAATTACGTTTTGGTATTGTGTTCCCAGGGATCGAACCAGTTACGAAAACTTCCGACAAAAACCGAGCAGCATTCCGCCAATTACGATCCCCAAATATTTTTCAAACCACCAACAACTGCGGCGGAAAATCCTTTCGACCCATACAGTGAGCCAGTATCAAATCTGACCACAGATTGGTAGCTGCCGAGCAGAAACCGGCAATTGAGAGCAGCACACCTTTTCAATAACAAACGTAAGAGTGATGATCCCTTTTCACATTAATCCCGCTCGCGAAAGCCAGCTCACGGTTTTGTGAAATCGCCTGCATTGACAGACCCATCGTTGTTTTATTTAGGAAAAAGAATAAAATCAACAAAATGACGATTGTAACTGCGACAATGATCAGATTGCGTTGCAGGATCGTTCCATCAGGTACGATCAGTTTTGGAACTGCCTGCGGATTTCTACCGCTGGTTACCATGATCGGATCTCCAACCTGCGTCACAGCCTTAGCCATACCGTCAATAATGGGTTTGAACATCAGGCCCAACACCTCACGAATAACGGTTCCGAGCGCGATTGTCGACAAAAGCGGCATCAGCGCCGATGATCTTTCAAAAGGTTTTACAGATACCAGATAAGCGATCAAAGCCAATCCAGCGCAAAGAACTGCCGCAATCGTCAAGATCAATAAAGTCGCAATCGGCAAAGAGACCACCTGAAACAACCCCACGTCATACGAAATAACATAAGCGCCAATAATTGAGAAAGCTCCAAAAACCGCAATATCACCACTACAAAATACGACAACGTCGAGCACACCAAAGAAAAGACAGTATCCAATCGCGACCAGGGTATAAGTACAACCCAGTAAAATTGCGCTGAAGAGCAAACTTGTAAAAACATCCATAGTTGAGGATTTTTCCTTTCACTACGCTTGATTTGAAACCTATTGTCGAATCGAGCCGGAATAAATTTATATACTTTATTCTATCGGAGTGCAAGTCTGATGGTCCAGTCCTGCACTCCATTTTCACTTTACAGCCAGATTATTCTTTACCGCCAAATTTGCGTACGCCGCTGGCATATTCAGAATCTTCGTAATACATCCACTTTCCATCCTGAATCACGTTTAGATTAACTGCAACGAGCGTAGTCTGACCGATATTGTCAAACGTGGTCGTTCCCATAATACCAGTGAAGGTACCATTGACAATCGCATCACGCATTTTTTCTGGTGACGGGTCGTCGCCACAGGCTTTCAGCGCCTGAAGCAGAATGAGTGCAGCTTCGTATGCATACGGAGTATAGGCATTGATTGCAACGTCAAAACCTTTTGAATCGTATTCTTCAATGAATTTCTGACCAGCTTCAGTGCTGTCAAGCCGGACACCCGGCTGAACTGCGAAAGTACCTTCTGCAGCTTTTGCGCCAATAATCAGGAAGTCATCCGTTTTGTTTCCGGAAATACCGAAGAACAGTACGTCAACACCAGCATTGTAAAGCTGTTCTTTCAGGTAAACACCTTCGCGATTTGTTCCGCCCCAATAGACAGCCTCTGCACCGCTGGATTTAATTTTCGCCACGATCGCGTTGAAGTCAACCGTTTCGGCCTGCACTTCTTCCATACCTACGGAGCTCATGCCACGGCTTTCAAGTTCTTCTTTGAACGCAGCAGTGTTACCTGAACCATAAGAGTCAGTAGTAGAGACCATAAAGATCTTTTTGTATCCCATGTCATCGATAACAGTCTTGGCCAGCGGTTCGTTCTCCTGAACATCCGTCGGAGCCGAGCGGGTAACCCACGGGTAAGTCTTTTCGGAGGTCAGATCCTGGCGAATTGCTCCCCAGATCAAGAATGGAATTTCATTTTCCATAAAGATTGGGCTGGTCGCAGCGGCAACACCGGAATTCCAGTGACCGGTCGCCACAACAACAGAGGGATCTGCAACGATTTTTTGTGCGCCAGCAGCGCCAACCGAAGGATCCGACTGGTCGTCAATGACGATCACTTTAATTTCGTACGGATACTCGCCACTTTTGTTGGCATCTTCAATCGCCATCAGGAAAGCATTGCGAGCTGCTGAGCCTTCCGCTGATGATGGGTCTGGTGATTGGAGAAAGAAACCAATCGTAACAGCATCAGGAGCCGCAAAAACATGCGCGGTTGCCGTAAACAGCATCATAACAACCATCAATACAGCACTAATCGATACATTTTCTTCATTTCTTTTTTCCCAAAATAAAACTCTTGTATTATCCCGTCACATTACGGGATTTTTGAGCATTTCGTTTTGCTTCAGTTCGTCCGTCGTCCCTTCAAAAATAATCTGACCTTTTTGGATAACGTAACCAAACTTTTAGAAACATCCAATGCCTTATTGGCATTTTGTTCGACAAGCATGATCGTCATATGGTTTTCTTCATGTAGCTTTCGTACAATTCGAAAAACTTCATCGACGATAATCGGAGCTGGCCCCAACGACGGCTCATCCATGATCAACAAATCCGGCTTGTTGATCACAGCACGTGCGATAGAGAGCATTGTCCGTTCACCCTGATAGAGTACCTCGCCTTTTAAGGCGTTTCTTCAAAATCGGAAACGATGCGTAAATTTCTTCAAGTCTTTCTTCAAGAACATTCGGATCTGAGATATTGATTGATCCTAATTTCAAATTGGTTTCAACGGACATTTTTGGAAATGTTCCTGTACCGGCAGAGGCAACTTGGATCCCACCGGCGATCCGATCGTGCGTGGGGCACCCGGTAATATCCTTATCCTTGAAGAAAATCTTTCCTTTATCAGCGCGAACCATCCCCAAAATCGCTTTTACCAACGTGCTTTTACCGGCTCCATTCGGGCCAAGAACACTGCAGAGAGAATCTTTGTGAACATTCAGTGTAACATCCATCAGCATCGGAATGCGCCCGTAGGATGTATAAAGATTGTCAACTTTCAACAGTAATTCACTCATTCCGACTTACCTCCGATATACGCGTCGATCACATTTTGGTCGCGAATAATTTCTTCAAACAACCCTTCAGCAATTTTTGCGCCCGCATTGAATACGACGATTCGTTCCGGGACAGTTTCCATAACTTTCATGTCATGCTCAATGATGATAATGGCGATCTCACCCATTTTTTCCCGAATTTTGCTGATATCTTCCATCATCGTCATAGTTTCATCATCATTTAATCCTGCCGTAGGTTCGTCAAGCAGCAGCACCTTCGGATGAGCGAGCAGCGCACGTGTTATTTCAATGCGCCGCCGGTCAATATGAGGAATATTTTTCGTCAGCTCGTTTCGGCGGTCAAACAATGCAGGATTAAAATAGGCAAGCAAGTCCAAGCCCTCCTGGACATCCTCTTTGACCATTTGATTCACCTTTTTCCGTGCAAAGATTGTCTCTAACAATGAATATTCTTGAGATGCATAAGACCCGAGAAGCAAATTATCAATCACACTCATATCCCAGCACAAGCGACTGGTTTGGTAAGTGCGGGAGATTCCACGTTGATAAATTTCAAAAGGATGGAGATCAGAAATATCTTCAGCATCCAGAAAAACGTTTCCTTCCGTCGGCTTATAGATCCCGCTGACAATGTTCAGAAAAGTTGTTTTTCCCGAGCCATTCGGTCCAATCAACCCTATCACCTGCTTCCTGTCAATTTCGAAATCGACACGATCAACTGCCAAAATACCACCGAAATTTATTGAAAGCTTCTTCGTTTCTAACAGTGCCATATATTCTGAATTCCTCCTAGTTATTAATTCACGCACACAAAGAAACCAGCACACGCAAACGGTCACAAAAAAATACTATCCCTACTTCGTCAATCGCCAGTTAATTTGTTTTCAACAATGAAACTATCTATAAGTGAACCCTATCAACTCCCAAAAAAGAATATCATTGTTTTATATGGCTGACAAGAACAACCGCTTCTTTATAACTTTTTTTTATCGGTGTGTTGTATAGATAAATTCTTTTTTTATTACAAGCACGCCGTACGAGGAGGTAAATTCTTTTTCGTGATTTATGATTCTTCATGTATAAGCTAATTTTATCAGAACCCAGAGCAACATTCGTTTTATATCTACTTATTAACATATATATTATATTTTTTGTAATACATACTGCTTGCGTCATAACGCACTGCTATTTCGTTAATATTGACCCTATTTAGGAGGGTTATATTCTCAACTATTCGTTAATAACAGACGAGTTCAATTCTTTAATTTATTTTATATTTTTTATCTTTTTTGTAATTAGTTATTTTGCTGGATAAGTTAATTATCTTCTTATTTCAGAAAACCGCGTTCTTTTAACACGAAATCTTTAAAACGCATCACCAAAGGTGACAGCGTTCGGTTAATAGGATAAACGAAATAGAAGGCGTGTTGGAAATGATAATCTTCCAGCGGAAGGACTTTTACAAAACCGGCTTTCACTTTATCTTCGACCGAAATTTGAGAAACAATCGACAACCCAAGTCCAGCTTTTACGCAAAGAGCAATCATCTCATTATTATCCATAAATGATAAAACCTTTGGCTGCTTTCCAAGATAAGCGTGCTTTTTGTAAACAATATCGAAAGCCTGCCTCGTTCCGGAACCGTCTTTCCGTAACAGCAAAGGTTCATCCAGCAACCTTGAAAAACTGTTTGAATGCATCTCAGTAAAAGGGGCGACGTTTGGCGCAATGACAACCAGGTCATCATCCGCAACTTTCTCATAAACAATTTTCCGATTGTCCGGCTCCGCGCCAAGAAAACCAAAGTCAAGATCTCCCAGCACCAGTTGACTGGTAATTTCGCCAGAGCTCAGATAGTGCAGATTGTAGGTCACATCCGGATACTTTTTATGAAAATTCACAAGGATATCTGGCAAAATATATTGTCCTGGAACACTGCTGGTAGCAATGTGCAATACGCCGTCAATTTTTCCCTGGAATTTTTCAAGGCTCAGCAATGCATGTTCACGTTGATTTAGTATTTCGAGAGCTGAAATATAAAACTGCTGCCCGGCAGGGAGTCAGCTCAGTCTTCTTATTATTGCGCTCAAACAGCGTGATTCCAAGCTCTTTTTCGAGCTTCGAAATATGATTGCTTAATGCAGGTTGCGTCAGAAACAGATTTTTTGCCGCTTTTGAAAAGCTCTTAACTTTGGCAATCGCGACAAAGGATTCTAATTCTTTAAAGTCCATACGAATTCCTCATCAATTCGATAATAATCAAACCAAACCATTAGCAAAACTCAAAATGTTATCAATATTTTGTCCAATTTCGTTTTAAAAGCTTGATAACCATTTCCATACATCACAAATAATAACCTTTTCACAGTAAACAATTACAAAAATGTATGTTTGTGACCTTCATTATACCCGTAAGCCTTAATAAAAAAAAACAACCGCATCTGAAAAGTCAGGATTGCGGTTGTTTTTTCACTGTCTAAAGCAATCAGTCGATAGGGCGAATAAATTTGCCGCGCGGGGCTCCTTTTATTTCACCGTTTTCAGCAATTGTTGAACCGCGCAGGATCGTCTTCACTGGCTTACCTTTAAGATGCATTCCATCATATGGGGACAACTTGGTTCGAGAATGCATTGAATCCTGTGAGAAGGTATACTCTGCGTCCATATCAAGAATCACGAAGTCCGCATCCGTACCGACTTCGATGGAACCTTTCATCGGGTATGTGCCATACATCCGGGCAGGCTGTTCAGACATGACATCCACCAGTTCATTCAGAGTCAATTTTCCTTCATTGACGGCGTTGATCATAACCAGACCCATCGTTTCGATTGTAGCCATCCCAGCCGGCGCTTCCCACAGGCTTAGACGTTTCTCTTCCGGTGTGTGGGGGGCATGATCAGAAGCGACAAAGGAGAGAGTACCATCCAGCAATCCTTCCCAGAGCTTATCTTGGTCATACTGAGTGCGAACCGGGGGATATCCCTTGATCAGTGCACCAAGACGGCCAGCGTCTTTATCTGTCAGCATCAAATAATGAGGGCAGGTTTCTCCTGTTACATCCAGTCCTTCAGCCTGTGCGTTACGAATCAAATCCACGCCATCACCCGCTGCAAGATGCAGAATATGAAGATGCGTTCCCAGCTCCCGTGACAACGAAATCGCCGTTTCGATGATAAGCGTCTCGCTAAATGCCGGGCGGCTGCGCAGCATCGCTTCATAACTGGTGTCGCCGCTCTTTTTGACTTCTTCAGTGAGCAGCTTAATGATATCGAAATCTTCAGCATGGATCGCAACCATTTTCCCGGTTTTGGCAACTTCGCGGAAAATTTTATAGACCTGACCAAGATCCAACGGCGGGATGACATTCTCCATCCCTTCCTTATAGTTATAGATCAACTGATAAGAATTGGAGTCAATCGCACAGCCCCAGAAATATTTGAAACCAACCACGCCCGCTTCAGCCAGCGGAATCAACTGATCCCTGTTCAAATCACCAAGGCACAACCCCCAAACGCCAAAATCAACATGGGCTTTCGGAGTGATGCATTCAATCAAATCATTCATCCGATCAACGTTATAAACTGCCGGATTACAATTAGGCATTTCATAAATTGTCGTAATGCCGCCGCAGGCACCCGCCATTGAGGAGTGGAAAAAGTCCTCTTTATGATGCGCGCCCTTGTAACCATCCCGAGAGTGAACATGTGTATCTATAAAACCGGGCAAAACGTATTTCCCGGTAGCATCACTGATTTCTGAAGCATCCTGCCCCAAATCCTCGGTCGTGATTGCCGCAATTTTTCCATCTTTAATATAGACGTCTGCCTGGTAATTTTGAGTCGGCGTTACCAGTGTTCCATTTTTAATAATGTGATCCCATTTCATATGTTCTTCCTTAATACTGTTCAATTCCTTGCTCTTGTCTGATTGAATCGTATATGATCAATCAGTTGATTAACTTATTCACAGCCGCAAACGAGGGCGAGGAGCGCCATGCGAACCGGCACGCCGTTGGCAGCCTGGCGGAAGTACGCCGCACCGGCGTAATCATCTACTTCCACCGCGATTTCAGTCACGCGCGGCAACGGATGCATGATGATCATGCCTTTCTTGGCTTTCGCGATTGTGTCTTTGGTCACTTCATAGGAGCTCTTCAGCCGTTCGTATTCCGCCGGGTCTTCAAAGCGTTCTTTCTGAATCCGGGTCATGTACAGCACGTCTGACTTCGCAACGGCCTTGTCCAGGTCCGGGATGATTTCCACTTCAACACCCGCTTTGCGCAGATCATCTGTGATCTTTGCCGGCATTGCCAGCGCTTCCGGTGCGGTGAAGATAAATTTCACGCCCATGCGTGCCAACAGTGCCGCGCCTGAATGGACAGTCCGTCCGTTCTTCAGGTCGCCCGCCAGACAAACTG
This sequence comes from Flexilinea sp., assembly GCA_040766005.1. Taxonomy (GTDB): domain Bacteria; phylum Chloroflexota; class Anaerolineae; order Anaerolineales; family Anaerolineaceae; genus Flexilinea. The sequence continues at coordinate 62,989 of JAXGRI010000004.1, read as the reverse complement.
TCAGACCTTCAATCTGGCCTTTTTCTTTGATGATGGTGTACAGGTCCAGCAGTGCCTGGGTCGGGTGTTGTCCGGCGCCGTCGCCGCCGTTGATCACCGGCTTGTTGGAGCCGGCTGCCAGTTCCGCTGCCGATCCGGTCACCGGGTGGCGAATTACGGTGACATCTGCATAGCTTTCGATCATCTTGCCAGTGTCATAAACCGTCTCACCTTTTTTCGAGGAGCTGGAGGTCTGTCCGTCTGCTACCGAAATGAGTGTGCCGCCCAGCCGCAACATTGCCGTCTCGAAGGACAGCCGGGTGCGGGTTGAGGGTTCATAGAACAGGGTTGCCAGTGTCTTGCCGTCCATGTTCAACAGGCGACCGCCATTGTCCATGACGCGTTCGTAACGCGCGGCGGTTTCCATAATCAGGTTGACTTCTTCGTTTGTCAGCGATTGGACATCCAGTATGTCTCTTCCAAATAACGACGTGCTCATTTTTCTTCTTCTCCTGTTTTTTTCTGAATTGAAAGCGCTTCCTCACAATGCAACAGAAGCGGTTGAAAAAAATCAATATCGTACAATAAAGATAAATTCATCTGAAATACGACCTATAAGTATACTCCAATTTCGATAGCGAAAACCAGCATATTTGACTATACATCTTCATGCAACTATAAAGGTTGTTTATTCTAGTGAACTTTTGCCGGTTAAGATATTTACGATTTCGGTTAATATTATTATAATTGAAATACGGTATATCACGGAAGTTTTTAGGCTGGGTGTTTCAAAATGGCATTCTTTATTATGGTCGACATGTTATACTGATAGTGAGCTGACGCCCGCTAAATACATGCCACGCATTTTTATAGAATGGACATTCATCATTCGACATGCAGCCGAACGGTTTTGCAGAAACACAAAATGCTAAAAAAGAAAAGAAAGATGAAAAGGAGAACCATTGCTATGGATGTCAAAAAAATCGCGCGTCCATCAATCCTGGTCCGCAAGGATTATGTACCAGGAAAACCCGTTGAAGAAGTAACAAGAGAATACGGGATCACAGATATTGTCAAGCTTGCTTCGAATGAAAACCCACTGGGGACATCGCCCAAAGCATTAGAAGCGATGACAGCAGAACTTCAACATATCAACTCATACCCCGAAAGCCTTTGCCCCAATGTTGTCAGCAAACTCGCAAAAAAATATAACGTGACAAAGGAAAATATTTACGTTGACAACGGCGAAGATGGCGTGATTACCATGCTAGGTCTGACGTTTGTCAACCCCGGTGACGAATGCATTATGAGCGAACTGACTTTTCCCGCTTTTGAAAACATCGTCGGGAAAATGGATGGGAAAAGCGTCATTGTCCCCCTGACTAAAGATTATCGATATGATGTGGACGCTGTGATCAAAGCGATCACTCCCAAAACCAAAATTGTCTTTCTCTGCAACCCCAACAATCCAACCGGCACAATCATCACAAAAGCTGAATTTGAAAAACTGTTGAATGCTATTCCGGAAAACACACTGCTGTTCTCTGATGAAGCTTATTATGAATTCGTCGATGACCCAGACTATCCGCAAACACTAGAATATCTTGAAAAACATCCGAATTTGGTTATCGGCCGAACATTCTCTAAAGTATATGGGATTGCAGGCACCCGCATCGGTTATCTGATTGCGAATCCGGAGATCATTAAGGTGATGTTGAAAACTAGAGAACCTTTCCCGGTCAACCGAATTGCCCAGGCAGGCGCTATAGCTGCAATGGATGACCATGAATTTGTTAATGAAACCATTAAAGTTAATGCTGAAGGAAGAAAACAAATCAGTGAAGCGCTGAAGAACATGGGCTTTGAAGTGTATCCGGGACAATCAAACTTTGTCTTTGCCAATCTCGGAAAACCCGTGGTACCTGTATATGAAGGACTGCTTCGTGAAGGCGTAATCATTCGTCCGCTTGGTCCACAAGGTGCACCGAATTGTATCCGTGTCTCGATTGGCACAAAAGACCAGAACGATCGTTTTATTCGTTCGTTCCAGAAAGTTTATAAAGAAGTTTATTCATAATACAGTAATCAACGATTCCTTCACTGCAAGGATTCTCCTTGCAGTGAAAGTAGCACTCATCACTATTAATTGGAGGATGTTTTGAAAAAGCTAATTACGGGAAACGAAGCAATCGCATACGGTGCGCTCGCAGCGGGGATCAAGGTCGCCTGTGGTTATCCGGGCACCCCTTCAACCGGAACGATAGCTGCTTTGCTTGAAATGGATCTTCCACAGACACATGTGGAATGGAGCACCAATGAAAAAGTTGCGATTGATCTTGCCGCCGGCGTTCATTGGGCTGGGCATCGTGTTCTTTGCACGATGAAAATGTCCGGTGTTAATGTTGCCTATGACTCGCTGATTTCTATCGCCTATTCCGGCGGAGATGGCGGAATGGTCATTTACGTTGCCGATGATCCGGGCACCAGCGCCGGGATGTGCGAGCAAGATTCACGGGGCTTTGCGCTGCTGGCCGATATGCCGATGCTTGAACCCACCACAGTGGCAGAAGCCGTGGATATCACAAAATACGCGTTCGATCTGTCAGAAGCAATCAAAGGGCCCGTTTTTGTTCGCCTTACTACTGCTCTGGCAAATTCTTTCGCAACCGTTGATATTCAGCCACCCGCTCCTGTATCTCAGGCAGACGCACTGTTGATCCGGGATATCAATCGTTTCACCAAAGCCGGCGCACTCATCTGTACAACGCAGCATCGGGATCTGATCGGACGCCAGGCAAAAGCAGGCGAGTTGATTGAAAAGACCGACCTGAACACCTTAAAGCTTTCGAAGAAAAAGGGCGGATTAGGAATTATCGCCAGTGGCATCACATATAGCTATGTCGATGAAGCATTCGAAATCGCTGAAAAACACGGTTTGAAAAGAGACGAAATCTCGTTGCTTTCCCTGAAAGCTCCAATCCCCTTCCCCAAGGAAAAATCAGAAAAGTTGTTGGCACATTGTGACAACATTCTGGTGCTTGAGGAATTGGAACCTTTCGTAGAAAAAGACCTGTATGTTTCTGCTCAATTGATGGGTTTCAAAGGAAAAATTTTCGGCAAAATCGATGGAACGTTTGAACGCATCGGCGAATATGGATTAAGCCACGTTTTGGTCGGGCTCAATGCAGCACTCGGGCTGAAGATTCCCAAGAAAGTTTTCAAAAGCGAAACAACCGCCGAATCAATCGCTGCTGCACGACCAATCACTGTTTGCTCAGCTGTCACGCTGGCACCTATATGGCGATCAACAAAGCCATTCGGAAACTGAAGCCGACGAAGGGACGTGATTGTCAATGGAGATATTGGCTGCACGATCTGGCATGAACCCACCGTTTAACCTTACGATCTGGAACACGAAATTTCCATGGGTGCCGGTATGGGTCCGGCGCAGGGATTTTATTATGCGGGAGTAAAAACCCCTGTGTTGGGAACGATTGGCGATTCCACCTTTTTCACGGCAGCATTCGGGACTGATCAACGCTGTTCGGCACGGCACCATCGCATGATCATCATGAATGATGAATGCGCCGACCGGTATGCAAATCGGCACGGTACAGACGATTTGCACAAAAAACCGTACAAGCAGATTGATATTGAAAAAATCGTATTCCTGCCTTGGGCGTGGAACAGTTCTGGAAAATCAACCCGTTCAACCAGGAAGAAGCGACTGAAACAATCGCGCGCATGCCGCGGCTGCCAGGTGGTCAAGTGATCCTCTCAGAGAGAATGTGCCATTCAGTCAGTCCGTCATCCAAGACGCGACGGCAAGGAAGAAGATCGTCCGTATCATTGGTGAAAACTGCAGCATAATGGCAAATTGCTATGCGCGTCACCGGCTGTTCAGCACTGGTACCGGGTGAAAAAGTCGCGACGAATTGATCCGGCGCTCTGCGAACAGTGCGGCATGTGCGTCGTAACCTGCAATCGCAAAACCCGTGGTAATGGAAGAGTTAAGAAATGAAATGCGACGTTTATGGTTGGAGTTGGCGGTCAGGGCATCCTGGCGATTGGTGAAAATTCTGGCAAGCGCGGCCTTTCAAGAAGACATTCCGTTACTTTTATCAGCAAAGGGATGGCTCAGCGAGGCGGATTTATGAAGCGCAATTACGGATGGGCAACGACGATGTTGGCCCGGCAATCATGGAACAAGGTGCTGATCTGGTGTTCGCAATGGAAGTATCTGAAATGCGCTGTTCGGCATTAAACCAGGCGGGGACTTTGTTCTTCGGTCATGTCTGGAAACTCAACCGCCGTGATGCTTGGAAAAGCGGATTGTCGAGTAGGTGTGGTTCGAAATTGAAAAAGCCGGTGCAAATGTGATCTACATTAACACCGACAAAATTCCCTCTCTAAATGGCAGGAAAACGCAGTGGCATATCTTGCAGAGTGGGCTGTGCAATGAAACAATCGGATTGGGTAAATTCTTCAACGGATGAAATTGAAAAGCTGGTTGAAAAACGCTGGCCGAAGTTTTCGGATGCAAACCGTTTCGCATTCCGGGCAGGAATGGACTATCAACCAGAAAAAATTGCTGTTGGGAGCAAAGCATGAGCTTCGATGCATTATTCTTTCCCCGTGGCGTCGTTATCATCGGCTCTTGTCTATTCAAACTGGGCAATGTGCTGCTGAAACAAGTGATGGACGGCAAGTTTGAGGGAGGACTCTACGCCGTAAACCCAAAAGCCAGGGAGCCTTTGGAATCCAGGATTATCGGTTACATCAATCGGCAAGCCAGTTGATTTGGCAATTATCGCCGCCCCATGCAACAGTGCCCGATGGTCGCCAGTAAGCTGCAGAAAAGGCGGTGTCGAGCTGCCTTGTGGTCATCACCTCCGGATTTTCTGAAATGGGAAACAAAGCCGGAGAAGAGGAAGTTTAGCTGCAGCACGGCGCAACGGTATTCGGATCATTGGTCGCTAACTGCGCTGGCATCGTCTGCGCAGCCACAAGCTCTTCCCGACACTGAAATCCATCCGCCACAAGGCGGTGTTGCGCTGGTCTCACAAAGCGGCGCACTGTAGGCGGGCTGGCATGGGCCGAGGAGCAGGGACTGGGAATGTCAAGTTCGTCAATTATGGAAACGGTATCGATCTGAACCAGGTCGAACTCTCACTACTTCAAAGATGACCTGAAACAAAGTTATCGCACTCTATATCAGGCGACAAAAACGGACGTGAATTCGCCCGGAAGCGCTGGAAGCTGCTGCCCGGGTCAAACCAGTGGTTGTCATCAAAGCCGGCAGAACCAACGTTGGACAACGTGCTACTGCATCCCACACCGGTTCGATGGCGGGAGCGGATGCGGTCTACGATGCTGCCTTCCGTCAGTGCGGAGCAATCCGCGTCAAGACCATTGAGGAGATGATCGATCTCTGCACATTATTCGTCAACTTCCCAAAGATGGACGGCAATCGCGTTATTATCGTCACCAATTCGGGCGGACCAGGCGTACTCGCTGCGGATATGGGTGAGGAAGTCGGCCTTAACATCAAAGAAGTCAGCCCGGAAGCGATCGCAACGCTCAAGACATTCCTGCCGCCATTCTGCGGATTCAGGAATCCGATCGATCTGACAGTAGAAGGAACGGAAGACGGATATCGCAAAACATTGCTGACCACACTGGAAGAATATGACGCGGCAATCGCAATGAACATCTGTCCTCCCTATCTGGACGCATCACTGCTGGCAAAAGGGGTTGCCGATGCTGCAGAACTCAGCGGCAAACCGATCGTCGCAAACTTCCTGCCAAATCAGGTAGTTCATGAGAGTGTGAAATTCCTGAAAGAGCGCGGCGTACCCAATTTCCCCAGCGGTGAACGGGCAACCATCGCTTTGAACAAAATGGCGAAGTATTACGAGATGCAGCGGACAATCGGCGAAGAAAAAAGCTTCACCAGGACTTGGGAAACGCTGCGTACAAAACTGAACCAGGAACCTGAAAAGCTGCCGGGAAGCGAGCGGATGCTTGAACCGGAGGCGATGGAATGGTTACGCCAAAACGGCATCTCAGTACCGGAATTTCGCTTTGTGACCGATGAAAAAGATGTCGCAGCTGCCTGCAAAGTGATCGGTTACCCATGTGTCATGAAAGTCGTATCGCCTCAGATCATCCACAAATCGGAATATGGCGGCGTGATTGTCGGCATCAAGGATGAAGCCGCTGCCCTGAAAGCTTTCGAAACGATCCGTGCTCGTGCAGAGGGCAAAGACTTCCGCGGTGTGGTCATTTACCCGATGATCAAAGGCGGACAGGAAGTGCTGCTTGGGTTGACTGTCGATCCGCAGTTTGGACCTGTCATCGTTTTCGGTCTTGGCGGTATCAATACTGAAATCATGCGCGATATCGCACTCAGCGTAGCGCCAGTCAACCACGCCAAAGCTCTAGAGATGATCAACTCAATCAAAGGAGCGCGCCTGTTGCAGGGATTCCGGGGCAGCAAGCCCAGTGACCTGGAAGCGTTGGCTGATGCGATCGTCAAGTTCTCAGAACTGCCATTCATCTATCCGGAAATTGCTGAAGCAGATCTCAATCCGGTTTTCGTTATGCCAGAAGGTTTGGTTGTCGGAGACGTACGGATTATCAAAAAATAATTTTCCTATTTTCTTATCTGGTAAAAAAACGGTCAGGGAAACCCTGACCGTTTTTTGTGCTGTTAATAAAGAAGGGTCATTCATCTTTGTAAAGCCAGATGATAGAACATGCAAGATCATTCATTTCAAACACTTCCGAATTCGTTAAATGACTTTTTTCGTCTTATAATTTTTATTGCGGTCACATAAAACGCTTGGATTACTGGAGCTACAATGAAATACGATTTTGATCAAATCATAAGCCGACGCGGAACGAACGCCATAAAATGGGAACGTTTTTCAGAAGATGTTTTACCGCTATGGGTAGCGGACACGGATTTCGCTGTCGACCCAAAAATCATTCAACGGTTGCAAAAACGGCTGGAACATCCAATTTTGGGTTACTGTCATAATCACCCTGATCTGATCAATGTCATAGTTGAACGAATGTCAGAGCGTTACAAATGGGAAATCACTCCAGAATCCGTTCTACTTCTCCCGGGGGTTGTTTCCGGTTTCAACTTTGCCATCAGAGCGATTTGTGAATCGGGCAGCAGCGTTCTTTTTCAGCAGCCAGTATATCCGCCCTTCTTTGAAGCGCCGATCAATAACCGTGTTGCCTCATCAATCAGCACACTTGTTTATAACATCAACACAAACCGATATGAAATTGATTTTGAAGAATTTGAGCGCAAAATCCAACCAGAAACCAAGCTCTTCCTTTTCTGCAATCCGCAAAACCCGACTGGTCGGGTCTTCACAGTCGATGAACTGGAAAAAATCGCTCTGATTTGCGCCAGACACAATTTAGTCATTTGTTCTGACGAGATTCACGGTGAAATCATCTACAGCGGCTATCAACATGTTCCAATCGCCTCTCTAAACGCAGATGTCAGAGACCGGACCATAACGCTCATTGCCCCCAGTAAAACATTCAACATTCCCGGATTGTCATGCTCTGTCGCTATTATCCAAAATCCAGAATTACGCAAACGCTACCAAAACGTCCTGGAAGGTTTTTCGAGCGGCGTCTCTTGCCTCTCTCAGGAGGCTGGTCTCGCAGCATATGCTGAGGGTACCGAATGGCTGCAACAAATGAACACCTATCTCGAAAGCAATCGTGACTATCTGCTCCAGACAATTGCTACTGAGATGCCAAGTATTCAGACCACTGAAATTCAGGCGACTTTTCTCGCATGGCTGGATTGTTCTCAATCTGGTATTCCGGGCAACCCACAGGCATTCTTCGAAAACGAGGCAAAAGTAGGGCTAAACGACGGGGCGACGTTTGGTCGCGGATTTGATAAATTCGTCCGGCTCAACTTTGGGACACCACGCAGCATTTTAATGGAAGCACTTCAGCGAATGTCCACGGCAATGAAAAATCTATAACCTGCGCAGAATGGATAACGGTAACCTGATAAACGGAGCAGATCCAAAAAGGGTAAGCTCTGCTAACGGACAGTGGCATTTCTGGCGAGTTCTTTTTATCGCCGGCGTCTTCTTTTTCTTGCTGATGCTCTTGGGAAAGTTTCTGGTAGTAAACACCAGATTGAAGCCAGCAGATGTCATTGCAGTATTGAGCGGTAACGACCAAACTCGTCTAATAGATGCTGCCAGACTATATCATCAACGTCTGTCAGATGCTATTCTCCTGACAAATACCGGACGGACCTATGGTGATTATGATTCCCCCTACAGTCAGCTGCAAGTGGAACGTCTAAAAGAACTGGACGTTCCGGAAGGGGCGCTCCATCTGGTGAATTTTGTCGCGAAAAACACCGGGCAGGAAGCGACCGGAATCATAGAACAGATGGTAGATATGAGCGCTAAATCAGTCATTATCGTTACTGATTCCTGGCACACCCGGCGTGTCAAAATCATTTTCAGCGATACCTTTGCGAATACAGGTTTTACTGTCCAATACTATGGATCAGGGAAAAACAAATTTCATCCAGCGTTATGGTGGCTTTCTCCACAGGGATGGAAAGACGTCACCGGAGAATACATCCGCATCATCGGCTATCTGATCAAAAGGAGTACCAACATACCAGATTATCCTGTTTTCCGATTCCTCAGAAAAATACAATAAAAAAACGCCTTATATAAGCATGCGGATATGCTTATATAGGGCGTTTTCTATTAATAGGTAAAGCCTATTCAACTGAAGTGACGTTTGTCGCTTGCGCGCCACGCGGACCATCCTCAATCGAAAATTCCACTTTTTGTCCTTCGTTTAACCGTTTATAACCATCCATTTTTATTTCTGAGAAATGGACGAAAACATCCGGTTCACCGTTTTCGCGACCGATGAAACCAAACCCCTTGGTTGCATTAAACCACTTCACAGCACCAACATAACGTTCACTCATACAAAACACTCCAATTACGATACATAATGTGCGATGCGATCGTTCGAAACCGCATGCCTTTTACAGAACAGATAACTTCCATCTGACAAATTCAGTTTTAACACCCTTGAAATAAATCGTCAAGTACTTGACGACCAGATAAACAATTTCTTTATCAGATTTAATTCTATGCCTTGATAAAAATATTATATTGATTCCTTAATGTCTATGCGAAATGTTCTTTTATTGATTTTGACAATTCTCTTGTTTTTGTAGAAATCCAGCTTATCTTCGAACTTTATTTTGAGCAAGATAACTGTAAAGATGCATTTCTTCACCTTTTTCGTGATAAATAAAGGCCCAATTCGCCCCGCAATCTTTGGTATATCCTATTTCCGAATCTTCCAGTACAAAAAATGATTCCTTGAAAGTGCGTTATTAAATTCGTTTAATTCGAAATTTATCTTACTTGCTTCAGGGTAATTTCTCAAAAGGTTAGCCGTTGTCTTTTTCCCTCTCGGAACATGAAAAAAAGTTCCCAATATTTTCCCATTCGGTTTGATGAAATTACACATATGATCATGAAGGAAATCCTGATTGCAAAAAGATGATCATTAGAACTGAAAAATCTATGAAAAGATCTACACACTCATTTTTTATAGGAAAATTGAGACTATCATCAGCAATATACCCAATGTCTAATTCACAATCTGTACTTTCGATTAAATGTTTATAAAGGCGAAGCATCTCTGGAAATTTATCGGTAACAATAAAATGAGCTTTTGTATTTAGGGAATTAAGTGCATTTTGAAGGAAAAAATACGCATTAATATGGGTCTCCATGATAACGCGTCCATCTTTTTGTTCTTTCATTAAATAATCGGTCATCCAGTTGTACGATCGTTGGAATAAACTGGTTAATTCTGGAGGAATGTCTTTGTAATACTCGCGGGAAAGATCAGGGCGATCATATCTACTGGTATTTTCATTTGGAGTCAGGAATATTCCGTCTTCAATTTTTGCTTCATATCCGCAATCACATTTGACATTACAGTTATATACATATTGCGGAGACATGTCTATTCGATCCAGATGAAAATCGTGGTGACAATTCGGACATTCCAACAAACTCAACATATGCGTTGGAAAACCAGTTAATCGCTTAGGTTGTTTTCTTGTGCTTTCAACGAGTTCGGATTTTATTTTCGCGATTTGTTCTATGGCTTTTCCAATTGAAGCCCGCTTATTTTCCATTTCTTGCTGCTTTGCATCCAGGATCCGGATAATATCGTTCGCATCTTCTTGATATACAAAACCGGAAATCCGAAAAATCGACAAAAAGGCATGAATTTCCTTTATCGAAAAATCTAGGCTTCGCAGTCTTAAGATCGTTTCAAAATCTTTCTCGCAAGTGGTATCAAATTCATATTGTTTCCCACGAAGTTTAGGCACCAACAAACCCGACTTTATATAAAAATAAATTTTATCAATTGACGTATTGTATTTTTTTGACAAACTACCTATTCGCATACCCCCTCCTTAATGAAATGCAAGAGAGAACGTCCAATGGTCCTTTTTTACAATTTATTTAAACAATTATGTTCGTTTACTATAATGGAAAAGTTTTGTTAGGTCAAATCGAATTTCATAAAGATGGAGTATATTCCATGTTTCACAAAAAAAACCTCATTTATCGCCTGAAATCAAGTTTTGAATTCTTTTTTTTTATCTACTAACTACAAATGAAGTTTTCGATATATTGCTCTATTGACTTGGACTCCTGTCAATAAAATAAACTTATTTACAACGCTTGATTCATAAATAAATATTTTTGTTGTGTCTATTCGAAAGGAGTATCGTATGGCGTCGAAAATTGATTGGAATCAAATAAAAGAATGGGATAAAAAATATCTTATTCACGCAAACATCAGGGGTGATGAATACGGGACGGTTTTCGTAGACCATACCGAAGGAGATTATTTAATTACCCCCGAAGGGCGAAGGTTGCTTGATTTTTGTAATCAGCTAGTTTGTGTAAATGCCGGGCAAAATGTCCCAGAGATTCAAAACGCAATAAAAGATGCTTTAGATCGTTTTGGGTTTGTTTGGGATATTTACACCACTGACTACAAAGCAGAATTAGCAAAAATGTTGATTGAGGACATCCTGGGAGATAGTGGATGGGCTTCAAAAGTTCGTTTTTGTCTGGGTGGAAGCGATGCAGTTGAAACAGCTATGCACATTGCCAGACTCTATACTCGAAAGCCGTTGATCGCATCCCGCATGTATGGTTATCATGGTGTCTCAGCAGGAGCCGTACAAGCCACAAGAATTCGTGAATCTCGCGGTATTGGAGTAGATTCAAATGAAAGAGTAGACCCAGTGCCAGGACGTAACTATTCTGGGACATTCGTTTGCCCAGTCCCGTTCTGCTTCCGCTGTCCTTTAGGGCAAAAGTACCCGAATTGCAAAACCACAAACAACAAGGGACAGCTTGCTCGTGTTAAGATGACCGAAGAGATCATCTGCAATCATGGCGTTGAAAACGTTGCAGCGATTATTACGGAACCAGCTCTTGGAGCAGGAATCATTGTTCCGCCGGATGATTACCTGCCTCAGATTGAAGACATGAAGAACCGTCTTGGGATCCTTTGGATTGTTGACGAAGTATTAATGGGTTTTGGCAGAATGGGCGAATGGTTTGGTTATCAGGCTATGAGCGATCGTCCGGTCAAACCCGACATCATCACAACAGCGAAGGGAATTACAAGCTCAGCATTGCCTTTAGGCGCTGTCATTGTCAACAAAGATATCGGCGACTATATGGATTCAATCCGTTGGATGCATGTATCAACATTTTCCGGTCATCCGTTACCTTTGGCGGCTGCAATTGCAAACTTGAAATATTTAATTGCGCATGATGCACCAGGACAAAGTAAAAAAGCTGGTGAATACTTCCGCGCAGGACTGCAAAAAATGTATGAGAAACATCCTTCGATCGGGCTGTTTGCAGGAAAAGGAATGTTTTGGGAGGTTGAACTGGTCAAAAATCGGGAAACCAACGAACCCTTCTTCGAAGCAGATCGGAATGTTTCAGGTGGAGAAGATGTATCCAAGTGGCCAAACTCAATCATTTCTGCAAAAGCAATGGAAAAAGATGTTATCATAAAAGGAGTTGCACCGAATTCTCTCCGAATTGCTGCGTCTTGTTTCGTCACGAAAGAAGATATGGATAAGTTTTTCGATGCATTTGATTATGCATTGAGTTATCTGGAAAAAGTTAAATTATAGCAAGTTTTTTACAAAAAAACTGGCAGGCATTTTAAAAATGCCCGCCAGTTTTCTAAAGGCGATCAAACGGTTTATCAATGTAAAATATCACTTTAATACTGATGATTCGTTACAAACTTTTGTGTTTATCGGAAACATTTTTACTATATTAGAGGAAGTTCCAAAATGGGCAGAATTAGAAGAGGAATCATTTGGAAACATATAATACTGCAACGGGAAAACTTGGTCATCTATTGGTAAAGAGTACTGGCTGATATGTTTTGTAAAGAATGCAAGTTGATAAGCCTACGGAGATTATTATTTTCAATAAAATCCTCTTCCACTTACGGTCCGTCAGAATATTAGGATGTCAAGTCCTTACTCACTGTAGTCGACCATGAAGTTGCATTTGAAAAATGATCTATCTAAAGGAGCGATGTTTTATGAACACAATTCAAAAAATGATAGTTAAAGAAATAACTGTCAACAATAAAAAACACACTCTTGTTCTGTCTGGTGAAGAACTTTTATTAGACGTAATTCGAAAAAAAGTCCATTTGACTGGAACGAAATCTGGATGCAGGAAAAATCAATGCGGGATCTGCTCTGTTATTTTGAATGGGAAGGTCGTCCGCAGCTGTACAGTCCGGATGAACAGAGTCCCTGATAATTCGACGGTTATAACAATTGAAGGTATTGGCACACCAGAGAATCTGCACCCAATCCAATTAGCCTGGATTAAACATGGAGCAGCACAGTGTGGAATTTGCTCCCCTGGCTTTATTGTTTCAAGTTATGCATTATTGCAGCAAAACCTCAACCCATCCAGAGAGGAAGTACGTGAATGGTTTAGAGTGAATCGTAACATATGTCGCTGTACAGGGTATAAACCGCTGGTTGATGCTGTCGGATGCCGCTGCCGTTCTGCGAGGAGCAATGGATGTGTCTGATCTTCAATATAAAGAGAGACCAGATGGGACAATCTTTGGCACCGACTATCCAAGACACACTGCAATAGCGAAAGTTACTGGAACCCTGGAATATGGAGCTGACATCGGGGTAAAAATGGCTGAAGGGACGCTTCAATTAGCATTAACCCAGGCTAAAGTTCCCCATGCTAAGATCTTATCAATCGACACCAGCGAAGCTGAGAAAATGCCTGGCGTTGCAGCAGTTCTTACCTATAAGGACATTAAAGGTACAAATCGCATTGATGGATTGATGTCCTTTGACTGGACTTATAACGATGGATTTGACCGTCCAATTTTATGTGATGAAAAGATATTCCAATTTGGTGACGCTATTGCGATTGTATGCGCTGATACTGTTGAGCATGCGCGAGCAGCAGCCGATAAAGTTCAGGTGGAAATTGAAGAATTACCCGCATATCTGAATGCACTAGATGCAGCAGATCCTGATGCGATGCGCATACACCCTGAAAGTCCGAATGTCTTTTTCGAACAACCGTTGATTAAAGGACCAGATCCTGAGCCAATTTTCGAGAGCGCACCCTATGTTGTTGAGCATGAATATTATTCTCAACGAGTCCCGCATATGGCTCAGGAACCAGACGTCGGTTTTGGCTATTATGATGAAGAAGGAAGAGTTACGATCCATTCTAAAAGTGTCGCGGTATTCGTTCACCGCTATATGATCGCAGCCGCTCTCGGTCTCGAGGAAGAAAAATTAAGGATCATTCAAAACCATACCGGCGGCACTTTTGGATACAAACTAAGTCCAACAATCGAAGGTATTTTAGGCGTAGCCGTCATGGCTACTGGAAAACCTTGTTATATAGAATTTGATATGGCGCAACATATCACGTATACAGGGAAACGTTCACCATTTTTCTTCCGCTCAAAGCTAGCCTGCGATGAGAAAGGGAAAATGTTGGCCTTAGATTATGACGTAATCGGAGATCATGGGGCATATTCAGAATTTGGGGATTTGCTGCTTACGAAAGTCATGCAATTCCACTCCGCAGGTTACAACCTCCCAAGTATCCGCGGATTTGGCAGGATGGCTTTCACCAACCATGCATATGGTGCAGCAATGCGTGCTTATGGTTCTCCCCAGGCGTTCTTTGCTTTTGAATCTCTAGCAGATGAGATGGCAGAGAAAATCGGAATGGATCCTTTTGAATTCCGTTATCAAAATCTCTATGACAATGGGGCCACCACACCCACCGGACAGGCACCAGACGTATTAGTGATGAAAAAACTCTTCGATATGATTCGTCCCCGTTATGAAGAAGCATGCAAAATCAGAGATGAGAAGAATAAAGAAAACGGGAACGTAAAAAGAGGGGTTGAATTTATCGAGTCTATTGTTGTGGCGATGCTCGGACATGACACTTGTGATGGGCGCAGAGCTTCAAGAAGATGGGAAAATTGCTTTTTATCACACCGGGAGGACTATGGGCAAGGCGCAGATATGGCGCCTGGCCAGCGCAAATGAAGTACTTAAAACCATTAAAAGTCAAACCTGAGGATATCGTCATGATTTCAAATGACACCTGTCCATGGAATTGATTCTGGGTACGCGGCAGGTTCTCGTTCACAAATTATGCCTGGTACGCAATTACGCGGCTGCTCATCTTCGCGATGACGGCAATGCGAAAGGAAGATGGATCCTATCGAACTTATGAAGAAATGAAAATAGCGGATCGAAACTTTCTATATTGGAAATCATTGCATTGACAGCAAAGTGACCCCTTCAATAAAGAAACGATGCAATTTGATCCGCGACATCGCCTACATGTACAACGCGACCATCAGCGCAGGTGGATGTCGACTTATCAACCGGAAAACAACGGTTGCATGACGACAGAGCTATGGATGTCGTGAAACCGGTAACGAAACAATTGCTGAAAGGCCAGGCTTATGGTGGAATCATGAAGAGGTATCGGTATGGCTCTTTCAGAGGAGTTCGAAGATTTCAGGGAACAGGAACATTATTAGCAAAATGCGGGTTCCCCACAATCGATGTAATTCCCGACGAAATTGATTTTGATGTTCCTGCAGACACCGCGTTCGAATATTTCTTTTGGGTGTTCAGGTTGTGGCGAAGCTGTTACAGCTGGCGTTCACCCGCAGTGACAATGGCTATGAACGCCAAGAAATTGCCCTACGCAATGCCAGCTTATCCGGATCGCGTGCTGAAAGCACGACAGCAAGTAGTGGTTACTATCTTAGTTGTTCGGCAAGAATAAACTTTGCCCGAACAATATCACTTTTTGGCAATATAAATGGTTTTATTTATTAGACGGATGACATTAGAGTAAACACAAATGAAATTTGGAAAAAGTTCAGCTTTGCACCTGTCGCCTATGCGGAAATTTCATCCGCTCGCAGTTGAAGCCAAAAAAAATGGAAAGAAAATTTACCATCTGAATATCGGTCAACCAGACATCGAAACACCAGCCGCCTTTTTTGATGCAGTGAAGAATTTTAAAAATCCTGTTTTGGAATATGCCCCTTCATCCGGAATCCCTGAACTAGTAGAAGCTATCAAAAACTACTATCAACAAATAGGTATATCCTACAATGAGAATGAGATATTGATCACAACCGGGGGCAGCGAGGCGCTGCAAATGCTGATGCTCTCAATTTTGACCTGGGGATGAAGTCATTATTCCGAACCATTCTATCCAAATTATGATACTTTTGTACGCAGCAGGTGGTGTCATCCGACCTCTTGCCACGAGTCCAGAAGATGGGTATTGCTGATGCTGAAAAAATTGAAGCATTACAATGAAAATACACGGGCAATCATGTTTCACAGCCCTGAAATCACTTGTCGTGACAAAACTTGAAGAAATGCAAATGATTGCGAACATCGCAAAAAAATACAATTCCTATGTAATCGGTGACGAAGTATACCGAGAATTTATATACAACAATCAACCGTTGCAATCGCTTGCCAAAACCAAAAACGCTGACGAAAATATTGTTATAATTGATTCAGTATCAAAACGTTTCTCGGCATGTGGAGCACGCATCGGAGCACCAAGCCACAACAAAGAGTTGATTGCCCAATGTCTGAAATTATGCCAGGCTAGGCTTTCTGTTGCTACCTTTGATCAGGTCGCTTCAGCAAAACTTTACTCCGTTGGATCAGATTATTTTGAATCAGTAAGGAAAGAATATAAACATCGTCGTGATATATGCTATAAAGCCATAAAAAAAATTCCGGGCGTCATTTGCAGCGAACCTCAGGGTGCTTTCTATATGATGGCTGCGCTTCCTGTTGACAGTGCGGACAATTTTCAAAAATGGTTACTTTCTGACTTCGAAGACCGTTCTGAAACGGTTATGTTTGCACCTGGTGAAGGTTTTTATGCTACGCCAGGAAAAGGGAAAAACGAAATTCGAATTGCTTACGTTCTTAAACAATCAGATCTGGAACGAGCAATGGAGCTTTTAGCTTTGGGTATTGAAAGATATAACACCCGACCAATTTGCAAAAACAAATAATGTAAGCAGCTTTTTTAGGAGAACGTCAATGCCTAACAATGCAATCGAAGAAGTTCTAAATACGGAAAGAATTGCAAAAGAAAAAATCCAAGCAGCTCAAGCAGAGCGAGAGCGTATTCTTTCTTTTGCCGAAGAAGAAGCTCGGAAAGAAAAAGAAGCGATTCTAAAGCAGGCAATGTTGCAGGCTCAAAAAATAATTGATGATGCAGAGAGAAAAGGAATCGCGCTTTCAGAATCAATTGTGACTGATGCCCTTAAAAAAATAGCAGAAATCGAGAATATTTCAGAGGAAAAGATTCTAAAGGCTGTCAATTTCATAGAAACGAAAGTTGCAGAATATGGCAATCGTTAAGATGTCGCAATTCTCAATCGCATTGTTAAAAAGGCATGAAGCGCAGCTCATAAACCACTTTAACAAGTTTCAATATATTCATTTTAAAAAGGCGATTGATAGCAACGACTTAGAGAATTTAGAGGCATGCTTTTCTTCTGAAGAAATATCTCAGATAAATTCAACCGTGCAGAGACTTGCAAAGACAATTGAAGATTTGCAGTTATTTGCTGAAAAACAAAAGGTGGGCACAAAATTCGATAATGCTCTTGAAGAAATTGATTTTGATGATTTGAAAAATACAGCCGAAGGTTTCAATTTTGAAAATGCAATATCTGAAGTAAATTTATTGAATTCATTGGAACAAAACGAAAAAGAAAAACTAAAAAAAGTACAGGAAGAAATTGCATTAATTACTCCTTGGGTTTCGATTAAACACACTTCAAAAGATTTCACAAAGTTGGATTACGTCCATGCAGGTTGGGCATATATCGCATCTAAACAAATGACTAAATTTAAGGAAAAAGCAGTGAGCTTTCGCAAGTACACCTTGAAGTCATCACAGAAATTGCTGAAAAAACTTATTTCTATTACATTTCCAGCAAGAGCCAATATGAATTGTTCAAAGAAATGTTGAACGAATTTCAATATACTGAAGTGTCTTTTTCGGATCAAGTCAGCCCGTCAAAAAGAATAGAGAATCTTCAAAATGAACGGAAAAAAAATATTGACAATTTAAAAAGATATAAAAATGAAAAGAGGAGATTGGCGGAAAAGCACTTATTGAATATAAAGATATAATATGAATACTGGAAGAATAAACAAATTTGCGCTTCGTCAAAAGACAAATTTATTGCATCAGATTCTACAATTTTTATCGAAGGCTATATTCCCAGCGATATACAAGATCAATTTATCGATATTGTAAATACAGTTTGCAGTAATCATTGTTATCTCATCGTGAAACCAGCGGTTGAAGATGATCGTAATGTTCCCGTAATACTAAAAAACAATTCCATCATCACGCCTTTTGAAGAAATAATCAAAACATATTCACTACCCCGATATAACGAATTAGATCCCACACCATTAATGATGCCCTTTTATTGCGTTTTCTTTGGTGTGATGATGGGAGATTTTGGTTATGGTCTTGTAATGCTTATTTTATCATCATTGGTTTTGCACAAAGTGAAACTGAAGGATGGGACAAAAAAGTTTATTAAATTGTTTCAAGTTTTGAGCATACCTACAATTATTGCTGGTTTAATTTTCGGAAGTTTCTTCGGTGGAATTGTCAAATTCCCGGCATTGATTGACCCTGGTTCAAGCTCAATTGAAATGATTATCGTCTCTCTCGGCTTTGGGTTGGTTAATATTCTATTTGGCTTAGGATTAAAAGCTTTTATCTATCTTCGAAAAGGCGATAAATTATCAGCTTTATATGATGTGGGATTTTGGTATTTGACCCTGATTGGTGCAATTCTATTCTTGTTAGGTCCAAAAATTGGGATCAGCGATATCTGGGGCTCTGCGGCGAAGTATGGAATGATCATCGGCATCATAGGGATTATTCTTTTTTCTGCCCGAGAAAATCAGAACAAAAAGGCTCGCTTGGCATGGGGACTCTACAACGTATATGGAATAACTTCTTATATCGGCGATTTGGTTTCTTATACAAGAATCGCTGCATTATGTTTATCAGGCGCTTTTATTGGATATGCAATAAATTTAATCTGCACTATGTTAGGCGGTATTGGCATCATTGGAAAAATCGCCAGTATCGTCATTTTCTTGGTGTTTCAAATGTTTAATATGTTTTTAAGTGGATTGTCCGGTTATGTTCATGCTATGAGACTGGTTTATGTTGAATATTTCGGGAAATTCTATGAAGGCGGAGGGATTCCCTTTCAAAAATTCCGAGCTCAGGAAAAATTTTTTAGAATTAAATAACAATTTTAATTATAAGAGGTGATCATGGAAGGAAATTTTTTCATCAATTATGGCGGTTTTATAATGGGGTTGCTTGGTTCTGCAATAGCAGTAATACTGGCTGGAATCGGGTCGGCGATTTGTGTTGGAAAGGTCGGTGAATCCGCGTCAGCACTTACAATTGACGAACCAGAAAAATTTGGAAAATCGCTCATACTGCAACTTCTCCCAGGAACGCAAGGTCTTTATGGATTTGTCATCGGGTTGCTTGCATCGCTGAAACTCTCCACAGATTTATCTTTGCAATCGGGTTTAGCAATTTTTATCGCTTGTTTGCCAATCGCGTTTGTCGGTTTGCTATCAGCACTTGCGCAAGCAAAGGTGGCTGTAGGTGGAATTCGAATCTTATCCAAGAATGAAGAACAATATACAAAAGGAATTATTTTTGCTGTAATGGTTGAAACATACGCAATCCTGTCCTTTGTATCTTCTTTGCTATTGATCAATCTGGTTTAGCCAATGAGAAGCATTAATGATGTCTAAAATTGAAAATATAACGAATAGCATTCTCGAAGAAGCTGAAAAAAAAGCCGCTGAAATCCTTCATAATGCACATAAAAGGAAGGAGGATTTATTGGCTGAGAACAAAAACGCTGCAGTAGAAGAGAGTGAATTAATTATCTCTAAATCGACAGCTCAGGTTGAAACGATTATTGACGGGATCATCACGGAGAACCAAAGAATTTATCGGGATAAAGTGCTGGCAGCAAAACAATCTTTATTAAATACTATTTTTACTAAAGCCGCCGATCGATTTTCAAACATTAATGAAGCGATGTTAATAAAGCGATTTGAAAATTATCTCGAAACGAACAATCCTCCAACATCATTAATCATCAAAATTCCGATTAACTGTCCAGAAGTCTAAAGAAAAAGTTCGTTCTCATGGGTTTACGTTCATGAAAGCGAACAAATTACCTCCGGGTTCTCGATTATCAGAGAAGGCGTTTCTGAACTTTATGATTACATATCCATTATGAATTTCATACGAGAGGATGTAGAACCCGAGTTGTTAGAAATTCTTTCAGGAAAATCAGATAATAATGAAAAGAGATGAATTTATTTTTAGTTCAACAAGAATTCGCTCATTTGAAAAACAACTGCTCTCAACTGAATTTTGAACAAATGATCCATGCTGACTCTTCAGATGCTTTAGAATTGCTGTAAACCTGTATAGATCGCATTTTTCGGCTGGTCAGGATTCGACTGACATTAAAAACATTTACTCAGCGAACTAACTCGTTGCTCTTCCATACAATTCGATTTAGCTCCTAATAATCAAATTATCGAATATCTATTCTTAAAATATTTTTATCATGATTTACGGAGTTTCTACAAAAAAATCTATTTAACCATAAATTCATTGCCGAACAATGAATTTGTAAATCACCCTCAAGTGATTCTACCCAAAAGGATATAGAAGCGGACAACAGCGCACTAATTCCATACGACTTTTAACTGAAAAAGTGAAGCAGCTCTACGTTGTCACGAACAATCCCCAAATGATCGATATTGGACTTGATAGTACTTTTATAAAAAAACTCCAAGCTAGCTCGCAAAAAGACAGCTTCGGAATTCATCTTGACATTCACCAGAGACATGATTGATTTTTTTAATGTCATGTCGTTTTTTCGAATGAAAAAGCAGCATCAGAAAAACAGACTTGTTCGATATGGTAATTGTGGATGGCGGCACGATCAGCTCAAAAGATTTATCAGATAAATTCAAGGGAATCGAGAATGATCACCATTTATCTGCATTAGCTATCTCTGCGAATTGCAACGATCTTCTTGTAAATGCGATCATAAATCTTGAAAAAACGCTGATTTGCTGGAATTTGAAAAAAACAGGATGAATTCCAATTGATTTCGCGCTGAATGCCAGAAAATTTTTGTGGCCCTGAAGTTTTATTCGGCTATGTGAAATCTGTCGAATCAGAAATTCGCATTCTGAATCATTCTTTCTGGGAAAGAATTGCTGGAAGCAACTTGAAATGATAGAACGGAATATAAGAATAATATGATTCACAAAATAGCGGTTATTGGAGACAGAGTTTCAGTGCTAGGCTTTCGAGCTTTGGGAATGGACATTTTTTCTCCGAAAGATAGCGAGTCAACAAGGAGAACGCTGATTGAACTGGCAACGGGTGATTACGGGATTATCTTTATTACAGAAGATTATGCCATCCCAATATGTGACACGATTGAAAAATACCGAAAAAAAATGTCTCCGATAATTGTCTTAATTCCTGACAGATTTGGATCAAAAGAATCAGGGATTGAAGCAATCAACTTAGATGTTGAAAAAGCTATTGGAAAGAATTTATTTTAGAAAGGCTGGTCTCTTTGAAAGACGGAATCATTACTAAAGTCTCTGGTCCTCTTGTCGAAGCAATCCACATGGACGATGCAAGTATTAACGACGTTGTCGAAATCTCAGAAAACAGACTGATAGGCGAAATTATTGAAATGAGAGGAGATAAAGCCTCGATCCAAGTTTACGAAGACACAACATGGATTGGGCCAGGTGAACCTGTATATAAAAAAGGCCATCCCTTCTCAGTGGAATTGGCCCCGGGATTGCTTGGACAGATTTTTGATGGAATTCAACGTCCTCTAGACAAACTATTTGAAATGTCAGGAGCTTTCCTTGCAAGAGGAGTCTCAGCATTGCCATTAGACCGCGAGAAAAAATGGTATTTCAAGCCGACAATAGAAATTGGAGAAGCAGTTGAATCAGGCGATATCTTAGGGGTTGTCGATGAAACAACTTCCGTTCAACATAAAATCATGGTTCCAATTGGAACCAAAGGCTCAGTAACCAGTATTAAAGAAGGAAACTACTCTATTCAGGACACAATAGTCTCAATAGAAGACGACAAAAACAATATAATAAATATTTCAATGCTTCAATTATGGCCGGTGCGCAAAGGACGACCTTATAAAAAGAAATTAAATCCTTATACGCCTCTATTAACTGGACAACGAGTTATTGATACCTTCTTCCCGGTTGCCAAAGGGGGGACTGCGGCAATTCCCGGGCCTTTCGGATCAGGGAAAACTGTTGTACAGCACCAATTAGCAAAATGGGCAAATGCGGATGTAATTGTATACATAGGATGTGGTGAACGCGGAAATGAAATGACTGATGTATTAAATGAATTTCCGCAAATTATTGACCCTAAGACAGGGAATTCGTTAATGGAAAAAATCGTTATGATCGCCAATACCTCGAACATGCCGGTTGCTGCTAGAGAGGCTTCAGTATATACGGGGATAACGATTGCAGAGTACTACAGAGATATGGGATATTCTGTTGCAGTGATGGCAGACTCAACCTCAAGATGGGCAGAAGCATTACGTGAGATGAGCGGTCGTTTGGAGGAAATGCCCGGGGACGAGGGCTATCCAGCATATCTTTCATCCAGAGTATCAAGCTTCTATGAGAGGAGCGGGATCGTCCATTGTTTAGGTTCTAAAGAACGGGAAGGTTCCCTGACAATCGTTGGAGCGGTATCGCCGCAAGGCGGTGATATGTCAGAACCTGTAACACAATCAACGTTAAAAAATGTCAAAGTATTCTGGGGCTTGGACTATGCTCTGTCTTATACAAGACACTTTCAGCAATAAACTGGCTGAAATCATATTCGCTTTACCAGGAAAGATTGGATCAGTCTTTTAATCAACAAGTCGATCCGCTATTTTCAGAAAATCGAATAAATGGGATGGCAATTCTTCAGGAAGAATCCGAATTGCTTGAAATTGTCAGACTAGTCGGTGAAGATACTTTGGCAGAAGAAGATCAGCTAACGCTCTTTACAGCAAAGTCGATCCGAGAAGATTTTCTACAACAAAATGCTTTTGATCCTATTGATACTTATAGTTCAATTGCAAAACAAACACAAATGCTGCGCATCATCCTGCTTTTTAATGATCTGGCTAAAGTTTCCTTAGAAAAAGGAGTCCTTTTGCAAGACATTAAGAAAATGAAGGTAAGAGAAAAAATTACCCGAATGAAAAATATCAAAGAACAGAATCTTGATGCTTTTGAAGTGATTGAAGAGGACATGATTGATGAATTTTCAACTATGCTGCCCTCGCAGGAGGATAAAACATGCTGACCGAATATAAGACGATTCAAGAAATTTCCGGCTTAATTATGTTAGTCTCGGGAGTGCAAGGGGCTAAGTATGAGGAAATCGTTGAAATACAAATGCAAAACGGACAGAAAAGACGCGGGAAAGTGTTGGAAGTCAGTGAAACTTCAACCTTGATTCAGGTCTTTGAAGGATCAGACGGAATTAATATAAAAGATACAAGCGTGCGGTTTCTCGGCCATCCCCAACTATTAGACGTTTCTGAAAATATGATAGGGCGCATGTTCAATGGTATGGGTAAACCAATCGATAACGGCCCTAAAATCATTTCGAAAAAGAAATACAATATAAATGGATCCCCAATTAATCCTTTTTCAAGAGATTATCCGGAAGAATTCATTCAAACCGGTATTTCAGCCATAGATGGGCTAAACACATTGGTTAGAGGACAAAAACTCCCTATTTTTTCGGGATCAGGCTTGCCGCACAATCAACTAGCTGCACAAATTGCCCGGCAAGCAAAAGTTCTTGGAACAAGCGAGAAATTCGCCGTCGTTTTTGCCGCAATGGGAATCACATTTGAAGAAGCTCAATACTTTATTGACAGTTTTTCATCCAGTGGAGCGATTAATCGTGCTGTTCTTTTTATTAATCTTGCAAACGACCCGGCAATTGAACGAATATCTACGCCAAGGATGGCGCTGACCGCTGCCGAATACCTGGCATTTGAAAAAGGAATGCACGTGCTGGTTATTATGACAGATATGACAAATTATGCTGAAGCACTAAGAGAAATTTCAGCAGCCCGGAAAGAAGTGCCGGGGCGCAGGGGATATCCAGGCTACTTGTACACCGATCTCTCGCAACTTTATGAACGGGCAGGTCGTATCAAAGGAAATACCGGATCAATTACCCAAATTCCAATTTTGACAATGCCGGAAGATGATATTACGCACCCAATTCCTGATTTGACAGGTTACATCACGGAAGGGCAAATCATTTTGTCCCGCAGCATTTTTAATCAGGGAATCACTCCGCCTATCAATGTTTTACCATCATTATCGAGATTAAAAGATAAAGGTATCGGAGAAGGAAAAACGCGCAAGGATCATGCTCCTACAATGAACCAGATTTATTCGGCAGTCGCTCGTGGAAGGCAAGCAAAAGAGCTCAGTGTCATCCTCGGAGAATCGGCGTTAGATCAGGATGACAAAAAGTTTGCAGCGTTTTCCGATGAATTCGATAAAAGATATGTGAACCAAAGTTTTGTTACGAACAGAACCGTGACGGAAACACTTGATCTCGGATGGGAACTCTTAAAAATATTGCCGCGCCAAGAACTTAAAAGAATCAATGATGAAATCTTAGCTGAATATTTGGGTAACCCGTAATAGATTGAGAGACCTTTATGGCAAGAATTTCAATAAACCCGACCAGAATGGAGCTTAGCAATCTGAAAAAAAGATTGCTAATAGCAGAACGTGGTCATAAATTACTAAAAGAAAAACAAAACGAGTTGGTTCGTCGATTTATTCAGTTAGCAAGAGAAAACAGGTTAGTGAGAATCGAGATTGAAAACAACCTCATTGAAGCTTTCCGCATGATGTCGATGGCAGATGCTATTGTCGGGACTGATATACTTGAACAGGCATTAAGTACGTCTAACTTCCTCTCAGCAGTCGATATCTGCACAAAAATGTCATGAGCGTTCAAGTCCCTAAGATAGATTTGGTTCAGACAATAACGATTAAGGATGCGACCTCAAAACAATCAATTTATCCATACGGATATGCTAACACCTCAGTAAGTATTGATTTTGCTTTGGAGAAATTGAAATCACTTCTTGAAGAGTTAATCCATTTAGCTGAAATTGAAAAATCTTTTCAATTGCTGGCTGATGAGATAGAGAAAACGAGAAGAAGAGTAAACGCCTTAGAGTATAAGACGATTCCAGATCTGACCGACACAATTCGGTTTATCCGAATGAAACTGGAAGAAGATGATCGTGCAACGACAACCAGATTAATCAAAGTAAAAAGTTTAATCCTCAACAAGAATTAAGCCTCTTCATAAAATAATCTGTAAACGTACCTTCGTTAGATTTTGTTTTAGGATGAAGTCGACAAAGTCCCCCTTGAATTATGGTTTGTCTGTTCGAGGCACCATCCCAGGAATTTGGATTCGCTGACGAGGAAATAAAAAGAGTGATAATCGCGCAGTAATTTCTGCATTCCGGATCCAAAACCATTTATTGGTTTAGCCTACATCTTTTTTTCTGTGAACATTATGGAAAGAGGGTGCCTCAATCTATTTTGAGACGCCCTCTTATTTTTTTAAATAGGCAATAATAAAACTAACACTGTGAGAAAAACGGATAAGTTACGCTTGAACGTCAGCCTGATGTTTTGGGGAATTTACCGCGAGTTCCGGCCATTTTATAATACTGCCATCCCGGTGCGTCAAAGGAACAGGAGGATCGCTTTGAGTTGTCACATAAGATCCAATTATCGTTCCCAACAAACTGGCAAACATCGGGATAAAAACAATCACCCAATAAGGATCATAGTCAATTGCACCTTGGCTAACAAACAAAACGATACATGAAACAAGTCCAGCGATCATTCCAACAACACCTCCTGTTTTATTTGCCTTTTTCCAGTATAAAGCAAGCAAAAGAGGGAAAAATAAGATAATCTGAACCGTAAAGCCAATAACCATCAAAGTAAACACGGATTGAGTGAATGCACCAAACAATGTAGCGATAATACCAAGACCGATGACTGCAAACCTTGTCCACAAAGTTAATTTCTTGTCTTCTACAGGCTTGCCTGTACTCTTTTCAACAAGAGGACGGATTATGTCATTTGAAACAATTGTTGCGGGTGCAAAAAGAGCAGAGTCAGCGGAACTCATGATAGCGCCCAATAAACCGACAAAGAACAAAGCCAGAAACCATTGCGGCAATAAATGAGTTGCCAAGAACGAAACAATTAGCTCGGGATTCTTGAAATCATACCTACTTGTGCGTCTGTGAAGAAACCATATTTGACAAAAAGATTGCTCCAACCTCCAATAAAGACAACAATTAATCCAATTATCGTCATGATGATTCCCGCAGTCACCGAAGACCAGCGTGCAACTTTAGGAGATTTTGCAATAAGACCGCGCTGAATAAAATCTGCGCCTGGCATTGCCCCTGCTGAGGCTCCAATCCATAAGGCAAGATAAGCAATGATATTCGAGAATGAATAATCACCTCTTAAACCAAATTGGAAGAACTCTTCACCCATCAATTCAACAGCTGCTGCATGTCCACCCATTTATTAGTTTTATTAAAGTAATTGGAAATAGAACAATTACACCAAGAACTAAAAGCGACACTTGGACAAAATCCGTCCATGCTACAGCAGTAATTCCTCCGAAAACCGTATAGATTATAACGAAAACACCTGCAGCAATTGCAATTGGCAAAAAGTCCCAGCCAAGAAGTATTTGGAAGAGTTTCCAGTCGCTGCCACACGGGCACCAGCAAAGAAAAGCATCGGCCAAATCGTACATATTCCTGACACAAAACCGCCAATCTGTCCGTAACGATCCGAGGTACTGCCGCTGACAAAGCGCCTGTCTTTCGGATAATCCCTTGGAAAATCAAACCGCCAGCAATAAGACAAAGGCAAGCAGCAAATGGATCTGGAATTGTCGCCTGCATGCCTTGACTAAACCCGATACCAGCGCCGCCAAGAACCGTTCCTCCGCATATAAACGTTGCAAGTAAAGTCGCTGTGGTAATCCAATACGGCATATTACCACCTGCCGCCATATAATCCGCTGATGTATCACTTGTCTTTTTTCCAGCACGCCAACCCAAATACATAAAACAGGCCAAAGCCAGAAACATTGAAAGCAATAGAATTGATGAATTTTCAACCATGATCTTGTCTCCCATTTCAAAGATGACAGTTTGGATGTTAATTTAATTAAGGAAGTAAACGATTGTGAAAGCTGTTTTTCGAATTCACAAAAGTTTTACATAAATTCTTGTAATTGGAATGGGTCGAAGATCGAAGATATTCCCCAACATGTCATTCCTATTCCTCAATTCGTTAACATTTTTTGCCCTTTTTCTCAGATTTTTTGAAAAAATCTGTTATGGAAATCTGAAACTGGGCTGGAACTTCCCGACATTTTGACAGATGCCAAGATTTTATTAGCAAAGGAACAATGCGATGCTATTTGCATCTTCCACACCACATTGAATTGACCAATTGAATAATTATGATGAAAGACTATTAATAAGACAGTAATTGATCAATCTAAAACATATCCCTTCAATTTTAGAAAAGCCGCTTACCTTATTACACCAATCGCATTGTGGAATCATGTTTTGGCTCCTCCTTAAAAATAGCAATATGGATCGTTTTTACATATCGCCTCCTTCTTTCAGTGTTAGCCATTACTAAAACGTTAGTTTACCTATAAAATTTATTTATTGACATAGCTTGAATCATAAAATAAAATAAGTTTAGCATATTGATCTGACTCCATGTCAACAGGCAAAATATTGAAAATTCATTGGTAATCTTAAAATAATTTCAAAGTAAACAAAAATTGGATCGCACTCCGAATTTTTATTAACCAAGTGCTGGTCAGATATTTCATATAAAATCTTCTCGCTGTACCATCCCGCTAAATTCTGCAGGCGATAATGATAAAATTGAAGGCACGATTGGAATATAAAATGAACGATCAGCGGCTTTCAGCTAAACCCGTCAATAAACCCAAACGTCTGAAATTATTTCTGGGGTTTTTAGCGATTAGCGGTGCAATTCTCTATCTGTTGATTTCATCGACACTCAACAACCTTCAATATTTCATTACTGTCAACGAGCTTTTGGACAATCCAGCTCAGTATCAGGAAAAAAATGTACGGATTTCCGGTGCTGTTGTCGGCAGTTCCATCGTCGCCAATGAAAAAGACGGCAGTGTTTCGTTCACAGTTGCCCACATTTCAGGGGATCATAAAAAAATAGATGAAATGGGCGGTATGCAATTAGCGCTGCAAGAAGCTGTCTCCAATCTGGATGTAAAACGATTGAACGTCGTTTATCGGGGAATCAAGCCAGACCTGCTGAAGGACCAATCTCAGGCGATCATGACTGGCAAAATGATCAATGCCAGCACTTTTGAAGCAGAAGAACTGCTGCTAAAATGCCCCACTAAATATCAGAGTGCTTCAAACTGATATGCTTGTTCAACTGGGTTTCTCTTCATTATTATTTGCCTTTTTTTCGGCCGTTTACGGAATCATCGCTTTAGTGATAGGAATCCGTCTCAAATCACAACAATGGATCAAAAGTGGCAGGCAAGCATGCCTGATTTTGTTGCCGTTACTATCGATCTCTATAGGTGTTCTGATCACACTATTGCTTCAGCGCGCCTATTATGTTGATTACGTTTATCAAACCGTGGATAATACGCAGCCAGTCTATCTGCAGCTCGCTGCCTTATGGGGGAAACAATCCGGCTCACTTTTATTCTGGTCCTGGCTTTTTGCATTATTCATTTTCATATATACCATTACCGTCAGCAAAGATGCCTTCTTTCCAACAGCTTCCTTTTCTTGCTGGTAAACCTGATGTTTTTCCTTTTACTCAATCTCTGCTGAGAATCCGTTCCATCGTCTCTGATTGACATAAACAACGGCGTTGTCTATAAAAGCATCGCTCCTCTGCTTGGTACCATGGCATATTTGCCCGAAAATGGATTGGGGATGAACCCGCTGCTGCGACACTATGGCATGGTGTTACATCCCCCGGCGCTTTACATTGGTTACATTGGAGTTTTTATCCCAGTTGCTTCACAAGTCAGCGCTATGATCCATCAACCCGATGATTTCAACTGGGTTGCGCGCAACCGGCGTTGGTATTTATTTGCCTGGATCTTTCTGGCAATCGGACTCGTCCTCGGCTCCCGCTGGGCTTATGACGTGCTTGGATGGGGCGGTTACTGGGGGTGGGATCCGGTTGAAGTCAGCGCATTAATCCCATTTTTGCTGCTTTCAGCTTATCTTCATTCTGCCGCAGGCTACGTTCGTACCAGGCGTTACCAAACCTGGGTGACTGTATGCGGCCTTATGACAGCTTTTTCAATCGTTTTTTCAATCTTCGTCACCCGTTCCGGATTAATCGGTTCAATCCACGCCTTTTCTGTGAGTACGATTTCAAATTACTTGTTGGGTTACACCTTCGTATTCCTTCTCTTCATTCTGTTTATAATTTTCCGCAATGGAAGAAAGCGACAAGTTTTACATAATTTAGAAACTCCTACATTCTCGGTATTTTTGCAATCCCGAAACTTTGTTTTCTATGCAGTGATCTTGCTCTTTTGTTTAATAGCTTTCTTCTGTTTATGGGGAATTCTGTTACCAACACTTACACAGCTGATTTCCGGAAAATCGATTGCCATCGGGAAAGATTTTTATACCGCCGCAACTGGACCGCTGTTCCTGGTTCTGCTCTTTTTTGTCGGCGTTTTCCCACTTACCCGCTGGAACACTGCGCTGTCGAAAGTGGCAAGAATGTGCGGAATTCTTTCGTTTAGTTTCGCAACATTGCTGACAGTCTTCCTGTTCAGCAGGGTCAACATCGGCTCCACTCTGCGTGTCTTTTCTGTTTGGATCGTCATCTTCTCTGCCTCGGTCTATTGCTGCGTTCTTATTGGACGGCAAATAGTTCGCCACTCACAGAATCGTGCAGTCCGTAGCAATGGAAACATGGAAAAAGACAGGGCTCTATGGAAATTTCCGTCCTTTATGATCCATTTCAGCTTGCTGCTGATGGCAACTGGAATCATCGGGATTGAGTTTTTCCAACAGGAAACTCAACTGAACTTGAAAGTAAACGAAATAGCCGAATTCGCAGGACATAAAATCACTTTGTTCGATTTTAGTCACACTTCCTCACCCGAAGGAACGATCACCAAAAGCGACCTCCTGCTGGATATTGGCGCGAGCAAACCAGCACATATTTTCCCAACCAGACGGTTTTACAACGCCTATCAACAGGAAACAACCTTGCCAGGCATCTATTCAACCCTGAAAGGTGACCTATACGCAATCCTGATGAGTTCATCAGTTGCAAGTACTGGCGAGGATCACACATTCACAATCTTTTATAATCCACTGATCAATTGGCTTTGGATCGGTGGTTTGCTGCTCTGCCTCGGCGGTTTCTTTGCGGTTAGCAACCGCAAAAGGAAGGCGAAACAGACGGATGGCTGAAAGACTAATTCACCCGATCCAACCACTTTTTGACAACCGTTCCCGGGTGTTGATTTTAGGCTCATTTCCATCGCCAAAATCGCGGGAATATGGCTTCTTTACGGACATCCACAAAATCGATTTTGGAACGTGCTGGCGCATGTTTTGGAGGAAAAGAAGCCGGAGACAATTCCAGGAAAGCGTGAAATGGCATTAAAGAATCATATTGCATTGTGGGACGTCATTCATGCATGTGAAATCATCGGCGCAGATGATAGCAGTATTCGTAACCCTGTACCAAACGCCCTGCATGAAATACTGGACGTTGCTCCAATTCAGGCGATATTTACAACCGGGAAAAAAGCGCACTCATTATTCCAGAAAATGATCGCGCCTGATTTGAAGATAGAACCACGCTATCTTCCCTCACCCAGCCCGGCAAACTGTGCCGTCTCATTTGAACAGCTGGTACAGGCATATCGGGTAATCCTTGAGTTTCTTCCACCACGGACGCTGCAACGGAGGTTTGATGAATGATTTGATTATCTGGATCGTGCTCGCTTTTTCACTGGATTTTTTCTAATCTGGCCATTCCTGAAAAAGACAATGACAAATAGCCATACCATGACCGCCGTGAATCCGTCCCCTCCTTTTTTTCTCGTAGAAGGGATTTCAAACATTTTGGCAGCAGAAAAGTTCTGCAATCGGTCAGCTTTTCCCTTGCAAAAGGCGAATGCGCCTTGCTTGAAGGAAACAATGGCAGCGGAAAAAGCACGTTGCTAAAGATTCTTGCGGCTGCATTGCGCCCGGACAACTTTCAGACAATTACAATTCGTGGCGAAACAAATTATCCATCGTTAAATTATCGCGCCAATATCGCATTTCTGAGCCATACGCCAATGTTATACCTTGATTTAAGCGCAGAAGAAAACCTGCGGTTTACCGCCTCCATCCATCATCAATCATGTTCGCCAGCTAATCTCTCAAAGATCTTCAGGCGTGTCAACCTTGAAAAAAGAAGAAGCGATCTGGTAAGAACATTTTCGCGCGGTATGTTGCAGCGTCTTGCCATCTGCCAGCTGCTGGTAACTGATGCAAACATATTTTTGATGGATGAGCCCTTTAGCGGGCTCGACCGCAATAGTTCCGGAATTCTGATTGAGATCATCCGTGAACTGCAATCGCTCGGAAAAACACTGCTAATCACGACGCACGACCCAACAGCACTGACGGGCATCGTACAGCGTTCTTTCCGATTACTCCATGGGAAATTGGAGGAAAACAACATATGAAAAAATTCCTCTCGAATATTTTCACCATGATCCTGAAAGATTGGCGCGTAGAATGGAAAACCCGCGAAATGTTTTTGACTATGCTGATCTTCGCGCTTTCGATCCTCTTCATTTTGAATTTCGCACTGGACAAAAACATCAAGGCACAAACTGACGGAGCAGCAGGCTTGATATGGGTCATCCTGATTCTTGCAGGCCAGCTGGGGATCAATCAGGTGATCAATATTGAAAAGAATGCAAATATGCTCGAGGCGCTGCTCTCAGCACCCATTTCACGTTCGGCAATTTATCTTGGGAAAACAGTCGCCGCTTTTCTGGCGATGCTGACGATGAGCTTGATCGTCTTCCCGCTCTATAGCATCTTTTACAACTTTTCGCTTCCTAACTTGCAATATATCTGGGTCTGTTTGCTGAGTTGTTGGGGATATGCAGCTGTTGGTATCCTGATTTCAACGATGACGCTTCAATCCAGAACACGCGACATTCTGCTCCCAGTTCTTTTTTTCCCAATCATTATTCCTTTGGCTGTAGCAGCGATCAAAGCAACCGCACTTACATTTGAACATGAGGTTTTAACGCTCACAAACTACTGGATCTCTCAACTGATCGCATTTGATATCATCTTTACGGTCGCCGGGATTCTTGGGTTCGATATAATTGCAGAGGGATGACGATGAAAATGAAAACACCGTTTTTTTTGAAGATTCTATCGATCTGTTCAATCTTGCTGATTCTGGCTGCTGCAATCATGGTTTTCTTTTATGCCCCGCTCGAACAGAATATGGGAATGGTTCAGAAAGTTTTCTATTTTCATGTCGCCTATGCATGGATTGGGATGCTCAGTTTTATCGTCGCCGCAGCTGCCGGTATCTTCTATCTTGTCCGCTTATCCCACACTGCAGACGCCATATCCGAATCTGCCGTAGAAATTGGGCTGGTATTTACATTGATCGCAGTTGCCAGCGGATCCATCTGGGCAAAGCCCATTTGGAACACATGGTGGACATGGGATCCGCGGCTGACAACAACGAGCATCATGGGGTTGATCTACGTCGGGTACATGCTCTTGCGGCGATCCATCGACAATGCCGGTTCAAAGGAAAAATTTAGCGCTTTTTATGTCATCATCGGTTGCCTTAGCGTTCCGCTGACTTTTTTCTCAATTCGCGGCTTCCGCTCCATCCATCCAGTCGTCATCGGTACGAATTCGGGCGGAATGAATCTAACGCCTGAAATGCAACAAACTTTACTAATGTCCGTTCTGGCGTTCACTTGTCTATATATCTCTCTCCTCTGGTATCGTACAATTTATAGTAGGCTATGCGAAATTTTAAAATTAACGCAAGAAACAGCGGAGGAAACCTATGACTGACGTACCAAATACGTGTAGTTATATGGTCATTGGATTCGCTGTAATCGTTGTCGGTACAATTCTATACATGATCACACTAATCCATCGCTGCAAAAAAGTTTTACAACGGATTTCGGCTTTTACGCAAGAATTGGAAAAACAAAATTCAATTGAGGATGAATAAATGAGGTTTGTCGAATACAAGACCAGAACGTTTCGCTGGATACTTGCGTTAATGATCATCGCCGGTGTGTCACTGAGATTTGCACATCTTGGCAGTACGCCGCTTTCAGAAGCTGAGACAGAACTTGCGCTTCAATCGCTTGATTGGAGCAAAGGGATCGCTAATTTCTCCGTTTCACAGCCGCTTTATGTTGGATCCACCGCGCTGCTTTTTCGCTTTTTCGGAGCTTCAGCATTCCTCGCCCGTTTTTTCTCGGCATTCTGCGGCAGCCTGCTCCTCTTCATTCCATTAACAATGCAAAAACGTCTCAGTGGCAGTAAAACGCTTGCCCTGACATTTGTTCTGGCATTCAACCCGGTTCTGCTCAGCTGGTCACGACTGGCAGATGGTGCAATATTGGTACTCACTGCACTATTGTTCTCTCTCATCAGTTTATGCCACAAAAAGAATATCTTGACCATTTTCCTGTTTTGCCTCGCGTTCGTGTCCGGCTGCGTTTTTTTCCTTTGATCTTTACAGCCCTGGTCACGCTAATTTTATTATCCGTGCTGACATACTCTTTTTCAGCAGTTTGCTGCGCCCGGTCTTTTTCCTGAAAACTGCTGTGACCGCAAAAACGGGACAACCCGTGTGATTTTGCTGGTTCTTTTTGTAGCAGGACTCCTTATCTTCCCACCCAGTCTCAACGGACTCGGCAACGCGTTCTTGCAAATTTTTACCCGTTCGGGATATTTACAACTTGAATTCATGCCAGCCATCATTGCCTTCGCCATTTATTTGCTGATCCCCCTGATTCTGCTGGGATATTCAGCCGTCTGTGGAATAAAATGTTCCAGATTCGTGCCAATTTTCTGCCTTTTTGGCATTGTGATCAGTGCTGTCATTTTACTGATTATCGGTCAGGGTGTCCTTTCAATCCTCTGGCTTACGATTCCCTTGTGGGTTGCAGCGATCGAGACATCTGACAGCATCCAACCAAAGATTGGAAAATCACTCCGTGAAGTCACAATTTTGAGCGCCTCAATTCTGCCAACACTAATATTCTTTCTTATCCTGCGCTTCAGCGAAATTTCCCGCTTGGGGGATCTGTCACTGCCTTTGGTAATCAACTGGCAGCAACAGCAAGTCGCGCTACCTTTGACACGTGGCGCCGCCTACCTGGCAATTTTCCTATTTTGCATTGTGATCTTTGCGGTTCTGCTGCCAATCTTCCTGAGTTCGATCTATCCTGGAAAAGTTCGTCCGGGGATGATATACGGGCTGGTCATCATTTTTATTTTTTCCAGTTTTCATCAAAGTTGGTCAGCAGCTGGCTTCAACACCGGGTCCGATTTTTATCAGATGCGCCACCATGCGTCCAGCCACGAACTGGCCTTGGGACAGCCACGCCATCGCGTTCCAAACGAGATTCAGGCGATCGTGAAAGAAATCAGCCTGCAAACAACCGGTTTCTCTGAAAAAGGGAAGGGGCTTATCTCTGTAACAAATGATGCAACGCTGCGTTGGGAATTCCGCGACAACAGCAATATCCGTTTCAGCAGCGTCTTGAATCTGCGGGAAGATCCGCCGGCATTTGTCATCACGGATCATGGATCGGAGAACCAGGCATTGAACGCCGGTTACAAAGGACTTGTCTCAGATTGGAACGCAATTACGCGTTGGGGTCAATTCAATTTCATCGATTGGATTAACTGGCTGTTATATCGTCAGCCTCTTGAAGATATCCAACGAGTCACGATTTGGCAGCAAAACAGATTATTATTGGATAGCGATGAATAAAAATACGATAAAAAAGCCACGTCAGATTGCAGTAGATGGTCCAGCCGCTTCAGGGAAAACGACTGTTGGGAAAAAGACAGCGGCAAAACTGGACTACCTGTTTTTTGACACCGGTCTTTCATACCGGGTTGCCACTTATGCGGTATTACAACAAGTCGGACATGTCAATGACGTTTCAGAAATTATCCGGATAGTTCAAAACGCCCAAATTACGCTGGCAAAAACCTCCGGCGGCGACACAGCTGTACTACTTGAAAAGAAGGATATTGGATGTCACCTCCATTTGCCTGAAATTGACCGCAACGTTTCCGTTGTAGCGGCAATACCAGAAGTCCGGCGTTTGCTCACCGCACAGCAGCGAAAAATCGGGCTGAAGGGAAAAGTCGTGCTGGTCGGCAGAGATATCGGTACTGTTGTCCTTCCGGATGCGGACTTGAAGATCTTTCTGACGGCTTCCGCCGAAAAACGGGCCGAAAGGCGTTTTCTTGAGAACCAATCGCTTGGAATCACCTCAGATTACGCTGAAATTCTAAATGAAATCAAACGGCGCGACCAGATTGATTCGAGCCGTGACATTGCGCCATTGAAACCAGCAACCGATGCGATTGCAATCGATACAGACCATCTGACTGTGGATCAAGTGGTTGCAAAGATTCTATCCCTTTCTGGTTATTGAGAAGTTAGCAGATTTCTTTTATAATCATGATGGGAAGGATTGAAGATTGGATCGCTCGCTCGAAAAAAAAATCAGGACGGTACTGGATACGGTTCAGATTCTGAACCCGCTTACGACCCGTTTAATCCTCAATGAAAACGCCGGACAGGTTCAAAATGAATCTCTGAAAACCTTTTTCCGCGGGATGAACACCACCTCCCTGCAGGAAACTGATTTTCAATTTTATCGGATCATGAAGAATCAGAAGCGAATCATAATCCCTTCACTGACTCAATCCCATCTGCTCTCCGGACTCGAACTCAAAGACGCTTCCGCGCTCTTTTTCCCAATCCTTACTGAATACGGCTATTATGGCTGCTTTTGGGCTTGTTTCTCTGAAAACGATTATTCAGACCAGCTTTGTGAAGCTTTCGCGAATTTTACAGACTGGTTGACAGAAATTCTCTGGAACAGCCAGCGTAACGATTTCAGTGTTGAAGCTATCGCCGAACGTTATGCCGATTTTCTGGATCAATTAAAAACCCCAGCTTTGATTGTCATTTATCCGGATCAGGTCAGCATTTCGAACCCCTCCTTTGAAGCTATGAATGAAAAAGAACAAGTGTTGCAGGCGATTCGCAAAGGGATCCACTCTGATGCAACCTTTATGGATCTGATCAATTCATATCATTGCGCAATCCGCGAGATCGGCTTTCCGGGAGACAAAACGGGAAAAATTTTCCAGTTTCATTCCGATCAACAATTCGAACCGACCGTCAGCTTCAACGCAAACGAATTTGAATATTTTTCGTTGATGATCCAAAAAATCAATGGCAATCTTGACTTACTGGAAACAGCGGGCGACCTTACACTAATTCAATACAACCACAAACAAAAAGCCGACACCCAACTGGCTCGTCTGAAAACGTTGATTCAATATGGCAAGAAGCACTATCGAAATTTCCAGAATTCTCGTGAAGGCGCTTTTGAAATTGTCAGTGTTGGAGATTTGATTAAAGAAGTGGTTTTTGATCTGAAAACAGTCGCAAAAAAAAGAAACCTGGATATTTTGTTTGATATTGAAAAATTCGATGGCAGTCAGACGCAAAGCGGAAAGGTCATCGGTGACGCCTGGCTGCTGACGCTGATGGCATTTAACTTGATCGAAAATGCCATTCGTTATTCGAAACCAGACAGCAAACCGGTAAAAGTCAGTTTGGCTTATCAGATTGACAATTGGAAACTGACGGTTGATGATTCCGGAATCGGAATATCCCCTTTGATGTGGAAAGGATTCTGGGGAATCAGGAGCCAGCGCCGGAAAAGAAGGACCAGCAAACCGTCCATGGGCTGGATTTCGTCAAATATGTGATCAAAATCCACAAAGGGGAATTGGAGTTGGAAAGCCGGTTGGGGAAAGGAACCGTCTTTCAAGTAACAATCCCATACTATTGATCGCACGGCACAGTTGCGGAACTGTGATTGTACTGGTGTCAAATCATTACGTACTAAATTGCAGCCATCAAGCCTGCATCTCGTTAAGGAATCCCTGATCAGGGATACGCTGATATCTGTTAAGCATTGTTAATTGTAATGATTTCCTTTTTTACGAACGGCATCAAACCGCACAATTATGAAGTTTTATGCTATAATAATCAATCGGCTTTAAAACAAACCATTGGAGCCGAAGGATTAATAAAACTCCTGTTTACGCGCACGGGGAAGGGGATTTCGTGCGCAAAAATATGTTAATAGAAATGCCATCAATAGGGAACGTTGATCGAATCGGGAGGAATATTCGTGGAAACTAAAGGTTTAGTAGCGTTAGGAATCAGTCTCGCTTCACCCGAAACCATTAGAAGCTGGTCACATGGGGAAGTGCTCAAACCCGAAACAATAAACTATCGCCGTTTACGGCCGGAAAAAGACGGTCTATTCTGTGAAGCGATCTTTGGGCCAACCAGAGATTGGCAGTGCTACTGCGGAAAATACAAAAACCCCCGCTATAAGGGGATCGTCTGTGATAAATGCGGCGTTGAAGTCACTCGCTCAGCTGTAAGGCGCGAGCGCCTCGGTCACATCGAACTGGCCACGCCGATCGCGCATATCTGGTACACCCGCCGAATTCCTTCTTATCTGGGCCTTCTGTTGGACATCTCCCGCCGGAATTTGGACCGCGTTCTGTATTTTGCACAATACATTGTCACTTATGTTGATGAAGATGCCCGTCAAAAAGCTCTCAACCGTCTTGAAGATGAAATTAGCGGATCAGAGAAAAAAATTGCCCAGGAAATTAACCAGAAAATCCTTGAGGTCAAAGGTAACCGCGACCGAAAACTAGCTGAAATTCAGGAACAACGCAACGAACTGCAATCCTCCAATGAAGAGCAAGTTGCGCACAAGCTGGACCCGATCATGAAGGAAGGCCAGCGACTCGAAAGCGAGTTGCAGGAAAAGATCGGACAAAAGATCAACGCTAACATCGTTTTCTCTTCTACTGGAGCAATCGTTGCCAGCAACGGTGAAACCATTGGGAACCAGCATATCGCCCAGATTCAGAAAGTCGTCAAAGAAAATTTGGAAGAAATTGAAAGCGACTACAAAGGGCAACTCCAGCGCGATCTGGAACGGCTGGAAATGGATAAGCTGCAGGTACGCGCAGAAGCTGAAGAGCAAATGGAAGCGCTGCGCAACCAACTGGTAGATCAATCCACCGAAACCCAGAGCCAAAATTCGACCCTGCGTGATGAACTGCAAGATTTACAACCGTTTACTTTCCTCAGCGAAACGTCATATCGTGAACTGAAGAGCCGCTGGGGACAGGTATTCCGGGCGGATATGGGCGCCGAAGCGTTCTATGATATTCTGAAACGGTTAGA
This sequence comes from Flexilinea sp., assembly GCA_040766005.1. Taxonomy (GTDB): domain Bacteria; phylum Chloroflexota; class Anaerolineae; order Anaerolineales; family Anaerolineaceae; genus Flexilinea. The sequence goes on along the minus strand of JAXGRI010000004.1, from coordinate 24,471 downwards.
TCTGGACCAACTCTCAGCAGACCTCTGGAATGAAGTCCGCACAACCAAAAGCAAGCAAAAGCGAAAGAAAGCCACTTCCCGTCGGAAGGTAGTGGAATCTTTCCGCATTTCTAAAAATCACCCTGAATGGATGGTTCTCACCGTTCTTCCGGTCATTCCGCCGGATCTTCGTCCGATGGTTCAATTGGACGGCGGGCGATTTGCAACTTCCGACCTGAATGACCTCTACCGTCGCGTTATCAATCGCAACAACCGCTTGAAGCGGCTGCTGGAACTTGGTGCGCCGGACGTAATCGTCCGCAACGAAAAACGGATGCTTCAGGAAGCAGTAGATTCGTTGATTGACAATTCTCAGCGCGGCAAAGCGCTTTCACGCCGCGGACGCAGAGAACTCAAATCGTTGAGTGACATGCTGAAAGGAAAGAAAGGCAGATTCCGAAGGAACCTGCTTGGAAAGCGCGTTGACTACTCCGGACGGTCCGTGATCGTCGTCGGCGCAAATTTGAAGTTATATCAATGCGGTTTGCCGAAAACTATGGCGCTTGAACTATATCATCCGTTCCTGGTATCTCGTCTGGTTGAACATGGCTTTGCGACAAACGTCAAAGGCGCCAACCGGATCATCGAACGCAACCGACCGGAAGTTTGGGAAGTGCTTGAAGAGGTAATCGGTGAGCGCCCTGTCCTGTTGAACCGCGCGCCAACATTGCACCGTCTCGGTATTCAGGCGTTTGAGCCGATTCTGATCGAGGGTAATGCCATTCAGCTGCACCCGCTGGTTTGTACCGCATTCAACGCTGACTTTGACGGCGACCAGATGGCTGTACACGTTCCGCTCTCAGAAAAGGCAGTTGAAGAAGCCCGTTCATTAATGCTGGCTTCCAAAAACTTGCTGAAACCAGCGGATGGTGAACCGATCATCAGCCCATCCAAAGACATGGTTTTGGGTGTCTTTTATCTCACGATGATGATGGACGGCGATCATAAGGGTGATGGACGCGCCTTTTACTCAATTGATGAAGTCCAATATGCTTATGACTTAGATCAGGTAAACCTGCATACCCGCATTAAATTCCTGGCGGACACCTGGTATAGTGAAAGCGGAAAGCGACTTCCGAAAATTACCAGCCGCTTGATTGATACAACTGTCGGTCGCGTGATTTTAAATAATATTCTGCCGGAAGAAGTTCGTTTTAAGAACATTCCGTTGGACAAAGGCGGGATCAAAGACCTGATTGCTGAAGTTTATCAAGTCTGCGGGCCCGATGTTACAACTGAAGTTGCCGACTCTATTAAGGATATTGGTTTCGAATTCGCCATGCGCTCAGGTTCTACGATCGCAGTGTCAGATATCACGATTCCAGAAAACAAAAACGATATGCTGGCAGCGGCAGATGCGGAAGTGGAAAGCATCAATCGCCAGTGGCGCCGCGGTCTGCTCACCGAACAGGAACGCAATGAACATACCATCGATGTCTGGCAGCAGGCAACCAGCAAAATTGCCAAGGAAGTTCGGGATAACATGGATCCGCAGGGAAATATGGCAACCATGGCGAACTCCGGAGCAACCAAAGGCGGTTTTGGGCCAATCGCTCAGCTGGCAGGAATGCGCGGTTTAATGGCAGACCCATCCGGACGTATTATCCGGCTGCCGATCAAATCAAACTTCCGTGAGGGGTTGGATGCGCTTGAATACTTCATCTCCACGCATGGCGCGCGAAAGGGGTTGGCAGATACCGCGCTAAGAACCGCAGAAGCCGGTTACTTGACCCGTCGTCTGGTAGATATCGCTCAGGATCTGATCATCAACGATGAAGATTGCGGCACCGAAGACAGCATCTGTATCCGCCGCAAAGACGATGTCGTCAAACAATCCTACACTGAACGGCTCTATGGCCGCCTCACCGCTGAGCGGGTGATTGACCCGGAAACCGGTGAGATACTGGCTGAAAAAGGGGATATCCTTGATCATGACCTGGCAAAACTGATCGAAAATTCCAACGTTCAGGAATTAAAGGTGCGTTCTCCAATGACCTGTGAATTAAAACATGGGATTTGCGCAAAATGCTATGGTTTGGATCTTGGCCGCGGCAAGATGGTTGAACTGGGTTCAGCTGTTGGAACCGTTGCCGCGCAATCCATCGGTGAGCCTGGAACACAGCTTACGCTGCGTACCTTCCACTCCGGCGGTGTTGCACAGGGCAGCGATATTACCACAGGTCTCCCACGGGTGGAGGAACTCTTTGAAGCCCGCCGCATGCCAAAAGCGAAGCCGTGATCACCCAGATCGACGGCACGGCAAAGGTCATCCAGTCTGATAAGTACACCGATCAGAGGACTATCCGCGTGGAATGATGAGATGGTCAGCGATGTCTATGAGATCCAGGAAGGCTGGGAGGTCAAGGTCAAAGATGAAGCGGTAGTCAACGTTGGTGATACAATCGCGGAACATAATGAAACGCAGATCACCTCAGGAAATGCCGGCAAGGTTCGGATTGAAGACGGCAAGATCATCATTAGCCGTGAAGAACGTACAAGTGAGGAATATGACATTCCCACAACCGCGCGCATCCTGATTAAAGACAATACGCAAGTGTACGCCGGCCAACCACTGACAGAAGGTTCATTAAATCCGCACACCGTTCTGAGATTGAACGGACGAGATGCCTGCCAGATGTATATCCTGACCGAAATCCAGCGAGTTTACCGCGCTCAGGGACAAAACATCAATGACAAGCACTTTGAGGTCATTATCCGCAAGATGCTCGGCAAAGTTCAGGTCATCCGCTCAGGTGACTCGCCCTTCTTACCGATGGATGTCGTTGACCGTCTGCGAATTCGCGAGATCAACAAGCAATTGGAAGCCGAAGGGAAACAACCGGCTCGCACGGTTGAAATCCTGTTGGGCGTCACCAAAGCGTCCCTCAGCACCGACTCCTGGCTTTCAGCTTCTTCATTCCAGCACACAATTAAAGTGCTGGCCAGCGCAGCAATTGGCGGCACCAAAGACCCGCTCTACGGTTTGAAGGAAAACGTCATCATCGGTAAATTGATTCCGGCTGGAACAGGCTTTGTTCCCGGACGGTTTGACAACGAAAATGAGATCATCTCTCCAAACGCGCTGATATCAAACCTGCCCAGCGAATAAAATATATTGAAAGGCGCGGATAAAATTATCCGCGCCTTTTTCTTTTAATAAATATACAGAAATTTCACAGCAGGCTTTCACCGGATTCGGTCGGTCTGACTTTAAAAATATGAGCGACGGTCTGTCCGATATCGGAAAAGGTCGGACGGGTTCCAAAATTTTTCCCCGCCGGAATTTTCTCGCCAAACATCAACAACGGAACATATTCACGCGTATGAGTCGTCCCCACATGGGTTGGATCACAGCCATGATCAGCAGTAATTATCAGGACATCGTCATCCCCCAGTCTTGGCAGAAATGTCCCCAGCCAGTCATCAAATTCCTTCAACGCCTCAGCATAACCCTGTACCTCGCGGCGGTGCCCATATTTCATATCAAAATCAACCAGGTTCGCAAAAATCAACCCGGAATCAAACTGCTGCAGCACTTCCTCAATATGCCGCATACCGTCCGCATTTGACTCGTTATGAACGGCCCAGGTGATTCCTTCTCCGGAAAAAATATCCTCGATTTTGCCAATCGCAGCCACCGAATGACCGGCATCCTTCAGAGCGTTCAAAACCGTCGGGCGAAATGGTTTCAGCGAAAAATCCCGCCGATTTGCAGTACGCTGGAATGCGCCGGGAATTCCGATAAACGGCCGGGCTATAACACGGGCGACAGCGTGCTCACCCTGCAGGATTTCGCGTGCGACTTCGCAGTAAAGATAAAGTTGGTCAATCGGAACAATTTCCTCATGCGCCGCAATTTGGAAAACACTATCAGCAGAAGTGTAGACGATCAACTTACCAGATTTCATGTGTTCCTCGCCCAACGCGTCGATAATCGCTACCCCCGACGATGGGATATTCCCTATGGTACCGCGACCTGTACAGCGTTCGAATTCCGAAATGACTTCCGCTGGAAAGCCTGCCGGATATGTCGGGAAAGGTCTGTCAATATACAACCCTGCCATCTCCCAATGTCCAATTGTTGTATCTTTTCCGGCAGACTTTTCTGCCAGGCGGCCATAAGCCCCCCATGGCTCTTGAGTTTCGGCATAAGCAGTCACACCATCAATGTTTCCCAACCCGAGGCGCTGCAGATTAGGCAAGCTGAAACCCGGAAGGCTCTCCGCGATATGACCCAACGTGTCCGGCTCAAAATCGCCATACTGAGCCGAATCAGGCATATATCCGATACCCGCACTATCCAAAACAATCCAAATAATCCGTCTGATGGTCATAAACTCTCTCCAATTAATCTGTCTCTGATTATACAGAGTTTTTAATGGCAGACGCGATAAAAAAATTTTTTTGAGGCTTTTTCCCTGTTGCAAAAGGTGAGCAGGTTCAGAAAGATGTGAGACAGTAAGACTTTACAAAAAAGCACATTGGGGTCATCCTAAAGGTGATCAAACCAAAGGAGGAACCCCAATGCGGCAGATCTATCTGCAAAAAGAATTTTACCATCTGGCGAAGAAGCCAGTCATCCAACCGAGTGAGGACGCCAAAAACCGGGAACGGATATTGCGCACCTGGGAAGCGCTGCGGACCAAAGGGATGAGCAGCAAAGAGGTCAGTGAATTGTTGGGGGTCTCTCGGGCGAGCCTGTATCGCTGGAAACGCCGCATAAAAGAAGAAGGGTGGAATGGCTTAGAGCAACGCAGCCGAAAGCCAAAGCATCTGCGGAAGCGGAAATGGACAGCAGAAGAGGTGGAGGCTGTGCGATCCTACCGGGTGCTGTATCCCTGTTGGGGATAAGAGAAGATCAAGGTACTTCTGGAACTGGAAGGGATAAATCTTTCGGTATCAAGCGTCGGGCGAATCATTCAGGAACTGAAGAAGCGGAAGGCGATCCTGAAGTCCGCTACAAAACCAGGTGGAAGGGGACACGCAAGCAGAAACGTCCCTATGCCATCCGTAAACCGAAAGGCTACCTGGTTGAAAATCCTGGGGATATCGTACAAGTTGACACACTCGACATTCATCCTTTCCCAGCAATCCACTTCAAACATTTCACAGCCAGAGACGTGGTATCCAGGTGGGATGTGGTCGCGGTTTATCCAAGAGCAAGGTCAAGACAAGCCAAAGCGTTCCTCAACCAGCTTATCAAGCGAACCCCTTTCCCCATCAGAGCGATCCAGGTGGACGGAGGCAGCGAATACAAGGCTGAGTTTGAGGATGCCTGCCGTGATCTGGGGATCAACCTTTTCGTCTTGCCACCGCGTTCGCCTAAACTGAATGGAAGGGTTGAGCGGGCTCACAGAACCCATCTGGACGAGTTCTATGCGCTTCGCGAACCTGAATCTGATTTGGAGTCCTTGAACAAAGCCCTGAGAAGCTGGGAATGGGTCTATAATAATGTCCGTCCCCACCGAAGTCTGGACAATCTAAGTCCCAGACAGTATATTGAAAGGCACACCAGGTCATGACCCCTGTTTGTCTCACATGTATTGAACCCATACACAAGATTGACATTTCAAAAAAATCTCATTACAATAAAACCACTGTTTATGGATTATGCATAATCCATAAAAAACCTTATGAATTTGGACGACAAATGAATAATGACAATGGATGCAGGGAAAATCCGTTCTCTGGAATGAAAAAACACTCCAACCTGACGGATTTAACCTACCAATCGCTCAGAGACGCGATCATCGGCGGACAAATTAAACCCGGAGAACGGTTGCTGCAAATCAACCTGGCAAATCAAATGGGGGTCTCCCAGCGAACTATCCGCGAAGCGCTTGCAAAGCTGGAAGCCAAGGGGTTGATCGTCCACGAACCGTATAAAGGAGCTCGTGTCACAGCGCTCCCACTCGAGGAAATCCGTGAAATATATTTTTTGCGCAGCATTTTGGAATCGCACGCAATCGACCTTGCTCACACCAGAATGACTGAAGAAGATTTTGCGGAGATGGAGCGTTGCTGCCGCTCACTTCTGTTGGCTCAAATCCAGACGGCACCTTTGCTGCCCAGGAAGCAAATCGACAGTTTCACTGGGTCGTGCTGCGTAATTCAAAATCGAATCTTTTGATTCAATTTCTTGAAAATCTTTGGGAACTGATGTATACCTACCAACTGCTTTATCCGGAAACGCCGGAAATTCGGAATGAAAGAATCAAGAACGACCTGAGACAACATCGACTTTATCTGAATGCACTGCGCAACAATCAAATAGAGACAGCTAAAACAATCAACACTAATCATATCTTGGGCACGATTGAAAAACTGATTGAAGAATTTCAAGACCCGACATAATGATGCATAGCACGTTTTTCGCAGCCAGTATATTGATCGCAGGGATAACAATGATCATCGATCAAATTATCAATAAACAAGATTGTTTTAATAAGGAGAAAGAAATGAAAAGAAAAGGTTTGTTTGTATTTTTGGCAGTGCTTTTGACGCTGTCCATCGGTTGCAGCGTGGTTTTTGCGCAGGACGCTGAACTTGCTGCTGGCGGCGATACGCTTGCCAAAGTTCAGGCGCGGGGTGTTCTGAAGTGCAGCACCAGCTCAACGCTTCCAGGATTTGGCTTCCTGAACGCTGACGGAACCATCACTGGATTTGACGTTGATCTTTGTAAAGCCGTTGCTGCAGCTACGCTGGGCGATGCCACCAAGTTTGAATTACGCCCGACAACCGGTGCAGATCGTTTTCCAGTGCTCCAGTCCGGCGAAATTGATCTGGGATTCAACACCACAACGCACACCATCAGTCGTGATACTGCGTTAGGGTTTGATTTCTCATTACCATATTTCTATGACGGACAGGGGATCATGGTTCGAGCAGACAGCGGCATTGAATCGATCGATGATCTTGATGGGAAAACCGTTTGTGCCCAGTCAGGGACAACGACAGAAAAGAACATCTCAGACGCAGCCCGCCGCCACGGTATCGAACTGATCGTCCTGGTTTACACTGAGATGAACCAGATTCGCGAAACCTATCTTGCTGGACGCTGCGATGCTTATACAACCGACCAGTCCGAGCTGATCGGCTACAGTGCGATCATGGAAAACCCGGACGATCACAAAATCCTGCCCGACGTTGTATCTAAAGAACCGTTGGCAATGTACGTGCGCCAAGGCGATGACAATTGGGAAGACATCATGAACTGGACCTTCTTCTGCATGATCGGCGCAGAAGAACTGGGCATCACTTCTCAAAATGTCGATGAAATGTTGGGTTCAGATGATCCGCAGGTTCTGGCGATGTTGGGTGCTGAAGGCGATTTAGGGAAAGCTCTGGGGTTGAATAACGATTGGTGTTACCAGGCAGTAAAACAGGTCGGAAACTATGGTGAAGTATTCAATCATAACCTTGGGCCCGATTCTCCTTTGAAACTGGAACGTGGCCTTAACGGGCTATGGAACGCCGGTGGACTGCTCTACGCGCCCCCGATGCGCTAATTTATCAATAAAAACCAGGCGCTTGCTCGTCAAAGCTTGCAGGCGCCTGGAATACTCACTAAATTGGGAATCTCTGATGGAAAATTTTCATGTCTCATGGATTGAAGTAAATCTTTCAGCTGTTGAACAGAATACGCGCACGATCAAAAAAATGTGCAACACAGCATTGATGGCAGTTGTCAAGGCAAACGCTTATGGCCATGGCAGCCTGAAAATTGCACAGTCGGTTGTCAGCGCTGGCGCCGACGCACTGGGAGTAACAAAAGTGCTGGATGGAATTGAGATGCGGAAAGCGGGAATTGGCGTCCCCATACTGGTTTTAGGGAGCGTTTTTCCAGAGGAAATTGACCAGACGCTGCAATACAACCTGACTATTCCGTTATTTGACCGCGATATTCTGCGAATCCTTTCCACAAAAGCGAAGGAAAACGGCAAGAAAATCCCTGTTCACTTGAAGATTGATACTGGGTTGGGACGGTTTGGTATCTTTCCAAATGAGATCCCGGCGTTCGTTTCTCTGATTCGCGAATCAGGCGGCATTGAAATTGAGGGTGTCTATACGCACTTTGCCATGGCAGACGTAAAAGACGACCCGACGAACGTTCTTCAGGCAAATCGCTTTAAAGCTGCATTGAAAACGTTAGCTGAAATGAACGTCTACCCAAAATGGATCCATGCCGCAAGTTCAGCGGGAGCATACTATCTGCCGGAAACCCGATATAACATGGTTCGCGTCAGCGAATCCATTCTGGGTATGGGCACTGGCAGCACAGATTATCCGTATCCGGACAATTTGCGGCGGACGTTCGCCTGGAAATCACGGCTGATCTCTGTCCGTCAATTTCCGGCAGAATGGGGCATCAGTTACGGACAGCGCTACCATACTAAAAAGGATGAATGGATTGGGGTTGTGCCAGTCGGCCATGCGGATGGTTACGTCCGCTGTGACGAAAACGTGGTGTTGATTAATGGACAGCGCATCAACGCTGTCGGCAGCGTCTGCATCGACCAATTCATGGTATCGCTTCCGGAACCTTATCCAGTAGGTACTGAAGTAGTTCTCATCGGGAAACAGGGAGATGAGGAAATCACATTGGAAGAATTACGCTCGCGTTGGCGCTTGCCACTGACAAATGTCCCAATCGTTGACAGAAGCACACCGCGTGTGTATTTTTATGATAAAGAAGCCGGAAATGAGCAGGGATACTGATAAAAAAGGGAAAAGTCGGATTCCGTTCTGGCGTGATATTCGCATCTTGGGAATCCTGGGTCAGATTCTGTTTATTATTGGATTAATTCTCTTTTTCAGAACACTGGGATCGAATTTCATTTCAAACATCGGCAAACTGGGAAAAGCACAGTTCATTTGCCGCAATGGCTCTTACAGTTTGCGCTGCGCGTTCGATTTCATGGATACCACCGCGGGTTTCGGTATCGCTGAATCGGTGATTGAGTACCATGTGACAGATACCTATTGGCAAGCGATCAAAGTTGGATTGCTGAACACTATTAAGGTAGCTGTCTTCGCGATTATCTTTTCCACTATTTTAGGAGTTATTACCGGAATTGCCCGCCTTTCAAAAAATTGGTTGATCAGCAACCTTGCCCGTTGGTACGTTGAATTGATCCGTAACACACCGCTCTTGGTTCAAATTGTCTTCATCTATTTCGTCTTCTTCCTCACGCTACCGCAGGCGAACGATCCGCATCAGCCGCTTGGGCTTCCGATTTTTCTGTCGCGCCGTTCAATCTCCTTTCCAACTCTCACCTTCATGCCCTCTTCGCTTTGGATTATCATATTTGTGAATCTGGGCTTCCTGCAATTCCAAATTCTCTACCGAAAACTGAGTGCCCAAAACCGCTCCGGGGCAAAAAAAAGGCATCCTTTCCGCATCGCGCTCATTGGCTGGCTGGTTATTTTGGCGATTGGATTTTTCGCCAGCGGCAAGACTGAAACAAGCCAGGGATTTTTGACCCCAAAAACAACCCGCGTTCGTACCCATACCGATTTAGAAACGTTCGTGATCGGCAAAGCGAAAGTTGAACGATTGTCTGCTCTAAAATCGTTACCGCCTGAAAAATTGGCAGAAGCTGCAATCCGGATTTGCAGTATGAACAACTCCAAATCTGAAGTCAATCTGATTCAATGGCTTCAGCGAAAAGAGTTGCCTGTTGAGGTTGTCCGCCGGGCAAGATATTCTTATCAAGCGTTGGAAAGCTATGAAAAAGGCGATTGTGATTTGTTTATCGCTCCGCTGCCAATCTTATCAGCTGAAAAATCGTCGCTTGAAAAACCTGCCAATCACGTCATCGTACCGTTTCCAGAAAGTCCAATCGTTCTGAATTCTCCGCGCCTTGAAAAGGGCAGCGTAACCGGAGGCGGCGAAATCACGCCAGAGTTTGCCGGCTTGTTGTTAGGACTGACAATTTACGCCGGTGCATTCATCGCGGAAATTGTCCGCGCTGGCATTCAATCCGTACCGCGAGGGCAAACGGAAGCCGCAACCGCCTTAGGGTTATCCGAATTCCAAAAGTTACGGCTCGTTATCTTGCCTCAGTCGCTGCGGGTCATCATTCCGCCACTGATATCAGAGTATCTCGGAACAATCAAAGATTCAAGTCTTGGGATTGCAATCGGTTATCCTGATCTATACAACGTTTCCTATACGACCTTGAATCAATCCGGCCGCTCATTGCAGGTAATCCTGATTGTTATGGCGATCTATTTGACAATGAGCCTGATCATGTCCGGTGTTCTGAACTGGTACAACAACAAAATCCGATTTGTGGAGAAGTAAAGCTTATGAACCAATCAAACCTCTCCGCCCAAAGCTTCAAAGACTTCATACAGAGCTATCTCCAAAAACAACGGCAATCTCCGCCGCTGATCTTGCTGGTGAAACTGATGGTTCTGATTCTGATTACCATTTTCACCATCAATCGAATAAAAGCGCAGCCCTGGGCTATATTTATTGTGCTGTTCTGGATGGGAACACTGATTTATAGCCAGGTCCGCGATATAACCCATAAACCATCACGTATCTCATCCTGGCTGAAAAAGAATCTGTTTTCATCATTCTTTAACGCCTGCTTGACGCTGATTATTGTATTGATTTTAGCATCCGCTGTTTCGGGGATCATCGATTATGCGATCGTGCGGGCAACATTCAGCCCAAACATGACTGCACCACAGGTACGTCCCAAAAACGTAGGCGCATCCTGGGGCGTTATCCCAGGATCTGCTAAACTGCTGTTGACCGGAACGCTGGAAATGCGCTTCCTGCCTCGAATCTGGGCAGCTTTCTGGATTCTCACCGGGCTGATCATCCTCTCATTCCTCGTATTTAAGGCTCGGGCAAAGACCTCGCTGAAATGGGCAAAGAAAATCTTGTTGGTTCTCTGGCTTTGCATGCCGGTTATCCTGATCGTCTTGCTGGTGGGAGTTGGCAAACGGGCATCATTAATTAACATTCGGACAGTCATCGAAGGTACGCTTACCGCAACAATCGTCTTTCTGATTCTCAGCTGGCAGAAAGTCATCAATTTTGATCTGAAAGGCCTTCTTATCAGCCTGTTGATTTGGCCAGTCGTTTACATAATCTGGGGTCTGGTCGGTCAGACCGGATGGTTCCCTCCTATCAACGTAGAACATTGGGGAGGACTGCTTCTCACGCTGATCATCACAGTATTCGCCAGCATTTTCTCATTTCCGGTGGGCGTGGCACTCGCATTCGGCAGAAGAAGTAAAATCCGCGGAATACCAGCCTGGTTCACTTGGAGCGCTGCCACTCTTATCGCAGGTTGGGGATTCATAAATTCCTCTCCTGAACTCCTGTCGTCTGCCCGGAATGGGTTTGAGAAAGCAACGGCATTCTGGCCAGTACTCATCCTGGTTATTGCCTGGTTGTTCCAGAAAATATTCAAAGGGAATGTGATCGCTATAATCAGCACATTCTTCATCGAAGTAACCCGCGGAGTTCCATTGATCACAATCCTTTTTATGGCGATTGTGATGGCACCGCTGTTTTTCCGCGAAGGCGTTCAGTTGAAAAACACCTGGTCGGTTCTAATCGGATATACGTTATTTAATTCAGCATACCTGGCAGAAATTCTCCGCGGTGGTTTAAACGCGATCCCCACCGGTCAAATTGAAGCCGCTGACTCTTTAGGGTTGAACGGTTTGCAAAAAATATGGTTCGTGATTCTGCCTCAGGCTATCCAATTGGTGATCCCAGCACTGGTCAACCTGTTTGTCGGGTTATTCAAAGCATCATCAGTAGTCGGTATCGTCGGGCTTTTTGATTTGATGGGAATCGTCTCCAGTGTCACTGGAAACCCAAACTGGCAGGGGCTGCGTACAGAACTATATGTCTTCGCCGCATTGATTTATTTCATTGGCAGTTATGCAATGTCTTCATACAGCCAGAACCTTGAGCGAAAATTGAGCTCAAAGAAACGGTTGAGATGGAAAACGTTATGAACGAAACAGAAAATACCAACAACGAGCCGATCATCACCTGTAAAAATGTTCATAAATGGTTCGGCACCTTTGAGGCGCTGAAAGGGGTTGATCTGACCGTGAAAAGCGGTGAAGTCATTGTCATCATCGGCCCTTCCGGATCAGGAAAATCAACCTTGATCCGCTGCCTAAACCACGGAAACGCATGAAGAAGGGCAAATCGTGGTCGATGGCATCGAATTGACGCATGATATTCGCAATATTCAGGAATTCGCAGTGAAATTGGTATAGTTTTCCAATCCTTCAACTTGTTCCCTAACATGACCGTTATGGAAAACCTGACGCTTGCACCGATTCATGTCCGGCGCTGGTCGCGCGAAAAAGCTGAAGAAATTGCTCTCCGATGGCTAAAACGCGTCGGGATTTCAGACCAATCGTCAAAATACCTGGTCAGCTGTCTGGAGGACAGCAGCAGCGGGTTGCCATCGCACGTGCGTTGATATGCAGCCAAAAATCTTGTTGTTCGACGAGCCGACCTCCGCACTGGATCCGGAAATGATCAAAGAGGTTCTAGATGTCATGAAAGACCTGGCGGGCTGAAGGATACACAATTTGGCGGTCACACACGAGATGAGTTTTGCCCGGGAAGTTGCTGATCGGATCATATTCATCGCTGATGGCAATATCGTCGAACAAAACACCCGGAGAATTTCTTCAAGAATCCAGACCACGAACGAACTCGGCAGTTCCTGGCGCAAATTCTATAAGAGCGCAGCTTCGTTCAACTTACTAAACGCAACACTCATTGTAGTAAGGAAAAGACGGCCAAGGACCAGCTCCTCAGCCGTCTTTATCATGAAAAAACAGCATCGACTACTGAGGAAGCGCATCGATTGATGCTATAATCGTTTCTCTGGAAAGCGAATATATAAACAGCACAGTTTCACAATCAGCAAAGGAAAAGCATGAAGAATCGGGAATTAAATTAGTTGAAATCGACAGGAAATGCAACAATCTTATCTGGATTATGCGATGAGTGTGATCGTATCCAGAGCACTTCCTGACGCGCGCGACGGATTGAAGCCGGTTCAGCGAAGGATTCTTTACGCAATGTATGATATGGGAATCCGGCCAGATTCTAGTTATAAAAAGTCCGCCCGGATTGTCGGAGAGGTGCTGGGTAAATATCATCCGCACGGAGATACCGCCGTCTACGAGGCAAATGGCTAGGCTTGCGCAGAACTTTTCAATTCGTTATCCGCTGGTTGACGGGCAGGGAAACTTCGGCAGTATCGATGGCATCCTCCGGCAGCCATGCGTTATACCGAAGCCCGGCTGGATCCTTTCTCGATGAACTACTTGAACGGATTGATCAGGACACGGTTGATTTCTCCCGTAATTTTGATGATTCGCTGGCGGAACCGATCGTCTTGCCTTCTTCCATTCCAAACCTGCTTATTAATGGCGCAAGTGGTATCGCGGTAGGCATGGCAACCAATATCCCGCCCATAATCTTGGCGAATTGATTGACGCAATTATATATATTTGCAAAATTGGGACATTTTTGACGACATCGGCACGGATGATTTAATGCGTTTTGTTCAGGGTCCGGGATTTTCCAACCGGCGGGATCATTGTCCTTGAAGATGCCCGTAATGAGCTGACCACACGCAGCCGGACGAGGAAAATTGATGGTCCGCGGCAGGGTTCATCTTGAAGATATCGGACGCGGCCGCAGCCGGCTAATTATCACCGAAATACCATTTCAGGTGAACAAAAGTCAATTGATAGAACGCATTGCTACACTTGTCAGAGACGGCGTACTAGAAGGAATCTCAGACTTACGGGATGAATCGGACCGGCAGGGAATGCGTATTGTGATCGAATTAACCAAGACGGATGACCCGGAAGCCGTGCTGCGAAAACTCTACAAACACACACCGCTCCAAACCACCTTTGGTATCATCCTGCTGGCGCTGGTTAATGGAGAACCACGCATCCTGACCCTGAAACAGGCGTTGAAGGTCTATATTGATCACCAACTGGAAGTCATCCGCCGCTGCGCCTTGTTTGAACTAAACAAGGCGGAAAAACGAGCGAATATCTTGCGCGGACTGATGATCGCGCTCAAGAACCTGGACGCGGTGATTGATCTCATCCGCAAAGCAGATTCAGAAAAAGAAGCGCGTTCAGATCTGATGAAAAAATTCAAATTAGATCAGGAGCAGGCGCAGGCAATTTTAGACATGCCGCTCAAGCGACTGACGCATCTTGAACAGGATAAAATCCTAAAAGAACTCAGTGCGTTGGAAGAACGAATCAGCGAATTGAAGGCGCTTTTGGGTTCGCCAGAGAAAATGCGCAGCCATTTGATTGAAGACCAGTTGGTTCAGAAAACAAAATACAGCGACCCGCGTCGAACCCAGATCGTTTTGCTGGGCGAAGGAATTTCATCAAAGGAAATGCTCACTGCCAGCTCACTGGTAGAAGCAGATGATGTCTTGGTGGGGATTACCGCGGAAGGAAAAATTGGACGCTGTGCCCCTGAGAAAATCAACGAAAAAGGATTCGAGATCCATAAATGGATTATCAAGAGCAACACGCAGCAAACGGTCTATTTCGCGACTGAAACAGGGAAATCATATGGCATTTACGTAGAAACATTACCGCGTGTTGAAACCTTCGCTGCCGGGATTGACGCAAAACTGATCTCAGATTGGGATCAGCGGGATGCAATTCGGGCTATCTTTTCAATTTCATCAGAAGATAAAAAGTCTGAAGAGGCATCCGTCATCACCTGTACGAAAAAAGGACTGGTCAAAAAAACACTGGCTTCTGAATTGCCTTTTGCTTCTGCACAATCGTTTGTCTTGTGCAAAATCAATCCCGGTGATCAGCTGATGACTGTTCTGGTATCCAAAAACAATGAGGAAGATGTTATGTTGGTCTCTGAGGACGGCATGGCAATCCGTTTTGACCAAAAAGATCTGCGCCCAATGGGATTGATCGCCGCCGGTGTAAATGGCATGAAATTGAAAGAAGGCGTAAATCTCGCAGGCGCCATCCTTGCTGGAGAAAAAGATTTCTGCTGTTTTGTTACCTCCGATTGGGGACTCGGGAAAATAGCTGTGTCTGAATTTCCGAAACAAGCCCGTTATGGACAGGGAGTCAAAGCATTGCGTTTGAATCTGGCAGAAAAGGTAGCGGGAGCAATTCGTTTTGAAGGCGGAAAATCCGTCATTCTGCTACGCTACGGGAAACACAAAACACGTCAAGTTCGCCCGGCAATGGTAAAACCCATAAAAAGAACAAAAATGCTTGAATACTTCATCAAACTGATCAACCAGGTCGTATCTGATATTGAAGTCATCTCTTCTGTGGAAGACAGGAAGAAAACAAAGCCAGACGAAGGTGAAAGGGAAGAGAAAAGACAAAAGGAGCCTGCGGGCAGCGACAGAAAAGCGAAGTTCCTATCCAAAAAAAGCGCAAAGCACAGCCGAAAGCAGTGAAACCCGATTCTAAAGGCCTTTCAGACGAAACCCAGAGGGAGAATGACGGATCCGGTCAAATTTCATTTCTCTGATTCCGACCGCCCGATTGACGGAACAGATCCCGCCTCGACTGGTACAACTTGATAATTGACGGCATTCTGGTTTTGTAGTATTATTGGTAAGTCAATGCGGGGTAGAGCAGTGGCAGCTCGTCGGGCTCATAACCCGGAGGTCGTACGTTCGAATCGTGCCCCCGCTACTAAGAAAACAAACTGATTTTGAGCGTAAATGCGTTAGAATCAGTTGTTTTTTGTTTAATCATGTTTTCCTGTTTCTAACACTTTTCTAACGCATTTTGATCAATCGCTTTTTAGGATTTCTGAGAGACTTAATTGTTCACCAAGTTTTTCACTTGCTTTTTTATATTGGCTTTGTGCTAAATGTGCATAAGTATTCATCGTAAAACCGACATCACTATGCTCAATATAACCAGAAATGGTCTTGAAATCAATTCCTCCAGCTACCATTTGGCTTACGCACGAATGTCGTAAGTCATGCAGTCAAATTCTTCGATGCCCCTTATCTTACAGAAATTTTCTAAAAGCATATGTAACATGATCTGGTTTGTATAACACACCATCATCGTCAACAAAAACATAATCTAAAAAATCTTGGCAATATGTTGTACCGCTTTTTTCCTTCCTAAGATCTTGTTCTTGTTTTAATTTTCGAAGAAATGATATGACTTCTCCATTAAGGGTAATAACACGATTACTGCAGTCAGATTTCATTTTCTCCGATGCCAGGAAACCAGTTTTTGAACTATCACATGTTCGGACGATTTTATTATTGATGGTTACGACACCTGTATCCAAATTTATCGAGTTCCAACGCAATCCTAGCAGCTCAAAATGCCTTAATCCAATAACCGCAGGAGATGGTACCTAATGAGAGCTGGCCCAAGGATGTTGTTACTGACCGAACGAGTTCTGGACGGCGTATCCGGTGTTCACGTGATTGAATAAAGTCACTCGTGAGTGTCTGGCTCTTGAAATGGAAAGCTCAATCGCAAGAAATACAGTTGGCAAGTTTCTGAATAAAGCTGGATTGTCCGGAAAGTTTCCAAAGGAGATACTGAGCGACAATGGCTCGTAACTTATGAGTAATGCCATGATCGCTTAGGCTTGAAAAAGCCAGTAAAACAATTTCCGCCAGATAAGCCTCTCTAGTCATAGGACTCCTTTCACAAAATCCTTCCATCCTATATTTGCACATTTTTTACTTCAAATGCATGAAATATTTCTTGTCCGCCTGTATTTTCTCTGCATAATTAGCGCATCACAATATATGATAAATCAACCCTAACGTAAAACGCAGGAGGTATTGTATAAGGAAAAACAACAAATAAAAGCACTTGACAGTTAGTGACAACTAACTTAAAATGGCGTTGTTAAATAAGGTGTTGGTAGAGCAGAGGAGCACCCTGAGCTGTCGAAAACCAACCTGCTGGTGGAGCTGACCCCTTGGTCAAGCTGTTGGATGACAACGAATGAAAGCGGCTTTACGCCATTTGCTGAAGGAAATGAAGAATGATATTTCGCTGCGCAGCTTGTACGACAACATCATCGGCCAATCACGTCAGGCATTCGATGCCTTCTGCAGGCAGCATGATTTTGACGACCCGAGCATTTCAATACGGAGTTTTTTATTGCCCTGACCAACCCCATGTATCTAGGCATTGAAATGATTAACCTTCGCCCGCTCTTTACTCAAAACAAAGACATACTGAGAAAAATCATCCTGATGCTGATGAAAGAACAGGAGAAAATAAACCATGCGTGAACAATATCAAAGCAAGGAACAGGAGCTGATTTTACAGGGGAATATCTGGGCTATGATGTGGACGCTGTCGTGGCCGGCTGTCATCGCCATGGTGCTGTTCGGGTTGAATGTGGTGATTGACGGAATATTCGTCGGGCGCTATGTTGGCGAATCCGCTCTGGCTGGGGTGACGATGGTATATCCGGTGACACAACTGCTGCAGGGCATAGGCTCCTGGATTGGCGTGGGTGCCGGTTCCTATCTGAGCATATTGATTGGCCGCCAGGCCCTCAAAGAGCAAAGGCAGCTGATTGGCAATGTCAACCTACTGATCGTTGCGTTAAGTGCTGCCATCACGCTGTTTATGCTGCTTACCCTGAACCCTCTGATGAACCTGTTGGGCGTGTCGCCTGAGCAGGCGCTGACAAGCAGGCAATATATCCGTCCCATACTGTTTGGCAGCGTGTTCTGGATTGCCGGCCTTGCCTATAACATGATAATCCGCGCAGAGGGGCGGATGGCGACTGCCGCCTGGATGATGGGCATAGGCCTGCTTTTTAATATCGCTTGCAATTATCTGCTGATGGCGGTATTCAAGCTTGGTGTATTGGGAGCTGCCCTTGGCACCAATATTGGCATGCTGGTCTATACACTGCTGTTCTTTTGGTATGCGCTGAGCGGCAGGGCAAGCTTTGAAGTCTCTGTTACAAGCTTCCGCAGGGATTCTGTAGCGATTAAGCAAATCCTTTCTCTGGGCTTTCCCTCCCTGTTGATGACCATCATGTATGTTATCCAAAGCCTCGTGATTATGAGGTCGCTCAGCACCTACGGAACTCCGGCGGATGTTGCTTTCTACGGCAGCGTGTTCCGGCTGTTCAACCTATTTTTGTCACCCATCTACGGGCTGATGCGCGCTTTGCAGCCTGCCATCGGCATCAACTTCGGCGCAGGGAAATACGAGCGCGCCATCAAATCGTACAAGGTATTTGCCCTTGCGGCTTTTATCATCATGCTGCCTCTATGGCTTGTTTCGCTGATAAGCCCTGCCAGCATGCTGAACCTGATGCTGCCCGGCAAAGTCTTCGATACTGCAGAAATCCTCAACTATCGGATTTTTATCCTGGTTGCTCCCCTGCTTACAATCACTTTCATGTCCATGACCTTCTATCCTGCCATCGACAAGCCCAAGCCGGCAGGCATACTGGGTATGGCAAGACAGGTGCTTTTATACATACCGGCCATGATACTGCTGCCCAAATATTTTGGCATATCCTGGATATACAAGGGTTCATTCCTCATTGATTTCAGCTTAAGCATCCTGATTATTCTATTGATCAGACGGGAGTTTGCCAACATGCGAAAAACGGAAGCGGACTGCGAATTCGCGGTATAGGCAGCGCAATAAACACGGAAAGGAAGGATAACCACATGGTTATATTGACAGAACAGATTCATATTCCGGCGCCCTTTGAAAGGCTTTGCTGGTGGGTGGACCATTTTGAGCAGGAGTTTGTCAGATGGAGTCCCTATCACATAGCCTGCGAGCTGCTGGACGGCGGAATCAATACCGGCGACCGGGTAAGGTTTTATGAAATTGTCATGGGGCTGGATTATGACGTGACGGGCACCATCACCGCCAGCAAACGGGATAAGGACCACTTCCTCTTTGTTTTTGAAAACGAAAGAAAAACCGCGATGCTGACCTTTGAAGGGCGCCGGACAACGGAGGGCTGTCACTTTTCCCATACGGAGGCCTTTGGCATCCGGACGCCGGTGATTGGCCCCATCATCAACTTCCTCCTTTTTAAGGTTTTCTTTAGAAAAAAGGCCGACTGGCAGCTGATACAGGACGATATGATACTGGACAACAAGCTATTGAAGGACATTCTGACGGAGGAAAAATATCCGGACCGCATACCGCTGGAAGCGCTGAGGGCGCCTGCCGGAAGGAAAAAAGTACACCCCCGATAAAGTGACAAACGATTGTCAGGTCAGGGCGCTGTATACAAGCCTGGATCCCATCAATGACGGGCATCCAAAAGCCTGTTTTCCGGCATGATATTCCATCTGGCGCTGCTAGAGAGCGTAAGAGCGATACATCAGTTGAAAACCAGGATTAACAAAAGTTTTGATTTATGTGAAAGTTAGTCGCAGCTAATAATTCTGATTTCTGTATTATGCGAGGTGAAGTGGTGAGCAAATTGATAGAACTAACAGAAGGCCAGACGGCCATCATATCCATGATCGAGGGGGATACCCGCTTTCTAAGCCGTATCATCGCCATCGGCTTGACGGTTGGAGGGCAAGTCAAGGTGTTACGAAACGAAAAGAAGATGCCATTGCTGGTTTATAGCAGAGACAGCATGATTGCCATTAATCGGGGCGAGCGCAAACATCACGGTGGAGGTGCAGGCATGAGTATTGCAGCTGCAACAAAAAACCCTCCGGTAATTGCTCTGTTAGGCCAACCCAATTCAGGCAAATCTACCCTTTAATGCATTGACGGGAGCGCGCCAGCATGTCGGAAACTGGCCAGGGAAAACGGTTGAGAAGAAGGAAGGCTATTACATCCAAGATGGCGTAAAGTACTTTGTCACCGACCTGCCAGGCAGTTACAGTCTCTCAGCCAACTCTGATGAAGAAGTAATCACCCGTAACTATATTGCTGGCAACAATGCTGATGTGGTGGTAATGTTGGCAGATGCTTCCCAGATAGAGCGCAGCCTCTTTATGTTGGCGGATTTCGCAGGCATTGATTGCCCCGTTATCCTGCTGCTGAACATGATGGATATTGCCAAACAAAAGGGATGCAAATAGATAGCAAGCTGATCGAACAAAGACTGGGCATTGCTGTCGTTCCCTTTGTGGCGGCAGATCGCAAAAACTATCAAGAGTTCCATCGGGCAATTGCTAGGGCAGTCAATACGAAAAGCAAGCTGCAGGCAGATGGTTTGATCGAGCATTATCGATCCATAGAGGGAGGGGTGTTTGATAAGCTGCTGCGCCTGATGCCTCCCCATGGCGCTCAACGCTATTCTGCTGCTTGGCTGGCTGCCAAGGCGCTTGAAGGCGACCAGCACGTGATGGGGCAACTTAGCACCCTGCTCACCAAAGAGCAGCTTCAGAAAGTAGATCAGGAGTTGTCGGAACTTCAAGGAGCTGCTCTTGCTATTGGCGGCTGCAAGTTCCGTTGGGTGGACGATGTTATCGCCGGAGCGGTGGTAGATCAAGCGCCGCAGAAGGTGTTGTCCAGATTTGACAAAATTGCCACCAGCCGTCGCTGGGGAAAACCATTGGCGATCCTAATCCTTCTGGCGGGACTGCTTGGTTCCTTTGTGCCTGCTGCCCCGATCATGATGTTGAGCAAGCCCATCATGCAGCTTGGGGGCCGCTTGCCACATTGCTTTCCTCCATCCATGTGCCCGCTGTAATCATCTCTGTGCTTACGGGTGTAGCCCTTCCCAGCATTGCCTTTGTTATCGCCATGATTGGCTTTGTTTTGGGCGTCAATTTGGTCTTTGGCTTGATGGAGGAGCTGGGATACATGGCTCGTGTTTCCTATGTGTTTAATGGCACCATGTCTCGTTTTGGGCTGCAAGGCAAGGCAGTGATGCCGCTGATTGTCAGCTTTGGCTGTACGATTGGCGGTGCTGCCGGCACCAGGGTGATTGACAACTGGGGACAGAAGGTGTTGACTATTGCCCTGGCTTGGGTTGTGCCCTGTGCTGCCACCAGACCCATTGTGCCCTATCTGTCCAGTCTGTACTTTGGCGCATGGGCACCGCTTGTTGTTCTGTCCATCTTCCTTGTTGCCGCTGTGCACATGATCATAACAGCAAAAATCTTTGGGCCTAAGCTGGTGAAGAAAGAGGACCGCATCGGCATGATTATGGAGTTGCCGCCCTATCATAAACCTAGGTGGGCTGCCCTGTTTCGGTCTGTCTTTGTGCGTACCAAGGATATTCTGTGGCGCGCCCTAAAGGTGATCTTTGTGGTTTCGTTGTTGTTTTGGCTGCTTACTTACACAGCTTCTGGCAACCCGAAAACCACACTGCTTTATCGCTTTGGCCGCATGATTGAGCCCTTCACCACCTCCTTTGGATTAACTTGGCAGACCTTTTTAGCCTTTGTTTCCTCAGCGGTCAGCAAGGAGGCGGCGCTGGGTGTGTTGTCGACCCTCTATGTCGGAGGCAGCAATCTTTTCAGTGCGACTTTGGGCGGTGCTTCAGCTGCAGCTCCAGCAGGGCTGGGAGAGATTCTCACCTCCTCAATCACCAAGGCTCAGGCGCTGGCCTTCATCTTTGCTGTTACCTTCAATATTCCCTGTTTGATGGCACTATCCTCCACCTATCAGGAAACGCGTTCTCTCAAATGGACTCTGAGAATTGCACTCTACTACTTTGTGGCGGCGCTGGCGCTTTCCTTCCTTGCCTTCCATATTGGCAATTTGGTCTTTTAGGAGGGTAGTGTTTTGGAGAAACTCCTTTCGCTTTTGAAAGAGGGACATTCCTGTTCCAGTGAAGAGCTCGCGACAATGCTGGGGAGCAGGCCCAGCGCAGTTCTTGCGCAGATTGTATACTTGGAAGAACAGGGCCTCATACGCCGTGTCGAGCAAGCTTGCCGTAGCTGCAACAACTGCAAAAAGTGCAAACCGAGCAGTTGCGAACAATCGTTAATATCGTTTCCTGTGATGTGGGAGCTTGTTGTAGAAAAAGTCTGCCAAAAGTAAAAAAGGTCAATCTATGAATTACACAATATTTGAGCATATCGTATGGCTTTCCATGTCGAACGTTGTATTTGAGTTTCTCGCAAAAAGGTGTTCTTATATGCCGGCAGCGGCCTGGAAAAAACGCGCCAGAACACGACACAGGGAGATCATCTGTGGGCTGGATGACATTGGCAGCATCATGAAAAATCCGTTTAGGGCGCCCCTTTCCGGAGGTTCTCTCTGGATGGCAGTATATGATACATCCCAGGGCGCTATGGATGAAGCACTGTTTGCCGACATGGTAATCGCCACGTTGAAGTCCCCCTTGATGCGCAAAATGTATCAGAGCCAAAAGACTTTTTCTACGGGATATCAGCTTAAAAGAAAAGCTATCAATGAGCAGGCACAGGCGTTGAGCGATAGCCCGTTCAATTGGCATTGTGAGTTGATCCTCGGCAGAGACCCGGATGAATATCGCATGATCTTTACCCAGTGCGGATTGTGTGCGCTGGGTAAAAAACTGGATCATCCCGAGCTAATTCCCCACATGTGCAAGATAGACTATCTGTCAATCGACCTCATGGGCGGCGTATTGACAAGGACGCAGACGCTGGCCGGGGGTGGAGACTGCTGCGACTTTTATATCTGTAAAAAAGGCTCAAAATGGGATGCAACGTCAGCTCATAAGGCCGAGACTGTATGAGTTATCGGGGAAAGGGTTGCCAAGAGGTGCATTTTGACCTGTTTCCGGGGATATACCTTGATTATTTCTTCTGCAATGGCACGTATGAGTTTTAATCACATACTCTCCATCAGCGATATCACAGATATATTGCTGATCAATCATTGCTATCGTGGCAATTTCCAAGCCCAAATACGAACCGGAAAACGCATATGTCGCGATGAAGGCGAAACGACCTTGTCCTGCCCCGCACAATACACGGACATCGTCTTTGCTTGCCTTTCTATGGAGGCAGAGGAACTGGAAGACGGCTCTTTTGCGCCTATGTTTGAGACATGCAAACAAGGCCTTGCAGGCAGAAGGGTTGGCTTGTTTGGTTCCTACGACTGGGGTGGTGGAAAATGGATGCGGATCTGACAGGCAGCCTGTGAGTCTATGGGTACAACAATGGTTTGGGATGGGGTCATCTGCCACCTGGAACCACAGACGGAAGATTTGCCCGCCCATCATACCAGAGGGGCAAGCCCGGATGCTCTTCTCGGCTGGAAGCGCCGTGCAGCACGGAAAGAAGTACAAGCGAATATATATAATATTCTCCGAAAACAACCTCAAAACAAGCATCATGAACCAAGGAGCAATCAATGAAAAGCGCCAAAACCACCTCTGTCCTGCGGACCATCCTCGGCGTTGGCCCTTTGTATGTTGGAGGCATTACTGCTTTGACACTGATAGCTGTCTTTTTTCGTCATCATGTTCTGTTCGTCTCAGGGAGAGTCGCCTGTTTGCGCGTGCCCTTTTTGGTACTGGGAGTGCTCTGTCTGATTCTGGGCGCATCCCTGTGGTATCGCTCGGTTGTGGTGATGCGCGTGGCGCAGCATATCAAGGAGAAGCGGTTGCTGACCGATGGGGTCTATGCTTGGGTACGCCATCCTATCTATTCTGCATTCATGCTAATCATGACCGGCATCCTGCTGATGCTCAACAACCTATGGTTTTTGCTGTTGGTTCCTATCTATTGGCTGCTGTTGACTGTCTTGATGCGACATACCGAAGAAAAGTGGTTGATCCGAGAGTTTGGAGCTGCCTACCAGGATTATTGTCGGCGTGTGAATTGCTGTATCCCCTGGCCCAGAAAGCGCAGCTGAAAGGTAAGGTTTGGATTTGAGGAAAAGCCGATGAAGTATAAAGGAATCTACTTTCGCTTGTTTTCCGGTACTATGCAAAAAGTGCTGACAGAGAAGTATGGTGCTGCCTATGCCAGCAGCATCATGACAAAGAGCAAACCGCTTTATCGCCAGCTTGTGGAAGACGCAGACGCCATAGGGGACAACAACCCTATGGCGTACAACCAACTCTTTGCCCTGATATTCATTGCACCCTACCTGGCCAGCGATAAGCGGATATCGCCCGCCATCATTCAAGACATGATGCGGCGCTCCTTGGTGAGGTATAAATGGTTTTTTGGCTTGAACAACCTCAATACGCGATTGGGGAAGGCGGCTAACAAGTCCGTCATTATGCGATATTTGCGATGGTATACCAAGGAAAGGGAAGTCTTGTACCCTACCTCCTTCAAGGTGGACTTTATCGGCAAACCTTACCCAAATGCTTGCTATTACAGGATCACCCGTTGTCCAATTGCTTTATACAGCAAGAAGTTGGATGTCCAGGAGCTTATGCCTCTGTTATGCGAGCTGGACAGCCTGATGATCAGCTTGCAGCACGGAATCTTGCATCGACAGCATACCATCGCCAACGGCGGA
>JAXGRI010000003.1:0-225206 GCA_040766005.1 Flexilinea sp. | reverse complement strand
GCCATGGGATGCTGCCTCAACAGTTCCTCTGAGGCTTTCCATCCGGATTGAAGCCTTTGGCATGCTTCGCATTGATCAAGGTGATCAGCCAGCTGAACAGATTCTCTAGCAGAAAGCGGTTCATCCGTAAAAATCAGGCGTTCATAATTGTTGTGCGGTTTCATATCATTGTCTCCTGCTCAGCCAGCATCTGGCTGGACCAGATTTGTGCGAGTTGTTTTCTTGCACGGAACAAACGGCTCTTAATTGCGCTTTCGCTGAGGGAAAGATTTTCAGCAATTTCCCGGTCTGAGAGATCGTACCAATAGCGCAAAATAATCGCCGCCCGGTCAATTTCAGAAAGGTTCTTTAGTAATGCCTTGATCTCTGATTCCATCTCGGATTGTGCCAGTTCCTGTTTCGGCTGAGGGATCGAATCTGGGATGATTTCTTCCATTGTCTCATCGATCTCAACTTCCGGCAGCCGTTTTTTTCGTTGGAGATCGATGCAATGATGCGCAGCGATCGAAAGGATCCAGGTAGAAAAAGAACGTTTTATATCATATTTTCCGATATTGGCCCAAGCTTTCCAGAATGTTTCCTGTGCTGCGTCCTCAGCTTCGTTTTCGTTATAGAGCATGCGGAAGCACAAGTTGTAGACAGCGTTCTGATAGGCGTTGACAATTAACGTGAATGCATCCGCATCCCCATTTTTGACATTTTCTATCAGATTCGCGTTGACAACGATCTCGTTCACGTGCCTCCATTCGTTTCTAATTTGTATACGGAAAAAACGAATTTATGTTGCAATATCCTAATCTTATACCCGATCGTTGGCTTATGCTAAGGATGGCGGCAGTGTTCGTTCGGTTCAATTCTTTTTATGGAGTGCATTCTGTAGGGGCGACAATGCGCATATGTTTTTATGTGCGCGTCGCTCGTCGGGCACCGGCTCGATCTTCAGGCGATTGCCGCGAGCATATTTTTCAATAGGAAACGGTCCCGGCAGAATGCCGGGCGGGCGACTCTCGACCTGCGGCCGAATCAATCGCCCCTACACTGCCCCATGGCATCAATTGCGCTACGTTGTCCCACTGTATCGATTTTCTGTTTAGTTGGTCCCTGCAAACAGGACTGTTGACTAAACGCTGTAAATATTACTTTATATAAAAAACCGCCTCATACGAGCGTATCTTTTCTTGATGATATAAAGCGTATATCTTGATTGAAAGATTCAGTGCAAAATCAATACTTTTATTTATTCCTAAAACAGCGTACTTTACAACAAAAGATTAAATATGTCTATGGTTACAAATTCAATGCGAGTAGAATGAAAAGATAAAAAAAGTTTTACCAGTAGAAAAAGACGGACAACCTGTTTACAAATACATAAAAGAACATATGCATATTCAAGAAATAAAAGTGCATTTCAAGATATTAGAGTTTTATTATGGAAGATTATAGGGGAGATCGAGATGATAGGAAGATTAAATCAAATAGATATTCGAGAGTTATGGACTCATGAACAATACCATTTTTCAGAATGGCTCTCAAAAGAAGAAAACATAGAATTATTAAATGATACATTAGGTCTTACGCTTACCGAGGTCAGTAGAGAGGTTTTTGTTGGTTCTTATCGATGTGATTTGGTAGCAAAGGATGAAACAACTGGTATCAAGGTGATTATTGAAAATCAGTTAGCAGCGACAGACCATGATCATTTGGGAAAAATTATTACTTATGCATCTGGATTAGATGCACAGGTGGTGGTTTGGATTGTTAAAGAAGCTCGTGAGGAGCACAGAAGTGCAATTGAATGGCTGAATAATAAGCTAATTAAAGGGATCTCTTTCTTTTTGTTAGAAATACAAGCATACAAAATTGGAGATTCATTACCTGCACCGAAATTTGAAGTTATAGAAAAACCAAATGATTTTATTCAGAGTACTAGAAGCATGGGAATGGATAAAGAAATGAATCAAACACAGTCAGAGAGGCTGAATTTCTGGACGAAATTTAATGATGAAATAATTGCTCATGGGAAACCTTTTAATGTTAGAAAAGCAAGTACCGATCACTATTATGATATTGCAATTGGAACGAGTGAAGCCCATATCACTATCACGCTGGTAAATAAAAACAACACCATAGGTATAGAAGTTTATATCAATGACAATAAGGAGTTATACGACAAGTTATTTATTAGCAGGGAGGAAATCCATAACGACCTTGGGTTTGAAATGATATGGCAGCGATTAGACAACAAAAAAGCTTCAAGAATAAGACATTATATCGATGGCTTATGTTTTGATGACCACAGTAATTATTCTCAACTTATGGCAGAAATTATTCGTTTGACTGTTAAAATTGAGATGTGTTTAAAAATATCTATAAACATCATTTTTATTAATAGCTCCAGCGTAATAAGAAAAATTCAAGAGATTGGTCTGTTATGCATGCTTAGTCGCACATTGTTTTTCATCCCTGCAAACAGGACTGTTGACTAAACGCTGTAAATATTACTTTATATAAAAAAACCGCCCTAAATGCGGGCGGTCTCGTGCCAATTTCTGATAACGGTAAACAGAGAATGAGCTTAGATAACTTCGATTCCGTCTGTTTCAACCGCTTCACCGATGACCCAGCGCGCTCTGATCAGCCGCCTTGGCTTGGTTCAAAAACTCGGGAAGACGATCCGGTTTGATCCCAAGCAGTAAACCACCGCTGGTTTGCGGATCAAACAGCATCATCTGTTCCAATTCGCTGATTTCTGATCCAAAACGAATGTATTTTTGATAATACTTCTGGTTTTCGACAGCTCGCCCGGGAACAGACCCTGTTCCATATATTTGCGGTAATTGCTGACAAAGGGGATTTTGTCCCAGTAATAACGAATCCCTGTTCTGCTATGACGAACAATCTCCCATGAATGACCTAAAAGGCTGAAGCCGGTGATGTCGGTGCCAGTCTGGCTGCCGGCAGCGACCGCTAACTCCGCAGCGGTTTTGTTCAGGGTTTTCATCCAGGTTGTGACTTCAGCAAAATCTTGCGGGTCTGCGACACCGCTCTTGTTCGCCGTCGACAGCAGCCCGAATCCCAGCGGTTTCGTCAATACAAGCTGATCGCCCGGCTGTAATTTGCCTTTGTACAAAATTCGGTCGGGATGGACGATACCGACGACCGCCAGTCCGTATTTCGGTTCCGGGTCGCGGACAGTGTGTCCGCCAACAATTGGACAGCCGGCTTCTTTCGCTTTTTCTGCTCCGCCGCGGAAGACCTCAGCAATCACTTCCGGCGGCAGGGCCCGTTGGCATTGCGGTGATGTTCAGTGCCATGATCGGTTTTCCGCCCATGGCGTAGACGTCTGAGATGCTGTTGGCGGCGGCAATTGCGCCATATTCATAGGGATCATCAACAATCGGCGGAAAGAAATCTGTGGTGAAAACCAACGCCTGTTCGTCATTTTCCAATTTATAAACTGCGGCATCATCAGCTTCTTCTAACCCAATCAGCAGCTGAGGAAACTGTTCCTGATTGAATAAGGTTCCAAATGGATTGATTACATCCGTCAGCACTTCTGCGCGTAATTTTGCAGCACAGCCGGCGCAGAAGGCCAGTTGGGTCATTTTTATGGACTGAGACTTGTTGTTCATGACATGATTCCTTATCTAAATTCATTTTAGTCTGTTATAACAGATTCTTATTGTTCAAAAATAAATAATTCAATAATAACCATTATAATACATCTTGTTCAGCATTACAAAATCAAATGATTGTGAAAGGGATGTTCATAAAAAGTCAAATGCGTTTTTTTCTTCATGGAAAGGAATCGCCCTTGTCGGGCTGATTATTGGGGTTCTTGGCGCAACGCTTCAGAAATTGGGTAATCCGCCGAACATGGGAATTTGCGTCGCCTGTTTTGAACGTGATATCGCTGGTGCGCTTGCTGCACCGGGCTGCTGTTGTGCAGTATTTACGGCCGGAAATCCCCGGTTTCTTGCTCGGAGCCCTGATCGCTGCTATTCTTTTTGAGAATACCGCGCACGCGGCGGATCGGCACCGATGTTTCGTTTTGTTCTCGGCTTCTTTGGCATGATTGGTGCGCTGGCATTTTTGGGCTGCCCCTGGCGGGTTTGCTCCGCCTGGCAGGCGGTGACCTGAATGGTTTGGTTGGCTTGTTCGGATTAGCCGTTGGGATTCTGATCGGGATTGCGTTCCTGAAGCGTGGTTTTTCTCTGGTCGCAGCTATACCATGAAACCTGCTGCCGGTTGGGCGCTGCCTGGCTTCATGATTCTATTACTGGTTTTTTTGATCGCAAAACCGCTTTTTGGCGCTGATGGTACAGGCCCGATTTTCTTCAGTGAAAAAGGCCCTGGTTCGATGCACGCACCGCTGCTGCTTTCACTGGCAGCGGGTCTGGCAATCGGTTTCCTGGCGCAACGAACTCGCTTTTGTACGGTGGGAGCCATGCGGGATATCAGCCTGATGAAAAACTTCCATTTGGCTACCGGCGCAATTGCCTTGTTTATCGGCGCACTGGTGATGAATCTGATTTATGGACAGTTTTCAATGGGTTTCGAAGCAAAGCCTATCTCGCACAGCAATCACCTCTGGAACTTCCTGGGCACCTTGCTTTCGGGCCTTGCCTATTGTTTAGGCGGCGGTTGTGCAGGCAGGCAGTTGTTCTTGTCTGGTGAAGGGGACACGGATGCCGGAATGTTCGTGCTGGGTATGATTACTGGCGCGGCTTTTTCCCATAATTTTGACTGGCAGGGGCGCCGGACTCGGTTGTGGATGGTGTTGTAAAGGTTGGTGGGATTTCTTTCGCTGGGATGGTCGCTGTAGTGTTCGGTATCGTGGTTTGTTTGGTAATCGGTTTGAAGATACGTGATCAAATTGAAACAGGAGCATAAAAAAATGGCAGAACAGATTGATGCAAGAGGCTTATCATGTCCGCAACCGGTTATGATGACCGCTGCGGCAATTACGAAGGGAATTTTTCCGATTTCTGTGTTGGTGGATGGCATGACCGCTGAGGAGAATATCCGACGCTTTGCTGAATCAAAGAAGCTGAAAGTCACAATTGAACACGATGGAGGAGATACAACGTTGCTGATTGAAAAGACAGCCTGATCTGTTCAGGTTACAGGGAAATAAATGCCGTGGCTTTCAATGTTTGATCTGAAAGCCACGACAGCTTTTCTTTTTTGAATGTTCCTATGTACCGCATCTGTTTATCGCGGTAAGATTGTCTTCTAAAGATCGGGAGGAAATTTGGGCGAACAAATTATCTATATGGATCATGCCGCAACTTCATGGCCAAAACCGGCTGAGGTGTTCGCTGCCATGTCGGAGGTAGCTACAATTGCAGGAGGAAACCCTGGCAGAGGCGGCCATCGGCTGGCACTGTGGGCAGGAGAATCACTTTTTGAGGCTCGAGAAACGGTGGCAGAATTTTTTGGCTGTGATGACCCGTTCCGAGTCGCGTTTACACTAAACGTGACAACAGCGATTAATTTGGTGATCAAAGGCTTTTTGAAGGAAGGTGATCATGTGCTGGTGAGTCCGTTGGAGCACAATGCCGTGATGCGTCCGCTCCATCATGCAGAGCAAAAAGGGATCAGCTGGGATGTATTGCCCGCCAGACCGGATGGCAGAGTTCTGCTGTCGCGTCTGAGGGAAGCTATCCGCCCGAATACAAAGCTGATCATTCTTTGTCATGAGTCCAATGTAAACGGCGTTATTCAACCAGTGCGGGAAGTCGGTTCGATTGCCAAAGCCAACGGCATTTATTTGATGGTTGACTGCGCACAATCTGCAGGCTCTCATCCGATCCATATTGAAGATGATCGAATCGATTTCCTGGCGTTTACCGGACATAAAGGGTTGTATGGTCCGATGGGGACCGGCGGGCTGATTTTTGGGAAACGGGTCGAAATAAGCGCCGTAACGCCGCTGATTCGCGGAGGAACCGGCAGCCTTTCCGAAAGCTTTGATCAACCAGAATTCATCCCGGACCGTTTTGAAAGCGGGACGCAAAACGTGGTTGGTTTGGCCGGCTTGAGCGCCGGTATCCGTTGGCTGAAAGCAAACCAGATGATTGAACGGGAACAACGGGAAATCCGATCCCAGATGATGCGGGTATTCATCGGATTACTGCGCCAGATCGATGGGATTCATATCTATTCCGCCGCTTCAATGGAGGATCAGGGGAATGTGATTTCTTTGACGGTCAATGGCGTTGATAATGGGATTGCCGCAGCGTGGCTGGACCGCGAATACGGCATCTTATCCCGGATCGGACTCCATTGCGCACCGCTGGCACATCAAGCGATCAAGACATTTCCTGCCGGTACGATTCGCTTCTCGATTTCTGCGCGGACAACGATTCAGGAAATTGAAACCTGCGTTGCAGCCGTTAACACGATTGCGAGCAACCCGGGATTGGTACTGAAAGTCTGGGAGAATCAAGCATGGGAGTGATTGGTCTGATTCTGGTCTATTCCTCAAGTCATGCCATCGCTCTGCAGAAAAAATTGGCGGCAGCGGGTCTGTCAGCCCAACTTTCCACGATTCCGCGCGGCGTCAGTTCGGATTGCGGTGTCTGCGTGCGATTCGATCCGGCGGAACAGCCGGCAGTTGAAGCGATTGTTGCGTCTTTTCCCTATGAAATTCAGGAAATCATTCGGTACAATCAACACCATGATTGATAGCACACTTTTTAACAAACGATCCATTCTTTCTATCGTTGGCGCTGGCGGTAAAACCTCGCTGATGTTTTACCTTGCTCGTCATCTTCCCTGGAATTGCCTAGCGACGACCACCACCAAAGTTGGCAGCGGTCAGATTCAGACCGCGGACCGGGTCGGTACCTTTGAGTCGTTCATGGGAGATCCTGCGCTCTTTGCCGGTGTAAAAGTTGCTTGGGTCAGTCCGCCACCAGATGCGCAGACGGGTAAAATCAGCGGGTTTACACCGCTGGAATTCCGTTGGTTCGCGGCTGTTGCGCGCAGCCTGCCGATGCCGATTATCAATGAAGCGGATGGCGCCCATTGCCGTCATATCAAAGCGCCTTCAGATTTTGAACCGGTCATTCCGGAAGAGACGACACATGTCCTGCATCTGACCGGACTGGATGTGCTGGATCAGCCGATTGATGAACG
Organism: Flexilinea sp.; assembly: GCA_040766005.1. Classification (GTDB taxonomy): domain Bacteria; phylum Chloroflexota; class Anaerolineae; order Anaerolineales; family Anaerolineaceae; genus Flexilinea. Next base: position 218,063 of record JAXGRI010000003.1, on the reverse strand, counting down.
GACGGTGCATCGGGTGGAAATTTTTACGGAAATTACTGGGACAAAACACGGGCAGCTTCTGGATGATGCTATTCTTGTTCGGAATATTCTCCATCCGGGCGGTGGCTTCAAAAACACGCCTCCCGGTGCCAAGCGAATTGCCGTATTGAATCAAGCGGATACACCGGAGCGGATCAAGCGCGGGCTGAATATCGCGGAAAGTTTGATCGATAAAGGTATCGACAGCGTTTGGATTACTAGCCTGAAAACAGAAGAAGGTGGCAAAGTGCCAGGTGTGGTCCATCATCTAAACAGTCAGTCAAAAGAGGAATAATTATGCAGATCAGAGAGATTGTCGCGTTTCGCGGCGCAGGTGATTTGGCGTCCGGGGTTGCGCTGCGTCTGTGGCGTGCCGGGTATCGCGTTGTTTTGTCAGAACTGGCGCATCCATTGTGTATTCGTCGCAGTGTAGCGTTTGCCAACGCTGTTTATGAAGGCAGTATGCAGGTTGAAGACACGATTTCCCGTTTGGTGAAAAACGCACAGGCTGTCTCCCGATGCTGGCAGGATGGCGTGATTCCGCTGTTGGTAGATCCGGAGTTGGCTGAAATCCGAAAGCTCAATCCGGATGTACTGGTAGACGCCCGGATCATCAAAAACTATCGGACCAATACTGCGCTGACGGACGCCCCGCTTGTGATCGGATTAGGCCCCGGCTTTGTCGCTGGCGAGAACGCTCATGCTGTGATTGAAACCAGCCGCGGACACGATCTGGGCAGGGTCTATTGGAAAGGCGCCGCGGAACCGGATACGGGCTTGCCGGGACTGATCGGCGGCGAAGGAATCAAACGGGTGCAGAAAGCACCCGCAGTAGGCGTTTTTGAACCGATTGTAAAGATCGGAGATTCCGTGACAGAAGGCGCACTGCTTGCACGAATCGGCAAGGAAGAAATGCATTCACCGATTGCCGGTATCGTACGCGGGGTGATCTATCCTGGAACGCCGGTATCCAAGGGCTTGAAGGTGATGGACATAGACCCACGCGGAAAAAGAGAACACTGTTTCAGTGCCTCGGATAAGGCGAATGCGCTGGGCGGCGCCGTGCTTGAAGCTATTTTAACCTGGAGCGCTCGAGGATCAGTTCCCCCACAATGCTGACGGCGATCTCGGCCGGTGTTTCTCCATTGATGGAAAGCCCGATCGGTGAATGCACCCGGTCGATGGCGGATTGCGGAATGCCTTCCTTCAGGAGCCGTTCATAGATCAACGTGCGTTTGTGCCGGCTGCCGATCATACCGATGTATGCTGCACCGCTCATGATGTATTTTTTCAGTACGTCATAATCACCGAGATGTCCCCGTGTCATAATCACGATGAAGGTCTGGGCGTCAATCGATAATTCCGGAACCTCAAGATATGAAGGAACGACAACGATTTCCGATTCTGGAAAACGTTCCCGGTTGGCAAACTCGTCCCGGTCGTCGATGACGGTTGTGCGGAAATCAACCCGGTTTGCCAGCGCAACCGTTTCCAGTGATACATGGCCGCCGCCGAAGACATAGAGTTGCTTTTTCTTCTTAATTTGTTCAACGATCAGATTGGCCTTTCGTAAAACGTCGGAATGGATAAAAATCTGATCTCCGGTTCCAGTGAGTTCCTCTAATGCTTTTCCATCGATACTCACCGAACCGGTCTTATTTCCTGATTCGTCAATAAAACCAAAAGCGTCGCTCTCACGATTTTCCGGATCAAACTGGATAATCAGCCAGCCCTTTTTGTCTGCCGAAACGGATTGCAATGTTTTTTCGAACACTTGCTTCAGGACAGTGTCGTTTCCGGATAGGAAATTGAGCAGAACGTCACCATGCCCACCGCATATCATATCCATTTCAGCGGCATCTTTCCCGGTCAACGAGAAGTGAAACAGCTGGCTTTGGTGGTTTTCGTGGACGACCATGGCTGTCCGAATTGTGTCCGCTTCAAGTTTGCCGCCACCGATTGTTCCAACAATGGATCCATCGCGGCGAACAAGCATCTTGGTGCCGGATGTTCGCGGGGATGACCCTACATTTTCAATGATGGTCGCCAGGACAAGATCTTCGTGTTCGGCTTGGGCTTTGAGAATCGTTTCGTAAATTTCCTGCATGATATGTACTCGCTCCGTTTAATGTATTGTTTAATGTTCAGATGATTCTTGTTGTCGTTTGATCTCGATACAGTCCTCAAGCCAATCTATGGTGGACTGAATGTTGCGGATTCTGAATTCAAGCACCATTCGCTTATAGGTAGAGGGATTTGCTTCATCGTTTCGGCGATTTGTTTGCGCATCAAGCCATTTTTGACTGACTGCAATCTGGCCCGGACAATTGATTCAAAAACGGACAGCGGTTCGTTTTCAAGAAAATAAAGCTTGACCAGAAAGTTGGACCGCATGGCGTTCGGCTGTTCGACCGGACTCGTCTTCCATTTTCTAAATTCGCTCAGTCCGTGTTCTGTCAGGCTGTACACTTTGCGGAACGGGAAAGCCGATCCGGTGGAGATGGTGGACATAATCAGCCCGTTTCGTTCAAGTTTATCCAGTACGGCGTACAGCTGACTTTGATTAAAACGCCAGACGATGTTCAAATCCTCGGTACTATTCAGCATTTTGTCGAGGTCATATGCATGAATCGACTGCTTCATGATGATTCCAAGCAGCAGATATTCGACTGATAACGGATCCGGTTTTCTTGCCATATTCTTCTTTTTCCCTTCCATGCTGCATGTTTTTTACAGCATACTGTTTCATGTCGGGCTATCATAAAAACGACAATTGTTTAAAGCCAACTTGCCAATTTTTTATGTTTTATGGTAGAATCGGTCTTTGCTGGCTTCATGAGACTGGCACAAATTATAACAAAAGAACTTCTTGATTGGTTGTGAATCGTCATCGGAAACTTGCGACACGCGCTAAAAGAAGAAGTTTCGGGGAATCAGGCAAGGAAAGGAAACAAGAAAATGGCAAAATGTGAAGAATGCGGAAAGCGACAGCGTTTGACATCGCAGAAGTTTCTCATTACGGACGACGAATCGCACATTCCGCCCCAATTTACAGCGTGTGACAGTTTATGAAAATGGTCAGCCGGTACGAAAGACCATGTGCGCAAAGTGCATTCGCACGATGACAAAAATGAGCAAATAACTGTTCAGGGTTAAGAGATTATAAGTCCCGAAAACCGATGATCCATCGGTTTTCGGGACTTTTGTCGTATTTGGCCGCGGTTTTTGAGTTTGCCTGCTGCGGCTGGAAAAGAATGCTGTTTCTCTTGAATCCGGTACTGGGATTTGCGGCGTTATAACCGGAGCGGTTTTTATACCCTTTCCCAATAGATAGAATAGATATTTTTTCAGCGGTCGCGAACAAAAGTATGATTTGTAATGACCAAATTGAGCAATACCTGTTGATCAGTTTGGACGTTTGTCATCTGGTGAATGATTGCTTATCGCCGAGAATCCTTGCGGTTCTTGAAGTCTACTATTTAGATTATCTTAGCAACGACAGAACTATTTGCAACTATTGCGCAGCGTGTCAACACCTGCAGCGATGCCCTGAGGATGTTCGAAGATGGCAGTCCCGGCGACAAACACATTGGCACCTGCCTGACAGCAAGCCCCAATCGTTTTGCTGTTGATTCCCCATCCACCTGAATGTTCAGATTATATCCGCGTTGGTCGGCAATCTGACGAATTCGGCTAACCTTTTCGAGTGTTTCCGGAATGAACGCCTGTCCGCCTTTGCCTGGGTTTACGGTCATAGCCAATACCATATCGACGAACGGAAGCAGCGGTTCAACCATCTCAACCGGCGTGCCGGGATTGAACGCAACTGCTGGACGTGCCCCGGCTTTGCGGATTTCCAGCAGCGTCAAGTGGACATTGGCGTTGTTCTCGCAATGGATTGTCAGGATATCTGCTCCGGCTTGAATAAATCGTTCGAAATGGTTCTCAGGCTTTACGATCATCAGATGAACATCCAGCGGAACGCTGCAAACCTTTTTGATTTGCTCAATGACCGGGGCGCCAAAGGTGATTTCAGGGACGAATGATCCATCCATGACGTCGGCATGGATCCAGTCCGTTCCGCCTTGAATAGACTTGGCGACCTCTGAACCGAGCTCAAGAAAGTTTGATGCTAACAGTGACGCTGAAATGAGATGCTTGTTTTTCATCATTGGTTTCCCAGATGTCTAATTGTACACGATTTGGAGGGCTTCCAGCAGGCCGTCAGCGTCCTGAAAACGCTCTGACGGCTGTTTGGCGATACAGCGCGCAATAAGTGGTCTCAGTGCCGCTGGAGCGTCTTCCGGCTTCAATTGCAGTTCGGGTGGGATAGTGAATTGATGATGCGCCGCCATTTTTTCCGGGTCATCGTTGCAAAAAGGTAACTGTCCGCTAAACATCTGATAGAAAAGGATGCCGAGGCTGTACACATCGCTTGCCTGCGTCAGCGGTTCGTCACGGCATTGTTCGGGGCTCATGTATAGCGGGGACGCCCAACGTTCAGTCATCGGCTCGCGCTCCATTGTTTGAGCCCACAAATCAGCAGATTCAAGTAAAGGGGACAACTGATCGGCTGTTCCGGTGTTTTTTAGCCGAACCATTCGGGCCTCACCAAAATCAGTGATTTTGACCTGGGGACGATCCATTAAGTCGGAGTTTTCAGATAAGAGGATGTTAAGCGGTTTCAAGTCGCCATGGATCATTCTTGATCGATGAACCGCACTGAGACCTTCGCATAGTTGAAACGCGACGTGCTTGAGCCAATTGCCACTTGGATTGGCTGGCTGGCGCAGTAAGTGCCAGAGCGTGGTTCCTGGAAAAAACTCCTGTACGATCCAACAGGATTCAGGATCTCGCTTGAAATCGAGAACACGGATCACGTTCGGATGCCGGATTTTGGATTGCAGTTCCGCTTCGCGAATGAATTTGGTGGTCAGCCCCGGGTTGTTCATCAGTTCGCGCTTCAGCACTTTCAGCGCGACTGTTAAACCGGTCTGCTGTTCTCTGACTTGGTATATATCTGCCGTCCCGCCTGAGGCGAGACGGCGAAGAATTGTAAATTGTGTGTGAATCATGGTGGCAATTACCGGATGGAATCCGTTCTTGTTAATAGCTACAGCCACCCCAAGTTTCATTAAACCATGCTCCTGGAGGGCAGCCTTCAGGCGGGCGTGGGAATATTCCAGGTGGGAGCCATAATGGTCCAGATGATGCCGGTTCCGTTTCCTCAATAACCGGCAGTCTGATCGGTTCTACCACAGGGCGTTTCTTGGTACCGTCCTCAGCCGGAGAACCGCTTGGGGCAATTGAAATCTTCTCCATTTCTTCGCTCATGCGACCATCTGGTACGAAAAGACTGATGTTCTCAAAAAAGCAGCGTGTGCCGAACCCTTTATCGGTGCCGCTCTGTACGGTGTAATGGATCATTCCGGGTGTTGTCACAGCGACATTCGTGTTGCGCCGCAGTTCGCGTCCGTCAAGAAGTACAGAGACATCTTCGCCATTGGCAAAGATGGCAATTTTACGGGTGATGCTGTTTGCACTGGGATTAGCGAAGTACTTTCTGCCGTATGAAACAAATTTCCCCTCGTGCAACCCCCAAAAGAAGTCTTTCCCCTCCATGACAAGTTGAGCGTGCATGAAACTGTCTGGTTCATCGATACGGGAGTCATCATTATTTCTGAAAACAAAGCCACAGCCGGTGTCAATTGCGGAAGGGATCTGGCTGCCCAATTTCCAGGTGACATCTGCAAGGATGACAAGATTCGGAACTTCCACATCAAACATGCGAAACATTTTGAACTGCTTGTCGAATTTTTTATACTCGGCGACGAACTTATCCAGGAAGTAATAATCGCCTTCCATCGAAGAAATGCGCCCTGAATTGACTCCCTCTTCAAGCACTTTCAGGAAATCACCAGACACTGCATCTTGGGGGATCAGACGGACACGCCCATCTTGTTGATTCGCATAGACTAATGATGTAAAGAGCAGGCTTAGAACAAAAGCGAGGATGGCTATTTTTTTCAAAAGGACCTCCTGAGGAATTATCGATGGCTGATTACGATTCTCAAATTTAATATAAAACGGAAAATCTTTTCCGATATCATTATTTGAATAATATCTATTAAGATTATATATTAAATCCCGGGTTTTGGAACGAGGAATAAGCTGCGGAGAATTATCCGTCATTGTTTTATAATTATACGGTACGGCAGTTGGACATCATGTGTCTGGGTTTATTCGCCCCGGGCAGTTCAGCAGAACGCAGGGCTGAAGCAGGTCTATCAGCAACAGATATGATTGGAGTGAAGGAACCGAATGCAAAGACGTTCAAACAGCGGAGTTTTGAGCCTGACCACCTGTTCCCTCACGCTGTTATTAGGAGTATTGGTCTTCGGAGGGATTATCGCTGTTTTCCTGATTAGTGGACGAGGAACGCCTGAATCATCGGAAGACGCGTTGGCGCAACTGACCATCATTCCGGCACCGACGATCACCCCAACTGTTCCAGTTCCGCTTGGAACACCCAATCTGTCAGTGCGCTATGTTTCTCCGGAAGGATTTTCTGTCGGCGCTTATGTCAAAGTGGAAAATACACAAGGCGCCGGGTTGAAAATTCGTCCCAAGCCTGGGACTGGCAGCGATGTGACTTTTATTGCTGACGAAGGCGACCTTTTCAAGGTTATTGATGGACCGGATGATCGCAATGGTTATATCTGGTGGAGACTGCAGGGACTTAACGATAAAGCACTCGAAGGGTGGGGAGCTTCCGCGTTCCTGACGCTGGTCGCTCCGGCATCTGATTTGCCTGAAACGGACGAAGATAAAAATGACTAAAAAGACGATGAACCGAAAACAAATAGAATCCGGCATGGCGCATTCAATTGGTAAAGTCCGCCGCTATAATGAAGATGCGATTTATCTGTTCGAATCGGAAGTGATGCGCATGAACCAGGAAAGCATGCTGGGGCTATACGTTATTGCTGATGGGATGGGTGGGCACGCCAATGGTGATAAAGCTTCTGCCTGGGCAGTAACCGCCTTTGTCCGTGATTTTTTTGCGAATATTTACCCATCGCTGCTTGATTTTGAAACAACTCCGACGGATATCGTGGAACGGATGGTCGTTGCGGTGCAAGCTGCAAACCATGCGATCCTTGACGCTTATCCTGGCAGCGGTACGACCTTTACCTGTGCGCTCATTTTTGAGGGAAAGCTATATCACGCTCATGTCGGGGATTCACGGCTGTTGCTGATTAATAAAAAACGGACAGTTCAACGGTTGACGCATGACCATTCGTTGGTGCAGATGATGATTGATTTGGGCGAAATCAGTGAAGCGGAAGCGCTGACGCACCCACGCCGCAGTGTGTTGCTGCGCAGCCTGGGTTTTGATAAAAATGTTGAGGCGGACTGTGGTGAGTGCGATTTTGATCCGGATGACACCCTGTTGCTTTGTTGCGATGGGCTATGGTCGGTCGTCGATGAAGCAGAGATACTCAAGATTTTGAAAGAGAATCAGGAACTTAAACCTGCGGCGGAAGCGCTGACGGCGGCTGCGGACGATGCCGGCGGCCCCGATAATATCAGCTGTATACTGATTCGGCGAAACGGCTGATGGCGCATAAAAAGCAAGAAAGATGAAAAGGAGGTTCAAATGATTGATACGAACAAGAAATATATGATTCTCATTGTGGATGATGATGAACGAATTGTCCGAATGATTCGATTGAACCTGGAGCATGATGGCTATAACGTGATCGAAGCAAACACCGGAATGGATGCGATTAATCAGGTGCGGGAGAAACTGCCGAATCTGGTGATATTAGACGTCATGATGCCCGGTATCGACGGCTTTGAGACGCTCTCGCTCATTCGTGAAACCAGTCAGGTCCCCGTGATTATGCTGACTGCGAAAAGCGAGGAAGACGATCGGATTCGCGGACTTGAATTGGGCGCGGATGATTACGTGATGAAGCCTTTTAGCCCGCGCGAGTTGGTCAGCCGTGTTAAAGCGGTGTTGCGTCGGACGGAAGGGACAACTGGTCTGGACGATGGTAATGTAATCGATGTGGATTCCCATCTGAAACTGGACTTTGGCAGACGTGAAGTCTGGTTGGATGGTAAACTTGTCAAACTGCGCCCGACAGAATACCGGCTCCTCTATCATCTGGTTCAGAATGCCGGCTGGGTGATGACGTATGATCAGATACTGGCCAAAGTCTGGGGCTATGAATATCGTGATGAAACGCATTATGTGCGCCTCTACATCAACTATTTGCGCCAAAAATTGGAGAAAGATCCTTCAAATCCCAAGTATATTCTGACAGAGCGCGGTATCGGATATCGTTTTGTGGATTATAAAAAGGGAGATTTGGAAACGAATTAAGATTCTGTTAAGTTTTTTTATATAAAATTCTGATAAGTCACAAGGATTTTTCTAATACTTGTGACTTATATTTTAAATAAAGAAAAAAATTGTTTCGGTAAACGAAACAAAGAGTTGATGGAGGGAAAAATGTATAGGAAATTAAGTATTCGACCAATGCGCGAGTTATTCTCAATGCAAGATTCAATGGACAGACTTTTCAGTGAATATTTTAGTGATGATCAGGCGCGCGATACCGCAGCGCTGATGCCGCGGGTTGATTTAAAGCAAAAAGAAGATGAACTCATCGTAAAAATGACAATTCCGGGTGTGGATCCGGATGATATTGAAATTACCGTTGCAGAGAACGTTTTGACTGTGAAGGCTGAAATGTCCTCTGAAAAAGAGGAAAAGGATGAGAAAGCCATCTACCACATCCATGAGCATCGCTATACATCCTATTACCGGGAAATTCCGCTGCCGACCGAAGTTGAGGCTGATAAAGCAGTTGCGGAATATAACAACGGTGTGTTGGAACTGGTCCTGCCAAAGGCTGAAATTGTGAAACCGAAGACAATTTCAATCAGTGCTGGGAAGAAAGCTGCGAAATCGGATAAGGACACAAAATAAAAAGATAGTTTGTGCAGTTTGTGACTGCGTATAAAAAAGTATAATAAACAAGAGGCACCCCAAAGAGGTGCTTTTTGTTTATTGCGATGCCAGGAAATGTAATCCCGAGTCTGTCTTACCGCTGGCTTATTTTTTTGATTAATCTTTTGTTAGAAACTGCGTTGTTGACTGAAACTGTCCGAAATTCCTCTTATAATTCAAGGAGTATTACTATAAACAGAGGCGAAATTATGTCTAAAACCCCAAAACAAATACCATTCAAAGCAGAGACGAAGCAATTGCTGGATATCTTAATCAATTCGTTATATTCTGACCGGGATATCTTTCTGCGTGAACTGATCTCCAATGCTTCAGACGCACTGACACGCCTGAATTTTGAGATGCTCACAAATCACGAGATTGTTGACCCGGACGCTGTTCCTGCGATCCGAATTACTGTGGACAAGGACGCCGGTACGTTAAAAATCAGCGATAATGGGCTGGGAATGAATGAATCCGAACTCAAAGAGAATCTTGGCACCATTGCCAAGTCGGGCGCACGCGGCTTTTTCGAAGCTGCCAAAGATACTCCTGATTTTTCAGTTACTGATCTGATTGGTCAGTTTGGCGTCGGCTTTTACGCTGCGTTTATGGCAGCCGAATGGATTGAAGTAACCTCGCGGTCATATCGCCCGGAAGACAAAGCCGCAACCTGGCGCTCAACCGGAACCGGTAGTTTTACACTGTCTGAATCGGATAAAACCAGCCGCGGGACAGATATCCTGATCAAATTGAAAGAAGATGCCAAAGAGTATTTGGATGAATATAAAATCCGGGAGGTTATCCGCAAACATAGCAATTATATCCCGTACCCGATCTACATCGGTGACTCGGACGAACGGATTAACGCTGAATCGACCTTGTGGCGGATGACGCCGGCGGATGTTAAACAGGAAGATTATGAATCGTTTTATCAGACCTTCACAATGAATTTTGAGAAGCCGCTGGCAAAACTTCACCTGTCCATTGACGCCCCATTCCAGATGTATTCGCTGCTGTATATTCCAGCCAGACCGGAACGCACCATGTTTTCGTTGCGTAAGGAAGATGGGCTGCAGCTCTATGCCCGCAAAGTGCTGATCCAGGATTACTGTACGGATCTGCTGCCCCGCTACTATCGCTTCATTGAAGGCGTGGTGGATTCCGAAGATATCCCGTTGAACGTTACCCGCGAGACGATGCAGGCGAATCGCGTTATCCTCACGCTGCGCAAGATCCTTTCCGGCAAGGTTACTGATATGTTGAAGAAGCTGGGGAAGGATGACCCGGAGACGTATACCTCATTTTGGAAGTCATTCAGCCCCTATATCTGTGAAGGGATTGTCACCGAGCCGGATGCCAAGGAAAATCTCGTCCCGCTGCTGCGCTACCGAACGCTCAATCATGGCGATGATTATCAGGCGTTGTCCGATTACGTGCTTGAAATGAAACCGGGGCAGGACAAAATTTATTATCTTCTGGGTGAACACATCGGCACGCTGCGCAACAGCCCTCATCTTGAAATGCTGCGCAAAGAAGGCATCGACGTGTTGCTGTTAGTGGATCCGTTTGATCCATTTGTCGTCACCCAGTTGGAGAAGTTCCAGGATTTTGCTTTGTTAACGCTGCAACCGAGAAGCCTGATAAAAAGGAAGAGAAACAGAAGAAAACGATAAAGAACAGGAAAAACTTCAGAGTCGGAAGCAGTTGAACAGCCGGAATTGGTTCAGTTGTTCAAAGATGCGTTGGGCGACAGCGTGGTTGAAATTCGTACCACGGATCGACTGGTCGAATCGCCGGCGCGCGTTGTCAACGCTGAAGGGGCGCTCTCCCCAGAGATGCAGAAAATGTATCATCTGATGCAGCAAAATTTTGAGAAGCAGAAGAAAATTTTGGAAATCAACCCCGATCATCCGTTGATCAGTCGAATTCGCCAGGACGAATCGCTGCGCAATGATGTTATTCAGCAGGTGCTGGACAGCGCACTGATGATGGACGGCAGGAGAGATCGATTCGGTCAAAATGATTCAGCGCGTACAAAACCTGCTGATCCGGCTGTTGACGGCCAAGGAAAACGAATCGTTTTGATGAATCTGGTTATGGTATCAATCGGAGAGCGGGACAGCCGATGAAAACTCATAAAGTGATTACGAAAACGTCTGGTTCGGCGCCGCAAGAGAAAGTGTGGCAGCTGTTGCAGAAGTTGAGCACGCTGCAGACAGTCGCGGCGCCGCTGGCGACATTTACTCCGACAGATGATGTAAATGATGTGATCTGGCTGGAAGGAAAGACATTTTCCTTTCGGCTTCGGTTGTTCGGTATCATGCCATTCGGTATTCATACAATCAGGGTAATTGAATTTGACCATGCTGCATATCGGATTTACACGAACGAAACAAATTCGCATGTGCCGGTGTGGAACCATAGGATCACGCTGAACCCGCTGTCGTATGATCAAACAGAATATACTGATGAAGTGGAAATTTATGCTGGTTGGAAAACGTCCTTCGTGGCTCTGGGCAAGATGGTTTTATGCATATCGGCAGCGAAGGTGGCGGAAATCCATATGGCTGTTTGATTGTGATTTGATGGAAAAATAATGAAGCTGCCTGATTGTCTGAGGCAGCTTCATTTATTTAACGTTCTCCAAAAAGATTGCATTTATAACATGATTTTCCCAGCTATCAATACGGCGAAGAGCCATGTAGCGTTTCTTTTCCGGAATGCTGTTTTGGAAAGACATTATTACCGTATTTGTCGGTATAATTTTTATGCAACCGACTGATACGTCCGTGGGGTTAATCGCTATTATGCCAAAAGCCCGCGATTTAGAGATCGCCAGAGTATTGGCCGTGTGGTACCGATCCCCATGAAAACCGTACCCTGAAAATTCTTCATATTATCTATATTGGCTTTTATCAGACGAAAGATTTTGGTGGAGGGGCACCAAAATCGAGTTGAATATTATGCGGAAGTCCGTGGCGTTGAACTGACTACCAGAAAAGCGTTGTTTCGCAACGAAATTGACCATCCGCGGGCGAATGAGGAGTATTATAAATTACAGTTGGGACCGTTGCAGGCATTGGCGCGTCCTGTTCTGGCAGACCGCTGGAAACGGTTCCTCTTTTTCTATACAACTGGAGAGAGGCTGTTCAAGGCAGCGACGTTGCGCGAGCTGGCTGTCAGCGTGGCTGAAAGGGAAATCCTTTGGCGGTCGCTGCAAGAACGGGAAAGAATTCAGGCGCCGCCGTCTGAAAGTGCGAGGTTGCCGCAGGAAGTGCTTTTTCTGTTGGGGAACCTGACAATGTCATCAATGGAGTTCGAATAAAAGAAAGTAAAGTTCGGAGGTAAGCGATGGATAAAATTATTCGGGGCGGCAAACTGATAACAGAATCAGAAATTTTTGAGGCAGACATTTTGATTCGCGACGAAAAAATACATGCGATCGGTAACTGTTTTTCAGAGGAGCAACAGGCAGAAATCATTGATGCCCGCGGCAAATTGGTTTTACCCGGCGGGGTGGATCCGCATGTCCATCTGAATCTGCCCTTCCCCGGAACTGTTTCCTCTGATGATCACTATACCGGCACAAAAGCGGCTGCCTTTGGCGGCACAACTACTGTGATTGATTTTGCCAACCATGATCAGCAGTCGCTGTTGGATAGCTTCCATAAATGGCAGGAAGAGGCACTGCCAAATGTCGCGGTGGATTATGGCATTCATCAGAACTTTACCCGGTTTTCAGCGGAGACACTTCATGAAATCAGCCTGCTGCCGGATCTTGGTGTGACTTCCATTAAAATGTTCACAGCTTATAACGGTAGGATGCGCTTACAGGATGGAGAAATTTTTCAAGCGATGCGCCAGGCGAACGCCAATGGTCTTATTTCGTTAGTTCACGCTGAAAACGGTGACCTGATTGAAGTGATGCTTGCTGAGGCTGCGGCTGCCGGACATCTGGACCCGGTTTGGCATGGTAAAACGCGCTCCGCCTGGGGGGCGGTTGAATCGGTTTTGAAAGTCTGTGCGCTTGCCTTTGAAGCCGGCAGAGCTCCACTATATATTGTTCATATGAACGCAGGCGGAGAAGCGGACCAGATTCGCTATGCCCGTGAGCGCGGATTACCGGTATTTGGAGAAACTTGCCCTCAATATCTGATGTTTACTGACGAAAAATTGGCGTTGGCAGACGGAGCAAAATGGGTCTGTTCTCCGCCATTGCGAACGAAAAAAGATAACGAAGTTTTATGGAAAGCGCTGGCAAATGGAGTGATTCAGACAGTCGGAACGGATCATTGCCCTTTCCTGTTTGATGGCACAAAATCTATTTTGTATGAAGGGAAGCCCTATCAGAATCCCGGCAAAGAATTGGGAAAAGATGATTTCCGCAAGATCCCGAACGGATTGCCGGGCGTTGAAGACCGGCTGCCGGTTCTTTGGACGAAGGGTGTCGTTGAAAAAAGGATTACACCGAACCAATTTGTCCAATTAACAAGCGCCAACCCTGCACGGATTTTCGGTATGTATCCGCGGAAGGGAGCGTTGCTGCCAGGATCTGATGCGGACATTGCCATATGGGATCCGAAGAAAAAGGTTGTCGCTGGCTTGGCGCTCTCCCATCAGCGGACGGATTACAACCTTTATGAAGGAATTGAATTGATCGGCTATCCGGAAAAAGTGTTCCTGCGCGGAAAATTGATTGTCGACGGTGAACGCTGGTTGGGGACGCGCGGTGGTGGTCAATTCATCCGTCGGGAACCTTATCATTCCTGAACCGCATATGCATTTGTTCATCATTCCAGTTGTGGTACTATCTCTGGGTTCAGTCCTCGTGCTGATCCTGAATCGCTTTTTCAGAAAGGCGGAATTGCCTGGCTGGTGGCGCGCTGATCAGTGCACTGATGATTTGGGGTTGGGTGGTCTATCTGCATTTTCTGCCCCCTCAAAAGCTCCAGTTCGATACAGTTGGCTTTCTGGTTTCATTTGTCTATGATTCACTCTCGCTGCCGTGGCTGCTGGGGATTGCAACCCTGCTGGTAATGGTCTTAATTACAGTTCCACTTTATCCGGATTTTGATGAGAAAAGAGAAAAATGGAGCGAATATCTGATCCTGTCCTTGATCGGCATGTTGGCAGCTGCTTCAGAAAATGCCTGGATGATCGTATTTTGCTGGATGGCATTCGATATTTTTGAGCAGCTCCTCTTTCCCGTTTTTTGGGGATATCGATCGGACGTTCAAGGCAGCCGGAGCGTTGCTGTCAGCCGGATCAGCGGGATTGTCCTGGCGACTGTCAGTTTCGTCGTTTTGCCTGCAGCAGCCGGGGAGGATGGTTCCGCTCTGCTTGCACCGATGAGCGCCGGTTTGTTGTCTGTCGCTGGGTTTCTGCGTTTAGGGTTTTTCCCGTTGCAGGTTGAATTGCCTGACAATAAAAGCCAGATTTCGGTTTTTCAAATGGCGCTGAGGGTTTTTTCACTGGTGACCGTTTTGCCGATCCTCGGGAGGACAGATTTCAGCGTATTTCCTAATGACGTCTATCCGATCCTTGCAGGGATCACGCTTGCGGCACTGATCACTGGAGGTCTGGGCTGGCAACTGACGGCCAAAGGGGTTAGCAGAGGGTTTTTGATCAATCTCATCGCAGGGTTCGCCTTTATTTCGGCAATTCGTGGTTCTGCTGTTGGGCTTGCTTCATGGGGAATTACACTGCTGTTTGCGGCGATGCCTTTTTTTCTGTATACCCGGCGGACACAACTAATCCGCGCCCTGCTCTTTTTTCTGCTGATGCTGATGACCGGGCTGCCGGGAACCCCGAATGCGTTCGGATGGAATGGCATTCTGAAGTTCCCACTTACATTTTCAGGGCTGATTTTGCTGATTTGTCAAATGTTGATGCTCAATGGGTGTTTTACGCAAGTGTTGGATAAAACCGGAGATGACACGGCTCAAAAAGAAAACTGGGTCGGCAGCGTCTATCCGTTTGGACTGACGCTATGTCTATTAGCATATATTTTGACCAGTCAGGTCAATCTGAAATTTTCTCAGGCGGAAGGGGTTGTGTGGGCATCTATAACATCCATTATGCTGGTGTTGTTGCTGCGATCGGGAGTCCTCCGTAACTTGACGGAAAGGAATGCCGATTATTTCGCTGGCTGGAAATATGAACTGATTCGCTTTTTCTGGAAGGTTGTTTCTGGTTTACGCTCTTTCAGTTGGTTCGAAACGCCTGTTCAAAGGCTGTTGCAGTGGCTTGGCGCCTTGGTGCGCTTCATCAGCAGTGTTTTTGAGGGAAATGCTGGGATCCTTTGGGAATTACTGCTTTTGATCTCGCTGCTGATGGTGATTGTCACAGGGCAGGCGTAAAGGATTGACAAATGCCTGATATTCAAATCTCCTCTCTCGTTGGTATCGGACTGATTACGTTCGGAGCGGTAGTTGTGTTTCTGCAAATGGATCAATATGACTACCGGATCAGTCTGCTTGCTTTTCTGGCAAAATATGTCGGCGTTGTGTTGTTGCTGTTTCGCCTTTTTTCTGTTCAGATCCTCCTGTCAGTTTTTCTGACTGGATTAATGAGTGCGGCGATCCTTGCCACAGATCAGATTGAAATCCGTTCCCCAATCCGGCTGCAAAAAATCTCCGCACCGTTCTTTTTACGCGTTTTGTTGAGCGTAGTGCTTTCAATTCTGGTGCTTTCTATTGAACCGAAAGTTGCGCTGTGGCTGCCGGTTCCAGATTCAATCTTGTATGGCGCATTGTATTTGGCGATCATGGGCTTGGCAGAATTCAGCCTTTCGAATCATATAATGATCCGTTTCCTTGGTTTGCTGAGCATTTTTCTCGGTTTTCAAATGATCTATATGCTGTTGGAAGAATCCGTGCTGGTTTTTGCCTTTTTATCCGGAATCAGCCTGTTAACCGCGTTGCTTGGCGCCTTCTTGATGAGTTCGGCGCCGGACACGGGCACAGATGAAGGTGCCTTGCTCGAGGAAGTTAACCAATGAACGCGCCTTTTTTGTGGAGCGTTGTTCCGTTCCTTGCCGGTTGCTTGCTAATTCCGTTTGCGCGCGTCCGAAGACTGACGGCAGCGGTCGGTTTTCTTTTGTGTGCTGTGCTGGCGGCAATCGCTGCCAGCATTCCGATCAACAGTATGATCATTTTTGGCAGCGACGCTTCTCTGATCTTTACTGACTCAATGCAGGTTCTCGGTAGGAGACAGGTGTTGTCGCGCGTGCTGCAGCTGCTGCTTTACCTTTGTTCGCGTTTGTCGCGGCAGTTTGGATCATCATTGCCCGTTGTCGCCAGTCCCCATCATTTTTTTGCGCCGCTGGCGCTGATGCAAACCGGGTTAATTATCGGGGCGATCTCAGTTTCTCCGTTTATCTATGGTGCGTTCTTCCTGCAATTTTAATGCTCTGCTCGCGCTGCCGATTCTGTGGGGCCCGCAAGAAATGCAGGAGATGGTTTGCTGCGGTTCTTCTGACATATGCCGGATTAGTTTTTCTGGCGTTTGTGGCCGGTTGGCGGGCGGTTGACTCAACCCATCGGATATGCTCCTCGCAAGAAGGCGGTTGTTATTATTTTGTTGGGATTCCTCTTTGGCTGGGCACTTTTCCCATTCTCAATTGGTTTTTGATGGTAATGAATGAAGGGAGCCAATTGCATCGGCTTCACGTTTGGACTACTGCGCTTTTCCGCGCTATTCATTTTGCTGTCGTTCCTGAAAGAATATCTTTGGCTGCGCACATTTGAAACATTGTTTGTCAGTTTGAAGATTATCGGCATCATCATGCTGGTTTTTGGCGGCTTGTGGGTTGTTCCAGCAATCCGCTCAACGGACATTCGCCTGTTTACATCAGAAAATGGTCTTTCGTTGTTCTTGATCGGTCTCAAAACAGACCAATCTCTTCACGTTTTGCTCACCATGATGTTCTTGCGCCTGATTGCAGGATGGGTCTGGGCGTTAGCGATCAAAATTATCAGTCCGGACATCCGCCCACCGCAGCGTTGAGGGGGTGGCGCGTTTCGAACGAAAGGGTTTGGGTCTGGTCGCTTCTTTTCTCGCTTGCGCGGATTTCCTTTTTTCCCATCGTTTCCGTTATTGCACGTTTGATCCAGCAGAGTTTTCAAAGCGCCGCTTTTTGGGGCAGTGCTATCTCGGTTGGTTGGTGGATGCTATTGCTGGCAGGTTTTCGGCTGGCTCACGTTTTGATTTCAGCTCCGGAAGACGCGGCGCCGGGTGTCTCTGTTTCCGGCAGGCAAAACCTGATGCTGGGGATTGGAACCGTTCTTCTGATCGCGACGGCGTTGTTCCCGGGCGCAATCAATCAGTTTGTTGACCGGACGCAAGCTTATTTTCAGGCAATTACGGTGTTGCAGTAAACAATCTTGTTTTGGGGTGTGGGAACAGAGACAAAGCGCCTGCCTGGTTCGCCGTGGTGCGGGACCGTTCGTGATGATTCGGGTGACAGATAGTATAATTGCTGAAGATTTAAATTGGAGAAATTAATAAATGGCTCAGACATGGAACCCGGGCAACAGTGACAGTTTTGTTGACCTTGATCAGCTGGTAAAACGGCTGGAGTGGCTGGATAATGAACGACGTAAAGATCGCAGCCGAATTTCCGGAATGGAAGAACGGCTGAATACGCTATTATCGGAAAACACCCAGCTGCGGACACAGATCAAAGATCTTGAAAACGAACTCGCGAAGTATAGCAACATTCAGGCAAAAATGGATCAAACGGACTCGCTTCTTTCCCAGTTGCGGGTGGATGCATTCCGCGCGCTTGAGGAAAAAGATAAAAATCATAGTGAGCGTGAGAAGGAAATCGATAATGCTCGCCGTAATGGGATTGATTCTGTCAACCGCACGCTGGCAGAATTGCGAAAGTCAATTGAACCGCTGCAGGATATTCGGAAAACATTGGTCTCGCGCAACGAAGATTCTTTTCGTTTGGGCCGGATGATTGAAGAAGTCGCTGCCAGAATTGATGCGGTCGCGCTCGACAAGGATGATTATGGGCGTTTTCAAAAATCTGTGGAGGAAAATCGTCGTCTGGATGGCAAAAAGTTGATGGATGTGCAGTCTGAAATGACGGCTTATCGCAAACGAATTGAGGAAATGCGCGGCAGGGTGGACCTAGTGAATGATCAGCTGCGCAAGGTTGAGCAGAGGATGAACGAACTGACAGCATCTGAAAGCGAACGGAAATCATCGGTGATCGCTTTTCAGGAGAAGCAAGCTCTGATTAATTTGGAGTATGAAAAAACCTGGCAGGATTGGAAAACGGCTTTTGATGAAATCATCGTCAAAGCGGCAGGATTGGATACCCAAATTCAGTCGTTGGAGAATACGCATCGCTCTGTCAAGCGCTCACAGGATACTTTGGATGAGGTTACGAACCGTTTTGACCGCCGAACCAATGAGCTGATCGAAATGCAGCGCCTGATGGAAGAGAAATTGCGTCAGGAGTGGACAACCTTTAAAACGGATAATCAAAAACGTTGGGCAAACTATGGTCTGGGGCAGGATGAAATCCAGGCTGAATATCAGCGAAGTGTTGAAGCGCTTCAAAAGCGGATGCAGACGATTGAAGATGCGAGCGCTTCCGCTATGGATGATGTAAACCTGCGGGATGAGTTATATATTGCTCAGATGCAGGATTTATTTACCATGGTGCGCGGCTGGCTTGAAAAAATGGGGAAAACCGGCTAAAATGCGCGGTTACTTCCTGTGAAAAGAAAGAGAGTTTTCTAGCAGATGAGTAATATTGCAGTGATCGGAACCGGTTATGTTGGGTTGGTAACCGGGGCTTGTTTTTCAGATCTGGGGAATAAAGTCTACTGCCTCGATATTAATGAAAAACGAATCGACGCATTGAATCGGGGTGAGATGCCGATCTTTGAGCCAGGACTTGAGGAGATTGTTGAGCGTTCAATGCGGGCTGGCAGGCTTATCTTTACTACCAGTTATCCTGAAGCGTTGAAAGATGTGGAATTTGTGTTTATTGCAGTAGGCACGCCTTCCGGTGAAGACGGCGAAGCGGACATGCAATATGTGGAAAAGGCTGTTCATCAGATCGCAAACGCGATAAACCATTCGTTTATTATCGTAGACAAATCCACAGTTCCTGTCGGAACCGGAGACTGGATTGAAGAGATCCTCAACAACCATCAGAACGGCAGTGCTTATGAGTTTAGCATCGTCTCAAATCCAGAATTTTTGCGGGAGGGATCGGCGATCAATGACTTTATGCGTCCAGATCGGGTTGTGCTTGGTTCGAAGAATCCAAAGGCATCGGAGCGGATTGCTGAACTCTATGCACCGCTGCGCTGCCCGATCCTGGTCACTGACATTCGTACAGCAGAGATGATTAAATATGCGTCGAACGCATTTTTAGCAACAAAAATCTCATTTATAAATGAGATTGCTAATATCTGTGAAAGTGTCGGGGCAAATGTGGTTGACGTTGCCAAAGGTATGGGCCTGGACAGCCGGATTGGTCCGAAATTTCTGAGCGCGGGTATTGGTTGGGGCGG
Source organism: Flexilinea sp. (assembly GCA_040766005.1). Taxonomy (GTDB): domain Bacteria; phylum Chloroflexota; class Anaerolineae; order Anaerolineales; family Anaerolineaceae; genus Flexilinea. The sequence goes on along the minus strand of JAXGRI010000003.1, from coordinate 198,485 downwards.
CAGTTGCTTCCCAAAGGATGTCAGTGCGCTGGCACACATTGCCCGTGAGTATGGTACGCAGCCGCAACTGTTGCAGGCGGTGATTGACATCAATCGGACTCAGCGCCGTCGCGTGGTTGAGAAGCTCGACAAGATGCTGGCTGGGCTGAAGGGCAAACACATTGGCGTGCTGGGACTGGCTTTCAAACCGGATACGGATGACATGCGGGAAAGCCCGGCGGCCGAGATCATCGGACATCTGGTGACTGCCGGGGCGCTTGTTCGCGCGTATGATCCAGAGGCGATGGAACAGGCGAAGAATATTCTGCCGGAATCAGTCCGCTTGTGCCAGAACCCATACGAGGTGGTGGAAAACGCTGATGCAATTCTGCTGGCGACGGAATGGAACGAATTTAAGCAACTGGATTTTAAGCGGATTGCGCAGATTATGCGACAGAAAAACATTATTGATGGTAGAAATCTCTGGGATCCGGAACATCTGATCAATCTGGGCTTCTGTTATTGCGGGGTTGGACTTGGGCAGTATTGTTGAGGTGTTCCTCATCTTGTTGAGCTGGTTTGTTGACAACAGCCTGATAAAAAATAGTAATTCTTGGTTGTTTCGTTGCCAGCATTGTTCTGACTTATAAGAAAAACAGGACGGCAGAGTGATCCGTCCTGTTTATTATTGAAATGCCTTAATATTTTATTAGTATTTAATAAAAATTATTACTCTGAGACATCGACCAAAAAGCAATTTTTCTTTCCGCGTCGCAATAACAGATATTTTCCTTCAATTCGATGTTCCTTCGTAACCATCATTCGTTCATCGCTGGCACGATGATTGTTGATGTAGATGCCTCCTTCAGCGACTGCGCGTTTTGCTTCCCCCCGGGATTTCAGAAAACCGCTTTCAGTGAGCAGATTGAGGAGTGGGCATCCCTCTCCACTGAGGGTATCGGCCGGCATCTTTCCGCGCGGTACTTCTGAGAAAATATCGGCGATTTCTTCTGCGGATAATGTTTCAATCTCACCGCCGAACAGTGCCTGGCTTGCCTGAACTGCCCGATCCAGCGCTGTTTCTCCGTGCATTAAACGCGTCATTTCGAGCGCCAATGCCTTTTGCGCTGAACGCAGCTCCGGATGTTCCTGCATGTCGCATTCCAGTTCCTTAATCTTTTCTTCCTCAAAAAACGTGAAGATTTTCAGGAAAGTTATGACGTCTTTATCGTCGGCGTTGAGCCAAAATTGATAGAATTTGTAGGGTGAGGTACGTTTTGGATCCAGCCATACCGCGCCACCAGCCGTTTTCCCGAATTTAGAACCGTCTTTCTTTCTCACCAGCGGGTAAGTCAGCCCGAAAGCGCTTTTGCCCGTCCGGCGCCGGATTAATTCACAACCAGCGGTGATGTTCCCCCATTGGTCAGATCCGCCGGTCTGCAACACGCAATTTTCTGTCATAAACAGATGATAGAAATCATATGCCTGCAGCAAGCTGTAGCTGAATTCCGTAAATGATAGGCCGCTCTCCCGGGTGATGCGCGTTTTGACTGAATCTTTCGCCATCATTGAATTGATGGTGAAATGTTTCCCGATATCCCGCAAAAAATCAACCAAGTTTAACTGTAACAGCCAATCACCGTTATTGATGATTCTGGCGGGGTTCTTTTTGGTTTCAAAATCCAAAAAACGTGCCAGTTGGACTTTGATTTTTTCAACATTATGATGTACTTCATCTGCTGTCAATAGATTGCGCTCGTCGGACTTTCCGCTGGGATCGCCAATCATACCGGTTCCCTCACCTGCCAGTGCGAAAACATGGTGCCCAAAGCGTTGGAAACGTGCCAATGCCAACATCGGTACCAGATGGCCAACATGCAGACTGTCACCGGTGGGATCAAATCCATTATAGAGGGTTACTGTTTGGCTCTCGCTGTGGTCTGTTCACGCCCTCAACGCAATCGTGAATCAACCCGCGCCAACTTAATTCATTAAAAATATTCTTTTCTTTTCTCATTTTGTTTTTTACCGCCCGTTTTGGTTTTTCGCTGTCTACGATTATTCGATGGTGTAACGATAAATGTTCGTCTCTCTTTGCTGAAAACCACAACGACGATATAAACGGTTGGCTGCTTCAGGATGGTCGGGAGGTCAGATCAACCGTTTTTACTCCTTCAACGCTTGCGCGTTCAATTGCTGCTTTTACCAACAACTCACCGATACCGCGTCCGCGCGCTGCTTCATCCACCACGACGTCCTCGATCCAGGAGCGCATTCCAGGGGGCAAAACGAAAAACAGCCAGCGTCAACGACCCGACAATTCGATCTTCTTTCTCTGTGTCAATGGCAGCGAAAAGTATTGATGCTTTCGACTGGATTAGATCATCCAGTTCTTCCCAGGTGGGCATTTTCGCAGAAGAAGATAATTGCGGCATCAGTTTAACAAACGCGTCATATACCGGCTGTGACATTTCTCTGATTTCAATAATTTTCATTGTTGGATACTTTCTTTGCGGACAATTTTCTTTCAGCTGGACAATATTATACTATGGTCACCAGAGGTTTTCGCTCCGCTGTGAGGTTTCACAAGATCACGGTACAATTAATAAAGGTTCTTTTGGGTGAAATGGAGTTATTATGATGGATAATTATTCGAAAATTGACAAAATTAAAGGATTGATCGCCGAACTGGATGATTACATCAACCATTATCATGGCGGTTCGGTTACCTTTATTTCATTTGACGGGAAAATTGTAAAAATCAGTATGGGAGGAGCCTGCGCAGACTGTCCACTCTCGCCTTCAACGGTACATGGCTGGGTAGAAGGTACACTGCGTCAATTTTTCCCGGAGATCGAAGGCGTGGAAGAAGTTTGAGGTTCTGTTGATTAAGGCATAGAACTTGCACGTTTGTAGATAGATTAAATCAGGCGTATTCAAGCGTTAGCTGATCAAGGAGAGTCGACATATGCGCAGAGGTCTTTCAATTTTCTTCGGGATTATCTTGATTCTGGTTGGGCTGATAAAGCTGCTTCCGTTGGTTGGAATCAGTGTTGTGATTGATGGATTCCCATTGGATCAATGGTTCCCGATAGTCTTTATTATGATCGGATTGCTTGAACTGATGGGGCAGGAAGGGTCTGGCTGGTTTTTGGGGTATTGCTTTATTAGTTTTCGGCGGATTGAAATTATGTCAATTGATGAATCTGGCGATTCCGCTCATCAACCTGTTGAATATTGAGGCAATTTTATTGCCGGTTTTCATTTTTATTTATGGTTTGAAATCATTGGCGGTCTCAAAATAAACATCCTTTGTTTCTAACGTTATCAAGGAAGTGTATTTACATACGCTTCCTTTTTGTTAACTCGCCCTCGCTCAAATAAAAAGATTGTTGATTAAATGATTTTGCAGAGGACGCTTGTATCAACTGGATAACAGGAAATGAGCAGAGCTTCCATTCGATCTGCGGAATCAACGTTACGCCGTGAGGTATTGTGGGATTTCTCTTGGATACGTTGATCTCGCTGAGATTGAAATTAGCGCACAGCCAATTCCATTACCTCTGTACGTGGTCAAGAGCACAATTAATTAGCCGTTTTTTACAGGCGACAGAGGACATCAAAGAAGATTGGTAATCCTTTTTTGATTCACGAATGATCAGTGATATGGGAGATGAATCGTAGCGTAAAAAAGTTTATTTTTGCGTTCTGGTGACGTGCTGCTTAATTTTCTCAAATGTAATGGGACTGATCACGTGTTCAATACGACAGGCATCGGCCAACGCAGTTTCAGAATCGACACCCAGCGCAATAAAGTATTCCATTAACAATTGGTGTCGTTCATAGATTGTTTCGGCAATCTTGCGACCACTTTGGGTAAGATGGATTCGGTTATCAGCGTCCATTGTGATCAAACCATCTTTACGGAATTTCTTCATCGCAGCACTGATGCTTGGTTTGGAGAAGTTTGTCTCGCGCACCACATCAATTGAATAAACTGATCCTTTTCTTTTTTCCAGAATCAGGATCGTTTCAAGATAATTTTCAGCAGATTCACTGACTTTCATAACATCCTTAAGAATACCATATTTTGAAAAATTTGCATTCTATAAACTACCGTACAAACGATTTTCGTAGCTAATCCAGCAAATTCCTACATGATTGCACAGCCTGTAAATCGATTTTGTTTGATTTGTCATAAAAATAATGTCGCTGGCGCTTTTCTAAAAACGAAATTCAGGAAAAGCTGCTATACTATGGTTAGTTTTAACTAACTTTTATGATTTTCCCGGCAAGCTGGGTAAAAAAGTCTGTTTTCACAGGCGCCCTGATGAAAAACAGACGGAGGATAATCTTTTATGAATCAAAAAAAACCAAATTTGATAAAACGGTTTATGCCTTTTATGGGTAAAAAGAAATTCTTATTTCCTTTAGCCCTTGTACTTTCCGGATTGGCAGCTGTTTTGAACGCGCTGCCGTTTGTGTTCATCTGGTTGACCATTCGTACGTTACTGCAAGGTTCCGCAGATTTTCACCTCAGCCAGATTTCCCCCTATATCTGGGGGATTGGAGGCAGTGCAGTTGGCGGCGTTTTTATTTATTTTCTGGCACTGATCTGCTCTCATCTTGCTGCGTTTCAGGTTGAATCTGGATTGCAGAAAGAAGGAATACGGCGGGTGTTTGAAATGCCGCTAGGATATTTTGACCAGGTTGAAAGCGGAAAAATTCGCAAAGTGATTAATGATGGCGCATCGATGACTCATACATTTTTGGCGCACCAGTTACCTGACCTTACCGGAACACTTGTTTCGCCGTTAGCATTGTTAATCATGATTATCGCAATCGACTGGCGTGTCGGGCTTGTGTCATTGCTGCCGATTATTCTTGGGATTGGCACGATAGGGTCTATGATGTCTGGTGAAGCTAAAGATTTTATGCAGCGCTATCAGGACGCCTTGGAAGATATGAGTTCGGAAGCGGTCGGATATGTGCGCGGAATCCCGGTGGTTAAAACGTTCGGCCAGTCTGTATTTTCCTTTAAGCGTTTTTATGACTCCATAAAAATCTATGAGAAGAACTGTTTTCACCATGCGAAGATTTGGAAGAAACGGATGTCTTTTTCTGAATTGATCATGCAATCGACCGCTTTTTTCCTGGTACCGGCTGCTATCTTGTTGATCGGGCGCGGAGAAAACCTCTCGCTGGTTTTAACCAACTTTATCTTCTATCTGATCATATCGCCTAATTTTATGTCGATTGTGATGAAATCTATGTATTTCAACCAAAACAGCCAACTGGCCGAGATGGCCCTGGACAGAATAGAAGCGATTTTGGCGTACCCTGAATTGAATTATCGGGAGCGGGAAGAAACGTTATCCCGACACGATCTGGAGTTTCGCGATGTGGTTTTTTCTTATGAAGGGACCGAGAAGAACGCTGTCAACGGGGTGAGTTTCATTGTTCGGGAAGGAGAAACGGTTGCGCTGGTCGGCCCGTCCGGCGGCGGGAAGACAACCATTGCAAGGCTGGCAGCCAGATTTTGGGATGTTAGCAGCGGAAGCGTGCTGATTGGCGGTGTCGACGTACGTGACATGTCAAAAGAAGATTTGATGAGTGAAGTTTCATTTGTGTTTCAGAACACGAAACTCTTCAGTATGAGTCTGCGGGACAACATTTGTCTGGGTGTAGACAATCCGGACCCGAAAGGAATCTCACGGGCGGTCGATTTATCTCAATCCAGAGATATTATTGAGGGTTTGCCCAACGGGCTGGACACCGTTATCGGGACAAAGGGAACCTATCTATCCGGCGGTGAGCAACAGCGGATTTCACTGGCCAGGGCAATTCTGAAAGATGCGCCGATCGTATTACTTGATGAAGCGACGGCTTTTGCAGATCCTGAGAACGAACATCTGATCCAAAAGGGCTTGAAAGAGCTGAGTAAGGGGAAAACGACCCTGATGATTGCTCACCGGCTTACCAGTGTGCGTAATGTTGATCGCATCCTGGTTATTCAAGACGGGAAAATCGCTGAAGAGGGTACGCACCACGAACTGATGGATCGCGGAGGAATTTATAAAAAGATGTACGATGAGTATTCGGCTTCAATTAGCTGGCAGTTGACCGCTGTCAAGCCGGTTTTGCAGGGAGGTGCGGCATGATCGGATATGTCCAGAAAAAGTTTGCTTTCAGCGCGGAGGGGGCAAAAGATTTTATAACCAGCGTGTTTTGGACGGCACTTCTCAACATTTCTTTTATGTTTCCTTCGATTTACGCGTTTGTTTTTATCCGGAAGTTACTGCCGGGTGCACTTTCCGGCAGCAGTGTTGAAAAAGTGAATTTATTTATCAGCAGTGTGGTCGCATTGGCTTTGATGTTGGTAATTTATCTGGTTGCGATCAAACAGTATGACGTATGTTATACCAGAATCTATGGTGAGGCTGCCAAACGCCGCATCTCGCTGGCAGAAAAATTGCGGAAACTCCCACTTGCATTTTTTGGGAAACGGGATATCGCAGATCTCAGTGCAACCATCATGGATGATACAACCCAGATTGAAAATTTGTTTTCTCATACCGTGCCGCAGCTATACGGCTCAATCATTAGTGCAGGCATTATTTGCGCGATGCTCCTTATTTATGATTGGCGGATGGGACTGGCACTTTTGTGGGTGGTTCCTTTTTCGTTCTTGATTTTCGCACTATCGCGCAAACTCCAGAAACGGTCGCATCAGTCCCTGTATAAAACAAAACGGCGCATTGCTGACAGCGTTCAGGAAGGTGTTGACATGGTTTCGGAACTCAAAGCCGCAAACTATGAGCGACAATATGCTAAAAGTCTTAACCGTCTGTTGGACGATTACGAAAATCAGCAGATCAAATCCGAGCTGGTCATCGGCTCTTTATTAAATATATCTGTGACTTTAATGAAATTGGGTTTGGTCAGCGTCGTATTGATCGGGGCGCTTCTCTATGCAAAGGAAACCATTGACTTGTTCACCATGATCGTTTTCATGGTTGTTTCTGCAGGAATCTATCAGCCATTTTTACAAACGATGGAAAACATGGCGGCGCTGATTTATCTCAGTACGCGCATTGACCGCATGAAAGAGATGGATGCGTTGCCGGTACAGGAAGGCTCAACATCCTTCTGGCCACAACATTATGATATCGAGTTTAACAACGTCGAATTTTCCTATGAGGAGGATCAGCAGACGATCAATGGTATTTCATTTATTGCAAAACAAGGTGAAGTGACTGCTTTGGTCGGTCCCTCTGGCGGTGGAAAGACTACTGTTGCCAAACTGGCGGCACGCTTTTGGGATATTGACCGCGGTAAGATTTTGCTTGGTGGCAAAGATATCTCACAGCTTGACCCGGAAACACTGCTGAAATCCTATGCGATTGTCTTTCAGGATGTTGTGCTGTTTAATTTCAGTGTCATGGAGAACATCCGTGTCGGTAAAAAAGGCGCTTCCGATGAGGAGGTGCTTCGAGCGGCAAAATTAGCTCAATGCGATGAATTTGTGAAAAAATTGCCGGACGGATACGCTACGCTGATCGGAGAAAATGGTGAGAAGCTCTCCGGTGGCGAACGCCAGCGCATCTCAATTGCCCGGGCGATTCTCAAGGATGCGCCGATCATCTTGCTGGACGAGGCTACGGCTTCGCTGGATGCGGAGAACGAGAGCAAAATCCAAGAGGCGCTCTCGGCATTAATTGCAGAAAAAACGGTACTGATCATCGCCCATCGGATGCGCACGGTGATGGGGGCGGATAAAATTGTTGTGATTCGAGAGGGTGAGATTGTTGAAAGTGGTTCGCCGACGGAGTTGATGAAGCGCGGCGGTGTTTTCGCAGCGATGAACGCTAAACCAACTGGAGTTTTGACGTCTACCTCTTAGAAATTGTATTGTAAAGGCCAGAAAATCAGACTCATGATTTTCTGTTTCCTGATCTACTCCATTATGGAAACTGACGGTTACCTGGAATAATCGTCAGTTTTCGCGTTTTGATACAAGATGAAATTAACAGTTTGGGCGAACATAATGGGTTTTCACATGACTTGCTATTGGCAGAATAATGATCACTTCTTGGCTAGTGGAGGCGGTATTAATCCTGCGTCTGCTCATCGCTTTCGGTTTTCTTTCGCGCTGCTCAAAATTCGTGATTCTCACTGGGAATATACTGGAAATTTCAATTGTCATACAACCACTTTTACTATTGACAAGGTTTGGAAAAGTGATAAACTAATTTAGGTTAGTTCAGGTTAACTATTCGCCTGGCAGGACAGTAGGAATAGAAAAATGGAGGGAAAAATGCCGTTATCCATCGCGCCGAATGGCACAGTCAATTCGATCGCGAAAATCACAGGGAATGACAAAGTTCGCAAGCATTTGGCATCGTTGGGTTTTGTTGAAGGTGAAACTGTGAAGGTGATCTCCAGCATGAGCGGGAATATTATCCTGCAAATAAAAGGCTCGCGAATTGCGATAGATTGCGAACTTGCCAAAAGAATACTGATTTGATCAAGGAGAAACAGATGATCACATTAAATGACGCAGCAATTGGGTCAAATGTTAAAGTCGTCGGGTTGAGCGGCGCAGGCCCCCTCAAACGAAGGTTGATGGATATGGGGATTATTAAAGGCGCCGAGATTTACGTTCGTAAGGTTGCCCCATTGGGAGATCCACTTGAGGTGACGATTCGTGGGTATGAATTGACGCTGCGCAAACAGGAAGCTGCGCTCGTTCAAGTTGAAGAAATCAGATAATTTTTTTTAGTAGTCAGTTAGGAAAACCTAACTAAATAACAGGAAGGTTCAAAATGATCAAAATTGCATTGACGGGGAACCCAAATTCAGGGAAGACAACCGTTTTTAACCAACTTACCGGCAGCAGCCAATACGTTGGCAACTGGCCGGGTGTGACGATTGAAAAAAAAGAGGGGTTCCTGCAGGGACGCAAAACGGTATCTCTGATTGATCTGCCGGGAATTTATTCACTTTCACCGTACTCGTTGGAGGAGGTTGTTTCAAGAGACTATTTGTTGGAGGAGCATCCGGACGCAATCTTGAATATTGTTGACGCTTCGAACCTTGAGCGGAACCTTTTTTTGACGCTGCAATTAATTGAGACCGGAATACCGGTTGTCGTCGCGCTGAACATGTTTGATGTGGTTGCGCGCCGCGGGGATCGAATCCATACGAAGAGGCTCGGTAAATGGCTTGGTTCAACGGTCGTGGAAAATGCTGCGATTCGCAGAGAGGGATTGGATTCCGCAGCGGATGCTGCGATTCAGGCAGGAACGCACAAAGCGACGTTTGAGCCGCTGAAAATCTATTCCGATGAAGTTGAGGCTGCGCTTGAAAAGATCAGTTCGCTCCTGCTGGATAGCGTGACTTCAGATCAGTTGCGTTGGTATGCAGTCCGTATTTTTGAGCGGGACGAAAAGACGCTCGGGAAGTTGAACCTTTCTGCTGAAAAACGTTTGCAAATTGATGAACTTATCAAGGGTGTCGAAGCGCGGGAAGCGGATGACAGTGAAAACATCATCACCTATCAGCGCTATGAATATATCAGCAAGATCATTGCTGACAGCGTTGTGAAGCAACAAGTCGGAATGAGCGTTTCTGACAAAATCGATCGGATTGTGACCAACCGCTGGCTGGGACTCCCAATTTTCGCGCTTGTGATGACGCTGGTTTATTATCTGGCTATTTCAACTATCGGAACACAGATGACCGATTGGGTGAACGATGTTCTTTTCGGTGAAATTATTCCGCCGGCAATTGAGAATGGACTTCAAGCATTGGGAACGGCGGATTGGCTGCAGTCGCTGGTGTTGGATGGGATTGTTGCCGGCGTAGGCGCTGTTCTCGGGTTCTTGCCCCAGATGATGGTACTGTTCCTTTGTTTGGCGATTCTTGAAGACAGCGGTTACATGGCGCGGATTGCTTTTGTGATGGATCGGATTTTCCGGAAGTTTGGGCTTTCTGGCAAGTCATTCATTCCGATCTTGATTGGAACCGGATGTAGCGTTCCCGGAATTATGGCTTCGAGAACCATCGAAAACGAAAAAGATCGTCGGATGACGATTATTACAACTTCTTTTATGCCATGCTCTGCTAAACTTCCGATTATCGCGCTGATCGCCAGTGCGCTATTCGGCGGCGTCTGGTGGGTTGGTCCGTCTGCCTATTTTGTGGGAATTGCAGCGATTATTCTTTCAGGTATCATTCTGAAAAAAAGCAGGATGTTCAGCGGTGATGTTTCGCCTTTTGTAATGGAACTGCCGGCTTATCACTGGCCTTCCCTGAGAAATGTCGTCGTACAAACCTGGGATCGATTAAAGGCGTTCGTAAAGAAAGCCGGGACGATCATCCTGGTGGCCAGTGCGGTGATCTGGTTTACTTCTTCGTTCAATTGGTCGTTGCAGATGAGCGATGTTTCAGACTCAATCTTAGCGTCCATTGGTAATTTCCTGAAACCGCTGTTTGTTCCGCTGGGCTGGGGAGACTGGAAAGCGGTTGTTGCAGCGATCAGTGGTCTGGTTGCAAAAGAAAATGTCGTCGGTACTTTTGGGATTTTGTATGGATTTGCGGAAGTGGCGGAAGACGGTGCAGAGATCTGGGATTTGCTGCGGGAATCTTTTACCGGATTGACCGCTTATAGCTTCCTGCTATTCAATTTATTGTGTGCACCGTGCTTTGCAGCGATTGGAGCAATTCGGCGGGAGATGAACTGCGCCAGATGGACATGGTTCGCGGTTGCCTATCAAACAATCCTGGCATACGTTGTATCCTTCATGTTTTACCACCTGGGGAGCTACATTGTTTACCGACAGTTCACTGCGATGACAGGATTGGCAGCCGCGTTCCTGCTGGTATTTGTTTACCTGATTGTTCGCCGTCCTTCTAAGCGCGTTGCGCGCGCTGCCTGTTGAGCTGCAGACCAAGCACGTATAAATGCAGCGGAGAAGGAGCAAATGATTGACTTGGATCTTTGAAAATGCCGGTACGATTTTTGTTGGCATACTGGTTTTCGGGGCAATCGGACTGGGGCTGAAGAATCTGCTTCAGCCCCAAAGAGGCAAAGCTGTAGCAGCTGCTCGAGTTGCAGTCATTGTCACGCTAACATGAATAGCCGTAAATGTGAAACCAGCGTACCGCTGGAGGATAGAAATCAAATAAGAGGATTGTAAAAACGCGATCCGTCATGAAATGTTACGATTAGCGCGAGGATGCCCAAAAATGCTGCCAGAATAATGACAATGGCATCCACGCGCTGCATCGGACGGGCGCAATACCAGGTGCGGTTGTTCTTTTTCCCAAAGCCGCGCAAATCCATTGCGTTACTCACAAGCTCAATTCTTTCCAAACTTGAAAAAATCAGGGGGACAGCGATTCCAGAGACGCCCGCTACTCGTTTCCGAAGTGAAACGTTTTTCGAGAGGTCGATCCCTCTTGCCTGTTGCGCCTGTGAAATGTTATGAAAATCACTTTGAATGTCCGCAATATAACGCAGCGTGATCGAAACAGCATAAGCGATCCGGTAGGATACGCCAAGGCGCGCCAGCGAGGCTGCAAACTCACTCGGTTCGGTGGTGGTCACGAACAGTAAGGCAATCGGTGTGATCGTAAAATATTTTAATGACACATTGAACATGTAAAAAAGCTGTTCTTTTGTGACGGTGAAGCGGTTGGTAAATTGGAACAGGACATGACGTGTCCCATAAATTCTTACGCCTTCTTCCGGAGAAAAAACGTAAATAGCAAGGTTGTTAAGCAACAGAAAAACGCCGATCAGAATCACGATAAAACGAATCTCACGAAAGTGAATACGGGCGATTTTAAAGATGATCAGGCTGAGAACGGCTGCGACTGCCAGAACGCGGGTGTCGTAACTGAGCATACAGACGATCGTCCAAACCAAAAAAACAGTGAGTTTGGTCGTTCCCGTCAGCCTGTGAACCGGCGAATCGCGCCGGATGTAGGAGAGCATTTTTACGGTTGCCATGTTTTGCGTTTCTTCCTGTCATATTCAATAAAGCGCTGAACGAACTGGAGCGGGTCCGGGATGGCAGTTTTCTGAGCAAGTTTCAGCAGGCTGGTTTCTTTCAGGTTGGCGGCCTCAATAATCTTCGGGTCCGTCAGCACACGCGCTGGTGAGTCGTCACAGATCATCTCGCCTTCCGTCAGTACGATGACCCGCCGTGTATATTCCAGCATTAGGTGCATGTCATGCGTAACCAACAGGATTGTCAATCCGCGCTGCTGCAGTGTTTGTAAAAATTCCATGAATTCTGTGTAGTGACGCAAGTCTTGACCGGCGGTAGGTTCATCCAGCAGGATGATGCGCGGTTCCAGTGCCAGAATGGCGGCAATAGTCACCCGCTTTTTCTGACCGTAAGACAGGGCGGATATCGGCCAGTTGCGAAATGGGTAAAGTCCGCAGATGCGCAACGTTTCATCCACGCGACGGTCAATCATTTCCGGGTCAACACCGCGCAATTTCAAACCCTGTTCCACTTCCTCCCGAATCATCACCTTGGAGATCATCTGATTGGGATTCTGCATCACGTAACCGACGGTATTCGCTCGTTCGCGGATGGTGTCATCGGTGACGTCTTTGCCATCGAACAGGATCCTGCCACTTTGCGGTCTTTCGAAACCGCATGCCAACTTGCAGAGCGTGCTTTTGCCGGCGCCATTTTTGCCGACAATCGCGGTCATTTCCCCGCGCTGTATTTCAAAGTCAATTCCGCATAACACATGGCGATCCTGGTCATATGAAAAGCAGATGTTCTGAAAGGTGAGAATGGTTTGTCCGGTTTGATCACACTGGCGCTTCCGCGCGTTGGTACCAGTCGTTCAGCGGACGGTTCAGTGATCCAAAATCAATGCGTGAGAGGCTGCCGAGCCTCAGTTGCGGCTAACGGTACTCCGGCATAGGAAAGGGCGGTCACGTATAGCGGTTCACGGATGCCATATTGACGCAATAATCCGGATGCCAGCAGGTCATCAGGAGACTGGTCTGCAACAATTTCTCCAGTCATTCATCAGGATGATGCGGTCAATATCGCGCCAGAGCACATCTTCCAGGCGGTGCTCGATGATAATAGCTGTTTTGCCGGTGCTCCGGATCAGCTCATCTATCAGCTCGATGGCATATTGCCCAGTAGCGGGATCCAGATTGGCAAGCGGTTCGTCAAACAGCAAGATATCGACATCGTCAACCAATACGCCGGCAAGCGAAACGCGTTGTTTTTGGCCGCCGGAAATTTCTTGTGGAGCGGATGCCAGATGGCGATGAATGTCAACAATCCGGCTGACGTCCGCCACCCGAAGAATCATCTCTGCTTGCGGAATGCAATCATTTTCAAGCGCGAATGCGATATCTTCTGCGACTGTCTGCCCGACGAACTGACCGTCAGAATCCTGGAGCACAGTGCCGATCTGCTTGGATTTGTCGAAAAGGGAGAGACTCCGTGCGTCAACGCCGTTAATCCGCAGCTCGCCGCTGATCTCTCCTTTGTAATAATGTGGTACCAACCCGTTGATACAATGGGCGACCGTGCTTTTGCCGCTGCCAGAGGGACCGGCAATCAGGATCTTCTCTCCGGTTTGGATCGTTAGATTGATGTTTTTTAAAGTCGGCTGTTCCTGGGCACGATAATGGAAACCGAAGTTGATAAATTCAATTGCGGGGATTTTCATGACGGAATATAAGGTTGACCTGAAAACAGAAGAGAGCCTGATTGGTATGCAGCCATCAGGCTCTCTGGTCAACTCTTTTTATGCTTCTCTTTTGAGGCTGCCGGGCTTTGTACGGGACCGCGCATAAAGCGCCAGGAAAACCGTTCCCAAAATAGCGACGGTGATGATGTTTGCCAAGCCGGCGACCAAACCCTGGGTGAACACCTTGTCCGAAGGTTCGGCATAAATCAGAATGTCCAGCAACGGAGCGATCAGCCCCCAACCGAAAATGTTCGCAATGATTTGATAAATGTTAAAACGAATGATCTCTTTTTGACCGAAAACGCCATTCTCAATATCAATTTTATTTGCGCATAGACCAATGATAAAGCCGACAAATGCAGAGACAACAACCCAGCTCCACCATACGGATCCGTAAGACGTAACGTCAGTCAGCGTGTGACCAATAAATCCGATCAGCGCGCCGGCGATGGGGCCAAATAATACTGCCATGAATGCCAGAAACGCGTAGGCGGTGTTGATGGTGGTGTTGGCGATGCCACTTGGAATTGCGGCAAAGCGGTTCAATACCAGGAAAATGGCGGCACCGATGCCGATAGCAACGATCGTACGAGTGGTAAGTTTCATGGTTCCTCCCGGATGGATGAGATGACAGCTTTACACGATTGTCAAAAATTATATCACGCAGCGTGCGTTGTTACAACGGAAATTCCGATTCAGAGAAGAGGTTTTTGCACGGGTTTCTTTGATTTTTATTCCAGTCTCCGCACTGTCCCATTTCGCAGCAGAGGGTTGCCTGCCTGGGATAAATCTTTGATGCGGACAGACGTGGACTTGTTCCGCCAATTGCGACTGTTGGCAAGGCTGGGTCTTTGCGAGGTTGAACATGTCTCCATTTTTCGACAATGTTCCATGATCAGCATCCATGAATTATATTCAGATACCAAAGTCATAGTCAGCGGGCCAATTGTTACGAGCTGTGCTATAAATGATGCGAACGCGAAAGGGCAGGAATCCATCATTGAACAATAGAAAAGTGCTGATAGGGCTATTGGCAGCAATCGGTTGTGAATTCTTTTACGGGCTTTCATTCATTTTTACCAAACAGGTGACGGGTCAGGTTTCACCTTTGACGCTGCTTGGATGGCGCTTTTTACTGGCTTGCGCTGTACTGAATCTGCTCGTTTTGCTTGGGGCTGTGAAAATCAATCTGCGCGGGAAACATCTGGCTCCTTTATTGATCATCGCTCTTTTTGATCCGATTTTATATTATGTCAGTGAAACAATCGGTGTAAAGCTGACGACTGCTTCTGAAAGCGGTATGATCATTTCTTTCGTCCCGATTACAACTTTGGTCTGTTCAGCAATTATTCTGCGTGAAAAACCAACCCGTTTTCAATTGACAGGAATCGGAGTCGCGACGGTGGGTGTTCTGGTCATCGTGTTGTTCAAAGGCGTAGAGGCATCGCTGAATTCTTTGGGATATCTGATGTTGTTTATCGCGGTTTTGGCGTACAGTCTGTATACGGTTTATGCAAAGAAAGCGGTTGTTTTTTCGAATATTGAAAAAACCTGGCTGATGATCGTCGTTGGAGCGCTGACGTTTGGGCCTGCTGCCTTGTTTGAAAATCGATCGGATTTACGGACGCTTCTGATGCTGCCGTTTAATAACCGCGATTTTCTATACGCAATTCTGTTCCTCGGGATTGGGGCTTCCATTCTGGCATTCTTTTTTGGAAATATTATGATAACCAATTTAGGGCCGAACCGTACGGCATCTTTTGCCGGCCTATCGACCGTGATTGCAATGATGTCCGGGGCACTGGTTTTGCAGGAGTCGCTTTCAGTCTGGCAGGTGATCGGTACGATACTGGTATTGTTAGGCGTTTATATCGCTAACCGTTCGGTTGAAAATAGCCTCAGGAAGGATTGAGACTGTACCCGAGGTTTTGAACGAACTGAGAATTGAAAAGTTGCTCCGCCAAATCTGTAAATGGCGGGGCATTTTTTTGTTTACGGAAGAAATTCGAAATCTTTATCCCATAGTTTCGGATAAATTTCCATAATCGGACTGCAATCCGCGATTAGGTTTTTGCCAGTGTCAGGATCCCCAGCACTTTCATTTTTAAGGAGTTCAAATCGATGATTTGGTTTTCGTCCAGCCGCAGCATCCCTCATTTCGTCATTTTTTCAAGCGGACTGACGTCACTGACATTGCAGTTTGTCAGGATTACTCGGTAAAGATTCGGAAGATCCCCAGGCGCGTGGATGTCGCTTAAATTGTTTGTGCCTTCAATCCACAGCATCTCCAATTCTGGCCTGTTCGCGACGGAATCGAAAATCGAATCCTACAGGTTCGGATTTCCAATAAAACCGATATTTTTCATATAGGTTAGTTCCATCGGGGCGAAAAATCGGAAATCCCTTGGTTACCCAAAAGAGATAATCCTTCCAAATTTATTAATTCGGCAAACGGCACCGAGAATTGAAAAATCATTCCTGTCCAGGCTCATTCCTTCCAGATTTTTGAAAACGGCCAGAGAGCTGGTATCCTTTTTTTGAATCGTTCAGGTCACCGCATTCAAGATTAAGTCATTTAACCTGTTCCGCACCTGAAATGCTGACATCTCCTGTCGGCTGATTTAAGTTGGCTTGTATCTTTTCTTCTAATACCGGATCTGTAAAGATGACTTTTCCGCTTCTGCGTCTGAAACCCGGACAAGCAGCATTCCCGCAAGCATGATTAAGGATAGATACCTCAATGGCTTTTTCGTTAAAAAATCTCCTGCTTTTATTGACAAAGAAAAGAGCAAAAAAGGACTTTTGACTATATTGATATTTATATTTGATTTTAATCGGGTTGTAATTGGTAAATCAAAAAGCTGTTAAAAAATGCCAAGTATAATTTTATATGTATAAATCTCGAGCCTTTTAGAATCTTATAACCCTGATCGTTTTTTATGAGGTCAGTAAGGATGTGACCATGACTGCAAGAATCAAAAATAACAATGACGAAAAACCGCTGCGCTTATTTAAAAGCGATTTCCTTGAGTTTTTTACGCACGTCAGCCCGATTACCGTGCTCGCGCTTTTTTCTGCAATTATTGCCCTGTTGATCTGGCATGCCGCTGACGTCAACGACGGTCAACCCGGGTGGCGCGTGCTGTTGGGTATCTTGCTCGGACTGTTACTTTGGTTCCCAACAGAATATGCCTTGCATAGGTTTCTGTTCATTTTCAGCCGAAAGTGATGACGCCCGGGAAAGAGCGGATTCTGTTTCTGATGCATGGTGTTCACCATACGCAACCCCGCTGCAAGACGCGCCTGGTGATGCCGCCCGCGGTCAGCCTGCCGATGGCATCCGTTTTCTATCTTGTTTTCTGGCTGATCGGCGCGAAATTGTTCGCTGCGCCGCAGTATGCGCATAGTGCATGGCGGGTTTCCTGATAGGTTATCTGATTTATGATATGACCCATTACGCGCTGCATCACATCAACATTGGCGGAAATTACTGGAAGAAGCTGAAAAAACACCACATGCATCATCATTTCACCGAACATGATCTGCGCTTCGGTGTTTCAACCTGGTTCTGGGATATCGTTTTCGGTACAATGCCCACCTGATTGCACTTGGTGAGACCCGGATCTCATGGGAATCCCTTGAAGGAGCGGTCTATGTTGTGCTGACCGATCTGGACAGCAATATGTTTGTGCGGTTGGAAAAGAACAGGTCTGAAAGATATCTTGGTACAAAAAGGACGTTGATCCAACCGGATCAACGTCCTTTTTCAATATTAAATGAAATTGCAGAAATTCTCAGAAATAGTACTCCCCTTTGCTGAGTTTTTCCGCCTCTGATTCGCCGCCAAGATATGCCGCCTGTACTTTGGGGTCGTTCAACAGCTCTTCTCCGGTGCCGCTGAGGACAATTTCTCCTGTCTCCAGCACATAGCCACGGTCAGCAATTGCTAAGGCCATTTGCGCGTTTTGTTCCACCAGCAGGATGCTCGTTCCTGTCTGGTTGATATCAAAAATGATGTCAAAAATCTGTTCCACCAGAATTGGCGCCAACCCCATCGATGGTTCATCCAACAACATCAAGTCCGGATGGCCCATCAGCCCGCGCCCGATCGCCAGCATTTGCTGTTCCCCACCGGAAAGCGTTCCGCCGGCCTGGTTGCGCCGTTCCTTCATGCGCGGAAAAAGCTGATAGACATGATCCAGATCACGTTCCACCTCTGCTTTATTTTCATTCAGGAAAGCGCCCATTTCCAGATTCTCCTGAACGGTCATTTTAGGGAAAATGTGACGCCCTTCCGGAACCTGTACAATCCCTTTTTTAACGATTTCGTCAGTAGCGAGGTCGGTCAGTTCTTCATCCTTATATATGATCGTGCCGGAATCGCAGCGGACGATACCCGAGATGGAATTGAGCGTCGAGCTTTTTCCGGCGCCGTTTCCGCCGATGAGCGCAACAATTTCCCCTTTGCGGACGTTGAGCGATATCCCTTTCAAGGCGTGAATTGCCCGATAATAAACCTGTAAATTCTGGATTTCAAAATACATTGGTTTGTCCTTCTCAGCCTTGCGCCGCTTTTTCTAGTTTCCGGCGCGAATAGCGTTCGACCAGATTTTCAGTTCCCGAACCAAGATATGCTTCAATGACACGCTGATCTTTCTGAATCTGTTCAGGCGTCCCCTGAGCAATTTTTTCACCGTGGTCCAGCACAAGGATTGAATCTGAAATGTTCATCACCACTTTCATGTCATGTTCAATCAGAACAATCGTGATTTTCAGATCCGAGCGCAGCGTGTTAATCAAATCAATCATTGCTGCAGTTTCGTGCGGATTCATGCCAGCGCAGGGCTCATCCAATAAGACCAAATGAGGATTATTCCCGAGTGCGCGCGCGATTTCAAGCCGTCGCTGAGCGCCGTACGGCAGGTTTTTTGCAACATCATCGGCGTAAGCGCTCAAGCCAACAAAGTCCAGCAGGTTGCTCGCTTTTTGGATGGACTGTCGTTCTTCGCGGCGGTTGCGGTAGGTTTGTAGGATGGTATCGATGCAAGTGGATCGCAGCCGCGGTTGTTGCCCGATGAGCACATTCTCAAGGACGGACATGTTTGTGAACAGGCGAATATTTTGATAAGTACGCGATATGCCAAGGTTAGCAATCTCATCCGTCGGAATTCCATTGATCGGTCGTTCTTGAAATAAAACAGTACCGGTATCGATGGAGTAAAAGCCTGAAATACAATTGAAAAAAGTGGTTTTTCCGGCACCATTTGGGCCGATGATGCTGATGATTGACTGATATGGCACTTTCAGACTGACATTGTTTACGGCAGTTAACCCGCCGAAATTAATTGTAATGTTCTGTGCTTCAAGGACATAAGAAGTTTTCTTGTTCATGGTTTCAGATCCTCCTTGAGCACTTCAATAGATTCCGGTTTTACAGAGAGGTGCCGGCGCTTGATAGGCAGCAGCCCTTCAGGACGAAGAACCATCATAATGACCAGCAGGGCGCCAAAAACGAGCATTCGGTAATTATCCAGATCCCGCAGCAATTCAGGTAATCCTTTGATGATAAAAGCGCCGAGCAGCGTTCCCGGAATGGAGCCCATCCCGCCGACGACCACGACAGCAAGCGCGTTCACCGAAACCATAAATCCGTATTCACCCGGCCCGATATAGGTATTGCGCGAAGCATATACTGCCCCGACCGCACCGGCGATGACAGCGCCGATGACGATAGAGAGCACTTTGTACGAACCGGTGTTGACTCCGCAGGCCTGCGCGACCGTTTCATCCTCACGCATTGCCTCCCATGATCTGCCTGTGCGTGAGTATTGCAGTCGAAAGGCGATATACAGGATCAACAGGAAGCTGAAAAGAATCAAATACAAGAACCAGATATTATCCGGCATTGGTTTCCCCAACAATTTTTCGAAAAAGGCAGGCTGGGCAGGCTGTCCGATATTTTTTACTCCCTGCGGTCCACCGGTGTAATCTCCCAACAGGTTGCTGTTGACGAGGATCCGCACGATTTCGGCGAAACCGAGCGTCACGATTGCCAGATAATCTCCGCGGAGATTCATAATTGGCAAGCCAACCAACACGCCGGCGAGTCCGGAGGCAACCAACGCAAAGATAAAAGCAAGTACAAAATGCATTTCGATCCCAAGCGGTTTGGGAGCGGTCAGCAGTGCAAAGGTATATCCACCGATGGCATAGAAGGCAACGTAACCGAAAACCAGCTGTCCGGAAAGGCCAACAATCAGGTTCAAGCCCAATCCCATCATTGCGTAAACCAGGACCAGCCCCAGCACAGAGATCAAATAAGCGTTGACGAGAAAAGGAATTGCCAGCACAACTGCAATAATTGCGACAACCGCGACTACTCGTAACGCAGGGCGTTCTTGAAAGAAGGCGCTGATGTTAAGCTTTGAAACCCGCCTGCGGATTTTCCGGGAAATCTCGGCTGACCAATGGAGCCATTCAATCAGGAAGGCGAAGGCAACGCCTGTCAGAGAACCGCCGAGTGTCATCATAAAGTAGGTACCGGCAGCTTGGCGGATGTCTGTCTGGAAAAGGAAACTGCGGATGGTATCTGGTGAAAGTGCTTCCAGATAACCGCGCACATCTTTTCCATTTTCAAGGAACGTACCGAGGATGACATTCAGCAAGCTGATTAAAAGCCCGGAGACAATTCCAATAATCAATCCGCACAGGATACAGTTCAGAACGGATGACTGCCGCCCATTTTTGCGAATTTTTCGGGTGTAACTGAATGCGACGAAGAAAACGATCAATGCGATGACACTTGCCAGATAGGCTGGGTTGACCACTTTGACGCTTTTTGCGCCTGTCAGCAGCTTCTCCAAAATAATTGCCATTGTCGAGCTCAGATTGATCATCTCGCTGAAAATCAGGATGACACCAGCCATGATGCCGGTTTTGATTGCATTGGAGTGGATTTTATTCATCAGACTTTCTCCACGCTGGATTTTGATTTTCCGAGGAGGCCAGACGGTTTGAGAATCAGTACCAGAATCAAGATCGCAAAAGCGATCACATCCTTCAACTGAAAATCGATTCCCAGGAAGGCCGGGCCAACCGATTCAACAATTCCGAGAATCATGCCGCCTGCCATTGCACCTGGAATATTACCGATTCCCCCCAGAACCGCCGCAGTGAAGGCCTTGATACCGGGCAGAAAACCGACATAATGGTTAAACAAGCCGTTATGGATTCCCCACATCACGCCGGCAGCCCCCGCCAGAATTCCACTGATGATGAATGTCTGGCTGGTGACTCGATCCAGGTTGATCCCCATTAATTGGGCGGTCGCTTTGTCTTGCGAAACGGCGCGGATTGATTTGCCAAGTTTTGTTTTCTTAACAAACAAGTAAAGCGCAATCATCAGCAGAACTGCCATAATCAGGCTGAAGACGCCAGTTTTTGTGATAATGATCATCCCGTCGTCCATTTGCACATTCCAGCCGGAACCGCGCTCCAGAATCGAAGGGTTTTTGTACGTCTTTTTGTTTGGCCCGAACATAATCTGAGCAGCTGTTTCAAGAAAGATGGACGCGCCGACGGCGCTGATCAATGGCGCAAGCCGGATTTTTGAACTGCGCAATGGGCGGTAAGCGATTTTTTCGAGGTAGTAACCACTGACGGTAGAAACCCCGGCTCCGGCGAGAAATGCCAGCAAGATCGAAATAACCGGATAGGTATTCAAAAAATTTCTCTCGCCAATTGTCAAAAAATTGAGATATTCAAAGATGAAATAACCGGCAAAGCAGCCCAGCATCATCACGTCGCCATGGGCAAAATTAATCAGCATCAGCACGCCGTAGACAAGCGTATACCCGATCGCGATCAGGGCGTACATCCCTCCTACGATCAACCCGGTATTGAGGAATCCGATCCAATAGACCAATCCATATTGTGGGTTGATTATCTGAACGATGAGTCGGTAGACGATAAACGCTGCGGAGAGGATTCCGACAATCCAACGCAGCCAATTGATTCTGCGCACCTGATTTTTTGGGGCTGAGTCTGTTTGCGTGGTGGTTTGATTCATACGCTGTACTTTAACCTGTCTCTGTTTTGAATCGCTTCCTGACGATTTTTTGTGCTGTCAAGCGGAATCGAAAGCGTCGCATTGCTGTAAGCTGTTTTGCACATCATTCATAAACTTCGGATTGAAATGAATTCTAACATCCGCAGAGCGATTATGCGAGTGCAAAAGAATTATTATGACGAAAAAACCTCATAAAAAGACGTGTCCCGGCAAAAAAATGCCGGGACACGTTATCCTGACTTAGGATAATGTTTTCATCGATTATTCAGCGACGACCCATTCTCCGTCTTTCACGATATAGAAGGTCGGTCCTGAAGCGTTGCACTCGCCGTTTTCGCTGCAGGTGATCTCACCGGTAATACCCTGGAAACCATTCAGGCCGCGGACTGCAGCAACCAGCTCGGCACGCGGGACGTACAGGTTGCCATCGTCACCGACAAAGGCCACTTCACTGACTGCGTAACCCAGTGCCTGAATCACATCATAGGAGAACCAGGGGAATGAAGTCTTCGATCCAGCTTTGCGTCCAAGCGTCGCTTCGTATTTTTCGTCGAAAGCCAGTTTTTCCGGTGAATCTGCCGGGACAGAAGAAGTGCCGTAGCAGCCTTCTGCGTTCTTGCCGGCTTTTTCAATGAATTCAGATCCGAACGCACCGTCATCACTGAAGATCGGCACGCCAGCCAGCCCAACCTGTCCCATCTGATTGGCGATTACGGACAGTTCCGCTGTATAGCCGCCGTAATAAATGATTTCGGGGCCTTTTGAGGCGATTGAGGTTAACACTGCGGAGTAATCCGCTTCACCCGGCGTCACCGCTTCATAAGCAACAGGTTCGACACCAAGGCTGACGAGCGTATCGCGAACGGTGTCGGCAATGCCTTTGCCATAGTCCAGACCGTCATGCAGAACGGCGACTTTCTTGAAGCCGAGATTGTTGACGATAAATTCTGCTGCGAATTTTCCCTGAGCAGCGTCCTGGAAAACAATGCGATTGAAGATGCTGTTGCCGTCAGTCAGATCTGCACCGGTGGCGGATGGTGAAAGCATCGGGATAAAAGCTTTTTCAAGGATTGGCGTGATTGCAGCGGATTCACCTGTCAACACGTTGCCGGCAACAGCGACGATGGCGGAATCGGTAATCCATTTGTTAGCGATGTTCACTGCGGATTCTGCGGAACCGACGGTATCTTCCGGGATCAATTCCCAGCCAAATTCATGCAGCGGTTCAAGGTCTCCAACCGAGATTTTTTCACTGTCAGAGATGTCGACGCCATACATTGCGTATTCGCCGGTAAGTGGGCCGGCCATAACGAGTTTAATCGGCTCGCCTTTTTGAATGACTGCACAGCCACCTTCTGCGTCACAGCGGCTCATGTCTGCGCCCTGGGCTCCTGCGCCTGTTACGATCAAAGATGAAACGAACAGGAGGATAAAAACAAGATACATCGATTTTTTCATGATAAAGACTCCTTTTCAAGTCTGTTGACTTTATGCGGTCAGGTTGGATTGGGTATGGTCAAATAAGTTCATTAAATCCAATGATGCCGCTTGTTCTACGATTTGAACGATTCAAAATGCTTTCGGTGATCCATTCGGTATGTTTAACGCGGGTGCAAGGCTTGCCTTTCCGCGATGTTTGATGAATCTTACTAATTCTGAAAATCGATGTCAAGGGGCGGCGCTGAAATTATGACAGAATTGGATGAGATTTTATCCCGCGATCTTTTTTTGAAACACGGTCATCCTTTTAAATAAGGGAAAGATAAAGAATTTCCCCCTATCTAATTTAGGAAAGCCGAATTTTAAAGCCTCACAAACATTGTAAGGAATCTGTCAAAACCTTACTCATAAGGGTATGATTTATTTTTGGAGGCGGTATAACTGAGACAAGTGCGGATGATGGGGCTGAAAATGGGGGTGGTGTCATGAAAAACCGCCAGTGCCTGCGCCGCTTGACCGGTTTTTTTGGACTGTGTTATAATCAGCAGGTTCATCCGAGTAACTCGGATCAATTTTTGTTCGTTTGTGTGCGGATGGTACTGTTCGCCGGGAATCGCTGCCGGCTGAAGGGGACTGTCGGGCTCACAGAAAGCAGTTAATTATTATGGAGGCTTTTTAGAAGTGCCAACGATTAATCAATTAATCAGGAAGGGTCGCAAGACCCGCTCCGTGAAGAGCAAGGCGCCGGCGTTACAGTATACCTATAACTCCAGCAATCAGCGCCGTACTCGTGTCGCGGAAGGCGCTCCGCAGAAACGCGGCGTGTGTACCAATGTGCGCGCGACCACACCGAAGAAACCTAATTCGGCGCTGCGGAAGATCGCTCGTGTTCGATTATCCAATGGTTTTGAAGTAACCGCCTATATTCCGGGCGAAGGCCATTCGCTTCAGGAACACAGTGTTGTTCTGGTACGGGGCGGACGTGTTCGCGATCTTCCCGGCGTCCGATATCATATCGTACGCGGAACGTTGGACAGCACCGGTGTCGCAAAACGCGGCCAGGGACGCTCCAAGTATGGCGTAAAACGAGCCAAGAAATAAAGATACCGGAGAGATTCAATGCGACGTACAAAACCAGAGAAGAGGGAAATAATCCCCGATGTGCGTTATAACAGCACGGTTGTAACCAATTTAATCAATCGAATTATGCATAATGGCAAACGCAGCGCTGCTGTCCGGATGGTATACAATGCCATGGACATTCTTAACCAAAAAACCGGTAAAGACGGTCTTGAGGTTCTTGAAACTGCATTGCGCAACGTGGGTCCGGTTATGGAAGTTCGCCCGCGCCGCGTTGGTGGAGCGACTTATCAGGTCCCGATGGAAGTTCCTGTCAGCCGCCGACAAACACTGGCAATGCGCTGGTTGATTGATGCTTCCCGCTCCCGCACAGGTAAAAGCTTTGAAGAAAGCCTTGCCGGTGAATTGCTGGATGCTTTCAATAATACCGGAAGCGCGATCCGCAAACGTGAAGAAACGCACAAAATGGCAGAAGCCAACCGCGCTTTCTCGCATTATCGGATGTAATTCGAAAGGATCTTTGTCCAGATGACTCGAGAGTTTCCGTTAGAAAAGTACCGCAATATTGGGATCATCGCGCATATTGACGCGGGGAAAACCACCACAACCGAAAGAATCCTGTTCTATACAGGGAAATCGTATCGTATCGGATCGGTTGACGAAGGTACTACGGTGACGGATTGGATGGATCAAGAGCGGGAACGGGGCATTACGATTGTCTCGGCTGCGGTAACAGCCGAATGGAAAGGGTATCGGATCAACGTGATCGACACCCCGGGACATATCGATTTTACTGCGGAAGTCCAGCGTTCACTGCGCGTGCTTGATGGCGGCGTAGTGGTTTTTGATGCGACCCAGGGTGTTGAGCCACAG
Organism: Flexilinea sp.; assembly: GCA_040766005.1. Lineage (GTDB taxonomy): Bacteria > Chloroflexota > Anaerolineae > Anaerolineales > Anaerolineaceae > Flexilinea. The sequence continues at coordinate 173,308 of JAXGRI010000003.1, read as the reverse complement.
AGCGAAACAGTCTGGCGTCAGGCTGACAAATATAATGTGCCGCGTATTTGTTTTATCAATAAAATGGATCGTGTCGGTGCGTCTTATGAAGATTCTGTGGATTCAATTCGCAGACGACTGGGCGCAAACCCGATCATGATGCAGATCCCAATCGGTTCAGAAAGCAATTTTGAAGGCGTGATTGATCTTCTCCATCAGAAAGCTTATTTCTGGGAGGATTCGCTTGGTGTTGACATGCATGAACGGGAAATTCCCGAATCAATGCGTGCCGCTGCCGCTGCTGCCCGGGAACGGATGATCGAGGAAATCTGCGGTCTGGATGATGAATTAACAGAACAGTTTATTGAAGGTGATGATCTGACTGTGGATCAGATCATTGCTGGGTTGCGCCGGGAAGTGATTGCCGGCAAATGCAATCCCTGTTATTGTGGCTCATCTTTGAAAAACAAAGGCGTTCAGCCGTTATTGGACGCGGTGATCGACCTGCTTCCCTCTCCGATAGATATTCCGGATGCGGTTGGAACCAGCCTGGACGGAGAAAAAGAGATTGTCTGTAAAACAGATGATTCAGCACCGGCAGGCGCACTGGTGTTCAAAATTGTTACCGATCCATATGTTGGCCGACTGGCTTATTTTCGTGTTTATTCCGGAACGATCAAACAGGGGCAAATGCTGCTGAATCCGGTCAAAGGGAAAAAGGAACGGATCGGACGCCTGATCCGCATGTACGCTGATCGACGTGATGATATCACTGAAGTAAATGCCGGCGAAATTGCAGCGGTTTTAGGACTGAAGGAAACCTTTACCGGCGATACACTTTGTGAAGTGAGCCGTCCGGTGGTTCTTGAATCAATCAGCTTCCCGGAGCCGGTTATTTCTGTCGCAATTGAACCAAAAACGATTGCGGATCAGGAAAAAATCGGTCTGGCGCTGCAAAAACTTTCAGAAGAAGATCCAACATTTCAGGTTCGGACGGATGAGAATACCGGACAAACCGTGATTTCGGGAATGGGTGAACTTCATCTTTCGATTATCGTCGACCGACTGCTGCGGGAATTCCGGGTTCGGGCAAACGTTGGCAAAGAACGGGTTGCTTACAAGGAAACGATCAAAAACCCGGTCGAAAAGTACAGTTACAAGTATGCCAAACAAACTGGCGGACATGGACAATATGCTCATGTGGTGTTCAACGTTGAACCGATTGATCCGAATCTTGGGGTGGAATTCGCCAACAAAATTATTGGCGGAGCAGTTCCGAAAGAATATATTCCTGCGGTCGAGAAAGGTGTTCGCGAAGCAGCCGAATCCGGTGTGCTCGGCGGCTACCCGGTGACAGGTATGCGCGTCACGCTGGTGGATGGATCCTTTCATGAGGTTGACTCCAGTGAAATGGCGTTCAAGCTGGCAGGAAGTATCGGACTCAAGGAAGCGATGGAAAAAGCTTCTGCAATGCTGCTGGAACCGATTATGAAAGTGGAAGTTACGATCCCGGAAGAGTTCCTTGGCGATGTTTTGGGTCAGCTAAGTACCCGCCGGGGCGAAATCCGCGGAACCGATATTCATGGCGGCAACTCGCAGATCATTCATGCCATGGTACCGTTGGGCGAAATGTTTGGCTACGCCACGCAATTGCGTTCAGCGACACAAGGCCGCGGCGTGTTTTCAATGGAATATGACCATTATCAAACAGTCTCAGAATCGACTGCGCAAAAAATTCTAAATTACTAATCATACTTTCTCGAGGAGAATACGATTTATGGGAAAACAACATTACGACCGATCAAAAGCCTCACCTGAACGTAGGGACGATGGGGCACATTGACCACGGGAAGACGACACTCGACGGCAGCGATCACGAAATACCGCGCGCTGGGTGGTGCGAACTTCAAAGCGTACGATCAATTGACAACGCGCCGGAAGAAAAAGCGCGCGGGATCACGATCAACATCTCGCACGTAGAGTACGACAACAACCGGCACTACGCGCACGTAGACATGCCCGGTCACCGTGACTACATCAAGAACATGATCACGGGAGCGGCGCAGGTAGACGGAGCGATTCTGGTAGTGGCAGCGCCGGATGCACGATGCCGCAGCACACGAGAACACGTACTGTTGGCGCGACAGGTGGAAGTACCGAGCATTCTGATCTTTCTGAACAAGACGGATCAGATGGACGATCCGGAACTGTTGGAATTGGTGGAGATGGAATCGCGGGATCTGTTGAACGGCTACGGATTTCCGCTGGGACGACACACCGATCATTCGCGGATCAGCAAAGTCGACAGCGCTGGAATCGGCGAGCACGATCCGGAAGCGCCGGAATACGCGCCGATCAAAGAACTGATGGATGCAGTAGACAGCTATATCCCGGAACCAGCGCGCGAAGTGGACAAACCGTTCATGATGCCAGTGGAAGACGTGTTCTCGATCAAGGGACGCGGGACAGTGGTAACTGGGAAGGTCGAACGAGGACATATCAAAGTAGGAGATCCGGTAGAAATTGTTGGTCTGCAGGAAAAGAGCATGGCGAGCACGTGCACGGGTGTGGAAATGGTTCCACAAGATCGTGGACGAAGGGATGGCGGGAGATAACTTGGGACTGTTGCTGCGCGGGATAGAGCGGACAGACAGAACGCGGGATGGTTATTGCGAAACCCGGAAGCATCAAACCGCACACGAAATTCAAGGCGAACGTGTATGTGTTGAAACGCGAAGAAGGCGGACGTCACAAACCGTTCTTCCCTGGATACCGGCCGCAGTTTTACATCCGGACGATGGATGTGACGGGTACGATCCAGCTGCCGGAAGGTGTAGAAATGGTGATGCCCGGGGACAACGTAGAGATGGATGTGGAAACTGATCATCCCGGTGGCGTTGGAACAGGGATCAAAGTTTGCGATCCGCGAAGGCGGGTTGACGGTTGGCGCAGGCGTCATCACGGAAATTATCGGATAATAGGATTTTAGGAAAAATGGCAAAGCAAAAAATTCGTATTCGTTTAAAAGCGTTCGATCACCGCATTCTCGACCAGTCCGCCAAACGGATTGTGGATACTGCGGAACGCAGCGGGGCGCATGTGGTCGGACCGGTGCCGCTTCCCACCCGGATTGAGAAGTTCACGGTTCGCCGCTCAACTTTTATTGACAAAGATTCTCACGAACATTTTGAAATTCGGACGCACAACCGGATGATCGATGTGCTGGATCCGGATTCCAAAACGATTGATATGCTGATGCGGCTGAATTTACCCGCTGGCGTGGATATTGAGATTAAAATCTAAGTTTTCCCATAAATTTAGAAAGCTTTATAAAAAGACACCTGATCGATTAAATCAGGTGTCTTTTTTTGATAACGAAAGAATCTCTTCGATCAACTTTATATCTTGCTGACAATTATAAAGAGGCTGAAATATGGCAGTGTGAAAACAGGATTTGGCGCGGTGCTGCGATCTGGACGTGCGCATAGATGAATAGTGGCACTCGCTGATGGCGTCGGGAACGCCCGGGGATAACTTTGCACCGGCAAGAGGGAGGGTGATTGGTTTTTTCAGATTTCTGATTGTCTGGAGCCGGCACCAAAACCAAAACCGAACGGATCCGCGATGAGGAATCCGTGGTGAAGCCCCTGCCGCACCATCGCCCGGGCATGGATGCGGTCGTGCCAGATAAAACGCCTCAGCAGCTTGGCGATGCTCCATAGCTTGCCGCCGTCGCCTTCAACCACGTCGGAATCGAGGAAGCGTTTCTTTTTCTCCAGTTGTTCAAATCCTTCCGCACGCCCACGTGTCAGCTCCGGACCTTCTTTTATTTCAATCCCCAATTGAGAAAAATAATAGTTATTGACCTTCGAAACATGCAAAAATATCCGCTTGGCAGTGTTGGGACAATCGCCATAAAACGTTTTCCGGTGCGGCATCAAGATCGCGTCAGGATCAGGGATTGATCGACAGACTTGGGTAAAATCCGCGGCGGATTTAAGCGCTAAATGCTTCAGTCTTTCATATGCGGAAATTGATAAAGGGTTTCGTTCTGAAGCAAAGATGACATCGCTGTCGGCGTCCTCCACCTGAAGATTTGTCAGATGTTCCTCCGTCACGCGGGACAGCAGCGGCTCTCCGGTTCGAAAATCATCATCACTCCATGTACAATAACAGCGGATTTCATGCGGGAATTTTGCCAGCGCCTCAGTCAGTGTTGCAGCTCGCGTAAAAGCGCCGGGAAAAGTCGCAGAATAAAGAAGTTCCCCTTTTTCGTTGTATTCACGGATAACATCGTTGTTCATCTTTCTAAAGATCCATCTTGTCAACTGTTATTTGATATTCCCCATCTGTGCGCGCCCAGCGACTGATCGGGCTGACGCCAAAAATGCACCAGCTGCCAGCTTCTTCCTGTGACGATTCACAAATGACAGTTTGGGCAAAAGGCGGTTGAAATACCCCGGTTGAAAAAACTGGCGCGTTCCGATTTCCACTGACTGAAACCAGACTGAATGGCTGCGGTACGGCATTCGTTAACTGCACGAACCCGGATGCTTGCCAATTGGGCGCGGCGGGATCGCTCTCTATCGGTTTTCCGTCTGACAGAAGTTGAATGGATCGGATCAGTGCGCCATCGTCCGTCATCGCCTGATCAGTCACCATTTCAAAGCGGATTTTTACACGCTTTCCCAGCCAGGGATCCAGCGCAATTTTCTCATGCAGCCAGCCGCCGCTGTTGCCGGTGTACCCCCAGCCGAGGTTGAAACCGGAATCGTTGCGGTCTGTTCCGTGTGCTGTTTCAAGAAACTGCCAGGATTTTCCATCGTCGTCTGAGAGCGACAGATAGAGAAAATCATAGGCTACCTCAATCTTGTACCGAATTTCATATTCCAAAGCTGTTGGCGAAGCCAGCCCGCGCAGGTCAAATTCCTGTTCCAGACGGGTGAGCGAGTTGTTGGCTGCGTTTGACCACCAGAGGATGTCCTGCGTATCTGTTGTGATGTCCAACAACATTGCTGTCGGATTCCCTTGAATCGTCACCTTCAGCGCCTGACCAGGACAGTTCAACCGATAGTAAGATGTCCCGTACTGCTGGGTTTTGAAATCGGACGTGCCGGTTTCGCAATTCAGGTCATGAATGATTCGATCAATCGGAGAAGTTGGCGGCTGGTAATCATGGTAGCCGATTTCAGCATCGTTTATTCCAAGCGATGCCAACAAGTTAGCGAGCGTCCATTCTGAAAAAAGGCTGTCAGCGGTCAGCCCGTTCTGTTTGTGCGGCGTGCCGGCAAGAACCGCATCGATTCCATAAAATCCATTTTTCTCTTCTGCAACCAGTTCGCTGATAGCTGCCAATCCAACCCGGTCAGCCAGATATTTCATAAACAGGAACGAGGCGCCATAAGATGGAATGCCTGATTCATCTACTGGCCATAATGAAAGCGAAACATTCGGATCGGACAGAAAAGATGACTCGTAAACGTCCGAAAGCCGATTCCCTATCAGATATTCAGCCAGCCCTGAAAGCCCTTCATCGATAATTGAGTTTTCGTTCGGATCATGGGCAAAATGAATCATATGCTGATATTCATGCGACAACGTATTGGTAATCTGTTGGGGTCTTTCGTTCAGCATCCGGGTTGTCAGCAGGAACAGCTCTTTGGCGTTTGAATGCGGAGAAACTGCCGGATGGTCTGCGTCCCTTGAGGAAAAATAACCCAGTAGACCAGTACCGATACGGCCGGTAAAGAGGGCATGTACATAAGGATCCTGATCAACCCCCGGATCCAATTCAGAACCGAAAATTCCTTTCAGCATTGGATAGAAAACCATATCGAACTCGCGGAACGCCTGAAACACTGCTTCTGAAAGCGGATGGGTGTGACTGCTGTCCACCCAATAGATTACGTGCTGACCGGCATAGACCAATTTCGCATTGATTTCGAAGGTCTCCCGCTCCCTGGTGTTGATCACAAAAAAATCTTCATCCATCCCAGCTTGCCAATGCGGTGGCGCCGGCAGCGGATTCAGTTCTCCGTTCAGCAATCCATGCTCACGGGCGAATTCGGCACGATCAATCGGCTGAATTGAGATTTGTTTCAGTTGCACTTCCATCTCATATGCTTTTGTCAGCGCGTTTTCTGCTGCTGCCGCGGCTGAAAAACCGTTAATGCAGAACAGGCACCAGCACAGCAGTTGAGTGACAAACCAATGAATGTTTCGGTGACTAAATTGCCTCATGATCCATCCTGCGGGATGCAGGTTGAGTCGTCATTTTTTTCCGAAGAGAGCGCTACACCCCCGACGATGCCCAAACCAACCCAGAGATAGGGTAGCGCGAAGGTATCCAGGCTGAACCCTTCCAGCGCGAAGGCGAGAATGATAAAGCTTCCAAACCAGCCGATTGCGCGTAAGAAAGCTGAGTTGCTACGGACACTCTGCCGGCTGATTCCCCAGGAGTTCAAGATCCAGACCAAAAAGACGATGAAACCGACAATTCCAGTTTCGGCAAGCAGACGAATCCACAGACTTTTAATGTTCAGCAGTGTCTCTGTTTGAAATAACAGCCGACGGACTTCCACCAGTTGGAGCGCGAATGGACTGAGCGCGTCCGGTAGGAAGAGCCCGGCATGGCCCAGCCCGACGCCTAAAAGCGGGAATTGATTAAAAACCTGCCAGCCGGCTTCCCAATAGACGAAACGGGAGGCGAGACTGAGCTTTTGAGCAAGATACATTATCGGACCCTGTCTTCCGACAAACGACAAAGAGAAAAGCTCTGCCATCCGATAGTCGAGTTTCGTCAGCGTCCACAGCAGAAAGAGCAATACCAGCGGTATCATCAGAATTGTTACAATCCAAAACAACCAAGATTTCTTTGGGTTGGAGAGCTTCGGAGCTTGGATTCGCTGAAATATCTGCCAAACTAGATAGAAAATCACGGGGAACGCAAAGGCCGCTAGTCCGACTCGCGAGAGTGTCAAATACAACGCAGCACATCCGAAGATGAACAAAGCCCGCTCTGCCGTCAGCCAGCGCAGCCGTCGTTCATGAACGGTTACGCCGCTGATGGATGCTGCAAACCACCATGGCAGATAAAGCAGATTCAGTTGATGCGCCAGCCAGGAGGGTTCCAGCGTGAAACCAACGAAGCGCTGGCGGTAGAGAGATCCTGCGGACAAGAAAAATTGAATCGACTTCATCCATTCAGGATAATTTTGATGCACATACCAATAATATGCCTGCAAAAAAGTCCAGCCGATCACCAATCCGCCGCTGAGGTTCACAGCGACAAGCGCCAGCCGGAAGCGTCGCGGCTGCTGACACCAAGACATTCCTGCCAGAAAAAAGCCGATACCGATGAGTAATGTGAGCAGTGCGGAAGCAAAGCGGAGGAAAGCGGGCTGCCGTTTTATATCCAGGCAGTGAAAACCAATGAAAGCAACGTCGCGATGAAAGCAACGGTCATAAACGTCAACAGTAATGTATTACGCGAAAGCGACCCGCTGCGGAAAAGATACGGGATTGTCCAAGCAATAAGCAGCAGTGGCAGCAACGCGCCAGCCGGCGCTGCCACAACATCTGAACCGACCAACTTTACCAGTGCTGGCATAGATGTAATCGGCAGCAACAGGAAAAACACGAAACCAGAGCACGCTCCAGCCGCGCCATCGATCCAACGATCTATCCAATGGGTTTTCATCCGCAATTTCCGCCGTCTTCAGACTTCGACTTCTGCGTCATCGCTTTTGTTTCCCGGCATCGGTTGTGCCAGCGTGATCAGGATTGTGATCAGCAGTCCAATCCCTGCCCCAGTCAGCGTCAGCAGTCCCCGGGCTGGTTTCAGGGAACGGACCTGGATTGCGTTTATGTCTGCCGCGCCGATCTTAATTTCTGGTGCGAGCCCGCGGGATTCCATTTGTTTTTGCTCTATCGCGCCGGAATACTTTTCGATTTCAGAGAAGATTGAATCATATGACATCTGCGCCGCCGCCTGAGCCGTCAGCGCTGCGTTGGATGCAGCGGGTCAGCCCATCCAGTTCGTTTTGCAGCGCAGTGGTTTCGATTGCAGCACGCTGACTGATGGTCAGAGCAGCCAGGCGGCAGCGAGCCAGTGATAACCGCGAGATCATGGGTTTCCTGCCGATCGCTGCCGTTTACTGTCAGCAGCCAACGGACGTTGGTGCGCCGGCTTGCAGCCGGTCGGCATCCAGGCCCGAATTTCCGACTGAATCCTGATCGCTTCCAAAACATCAGCGGAGCGGATGATATCCTCACTGACGCCGATCATGCGATCCTGCTCCAGATCGGTCAAAACGCCAGTTCGGTGATGATCAATTGAAATTGAAAGGGTTGCAGTCGCTTCAATCCGTTCCGGCAGCAGCCGGGCGGCAGCATATCCGCTCAACGCACATAAAACCATCAGCATTGCGGTCAGTCGCCAGTGATGAATGAAGGTAGCAGTAAGTTGCTTCATAACAGACTTTATTATAAAGTACGAACCGTTGATCTTGTCTGAATTTGCATTTAGCGCAAGACATTCCCCTGAAATGCGGGGAACGCAGGTAAAGTATAAGAACGCTACTTGGATTGGTGCAAACCAGAGGGAAACTGTATGAAACAACTGCTGCAAAATATGCACAACGGAAAAATTGAAATTCGTGAACTGCCAATCACCCAGCCGGGAAGAGGAATGGCGCTGATCCGCAACGCCTTTTCACTCGTTTCAGCCGGCACTGAGCGGCTTGTGGCGGATTTTGCCGAGAAGTCGCTGGTAGAAAAAGCAGCCGCCCGCCCGGATCTTGTGCGTCAGATTGTCAAAAAAGCCAAACGCGATGGGATTCTGACAACTGTCGACGCTGCACTGAACCGGCTGGATCAGCCAATGTACCCTGGTTATTCTTCCGCAGGAGAGATTGTAGCGTTGGGAGAAGGGCTTTCCGGCTTTCAACTCGGTGAGCGCGTTGCCTGCGGCGGGGGAAATTATGCGGTTCATGCTGAATATTGCACCGTTCCGCGCAACTTGATCGCCCGGATTCCAACAGGTGTTTCTTACGAACAGGCGGCTTTTACCACACTTGGGGCGGTTGCGATGCATGGATTTCGCCTCGCCAGCCCGCAGATCAATGAAACCGTTCTGGTGATCGGTCTTGGATTGCTGGGCTTGCTCAGCGCGCAAATTGCCACAGCCGCAGGTTGTAAAACGCTTGGGGTTGATATTTCTGAATCACGGATGTTATTGGCGCAGCAGGTGGGTTTTGACGCCTGTCTGCGTGAGAACGTTGTGTCTTGTACGGCTGCTTTTACCCGCGGACGCGGATTTGATCATGTGTTAATTTGCTCCGGAGCTGCGGATAACGACGCGATTGAGTTATCTGCCCAACTATGCCGTGACCGCGGTACGATTATCGCGGTTGGCGCGGTCGGCTTGAATATTCCAAGAAAACCTTTTTATGAAAAAGAATTGCGATTTATGGTTTCCCGCTCCTATGGTCCGGGACGATATGACCCGAATTATGAAGAAAAGGGGAACGATTATCCACTTGGTTTTGTGCGCTGGACGGAAGGCAGGAACATGGAAGGTTTTTTGGATCTGCTTGCCGATGGCAAGGTCAACGTCGATGCGCTGATCACTCATAAAATACCGATCGCTGAGGGTGGAAGAGCGTATGACATTATCAAAGGGAAGACGGAAGAAAAATTCCTCGGCGTATTGATTGAGTATCCCCAGCCGACCACCGCTGAACTTGCTCCGATATCCGAACCGATCATCCTGCGCCAGCCTGCTGAACCACAGCCAGTCAGCGTGGGTGTTATTGGAGCGGGGAATTATGCGAGTGTCACTTTTCTGCCGCAGCTGAAGACTATCAAGGAGGGCGTGACACTGAAGAGCATTACCTCCAGCCGCGGGGCCAGCGCCCGTAATGCCGCCGAGAAATTTGGCTTTGAAAAAGTGGCGGTCAGTGCTGAAGCGTTGCTGCAGGATCCAGAAATAAACAGCGTTGTCATTCTGACCCGTCACAATTTGCACGCTGAACTGACCGCGGTCGCACTGCAAAACGGAAAACATGTCTATTGTGAGAAACCACTTGCGCTGACGCTGGATTCGTTGCGTGATGTTTTTCGGGCAGTTCAGGTGGCGCCGGATCGGATTCTTATGGTTGGATATAATCGTCGCTTTGCTCCGCTCACTCAACAGCTAAAAACCTTCCTTGCTGCTGGCAGCGAACCGATTGCCATTCACTACACGGTTAATGCCGGCTTTATCGCTGAAGATCATTGGGTTCAGGACGCGGAAGAAGGTGGCGGACGCATTTTGGGCGAGAGTTGTCATATGATTGATCTGATGAGTTATCTAGCAGGCTCACGCCCGATCAGCGTCAATGCGCTGTCATTACCGAATCAGGGTCATTACCGGGATGATAACGTCAGTCTGCAGTTCCATTTTGAGAATGGCTCCTTTGGAACGATCAACTATCTGGCGAATGGGAACAAAAACTTCCCCAAAGAAAAATTGGAAGTTTTTGGCAGCGGCAACACGGCGGTTCTGATCGATTTCAAGTCGCTTGAGACCTGGCATGGCGACAACCACAATATTTTCCGCAATTCGCTGCGAACAAACAAAGGGCATAAAGAGAGCTGGCAGGCGTTTGTGAAAACCATTCTGCAAGGCGGACAACCGCCGATTCCGCTGGATGAAATTTTCCAGACCTCTCTGGCAACCCTGGCAGCCATTGAATCGCTGAAGCAAAATGACTGTGTACAAATTCCCGGAATTGATATTCTTGAGTAAACGTATAAGATGAATCGCTTCGTACGCGCGTTTAAAGCGTCTCAGGTTTTTGCACCGAATCAGCTGTTTCATCTGGCTGCTTATCAAATTCAGAAAAGGGCGGGCTGGTTTCGCCTTTCAGGAAGGTTGATCAAAAACGGATCTGCGATCCGTTTTCAGCCGCTGCCGGCGGCTGAAAACAGCGCAGCCCTTATCCAGTTGCTGGCAGCGCAGCGGGATTCGGTTTTAGCGGACGCGGATAATTGTCTGCAAAGCCGATTTTTCCCGTATTCCGGCGCTGACTCCATCCCGATCGATTTTTCACCCGCGCACCCGGACCAACATTGGTCTGCGATCCGTTCTGACAGCATTTCGGATATAAAAGATCTCTGGGAACCTGCACGCTTTTGTTGGCTTTCCACGCTGGTACGGGCTGCGTTGCTGCAGAATGACGCGACAGTTTATACGCACTTTTTTATTGAGAAACTGCGGCGTTTTCGGACGCAAAACCCGTTTGGGTTCGGAGAAAATTGGGCATCGGCACAGGAGGTTGCCATTCGTCTGATCTGGACGACGCTGGCTGCCAGCGTTTTCACCCGGCTTGGAGGTGCTGAAGGAACTGCGCTCAACGACGAGATCGCGGGCTGGATCGAGGATCATGCTTTCCGAATTATGCAGACCCGCGGGTACGCGATTGCGCAAAACAACAACCACTGGCTGAGTGAATCAGCCGGGCTGATGACCGCTGCCTGTGCGCTGCCGGAGCACCCGCAGGCAGAAAAATGGTTTGAGCGCGGCTGGCGCGATTTTCAGGATGCCCTCTCGATTCAGATTCTGCCGGATGGCGCTTATATTCAGCAGAGTGCAAATTATCATCGGCTGATGTTTCAACTGATATTGTGGGTTAATCTGCTGCTGCAAACGCGCCGGCTTAGCTGGCCGGAGACGCTGGTTACCAAGATTCGGCGTTCGCTGCGTTGGCTTTTGAGGCATATTGATCCTTTCTGCGGCCAAGTCTGGACTTTTGGTAATAATGACGGCGCTCATCTGTTCCCGTTGGGCGAGAAGTTCGAAGATTACCGCCCAACGCTGCGGGCTGTTACGGCGATATTCAGCGAGATGGAACGGAAGCCTTTTTCTGCAGAAGACGAGCTGAGTCTGTGGTTCAATATAAATCCGGTATTCTATGCGGGTGACCCTGTCTTGGGAAAGCAAACTCCACTGGATCACACTGTTTTACGGCTGGAACGCGAAAACGGCTGGGCGATGCTGCGTGCGGCTGCTTTTTTGCATCGGCCGGCGCATGCCGATCAGCTGCATGTCTCTATCTGGCAGGATGGCGTGTGTTTTGCGTTGGATCCGGGTACATTTCGTTATAGCGCTTCTGAACCATGGGATAACGCGCTCAAATCCGCTTTTGTACATAACGCGCCGGTAGTTGATAGACGGGAACCGATGACAGATGCCGGCCGCTTTTTGTGGCTGGATTGGGACCAGGCGCGGATTTTAGACATCCAGGAACATGCTGTCAGCGCGGAGCATCTGGGTTATCGGCGGCTGGACGCGCGTGCGGTTCGGTCGCTGCGTGGCATTGCGGGAGGTTGGGCGGTTGAAGATGCGCTTCATCCGCTTTCGGCTTCCACAGACCGAGAATATGAAATCCGGTTGAACTGGCTGGTACCGGACAGCGATTATATGATGGAGCCGCTCCCTGATGGCTTCATCCTGCAAACCCAGCGGTTTGCGCTGCGTCTCACCAGTGCGGACTGTCGTCTTGAAGTGCAGATTGTGCGGGCAGGGGAACGGATCTTTGCCAACCCGATGGCGGCGGACTCTGACTCCTGCCAGACCATCTGCGGCTGGAACGCATCCTGTTATGCCTCCCTGAGCCCTGCGCTTTCAGTAATCCTCAATGCCTGCACTTCGCTGCCCTGCCGGATTGTATCTGAATGGATTTTTGATCGGAAAAGAGAGTAGCCGATGCACATCCTTTTAATCAATCAGGCATTTGTAACTACTGGTGAATCCGGCGGCACCCGTCATGCGGAAATTGGGCGCCTCTTGACAGACAACGGACATGATTTCACAGTGATCACCAGCCCTGTGAGTTATCTGACCGGCGCCGGGAAAGGGTTGCAGCCGGATCCGGTTGACCTGCCCGCGCGCATGAAAATCCGTTATGCTGCAACGGCGGCGGGGCTGCCTCAGGGCTTTTTGTCACGATTGCTCGCTTTTTTCACTTTTATGTTGTCTTCCCTGTTTCACGGACTGCGGGTACCGAGACCGGATATTGTTTGGGGAACTTCCCCCAACTTGTTTCAGGCGCTGACTGCCTGGCTGGTTGCCCGTTGCCGCGGAACGAAATTTGTGCTGGAAATTCGTGATCTCTGGCCAGATTTTGCAATTGGCATGGGCGTGCTGAAAAATCGCTGGATAATTGCTGCGTCACGCTGGCTGGAGAAATTTCTCTGCCGACACGCGGATGAAATTGTGGTCAATTCACCCGGTTTCATTCCGCATATTCAGGAATTGTGCAGCAGAACGCCGATTTTGATCGCAAACGGTTCGGATGTTGATTTGTTTAAAAGTGATGATGGCGGGAAAACTTTTCGTGCTCGTCATCACTTGAATGGATGTTTCGTCGTCATGTACACGGGCGCTCATGGTCACGCAAACGACCTCGATACGGTATTGGACGCTGCTGAAATGATGAAAGAACAGGCAGACGTACGTTTTGTTTTAGTCGGCAGCGGTAAAGAGAAGAAACGCCTTTTGGAACAGGCTGCGGCGCGCTACCTTGAGAATGTCTTATTCATTCCGCCCGTTCCCAAAAATCAGATGGCGGATGTGCTTGCGGCGGCAGACACCGGGTTGGCTATCCTGAAAGCCATTCCTCTGTTACTACGACCTACCCGAACAAAGTCTTTGATCTGATGGCTGCCGGCAAGCCGGTTTTGTGCCAGATAGACGGTGTGATTCGTCAGGTGGTGGAACAATTTGACTGCGGGGTCTATATCCAGCCGGGAGATCCGGCGGCGCTTGTGCGGGCAATCTGCCATTTGAAGAAGATCCGGAGCGTTGTGCCCGGATGGGTTTAAACGGGAAACAGGCGGTCTCCACCAATTTTTCGCGCCAGCGGGCTGCTGTCCAGTTCGAAAAACTATTTGAGCGCGTCTGCGATCATGGCTCGGGCAGATAGCCGGGAAAACATTGTTTCCTATGTTAAAATAGCTTTGTTTCCTTCCGGCGAAACGAGCTGATTTTGCAGCGAAAACCATTGGCTTTGTGAGGAATTTAATCCATGGAAAAGAAATGTCCGAAAAAGCCCGAAACCAACCGCTGGCTCGGGAAGAACCTGCCTCAGGTAGGGGAGTTGTCAAAAATTGACGCCTGGTGGGGGTCTGGTTCTGGTTGTTTCTTGGCATTGTTTTACTGGTTACCTTGGTACCAGACCCTTATGGGCGTATCCTGAGATTTACCCAGGACGGCGTGATGATCACGGTGATTGTCACGCTTTCGTCATTTTTCTTCACCATGATTTTCGGTCTGTTCTGCGGCTTGGGACGAATTTCGACCAATAAGTTCATCTATAGCGCAGTCTCGATCTATGTCGAAATAATTCGCGGCATTCCGTTACTTGTTCAATTGCTGGTCTGGTATTTTGCCTTTCCGGCGGTCATCACCCGCCTTGGCGCCGCCTTGCATTTCGCTCCGTTTGAGAATTATCTGGCGAATCCGGTATTGATGGCGGTTTTCGGCATTTCGATTTGTTATGCGGCATATATGGCGGAAATTGTCCGCGCGGGTATTGAATCTCTTCCCGCTGGTCAGATGGAAGCCGCACGCTCGCTCGGCATGTCAAAAATGCAGGCGATGCGTTACATCATTCTGCCGCAGGCTTATCGAACCATTATGCCCGCAATTGGAAATGAATTCATTTCCCTGCTAAAGGATTCTTCTTTGGTTTCGGTGGTTGCCGTTGCTGACCTGACGCGTCGGGGACGTGAGTTCATGTCCACGACGTTTTTGCCGATTGAGACATGGATCATGGTGTCTCTGCTGTATCTGCTGATGACGTTGATCTCTGCCCGGCTGCTGAAGATCATTGAGAACAAGACGAAACTGGAGAAATAAGATGGAACAACCGATCATTCAAATTCAGGACGTCCATAAATATTTTCATGATGATATTCAGGCGCTGCGCGGCGTGACGCTCGACATTTACCGCGGGGAAGTGGTGATGATCATCGGCCCCTCCGGTTCAGGAAAATCTACTTTGTTGCGCAGTATCAACAACTTGGAAACCATCGACTTCGGAGATATTATCGTTGACGGCATTTCGGTTAAGAACCATCATGACATCAACAAGCTGCGCATGGAAGTTGGGATGGTTTTTCAGCAGTTCAACCTGTTCCCGCATCTCAGCGTTCTTGAAAACATTACCCTGCCGCAGCGCATTGTGCGCAAGCGCAATGAAAAAGAAGCTTATCGGAATGCGATGTTGTTGTTGGAAAAGGTAGGTATTCCCGACAAAGCGTCGGCGTTTCCATTGCAGCTTTCCGGCGGACAGCAACAGCGCGTTGCGATTGCCCGCGCACTGGCGATGAATCCGGAAATTATGCTGTTTGATGAACCGACCAGCGCGCTTGATCCTGAGATGATTCAGGAAGTGCTGGAGGTAATGATTCAACTGGCGAAAGAAGGGATGACGATGGTGGTCGTCTCGCACGAGATGGGATTTGCCCGCGCTGCAGCCAACCGCTGCATTTTGATGGACGAGGGCAGGATTGTCGAAGAATCCGAGGGCGATGAGCTGTTCAGGAATCCCAAAGAAGAACGGACGAAGGTCTTTTTAAGCAAGATTTTATAGTCAAATTTGTAGCAGGAATACCTGTTCTCCGCAATTTCCTTGCCCGGCATTTTTTTGCCATTTCCGATCGCTGAAAATGGACAGCTATGAAAACATGTTTGGAGAGGGAATGTTTGTCGTGTGTTTTTTTATCTTTGCAGCAATCGTCATGTCAAGAAAAATAATTATTTGAATCTGAAACGATGTGCCGCACACCCATCCTGCTCAATGATTTCCCTTCCACAAGAAAGACGGGACGTTGAGATCGTCTTGATGAGAAATCCCCTCGGTTATAATTCCCATTAATGAAGACGGAAAAACTGCAACTGCAACCGTACGATAATATCGATTCGGTTCTGGATAAGATGACGCAAATCTATCAGACCACCCGCGGTTTAACACAGATTCAAGTTCTTTGGCCACGCCGCGGCAGCGTGATGGATGATCCGCTTGATTATGGGCGGATCGCCGGATGGGCGGAGCGAAATGGTATCGAGCTGGCATTTGTCAGCTGTGATGAATTCGCAACTGCTCTGGCGTCTGAACAGCGAATTCCAGTATATCGGAACGCAGCGGATATTCCAAAAAACCCGGTTTTTCGGCAAAAAAGGTTTCAATTGAAGCGCTCTGACAGCCAGCGAATAATCAAGTTGGTGAGGCTGCGCTCGGATATTGAAAATTTGCGAACAGTCCCTCAGCAACCGCGTGGCCGCTGGCCGTTGTTCCTGATCGCCTTATTTGCCTTTTTCATCGGGCTCTATCTGATCCTGCCTCACGCCCGGGTGGTGGTCGGGGCGGTACCACAGGTACGGGAACTGAAATTTCAGCTATGGACAAATGATCAGCTTGATTCTTTTACGATGAACGGCGGCGTTCCTTCCGAACAGATACGCCTCACCTTTGACCGGTCTGTCACACTCCCTGCAACGGCACCATTCAATCAATTGCCAGCCTGGCGACCGGGAAGCTGCTCCTCACAAATACCTGCGACCGCGCTCAGATGATTCCTTCCGGTGTTCATTTTTCACGGTCTGCGGACCAGCCATGGCTGTTTCATAATCTCAGTGAGGCGACGATCGAAGCTGGGGCAGAGCAAACCATTGCGATTGAAGCGGACATACCGGGTGCGCAATATAATCTTCCTCCCGGAGTTTTGAATACAATTCAGGTACCATATGAGCGCTGTATCAACGTCCGTCAGAGCGAGCCGACGGCCGGCGGCGATGATGGTAAATTCATCACCCCAACTGACGCAGATTATGCGAACGCAGCTGAACAGATCCGCAATCAGATCCTGAACGATGCGGATGGGATCATGACGGAGAAGGCCGGAGCGCTCAACTTTCCCTTGACCGACAGTTTTCAGATTGAAAAAATTCTGGCAGAAAAACGGAAGCCTGAATCGGGATATGCTGGTGAGACTTTTCGGCTGGAACAGCGGGTTCAGATTTCTTTCCGTGTTGTTGCGCGTCAGCATATCTATCGCCAGGCAGAGCTGGCGTTCATCATGTTTCCACAGGATGGGTTTGAATTCTCAAAGCAGCGGAATTGATTATCAGATCATTTCTGACAGCCAGCATCTTGCGGACGGACAGTATTCATTTGAGGTGATTGCCAGTCAAACCGGAAACACCGGCTTGAATCCTGACGAAGTTCGGACACTGATTCGGCGGAAAATCGCTTGCGGAAGCGATTCGCCTGCTTGAACTGCGCTATCCTGACGGAAATCAGCCAGAAATTACCTTTGGCCAGGATGGATGACATTCCTGCCGGTGACAGCCTCAATATTTGGGTTGAGGCGCGTTGATGTCCGTATCCTGGCAGTGGATCCCGGCGAGAAAAATATTGGGTTGGCGCTCAGCGACCCATTTGGAATGACTGCGGCGCCGCTATGCATCGTCCGGCATAAAAACCGGATGGAAGACGCGCAAGAAATTGCGCGTATTGCACAAGCGAACAGCGTGGATAAAATTATTGTCGGACAGGCGCTCAATTCCGATGGACAAGTTGGTTCTGCGGCAAAGCACGCGCGTAAAGTGGCGAAGGAACTGCGCCGCCATTTTAATGGCGTTGTGCTGCTTGGGATGAATCAGGCAGTACCCGGGCTGTGCAGGAGTTGTATTTGGAGATGGGATTGGCGCTGCACAAACGCCGCGGACATCATGACGCCCGGGCTGCCGCCTGGATTCTTCAAGATTATCTGGACTCACAAGCAGCACTGAACGCATCCCAACCTGCAGAGGAGGGTGGATGAAACCGGCGCCAGTGAAATTTTTGCGGAAGGTTGCTTCAATTCCACGTTTGTGGCGATTTTTCGCCGCTTTGCTGATCGTTCCCCTACTTCTTTACAGCGCGGTTCTATGGCTTTTTGCGGATGTTGAAGCGAAAATTGGACCGCCATCAGAGGCTTTGAACCCGCTTCAACGGCTTGTTCTGACAATTAAAATGGCGAGAAATTTGGACGAACTGACCCATCCCACGGGCGGCGGGCGATCATCGGATTCATCAGTTTTGAGAATCGCCTCTGGCGAAAGCGCATCTCAAATTGCTGAAAAGCTTTCCGAAAACGGTTTGCTTTCAGATTCATCTTTGTTTATTGATTATCTGATTTACAGCGGAGCAGACCGCCGGCTGAAACCAGGCTCTTTTGTCATCCCTCCGAACAGCTCTATTCCCGCATTGACCGCAGTGATCACATCGGCCGAGAATAGTCTGATTCGATTTTCCATTCTGCCCGGTATGCGGTTGGAGGAAATCGCTGCACTGATTCCGACCTCCGGGTTTCTTTTCACGGCTGAAGAATTTCTTTCTGCCGCTGTTCACTGGCAGCCGGACAAGCATCCGGCTGGCGGCACTTCGCTGGAAGGGTTTCTGATGGCGGGAACATATGAGATTAACCGGACAATTGCATTAGATGCTTTTCTGGATGGCTTTGTAAACGTTTACAAGAAGAATCTGACAGCGGAGCGGATCAGCGCACTGTCCCGTAAAGGGCTGTCTCTGATGGACAGTGCGACGCTGGCGTCCATGATTACACGGGAAGCGATGGCGGTTGAGGAATATGAGCTGGTTGCAAGCGTATTCCTGAATCGGCTGCGGGCTGGCATCCAGTTTCAAAGCGATCCGACCGTTCAATATGCCATTGGCTGGGATGCCCCCAGTGCAAGTTGGTGGAAAAATCCGCTCACGCGGGCAGATCTCGATACCCCATCCCCATTCAACACCTATGTCGTTAACGGTTTCCCGCCCCATCCGATTGGCAGCTTTTCACTGTCGGCTTTGGAAGCCTGTATTAATGCACCAGAGACAGAATACTTTTATTTTCGGCTGAAATGTGACGGAACGCCCTATCATCAATTCGCTGTCACCTATCAGGAACACTTGCAAAACGCTTGTTCAGCTGCGGAGAAAAACCCATGAAGCCAACTGATCGACAACTCGCTAAATCCAATTGGAATTTAAGAATCTTCACCATTTTTATGATAATGCTGCTGATTGCCGGCGGGCTTCTGTTTATTCGAACGACGCCGCATGGCGTCGGGATGGTGAGCGACTCGGTCAATTATATCAACGGCGCCCGCTCGCTTGCTGCCGGAAATGGCTATTATCGCGCCAGCGGCGCTGATACACTGAAACCGATTACGAACTTTCCGCCGCTGTATTCCATGCTGCTCTCACTGCCGATTTTGTTTGGAGCGGATGCGATCCAATCGGCTTGGGTCTTCAGCCTGCTGTTTTATTTGCTCAATCTGCTATTAATCGCCTTGCTCGTACGAAAGGCAACTGACAATCATTGGCTGGGGCTTGGTGCAGCGGCGTTGTTTCTGGCATCCAAACCGTTCCTTTACTTTCAGGTGTTTGCCATGACAGAACCGCTGTTCTTTTTTTACGCTCAGCGCGTTTCTGCTGTTTTGCTCGCCGCGGAGAATGATCTGTTGCTGATCTGGCTGCTGTGCGGAATTTCCTGCGGCGCCGCTTTTCTGACTCGTTACATAGGCGCTGCTTCTTTGGCAGCTATCTGCGCTGCGATTCTGTTTTATCCGCCGGCAAATATTCGGCGTTTCCGCGCATTTTTTGGTACGCTGGCCGGTGCGCTGCCGCTGATGTTCGCTTGGCTGATCCGCAATCAATTGGTGACAGGGAATATCTCTAATCGCAGTTCAGGCTTTCATCCGCTTGGAATTGCTGATTTCAAGACTGGCGTAATGATTCTCCTGCGCTGGATCTATCCCGAACGCTATCAGCGGGTGGAAAATCCTGTGCTGTGGATGCAGGCGTTTGTTCTCGGGTTGGGGGCTATCGGTCTGCTCTTTGCGATTGTCGCTTGGCTGCGGAATCTCAAATCTGCCAAAGAAACAAGCTTGCCTGTCGTCTTGCTCTGGTCCTTTGTGATCTACATCTTCGCGTATCTGGCTATCGTGTATGTGACAATTTCCTTTTTGGATGCTTCCGTCAATATCGAAGAAAGAATCGCATATCTTCCCTGTTGGAGAGATCTTTTTGCTCATTCTGTTTTGCATTGCCGGACTTTTTCCGTCAAAAGCGAAAAATTGCCGCGATTCTGATCTGTTTCGGGTTGTGTTTTCTGACAGTGGTCTCGGCGCAGGAATTGGTGCGTTTTGTTCCCAGGTTCGCGGAAGATGGTTATGGCTGGGCATGGTCTGGCTGGGAAGATTCACCGGCGATGAACATCATTCGCATGCTGCCGGCGGAACAGGCGATTTATTCCAACCAGCCGGAAGCGGTCAGTTTATGGGCCGGCCGCGGTTCTTATGCGCTGCTGGGCCCCGGTTGACCCTTCGAGCAATCAGATTCGCCCGGGGTATAATGAAACGATGCAACGAATCCGAGAACAGGTGATTGCCGGCGACTCGGTTTTGGTTTTTGGAGTCAGCGCCTGGGTGGAAAATGATCCTGGTCATTGGATTCGTCAGCTTACTGAAGATTTGCCTGTCATTTATCAAGATTCCAGCGAATGGGTGCTGGGGATCAAGGAGAATTAAGGTTGAAACCGACAAAAGAAGTTCTTGATAAAGCTTATCAGTTGGCCTATGAATATGAGGCGACGCGCGGGTCTTGCTCGCAATGTGTTCTGGCGGCGCTGCAAGATACGATCGGTGGCGTGGATGAAAAGATATTTCAGGCTGCGCAAGGGTTAACTGGAGGGACTGTTTCCTGCGGGAGCGGCACCTGCGGGGCGCTGGCAGGCGGGGTCGTCATGATCGGGATCAAAGTCGGTCGCACCCGTAAGGAGTTTGACAACCTGATCAAAAATCGCAAAGTTGTGGAAGTTGGACAAAAGCTTGCTGACAGGTTTCTGGATACTTACAAAGGAATCACCTGTGCTGAGGTGCAAACTGCTGAGATGGGCAGGGCTTTCAATTTGATGAACGATAAGGATCATGCTGAATTTACTGCGCTCGGCGGTCATAGTGAGAAGTGTGCTTCTGTAGCCGGCAATGCAGCCAAATGGACAATTGAATTGCTGGCAGAAGAGGGCTTGCTTTAAGAACAGGTTGCCCGGAAAATAGCAGATAAAACAGAATTGTGAAAAACGGCGCGGATTTTCGCTGTCGTTTTCTTGTAAGATTTTTTTGATGTTCCCTGTCTGCAGTGGACCGAAAAACACTGCGCTTTTTGAGTGCAGAAAAAATGAGAACAAAGATCATAAGCGTTTAGTGAGACTGATGCGCATTTATCAGTGAATTTACAGAAACCATCGGGGACTGTCAGAAATGGTAAAATCATGTGAGAAAATGGATGGAACGATCAAACACATGACAAAATCAGCGGAACTACAAAATCAAAATCGCCGGCTCAACTGGTTGTCTAATGACCGAGCCATTCCAATATTTCTGCTGATACTGACATTATTAACGTATGCCCCGCTGATTCGTTCGCTTGGTTTTTACTGGGATGACTGGCCGATGTTGTGGTTCGATATCACGCAGGGACCGCAGGGGTTTGCACAGGCATTCACCTCTGACCGACCTTTCCTCGGATATCTTTACCAGTTTACCGGTGCTGTTGTCGGCACTGACCCACTCAACTGGCAGATTGTCGCCGTGCTGTTCCGTTGGCTGGTTTCCTGGGCATTCTGGTGGATGTTGCGGCAGCTCTGGCCGAGGCATGCTGATGAAACCCTGTGGATGACCATTCTGCTGACAGTTTACAGCGGTTTTAAACAAATGCCGGTTGCTTATGTCTGGAGCAATGCGCTGATCATGCTGTTCGCTTATATACTGTCGTATGGGATGATGCTGAAAGCGATCCGCAGCGCTGAATCGGCAGACTGGAAAGGGTATTGGGTCTGGACGATTGCCGGCGTGTTATGCTACGCTTTTTGTACGGTCAGCACTGAATATTATACCGGGCTGGATCTGGTTCGCGGCGTAGTTATCTGGATTTTCCTGCTGAATTTTGCTGATTTTACCTCGTTGAGCTTCCTGAAAAAATGCTGGAAAACGCTCTTTTACTGGATCCCCTACCTTGCTGTTCTGGCGATTTTCATGTTCTGGCGTGTGTTCATTTTTAAATTTCCGTCCTACCAGCCGGTTTTGCTCACCGAACTGGCGGAGAATCCGCTGCGTGCGGCCGCTGGTCTTTTATCCCGTGTTGTCAACGATTTTTACACCGCAACCTGGGGCGCCTGGATCGAATTTTTCCGTTTCCCCGGCACTGAAAACCTGAAAAGTGTCTCTGATAAACTTTTCTGGTTGTTTGTTCTCATCGGATTTGCACTGGTCTGGATTGTCGCCCGGTTTTATCGGAAGAACCAGGACCGCTCAACCGTTCCGGAAAACGCTCAAAAGGATCACTGGGTGTATCAGGCGCTGGCGCTCGGTGCGCTTGCTGTCATCTTTCCCGGCATTCCATATCTGATTACCTCGCTGTCTCCCGCGCTGGATTTCCCGCGCGATCGCTGGCTTTCAGCTTATATGTTCGGCAGCAGTATCTTGCTGGTGGGGTTGTGTTGCTGGCTGATTCAGCGCCGTTCGAAGCGGATCCTATGGGTCAGCCTGTTTGCGGCCTTTGCCATCGGCGGTAATTTCCTGAATGCCAACAGCTTTCGCCGAGATTGGGAGAACCAGCAGGATTTTGTGCAGCAGCTGACAACTCGCATTCCAGATTTTGAACAGCCGTTATTCCTGCTCACTGACTTTAACCCGCTGTCTTATGAGACTGACAACTCACTGACTGGGATGGTCAATTTGGCGTTGTCACCGGAAAACAAATCGCTCACGCTGCCGGTCAGTGTCGGGTTCTACGATGTGCGCTTCCAAAATTCAACCGAGCGGCTGGAAAACGAACAAAATCTTTATCAGGGCTTTCGCAGTGCGAACTTTCAAGGCACAGTGGAAGATGTTGTTGTTTATTTTTATTCACCTCCCGGTTGTTTGCGAATATTGGATTCGGCGCAGCATTCAACGCTTCCGCTCTTCCCTGAGAGCTTTTCTGCTTTCATGCGTTTTTCAAACCCTAAAAAGATCTATAACGCCGGCGATTCTTCGGATTTTCTCTGGCAGCATATTTTTAAAAGGCAGCCGGCGGAGAACTGGTGCACCTGGTTCCAGCGGGCGGATCTGGCGCGGCAGTCGGAAGACTGGGAAAGCATCGCACGGATTGGTGATCAGGTCTTAGGGCAGTATGATGCCGCTGAAGCCAGTGAGTACATCCCGTTTGTTGAGGCATATATTCATCTGGATCGCTGGGAAGACGCGCTTCCGTTGATCGCGAAAATTCATGGGATGAATAAAAGCCTGGATGCACCGCTATGCCCGATCCTGCAAAAATTATTTGTGGACTTTTTACCTGAAGATCAGGAAACGATGGCAGCCGCAGCAGGCGCGCTGCATAAAATTGGCTGCAGCGCGTATAATCAATAACAATGAAAACAAATCCACAAGAAGAACTCCCAATACAGGTTTCTGTAGTTATCCCGGTCTATAACGGCGCGGATACGATCGTTGAGCTAATTACTCGGCTGGAAAAAGTGCTGTCTGAAAATTTTGACGATTATGAAATCATTATGGTCGAAGACAGATCTCCGGATGACAGCTGGAGCTCATACAGACGCTGTGTGCTTCAAACAGACGGATCCGAGGGATTCAGCTGATGCGCAATTCCGGACAGCATAACGCGGTTCTGTGTGGTATTCGGGCAGCCCGTTTCCCCATCACCCTTACGATGGATGACGATCTGCAGCATCCGCCGGAACAGATCCCGCTGCTGCTGGCAGAATACCGCAAGGGTTTTGATGTTGTTTATGCCATTCCGCGCAAACTGCCTCATTCATGGTGGCGCAATCTGGGGTCGCGGCTGACAAAAGTTGTGCTGAGCAAAATTATGCAGATCCCGATTCAGGACATCGGCTCCTTTCGGATATTCCGCACAAAGTTGCGGGATGCCTTCGCCGATTACCGCAGCGCTTATGTGTACATTGATCCGCTGCTTGCCTGGGGAACTTCCAGTTTCAGTCATGTGACTGTTGAAGAAGATCCGCGCCGCAGTGGGAAATCTAATTATACGTTTAGCTCGCTTGTGAAAGCTGGCCTGCTGATCCTCACAGGCTATAGCACGGTACCGTTGCGGCTCGCCAGCGGATTGGGTTTTATCTTTATGGCATTTGGTTTCGGCGTGTTACTTTATGTGCTTGCGATTGCGATCGGAGTCGGTTCCGTACCCGGTTTTCCTTTTTTGGCATCCATTATTGCGTTGTTTGCCGGCGTCCAGCTTTTCACGCTGGGAATTATCGGAGAATATCTGGCGCGTGTATACGAATCATCGACACAGCGCCCGCCTTATAATGTAGCGGCTGCGATCAATGAACCAAAGGAGCAAAATGAGCGACCTGAATGATATTCAGACGTTTTTTCGCAATTGTTTTTTGGAACATGGAACATCTGCTGAGGGTGTCGGTTGGAATTCTACTGATGCGCAGGAGGTTCGTTTTGAACAGCTGATGAAGGTGACGGAACCGCGCGGAGAGCCGTTTTCCCTGATTGAGTTTGGTTGTGGCTATGGACATCTGATTGAGTACCTGCGCAGAGTTGATTGCATCCCAGCTCAGTTTTACGGTTATGATATTGTCGCCGAGTCGCTGAAAGCCGCGCGTGAGCGTTTCGCGGATGATGCAACTATTCATTTCGAAGACAACATGAACCTGCTGCCGGTTTCGGACTATTTGGTCGCTTCCGGTGTATTCAATATTAAATTGGCGCATGACCATGCATCGTGGACGCGGCACATTATTGATTCTCTTGAGATATTCAACAAGTTGACGGTCAAAGGGTTTGCTGTGAATTTTCTCACAATTTATTCAGATTATGAGCGGATGGCGCAGCGGCCGGATCTGTACTATGCCGACCCGTCTTTTCTCTTCGATTATTGTAAGAATAACTTCTCACGCCGGGTGGCGTTGTTGCACGATTATCCATTGTACGACTTCACTTTGATCGTGAGGAAAGACCAGTCGTAATCTACACCTAATTTGCGAAGTAATATTCGGTGTTTTTCTCATTGAATTGTTGTACCTTGCGGTTAGCAAACAGCAGTACAAGCTTTCTGTAAAGAAATGTTCTTTTTATCATTTTAAAAATAAAAGGGCGCCTCAAAAAAGGCGTCCTTCATTTATCATTTAAGAATTGCGATTAAGGCTGTTCAATCGACATCGTCGGTAATACATCTTTTCCCAGTACGATTTGTGGAACGGTTCCTTCCGGAATGATCATCACTTTATCGGTTTCCTTGATCGCGGAGGCATTCAGCTGTGCTACCAGGAAGCGGTAGTATGACGGATTGTCCTCATATATTTTTGCCAGCAACTGCGTTTGAGCCAGATCTGCCTTTGCTAACTCAGCCGCCGCCAGGGCTTTTTCCTTGTTCAGGTCTTGTTCCAAAATCGCATTCTGCCGCTCTGCTTCCAGCACGGCGCGTTTTGCGATCAGTTCCTGTTCTTCCAGCTGTGCCAGTGTCACGCGCTGCCGGGCGGTTTCCTGAGCAGCGGCCTGCTGCACGCGGATTTCTGCCTCCTTCTGAACAGCGTTTGCCTTCCCTTCCTGCTCAAGTTTCTGGGCTTGTGCCTTTGCCTTTTCAGCGTCCAGCAAGAACTGGTTGGTTTCGTTGATAATCGTCATTGCCTGATCAGAAGCCTGTACGTCGGTTACGACGATATTATTTACATATAGCCCAATCTCCCGCGTCAATTTTTCAAGCTCGGTCTCTATACAGTTACGCAGGGTGTCACGTCCTTCGGCGACAGCGTTTCCACGCAGGTCATTCATACCGACGCAAACTTTCATCGCCTGACGGGAAAAGCCATCCATTTGCGTTTCGAGCGTTGTGTTGTTCGTGTAAATCTGGCGGTAATTTACAAAATGTTTGGAAATCTCTTCCTTGGTAAAAAAGTTTACGGAACCGTCAGCATCCATTGTTTTGACACTGGTCAGTGTTGGACGAAAGACCTGTCCGCGAATTTCAACGTAGACCGGCTGCATATCTTTGGTAAATACTTCATCATCAGAGACCTGGAACAAAACCCCCTCAATATTATAGCGTTCGAGTTTCACAAATAGTCCGAAATCGCTATAAATGCCGCCGGGACCCGACGATATCCACGATTTCACCGGCGCGGATTTTGACCCCCATTTCCTGCTGCCCCAATCCGTTCAGGAAATAAACGGGTTTGAATGCGACGAAGAATGCAGCAATTAACAGGATGATCCCGATAACAATCAACATTTTCACGCCCGGCAGTTTTGGCGCTGTGTTTTTCCTCGGCGTTTCAGGTCGATAATTTTCCATGTCTTATTTCCTTTCAAAAACAGTTCGCAAGACTGGTTTCCAGCCTCGCGGACAGAACGAAATTGTTCCGTCACTTTATATACGAAAAACTTAGCGATAAACTTCAGGTTTCAGAATGCCAATATAGGGCAGGTTTCGATAGTAATCTGAATAATCCAGCCCATAACCGACAACGAAATGATCTCCCATGCGAAAACCAAGATAATCAGCGGCAATATTGCACTGATGCGAGATGTCCTTTTCCAGCAGACTGATTGTTTTGACCGATGCCGGCTTGCGAGCGCTGAGTAGGTCTTTAAGATATCTCAATGTCAGACCCGAATCGATGATGTCCTCGACGATGAGAACATGGCGATCGGTGATGTTTTTATCAAGGTCTTTGATGATTCGGACAACGCCGGTTGATTTCGAGCTGGTTTCGTAGCTGGAAACAGCCATAAAATCCATGAACAGTCGGCATTTCATCTGCCGGCACAGGTCTGCATAAAAGAAAGAAGCGCCTTTAAGTACGCAGACAAACAGCGGGTCCAACCCTTTGTAATCTTCTGACAATTGTTCAGCAAGTTCTCTCACTCTGTTCTGTATCTCTTCTTCCGTATACAAAACACGCGAAATGTCATTTTTTTCGGTTGTAATATTCATGCCAATCCTCTAATTCCGGTTTATTCTCGGGAGTAAACCACCTTTTTAATTGTAAGTGATTAATCAGATAGACACAAAGCGCTCTTATCTTACACTGCTAATCACTGCGTTCAGGAATTTGATTCGCAGCTCGTTTTGACCGTGTATTGCGAAAGGTCGCGGGCAACAATTGTATTTGGAAAAACTGTCTGTGCTTCAGCCAGAATCTCCCGCTCGCGATAACGGCGCGAAATATGGTTCAGATACAGTGTCTTGACCCCGCAATCACGAGCCAGCGTGGCTGCCTGGCGTGCTGTCAGATGCGAGAATTGTTCTGCCAACGCCGCTTCTTCTTCCAGATACGTCGCCTCAATCACCAGCGCATCAGCCCCGTCCACATGTTGTTTGATCGTTTGGGTATTGCCGGTATCGCCGACCACAACCAGCGTTTCTCCGCGCAGCGTTGGACCCAACACTTGCTCCGGGCTGATCGTTCTGCCATCCGGGAGTGTGACTGGACAGCCGCTCACCAGCTCCTTCCTCCAGGGCCCTGGAGGAATTCCGAGCGCTTCAGCCTTTTCCGGAAGAAATGGGCGGCGAGATTTTCGCTCAAAGCGAAATCCGTAAGAATCGGATCCGCGATGGATGACTGGGAAGGCGTGTACCTGAAAGTCTTTTTCATCAAACAAAAGCCCCGGCTGCAGCTGATTGAACCGCAGCGTTGTCGGAACGTGGTTTGCCCGTAAAACGACGGTATGCAGAAGATCGCGAACGCGGATGATGGTGTCCGTTCCACCGTATACATCCATTTCTTCCAGACTTTCCCAGCGCAGCAAGGTTGACAGCAGCCCTGCCAGTCCCAGGATATGATCAAGGTGGCTATGAGTCAGTAAAATTTTATTGAGCCGCTTGAACCCGCAGCCAGAAAGCAGAATCTGCCGCTGGGTCCCTTCTCCACAATCGATCAGATAACGGAATTCTTCATGCATGACCAGCAGCGAAGGCAGGTTGCGTTTAATGGATGGCGCGGATGCGGATGTTCCTAAAAAAAGTAGTTCAAACAATCGTTTCCTCTGGTTCCTGTCGCTTGACAGCGTATATTTTACCAGACTTCACTTTTGGAAACACCTGATCCGCAAAAGACAAGAAAAAAACCGCCGGGCTGCATATACGATCGATTTTTTTCACCATCTGGCTGGTTAGGGTTTTGCTTTTCGCCTGGCTTGACATTTAGCTCTCGATGCACTTTAATTAACCATTGGCGGACGGCTTATGGGTGACCCCCTCATCTATAATGTCCGTACCGCCATTTTTATTTGGACTGTGGTTCCTGAAAATATTTTTTTCAAACGATCCAGGGTATTTTTTTCCTCCAAATTCCCTTGCGGTAATAAGTGATCATGAACAGACTGGCAAGCGACCAGGCGAAAACGATTGCGACGAAAATCGAAAGGTAGCTGCCCGTCAGCTGCACGAGGGAATAGGCGAGGATCACCCGCAAAAAGACATTGCAGATCACGCTTGCCATCAGCGGAGCGATGGTGTCGCCTGCGCCGCGAACTGCCCCCATCAGAATGATGTAACTGTTGACCAGTATATAACCGAGACTCAGTGTTCGCAGGATGGTTGTCCCTGTATTCATAACCTCTGCATCCTGGATGAACATCGCCATGATGTTGTCCCCGAAAATGAAAAGGATCGACACCAGCACGATTGTCAGCAGCTGGCTAAGGAACAGGGTCTTTTTGATTCCTTCCACCGTCCGCTCCATTTTTCTCGCTCCGATATTCTGCCCGACAAAGGTAGTGATTGCTGTTGCGAAAGAATTCATGGGCATCATAACAAACTGATCCAGTCGGGTTACAACCGTATAGGCAGCAATGACAACCGGGCCGAACTGGTTGATAAGGTTTTGCTGGAGCATAAATCCGATTGAGAAAATAGACGTTTGCAGCCCCGCCGGTAAACCGATGCCAAGCAGTCTGCGCGCGATTGACCAATCTGGCTTTAATCCCGAAAGCTGAAGCCCATATTTTTTCTGAGAGCGCAGCAGATAGATGAAGGTTATCAGCCCAGCCGTGGTTTCGGCGATAATCGTCGCGTAAGCTGCGCTGCGAATGCCAAGACCGAGAACAACTACGAACAGATAAAGCAGCGCGGCATTCACCAGGTTGGAAAAGATCAGGAACAACAACGGGGTGACTGAGTCCCCCATCCCGCGCAGTGCACCTGAAAGGATGTTGTAAAAAAACATGGGGAGCAGACCGAGGAACATTGTCTGAGAATAGTCGTTCGCCATACCGAAAATCGATTCTGGAGTCCCGATTAGTGTCAGCACGAAACGGCTTGAGATGATGCCAAGGATGGTGATTAATATGCCTCCAATGACACTCAGCCAGATAGAAACCAGAATCGACTGGTTCAGCTTGTCTGAATCGTGGGCGCCGTAGCTCTGGGAGACCATGACGGTCGCTCCAACTGAAGTGCCGATAAATAATCCGAGCAGAAGATTGTTCAGCGGAGCGAAAACACCGATAGCGGCCAACGCTTCACTGCCGATGTATTTGCCCAGGATAATCGCGGAGACAGTCGTATACAGTTGTTGGAAAATATTCCCGGTAAAGAGCGGCCAGGAGAAATACAGCAGCTGACGGATGATGTTCCCATCCGTCATATCAGAATGGATGTCCCGTTTGGGGCGTATTCTGTCTGATTTTTCCTTTTTTATGTTTGATTCCATCGTTTTGCGTCTGGTTATAGCCTTTTATCGAGATTCAGGCAAAAATGGTTGTTCAGGAGCCTGAAGCGTCTGTTCAATTTTCCATCAAAGGGTAATCAAGAATCGTAACCCAAAAGAAAGCCATCAAAGAGGTCAGCAAGAACAAAGCTTGTTCATCTGAATCCGGGCGCTGAATCAAGTTAATCCGATTGAAGATCATTGCCGCTTTTTTTTCCGGTGAGAACCCAGGCTTCCATGCGCTTTCGTAAATCTGTATCTCGTCTTACCAGTTCATAAGTGAAATGACAACGGATGGTGCCATCATTTTCAATTGACGCACTTTTTCGTCCGTTGGTTCTGCATGCAGTTGTGCAAAAGATGGCTTGAAGGAAAAAATGCTTTTACGGTGTAATTTCGGTTGAAACAGGCAGAATGCAACGGGTTTGGCTTGTGAATCGTAAACGATGTTCGGAACCTGTACGCTGTATTTCAACAATCTGGTACGCGGAAAGAGTACGTCTATTGCTCCAAGATTTTCTCCCGGCTGTTTCTCAATTTGAATCCGCTGCTGTTTCAGATTCATCTTGGGCTGCGGATAATCGGTTCGGTTTTTGTCCAGCGTAAACGCTGCATAGATCTTGTCGGGTGTCTGGGAATTTGGATCAAACGGATTATATTTTCCGATCAGAAACGCATTTCGCTGCTTGTATTGTTGTGGTTCATCATAGACAAACGGACTGGCCAATGAGAAAGCATACTGATGCGTATCATCAAGGTAATGGACAAGCTTCTGAACGGTTCCCTGAATGGGAAATCGGATTGATTCAAAATTCATGGCTGCTCCGGTCATTCTCTTTCGAGGAAAAGCGATGTTTCGTATGATTATACCCGCTCTCTAAAACGAATCAGGCCCGGTTGGCTTAAAGTGCACTGGACAGAAAAAGCGTAATGAAACAGGTGTACCCTTGTTTGATTTGAACATCCTTCCGATGAATCTGGTTAATGGGCGCAATCTGGGTGAGTTACCCGGACTGAAAATTTATACTGCCCCGAAGCGATGCGATAAATCCCGTCAAAATGATGTGTTTATCGTTCTAATTACCTGTGCACAGAAAGACCTGAAACTGGAAAAAGAGATTGACGATTGAGGGGAACAATCCTGTCCGATGCACTATTTAGCGCTCGCGGGTCGTTTACTATGGGTATCAGTATGGCAGCCCGCCAGCTGGCTGCTGTTGAATGAAAGTATCCCGGGACGCTGCTTCGAAGTGTATTTGAATATTGCCATATTGCGCGATCGGACGTTGTTGATTGGTCACGCGGAGTCCGATAAATTCAACTGTTGTTTATGCTGATCACGTTGATAATTTTTCTGACATCACATCTGGCAGCGTCACTGAAGGCAGCGCAGGATTGCGATTTTTTCAGGCGGAAATCCATTCCGGTGACCTGATTTTGCTTTGCCCCAGCGCCTTTACGGCTGGACGAATGAGGCGATCCTTGATGCAACCAGCGAATCCCCGCTCAATGTGGTGCGGTATTTGCTCGACCAGGCAGAGGGTAATCTTCAGGGAGCAGTGGTTCAGGTAAAGGCTGGCCGGGGAGAAATTCTGTACCGCTATAAGCCTCCGATCACTACCGATGTGAACCTTGGATATGATGATGACTCTGCAGCGGGAGAGCTGCCGCGCTATCAGCCGCCGGAAGAAAAGCCGAGGGTTCCGCTGAACATCAGCACAGCCAGCGCACCGGCATATCTGCTTGGCAGTGACGATGAAAAAACTCGACCGCTCTTCAGGATCCGCCTGCCGTTGGAACCGTTTCCGGTAGATATTCCAATGAAATTTAGAGAGGAACCTGTTCCTGCTGCACCTGTAGAAACCGAGGCGGTAGAGGCAGCGCAGCTTCTGGCTATGCCAGAAGCGGATGAAACGACTGTGAAGCTTTCGGACCCAGCGGATGTAGATCAACAATCTGCAAGGCTGGTCGAGGGTGAGTTGGCACCCCCTTCTGAGGTGGTGGAAATGGGGGAGGCGGTTGAACAGCCCGCGAGTCAGATTACAGGGGGAGTCTGCGTTAACTGCTGAAACCGAGGAGAGTTCTGAAAAACCAGACAAGAAACGGCGCAGGAGAGCGGCAGCGGAATCCTGTGCCAAAGAAACGGACTGACAAACTAGTTGTCAGCCAGCAGACAAAAAAAACGATTCGTTGGAAACGGGTGCTCATCGGTCTGGTTTTTGGCTTGATGATTCCGTTGGTGGTCGTTGCCGGTCTGTTCCTTATGTATACCAACGCAGCAAGGACGCTGCTTACCGACAGTCTGGAAAATGCGGTCAACACTGCAAAAGTAGCGGTTCAGCAGACTCAGCCCTCGCTTCAGCGTGTCTCATGGGAGAAAGTGCTGGAATATCTGGATGAGCGGCGCTTTATGGAAGATCTGAAGCCTCGCGCGAATTGAAGAGTCAGGCGCTGGAAGCCCTTGATAAACTTGAAAACAGCCGTTCTGTCATCTATAACTATGCACTTTCAAAGGCGTTACCGGCAAGTACCTGGATTACCCAGATTGAGACGACCGATCAGTTCCTTTATGCCTTGGATCAAACCAGTGGCAGTATTTTGCGCTTTGAAAATATTTACGCGAACGGGCTCACGCAGAACCCAGGTGCTTTTTCCTGTACCCCGGGAACATACCGGAATCTGAATGCGGTGGACGACGCTGAACAGATTAAGTTGAATAAAATGGTTGATTTCGTCATCCTGCCGTCTGAAAGCGGACAGGAGCGCATTGTCGCTGGTATCGACCAGAATGCGCAGTTGTTGCTTTTGTCCTTCTGTCGGTGAAAAAAGCGATCAAATTTGAAGCACTTACTCAATCGGTTGGCTTGGGGTCAATGCCATTGAGCTGCGTGACCGTATGTTGTATGTGCTGGATGCACGCAATAATGCCATCTGGAAATTCCCGTACATTGGAAAGAATGGATTCATGACGGAACCGCAGACATACTTCGGGTCAACACCAGGTATGCGCGACGCTGTGGATTTTATAGTTTATGCCAATTTCGCATATATTTTTGCGCAATTCCGGAACCTTGATCGTCTGTGACTATACCGGTTACATCCCGTTATGTTCTTACGTTGATGAATTGAAGGACGCTGAGGGGAATATCACGATTGATCTGATGAGAAAAAATATGATTCAGATGAAGATGAATCTTTCTCCAGATAATTCGCTTTACCTGATTGACGAACAGAGGCAGTCGATCCTGAATATTTCTGTCAAACTGAATCTGATCCGAACGCTGGCACCTGAACGTTTTCATAGCCAGGGCTGGGATGTAACACCGACAGCGTCGGTTTCATAGACCAGCATCCAGGTAATTTGGGCTGCTGGCAACGTCCTTTATTCCGGATCAATCCGGTAAGACTCTCTTCAGAATATGATCAAAAGGCGCCTTGTTGTTGAATCAGGCGCCTTTTGGTCTTTTATCGTTGTGGGATCAGGGAACATAGATGTGGTAGCTGAATTCACAGAAGTTCTCTTTCCCGTCATTCAGCGCATAAAACTGGCGTCGTATTTCCCATCGTTCTTCTTCTCTTTTGGTGCTGCCATTTGAATGCTGATTTCAATGGATTCATTTGGAGCAACTGATTGAACCGGAAGGGCATAAGCGTACTGTTCCTGAACTTCCGCTTTTAATCCGTCAATATACTGGATTGTGACTTCCTTGCCCCAGGTTTTGAGCCGGTGTTCGTAATCCGAACCTGGAACAGGAATTCGGATCCCGGCGGAATTGGCCGTAATAGTACGGGCTCAACAGCTGGGTTTCGCAGTCATAACCGGTCGGATTGGGCGTGCGGGTGGGTTCCACTGTAGGTGTTGGCGAGCCGATAGGCGCTGGTGTAACAGTAGGAATCTGTGCCAGCTTTTCCAACTCAACGATTCGTTGATCATATGCGGCCAGCTTATCCTCCAAAGTCTTGATGCGCAGCTCAAGCGACGCGACCAGTTGATTGGTCTTTTCGGAAATATTTTTCTTCGATCTGCTTTAGTCCCAACGCTTCAATATCCAACGTGATCAATGAGGTCTGATCTTGTGCAACGAGGACAAACCCGAAACGAACAATATTAAAATCAGGAGGATTAAAAGGCAGTTTCAAGTCTGTGCTTCATTGTTTTTCCTTTCTCCATCAAAGCCGATTATTAATCTTAACGTAATTTAAAACAAGTTTTCTCTTATTGATGAGAGATCCGTCAAAGTTTCCTGATCTTTATATCATCCGATAATTTTGTCTTTGAATTGGATTTATTTTCATTTCTGGAAATAATAAAAGGAAAGGCAGGCTGTTTATTTTTTCCCGCCTTTCCTGATGCTGTTTGTATAAGCAGTGTGTCTATTTTGCGAATTCGACTGCGCGCGTTTCGCGGATAACCGTCACCTTGATTTGACCCGGATACTGCATCGTTTCTTCTACCTGTTGAGCGACATCGCGAAGGCCAGATAAGTGGCTGCCAAATCGTCGATGTCTTCTGGCGTAACGATAATGCGGATCTCACGCCCTGCCTGAATAGCATAGGAATTTTGAACGCCTTTATGGGAATTGGCGATTTCTTCCAGCGCCTTGAGACGTTTGATGTACAGTTCCAGATCTTCGCGCCGTGCACCCGGGCGGGCGCCTGAAATCGCATCGGCTGCTTCAACGATGATCGCTTCAATCGATTGTTGATCTACTTCGTGGTGATGTGATTCGATGATGTTGACTGCAACCGGGTTGATACCGTATCGTTTGGCGAACTCAGCGCCGATTTTCGCGTGCGTTCCTTCCGTATTGTGATCCATCGATTTGCAGGTCATGCAACAGCGCGCCAAGTCGTGCTGTTTCGTGTTGCACCCAGTTCAGAAGCAATCACCGAAGATAGTTTAGCGACTTCGATGGAGTGCGCCAATTGATTTTGTCCATACGAGGTGCGGAACTTCAAACGGCCCAACATCTTGATAATTTCCGGATGCAGACCAACAACGCTGGCGTCAAAAGCGGCTTGTTCGCCGGCTTCAACAATTAATTTCTGCATTTCTTTTTCTTCATCATTGAGGATTTTCTCAATGTTTGCCGGGTGAATTCTTCCGTCCAGAATCAACCGATCCAGTGCCCGGCGGGCGATTTCACGCCGAATCGGATCGAAACACGAGATCATCACCGCTTCTGGCGTGTCATCGACAATCACGTACGTCTACACCGGCGGCCTGTTCAAAAGCGCGGATGTTGCGTCCGTTGCGGCCGACGATTCTGCCCTTCATCTCCTCGCCCGGCAAGTTCACAATTGATGTTGTTACCTCGCTGACTTGGTCGGAAGCCACCCGCTTGGATGGCGGTTGCGATAATTTCACGCGCTTTTTTATCGCCTTCTACACGCGCTTCCTGTTCGATCTGGCGAATAATACGCCATATCATTGCGCGATTCTTTTTCTACCTGATCTAATAGTTCCTGTTTGGCCTCATCTGTTAGTCATTTGAGCAACTTTTGGAAATATTCAAGCTGTTTGGTCGCCATCTTGTCGATTTCGTTGGAGCGTTTGTCCAAGTTGCTCACGCTTGTTTAAGTTGGATTCGCGCTGTTCCAGTTTTTCGATCCGGTTGTCCAGCTCGTTGCGTCGTTTCTGTAGTCGGTCATCTTCTCTTGTCAGTTCATTTCGCCGTTTTTTGATTTCGTTCTCAGCATCTTTCAAAACTTGGATCGCGTTATCCTTGGCCTCGGATTCGATCTGTTGCGCTTTGTCCTTGCTGAGGATAATAATGTTTTCGGCATCTAACTGTTGTGAGCGAATAAACCGATCGTTCAGCATGTGACTCAGAAAATAGGTCGCACCGACGATAAGTACCAACCCGACGACAATTCCTATAACGACCCACAAAATGATCGGTAAGCCTTCAGCCGTTTGCGGCTGAGCGGCGGCAATCATCATGAGTCCGGCACCTTCCTTTACGTTTGATAATATTTCCCATCCAATCATTCGTTATTCCTCGTTGTAATCCAGATTTGAATCCGCGGCATTCGACTTTCGTTGATCCAGAACCTTATTGACCGCTTGCCTGACTGCGTCATAATCAAACCCACGGCGCACCAGGTATCCCCGAAGCTTCAATCGGATGACTGCCGGGTCAATATCTCGCAGTCGGCGAGCATATCGCTCCGCACAAGCGAACGCAGCTTGATCATCCTTCATGTCCCGCAAAGATTCACTTATTGTTTCTTCAGAAATGCCTTTTCTACGCAGCTCGTAGGCGAGCATTCGCTTGCTTCTGGGTCGAAAAACGCTTTGATTTTCGATCCACATTTCTGAGAATTTTTTATCATCCACCCAATTCAGCGCTTTAACTCGGCAGACAGCCTCATCAATTTGTTCCGCTGCAATCCCTTTGGCGGATAATTTTTTCCTTAGTTCGTTTTCGGTTTTCGGGCGACGCTGTAAAATTTCTGCGGCTTTTTTGAAAGCTTTGTCGCTTTCGTCCCGTTGCAGGAGCATTTTGACTTGTTCTTCAGTCAATTGCTGCCCGACTTTTAGTTCTTTTGAGGCTTTTTTTGAGATTCCAAAAGCAAATCGGTTATCGAGAAAGATGTTTACCCGGTTGGGATCCTTCTTTTGCTCGGTGATCGCTGTGATAATTCTCTCATTCATAAAAAAAGCCACTAAAACCATGCGTTTTTTAGCGGCTTTGATGAATGAAAGCGAAAAATTTAATTTAGATCGACCAAAAATTTAATTGAAATCTAATACATAAACTGTGAAATCAATAAACTTCCTCATCAGTTTATATTCGATGCTCAAGAAAATATTCATTAATGTCTTGCTTCGTTTTATAATCGGATTCGATCCGATTTTCATTTCATCAAACAGCCGGCAAAAACGCACTGCATCTTCTTCAACCGTTAAGGTTATTATACCTTAACCGTCAGAGTTTTGTCGCATTTAAAGATGGCGAGCTTTGTATTTGTCAGCTAACATCTTGAAAAGGTTTGAAACTGAGTTGTTCAGGACTATTTTATGAAGCAGACACCCGGTTCAGGGAGTCCGCTTCCGATGGTTCATTTTCGTAAGAACAATTTTTTCCTGCTGTGTTGTTATTTATCCGAACCAGCGCTGCGGTCCATCACCGGTTTCTTGTTTACCAGCTGCCTTTCCCGTGGTTTTGGAAACCCTGCCCCATGCCTTTGTTGCCTAGACAGTTGTCCATCCAATTGTTTCGCATCTGATTCCGGTTACCGTTCCATTTTCTGTGTCCGAATCCCTGCCCGGACATCAACCCCTGTGATTGCCCGAACCCTCTGCCAAACTGTTTGAGGTCATCCGCCATGCCGGTCCCATCGCATAGAGCCTGGTTCTTATGAATGCGGGTAATAACCTGATTAGCTTGCTCCTGTGTCAGTTCTCCGGATGCGACAGCGCCCGATATTCTGTTATGACGCAGTTCTGCCAGACTGGTCTGAAACTGCTCCAATACGCCTGCGTCCGTTGCCATTTCGCCGAAGGTCTTCTGGCTGTCAAAATGGTCGGCGACCAGTTCTGATACCGTTTTCCCGGTTAATTCTGCAAGGATTTCGACCGGATTAGAATTTATGGCCCCCCGGACTGCGCTGACAGGAATCACAATGGCCAAAAGCACCGCAAGCAACAAGATAGCGCCGAAGCGTAGATTTTTTACAATTTTCTGTTTCATTTTTTTCTCCTGATAAACTTAGTTTTTCGAACCTGAGACAATCTTACAGAAAAGATGTGGCAAAGAATTGTGTCTTTTTCGGACTGTTTTTATGGTGTTTTATGCCAAGATATGACACCAAAAAGACACAACTTTCAGCTATGATTGAGATAACCGTTCAAGCTGGAGGACGCTGCCATGCCTAACATCCTGATTGCTGACGATAATCGACAGATAATCAATGTCTTATCAGAATATGCGCGAAAAGAAGGTTTCAATGTTTATGAAGCTGTCAACGGAGAAGAGGCGCTGAGCATATTCGAGCAACATCCGTTCGATATCGTTTTGTTGGACGTGATGATGCCATATAAAGATGGCTTTGAAGTCTGCCGTGAAATTCGACGGGTTTCGAGCGTTCCAATCATCATGATTACCGCGCGCGGCGAAGATTTTGAGAAAATCATGGGGTTGGATATCGGCGCGGATGATTATATCGTCAAGCCTTTTGCCCCCGGAGAAGTGATGGCACGGGTTCGGGCAATTTTGCGGCGAATGGAGCGGACGCCTGAAAATGAACGCGCACAAAAGCAATTTTCCCATCGGAATCTGACGATCCGTCTCGATGAATATCGGGTAACGATTGATGACCAGGCTGTCTCGCTGACAAAAAAGAGATTGAACTGCTGTGGCTGATTGCCACCAGCCAAAACCGGGTTTTTACTCGTGAGAATTTGTTGAACAGCGTCTGGGGATATGAATACTACGGCGACTCACGCACGGTCGATTCGCACATTAAACGGTTGCGCGCAAAACTGGATGCATTTCCTCATCCCGGCTGGCGGGTCAGTACGGTCTGGGGAGTAGGCTATAAATTCGAAACGGATCGCAATGACACACCAGATCACACGTAAACTCACCCTGTATTTCACTATTGTCCTGCTCCTGTTTTCTGTGGTTGTCGGGACGTTGTTCTTTACGCTTTATTCGGAACAGACCGCGCAGATCTATCGTACAGAGCTGGAAAATCGGGCGATCCGCATTGCGGATACTCTTTCCGGTTTTTTTGCTAACGAGTCTGGTCCCGGTCCGGAAAATATGCGAAATTTCGGTATGCAGGGGAAGACACCCGGGCAGGCTGGCGGCATGGGGATGTACCTGCGGTTGATTGATGATGTCGCGATGAGCGATGTCTGGATCGTCGATCGGGACGCAAAATCGATCAGCGTCGGCAGCGGTAAAAATCAAGTGGTTTTTTCACAGCTGCCCGCTGCGGCGCAGCATCTGTTGGAGCGCGTTTTTCAGGGAGAAATTGCTTTCAGTGAAAGTTTTAGCCCGCTGCTGGAAACCCCTTCTATTACGGTGGGCGCTCCGGTCTTTGCCATTAATGGTGGCGTGCTTGCCGCAGTGCTGCTCCATAACGAAAGCGCGAGCATCGCGGATGCAACCCGCGCAGGCGTTCGAATCCTTACCATCAGCCTGGCTGCCGCGTTGGTGTTAGCAGGGGGACTTTCGGTTATCTTGGCGCGGCGGTTTATCCGTCCGTTGCAGTTGATGAACCACACCACCTGCCAAATGGCGGCGGGAAATTACGAGTCCAGGACGGACATTGTGCAGCAGGATGAAATTGGGATGCTGGCAAGGAATATCGATATTCTGGCAGAACGGCTGCAACGAGCGTCTGAAGAAAGTGAGCGTTTGGACCCAAATGCGCCGTGATTTTATTACCACGGTCTCACATGAGCTGCGCACGCCGGTGACTGTGCTGCGCGGTTCGCTGGAAGCGCTGTATGATGGCGTCGTCAGTGAACCGGGTCAGATCCGCGCCTATCACAGCCAGATGTTGACTGAATCCATCCATCTGGAACGGATTGTCAATGACCTGCTGGAGCTTTCCCGACTGCAAAACCCGGACTTTCAGATCACAAAAGCGCCGATCAATCTTCCTGATGTCTTGGATGACGCGATTCGTTCTATTCGACCGATTGCCAAATCCAAAACACTGGCAATTCAATATGAGCGGAACATCAGCCAAATTCCTTTTTCAGGGGATTACGGACGTTTGCGTCAGATGTTCCTGGTTGTTTTGGATAATGCTGTCAAATTTTCAGCGGAAAACAGCAGTGTTGAGGTTACGGTCACACGTGCGGGCGATTTCTGGCAGGTAGCGGTTTGTGATCATGGACCGGGGATCGCCACCACTGATTTGATTCATATATTTGATCGGTTTTACAAACGATCTGATGACGTTAATCAAAGCGGTACTGGTTTGGGGCTTTCAATCGCCAAGGAAATTGCGGACAGACACGGCGTTGGAATTCGGGTCGAGAGTGAACCAAGGGTAAAAACCTGTTTTATGTTCTTGTTCCCGGCAATATCCGCTGTGGATCAGAATTAGAATGGTGTATGGATGAATGCCAGCGCGTCTACCGGGAACTCGCCGGTTGACACAGCGGCAATTGCAATCAAAAACTTAAACTTCCGCGGCCGCTCATAGTAGCGATCCGTTGTCCATGAACCGATTTCTACCCACATACCCGGCTCGTTCTCCGGCGATGTGATTGATGCGCTTTCTTCTCCGGCATCGGTGTTCAGCAGCGCGTTATCCGCAAAAAGTTGAGCGCTTGCCGTGATCCCACCGCGGGTTTTGGGCATCCAGGCGTACACTTTGTAATTGCCAATTGGCCAGGGTTCAACAGCCGGAAGCGTGATGGTCACCTTTTCTTTCGGGTTGATGATCAAGTCATAGGAATCATCCCAGGCAGGCTCAGCAGATTGCGGTAGGATGAAATCACTCCCGCCAATTTGCATCCGGCGGTTGTCGACCACAAAACGAACGGTGTTCTGCGGCAGTTGGTTGAGCAAATTAAGATTCGTGATTCTTCTGGGGACGATCAATAGCCGGTCTAGCGCAACAATGGTGTATTGATCCCGATCTTTCCATGAGGTTGTTACCGTCAGAACGTCATTGGAAGGACCGATAAAATACATCCCGATGCTGCGCCAGGTATCGGCTCCCTGGATCGGATCATACTGGCTGGTCATGTAATCGATATGCTGCGTTCCGGACAAGGGAGTCAGGTTTTGATCACCCAGAATTACAGAAAAATCCAGTTCGCCGCCGGAACTGTACATGGTGTCCATGGTATAGATCTCATACAGCCCTTCCCGCAGCGGCTGATCCATAAACCAGCGCACCCAACCGCTTGAATAAGTAGCGAACCAGTTTTCCTGATAGGTCGTCTTGCCAAGGTCTGCTGCAATTTTTTCAGAACTCGTCCAGACATTGCTGTCTAACGCTGGGTTCACCTCCGCGCTTTGATCCACATGCAGCACGATTACGCCGTCCGGCGCATCCGGCACTGATGGTTCCACCGCGTTCCCATCCGCTTCCCAAAAAGCTGAAAGAGGGCCCGGCGTAGCGGTAGGTGCGGGGGTTGGCGTGTTGGAAGCCAAAGGGGTGATTGTTGCGGAGGATACGGGCGTTGGTGATGGTGTGACAGGATGGGGGGTGGCAGTCGGCCAGAAGGTCATGGCGTTCCGCACGCGTGGAGCGTAGAGCCAGCCTAAATAACCCAGAACAAAAAAGACAAGCAAAATTGTAAATCCGCGCCCGAACAGTTCTCCCCAATCGCGCGGCGGTTTTTGTTCTTTCGGTGGCTTGGGCGGGCGGTAAGCGCTTTCACCTCCTTGCGGAGTTTGCCAGCTCTGAGGATATCCCCGTTGATAAGCGGAGGTTGGCTGTTGTTGCCGGACGGGATATTGACCCGGTAGCGGACAGGCGCCCGGATATTGTGCAGGATACCTTTCCGGCCTTGGTTGTTTTGAGTTGGGTTCGTTCTGTCTTGGCAGGTTGTCTTTTCTTGGCATTTGAGGCATCGTTATGCTGTTTCCTGTCTGAAACTCCATCTGATTGTCATGAAAGACACCAGCGTCTGGAGTTTGGAATTGTTTTTGCAAATATACATTATTATAGCGTTCAGTGCCTCTCCCTTATCTGGCGTAATCAGGAAGCCGGCATAAACTTCCAAATTGTAATTATAATCACGATCACGTTATAATTTCCCGATATGAAAAGAAATCCCGTTCTTTGGATCACAGTCCTTTTTTTTGCTCTTGGACTGACCTTCGGCTGTTTTCAAATGCTGCCAGGCGAATCGCTGACTGAGAAGACGGCTTTATTTTTAATCGTTGTTTTTTTGATTTCAATTTCTGCCGGGCGTTTTTTGTTTGGAGGCGTTCATAAATATTTTTCGCTTTCCCTCCGGGTTCGATGGACATTATTGGCTGCGGGTGCGATCGTTGCTATCCTGCTGGTGAGCTTTTTCCACCTGAGCTTTCCGCAGAAGGAATTAGCGCTCCCCGTTCGCAGCATTCAAATTACGGTTCAGGCTGAGACGGACAATCCGGTTACTTTCCTTTCGCTGAATAACGGATATCGGGGTATCTCACTGACTGAATTTCTTTCTGAAGGGGATTGGCAGCGGAACGGCGATGCGTTCGTGTTGGGCAACCCCAGTGAAAAGAATTCGCTGCGCTATGCAGGAAAGGCCGGACAAAACGCAGCCTTGTTTTTCCGCAGCAGTGTAGCCGGTTGTCAGCTGCAAATTGACTGGGGAGATGGCAAAGTTGAATCGGTTCCGCTGATCACAACTCTTGACGAAGCTGGTCCTCAGATGATTCGTCATGATTACGGTGAATCAGCCGCTGCAGCTGAAAAATGGAATTTTTTTATAAATCTCCTCTCTGTCTGGATGCTGTTGGCAGTTGCCCTGGCGCTTTATTTTCATGTTTTGACGGGACTGATGACGCGGCGCAGCCGAAAGTTTGCTGCGATTTTTTTGCTTCTGACCGCTTCAACGGTTGTAATCCGCACAGTAAACGTCTATAACTTTCCGCTTGGCTGGGATGAAGGAACTTATTCGCGTGCGGCGATGCGTTACTCTGAGAAAATGCTTGCTTTCCAATGGGCAGATATTCCGGCAATTACCTATAACCATGAACATCCGGCATTTGTCAAATTAATGTATGCCATCCCGGCGACATTGGATGGACGGGCTTATTTCGAACGCTTTGGCTGGGCTCAAGGCAATCGGGGAGAGCTGGGGAAGGAAGATTACACCATTTTCACCAGCCGTCTCGTCAGCGCCGTTTTCAGCCTTTGGACAGTGCAGGCACTCACTCTGCTGGTACACCCGCTGGCGGGTTTTTTCTTCATGATCCATTCCTTTGGGGAGGAGTTTGGCGCACAAGCCCGCCTGGAAGCGATCCCGACATTATTCTCTTTTCTCAGTGTCTGGATATTTTGGAGTGCGTTGGCGGCGTTCAGGAGGAAAGAAGAGCTTCCGCTACGAAAAATCGTTTTTTCAGCGGTTCTGCTTGGACTGACTGCCGCTTCTAAGATTATGTATTGCGTAATCGCGTTTGCAATAACAGCAATAGCAATCGAAACTTTGATAACTTATCATGAGAGAAGGAAAGAATTAATTCGGACAATGATCATTATGTCCTTTTTGTCACTTCTTTCTTTTTTTATTTTCAATCCGTCGCTTTGGTATGCTCCTATGAGCAGAGTGACAATGATGTTTGGCTTCCATGAACAATATCAGTCAAATGCGCGCGAGATTTACCCATGGTGGCAACCTGTCGTCTGGATGACGCGTTCTATTGCCCACCATTCTTCACACTTTGCTCCGAAAAGTCCCTTAGGAAAATCACCTGAAAAATTTTTCTTTTCGGCTGATGAATTAATTGTACTTCTCGCTTGTCTGGGCGTCCCGCAACTTTTTAGAAAGAAACGAATTTACCTCTATTGGTTTGTGATTGGTACGATCTTCCTCTTCCTTTGGGGTACAAAATGGGTACATTACGCTTGCATCGTCACCGTTCCGATTTGCATCGCAGCCTGCTACGGCATGCTTAACGTATCGGAATGGCTCCTCAGGCGAAAAACAGAGGAGAAACGTGTTAAAATTGACGTATCGCAACATGACTAAAAAAACGGTTCGGTGCGCCGGACTTTAAATAAAAAAGGGGTATTCTATGACTAAAATCACTAAAGAAGCTGCGTTGGCTTATCATGAGTTGGATGGTATTCCTGGAAAGACTTCTGTTGTCCCAACCAAACCGCTTGAAACCTTTATCGATCTGAGCTTGGCTTATACCCCGGGCGTCGCTTATCCTGTATTGGAAATTGCTGATCATCCGGAAAAGGCCTACAGTTACACAAATAAAGGGAATCTGGTCGCTGTTGTTTCCAACGGAACTGCTATCCTTGGATTAGGGAACCGCGGGCCTTTAGCGTCCAAACCGGTAATGGAAGGCAAAGGTGTTTTGTTCAAGAAATTTGCCGATATTGATGTCTTTGATATCGAGGTCGACACGATGGACAAAGAACGCTTGATTGATGTGGTTGCGGCAATTGGGAACACTTTTGGCGGAATTAACCTTGAGGACATTAAAGCGCCGGAATGCTTTGAAATTGAGCAGAGATTGCAGAGTATGCTCTCGATTCCAGTTTTTCATGACGACCAGCATGGGACGGCTATTATTTTGGGAGCTGCGTTAATGAATGCGGCTGAAATCGTGAATAAAAAACTGGGCGAGATGAAAATCGTTCTGATGGGTGCGGGTGCTGCGGGCATTTCCTGTGCGAGACATATGGTACGGCTTGGCGTCAATAAGGCGAATTTGTATCTTTGTGACTCCAAAGGGTTGATCCATAAGGGGCGTACTGAATCGATGACGGAACAGAAAGCTGAATTTGCAAATGGCTCGCATCCTGCTCAACTTGCCGATGTCGTGCGTGATGCGGATGTTTTTTGCGGTCTATCAGTTGCGGATATCCTGACCGAAGAAATGGTCAAGACGATGGCAAAGAATCCCTGCATTTTCGCGATGGCGAACCCGAATCCTGAGATTAATTACGAGTTGGCAACACGGGTACGGCCGGACGCACTCATCGCTACCGGACGCTCTGACTATCCGAATCAGATCAATA
Organism: Flexilinea sp.; assembly: GCA_040766005.1. Taxonomy (GTDB): domain Bacteria; phylum Chloroflexota; class Anaerolineae; order Anaerolineales; family Anaerolineaceae; genus Flexilinea. The sequence continues at coordinate 128,877 of JAXGRI010000003.1, read as the reverse complement.
ACGTGCTAGGGTTCCCCTATATCTTCCGTGGCGCCTTGGATGCGCGCGCCTCAAGTGTTAACGATGAAATGAAAATAGCTGCGTCTTACGCGCTGGCTGATCTGACACGCAAGCCGGTTCCGGAATATGTTCTGAAAGCCTATTCGTTAGACGCTTTGGAATTTGGCAGAGATTACATCGTTCCCAAGGCTTTTGATCGCCGCAACAAATGGGCTGTCTCCTCCGCCGTGGCGAAGGCAGCCATGGATAGCGGCGTGGCTGGAATTCAGTTGGACATCGAAGCTTATCAGCGGAAACTTGGCAAAGAATAAGGTTCCGTACCGCTTTTCAATCTGCTTTATGCCTGCTGCCAGATAGTTTATTATAATTAATGCGAGGGCGGAAGAGGACAGATGATGGATCGGAAAATGCATCATAAACAGCAGACACGCAGGCAGATTATTCTGCCTGCCGTGTTTATTTTTTTGCTGCTGATTGCCTTTGCAGCTGGAATGATTTACCTTGGACGCCTACATCCAGTAGGGATGCGCATGGCTGCCGATTATGTTCTTGCGACGATTTTGTTGCCGCTGATACTCATCAACCTGATGTTCTTCGCATTAACAATTTTGCTTATCCGCTTGGTGGTTGATTGGATTAGAGAGCTGCCGGGCTACACAGATCTGGCGAATGAAAAAATGCAGATGGTTGGGCCGAAAGTGAAAGAGACGCTTGACAAACTGACCGATCCGTTGATGACGCTTGAATCCAAGTTCAAGGCAATAACCGACATTCTGTTCAGAAGGAAGTATTAATGAACGGTAACCAAATGATCAAGAAAGAAAACTGGAAAACCAGGTCCTTACTAATCGGAGCACTGATCGGATTGGTTGCTGGATTGGGGGTAACCTGGATTCAGATTAGGAAGGCAGAATCTGAAAACAGAGAATTGCATTACACTGCACAGAGTACTGCAAAAATGGGGATTACGATCTTTGATATCGTGAGAAGACTGATCTGAATGTCGCTGCATCCTTTTCTTCCCATCGTTTTGGTGGGGACTTTGAGGCGTGATTTTATCATCACCCCCGGTGGAAAAGCAGTGAACGACACCCTCGGGGGTCATCTTTTCTATACAGCAAGCGGTTTGTACCATTGGGAGAAACAATTTGGGCTGGTGTCACGCATTGGCAGCACGTTTCCTACCAGCTGGCTGGAGCAGATGCGATCGTATGGAATGGACACGCGCGGGATCAAACAAACGGATCTGCCGATCGACCATCGCTTTTTTATTCGATACAACGAAAACAACCAGAAATCAACACTCCATCCGCTGACGCAATATGCGAATGAAAAACTTCCATTTCCAAAAAGCCTGTTGGGATACAGTTTCCAAACCCAAAAGTTTGACAGCCTGACTCAACGGTCAACGAAACGATCGTTGCCCGTGACATTCCGCAAGATTATCTGGAATTTTCTTTTATTCACCTTTGCCCGATGGATTATCTGACGCACAACTTGCTTACGCAGCATTTCAATCAGTCCGAACCCAAGCGGATGTCGATCCGTACCGGTCCTGCAGGTATATGGCGCCGCAGTTTCTGGATGTGTTGCCTCAGATGATTCATGGAATTACAGTGCTTTTCACAGATGAAACCAGTCTCAGGGCGCTCTTTTCTGATAAGAGGGTTGGCAATTTGTGGGACATGGCAAAAATGATCTGCAGTTGGGGCATTGAATCAGTTGTTATCCAGCAGCCGGATCATTCAAACCTGTTGTTCGATGCGCGTACTGCTGTGTGCTATTCTCTTCCTCCTTATCCGACAGTCCAGGTTAGTTTGACAGGGTTGAACGATGCGTTCTGCGGAGGGTTTATCGGCAATTTTCAAAAAACTTACTCTCCCTGGCAGGCGCTGGTAGCGGGAACGGTCGCTGCTTCATTCGTGATGGAAGGAAACCAGCCGTTTTATCCGATGGATGTCGTTCCGGGGCTGCACGAAGCACGCGCAGGATTTTTGACCGGGCGGCTGGAAACAATCAACGAAGAGAAATGAGCTTATCTTCAATTCCTCTTTTTTATCAAATAATCGGCTAAAATTAACCTGAGAATGTTTTAAAAGTGGAGGATATTATGGGTTTCTTGAAAAAATTCCTGGCAGGAACGATTGTTGGGATGGTAATCGGAATCGTTGCCGTGATCTTCTTTGCTCCGGAGAAACGTGACGAATGGTTTGATGACATTCAGGAAAAAACGCAGGATATTCTGGTAGAGTTCAATCGTGCTGCACAGGAATACAAAGAGGAGATGAAAACGGATCTGAACGCACGGCGCGGCGGATAAGCAGGCTTCGCAGAGAATTATCCGAGAATACTATGATGTATAAAACTCGGAAATAAATCTTCCCTGATCTGATTTCGTAATACACATATTTTTCGATAAATAAAATAAATTATCAAATGATTGACTGTCTGGTTAATTAAAATAGCCGCCGGATTTCCCGGCGGCTATTTATTAATAACTATTTTGCCAATTTTATCTTTGCTTTTTCGAGCTGATTTCTTACTTGCTCAACTGCTGTTCCACCGAGGGAAGAGCGTTGACCGATCGCATGTTCCAGACTGAAGACATCAGCGATATCCGATTCAAACAGCGGACTCAAGGCGCGCCACTGATCCAGCGGCAGTTCGCTCAGCATGATCTGCTGCTCCTCTGCCTGTTTAACTATCTTCCGATGACATGATGTGCCTCGCGGAACGGCATGCCTTTCATGACAAGATAATCAGCTGCATCGGTCGCCAGCGCCTGAGTGTTGATCACTTCGCGGCATCGTTGCCGATCAACTGCCAACGTGGCGATCACTCCGCACAGCACGCGCATGACCAGGATTGCTTCATCCACAGTCTCAAACACCAGTTTTTTATCTTCCTGCAGGTCCTTATCATAAGCGGAGGGCAATGATTTTAACGTTCCCAGCATGGACATCAGCCGTCCAAATTGCGACGCGCTTTTTCCACGGATCAATTCCAGCGAATCGGGATTCTTTTTCTGCGGCATCAGGCTGGAACCGGTCGAAAATTGGTCGGAAAGCCTGACAAAACCGAACTCCAACGTTGAATAAAGAATCAATGCCTCAGCAATCCTGCTGAGATGCATTCCAAGCATCGACGCCCAGTAAAGAAAGTCACAAACAAAGTCACGATCAGATACAGCGTCCAGGCTGTTGAGGATTGCGCTGGAAAAACCGAGCGCTTCTGCCAGTTGTTCGCGATCAACCGGGATGGTCGTTCCTGCCAGGCGCCGCAGCCAAGCGGGCAACGATTTGCGCGGGATGCCGCTTCCCCAAGGCGTTCTCTGTCACGATCAAGCGCCCAAAAATGAGAGAGCCACCAATGACTCAGCAAAATTGGCTGCGCCTGCTGGAAGTGGGTATATCCGGGTAGGATAATGTTCATATCGCTTTCTGCCCGCTCCAGGATGACGGCTTGCAGTTTTTGCAGTTCATTGGAAAGGGTGGCTGCCGCAGTGCTGATCCACAACCGAAAATCAGTTGCTACCTGATCGTTACGGCTACGGCCGGTATGCAGCTTGCCGCCTGTTGGGCCGATCAGTTCTGTCAGCCGTCTTTCGACGGCTGTGTGGATATCCTCATCACTCGGCTGAAAGACAAAAGATCCGGAGGACAGCTCAGCGGCGATTGTCTGCAGACCGAGTTGAATTTGCTCAAATTCAGCCACATTCAGGATCCCTGCCTGATGAATGGCAGCAGCCCAGGCCAGACTGCCCCGCACGTCTTCTTGTGCCAGCCGCTTATCAATTGTCAGTGAGCTGTTCAACTGTGCCATATCCAGATCCAGATTGGCGTCCAGACGACCGCCTGACCAGAGAGTCTTTTCTTTCATCAGGATAATCCCCGTTTAATTCAGTTCTGATTTTTTCTTGGACATCGCCCGAACGCGGCTCGGCAGGGTAAAGCAGTGGATGAAGCCGGTGGCGTCCTTATGGTCATACAGTGAAACATCGCCGAAAGAAGCAATTTTTTCGCTGTAAAAGCTGCGTTTTGCCTGTCTTCCGGCTGGGATGATGTTCCCCTTATAGAGTTTTAACTTGACTTTACCGGTCACGTTTTTATTGGTTTCATCGAAAAACTTGTTCAATGCGCTGCAAAGGAGAGAACCATTGACCGTTATAAATCAATTCCGAATAGCGGACGGCTACGACCTCTTTGTAGTGCATAGTATCCCGGTCGAGTGTGATGGACTCCAGTTCGGAATGCGCATAGTATAAAATGGTTCCGCCAGGTGTTTCATATAGACCGTGCGACTTCATCCCTACCAGGCGATTTTCGACCATGTCGCAGCGTCCAATGCCGTTTTCGCCACCGATTTTGTTCAGCGTCTCGAGGATTTTTCTCGGACTCATCTTCTTCCCGTTGACGGCGATTGCTTCACCGGATTTGAATTCAATTTCGACAAATGTTGGCTGGTCCGGCGCTTTTTCCGGCGGAACGCTCAATACCCAGAACGATTCGTTTGGCTCGATAGAGATATCTTCAATCGGGCCGCCTTCATGCGAGATGTGCCAGATATTGCGGTCACGGCTGAAAAGCTTTGGGTTTTTTGCGGAATCCGGGTAGGCGATATTCTTGCTGTCCATATATGCCATCAATTCTTCACGGGAAGTGAAATCCCAAATCCGCCAGGGGGCGATCACTTTTAGGCTAGGGTTCAGCGCGGCGGCAGTGTTTTCAAAGCGCACCTGGTCATTCCCTTTGCCGGTGCAGCCATGAGAGATGGCATCGGCGTTTTCTTTTTCGGCGATCTCAACGATCCATTTTGCAACGATTGGTCGGGCGATTGATGTTCCGAGAAAATATTTTTTCTCGTACAGTGCTCCGGATTTCACCATTGGCCAGATGTAATCTTCGCAGAGTTCATCGGTTAGGTCCTTGATATAGCATTTGGATGCCCCGCTGGCAATTGCCCGTTCTTCCAGTCCGTCCAGCTCTTCTTCTTGTCCCACGTCCGCGCATGCGCAGACGACTTCGCATTGATACGTATCGATCAGCCACGGGATGATCGCCGAGGTGTCCAATCCTCCGGAATATGCCAATACAACTTTGTTGAACTTTTGCGCCATGATGCCCTCTCTTAAAAACGAATAAATATAAAAAACCCCTGCCGGTGCGCAGAGGTTTGTTTTGACTAGATGTAGACGAATCTGAAAAAACCCGCTGAGCCCGGTTTTTATAGAATCATTCGTCGGAAAGTGAAAAGTGAAATGTGAATCATCAGGTTCAATTATAAGTACAGAAGGGAAACTGTCAACCTAAATTAAGAAAAATAGTGATATTTTCGTGATCTCAAGACAGAGATTTTCAATTAAATTATCGATATATCGGTTCGAAATGTAGAGAATAATCATTTTTTATACTTTGATCGATTAAAATGGTTTTTATCGAATAGTATTCTCTGTATTCCTCTTGGTTCTTTTTGCGGTTGCCATCTCATTAAGGTTTTTTTCCGTTCATCTAAATCCTGTTTACGATACCAGCGACCCTGTGGTTCATTTTGGATGGGCACGAGATTTTTCGAAACAAGCCGTCTTTGCGAAAGGGATGATGAATTTCCATTTTGTTAATACTGGATTGGTCATGGGTATATTTTCTCCTTTTGTGCATGAATTCAGTTCATACAAGATTTTCGTCTTTTGTGACATTTTGTATTATGTTCTGTACGTTCTGCTGTTCTATTTTTTGCTTGATCAATTAATTGTGCTGAAACGGAAGACATGGATTGCGATAGCTACAGCAATGTTGTTTGGAGTTGGTTATCCATTGAATATACTCGTTTTTGGATTTGGATATTTTCAAACGGGTTTTCTATTAATTGCCATGATAGTGATTCTTTGTTCTCTTTTTGGAAATAATAAACTTAGTTTCAATTGGTATGTTTTCCTTCTTACAATTACGATTATGGGGCTATCTAATTCATATATTATGTTTTTACCGGTTATTTTGACAACTCTTGCAATTTGGTTGATTTACTTATGTTTCCGAAAGAGAAAGATATCCTCAAGACAGTTTGGAATCGTCATCCTCTTTTGCTTTCTGGTATCTGGAATTATTTCACTCCAGTATTATAAGAATTCGTTTCCGAGTAATGCTTATCAACAGATAATTGCGCGGGATGGATATATCTATAAGGAACTATACTCAGATTTTCTTTGGTTCATCCCATTGGCAGTATATGGTGCGTTAAGGATCCTGCAAAACAAGAAACAAAATAATGCGATGCCAATTTTTCTCATCTGCCAAATATCCAGTATGGGGATCATGTTGATTTTGGGTTTATTTGGGAAAATCTCTCCATATTACTTCTATAAAAATAATTATCTTCTGTGGTTTATTGTGATGATCTTGTTTGGGTATGCTGTGATTGATTTGTTTGACACCAATCGGTTGCTATTTTTATCTCTGTATATTTGTGCTTTTTCCCTGGTTCTCTTCATTGGTGCAGGCTTTGATCAGAAAATCAACCAGCTGAACTCTTTGTTTAATCCGATTCCCCGCAGTGGATCACTGCTTCCCGTATTGACGTTCAATATTGAAAAGATTTGTGAGAAGAATGGTTTTATCGAATATAAGAAATTGCAATTGTATTCTCGTGCGAAAATACTTGGCGAAAATGAAGGTCAAAAGGAGATCCCATTGATCTCTATATACGGACGAGATGGGTTATGGTACCAGGAACTGACAAATTTGTTTCCGCTGGCAAAAACTGGAAACGACCGGGTTTTTCTGGATCAGGAACTAGTCTATAAACATTGGGAAAAAAATGATTTGGAATACATTGTCTATTATGACAATGGTGTGAATAACCGGATTTCGTTAAATGAACTGGATAATAATCATACGCGAATATTTGAAAACGAAGCGGGTAGTATTTATAAAAAATGAATGTAGGATTACCTTACATTTTGGACAGCGAATGAAAATCTGCAGATTTTGTTCGCAAGCATGTTCGGCAATTGAAGAAGTATGCATTGAGATTGAAACCATCCAAACGGATAATGGCGCAGAATTTACTTCGCGCTTTTTACAAAAAGAAGTGCATCACTTTTCTCTTTTTGAACAGATCTTATTTCACTTGAAAATAAAACACAAACGGATCAAGCCTTATACACCAAGACATAACGGTAAGGTTGAGAGGAGCCATAGAGAAGATCAAAAACGCTTTTACAACCGAATTACATTCTATTCTTACCAAGACTTTAGAACGCAACGAAAGCGTTGATAGTTACATCGACTCCTCTAACAGGAAATTAATTGTTCAGTTCACTTTTGCCTTTGGGCAATGTCTTACTATATATTCGGAGATCGCGTCAAATTGATCGTCTGCGGCATAAATCTGATTGAAATTTGTTTTCGCATTCAGGTAAATTGTATTCAGGTTTCTTTTTATCCTGATGTTCCTGACAGATGAAAAATCGGTATACGTGTTTTTCTTAGACATAGCTAATAAATTAGCTCCAGCTGTGGTTGGACTGCCTGCTATGCTACCCATGACAATCCCCAAAGCTGAAAGAATTTGGTTTTTTTTGAATTGCTTTTGCATCTGTATGTGATTGACGCCGACTTCGTCCATTTCAAAAAAAACACAATATTTTCCGCCGTTTACGACACTGATTAGAATATAAGCCGGGATGACCAGGACAAGCAGGATAGCGCCTGCGTAAAGCGCAAACGTTCCAACTGTTTCCAATGCCTTCTCCATCGAGTCACCTCCCAAGAGGAACAAAACCAGCAGGAATACAGCAACGATCAAGACTGAGATCCCTAAGACTTTGTAAACGGTGAACAGGATGACAGGATTTTTCCACATATTCATTTCGTATACCCAACGCAAACCTTCCGACTCAGCCCTTAGATCCTCTTCGGTTTGGGTGGGTTCCGTTTTCACGGGCTTTTCTGCGGAGGTTGTCAACCCCTTTTCAATTTTTGCTCCGTATTCGGTGCAAAAGACCATTTCATCATTGTGTTTTGTCGTGGAATTCGCGCAATTTGAAGCATTGGTTTCAAGACTGCTTTGTTCCATTATCACATCCCCTTTTTGTTATGCTAAATCCCAATATTTTCTGATCAAAAAGCCGGCTGTCAGCGATATCAGAGCCGCAAGCAGAAGCATAGGCAGTCCAAACGCCAGGAAATCTTCGGCAGAATTGACACCAGCCTGACCATAATAGATTAATGCTTTCCCGCCAATCGCTGGGCGACCAATAGGAACTTTGGTCGCGACGGGGAATAGTTCGTCAACCCCTGCGCTATATCGGATTGGCAGGAAACTTAAAATTTTATCGGACATGATAAAACTCTGTAATCAAGCCCTTCCGGAGTTTTATTTCAATTCGGCTGAATTCGGATTGGTCGGGTCATTCAGAAAAATCCATCCTTTGCCGGCCTTCCCGAAATATACCTCCGCGTAAACCCAGCTGTTATTATTTTCGTCGACATATTCATACTTGATGTTCACATCTTCGGCATTGTATGGCATATTAAATTCAATCCAGGTTTCATTGGCCTTTTTTGACCCCGGATATTGCCAATATACATACTTGTCAAGATAATCCAGATCAATTGTTCCATCGTATGGTTTAAGTTCTTTCTCATGTTCCTCAATGAAAGATATATGGTCATAAACCAGACGAAGCTCAGATAGCAACACCCAGCCGGAAAAGTATTCACGTGCGATTTCACCTTTTACCGTCGCTTCGACATAGTCTTCGACGGGTGTCCAGATGATACCGTTCTCATCCGTATACATCCAGACAGTATCAAACTCTGTCCCGTTTTCATACACTGCAATTTTACGGATCGAATTTGGCCGATACCACATGGTAATGGTCCCGTCTTCCCCGTTTGCCGCATAAACTCGCATACCGGCATATTCGCATTCTTCCCAATGCTCATCAAAAAACTGTTCTCCCTTGGATACCAGACAGAATCAGCCGTTGCCGGAGCCCATGCCAGTAAAGCGATCATAAGGCATATACAACCGCCGACCACTTTTATTAAGCTATGCTTCTTGGTCATGACTCAACTCCTTATACTTTATAAAAAAACTGCCACCAATAAAAAGCCTGTGCTATAAGATAACAGGTTAGCAAACAATGCAATCAGGAAAGGGCTTGGAAAACTTCTCCCATACTTCCGAAACACTTCTGCTTCTGTTAAAATGACTGCACCTTCCAGTAATATGGTGGTTGCAATCCGGTTTGCGCTGGTATATCGATTCAACAGATGGAAGATGGCGACAATCGGCGGATTTGTCATCATGTTTGCCAGTGCGACGAGCATTAGGTCTTTGTGGTTGCGGACTCTCATAAGAAAAACGAAAACCAGCTCAACGACCAATGTCAGCATCAGAGAAACCCCAAAAATTTGTGGAATTTCCGCTGCCGTATACACCAAAACCGCCCTCCGTTATTTTGTAAAAACGATTGCAAACAATAAATTACTATAGTAAGAGATTAAACTAATTATATCAATGATATATAATTTACAATCGTATTTAAAACGTGCATAAACGATATTTTTTACATTAGATTCGCATAAAAATCATGAAACAATAAATAGTAATGGCAGGAAGATGAAAAATCCAGAATCGATTGCGATTCAAGGTTTAAAAACAAGCGAAAAATGCTTTTTTCAGGATTACATTCTTTCTTGACTTTGAAAATAAAAAGCCTATAATCAAATAATAATATAAACAATTGTGAGGAGTAGGGTTCGGGAGGGTGAATGAGTGTCCGCTGCTCAAGTTGTCAGAATGTAAACCGCACCGGAGCAAAATTTTGCACGAAATGCGGTCAATCCCTTGGAACGAGTGTTCCGCCGCCGGTATCAAAAACAAACTTGCCGGGCGAGAATACTTGTCCGTACTGTCAACAGTCCCTGATTGTTGAAAAAGGTTGTTGCGTCCGGTGTGGTGCAAAAATCCAAGTCCGAGAGAAGACGAATAGTCCTCCCAAAAGTGAAATAAAAATACGTCAGGCACGCTTTTGCACCAAATGCGGTAAACCGCTCCGCAAGACCGCCAACTTTTGCACTGCCTGTGGCAAAGCGGTCACTCTATTCCAACAACCCTCTGTAAAATCCACCTCTCGCACTGATAAAAAGCCTCTCCCTGTCCAACCATCCAAATCCGTATCAACAATAAAAGAAAAAATCGATTCGAAGACAACGAAAAGATCGTTCCAAGACACGGTTGATGCACAAAAACCGCCTACAGCTGCTTCTAAATTGATAAAACCTGAGATTGGGCGTCGCCGATCGCCGATTTCCGCGGTTTTGAGTGTTTTGCTCGTTGCTCTGATCGGATTCGGACTCTATCGCTACCTTTCAAAGCCCGAAAATCCGCCAGCTGGCTTGACTTCGATAAAGCCGACAGCAGCTGTATCGAAACCGGGTGATGACCTCGGTTCTTTCGATGGGATCTCGTCAGCTGTCGAATCTGAAAAGTCAGAAGAGGCGGTTAAGCCCAACCCGGACGCACCACTGATCCCTGCGCCGTTGCCCGTCAGCGGAACCCGGGCTGTCGATCAAGAGCTTTTCACGGGTTAACCGTGAACGTGGGAGAGAACCAACTTGATCGCGATCGAGTTTTCAGTGGTTACCGTTTGACTGACGAAGAAATCTATGAAACCGCTTTGCCCTTGCGTGATCAGGGATACCTGATGATTGACGCATTTGAATTCAGCGCTCAATTAGGAGAGGGTGAACGTCTGCCTAATGGCGTAAAGATTCAATTTGACTTGAAGGCATTCGATATCCCAGAAGTACTTTGGGATGATATTGGATTGGTCCGGCTGTATGGCGATGGCCATGTTGAGCAACTACGCTCTAAGCGCGAAGGCGCGGTTCTTACCGCTGTAACGGACGCCAATTCAATTGTTGGCGCGATCGCATTAGGGACGGGTATTGGCCTGCTTGTGGGAAAAACGATTGAACATGGCGGCAAACGCTCCTGGGCACAGATGATTTGGCGCTCATTCGACGATTCCAGTGCGCATGAAAGCTTTTTGTCAGGATCCGAAGATCGCTTGAAGAATTATTCGATTTATTGGCCCGATGACTTGCCTTTTACCAACAAGGAAAAGGTTAAAGAGATCACTCGAGAGCTGCAGGCGCTGACAACACGGCATACCGCGAAGATCGATGAATCAATATGGAAAGCGAAACAAGCTGGTGATTCGATCGGTTACTCCATAAAAATTCGTGAAGCGCTTGTGACAATGAAATCGGATCCGAAGTACAAGGATATCGTCAAACGACTAAGCGATCCGGCGTTGGTAATCCCTTTACCGGTACAGTTTGGCATCCAGGCGCTGGTTGAGGCGGATTATTATCTTTACGAAGTACGAAAATTTAAACGTCCTGCCCATAATGTAGAAGTCTATTTCCTGGATGATTGGCCGCATGAAATGGATGTCCTGGGTATGGCTGAGAATCCATATTTAAGCAGCCCATATATTCATATCAACATTTCAAAAGCCGTAGGTCTGCCTTATGACGTTGCAGCACTGAAGGATTCAAGGAAGATGGACTCCATCCGAACCCAAATTGACGATTTGCAGCTGACGATTATGCATGAGTTATTCCATATCGCACAAGCAGGGTATGTATGGGTAGATAAATCGAATTATTTGTGGTTTTGGGAAGCTACTGCTGTCCTGCTGGAAAAAGAAGCCTATGAATATGGGTTGAAGAGCAGATTCGAATCCAAACGGCCGCTGATTGACCCGCAAAAAACAGGTAACCTGATTAGCCGCATGTATACCGATATCCTGACAACCATTTTCTGGGAAACTTATGCCTATAGCTTTGGCAATCCGGACGATTGGGGCAAATCGGGCGATGTGGACCAACTGACAACCCGTCAGGGGTATGCCGCCTCGCGTTTTCTTGAGATGATGCGTGATAAATACTACCGCTCGAATCCGGATCAGTTCCTGCTGGATCTGATTCAACGTTTCGCGGCGTCCTACGCTGTCAGAACCGATATCCAGGGGTTGCTGCGTGACCAGCTGGGGATTAGCGCCAAAACCTATGAGAAGGATTTTGTTGATTTTTGTCATCAGGAGATGAGACCGATTGTCAGCGAATTGATGAAGAGGTGGTTTCGTCTGGAAAAATCTCTACCATTTTTGACAAGCCAAAAACCGAAAGTCGGGATTGAAGCCGCCAGTCAATCCGAATTTACAGCTTATTCGCAAACCTTGGGTGTACTACGCGATTCGAGCGACAGCACTGCTTATCGCATCGGTTTACGCATAAAGGATTACTTGCCGCAATCTCCATCCATTTGGGTTATTTCAAACCCGGGCAAGGAAGATGCGCAAGCAACGGCGATCAAGGAGGACGGGATTCGATATTTCCCGTATAAAGATCGGGCATATGCGGTCTATACGGTGATGAGCGTCCAGCCGGACGCAGGGCAAGCAGCGCTGCAGATGGAAGCAATTTTATTACCGCAGCCTGAAATCCCGCAGCTTGAAATCAAAGGGCGGAGCCTATCAATCGACATGCCAAAGAAAAGCTTCCTGTTTGATCAGCAACTGGCAGAAAAATGGCTGGTGGTGTTTTCTATGAAAACCAGTGCGGGTAGCACAACGTTCGCGCTTGAAAACGATGCGCCGACGCTTGAAATTCCGCTTAATGATAACGGGATTATCAAAAACCCGGCAGACCCCGCTTTCAAGGACAAGGTGATCGCCGCTATGACACGCTACGCTGCGGCAAACCCGGGCTCAAAACAGCGGACCCTATGACTGGGACGCGCTGCAAGCGCTTGCAGATACCCCCATCAAGGGTAAACCGGACGTGGTTTACACCGTCGCGGTGATGGAGATGACCAAAGAGGATAAACCGTTTTACACTCAGCTAAGCCCACCAGCCAGCATTCGCGTGGAATTTGAAGAAGCCGTCGGGCATTTAGAGATTATCCCCTCCCCATGTAAAGCTGAAGACAGCGAATGTTATTTCAAGTGGTTTTCGCTTCAGGGCATGCCCGGAATGTGTATTATTGATGTAATTAATAGCTTGACAGAGATTCCGATTCAGAAGGACGGCAGCTTTTCCTTTGGAGCACAAGGATCAAAGGAGCTTTGGGGGCATACAACTTCATGCAGCTTTTCGGTCAGCGGTATGGTTGATCTTCGCACCAAAAAAGGAACGGCAACCATGGATTTGAATATGATCGATGATTATTATTACGAAAGCGACAAGTTCAAAGCCGCGACTGGCTGCACTGCAATTTCGACTCATCACTATGAATATGAGATGGCTGGCGAAGCCACATTTGATCTGAGTGAGAAAGGTGGGTACGATTTTGAAGTGTACCCGGGTGTTGTCAGGAGACTGCCATCTGAAAGTCCGACCTTTTATTTGAATGGAACCGAAAAAGGCAACTCTACGAGTACATGTGACATGTTCGGCGGAAACCCCGTGCTTAGACCTCCCGGCAGCCGTGACGAGAAGTATCAGTCGCGTTTAACAATCAGATTCAAATTCGTTCCTGAACATTAAAAAAACCCGCTCAGGCAGTTTTAGAATCGAAGAATGACAAAAGAACGATGAGAGGCAAAAATGGACTGTAAAAATTGTGGTACTGCATTGAATTCCGACGATATGTTTTGTCCCTCGTGCGGCACTCAAGTTGTGAATCCAGTCGCCCCTGTCCCTGGATCATTGCCTGAGTGGACTGAGCCAGCTGAGGAAGTGACAACCCCGCAAAAACGAACCGCAAAGCGCTCCCAGGCTCGCAATGAGATTATGGGTATTGGAGAAGTGATGGTTATGTTCCTGCTGCAGGCAATCCCTGTCATCGGACTGATCCTGACGTTTGTATGGGCATTTGGAAATGTCAAAAAGATGCGCAAGAACATTGCTGCCGCGCAATTGCTCTTGATTTTGATTGGGATCGGGATTTACGCGATTTTGTTCAACAATATGAATTATGATATTTTGGACAGACTGTTCGATTTGCTATCTATGTAAACCATGATTTACCAAAACTGAGCGCAATTGTCGTAAGTCTGATGGCGAAACCAAATGCGGAATAATGAAGAAGAGATTCTACTTCATATCATGATGGTATTGCAAGGTTTCCATAGTACCATTGTACTGAACCAATTGATTCTTAAGAAATTCTGTGAAGAACTGAATGAAAACGATTTTGTAATTTAAGCTGATGAAAGTATTGTTTGGATTGATATAAAATGTTGCCGAGTGACAAGAAGATGTACCATCACTGCGGTTCGCTACAAACTGAACGAGAGGATTCATCTGGAAATTTTTTTCTGCCGTCAATTCCGGTATTATCCTGAAATTGGCGCAGCCATTCGTTCATTCATTTAATACTTGCAAATATTTTATCCTGTGTGATGTTTTTATTCCCGGCACACTGATGAGATTCACATTTAGGCTTGAACAACAAAGAACCGCTTGAATAGCGGTTCTTTGTTGTTCATTTAGTATATAGTCGATCAGAGCATCAGGTCTTCTGCGCTGATAGGGGCAGCTTTCGCAGTCTGTAGCAGCCCACTTTCCATCCGCGGGGTCTTCATCCGCTCTTCTTCTTTACCAAAGCGCACGGTTTCGCCGGTCTCCAGCAGGGCTTCAACCGCCAGCCCAAGGCTTTGCAGTTCTTTCACCAGCACACGGAAAGAAGCTGGCAAGCCCGGTTCCTGAATCGGTTTGCCCTTGACAATCGCTTCATAGGTGCTGACGCGACCCTGGATATCGTCGGATTTGACGGTCAGCATTTCCTGCAGGGTATATGCAGCTCCGTACGCTTCCAAAGCCCACACTTCCATTTCACCGAAGCGCTGTCCGCCGAACTGTGCTTTACCGCCGAGCGGCTGCTGGGTGACGAGGCTATATGGCCCTGTTGAACGGGCATGGACTTTGTCCTCTACCAGGTGGTGCAGCTTGAGCATGGTCATGACGCCGACGGTAACCGGCTGGTCAAAGGCTTCACCGGTCTTGCCGTTCATTAACCGCTGTTTCCCGACGATCGGGAGCGGGTTCCCATTTTTCAGGCTGATTTTGCCCGCCTGTTCGCGCAGCTCAATTTCATCTTTACTGACTGGTTTCTCGTTCTGATCCGTGATCCAGATTTGCAGGCAGGTGATGATGGCGTTTTTATCTTTTGGCAGAATGGTCGGCGCGTTAGGTTTGACATCTTCCCAGTCAACAATTTCCTCCGCGTTGAAACCATGTTCGCTCAACCATTCAGAGAAAACAACGTGTTTCGCATAAAATTCATCAAAATTCATGCGATAGAAATCATAATCTTTCCCTTGCAGCCAGCTACTGATGTAGAGCATGCGAACTTCGTTGTCATCAGCGATCTGCTCCGGGTCGTGGTCATGTTTTTTGATCCATTCCCAGGAACGGCTACTGATTTCATCCCAGGCTTTGTCCAACATCCAGGCGCGTGCCAGTTCGGACTCAATTTCGTATTCGGTCGCGCCGTCGAATACCGGTGTGATTGCCCGGAAACCGAGCTGTTTGGCAGCCCATCCCAGATGTACCTCAAGTACCTGGCCAATGTTCATCCGGCCGGGGACGCCGAGCGGGTTGAGAATGATATCAACGGGTGTGCCATCTTCCAGATATGGCATGTCTTCGATCGGGACAACGCGGGAAACGACGCCTTTATTTCCGTGACGTCCTGCCATCTTGTCGCCGGCGGTCAGCTTGCGTCGCTGGGCGACGGACACCCAGAACCATAGTTTCTACACCGGCTGACAGGTCGTTATTTTCGTCACGGGTGAATACTTTGACATCAACGACTTTGCCGCGTTCGCCATGAGGCATTTTCAGCGAAGTGTCTTTAACATCGCGGGATTTTTCGCCGAAAATGGCGCGCAGCAGACGTTCTTCCGGCGTGAGTTCTTTTTCGCCTTTGGGCGTAATTTTCCCGACGAGAATATCGTTCGGTCCGACTTCAGCGCCGATTCGAACAATTCCTTTTTCATCCAGATCTTTGATTGCATCATCACCGACGTTCGGAATGTCACGAGTGATTTCTTCCGGACCCAGTTTGGTATCACGTGCTTCCAGCTCATATTTTTCGATGTGGACTGATGAGAATTTGTCATCCATCACGACGCGTTCTGAAATGAGGATCGCGTCTTCAAAGTTGCCGCCTTCCCATGAGACAAACGCCACAACCACATTCTGGCCAAGCGCCAGATGGCCATCTACTGTCGAGGATGAGTCGGCGAGCACATCATTTTTCTTGATGTTTTGTCCCTTAGTGATCGCCGGACGCTGGTCGATGCAAGTGCTCTGGTTTGAGCGCTGATATTTGCGCAGCGGATGGGTATGAAGCGTACCGTTGATGTCACGGATGATCACCTGCGTGGCGCTGACAGAAGCAACTTCGCCATCTTCCGTAGCGGTCAATACCTGTCCTGAGTCAATGGCAGCGAATTGTTCCATACCGGTTGAAACCAGCGGAATATCCGGATTGACGAGCGGGACTGCCTGTGCCTGCATGTTGGAGCCCATGAGTGCGCGGTTGGCGTCATCATGTTCCAGGAACGGGATCAGCGCTGCGCTGACGCCGACCACCTGCTGAGGAGAAACGTCCATATAGTCGATGGCATCCGGCGGATAGGTGGTGAATTCAGAGTAGTGCCGGCTGGCGATTGATTTTTCGTCAAATTCGTTCCATTCATTCACACGGGTGTTTGATTGTGCGATGATGAATTTGTCTTCCGCATCTGCGGAGAGGTATTCAACGTCCTCAGAAACAAATGGTGTGATGAAGATCACATTCTGTTCCAGTTTTTTGATCGCCGACAGCATTTTTTCAGTAATTCGTTCGCCTTTTTCAACAATAACTTTGCCTTTGGCGTCGCTTAGCGTTTCTGTCACTTGGCGATTGACCAAGCGCGGATCACTTTTCGGCAGATTGCGGTAGACCCGGCGATATGGCGTTTCGATAAAGCCATATTCGTTTACTTTAGCGTAATTTGCCAGGCGGCCGATCAAACCGATGTTTGGGCCTTCAGGCGTTTCGATCGGACAAATTCGTCCGTAGTGCGTATGATGGACGTCGCGGACGTCAAAACCGGCGCGTTCGCGGCGCAAGCCGCCAGGGCCCAGTGCGGACAGTGTCCGCTTATGACGCAGCTCAGCCAACGGATTGGTCTGATCCATGAATTGTGAAAGCTGTGAAGATCCAAAGAATTCGCGTAGTGCGGCGACGACCGGGCGAATATTAACCAGGCTCACCGGCGAGACTCGTTCCTGATCGCGAATGGACATACGCTCTTTAATAACGCGTTCCATCCGGCGCAGACCGATCCGCAGTTTATTCGAGATTAATTCACCGACGGTCTTCACCCGGCGGTTGCCGAGGTGGTCAATGTCGTCTTTTTCAATCATTCCGTTGTTGATCATGATCAGGTGTCGGACAAGACGCACAATGTCCCATTTGGTCACATTGCGGTGATCGTTGGGAATATGTTCGGTCAAATCCAGTTTCTGGTTCAGCTTATAACGTCCGACCCGTTCGAGGTCATAATGCCGCTGATCAAAGAGCTGTTCTTCAATGAATTGTTTGGCGTTATCAATGGTTGCCGGATCACCGGGGCGCATACGTTTGAAGAATTCGAGCAGCGCTGCCTGTGAAATCGTGTTGTTGGGATAGTCTTTTTCCCAATCTGGTTCCTGCTTGATACTGGAGGCAATGAACATCCGATCGGGATTATTGTCAACATCGGAGAACAGAGAGATGATTTCTTCATCCGTCCCAGTTTTAATCGGCGGATCGGAAAAAACGCCGTCGTTGACTTCTGCCAGCGCCCGCAGGAAGATCGTGATTGGAACGGTGCGCTTACGGTTGAATTTCAGGATCAGATAGTCATTTTTGCGGGTTTCAAATTCCATCCAGGCGCCGCGGTCCGGAATCAATTTCGCCATCGCCAGCCGGTGTCCGGTGGAACGGTCAACCGGTGCTTCAAAGTAGACGCCGGGAGACCGGATTAATTGAGACACGACGACACGTTCGGTGCCATTGATGATGAACGTGCCGTTTTCGGTCATTTCCGGAAAATCACCCAGGAAAATATCCTGTTTCAGCGGTTCCGGCACGTCCGCGCCTGCCAGCAAAACAGTGACGTACAACGGTCGCGAATAAGTAAGATCGCGTTCGACGCAATCGTCCACGTTGTGCTTGGATTCTCCAAACCAGAATTTCAGCCCCCATTCTTCTGTGATGGCGTCTTTTCCGGGGAAGTAAAGTTTCATCCCTTTGTTAAAGGATTCAATCGGTGAAATTTCGTTGAGAAGCTCGGCAATGCCTTCCTCTTTCAAGCGATTGAAAGAATCGAGCTGAATTTCAATCAGATCCGGCATTGTCGCTGCGTTCGGAATCCTGGAATAGGATTTCGATGAATGAGCAACAGTCATACATTAACCTCCTAATAAACTCATCTGGTCAGATGATCTATCAGGCGCAAAGTACGACCCGCCTTGATTTTGTTCATACCGACACAAATAAATATTTTATCATACTTTGTTGTTTTTAGCAGATAAAAAAGCACGTGATCTTTGAAAACGATTCGTGGAGATAAAGGAAAAACTAAATGCAGCTAGGTGAGGGATGTCGGGAATCAAACATTGCATTTACTTTTACAAATTCATGACTGCGATCAACGATACAAACGGAAGCAGGTTCAGTTAATATAGAAACCATGTATAACCAATGTCTTGTCCAATAACTGATGGGAAAGACTATTGCAGGCAAGAAGAGTGGCTTCTCATATTG
This sequence comes from Flexilinea sp., assembly GCA_040766005.1. Lineage (GTDB taxonomy): Bacteria > Chloroflexota > Anaerolineae > Anaerolineales > Anaerolineaceae > Flexilinea. The sequence continues at coordinate 110,058 of JAXGRI010000003.1, read as the reverse complement.
CGATAACCTCTATACAGTCTTTCTGCGTTGTAATGAATCAATCATAAACTCAATCTGTGAAGTATCTGTGTATTTATAGAACTTTGCCGTGCCATAATAGCATTGCATGTATAAAAATCTAAGTGGTTGTCAGATGATTAATTTACCCTGCCTGTAGAAAAAGGTTTTCTGATCTTTTCATAGTCAGGACAACAGTTATTTTCGTTTTGCCGAAACACTCAACGCAACATTTTTGATTCAAAACGACTATTATTCGACTTTGACCAGCGTAACCCAGTCATTGATTTCATGGTGCATGATCTTACCCATATCAAAAGCACCAATCAGCTGGTTTTGGCGCACTTCGTAGATATAAGTCTTACCAAAGGCTTCAATGGTAAACGAGTCGCCATATTTCATATGTTGGATGTCAACAAAGGGGTCTGGCTGATTCTCTGCAGTCCAAACATGGACGGTCAATACGCTGTCGCCAGCCCAGGTAGGATATGCGCTAACGTTAAGATATCCGGCTTGATTATTTAACTAGGTAATATCCCAGCCATTATCTGTTTCCGGAATACCAACGATCGGCAATTCGACGTTCAACGTTGGCAATTTCAAGATCATGTTTGTAGTTTTGTAAGGCCGAATGAGCGGCTGAGATGCAAGCGCTGTAAGACGCCCAACGACGAATCCGGTCTTTGGGATTTCCTCCAGCTCTTATTCAACAGGAAACCCGGTATCTGGTAACTCCGGATCGATATTTTTGTTGATAAAAGTACAGGCTGCGGACTGATTGACTCCAAGCGTTATGCGCAACACACGCCCTTCAAGGTCTTTTTCCCAGAAATCTTCACCAGGAGCCATCACAGGATTCTCAGGCTGCTCTTCCACGAGTTTGCAGACAATATCCTCCAATGCCCATCCGACAGGGAGCTGGCTTTCATTGATAACGTATTGCTGCTCCGGGGTAAGTGCAAAAGTCTTTTTGTTGTCCGTTCCTCCATCGTCTTTCAGGGTGAAAGTTGCGGTTTCATCAGCTTCGGGAACAATTGTGAAATGAAACTCCGCGAATGATGAATTCGGAATGGCGTCTTTGAGGATGGTCAGCGTCCCCTTCCTGCTGTTGGTGATGGTGCAAGTGAGGTTTTCGGATGTGGCAATGATCTCGCAGGGCTTTGACGTAATATATCCTGTCGGGACAGCTGATTCAGTAATCGTGTAGGTGATGGGCTCACCGTTTTCAACCTTCGGCAGGTCGTCAAAGCTCCAGGTCCAATTGCCGGCGTCATCCGGTGTGACGGTCTTGCTGCCAATTTCCTGTCCGTCTTTCAATAAAAGAATCGTGATGCTTTCCGGTCTTGTACTGGCATGGCTGTCGTTCCAGATCTTTGACCCTTCTAGGGTAATGGTTTCTGACGAAAGTAAAAAATCTAATTGTTCAATTTCCGAATTGACCGGTCCGAAATAGCTGCCTTTGATCAGACCATCAATAAAACCGCTAAATTCGATTGGGCCGGTGGTGTCTTCGGCAATTTGCTTTGCTACTTCGTTTGGGACGCTAAAAAATGAGCTTCCGGATAAGGTGAGATACATATCCGACTGAATTTGCGCCATTGTAATAGGTGTAATTTTGTTGCCAAAAGCATCATAACCGGTGCGAACGCGGGTTCGGATGACATAGTCATAGACAGGCACCTTGTTGCCTCCGGCGTCTAAAAGATAGGATTTCGTTCGAAAACTTGTAGTTGGCTGATTATTTTGTATGCGATTCAACACCCCATAACCAGGTTGATCTCCTGCCTGGTCAACGCCGAGATAGGGGTAGATCTCGTTATCCTGGACGGGCGTTCCGTCTTCCTTGATTGCTGAACGAACGCTGATTGGGCGAAAAACATAGCTGGTAAAACTGAGATCAAATTCATCCGGCAAAACGACGCGTTTGTCGATTTTGATATGCAGGTCAACAACTGTCACGTTGCCTTTTTTTCTACCAAGGTCTCCCCAGGTTGATCCGTTGTCCAAAGCCCCAACCCAGGCATCCTTGTAAATAGCCGCTGCTACAAACGGGTTCATTTTAAAGACAGAATTTAACGTTTTGATCTGATAATCCCCATCTCCGGGGGCATAGGTTGTCACCGTAAGATCGTCCGTTTTGTTCGGTGCGCCCGGGCTTACAAATTCATCTGCCGTAACATCATCATTAATTCTTGTCCCTGTCAGAATTGTCACATTTGTGATGGTTAAAGGTCCTGAATAGATTGCATAGAGGGTCGGGTCTGTGCTTTCATTAACTGCCAAAAAATCTGAAATCGGAGCCGATTCGTAGAAAAAATGACCGATGCCTTCGCTGGCATAATTTGAATTGTCGGACCATCCGATGAAATAGGAACTGAACAGCCAAACACCGTAACGTGGAGTTGTACCATTCATGCCAATCGGTGTTGTTCCTTCGGTAAACTCGGTTGTGGTAGTAATTGCCTGATTCCCGTTATATCCAATGAATTTAACGGAAATCGGCAAAGCTTGAGCAGAAACAGCCATTAGGGCTGGAATTTTCGCTCTTGCACTGATGGCAAGGTTCGTAGTGAGCGTTGGATTTTTGGCACTTTGCCCATTAAGAGCATGTGTTTGCCCTACTATCAAAATAAGACACAGTAACACCAAAAATGTTATCAATCTCGCTCTTTTCACCCTCACTTTTTGCCTCCTCAACGTTCTTGGAAATTGCTCACAATACTCATCGCCAACACAAATAACATGGTCACACTTTATGCTATGCCTTGTTATGATCAATACAAATATTATAAAAAACTAGGCGAATATGCAAAACAGGTAGAACTTGTCGGTCTGTCTAAAAAATTGCGCCACCTTTCAACCATTTATTGCCCTCTCAGTTTCGGATTTGAAAAATCTCAAATATTGTAACTTGTACTCCCCAAAAATCCAGAAATAGCTTCCGTTTTAGTGTGCAGGTTTTCTGTAGATAACAGCAAAACTAAAAACAACTTGCTAAGGAATGCGAGGGCTTAAACGTTGCATTTAGTTTTACAACCGTTCGATAATGATTTGACAGCGACTTCAAAATTGTGCGGTAATGAATTTAGAGGGGTGGACAAAAATAGCCTGGTTCTTCGGGTAATCACTGGCGATCATTTTATGTTTGTCTACGCGTCGTTTCCTCCGGCTTGCATGAGCATTTCTGCCGAGTATTGATCCAGCCGATTTGACTGTTCCTCTGTCATTTCCCAGCTGGCTGCCAAATTGTTCTCAAACGCCTGATCAACTGTTTTTGAACCCGGAATCGGGATGACATTTTTGCGGATCAGCCAATTCAACGCGACCTGTCCGTTGTTCCTTCCGGCGTTTTCGGATCCGATCGTGTTCATAAGCCGGAAAAGCCCGATGATCCCCGCTCTGGGGTAGCGCTCCATCAGTTGACGGCGCAGTCCGTTGGTAATCGGTTTCGTAAGATATTTTCCGGTCAGAATGCCCATCGCCAGTGGACTTTGGGCGATCAGCGGGATGCTCAGCTCACGGCAGCGGTACAACACGCCGTTGGTCTCCACGCTGCGGTTGAGCAGATTATATTCGCTGCTGACGCAGGCGAGCGGTATGCCCAGCTGAGCCAGCAGCTCGGCAAATAACGCGATCTGATCAGCCGTGAAGTCTGAAACGCCGATGTGATGAACCAGTCCTTCATCTACCGCGTCTGCGGCGCATTCGGCAAGCATTTCCAATTTCATAAAACCAACAGGCGGGTTGATTTGATAAAGATCCAAAAAAGGACGCCGCAGCCGCCGCAGGGATTCACGCAGCTGAGATTGGAAATCGCGCCTTCTGAACCGCCAGACGCGGGGAATGTATTTGCTTGAGAGGAAAACCGGTATCGGAGACTCTGATTCAAATTTGCCCAGCAGCCGTTCACTTTCACCATCTGAGTAGGATTCGCTGGTATTGAAGAAGATTTGACCGCTCTGGACGGATTTATGGAAAAGTTCTTTAAGGGATGCTTCATTGAAATCTGAACCATAATCCCAGACCAACTGATTTCCCCACGCCAACGTTCCGACGCCGATTTTAAATAGAGGTAGCATAATTTCCTGTGCGCGAATCCAACATACACTGATTTTAAGGCAAAACAGTTTTAATCTCTCAAAGCGGCTTTTTCGTCAGTTATCATAGAGAACCACAAGCCGCTGTTTCTCTGATTTGATTGTACGAAAAAATCTGAGAAATGTCAGCTGGCAATTGTGACAGGATCGAAACTGTACTGAAGCAGGGTCGGTTTGCCGCTTTTTATTTCGAACCATATAATTGGGTAAAACCTTTCTGTTTTTTTAGTCGGATCGGGGGAGTATCATGTCAAAAGTAATCGCCGCCATTGATCAGGGGACGACCAGTACGCGTTGTTTGCTTTTCAATCGCGAAGGAAAAATTGTTTCAGGCGCTCAAAAGGAACATTCCCAAATCCTGCCGCAACCGGGTTGGGTAGAGCATGATCCGTTACAGCCGTTTGAGGATATCTATGAAGTGTTGACGAAGGCGTTGCGGAATGTTGCGCTCAGCTCCGCACGAAATCGCCGCATTAGGAATAACCAATCAGCGTGAAACGACGGTGGTCTGGAACCGTTATACCGGTAAACCATATGCCAATGCGATTGTCTGGCAAGACACACGCACCGCGCAGTTATGTGATAAACTGGCGAGCCAAAAAGGTGGACAGGACCGTTTTCGGCAAAAACCGGATTGCCGATTTCGATATATTTCTCCGGCATCAAACTGCGCTGGCTGCTTGAAAAACATTCCCGGTCTGTCTGAAGAAGGCAAACAAAGGCAACCTGTTGTTTGGGACGATTGATTCCTGGTTGATCTGGAATCTGACCGGTGGAGCAGCAGGTGGCACATTGCACGGATGTGACGAATGCCTCGCGGACCATGTTGATGAACCTCAAGACATTGGATTGGGACGAGGAGATTTTAGAAGAATTGGAGATCCCGAGAGGAATCTTGCCGACGATTTACCTTCAGCCGGCTTTTTTGGCGACTTCCAGTTTGAGAATGTTTCTATTCCGATTGCGTCTGTCTTAGGTGATCAACAAGCGGCTTTGTTTGGGCAGACGTGCTTTTCACCCGGAGAAGCGAAAAATACTTACGGCACCGGATGTTTCCTGCTGATGAATACTGGAACGGAACCCGTGCAGAGCAACAATGGGATGTTGACTACCGTGGCATTTAAAGTTGGTAATGAGGAGGCTGTTTACTGTTTGGAGGGATCGGTAGCGATTGCGGGATCACTTGTCCAGTGGATGCGGGATAATCTGAAGCTGATTCAGTCATCAGATCAGATTGAATCATTGGCGCGCGAAGTTCCCGATAATGGTGATGTTTATATTGTGCCGGCTTTTTCAGGATTGTTCGCCCTATATTGGCGCAGTGATGCGCGTGGTTTGATTGCTGGATCGACCCGTTTTTCAAATCGCGGACATATTGCGCGCGCCGTGTTGGAAGCAACAGCTTATCAAACCTATGAGGTGGTTGAGGCAATGAAACGGGATTCAGGTGTTGGATTGAAAACGCTCAAAGTGGATGGCGGAATGACTGTGAATGAATTGCTCATGCAATTCCAATCAGATATTCTGAACAAGCCGCTTGTGCGGCCGATGATCCGCGAAACAACTGCGCTGGGCGCAGCATATGCTGCCGGACTGACCATCGGCTATTGGCAATCGCTGAATGAATTACGGGATAAATGGACTGTTGAAAGAACCTGGAATCCGGAGATGGGCAGCAGAACACGTTTTAAAGTATGTTGCCCGATGGAAAAAAGCTGTGAAAATGAGCTTTAACTGGATTGGGGACGCCATTTGATCAACAGGATTGTTTATAGTGATTGCTGCGCAGCGGGAAGAACCAGTTGATAGCGTAGACAATGATGAAAAACAGCGTTGCACACAGGACGATGGAGGCGCCGGAGCTGATGTTCAGGAAATAACTGGCATATAATCCGGTAAAGCCGGATAAAGCGCCGAGCAGCGCGGCTACCAGCATCGTCTGCGAAAGCCTTTTTGTAAACATCAGCGCGGTGGCTGCCGGCGTGATCAGCATGGCTGTCACCAGGCCTGCGCCGACGGTGTTAATCGAAATTGTGATGGTGCAGGCGATCAAAACCAGCAGCGCGCTGCGGATCAGTTTCACGTTCCAGCTGAGCGTTTTCCCCATCACCGGATCAAAGGTGACGACCAGAAAAAAACGGTAAAAAATTACCACGATCAGTAAGACGGTCAGTCCTGTGATCAGGATGAACAATAGATTTTGGTTGGAGACGCCGAGAATGTTGCCAAAAAGGATGTGGGTCAGATCAACCGCATAGGTGCGGATGGTACTGATCAACGCGATTCCAAGGGCGAGCGCAGCTGTGAAAAAGATCCCGATTGCGGTATCCTCCTTAATCGCTTCCTGGTCGGATAACAGGGAAATGCCAACCGCAACCACAATCGCCGCAACCATCGCACCGATAGTCAAGTTTCCGCCAACAATATAGGCGATGGCGACACCGGGCAGCACCGCGTGTGCCAGCGCATCACCCAGAAAAGCCATCGAGCGCACCACAACGTAGGTGCCGACGACCGCACAAACGATTCCTACCATTATTGCTGCGGCGAAACTGCGCAGCATGAAATCATATTGGAAAGGTTCCAATAGCGTGCTCATTGGGCTGTTTTTGTCCCCGAAGGGATCTTCCCTCCATAAGCTTTTTGTAGATTTTCATATGTCATCACTTCGGACTGGCTGCCAAAAGCGATCACCTGATGGTTCAGCAACAGCACTTTTTCAAAGTGCTCAGAAACCAGCGCCAGATCATGGGTTGCGACCAATGCGGTGACACCCTGTCTGCGAAAGATAGCCAGATTCTCCAGAATAATGGTCTCCGTTGCGATATCGACCGCGTTAAAAGGCTCGTCCATCAGCAGAATATGCGGCTGCTGCGCCAGCGAGCGTGCCAGGAAGACGCGCTGTTGCTGTCCTCCCGAGCAATCGCGGATTTTCCGGTTTGCCAATGAACAGATATCCATTCGTTCCATTGCTTGTTTAATAATCTGCTCGTCTTCAATTGAGGGCCGGCGGTAAAACGGAATTTTTCCGAAACGTCCCATCATCACGACTTCACGAACAGTGATCGGATAATTCCAGTCAATGGCTTCCTTTTGCGGGATGTACGAAACACAATCCTTATGGGCGCTGTTGCGTCCGCCATGCACGATGATCTCCCCTTTGAGCGGACGAATCAGCCCCACGATAGACTTCAACAGGGTAGATTTACCAGCGCCGTTTGGGCCAATGACCGCAACGATGTCCCCGGCGAAAAATTGCAGCGAAATATCGTTCAGAACCGCATTGGATTCGGTACGGTAACCAAGGGATGTGCGGTTAAGTTGGATGATCGGGGTTGATGTTGCTGCAGAAATCATATCTATATGATTTTACCTGATGTCAGCCGAATTGTGAGAGACAGCCGCGATGCTGTGACCGGATTCGTTCATACGCTTATTTTGGCAGAACTGCCCCTTTCAAATTATTAATGAATGGTGTTCCGCGGTTCGTGAACCGCCTCTGCTATTGCTCATTTATTGTTCATTTCAAAATCTGACGGGATCGAATGATAGCATGTTTTGCGGTAAGATTAACTCGGGTAAATCATCATTTATGGGAGAACAGCATGGGTGAAATGCGGTACAGTACGTTCAGCGCGCTGGAGAAGCTGAAAAGCACGCTTTGGAGCGCTTATGATCATGCGAGACCGGCGATCATCGTTTGTATCTGGGATGGTGACCAGGCAGCAGAGGCGATCGAAATATTCAAGATGCTGGAAGTGCTTGTCAGTGAAAAGAAGGCAGATGGACGGGTAGAACTGTTCGAAATTGACAGCCGCGATCTGGAGGATCAGGGTCCACTGGTCATGGTGTTGCCAGCATTTTCCCTTCATACCCGGGTTTTGCCTGCGGATTGCCCGGCGATCGTTGATGAGTTGATTCGGGAAAATCAGGTGCGGCTGGATTTTTTTCCAAGTGGCTCGGCGGGAGCAGATTCACCGCTTCTGACCGAGCGCCTGACCACTGAATTTGTTGCGCCTCAATCAATAAAAACTCAAAAAGAGAAAATTACGCCAACGTTTACCGGAACGTTGTTAGGTGCCTATTTGCTGGCGACCCGCAAGACAGCTGGATTGCTGCGGCGCCGGACAGCAGACAAGAGGCCGCCCGCCAGTGAAAAGGAAAAAAAGTTGGATCTGCTGGCTCAAAAAATCCTGGCAAAGTATGAACAAATTGCACCGGTGATTGTCATCTGTGCCTGGGACGGCGGATGTGCCGCGGATGCGTTGACTGTGTATCAATCGCTCAAAACGGCGCAGGAGAAGTATCGGACAAACGTTCGGATTCATATCAAGAAAATTGATCCGGAAGAATTTTCCGCGCACAGCCCGCTGCTGATGACCCTGACTGGTAAAGGAAAAAGCAGCCAACGGGCGATTTATGTGAGTATTCGCCCTTATGATGCGGAACCGATTATCAGCCGAACCGTCCTCAAAGGTGAAATTCTCGAAGGGTTGTGTTATCGCGAAACAACTCAGGAAGAACCGAAAACATTGACGTTGGAAGAACTTTCAGCAATGGCGTTGAGCGATCCTGCTCTGAATGCCTATCTTTATGGCAAAGAACAAAAATCCTCGCAGTTGGCACCAGCAGACCCAATGACGACTGCGCTGTTTCTGTTGAATCCTGGCAAGCTTAGTTTTCTGCCTCCGGAAATACTTTCCCGCTCAGGCTTGAACCGTTCAGATTGGTTTGAGGGGGATCCGTTGACGGAAATTGGCAGCCAATTGGCAGCGGAGGCTGCGTTAACTGACCGTTTGTCAGAAATGCGAAAAGCAGGGTTTGCCGAGGCGCAAGCTGGCGGAGAAGCAGCGTTTCTGACCGTTGCAGAGCTTTTCAAGCAGGATGAGCGCCAAACCGGATCATCCCTGACAGACGATCCGGCGCCACTGTCATTGAGCGACTTGGCTGCGTCTGCCAAGCCGGTGGTTAGCAAGAAAAATAGCCCTGCAATCATTCTGATCGCTTCACCCGGGGTTGAACCTGAGATATTTGACCGAATTGGCAACGCGTTTTCTGCGGCGATTGTTTCAAAAGAATCTGTTGCTGACACTTTATCGTTCTCCATTAAACGGCATCCCCGATCAGGGCGTGATGGCGGTGCTGCGTCCCTGTGGTATTTTTACTGCAATTTGCAGCCGGAAGATGTCAGCCAGATTTTGGAACGGACTTATCTGCGCGGACAAGTGATCAGTTCGCTGCTTTACCGTTCACCTTTGAGCGGAAAAGCGATTTTACTTGAATCTGCCACACTTTTGCGCAGGCACAGCTGAGAGTATTGACATCCGATTTTTGATCGACGGTATATCCGATGTTGGTCGGCTGTCGGATGGCGACGGGGCTTTAGCTTGCGCATAGCCTTGCAAGCCGCTCCGGATCAGCTCATTCAAACGATCGCGGCTGCCAAATTGCGGGAACGCAGCGGACAAGGCGTTTCGCTTGCCGATTTACTGGAACACTGCCGCATTGTTACGGACAAATCAGATGATGCGGCTGCTGAAAAGATGCTGGTGGCGACGACGGCTGCCAAAAACGCCGTTGACCGATTATTGTTGGAGCGGGCACTTCCCGAAATTATCAGAGGTCTGTTGATCGGAGCAGCCGCTGCCGGCGCGAAACGGGGAATTCTTTATTGCGGAGGCGCTGACAAAGCGCTTACGGAACGGTTACACGCGCAGCTGGCAATGGTTGCCGGAAAGGGACTTATTGGTAAAAATATTCTCGGTTCCGGGGTTGATTTCGCGCTGGATCTGTTTGTTGGGAGCGACTCCAACTGTGGGATGGAGCCGACCGCTATCCTGGCAGAAATTGCCGGGCGAGCGCCGGAGCCAGTTTCCGGCGCTGTACCGAATCAGCTAAGATCCTGCCGCCTTTTTGGTAATCAGGCGGTGGTTTGTAGCGCAACTACCTGGGCGCTTGTGCCGTCGGTTTTTCGTCTTTCGGCGGAAGTGTTCGCTTCGCTTGGCTCTTTTGCAAGCGGTGGTACCTTCCTGATGTCCCTTGAGGGCGATGCACTTACTGCCTCTCAAGTTGTTGAAGTTCAGCCTGGAATACGGCTGCGTACATTGATCTATTCCCTTGCCGGGCTGAAAGAAAATACACGTGTCAAGATGATGCGCAACGGTGAACAGGGGCTTCTCATTCCTGCAGACCGGTTGAGCGCTGCGGTTGATTTTTCTGCTGCGGAACGGCTGAACCCTGCGTTTAAGTCGGTCTGGACTGTTTTTAGTGAGCGGCAATGTGTTTTGCAAGCGTTGCTGGATGACTTGCGGGAATCAGCCGCGGCCTCTTGTGACCGCTGTATGACCTGCCGTTTTGGCTATCCCCGGCTGATTGATGGACTGGAACGTTGCAGCGAGGGTGTTGGGTCAGAAACGCTGTTGGAATCGCTGGTTTCAGTGGCGGAAGGCATGTCTGTCAGTGCGGCTTGTAACCATTGCCGGCAAGCCGTCATCCCTTTCTTGGACGCGCTGACAACATTTGAAGCGGAGTTTGATGCTCATCTGAACGGCAGTTGTCCTGCGGGATGCTGTCCAAAGTTAACAGATTTTCATGTTCTTGGGGAAGACTGCAACGGCCGCGATGATTGCCTGCCAGCTTGTCCCCAAAAGACCCTCGAAATTAATTAAACGCTGGAAAACGAAACATATGAATCTCAGAATTGTCATCGATAAGAACAGTTATGAAGCAGAAAGCGGAACGACTATCCTGCAGACGGCTCGACAACACCGGCTGCACATCCCTGAATTTTGTGCCGCTGCAGACCTGACACCCAGCGGCGCCTGTCGGATGTGCGTGGTTGAGGTGACTTGGGCGGACAACACCCGTGCCATTGTTTCTGCTTGCGATACGCCGGTGGCGGAGGGAATGCAGGTGCGTACCAATACTCCGGAAGTGATCAACGCGCGCCGGCAGGCGGCGGATGTGCTGCTTTCCTGTTGCCCGGATCTGCCACTCGTTCGACGGCTGGCGGCACAGTTTGGCGTAGAGGAGCCATCGTATGAGATGCCCCAAGCACAGCAAGGCTGCGTTCAGTGCGGCGCCTGTGTGCAAGCCTGTCGGGAAAAAAGTCAGGGTGTTATCTATTTCAGCGGTAAAGGAAAAGACCGGGTCGTGACGACCGCAGACGGAACGCATTCACCCGTCTGTGATTCTTGCAGCGCCTGTATCCGCTACTGCCCGACCGGCGCTGTTACTCGTGGGCTTGGACTTGGAATTGGCGATTTTTTACGCCGGAAACAGCACAATCGATTATCAAGACGAAATTGGAGCCAGCTTTTCTTTCTGTCGCTTTTTGTGATCCTGCTGTTGATGACGCTCACTGGCATTCGCATAACCGGTTTGCCTAATCAGCTTTTTTCGCTGTTGAACCCGTTTCAGGGTTTGGTGGCACTGCTTTCCGGCAATCCGCAAGCGCAGCGTTATTGGCCGTCTTTAGTCGTTCTTGCCCTGACATTTGTTTTGGGCAGGTTCTGGTGCGGCTGGATTTGTCCGACCGGAACGCTGTTGATGTCATTTGGTCGCAGAGGACGCCGCTTCCCTTTTCAACAGTTGCGCCGACTGAAGCTTGTGCTGCTGATTCTGTTTGCGATCCTGGCGGCTTTTGGCTCTTTAGCGTTTTTCTGGATTGATCCGATTGCCCTGCTCACCCGCCCGTTCGCTTCCGTTGCGACCGATGGCGCGGCAATAATTCAACCGCTCTTTTGGGGAATGGCTGCTGATTCTGTGCCATGGGTGCGCATTGGCTGGATGTTGTTGCCGCTGCTGATGGCGTTGGTATTGAACGCGTTTGAACGCGGTTTCTTTTGCCGCTATCTTTGTCCGCTGGGTGGGCTGTTGGGGCTTTGTTCCCGCGTTTCGCCTTTTCGGCGTCGGGTGGATGAGGAGAGTTGTATTGAATGCGGCGAGTGCGCGAAAAGCTGCCCGATGGGGGCGATTCAGCCGCAAGGAAAATTTCCTTCAGACGCTGCAGAATGTGTTCAATGCGGCGAATGTGCCGTGCGCTGTCCAAAATTTGCGATCCGGTTTGCCGGCAATTCGTTCCTGGACCGAAAGGTTGAATTTAGTCCGGGAAGGCGCGAGCTGTTGGGTGTTGGCGCTGCATCCGCTGCGACGGTGGTTCTTGGAAAAACGCTGGACCGTATCATGCCGCAAGCGGAAGCCAGCCAGATGCTGCTCCCGCCCGGTGCGCTGCGGCCTGATGAGACCCGCGCGGATCTTTTCTTAAAGACTTGCGTTCGCTGCGGGCAATGCATTGCCGCTTGTCCTCAAAAGATCCTGAAGCCTGCCAGCGGTTCATCTGATTGGACGGCGCTCGGAACGCCGGAGGTCGACCTCAGCGACAGCTTCTGCCGTCCAGATTGCAATCGTTGCAGTCAGGTGTGCCCCAGTGGCGCGATTCCATCGTTTATCATACCGGAGAAGCCGCTGATGCAGATTGGGCAGGCGCGGGTCAATTACGACGCCTGCATCCAGTGCTACCGCTGCGTAAGTGCCTGTCCGTTTGATGCGTTTGAGCAGGTTGAAGCAGCGGGAATAATTTTTCCGCAGGTCAACCCCGAGCGCTGCAATGGCTGCGGTCTTTGCCTTTCGGTTTGCCCCAAGAGAGACTCGAATGCGATTCAGATCAATTCACCGGCAGCCGCGCGTTCCTGACAGCGAATATTAATCTAGTTTTGTTACCTTGGCATGCACCTGCTCGGCGAAGTTCGTCAGAATTTCATCGAACCGCTGTGCCATGCTTTTTTGATGGAAAATCGAGCCTGACTGTCAGGCTGACTTTTTTGTCCGTGTTTTTCGCTGGGGTGGTTTTTGAGTCTTTAGCGGTCTTGTCTGAGGATGCTGCCATAACGGTGCCTTCGCTTTCTTTCACAAGATGTAAATAAATACTTTCCATTCGTTTGGCAACGGTCTGATTGTTAGAGGCTGCCTTCTTGAAAAAAGAGCTGATTTTCGTCTGTTCTGTTTTTGTGCCGATGTTAAGCGCGCGCAGTTCTTCCGGATAAACATCGTTGATCATTTTTCGTACGGCGGAGGTGTAACTGTCCTCTTTTGCAAACGCGGCGGCGCGGGCTGTCGTTTTCCCCTGCGCGCTGATAATTCCGAGCAGATCTAACGATGGAAGAATTACTTTTTCAGCGTTGGATTGCGTGGTACCCAAAGCTTCCGCGATCCAGGCTTTGGTCAGCGTTTGCGGAATGTTGCGTTTGAAGCGCGTGCGCAGCGCCTTTAAATTGGCGGCGGACAGTTGCGGATACTGGCTGCCCTTGTTCAGAATCTGCGGCAGCTTGTTCCCGGCTACGTCCAGCAGTGTATCCAAATTGACGCCGGACCCGCTCAGCAGTTGTCCTGCCAGATCGGTGATCAGGTCTCCCTTTTTTGCTCTTGCCATTTGTTCCTCCTGAAGTGTGTTGATCGGGTTAGTCCCATCCATGTAATAAGGTTCACAATATCTATTGTTGGATCAAATTATAGTTCCTCTGATCAAAAGAGGAAACTGTTTCACGGGATAAAAGGGTCAGTCTGACTCATTCCTGATGATATAATCCAGACAAATATAGCAAAAGGATGGTGTTGAATGTCGAAAATCATGGCGATGCTTCCCGCTTACAATGAAGAGAAACACTTGCCGGCTGTGCTCGAGAAATTGAAGCCACTGATTGAGACGATTGTGGTGGTAGATGACGGATCTACCGATCGGACAAAAGCCGTTGCGGAAGCAGCGGGCGTCACGGTGCTGTCGCGCGGTTATAACATGGGTGTGGGACAAACGACGATGGACGGGCTTGCCTGGGCGTTGGATCACGACTTTGAAGCGGTGATCATGTTGGATTCTGACGGACAGCATGATCCGTTGGAAGTTCCGCTTTTTGTTCAAAAATATGAAGAGACTCAGGCACGTATGATCATTGGCGAGCGCGATTACAGTCAGATGCCGTTGATCCGGCGCTTTTCCAATACCATTGGCCGCTGGATGCTTTCATCCGCTGTCGGCGAATATCTGCCCGATAACCAATCCGGTTATCGTCTTGTACACCGTGACCTGATCAAAAAACTGCTCAACTCTAAAGAATCCGGTTACCACTTTATGGTGGATATGATCATCATTTGTCTGGCATCAGGCTGGAAAATTGGGTGGGTGCCAATCGCGACGATTTATGGTGATGAGAGAAGCTATCAAAAGGTTTGGTACCAAATCTATGGTTTTACCAGAATGTGTCTGGATGCCCGTCGAAAAATGAAATCCGCCCGGGCAACTCTCCGGACGGATTAAAAAGGTTAGCGCAGAATCCGCAGCGCGTTCAGCACTGCCAGCAACATTATACCAACGTCTGCCAGCACTGCCAGCCACATGCTGACTAGACCGAAGGCACTGAGAATAAGCACCAGCGCTTTGAATCCCAATGTAAGAATGATGTTTTGCCAGACGATACGGTTGGTTTTGCGAGATATCTGAATCATCATCGGAATTCTTGATGGTTCATCAGTTATGATCACAACGTCTGCTGCTTCAATTGCGGCGTCCGCTCCGCTTTTCCCCATCGCTACGCCGACGTCTGCCCGCATCAACACTGGAGCGTCATTGATACCGTCCCCAACAAAGACGAGCGAACCCTCTGCCCTTTTCTCATTCAGAAGCGTTTCCACCATTTCAACTTTCTGGTCTGGCAGCAGTTCGGCGTATACCCGGTCGAGCTTCAGTGTTTCTGCGATTGCTTCTGCCGGTTTTTGATGATCTCCGGTTAGCATTATGAGCTGGCTGACACCCTCCGCGCGCAGATCAGCGATCGCTTTTTGGCTGTCGGGTTTGACCTCATCTGCGATCACGATTGTTCCGACGTAAATCCCTTCAGATGCGATGTGGACCAACGTCCCACTTTCCTGCGGCTCATGCAGCGGAATATTGAAACGCTCGAAAAGGCGACGATTTCCGGCAAGGATCGTTTTGCCGTCGATCTGCGCCTGTATTCCCTCTCCAGAATATTCGCTCAGTATTTTCGTGTCCGGATTCATATCTGGATAATCGGCAGCTTCCAGAATAGACCGTGCGATTGGATGACTCGAATAGTGTTCAGCTTGGGCTGCCAGCCCGAGAATTTCCCTATCGCTGAAACCCGCTGCGGGCAGCGTCTTCATGACCTTGAAGGTGCCTTTTGTCAGGGTGCCGGTCTTGTCAAAAGCGACGATGCGTACGCGATTGAGCGCTTCTAGATAATTGGATCCTTTGATCAGAATTCCCTGGCGGGAGGCTTTGCCGATACCAGCAAAAAAACCGAGCGGAATGGAGATTACCAAGGCGCAGGGACAAGAGACGACCAGAAAGATCAGCCCGCGGTGAAGCCAGCTTTGCCAGGTATCCCAGCTGCTTATCAACGGCGGGATGAATGCGATCAGGGCTGCAAGCGCAATGACGATCGGCGTATAGACTTTTGAAAAACGGGTGATGAACCGCTCGGTTTTGGCCTTTTTCCCCGAGGCGTTTTGTACCAGATCCAATATTTTTGAAACGGTCGATTCTCCGAATGGATGCGTGACTTGCACAGTCAGAACACCGGATAAATTGATACACCCTGACAACACGTTGTCGCCGGGCAGCGCTGTGCGCGGCGTTGACTCTCCGGTGAGCGCGGAACTGTCAATAAAAGAGGTGCCGCTTCGCACGATGCCGTCCAATGGAATTTTTTCCCCGGGTCGAATCAGGATCAACTGGCCGGTCTGAACTTGTGAGGGTTCGACGCGCAGGATTTTTTCATCTTCTATCAGGTTAGCCGTATCCGGCCTCAAATCCATCAAATCAGTGATATTCTTGCGAGAATGATCAACGGCTATTTGCTGCAGCAGTTCACCGGTGCGGTAGAAAATCATCACAGCGGCGGCTTCGGGAAGTTCGCCGATTGCGATTGCGCCGAATGTCGCAAAACTCATTAGAAAATTTTCGTCAAACCAGTTTCCGTTGCGAACGCTGCTGAACGCATCCAGAATAACTTGTCCGCCGGCAACCGACCATGCGATGAAAAAAAAGAGTTTGCCGGGGAGGGATGCTACTCCAAAAATAAATCCGACTGCAGCCAAAATGACCGAAACAGCCAGCACAATTTTTTCCCGCAGAATTTTATTCTGCGGTTTACCACGATTCTCTTCCGCTGAGCCCTTGCCGTCAGCCTTCAAATCAACCAACGCTGCGCCTCGTTCAACGCCTTGAACAATGGTCTGGATGCTATCGAGCGTTTGGTTGGTTGGCAGCGTTTCCGTTTATGTTCAGGCGTTCACTAATAAAGTCGACCGATACGTTCTGGATCTCTGGCAGGTGACTGATTTTCTCTCGCATTAATTCGGCGCAGTTCGCGCAGCCGATACCGGCAAGTTTATAAGTACTTTTCATAAATCAAGCGCTGCTCCCCCTTTGTCTTCAAGAATGTGTTCCAATCCTTTTTCAAAAATGGAACGGACGTGTTCATCTGCCAGCGAGTAGAAAACTTCTTTTCCTTCGCGGCGCGGACATACCAGATCCATCTGACGCAGCATTCGTAGCTGATGGGAGATAGCGGATTTCGTCATATCCAGCAGCGCAGCCAGGTCACAAACGCATAGCTCGCGGATATCCAATGCCCACAAGATTTTGATGCGGGTTGGATCACCAAATACCTTATACAGATTTGCAAATTTATAAAACAATTCGGCCTCAGGCATTTTTTCCATTACTTCGCTGACTGTATCTTGATGGAGAATTGAGCAGTCGGTGCTCAGAATATCGCTTTCCATGTTCCTCCTTGCAAACAGTTGAACAATTGATCAATCGTTATTTTACAAATATTATTTTGTCCTGTCAAGGGAGAAAATGAAGGAAAATGCACCAATTCAGTTCGTGAGCGACCCGGCGACAAAAGAGGTAATCGCGGTTACTTATGGGCGAAATAAGGCTGGACAATGATTCGGTGAACAGTACCAGCGAAACTTCTTTTTGCAAAAAGGAAAAAGCGATTCGGAGCAAAGGGCGGAAACGGACTGCTTTTCTTGAGATCGCCGTCAGGATATTGTTCCCAGCGTTTTGTTTGAAATGTCAACCGCTAATCTTCCAGTTTGAAATTCCTGTTAGAATGGTATCGATATAGAAGATTAGAATTGATGAAAAAGGGATTATTTCATCCGGAAACATCAATCTCCGGAAAAGGAGAAAGACTCATGGGTAATGAAGAGAAAGTGAATGGCGGGATTTTTATTTCACATCGCGCGATTTCGAATATCGTCTATCATGCTGCGCTTGAATCTTACGGGCTTGTTGGTCTGGCTCCCAAAAGCAAAGCGGCAGGACTGGCAAATGTGCTGATCAAAGACCCGACAATGGGCGTCAGTATCCGTTATAACGGTCTGACAATCGGGATTGATTTGTATATCGTTGTGGAATATGGTACGCGCATCACCTCGGTTGCGGCCAGTGTTGCGGATAATGTCAGCTATCAGGTGGAAAACCTGACAGGGCTGACGGTTAACTACGTCAATGTTCATGTCAGAGGGCTGCGTGTCAGCAACCCGGGGTAGACGGGGATCTCGAAGAAAAGAAAATCAGGAGAAATATGATAAACCAACCCGATAACCTCGCACCTCAGACGGATGAAACGATTACTGTGTTGAGCGGTCAACAGGTGAAGTCATTGGTCGAAGCCGGCACAATGTGGCTGAAAACAAATCACCAGATTGTAAACGCCCTCAATGTTTTCCCAGTTCCGGATGGTGACACTGGTTCAAATATGCTGTTGACAATGCAGGCTGGCTGGCAAGAAATTGCTGCCTCCCAGGAAGAGCACGTTGGTGTATTGATGACTTCCGTTGCCCGCGGGGTGCTGATGGGCGCCCGTGGAAACAGCGGTGTGATTCTTTCCCAGTTCTGGCGTGGTTTTGCGCGGGCGATGGAAAAGAAGCAGGTGCTGACGATGGAAACCTTTTCCAATGCATTGTTGGAAGCTCGCAATACCGCCTATAAGGGGGTTGTGAGACCTGTTGAAGGGACAATTTTGACAGTGCTCAAAGATACGGCAGAAACGGTACAGAATCAGCTTGAACAATGCACGAACTTTGTGGAGCTGCTTACGGTAACAGTCAAAGCAGCGGCTGAGTCGGTTGAACGAACTCCGGAGCTTCTGCCTGTGCTGAAACAAGCGGGAGTGGTGGACTCGGGCGGTAAAGGCCTCTACTATATATTTGAAGGCTTCCTACGTTATTTCGAGCATAAACCGCTGGATGAAAATCCTGATATGGTGGATGTTGTTCCTCTTACGATGATGACAGAGGAGGAAACGGTGGAACCTGGACAGGATTATGAAGTTGTTGTGGATTTTATTCCCAATAGTGAGCTGATTCTCCCCGCTTTTTATGACCGCCTGTCAGATATTGGAACCTCTATCCAATTGGGTGAAGGAGAGGGCATGTACCGTATGCATATCCATGTGGCTGCTCCTAATCTCTATGCTCCGATTAATTACATAATGACACTGGGGACAGTGACCAAAGCCGCTATTGAAAACCTGGTCGCCCAGATGGATGAAATTCGGCGCAGAAAAGAGACTGAATATACGCTTAATCCGTTGGAAGAAGGCCAAATTGGCGTTGTTGCAGTTTCGCCCGGTGAAGGAATTTCCCGTATTTTCGCCAGTCTCGGTGTTGCGGATATTATCCGCGGCGGACAAACG
The DNA here is from genome assembly GCA_040766005.1 of Flexilinea sp. Classification (GTDB taxonomy): domain Bacteria; phylum Chloroflexota; class Anaerolineae; order Anaerolineales; family Anaerolineaceae; genus Flexilinea. The sequence continues at coordinate 91,238 of JAXGRI010000003.1, read as the reverse complement.
ATGAATCCCAGTACGGAAGAGATCCTGAACGCTGTGAATCAACTGCCGACTGATCGGGTGATCATTCTGCCCAATAATAAAAATGTGATTCTTGCAGCCAACAATGCCATCACTCAGACGGAGAAAAAAGTGGCTGTAATCCGCAGTAAAAACGTCCCGCAGGGAATCAGTGCCTTGCTGAGGCTGGATCCGGACGGCGATTTTGACAGCATTGTTGAGGAAATGAACGAAGCGTTGACAGACGTTCAGACCGGTGAGATCACTACTGCAACCCGTTCAGTTGAGTTGAACGGCGTGCAGGTGAATGAAGGGCAAGTCATCGTAATCCATAACGGCGATCTGATTCTGGCGAAGGATACGATTGAGGAAGCGCTGTTGGCTTTTCTGGAAGCGGTGAATGTTTCTGAGTATGAACGTGTTACGGTGTTTGCCGGGCAGATGATGGAAGAAACGCAGGTGCAGGCGCTTGTTGATGAAATTCAGGAGAAGTATCCGGATTTGGAAGTTGAAAGTCATTATGGCGGTCAGCCCCACTACTTCCTGATTTTATCCGTTGAATGAGTTGATTGAAAGATCGTAAATCCGACCGGTTTTATACCGGTCGGATTTTATTTTAAAACGTTTTTAGTTGGGCGGACTGAATTTTGCTTTTTGCCAGTCAGTGTTCAATACTTTAAAGTTCGAACTTATTCCTTTTCAACCGGAACCCAAAGTTCCATGTGATAATCGGGGCTGTACATGTCTCCCTTGATATACCTCAAAATCCGGCGAACCGGCGTGCTGATACCCCTGATCGGGGAAGAACGTCCCCAGGACATATTTCCATCCTTGATGAATGCATTCCGAACCGACCCCGCAATTCCAGTACCGCATAAGTCGCTGCCGGTACGCTCAGAATTTCAAGTCCCAGGTCAATTGCAGCTTTCATCACACAAATCGAACCCTGCCATGTAACTGAAAGACCTTTCAGAGGACATATCATAGCAAGCGCCGTAACTCTGTCCGGTTCAAGCGCAATCAGTTTTTCTTCTTCGATTTTCTGAAACAGGTCTTGCCACAACTTTGGAAAATCTGAACTTGGAGCAACTTTAAGCGTGATTCCGGCGATCTTGAATGGCGCCTTTTTCTCGATACGGATGTTCATGTTCTTTCCTCCTTCGACTGACAATGAAAAATGGATCGGCGGAAAAACCAGAAAGGATCTCCCGTTGCGGATTTCAGAAGGGGTTGATCCATGAAAACGTCTGAATGCGGCTGAGAATGCGTCCGCTGATTCATAGCCATACTGAACGGCGATATCAATTACCCGCATGCGGCTGGATTGAAGCGCTTCCGCTGCCTTGCTGAGTTTTCGCAGCCGAATATATTCGCCCAGCGGCACATCACATAAAATTGAAAAAATACGGGCGAAAACTCCCTCCGGACAACCGCAGAGCTGAGCAATGTGCGCATCATCGATCATCCCTTCCAGATTGTCTTCGATGTATTGGATCGTTTGGTTCAGCGCTTTCAGGCTATTCATGCTGTCTCCTTTTCCTCTCTTGCTTCTATTTTCTCATTTTATAAGCTGGCAGACCCGAGAAGTTTCGGACCAAAAATATCGGACAAGCTGAAGATGTTCAGGATTAACCTGTTCATAAACAGACCATACGGATTCTTCCATTTGTTTTGAATCTTTACAATAAGGTATGATATTTATGCAACCTTTAATATATTTGAGTAAAGAGGTTTTTAAATAAATAATACAATAAAGAGATAGTTTCCTCCATGCCAAGAAAGATTTTAAATGATAAAACGGACTGGAACAAAAAGAGGAAGCTATTGTATTTTCGGGAGAAATATAGAGCCGATTCCATTAAAAATTTGCTCTGAACGTCATATTAAGTATTTGATTCACTATACCACCAAGGTACACCACAAATCCACAAACTTAAGTATTAGTTTTTGACACAATATCACCAGAATATTTTTCGGAAATCCATTTCTCAGATAAAAATCAAACGGAGCGGTGGAGAAGTGAAAATATTGTACTGCCGAATATTTCTTTAAAATCTTCAGCGTTTTACTTTTCTCCCCGTCAAGATTATAAATACTGGCGGATTATTTGAAGGAACTAGTATTTAGATAGCATTCTTCTCATGCCCCGTTCATTTTAATGGATTAATTAATCGTCAAGAGAGTACTAACTTATTCATAGCATTTTGGACCATTTAAGATTACGAAATAAGATCCATATTTTTACAAAAGAAATTGTTTTTGAGCGGTCTTAGCAAACCATACAGTGCGATCAAGAAAACTCAAATCAGACATAACAACGTTCTCTGCCTTTCTGGGGAGACAGGTTATGTCAAGTTTCAGCAAATCTTTGAAGAATGACAGGTAACTTGTCACTAATCGCGATTCTGGGAGAGTTGTTGAGCAAGACCCTGCTCATGTAGCATCGGACAGGGAGAATTTATCAGTTGGTGGAATGCTTTGACTTTTTTATTAATCAAGTTGTTCTCATTATGAATGGCTAAAAGCATAAAGATAACAATTCGTTTTAAACATCATTTTGAGGCTGTTTCCTTTTCTGGGCATTGACTGTGGAATGCTCTTTTTTTTATCAGGCTCCACTCGCTTTATGTTATACTCATTTTGGATGTTGTTTGGTTCAGGAGATTTTTCCACTCCCGTTGAAGAGCGTCCTGAATTAATCAGTTTTCAGCCGGTTTGCCCCGACCTCTGCCAAATGATGAAAAATGGGATAACGCAACCGCCGAACATCCACTGAACCGATTTTTTGAACCAATAAAGAGGCTGTTATGGCAAAATGCGTCACGCAACCGGGATATGAAGTACCCCAGAAATTCGCAAAACGTAATGATCTAAAATTTAATGACATGCTGCTGCTTTGCCGCGCTTTGACGCACCGATCATTTCTGAACGAACATCCGGATGCGATTGAGGACAATGAACGGCTGGAATTTCTTGGAGATGCTGTATTAGATTTTGTCGTTGGTGCCTGGCTTTATAACGAGATGCCGGAAATGCCGGAAGGGGACCTAACCAAGTACCGATCCGCGCTGGTTCATACCGAACAGCTGGCAAACTTTGCGAAGGCAATTGATCTTGGCAAGGCACTGCGTCTTGGAAAAGGTGAACTGCTGGCTGGCGGGAAGTCCAAACCAGCACTGTTGTGCGATGCCTTTGAAGCCGTTGTCGGGGCAATTTATCTTGATCAGGGAATTGACGGTGTGAAGGAATTCATCATTCCGAAAATTCAAGAGGCGATGAAGGATATCATCTCTAATCACAAGGGTGAAGATCCCAAGAGTCGGCTGCAGGAACTGATACAGGCTCAGAACCTGCCAGTACCGCAATATCGGGTGCTTCGCGAACTTGGCCCCGATCATTCGAAAATCTATGAAGTTGAAGTTTCAGTCGGAGAAAAATCAATCGGTAAAGGACGTGGAACCAGCAAGCAAATGGCGACGAAAAAAGCCGCGTTGGACGCGTTGGAACAGTTGGGTTATGACGCTTAAAGAATATTATCAGCGGGTTATCTCCGCGCTTCCGGTGATTAACGGATGACATCAAAATTAAAATCGATTGAATTGCAAGGGTACAAAACCTTTGCCCAAAAAACACGTTTTGAATTCCCTCTGCCGATTACAGCGATTGTCGGACCGAACGGTTCCGGAAAATCCAATATCGCAGATGCGATCCGTTGGGTTTTGGGGGAACAGTCCTATTCTTTGTTGCGCGGCAGAAAAACGATGGACATGATTTTTACCGGTTCCGATCATAAAGCGCAAGCCGGCATGGCTTCTGTTTCTATTCTGTTCGACAATTCTGAAGAGTGGCTGCCGATCGATTATGAGGAAGTTGGCATTACGCGACGCGCATATCGTAGCGGTGATAACGACTATATGATCAACGGACAACGCGTCCGGCTTAAAGATATCAATGAACTGCTTGGTCAATCCGGGTTGGCTGAGCGGACGTATACGATTATCGGGCAAGGGCTGATCGATAATGCCTTGTCGCTCAAGCCTGATGATCGGCGTAAATTTTTTGAGGAGGCTGCCGGCATTGGGTTGTTCCGCAGCCGGCGGGAAGAAGCGCTCAACCGGCTTGAGATCACCCGCCGCAACCTTGAACGCGTTTCCGACATCATCGGCGAGTTGGAGCCGCGGCTGCATTCGCTGCAGCGGCAGGCGAAACGTGCTGTTGAATATGAACAAGTGAAAAATGATCTGAGCGTATTGCTGAAGGATTGGTACGGCTATCACTGGCATAAGGCGCAGCAGTCGCTGATTGAAGCGATGCAGGCTGCCGAAGGGCAGGAAGTTAAGAATGCCGAGGTTCGTGAGGTGTTTCAGGCGCTGGAGGAAGAAACGCAATCGTTGCAGGAATCTGCGCGCCTCAAACGGATTGAAATCGGAGAACTTCACAAGCAATTGGCGCAAGCTCATCATCAGTTAGAGGAAACCAACCGGGAAACGGCAATTTTAGATGAACGCCTGAGTGCGGCGAACCGCCAGACGGAAGGATTCAGCGAGCAAATTGAAATTATCGAAAGTGAAATTACGCTGCTGAACGAACGGAACAACCAGCTGGAGAAGGAAGCGACAGAACTGGAAACCAGCGCCGCCGCTGCGCTGGTACAGAAGGACGTTTTTGAAAAAGAACTTCAGGAACGTCAGATCGCGCTCACCACGATGCAGGAAAGGCGTAGCGAGCAGCGTGCATTGTTAACCGGGCTGAGACAGTTCTGATTCGCTTGAAAGCAGCGCATGATGAGATGAGAAACCGCAGCGAGGAGATCGCCTCTTCAACCAATGGACTTAAGCAGACTTTGGGAAGTGCGGAAAACGGGCTTTCTGGTTATCGTGAAAAGCAGGAAAATTTACAAAAGGAATTACATAAGCTTGAAGCGGAGCTGACGGAATTTGAACAGCAAAACAGCGCGCTGCAGCAGGAAATCAGCGGACTGGGAAAACAGCGCGAGGAGCGACAGCAGGAGCTCAACCAGATTCAAGCGGACTTTTCACGCTGTAAAGCACGGCTGGAGGTGCTTGAAACCGCCGAGAAAAATTTGACAGGCGTGAACCAGGGGGCGCAGTATCTTCTGAAAAATGCCGCTCGTTTAGGCAACAATACCAAAATGCAATCAGCAGGCGGATGTTTCCTGTTCCCGCAGGAGTGAAGTGGCTGCCGCCGCTGTACTGGGTGATGCGCTTGACGGCATTTTGCTGGATCGTCCGCCTGGCCAAAAGCGGTGCAGTTGTTGAACGAAGGAGATCATGGCCGTGCGGTTCTGATTACCGGTCAGCTTTCTACTGATAAGGCTTCGGTTGGGCAACCAAAAAGAGAATTTGCGGGCTTGAAAACGCTTTTGGAAATCGCCCAATTTGAAGCGGAATATCGCGCTCTGGCAGAACGGCTGTTCCGCTCTGCTTATCTGGCGGATTCTATCGGTCAGGCGCTTGAACTACAACCGCTGCTCCCGGCGGATGGATGTTTGGTGACCATGACAGGAGAACTCTTCCGGGCGGATGGAAGTCTGGTTGCCGGAAGGGAACATAAGCATCAGCTGCTTTCCCGAAAACGCGAGATGAAAGAGCTGAAACAGGAAACTGACCGGTACAGCGAAAAACGGACGACGCTGCAAAATGCGTTGTCTGCTCTTGAGCAGACACTTGCCGGCAAGCAGAAGCAAGCTGAATTGAACACCGGGCTGCGCAGGCAACGCAACAGCCAGCTGGAGCAAATGCGCCGGAATTTGAATCAGGCTACCATGGATACTCAGAAGTGCGAACAGCTGATTCATTTTCAAAATCAGCGGATTGCTGAAAATGATAAGATCGTAGCTGAAATCACTTTAAAACTGGATGCGGATGCGCAGGAAATGAAGGATCAGGAGCAGGCGTTGACGGGTTATCAGGATGCGCTGAAAACACTCTCAGAAGAAATTCGCCAAATCCAGCTGGATGACCTGCAGCGCGAAGTACATCATTGGACGCTGGAATGGACGTTGACCGAGAACTCTCGTAAAGAATCCTTGACCCGAATCGCAGAAACCGAAATTCAGGTTAGCCGAAATAGAGAACGACTGGAGCAGAACCGGGAAAGAACGCGTAAATTCCAATTGGAAATCGAGGCGATCGCACAGCAAAAACAGACGCTGCGTGATCAGGCTCAACTGGCAACCCGGTCTGTGGAGATGCTTGAAGCGAAAATTATGCCGGAAGCGGAAGCGCTGAAGATTTTTGAATCGAAACTGGAGACGTTGCAGCAATCTTATCAAAATCAGCAGCAGAAAATTAGCACTGCGGACCGGCTTGCGCTGCAAACTCAGATGGAAGTAAGCAGGCAACAGTACCAGTTGGAGACGCTGAGACAGCGGATTGAGGATGATTTTGGCTTAGTCGCTTTTGATTACCGCGAAAAGGTGACCGGGCAGACGCCGCTCCCGCTTGGAGAAATGGTGGCAAAATTGCCTGTTCTGAAGGAATTGCCGGAAAATCTGAAAGATCAGATTTCGCGCCAGAAAAGTTTGATTCATCGTATTGGAGCGATCAACCCGGATGCGATTGAAGAATACAAGAATGTCAGTGAACGGTATTCGTTCCTGAAGACGCAAATGGACGATCTGAAAAAAGCGGATCGCGACCTGCGCGAAGTGATTGGCGAGCTGGATGAAATGATGCAGAATGCTTTTCAGGTGACGTTTGAAAAGGTACAGGGAGAATTCAGCCATATGTTCAACCGCCTGTTTGGAGGCGGCAGCGCAAAAACTACTGCTGACAGATCCGAACAACGTGAACCAGTCAGGTATTGATATTGAAGCGCGGCTGCCCGGTCGGCGCGCCCAAGAATTGTCGCTACTTTCCGGCGGGGAACGCAGTTTGACTTCGGTAGCGCTGGTTTTCTCTCTGCTGCGGGTCTCACCAACGCCGTTTTGTGTTCTGGATGAAGTGGACGCAGCGCTGGATGAAGCCAATGTCAGCCGATTTTGTGAATTACTAAAGGAATTAAGTCAGGAAATCCAGTTTATTGTTATTACGCATAATCGCAATACGGTCGAAACTGCGGACGTAATTTATGGGATTACCATGAGCAAAGAGTCCGCCAGCCAGATGGTCAGCCTACGGTTGGATGAGGTCAAAAACAAGGATTATCTGGTTTAGGATTCGCTGATTTCGCTGTCCTGATCGCGCTGAAGCGTGCGGATACCGTTGCGAACTTGATTGATTGTCCGATCCATTTCAAATTCGAGCCGCTTCAGCGTGTCAAGTGCATATTTATCTGCCTCACGTTTGATCACTTCTGCTTCAGTATACGCCTGTGAAATGATCTGATCGGCGCGTTTTTTTGCTTCTGCAGTGACTTCGCTGGTGGAGGTCAGCTGTTCACGCTTTTCTTTTGCAATTTCAATTGTCCGGTCGTGTTCTTCTTTTGCCTGCGCCAAGATTCTGTCCCGTTGCGCCAACACCTGCTGGCTGCGTTTTACTTCGTCCGGAATTGAGATTCGCATCTGGTCGATGATGTCCAGCATCCGGTCCTCATCCACGACCACGTTGTGTGTCAAAGGAATTGAACGTCCCTGGCTGAAGAGCTCTTCCAGTTTATCCACAAGATTCAGAATGTCCATGATTCCTCCGAACGATCGTTTTTGAAAAAAATCTTAATCAATTATGCCACGAATGGTTTTAAGATACAACTATTTTCCAGCAGAAACCTTTTTTTTCATTTGTTCTGCAACGTACTCAGGTACCATTCCCGAAATATCCCCGCCCAAAGCTGCTATTTCTTTCACTGTCGTGGAGGAAATGAAGGTATGTTCGTGGTTCGTGATCAGCGATATGGTCTCAATCTCGGCGTTTAATTCCTGATTCGTTAAAGCCATCCGGAATTCATAATCGAAGTCTGAAAACACCCGTAAACCGCGCACCATGACGCTGGAGCCGATTTCCTGAGCGAAATTGATCGTCAAACCCTGATAACTCACCACTTTTACATTTGGCAGATGCGCCATCGCTTTGGTGAACATCTCTACCCGTTCTTCGATTGAAAACAGTGTGTTTTTCTGTGGATAACGATATACTCCGATAACAAGTTTATCAAAAATTTTTGAGGCGCGTTCTGCAATGTTGATATGTCCCAGATGAACGGGATCGAATGTTCCGGGAAAAACTGCACAAATTTTCATCAGCTTGCCTCACCCAAAGTTTTTGTTTGATTCTCTGTCAATCGTTTCTTCAGCGCCGCATGCGCTTCCTGGTTTAATTCCGGGTCTTCAGCGAATATTTTTTCCGCTTCAATCCGGGCAAGTTCAATCAGGCGTGCATCGGTCAGGGATGCCATTTTGAGATCCATAAAACCGGACTGCCGCTCCCCAAGGAAATCACCGGGACCGCGCTGGTTCAGATCAATTTCAGCCAGCTTGAACCCGTCATTCGTTTGCGTCATGGCGGTCAGACGTTCATTTTCAAAAGTGCTGTCTTTTTCGGGGACCAGAATACAGTAAGCCTGGTCGGCGCCGCGGCCGACTCTGCCGCGGAACTGGTGAAGCTGTGCCAGTCCAAAACGGTCTGCGCCTTCAATCAGCATGACGGTTGCGTTCGGGATATCCACGCCAACTTCAATTACTGAAGTTGAGACCAGAATATCATATTCCTTACGACGGAACGCTTCCAGAATATTATCTTTCTCTTCGCCTTTCATTCGTCCATGCAGCAGCGCGACACGATTGTCAGGGAAGACGGCTTTTTGCAGCGTTTCCCAAGATTCAACAGCGGCACTACCCTCTTTCGATTCGTCTTCCCCGCTTTCTACCAGCGGATAAATAATGAAAGCCTGGTGCCCGCACGCAATTTCGTTCGATATCAGGCGGTAAACGCGTTCGCGCGCCAGTGAGTCCATAACATAGGTTTTGATCGGCAGTCTGCCGACCGGCATCTCATCAATGACTGAAAGATCCAGATCCCCATAGATGGTCAGCGCTAATGAACGCGGGATCGGCGTTGCGGTCATAACCGCCAAATGTGGGCTGGTTCCTTTGGCGCGCAGAATGGCTCGTTGTTCGACGCCAAAGCGGTGCTGTTCGTCAATCACAACCAGTTCAAGGTTGCGGAATTGCACTGGATCTTCCAGCAGTGCATGAGTGCCGATTACGATCAACGTCTCGCCGGAAGCCAGTTTTTCACGAATGATTCGCTTTTCCGCTTCCGGAGTGGACCCGACCAGCAGGGCGACCCGGTCTGCAGAAAAGGATGGACTCCAATCTTGCCCCTGTGTTTGTTCGAGAAGGCGGGTGAAGGTTCGGTAATGCTGTTCCGCAAGGATGCTGGTGGGCGCCATCAGCGCAGATTGCCCGCCTGCATGCGAAACAATCATCGCCGCCAACAAGGCGACAACGGTCTTGCCAGATCCGACGTCGCCCTGGATCAGTCGATTCATCGGCTGGCCGGAGTCAATATCTCCGCGGATTTCATTCAGCGTCTTCCACTGGGCGCCAGTCAACTGGTAGGGCAACTGATCTGTCCAATGATTCATCTGTTCATCATCGAGCCTGAATTTGTTGGCTGAGACTGCCTTCCATGTGCGTTTCTGTGAAAGAACATTTAGCTGCATCAGGAAGATTTCGTTGAACGCCAACCGCCGCTGTGCCAATGCCAACATTGAATCCGAATCCGGAAAATGAACCTGTTCAATTGCGTTGGAAAGCGGTAACAAATCAGCTGATTCAAGCACATCCTCAGGGATGAATTCTTCCAGGGTTTCAGCCCAATAACGGACGGTATTGAACATCATCCGCCGCAGATAGTTTTGGCGTAAATTCGCATTTACCGGATAGACCGGGACGATTCGACCTGTGTTCAGGTTCTCCTGGTCGGCCTGTTCAAAATCTGGCGCACTCATCAGCGGTTTGCCTAAGTAGGTGTCGACCTTACCGGAAAAAACAAAAGTCTGCTCTACCTTGAGCTGGTTTGCGATCCATGGCTGGTTGAACCAGCTGATGCGCATCTTTCCGGTTCCATCGCCAATCCAGGCTTCGGTGATCTGGTATCTGCCGCGAGTAAACGTTTCAACGGAATAGACTACGCTGACAATGGAGACTGTTTCACCTGGGATCAACTTGTTAATCGGCTTAAATTTTGAATAGTCATCATATCGGCGCGGGTAATAGTATAGAAAATCGCGAATGGCGTAGACGCCTTGTTTTTCGAGCGCTTTAGCGTTCTGCGGGCCGATCCCGGGAATAATCTGAACGGAACTGTCCAGTGTGCCATTGACTCTTTTAGAGCGGTTTGTGGATTTTTGCGTATGCCTTGCCTGTGTCGCCTGACTCAAAGTTGCGACAGTCTGTTCCCGAGGATCTTGCGGGGCATCTGCCTGATTTCTTCTGCTGCGATTTGTACGAGCTCCCATCTGCTGAGTTCCTGCAGGTTTACTTACCCTTTTTTGGAGCACAGCCTGTGGAATGCTTTCTGCCGGTTCGCCAAGTTCAATCAACAGTTCACGAATGGACTTCTCGCGCAGTTCCAACGTCAGTGATTCATATCCAGATAGAAAAGTACTTACTTTTTCGATGATCGTTTCTGAAACGCCCTCGGATGGTGCTTCTTTTCGCCAGATTGGCGAAAAGCGTTCCAATCCTCCGACTACAGAGCGGTTGTTGCAGCCGCGTTTTAATTTCCAATGTTAAAAAGCGTTTAATTTTGTCTATTGACGTAATCATAATTTCTATTTTAACAGAAAATCCGCCTGTCGCATCGTTTTCACCGGCGGATGGCGTACATGTCAACGATAAAAAGCCGTCACAAAGGGTTGTGAGCAAATACGAGGGAATAATCTGGGAGGCGATGTTTTTTGATGAATGGGTGTTTTTGTCTCAAAAACGGCATTCCATCATTTTTTTCAAGTTACCCTTTTTACTGTTTTCAGATTTCACGTTGCTCTAGCTCATAATTGACAAGAAGAACTGCGGCGACTGCAGCGGTCTCCATTCTCAGGATTCTTTTCCCGAGCGTTAGCAACTGCCAGCCGCAATGGGCTGCGTTTTCAGCTTCATTTTCTGAGAAACCGCCTTCAGGCCCGACGATCAGGCTGATGCCTTCTGGCATAGTGGAAAGAGCGCTGACGGTTGCGTGAAGTGAATGCTGCCCTTCCGCTTCCCAGAAGAAGAGACGCTGCCACTGCGGCGGGAAGGATTGGAGCAAGCGTTGGAATGGCAATGGTGTGAGAAGTTCCGGCAACTTTGCCCGCCCTGATTGCTCTGCGGCTTCCTGTATGATCTTGTTCCAACGTATCTGCCGGTTCTGAAAATCATGTGAATCGTGGATGAGTGTCCGCTCGGACAGATAAGGCTGAAAGGCGCTCACGCCGCACTCTGTACACTTCTGCAGCATCCATTCGAACTTTTCCCGGCGGGTCAGCGGGAGACAAAGCGTTACCCGGCAGCGGGGTTCTGATGAAAGTTGCAGAGAATTTTCGATTTCACCGTTGACTGCCTGTGCTGAAACCTGGGAAAGGGTCACCTGCCAGGCGCCGCCGCTGTTATCCAATACCTGAACCACGCTTCCCGCTTTCAGGCGCAGCACATTTCGGATCTGTGCAGCTGTTTCCTGCGGAAAACTGACCGCGGTTCCCTGAATGTTTTCCGGCGGGACGAAAAAACGGTTCATATATGCAATCCCAAAATGTCAAAAGGTTCTGCTGACTTTTCGCGCCGTTTATCAATCAAACCGCTGATTACGACCGTATATTCCCCGCGTGGGGTTTCATGGGTGAAGTGGTCGATCAAATTGCTCAAAGTGCCGCGATCCACCCGTTCAAATTTTTTGGTCAGGTCATTTGCGACGGCGGTCTCGCGTTCGCCGAATACGGTCAGGGCGTCGGTCAGGCTGGCAACAAGCCGATAAGGGCTTTCATAATAGATCAACGTATGGGGACTAAGCAGATCAACTTCAAAGAAGCGTTGTGGACTGGATTTTCGCGGCGGAAATCCGCGAAAGTGAACGAATGAACAGAGTAGGCCGGAAAGTGTCAGCGCTGCGATCACCGCGGTGGGACCAGGGATGACGCTGACAGGGATTTCGTTATGAATTGCCTCGCGCACGATTGTGAATCCGGGATCGAAACCGAAGGTGATCCGGCATCTGAAACCAGCGCCATATTCGCCGGCGATCAGATGCGCCATCACCTTGGGTAGCATGCGTTTTTCGTTGTCCTGCGGAAGGAAAGCTGCGGCTTTTTGATCTCAAAATGGTTCAGCAGCATGCCTGTTTTGCGGGTATCTTCGCTGATTACCAAATCCGCTTCACGCAGCGTTTCCAGCGCTCTCAGGGTGATGTCTTTCAGATTGCCGATGGGGGTTGCGACCAGAAAAAGCATTTCAGTCCTCCACGCCTAATCGTTTTTTCTAATTGCGATGGCTTCCGGTTGTTATCGATCAGGATGCAATCACGATTCAATTCATGACAGGCTGCACCGGTGGTCCCGCTGCCAGCAAAAAAGTCCAACACGAGATCACCTTCATTTGAAGACGCCTTGATAATGCGGCGGATAATCCCCAATGGCTTTTGGGTAGGGTAGCCGGTCTTTTCGCACCATTGGTCGGCACGATGGTATGCCACCAGGTGTCTGTCGGCAGTTTGCCGCGTGCGGCTTTTTCAGGCCCGACCGCCGGGAGCCATATATGGAATACGATCAATCGCGTCAACATTGAACGTAGTTTTTTGGGTCTTTACGTAAAACAGAATATTGTCATGGTTTTGGGCGGCCACTTCTTGGTTCTCCCGCCGTAGTCGTATATCCAGATTATTTCATTCAGGAATGAATCCTCGCCAAAATTTGATCCAGAAGAATTTTGCAGTAATGGACTTCACGATAGTCAATGTGAAAGTAGAATGAGCCGTTTTTTTTCAGAATCCGCCAGGCTTCCAGTAAGCGCGGCTTGAAAAAGATTCGAAACGAGAATGAATCTTGATAAGCATGTTCGGAAACAACTTCGGAAAAGTAGGTTTTCTCGAAACCGCGGCGGTCTCCTGCCTGATCATGAGTTGTTTTGAGCGAGCGGCGTATCTGTTCTCGTCCGGCATTAAACGGCGGGTCAATATAAATCAGGTCGACTGATTCATCTGCCATTTTCTTTAATGGCTTAGGTTGTCACCAAACAGAACGGATCATTCAAACGAATCCTTCTGGCCCGCAACGCTGAGTTTAGTTCAGCAGCATACGGTCGGTCATCACCGATCCCCGCCTGCTCTTTTCAAACAGGCCGATCAAATTTTCAACCGTCATTTCTCTTTTCTTCCGCCGAGATATCTTCGCGATGATTTCACCTCGTGCATCATGATCAGTGCGGTTGCCGAATTCGAGCGCCTTTCATGTTATGCGTCACCATCAGCGTGGTCAGCCTATCTTCGGAGACTAATTTTGAGGTGAGCGTCAATACTTTTACCGGTAGCGGGATCCAGCAGCAGTGTGCTCATCCAAAAGCAGCAGCCGCGGTTTTTTTATCGTTGCCATCAGCAATGTCAACGCCTGGCGCTGGCCACCTGAAAGCAGCCCCACGCGGGTTTTCAAACGTGTTTCAAGACCCAGCTCCAGCAATGACAGATGTTCTTCGAACATCGCCTTTTCACCGCGTCCAATTCCCCAGTTCAGCGTTCGGCTTTTGCCGCGGCGCAACGCGATGGAAAGATTCTCTTCGATTGTCATGTTCGCTGCAGTGCCCATCATTGGATCCTGAAAAACCCTTCCGATCCATTGGGCCCGTTTAAATTCCGGCTGCGTGGTGATGTCGATATCATCGATCATAATTTTTCCATCATTGATCGGATATTTCCCGGCAATTGCGTTCAACAGACTGGATTTTCCAGCGCCGTTTCCGCCAATTACGGTCACAAAATCTCCCTCTGCCAGCACAAGGTCTACGCTGCGCAGCGCGACTTTTTCGCTGATCGCGCCCGGGTCAAAGATTTTGGTGATTTGATCGACAATTAACATAGATATCCAGACATTTATTGGTTTTCAGCTGTGCCGTTCGCTTTAATCGCTTTGCGTGCGGCGATGTTCTGTTTGATAACCGGCAGCGAAAGCGCGAAGGCAACGATGACAGCAGTAAACAGTTTCAGGTCGGTCGGTTCAACCACAATCGGCAATTTGACAGAACCCAGCTGAATCACGAAATCGATTTCAAGGATGAGAGAGATGATAATTCTATAGACGACACTTCCCAGAACAACGGAAATGATGTGCTGGAGAACTGATCTTCGGCCAAAGAGGACTTCGCCTATGATGACGGACGCCAGCCCGATCACGATCGTCCCGGTGCCCATCCCGATATCGGCATAACTCTGCTTTTGCGCAATCAAAGCACCTGCCAGCCCGATCAGCGCGTTCCCGATGACCAGCCCGAACATGAACATCGTATCAGTATTGACGCCCATCGCTCGAATCATATGCAGATTGTTGCCGGTGGCGCGTAGTGAAAAGCCAAGTTCTGTATTCAGGAACCACCATAAGATTAACATGACGATGATTACGATAAAAAGGCCGACAATAAAAGCAGATGCACGGTTGCCGGTATTGAAGGTTTTCTCAAAGTAAGTAAAAATTGTGTCGATCCGCAGCAGCGAGATGTTCGCTTTGCCAAGGACGCGCAGGTTGATGGAGTATAGCGCCGTCATCGAAAGGATTCCGGAGAGCAACACCGGAATTTTCAAGCGGGTATGCAGAAAACCGGTTACGGTTCCTGCCAATGCGCCGGCAAAAATTGCTGCGATGCAGGCACTGTAAGGACTTCCTCCATCAGAAATAATCCGTGCGGCAACCGCTGCTCCCAGCGGAAAAACTCCTTCGCATGACAAGTCAGCGATTTCAAGAATTCTGAAGGTGACAAAGACACCGATTGCCAAAATCGCCCAGATTATTCCTAAGGATGCCGCATTAACAATAATTTCTGTCACAAATTCCTCAATTGTTGCTGAAACCGCTGTAATTCTAACATGCGAAGTGCTGTTGCCCGTTGATTCATCTGTTTTCGATGATCATTGTTCTTTTTTTGCTGCATTGCCTCAAAAGCTGCGTTCACGAAGAGAAATGAGCGGGTGAGGACGGTTTGGCCGCGATAAGAATTCCGGGTTGAACATCACGCCCACCATGAACGGATGGCCCGCCAGTTCAATGCCATCCACCAGGTTCTGACCATCATCCTGAGCATTTATTTTCATCTTTTGCGCTTCGAATGGTTCGCAGAACGCTTTATTAAATTCAAATTGATGATTATGCCGTTCTTCTATCCGTTGTTTGTCATACGCCTTCATAATCAATGTTCCGCGTTTCAGTTTGCTGGCATGCAGGCCGAGGCGAACGTAAGGGCCGGCGTTCAACGGCAGGCCAAGACTTTCAGCAGTATCGAAAATTGCTGCGGAGGTTTTTTCATCAAATTCAACGGAATTGGCGTTCGATAAGCCAAGCTGGTTGCGGGCGAACTCGATTGCCATCGCCTGCATCCCCATGCATATACCAAGGAACGGCGTACCGCTGGTGCGCGCATATTCGCTGGCGCGGATCATGCCTTCAAATCCGCGCGAACCGATGCCGCTGGGAATAATGATGCCATCCATTCGGTTCAATTCTTCAAGAGAATCGCCGTTTTGGATTTTTTCGGCATGGATCCAATGTAAATCGAGTTTGATGCCATGGTGCAGCGCAGCATGATGAACAGCTTCCCGCACGCTGAGATAAGCGTCATGCAGTTCAACATATTTACCGACCAGCCCAATTTTGACTGTCGGCTTATTTTTGCGGTTTGTCTCTTTGATGAGCCATTCCCACTCTGCCCAATCGGGTTTCTGCGGCGGTTTCACCTGCATGTGCGAGAAAATATAGTCACTGATCCCGGATTTATGAAGCGTTAATGGGATTTCATACAGTTGCTTACAGGTGACCAACGGAATTACCGCCGGCAGCTCGATATCGCAAAAATCGGATATTTTTTGGCAAAGATTTTGTGGGACCGGGTGGTCTGAACGTGCAATAATGACATCAGGCGCGACTCCCATTGACCGTAATGTGCGTACTGAATGCTGTGTTGGTTTTGTTTTAAGTTCCTCCGTTGCCTGGATATACGGCAGCCAGGTAACATGGACGTTCAACGTATCTTCCGGTGGCAGTTCCCGGCGCATTTGACGGAGCGCTTCAATAAACGGCTCGCCTTCGATATCGCCGACAGTCCCGCCAACTTCCACCAGTACGAAATCCGCTTTCGATTCACGGCTGATTTCTTTAATACGGCGGCAAATTTCATCGGTGATGTTGGGGATTACCTGAATGGTGCGCCCATTGAAACCGCCGGCCCGTTCACGATCCAGTACGCCCTGATAAATTTTTCCGGTTGTTACGGAACTTGTTTTTGTCAGGCGAATATCGATAAATCGTTCATAATGTCCAAGGTCAAGATCTGTTTCACCACCGTCATCCAGAACAAATACTTCTCCGTGTTGGTAAGGACTCAGCATCCCGGGGTAAACATTAATGTGCAGATTAAGTTTTGGACACTGACCGTAAATCCATGCTGTTTTTAAAGCCTTCCGAGCGAGGCGGCCGTCACGCCTTTGCCTACGGAACTGACCACGCCTCAGCTAAAGAAAATATATTTTGTGTTCATCGCGCTCCTCAGCGAACCTTTAACAAAGGGATAAAATAACGGTTCAATCTTACCATAGCGCGGTTTTTCAATCGATCAAACTTCTGAAAAACAGACTTTTTTAAAAACGTTACATTGACAAGAATGATGAAACCGTTTTATCATTGTGAATATAAATTATCATTCGCATCTTTCAAATCGTCTAAAGGTATTTGTATGCATGAATATATCCGATTCATTCCGCTTGTCGATTTTATCGCAGCGGTAATAGGGGACAATTGTGAAGTCGTTTATTACATGACTTGAGTGATTTGGAACACACGATTGTAGCCATCGCAAATGGCAGCGTCACTCAGCGGAAGGTCGGTGATACAATCACCGAGTTCGTCTTTCAAAATGTTTTTGAGCCACAAAACGTCAACGAACCGTTTATTGCCAACTATCGCGGACAGACGAGCGACGGAAAGAAAGTTTTCAAATCGTCCACTTATTATATTCACGATGACAGCAAAAAGTGATCGGGTTGCTTTGTATCAACGTGGTGATCAATGAGTATTTGCGGATGAAGAAACTGATTGACCAATTGGTGAAGCTGAATGGTCTGCCGGGGTCTTCTGAAACAAATGGTTTATACCATGAGCAAGAGAAAGAAAAGACAGAAAACCGGGAAGCCAAGGAAGTCTTTTTCTCTTCGAAAGATGAGATGCTGTCCGAAATTGTCAAATCAACAATCCGTGATACCCAGGTTGAACCGAACCGGATGGTGATGGAAGAAAAACAGAAAATCGTTGAGCAACTGCAGAAGAAAGGTGTGTTTAATTTTAAACGCGCCGTCCCGATTGTCGCAGAAGCGTTGTGCGTATCAGAACAGACCGTGTACCGTTATCTGCGGAACATCCGATAATATGCCGCTGGCAGAGGTATCTGCCAAGCCCGACTCATAATACCAGGAGACAGACTTTTGAAAATTTTTATCACGACTGATATGGAAGGAATTTGCGGAATCTCGAATTGGGAGGATGCGCGGTCAGAATCGGCGTCTTATCCGCGCTTTGCTGAACGTTATACGCGGGAAGCTGTCGCTGCCTGCGAGGGTGCAATCCAGGCTGGGGCAACTGATATATTAGTCCGCGATGGACATGGGTCAGCCAGGAACCTGAATCCTTATCTGTTCCCTGAGGGCGTCCGGCTGGTTTGCGGCTGGGGCGGGCACCCTTACAGCATGATGGAAGGCTTGGATGAAACGTTTGACGCAGTTGCGTACGTCGGCTACCACTGTGCAGCTTCCCGATCCGGCAACCCGTTGGCTATACGATCAGCAGCCGGAAGATCGCGTCCATCAAAATCAACGGTGTCATTGCCAGCGAGTTCTATATTAATCAATTTATTGCCAATGAAATGAAGGTGCCGTCGGTTTTCTTGAGCGGCGACCAGGCAATTTGCAGCGAAGCGCAATCACTAATCGCCGGGTTGAGAACCGTCGTTGCTTCCACCGGTTCAGGCAATGCGGCTTTCTGCAATAACCCGCTGGATATATTGATGAAAATCACCGAGACCATGCGCCTCGCCGTTCAAGGCCGGTCAGGAGTTGCGCTGTTGGGCAATCCCGAAAAGTTTGTGACGGAAATAACCTATCTTTATCATGCAGATGCCTATCATGCGAGTTTTTATCCAGGCGTAGAATCGCTGGATGCAAAAACAAACCGCTTCACAGCCGATGGAATTTTTGAGTTAATGCGAACGCTCAAATTTGTGATTTGAGCGAGATCAGTCAAAAGGAAATTGATGAACAGAAATTCGATTAAGAGAACGCTTGCAGGGTTTGATCCGCTTCCGTTGGGGTTGAATCCAACACCCATTCATAAGTTGTCCCATTATCAAAAACGGTATGCGCTTGGTGATGTTTATATAAAGCGCGACGATCTGAACGGAATTGGGCCGGGCGGGAATAAAATCCGAAATCTGGAATTTTTAGTCAGCGATGCGCTGCGAAAAGGCTGCAATCATATGATTGCTTCCGGTAAAAAGGAATCCAATCTCTGTACGTTGGCTGCCGCTGTTTGCAACAAGCTCGGCATCGCTTGTACCTTGGTGCATAACAGTGTTGAACCGGCGGAGAAAAATGGTAATGTCCTGCTGAATAAAATACTGGGAATTGAACAGCTCTTTCTGGGCGAGGTTTCTGTGGATGCGCGTGATTCATTCGTTGAATCGTTCAGTCAGTCGCTGCTGGAAAAGGGGAAAAAGCCTTACATTATTTATAACGGAGCGACATCATCGATGGGCGCGCTGGGTTACGTTGCCGGTCTGCTCGAAATTGACGAGCAAAATGCTGACCAAAACCTGAACATCACAGATATTTTCGTTCCCGGCGGAAACGGCGGGCTGGCTTCCGGCGTCGTTTTTGCTGCCGCCTGCCTTGATTGTCGTTACCAGATTCATGTAATTTCGGTTGAACATGACGAAGTCGAGCTGACAACAATTATGAAGCAGCTATTCAAGGAGCTGATGACGCTTACCGGGCTGCAACCGACCCATGCCTTTGAGGATGTCTGCCGAATTGTCGGGATTTATCGCGGGGAAGGCTGGAGCATCCCTACCCAGGAAGCGGATGCGATGATTGCAACATTGGCATCATTGGAAGGAATCTTTCTTGAAAGAGTGTATACAGCCAAGACTTTTTATGGCATGCATGCGCTGCTGACCGAAAAGAAAATTGATCCGGCAGGCGCCGTTTGTTTTGTTCATTCGGGTGGGTTCTCCTCCCTGTTCAGCCAATTTACGGCGTAAGAAAGCGGCAGGCAGAATCCATGTTGAAGTACATTATCAAACGTTTGTTCCAAATGGTCATTGTCATTTTCATCGTTTCCCTGCTCGTCTTTATTTTGAGCAGTTTCACCGGCGATCCGGTATATATGCTGTTACCGCAGAACGCTTCGCTTGAAGAAGATTGCTGAAATGCGTACCAATCTGGGACTGGACAAACCGCTTTATGTTCAGTACTTTGTTTTTCTGCGGAATATGCTGTCCGGAAATTTTGGCGTCTCGTATGTTTATAACCGACCGGCGTTGGGATTAATTCTTGAACGCCTTCCTGCTACGATGGAGATCGTAGTGGTTTCAACTCTTATGACCATTCTCATCGCGCTGCCGCTTGGTATTTACGCCGGAGCATATCCGAAAACAAAAGGCAGCCAGACGATTATGGTCGGCTCGCTGATCGGGATTTCGCTGCCGTCGTTTCTGGTTGGCATGCTGTTGATTTATTTGTTCTCGGTGAAACTCGGCTGGCTGCCGACATCTGGGCGAGGCATGCCGACGATCAATTTTTTGGGCAATAAATCCTACTTTAACGTGGATGAGTTACGGCATGTTTTGTTGCCGGCATTTACCTTGGCGCTGGGGCAGGTTGCCATGCTGATCCGGCTGCTGAAAGCCGGTGTTCAGGAAACGATGCAGAAAGATTACATCAAATTCGCCAAATCCAAGGGCGTTTCGAAAAATAGCGTTATTTTTCGTCATGCATTGAGGAACGCACTGACTTCGGTGATTACCGTTTTTTGGTTTGAGTATTGGTGATCTGATTGCGTTTACGACCATCACAGAAACAATTTTGCCTGGCCGGGAATGGGGAAATTGTTATTATCGTCGATCAATGTTTCTGACCGGCCGGTGATTATTGTCTATATCATGGTTGTTTCAGTAATTTTCGTCGTCATCAATTTTATTGTGGATGTGCTGTATACGGTCATTGATCCCAGGATTAAGCTCGCTTGATTAACAGGCGATCAGGGAATTAGAGGTTTGGAAAAAGAGGCGTATTGAGAGTCACCGATTTTTTTAAGTCAGAGTTTTTCTATAACTATAAAAAAGTTTTTCAGCGATCATCGGAACGATCATCATCGTTATTGCGATCCTTCTGGCTGTCTTTGGCCCGTTGTTAGTCTCCCAGAATCCGTACGACCAGAAACAGGTGGATTTGAGCAACGCTTATCTTCCGCCGATGTGGGAAGCCGAGGGGCGTTCTGAATTTCCTCTGGGAACCGATGGGCAGGGTCGCGATATGCTGAGTGTGATCATCTATGGCAGCCGAATTTCATTGCTGATCGGCATTATGGTAACAGCAATCTCCTGTGCAGTTGGTACGCTGTTGGGGATTTTCTCTGGCTATAAAGGAGGAAAAGTTGATACCTTAATTATGCGTATTGCGGATATTCAACTCTCGTTTCCTTCTATGCTGATCGCCCTTTTCATGATGGCGATTTTCGGCGCCGGGATCGAGAAGTTGATCCTAACGCTGTCGATTGTCGGTTGGGTGATGTTTGCGCGTACGATTCGCGGTGAAACACTCTCGGTGAAAAACCAGGAATATGTGGCTGCTGCCCGTGTCCTGGGCTATTCGGACGCGAAAATTATCGGAAAGCACGTTCTGCCGAATGTGACGACCCCGCTCATTGTTCTTTTTACGACGAAAATCGGCAATGTAATTCTGACAGAAGCCTCCCTGAGCTTTTTGGGGGTTGGCGTTCCAATTACGCGTCCGTCACTCGGGTTACTGGTGAAAAACGGGTTTGATGTGCTCTTCAGCGGATTGTGGTGGGTGTCATTGTTGCCCGGGCTTTATATTATGCTGCTGGTTTTTGGGATTAATCTGCTGGGTGATTTTCTGAAAGATGAGCTGAATCCTCAGCTGAAATGAGTGTTGAATGAATAAACCGATTCTTGAAATAAAAAATCTCCACACAACCTTCTCAACCTTCCGCGGGAAAATCCGGGCGGTTTCAGGGATCAGTTTTTGCCTGAACGAGGGAGAAATTCTTGGGGTTGTGGGCGAATCCGGCTCCGGAAAATCGGTCGCCAATCTGTCAATCCTGCGATTGTGCGATGACGGCTTGATCACGGCGGACAGGTTGCGTTACCGGGATATTGACATCCTTGCTCAATCTGAAAAGCAAATGGAAAATATTCGCGGCGGAGAAATTTCAATGATTTTTCAGGATCCGATGACCTCGCTCAACCCGCTCTATCCGAGCGGCAGCCAGATCGAGGAAAGTCTGATCCTCCATACCAACCTTTCGAAAAAGGAACGCCATGAAAGGATGTTAGAGCTGCTGCGGAAAGTTGGGATTTCGGATCCAGAATCGCGGCTGAAGGCTTATCCGCACCAATTCAGCGGCGGCATGCCGTCAGCGCATCATTATCGCGATTGCGTTGGCGGTGAATCCGCAGGTCATTATTGCTGATGAGCCGACGACCGCATTGGATGTGACGGTGCAGGCGCAAGTGTTGAAACTGTTGTCGGATCTGATTCGGCAGGAGTCGCGCTCAATGATTCTGATCACGCATGATCTGGCTGTGGTGTCTAAAAATACTGATCGGTTACTCGTGATGTATGCCGGAAAAATCGTTGAAAGCGGCGAGACGATGGATGTGATTCGCAAGCCTGCCCACCCTTATACGGATGGGTTGCTGAAATCGATTCCGCGCTTCTTCGAGGACAAAGCGCGTCTTAATCAAATTCCGGGAATGGTACCCAGCATGTTCAACCTGCCGAAAGGCTGTAAATTTGAACCGAGATGCCCAAACGCAAAAGAAATTTGCCGGGAGCAGGAACCGCTGATTGAAGCCATTGGCGGCGGCAGGGAAATCGCCTGTTTTTACCCGATTGGGGAGAGGAATTGAGATGACAAAAATTCTGGATGTGAAAAATTTAGTCGTCGAATATGCTCTTCAAAAGGGATTTTTGGACAGCTTGCAGTTCGAACAGGGAAAGTTTGTGCGCAAAGAAGCGGTCATTCACGCGGTCAACGATGTCTCATTCTCGATTGAAAAAGGCGAGGTGTTTTCTCTGGTTGGGGAAAGCGGCTGCGGAAAATCGACCGTGGCGAAAGCGATTGTGCGCTTGCTTGAACCGAAAAGCGGAGAAGTCTTCTTTAAAGGTGAACCGCTGGCTGCTAAATCATCACGTGAAATGTTGGAGCTGCGGCGGAATGTACAAATGATCTTCCAGGATCCTTATTCTTCGCTGAACCCGCGCCAACGGATCAAAGATATTTTGGCGGAACCGCTTTTGTATCACGGCATTGCGACAGACCGCAGATCAGCGGATGCCAAGGTGCGCGCGCTGTTGGACAAGGTTGGACTGTCTGCTGAAACCATGGATCGTTATCCGCACCAGTTCAGCGGCGGACAACGCCAGCGGATCGGTATTGCGCGCGCGCTTTCCGTCAATCCGGAGTTGATTATTGCGGATGAACCAGTTTCAGCCTTGGATGTGTCCATTCAAGCTCAGATTTTGAATTTGCTGATGGATCTGAAAGACCAGCTCGGGCTTTCTATTTTGGTGATTGCACATAATCTTTCGGTTGTAAAACATGTCAGCGACAAGATTGGTATAATGTATTTGGGGAAGATCGTTGAAGTCGGAGAAAAAGGACTGATTTTTAGCAACCCGCGCCATCCTTATACCAAAGCGCTGTTTTCTGCAGTCCCGACGATCGATGAACAACTGGCTTTCGAAGCGGTTGAAATAAAAGGAGAAGTGCCCAGCGCAAAAGAATTGCCGGGCGGATGTTTTTACCATGATCGTTGCCCGAAAGCTTCAGATAGGTGTTTTTCTGAACAACCGGATTTTGAAGCCGTTGAGCAGGGACATTTGGTAAGTTGTTTTAATTGGAATGTGTAAATAAATTTTCAGGAGATCTTATGATACAAAAAAGAAATATCGTGTTGTTTGTTTTCATCATCATGTTACTGTCGCTGTCTTTTCTGCCGGCGGCTGCCAATGATGGGAAAACATTGGTCGTTGCGCTTGGTTCAGATAGCCTTACGTTTGATCCGCTGAACTATGACGAGGAAGTGACAAACGAAATCAACCTGCACATTTTTGAGACCCTCGTTTTCCATGATGGAGACTTGAGCATTATGCCCGGGTTGGCTGAATCTTGGGAACAGGTCGAAGATACTGTCTGGAATTTTCACCTGCGCCAGGGCGTAAAATTCTCAAACGGAAATGACTTTAACGCTGATGACGTCGTCTATACTATTAATCGCGCTAAAACATGGGAGAAGTCGAACTATAAAGGCGATACCTCCGCAATTAACGAGGCGAAGAAGATAGACGACTATACCGTTGAAATTACTACCAATTTCCCTTATTCAATTCTTCCTGCCAACTTGAAATCACTGATGATGATGGATAAAGAGTCCAGTGAAAATGAAGATCCGATTAAATTGGCGCAGAACCCGGTTGGAACCGGAAAATATATTTTGTTGGATTACGTTCGCGAAGATCATGTTGACCTGATCGCCAATGAAAATTATTGGGGCGAAAAGCCGGAGATAAAGAGCGTCCGTTTCCGGCCGATTTCGAATCCGGCGACCCGTACCGCGGCGTTGCTGAGCGGTGAGGTTGATTTGGCGGTTGATATTTCCAACCGCGATGTTGACCAGATCAAAGCCAGCCAGAACGCGATGGTACTTGAAGCGCCCAGCTTGCGCCTGATTTATCTGAATCTGGATGGCTGGTCTGACCAGAACAAAGGGCTTGAGCCGCAGGATGCTTTCCACGATGTACGCGTCCGACAGGCGATCTACCATGCGATTGATGAAGATACAATCATCAAAAACATCATGAACAACAATGCATATTCGGCAACGAATTTTATTCCGGATGGGTACAACGGTTCCAGAGCTGGTATTGAAAGACTGGCTTATGACCCTGAAAAAGCGATGGCGTTACTCAAAGAGGCTGGCATGGAAAACAAAATTGTTGTTACGCTTGACGCCCCGAATGATCGTTATGTCAACGATGCCCAGATCGCTGAAGCGGTTGCCGGTTATCTTGAGAAGGTCGGGATTACTGTCAATCTCAATTTGCAGCCGAAATCGTTGTTCTTTGACTATGTTGCACCGGATAAGTACAACACGAGTCTGAGCTTGGCGGGCTGGTATGACGGGACTGGCGAAGGTGCGATTATTCTGAAGAGCCTTGTCTATTCCTTCGGTGTCAAACCAGGTACGGAACCGGAAACCGCGGGCATTTCACTAATGCAAGAGTGGATGAATTATTAGATCAGGCATTGGTCACAGTTGATGCAGAGGAACGAGCCAAGCTGGTTGAAGAAGCAGCCACGATCGTCTCGGATGAAACTGCCTTCATCCCGCTGCATTATCAACAGGACATCTATGGCGTCAGCATCAGCGTCAACTTTGATCCGATGCGCAACAAGCATATTTACGCTTGGCGGTTTTCTTTCAAATAGTCTCTGAATTAAAGAATTTGGTAAGCGATAAGCTCCAAATTAATAAAACAGGAAACAGGAGGGACAATACCCTCCTGTTTCCTGTTTTACTCCAAGGCGCATGATGTCACATTTCTCGCTCAAATTTGACCATTCACTGAAATCGTGGTTAAATTAAACTGGAAAGGCGTTGAAGAAAACAGTACCTTTGGGGAGAACCCACAGAGAGCTTGAGCAGGTGAGAGTCAGGCGGATGAACCACAGGGAAGATCATTTCTGAGCAGCGAGCTGAAAACGAATTGCAAGTAGGTGAGACGGGTTACCTCCGTTATCGGGAAAACAAGTGTCCATTTGTTAATTGATGGAAAATAGGGTGGTACCACGGTAATTCCGTCCCTTTTGGGGCGGAATTCTACTTTTTAAAAATAGCAAAAAATCATTTTTTTGAGAAGAGGAATGCATGTTTAAACCGGTTTCGCCAAAACTGAATGTAAATAAAATGGAAGAAGCAATTCTTCAATTCTGGAAGGATGAAAATATCTTTCAGAAGTCAACGGACATCCGTAAAGGAGGGCCGGAGTACGTCTTCTTTGAAGGACCGCCGACTGCGAACGGCAAACCGGGCGTTCATCATGTCATTTCCCGTTCGATCAAAGATGTCATCCTGCGGTTCCGCACGATGCAGGGCAATCATATTTGCCGGCGTGGCGGTTGGGATACGCATGGACTGCCGGTTGAAATCGAAGTAGAGAAAAAACTCGGCTTCAAAAACAAGCAACAGATTGAAGAATACGGCATTGACAAGTTTAACGCGCTTTGCAAAGAATCAGCTTTTACCAATATTCAGGAATGGGAGCGGATGACAGAGCGTGTTGCCTATTGGGTAGATCTTAGTACCGCATACGTTACCTATGAAAACGAGTATATCGAATCTGAATGGGCGATTCTGAAGAACTTTTTTGACCGCAATTTGCTCTACCAGGGTTTTAAGGTTGTACCTTATTGTCCGCGTTGCGGAACACCGCTGGCGGATCATGAGGTTTCGCAGGGTTATAAGGAAGCAGAAGATCCGTCGATTTTCCTCCGGTTCCAGTTGACGGATCAACCGGATGTGAATTTACTGGTTTGGACAACGACGCCCTGGACGCTGACGGCTAACGTCGCGATCGCCGCACATCCGGATGTCGATTATGTGAAATTCGAACGCCAACTTGCTGAGGGCGGAAGCGAACAGCTAATCATGGCTGAGGTGCTGTTGCCCAAGGTGTTGCCGGACGAGGAAATCAAAATTTTGGAACGCTACAAAGGTGCGGATCTCGCTGGTTGGAAATATGAGCCATTGTACAATTTTCTGCCCTTGGAAAAGCCGGCGCACCGCGTAATCTTGGCGGATTATGTGACGGTTGAAGACGGTACCGGTCTGGTGCATATTGCGCCTTCCTTCGGCGCTGAAGACATGGAAGTTGGTAAAGCCAACGACTTACCGGTGCTGATGACAGTTGGCAGCGACGGCGCGTTTGTCCCGGAAGTGACTCCCTGGGCAGGCGTTTTTGTTAAGGATGCTGACCCTGAGATCATCAAAGAGTTGTATTCCCGCGGAAGAATGTTGAAACATGGCAAGATCAAGCATACTTATCCATTCTGCTGGCGCTGTGCAACTCCGTTGTTATATTATGCTCGCCCAACCTGGTATATCCGCACCAGCCAATTCAGGGCCGGCTGGTTGAACTGAATGAACGGATCAACTGGTATCCCGGCCATATTAAACACGGCCGCTTCGGAAACTGGCTGGAAAATAACATCGACTGGGCGCTGGGGCGCAATCGGTATTGGGGGACTCCGCTGCCGGTCTGGGTTTGCGAAGGCTGCGGTCATCAGGAATGTATCGGCAATCGCGCAGAGCTGTCTAAAAAAACTGGCAGAGATCTTTCTGAGCTCGAATTGCATCGTCCGTATGTGGATGAAATCAGCTATCCGTGTGGTGAATGCGGCGGGATGATGCATCGTGTGCCGGAACTGATTGATGTCTGGTTTGACTCCGGTGCCATGCCTTATGCTCAATGGAGCTATCCGAATAAAAATGCCGATTGCTTCAAAGAGCAGTTTCCGGCTGATTTCATCAGCGAAGCGATTGAT
This sequence comes from Flexilinea sp., assembly GCA_040766005.1. Classification (GTDB taxonomy): domain Bacteria; phylum Chloroflexota; class Anaerolineae; order Anaerolineales; family Anaerolineaceae; genus Flexilinea. The sequence goes on along the minus strand of JAXGRI010000003.1, from coordinate 64,214 downwards.
CAGACTCGTGGCTGGTTCTATTCGCTGCACGCGATCAGCACGCTGTATATGGATCAAGAGTGCTTCAAGAATGTGATTTGTCTGGGACTGATTCTGGATGAAAAAGGGCAGAAAATGTCCAAGCACATCGGAAACGTGGTATCACCTTGGAAGGTGATCGAGGAAAACGGGGTGGACGCCATGCGTTGGTATCTGTTCACTTCCAGCCCGGCAGGACAGGAGCGGCGCTTCTCTTCCAATCTGGTGAACGAGGTGTTGCGTACTTTCACGCTGCAGCTGTGGAATACCTACTCGTTCTTCGTGCTGTATGCTAACCTGGACAATTGGAAGCCTGAAAAAGGACAAAAGCAGGCATACAATGATTTGGACCGCTGGCTGCTGTCCGCGCTGAACGCATTGGTGAAGGATGTCAGCGAAGCTTATGGAAACTATGATGTGATTAATGCTACCCGTCCGATACAGACGTTTGTCGATCGGCTTTCTAACTGGTATCTGCGCCGCTCACGCCGGCGTTTCTGGAAGAGTGGTGAAGATGCGGACAAGAATGCTGCTTATCAAACCCTCTATACCGCGTTGGTGACGGTTGCCAAGCTGGTTGCGCCTGCCATGCCGTTCATTGCGGATGAACTGTACCGCAACTTGGTATGTTCGGTAGATCCGCAGGCGGTTGAATCAGTCCATATGGCAGATTGGCCTGAATATAATGAGATGCTGATTGATGAAACGCTGAACAACGAGATGAATCTGGTGATTGAGCTGGCATCGCTGGGCCATTCAGCACGCAACAAGGCAAACCGAAAAGTGCGTCAACCGCTGAGCGAGTGTGCGTTCTCAGTCGGGCTATCTGAGAGCCGACCGGTGATTGCAAAATATGCTGACATTCTGAAAGACGAACTAAACGTGAAACATGTCCGGCTGCTGGATGCTGCTTCGGAAGCGATGGATTTCTCTCTGAATCCACAGCCCAAGCAACTGGGACAAAAGTACGGCAAGCTGTTCCCGACGTTGCGCGGTTTGATTCTGGCGCTGGACCCGATGGAAGCTGGAAAAACGCTGTTGAGCGGGAAACCGGTTTTCGTTGATTATGACGGCGAGCATTTTGAAATTCAACCGGATGAAGTGGAAGTACGAGCAGAAGCGCGCGAAGGATTTGTAGTCGCAGCTGAAGGGGCAAATATCGCTGCGCTGGTTACGACGCTGACACCGGAACTTGCGCGTGAAGGTCTTGCGCGTGAATTTGTGCGTCGGGTACAGGACCTGCGTAAATCCTCCGGATTAGAAATTTCTGATCGGATCGACCTTTTATTCGACGCGAGCCCCGAACTGGCAAAGTCCATCGCTGAGAATTCGGACTATATCACCAATGAGACGCTTGCGCTGTCGTTGGATGCGGGCAAAGGCGATGAGGGATGGGTTTCCGCTGAAGATAATTTTGACGGAGAGCGATTGTTGGTCTGGCTGCGAAAACACATGTAATCTAGCCTGATGCCATTGGATTGGGCGATAGTTTTATAGAGTGCCTGACAGTAATGATGGTATTCGGAAATCTGAAAAATAACAAACAAACCCCTCTGGTTTATCTTTGCCAGAGGGGTTTGTTTGGACAACAGGGATGATTCGGAAAACTTTAATCAGCGCATCAGCTTATTTTTGCATAAAAGCAACGCCGTTTTGGTAAAACCATTTGTCGCGTATTTCATCGCTGATCGGCAAAGCGTAAACCTGATCGATCAATGCTTTCAATGTAAGTCCCTGAACGTTCCAGTTGGATGCGAAACAGAATTTGTCCTGAAGTAAAGTGCTAGCATAATGCATTAGTCCTTCAAAACCATTGTTTTCGATATTAAGCTTGGCTGGTTCATTAACTTCCATATTGATATAGACGTTGCTGTGACGCATTGCAACGCCGGCCAATTCCAACATCCATGGCCAGCCGCCGACAGCGCCCATGATTTTGAGTTCAGGAAAGTCTCGTGCGACTTCATCGATATAGCGTGGATGTCCGATATCCATCGGCACTGCGGTGGAAAGATTCATGCTGGAATAGATGAAAACCGGAATGTTTAGTTCAACAGATTTGGCGTATATCGGATAGAATCTCTTGTCATTGGCGGGCAGCTTGGTTCGGAACGCGGTGATGTACGCTGCCTTAAGGCCTAAATCTTTGACGTCGTGCTCAAGTTTTTGCACTGATTTTGCCAGCCCGATATTGGGGTCGACATAAGAGAATCCTTTGAATTTCTCAGGATACTTCTTGACAATTTCCGCTGTCTTCTCGCTGTTATGGTCAAAAGTACTGGTAAATCCCCACTCTACTCCGAGATCATCGAGATGATCAACAAATTCGTCGAGCGACATCAGATTCTTTACAGCAGCTTCACGGACGATTCTCTCAAATTCGTCCGCCCCCTTTTCCTGAGCGATTTGATCCAGTTCGTTAATGTCAAACCCGATCTGATTGGCTACTTTATTGCCAAAAGTTTTTTTATAGGACCGGGAGGTCGTGTTGCCAGCGCCAAGGCAATATAGCTTAAGCATATACAGCGTTGATTCAACGTCAGACGGTAAATCAAGGTAAAAGTCAATAATTTTTCCCATATTCCTCCATTTTGAATCTGATTGCTTTTTCTTCTTTTTGATCTTTTCCGAAATCATTGTTATACAAAATCAACTTTGGCATCCCCGGTATAAAAGGTTTTGTTGAGTTTTTTCTCGATAATCATCGAAACGATAAAAGCTACTAACGCATAAGCGAAAGCAATTTTCATTGCGGTTGCACCTAATGTTTTGAACAGCAAAACGCTTTGGATCAACATAAGAATTAACGTAACGATAGCGACAACAAGATGAAGGCGAGGTTTCATATGGAAGGGTGCTTTTTCGGTTTCCTTTGGATATTTCTTATACAGGAACATGGATGCGATAGCTGGCAATATGCCCATGAACAAAGAGACACCTGATCCGATTACGCCGATTTTCGCGAGAGGGATGTTCAACAAGATGGGAACAACACCGACGATATAGAAAAACAGGAGCCCCCAGTGTGGTGTGCCGTATCGTTTATTTATCTCGCCGAACTTTTTAGGCAGCAGGCCGTCCTGGCTTGCTGCCACGAGCGGTTTGGTAACCCACGAAATTGTGGAATTCAGTGTGGTGGTTATTGCAAACATCGCGCCGCCGATAATAAAATAGATGTAAAGCCCTCTGGGTAAAATCACCTTGCTTACCTCGGTGAGGTTTTTATATGCGACTTGTTCGACCGGAAGCACGCCTGTTGCGACCAGAGCTATGAATGCATAGACAATGCCCACAATAACGGTGCCTAGCAGAATTGCCATAGGGATATCTTTCCCCGGGTTTTTCATTTCCCCTCCCAAGTTGACGACGACGTTTGCGCCTCCTGTGGCAAAGGTCAATAGCCCTGCGACGGTCAATAGTCCGATGAATCCCTTCGGAAACATGGATTCAGCAGTAAATGCCTCAAAATTCACTGATGGAATCCCGTAGATGATGAACATGGCTAATGCGGAAATCAGCACGATCGTCATGACGGTTTGCAGTTTTGCGGCGGAACCAATCCCGAAAAAGTTGAATATGAAAAGGATCGTCAGAATGCCGAAGGCCGCCAGTTTAAAAGGAATTACTGGAAAGATGGATTGCATATAGTCCGCAAAAGAAATTGCGAACAATGCTAAGGTGATGTTGTACGTGATGTACAGAATGATCAAGAAAATTCCCAGCCCGGGTGTTAAAAGACGAGTTACATAACGGTAGGAACCACCCGTTGTAGGAAGGGCAGAACCCATTGCAGCACCGGGTAAACACATGATGACAACGAGGATTGAAGACAGGATATAAGCCAGCACCGTGCCTCTCCCTGTCATGCCAATCGCGATGCCGGTCATTGCCATCACGCCTGAGCCGATTGTCTGACCAATCGCAATGCTCAGAATGTCCGGAAATCCCAGCACCTTTCTTAAACCTTGATTACTATTATCTTCATTTTTGAGACTGTTTGCCATTTTTTTCTCCTAAAAATAATAATATACAAATCGTTGATTTGTATTTTGAGTAAATAAGGTAAAGTGAGATGGTTACAACCGTAAAATGTGTATATATGATTATAATGTTGATACATTTTATTTGTCAATAGGTAAATTAAATGAATAATATTTTTTTATTTGTCTGATGACTATTTGCAGGTGTATTTTTTTCTGTAAATTCATGTACCTTAAAAAGGTGAGTCAGAAATATCCTTCAGGCTGCGAAACGAGAATGGAAAACGAGATGACTCTCCAAACAGATTACACCTATATGAACAATTTGTCAGAAAAAGGCTTAGAGGCAATCCTTGGACTGCTACGGGTGCTTATCGATCAGGCATAAGGCAAATCATGGGCGTTTCTGCCTCTCTCAGTGAACATGAATCACGCTGGAAAGACTTTCTGAGAGGGTTGATAGGTCGCGAACTGAGCGGCATGAAAAACTGATGAGTAGTGACGACCATGAAGGTCTGGGAAGTCGCGAGGAGATCCGTATTGGGAAGTATTTCCTGCCAGTGTTGTCAGTTCTACGAGCCGTATACCGATGCTAATTTACCCAAACAAACTATGCGTGCTTGAAATTGCAGCTGACATTCGGATTATATCCAAAGCACCGGACAGGGACGTAACGGAGCAGTTCATTCAAGATTCCATTCTAAAGAATTCAGGTTATGCGCCGCACTTATCTGCCTGGACGGAATAGAACTTGGTTGAAAGGGTTTAAAGTCTTTGACTTTTCACTGGAACATTGTAGAACCATTCAAACCGAAAACAGTTTATGGCGGATCAATAAACAGATATGCAGGCGAACCAAGATAGTTGGGGTGTTTCCTAATGAAGCGGCTTGTCATCGGTTATTTTTTGCACTGCTCATGGAGATAAGTTAGGAGCGGCAAATCGGCAAACGATTTTGTGTTGAAAAGTCTTTGAACTGTTATAGAACAATGGGTATTTCCGGTTCAAATTTTTAGTAAAAAGGTTGCGTAATTTCTTAAGATCCGTCTGTTATGTAGAAAAAATAAAATCCGACCTTTCTCTTTACATCCTAAATTGCTGACAACTGTTCAAGCGAACTGTAACCGACTTTTTTCATATGAAAAGGAAGCAGGTTCGCTTTTTATTCGATTTTGCAGATCCTGCAGATGTTTCTATAACGTCAGGATCATATTAAAGAAATGAGGGATTTCCGCTTAAAGTAAACTAAAATAGAAAGATAAAAGGAGTTTTCTAGCATGTCATTTGTTCATCTTCACCTGCATACTGAATATTCATTGTTGGATGGGTTCACGAAAATCAATAAACTGATGCAGCGGGTTAAGGAAATGAACATGCCGGCGGTGGCAATAATATTTGACCATGGGACGATGTTTGGCGTGGTGGAATTCTTTTTTGCGGCAAAAGCAGCTGGCGTTAAACCGATTATCGGATTGGAAGGCTTATCTGTCCAGCGGCCCAATGACCGGACAAGTCACGGGACAAGACTTCCACTCATCTGTTGCTGTTGGCTGAAAACTGACGGGATACAACAACCTGCTGCAAATTGCCAGCGCTTCTCAGCTTGATGGTTACTACTATCATCCGCGTATAGATCATGAGTTTTTGGCGGCGCATTCCGGCAGGACTGATTGCTACCTCCGGTTGTATGGCACAGAAATTCCGCCAGGGCGATCCACGAACGGCGATATCAATCTGCGCGCAAAAAACTGGAATGGTATTTGGATGTTTTTGGGCGGGACAACTTCTTCATCGAAATGCAGGATCATGATTTTCCTGAAATTAAACGAATGAACACTTCGCTGGTTCAGTTAGCGAATGAATATCAGATGCAGTTTATCGCTACAAACGATACCCATTATGTAGACCCGGCGGACTGGAAATATCAGGACATCATGTTGGCGGTGCAAACCGGTTCGCGCCTTTCAGATGAAAAACGTTTCAAGATGTCAGACCGGACCTATTATCTGCGCAATCCAGAGGAGATGAAACGGTTGTTCGGCGACATCCCCGGCGCGATTGAAAACACGCTGGCGATTGCCGAACGTTGTGAGGTTGATCTTTCGAACGACGAGCATCATCTGCCCGTTTTTCCCCTGCCGGTTGGGAAAACGCCGGAAGCGCGGCTGCGCGAATTGTGTGAAAAAGGGCTGGTGAATCGGTATGGCGAGCGGGCTAACGGTGATCCGGCGGTTCGTGAACGGCTGGAAAAAGAGCTGAAGATTATTCATTCGATGAAGTTCGATGAATATTTCCTGATCGTTCATGACCTGATCGAATTTGCCCAGCGAGAGAACATCTGGTACAACGTGCGCGGTTCCGGTGCAGGGTCTATTGTGGCCTATGTCCTACATATTACGCCGATTGACCCCCTTGAATTCCGGCTGATTTTTGAACGCTTCCTGAACCCGGATCGGATTTCGATGCCTGATATCGATCTGGATATTCAAGATGACCAGCGTTATAAAATGCTCCAGTACTGTTCAGACAAATATGGGGAAGACCGCGTATCTCAAATTATCACCTTCAACACATTAGGCGCAAAAGGCGCCATTCGTGATGTTGGGCGCGTCATGGATGTGCCGTTGGCAGAGGTGGATCGTATTTGTAAGCTGATACCGCCAGGAATCAAAATGCCGCTGAGCGGAAAATCGATTACCATCGCAAATTGTCTGGAGGAAGTCCCAGAATTTTCGGACGCGGTGACGTCGGATTCCGTTCTGAATGAATTGGTGACCACAGCGTCGGAGATGGAAGGCGTCACCCGCAATGTCGGAACGCATGCCGCGGGTGTGATCATTACGGACGTCCCCATTAAGCAGTATGCTCCGTTGCATCGGCCGACCTCCGGTTCGGATGATAACCCGATTAAATCTGTCGCTCAGTTTGAGATGAACGTCGTTGATCGGATGGGACTCCTCAAAATCGACTTTCTCGGCTTGACGACCTTGACGGTGATGCAGCGTTGCTGCTCTATGATTGAGAAAAGACACGGTGTTCGCTATGAACTGAGCACGATACCGGTTGATGACCCCAAAACATTCAAATTTTTGAGTGGCGGTCATACTGCGGGCGTCTTCCAACTGGAAAGTTCGGGAATGACGCGCTATATCATGGAAATGAAGCCTAAAAACCTCGACAACATTATTGCCATGGTTGCGCTCTACCGTCCGGGCCCGATGCAGTTTATTCCAGACTACATCGATTGTATGCGGGGGAAAAAAGAGCCGTTTTATCGGCATGAAGCGCTGAAGCCGATTTTTGAGGATACTTTCGGCATCCCGGTTTATCAGGAACAAATCATGTTTGCTGCGATGGAACTGGGCGGATATTCCCCGGCCGAATCGGATATGCTGCGCAAGGCGATTTCCAAGAAAAAAAAGAACGAAATTGACAACCATCACAAAAAATTTGTTGCCGGATGTGTGAATAACGGAATTGATGAGAAAGTTGCGGATGCAATTTTTAAAGACTGGGAGCAGTTCGCTAATTATGGCTTCAACAAGAGTCATGCGGCGGATTATGGCGTTTTGGCGGTGCAGACGGGTTTCCTGAAAGCGCATTATACGGTTGAATACATGACCGCGATCTTGGACGCCAACCGCAGCGATTCCGGTAAGATCGCTTTTTACATCAACGAATGCCGCACGCTGGGGATCAAGGTTGTTCCGCCGGAGATCAATGCCAGTGACTGGGATTTTACGGTTGAAGAAACAGAACAGAAGACACCGGATATTCGTTTTGGATTGGGCGCTGTCAAAAATGTCGGCAAAAACTCGGTTGATGTGATTGTCGAAGAACGGAATCAAAACGGAGCGTTTAAAGATCTGAACGATTTTATTCAGCGGATTGATTTGCGGCTGGTAGGGAAGCGGGCGCTGGAAAGCCTGATCAAGGTGGGCGCAATGGACATTTTTGGCGAAAGGAGCGCGATGATGGCGGCGCTCGAACAGATGATCAATGCCAGCGCCGCGAATTTCCGCACCAAAGATTCTTCGCAAATTGACCTGTTTGACCTGATGGCGATTCCAATCGCACAATTTGAGCTGCCGGAAACGCCTCCGATTGATAAGCGCGAAAAATTGATGTGGGAACGGGATCTTTTAGGCCTCTTCGTCTCGGATCACCCACTAAATGAACACATGAAGGCATTAAAAAAACGGAAAGCACTGACTGTCAACCAGCTGGATTCTCTGGATGACGGCACGATGGTAACGCTGGGCGGGATGATTCAAAGCAAGCGCATGATGCTGACGAAAAAGGACAGTCGGTCCATGTGTTCGGTCAAGATGGAGGATTACCAAGGGGATGTGGTGGACGTGATCTTTTATCCGGCAGCATGGGAGCGCGTCCAGGATGTGGTACTCAATGACGCGATTTTATTAATCGAGGGCAGACTGGATAAAAGCCGGATCGCTCCGCAGGTCAGCGGGATGAACGCTGAATCATTGATGGTTGGCGGCATCAGCATGCAGGATGCTGAATTCGCTGATACGTTCACGAATGAAGTCGCGGATGCGATCCGCTCGCGAGAGAAAAGCCCTTCCGAAACGGACTCGAGCGGCGCGGCTGAAAATGAGGGAAACCCATTCGATGATGATTTTGAACCTGGTTTTGACGAAGGATTTAATAACGATTGCTCAGCTGAAGTGCATGAGCCCCATGTGATTGCAGAAGAGAATATGTCCTGGATTTACAAAGCGCTGGTTTGTGCGTCACCAACCCGCCGGCTGCTGAGCCGATCTATGCGCCATATATGCCTGAGCCATCAGCGTTGTTGAACGAAAAACTGCCGTATTCGATTACTGAAACGATAGCGGAATCAGCAAGCTTCACTGACGAGAAGGCGACGGAAGAAGATTCTCATCCAATGAAGGTGGACGGACAGAGCGGTGATGAACACTCTCAACCGTATGGACTGTCGGCAGCAGCTGATCATTTCCGTTTGCCTGAAGAGCCGGACGTTGATGAAGAAGAGATTCCGTTTCTGGAGGATGCGTCACGACGAAAATCGCGACTGCTGACCCTGATTTTTGCTGAAAAAGAAGATGTGAACATCGATGTTATGGTGCGCAGAATGAGGCGGATTCATGGAATGGTTTCCGCTTATCCCGGGAAAGATCGGGTTGCTTTTTTGATTCAGGATGCGAGTTCGGTTCAGCTGGTTGAATTTCCAGATTCTGCTACTAAAATCTGTAATGAATTAATTGATGCACTTGAACAGGAGCTTGGCAAGGAGAATATCCGAATCGAAGAAAATTGATCCGGTTTTTTGCTTATCCTCAAAATATCTGTAAAAAGCAAGTTGTGAATCGTAAAATGATAAAATAATAAGATGTATATGCTTGATATTTCGCGTTTAACCGAAAGGAATGGTTATGGGGTTAATTACTAAGGAATCACCAAACCGGTCAGTTGCAGTACTGACTTCGGGAGGTGATGCTCCTGGCATGAATGCAGCAATTCGTGCTGTTGTCAGAGCGGGAATTCATTTTGGTGTACGCGTTTATGGGATTCAGGATGGTTTTAAAGGACTGATCAACGGGGATATCCTCCCCCTTGAAAGCAGAAATGTGAGTGGAATCCTTAGCCGGGGCGGCACTTTTTTACGGACGGATCGCAGCAAAGAGATGCGTACGCCTTATGGACAGCGGGAAGCTGTCAGACAATTGAATAACGAGGGCATTGACGCTTTGGTGGTGATTGGCGGAGATGGCACGATGGCGGGTGCGCAGGCGCTCGTTGCTGCTGGATATCATAATATTATTGGCATTCCCGGCACCATCGATAATGATGTCTTTGGAACGGATAGCTGCGTAGGTGTTGATACGGCATTGAACACGATTATGGATGCAATTGACAAAATTCGTGATACCGCTTCGTCTCACAGCCGGGCGTTCCTGGTACAGACAATGGGGCGCGAATGCGGTTATTTGGCGGTGCAGTCAGCGATTATTTCAGGAGCCGAAGCAGCGTTAATCCCAGAAAATCCAATTTCGGTCGAGGAAGTGGCTGAGGCGATTGAGAATGCCTATAAGCGCGGAAAAAAACATTGTATTATTGTTGTGGCTGAAGGATATCCGATTCCAATGGGTGAGCTGGAAAAACAGCTGGAGTCGATGGATCTTGGTTTTAAGGCACGTGGAACGAACCTGAGCTATGTTCAACGGGGTGGAGCTCCGACGTCGTTTGATCGAATTCTCGCCTCCAGAATGGGCTATAAAGCGATCCAAATGGTCCTGCATGGTGAATTTAAGATGATGACTGCACTGCAGGGCGGAAAGATTGTCGGTATCCCGATTGATGATGTGGTTGGCAAGCGCCGGGTGCTTTCAGAGGAGTATCTGGGTATATCCAATATCTTATCTCGTTGACAATTCAATTGGGCGAATATTTTCGATAAAGGACGCGTGGAAAAACGCGTCCTTTTGAAATCTGTTGTTTGTTGTGTTAATCACGTGGTTTGGCGGCTGCTTGTTTATTGTCAACCAGCTCATGGATAACATTTTCCTTATTGTATGAAGCTGGGGCTTTTCACCGTTCTTCATGAAAGGCGCTAATCTGATATGCGCCTAATCGGCAGACAATAAAGAAAACGCCCTGTTTTTTTTTCAAGGGCGTTTTCTTTGTGTTTATCATATGGAGATTAGATTATTCATCACTGCCAGGGAGTTCATATCCCAGGCCGCGTAGCTTCTTCTTGAGATCGACCAGACTCTTCTGACCAAAACCCTCAATTTCGAGCATGGCGTTGTCACCGCCTGCCAGTTTTTCTTGAACATCGGCGACTTTTGTAACATTTGCTTTTGCGAGCGATTCAAGGACGCGTTTGGATAAACCCAATTCTTCCAGCGGACGATCCGGGGAGGTTTTTGCTTCTTCGCGGGTTTTCTTGTCTTCCATATAGTCCTGGCGCGCCTGCAAACGACGGTAGAAGCGGTCAACCTGTCCTTCCATATCAAGCATGCGCTGCTGCTGACCCGTGAAAAACGGATGGCAGGAAGAGCAGACTTCAGTCCGGATTTCTTTTTTAATCGTGCCGGTTTTCCATGTGTTCCCACAGGCACAGGTGACAACCGCATCGTAATGGTATTCGGGATGGATATCTTTTTTCATTCTTATAAGGTCCTTTCACCATTCGTCACCTACTTTTCTTCGGAGACGATTCAGTGATTTCTGTTATTCGGCTGCCTGAATCTCAACCGGTTCAATGTTGACGCGTTTTTGTCCGCCGGGCAGGGTTTCGTAAACAACCAATCCATGCGCTTTTGCGAAAAGTGTGAAGTCGCGTCCTACACCGACGTTCAATCCCGGTTTAATTTTCGTTCCGTGCTGTCTGACGAGAATATTCCCGGCCAGCACCAGTTCTCCGCCATATCGCTTTACGCCCAGGCGTTGTGAATTGCTGTCTCGTCCGTTGCGGCTTGAACCGCCACCCTTCTTGTGTGCCATAATTTACCCCTCTATTGCTTCAATCTTGATCCGCGTATAAACCTGACGATGTCCTGTCTTTACCCGATAATGCTTCTTGGGGCGATATTTGAAAATAGTCAGCTTCGGCCCTTTCACCTCACCCACAACAGTCGCCTTGACGGCTGCGCCGCTCAACAGCGGCGTTCCGATGGCAATGGCATCGTCATTGACGGTCAATAACACGTTATCAAGCGTTATTTCCGAACCTGGTTCGGCAGTCAGAAGGTCAACGTCGATGGTTGCGCCTTCAACAGCTTTATACTGTTTTCCGCCGGATTCAATAATTGCATACTTCATTCGATGTCTCCAATCTTCACTTCGCCTCAGCAACCGCGTCAACCCGCAACTGTGAGGGGAAGTTGGCTGTTTATGCCTGCTTTAGAAAAATCTTCCGTCACAAGCCCGATCAATTATACCGCATGTTTGGAGGTTGTCAATTTTTTGTATGGGTTCAATACATGTGAGACAAACAGGGGTCATGACCTGGTGTGCCTTTCAATATACTGTCTGGGACTTAGATTGTCCAGACTTCGGTGGGGACGGACATTGTTATAGACCCATTCCCAGCTTCTCAGGGCTTTGTTCAAGGACTCCAAATCAGATTCAGGTTCGCGCAGCGCGCGAGAACTCGTCCAGATGGGTTCTGTGAGCCCGCTCAACCCTTCCATTCAGTTTAGGGAACGCGGCGGCAAGACGAAAAGGTTGATCCCCAGGTCACGGCAGGCATCCTCAAACTCAGCCCTTATTCGCTGCCTCCGTCCACCTGGATCGCTCTGATGGGGAAAGGGGTTCGCTTGATAAGCTGGCTGAGGAACGCTTTGGCTTGTCTTGACCTTGCTCTAGGATAAACCGCGACCACATCCCACCTGGATACCACGTCTCTGGCTGTGAAATGTTTGAAGTGGATTGCAGGGAAAGGATGAATGTCGTGCGTGTCAACTTGTACGATATCCCCAGGATTTTCAACCAGGTAGCCTTTCGGTTTACGGATGGCATAGGGACGTTTCTGCTTGCTTGTCCCCTTCCACCTGGTTTTGTAGCGGACTTCAGGAATCGCCTTCCGCTTCTTCAGTTCCTGAATGATTCGCCCGACGCTTGATACCGAAAGATTTATCCCTTCCAGTTCCAGAAGTACCTTGATCTTCTCTTTTCCCCAACAGGGATACAGCACCCGGTAGGGATCGCACAGCCTCCACTCTTCTGCTGTCCATTTCCGCTTCCGCAGATGCTTTGGCTTTCGGCTGCGTTGCTCTAAGCCATTCCACCCTTCTTTTATGCGGCGTTTCCAGCGATACAGGCTCGCCCGTGAGACCCCCAGCAATTCACTGACCTCTTTGCCACTCATCCCTTTGGTCCGCAGCGCTTCCCAGGTGCGCAATATCCGTTCCCGGTTTTTGGCTTCCTCACTCGGTTGGATAACTGGCTTCTTTGCCAAATGGTAAAATTCTTTTTGCAGATAGATCTGCCGCATTGGGGTTCCTCCTTTGGTTTGATCACCTTTAGGATGTCCCCAATGTGCTTTTTTGTAAAGTCTTACTGTCTCACATGTTTCTGAACTTACTCAAAAGACCATCTGTTTTTTTCGATGGAAAGCGGCAAACGCATCAAAAATACTGTAAAGCGGGCAGACTAACTGATTTTTACAAAATGATACTTGTAAAACCTTCAGCAGCAATATGGAAACGCCTTTACAGGCGACGGGAAACCTGCGAATAGCAACATTCCGCTTGAAAAATTGATGGTGCTGCCGATAATTTTCTTTTCGGATCTCCCGCGGTTTCTATCCCAGTGCGCCATATAGGATCAAGAGAAGGATCAGGATGATCAGCCCGATGATCAGGCGATCCAGGGCTTGGACTGATATTTTGATCCGTTTATAAAGATTTTGCCGCCAAATCCGCTGATCACTTTTTTGCTCAATCGGATCCGTCATTCCAGAATTTTCTTGAGAGTTCATTTTTTCTTCAAATATTTGCGCACATCGATTGAGACAGCCAGGATGATGATCAGCCCTTTGATGATGTACTGCAAGTATGGGTTGACGGTCAGATAATAGAGCGCATAGTTGATCACCTGCAGGATGATCACGCCGATGATTACGCCGGGAATGGTGCCGACGCCACCGGAAAAACTGACGCCGCCGATGACGCAGGCAGAGATCGCATCCAGCTCGTAGTTCAGTCCGGTTACTGTGGTAACGGATTGAACACGGCCTGCTTCCAGATAAGCGGCAATCCCATATAACACGCCGGCGATGATGTAAACATGCATGATGGATTTTTTGATGTTCACGCCAGAGACTTCCGCTGCCTCCGGGTTGCCGCCAATCGCAAACATGTTCTTGCCGATTGTCGTTTTGTTCCAGATGATGTACATCACGATGGAACAAAGCAGGAAGTAAATTACCAGATAGGGGATGTTAAAGTCTTTATAAACCTGGATGTTGCCGTTAACCAGCCGGATGAATTGAGAATCGAGCGATGCGAGCGGCTGCGCTCCGCCTTTTTGACTGTCAATATAGATACAAGTTGCTCCGTAAGCGATGAGCTGCGTTCCCAGCGTGATGATGAAGGCGTGAAGGTGTAAATACGCGACGCCAAAACCGTTCAAAGCGGAGAACAGCACGCCAGCGACAATTGCGAAAAGTAAGGGCAGCCAGATGGTCATTGTCCCTTTTGTGACGAGCAGCAGAATTCCGATTGCCAGCGAAGTCAGAAGCGGAATCCATAAGAAAAACCGCTTTTTCCAGATGTAAAGTGCGATGGTCAGGGCAACCCCAACGAGCAAGGCGGTTCCGAAGGGAATCCAGGAACCGGAAATATCCTGAATCTGCGGAAACATTCTGGAAGCATAGGTTACAGATTGAAGCAATGAAGCAGAAATGGCAGCGCAGATGCCAAGGATGCGGCCGGCAGACAGGTCCGTTCCTGCCAGTACAATCAATCCTGCGACACCCAGAGCGAGTATTCCGCGGGTAGATGCTTGTTGAAGAATTTTAATCAAGTTGCGCGGATGGGCAAAACTCGGCTCAAGAATAATCACTACCACACGCCTGGCTCCCAGGATGATGTAGAGCGCATAATTCAGAAGAAATTCGCCAATTTTCTGATAGTCCATCTTTTGAGGTTGGTTTGGGGTTTTTGCAGATTCCATATTGCATTTCTCCGATCAGATAAATTGTGCTGCCAATGTCAGGGATTTTTTCCTGCGTCGCTTCATTTCGATCCAATATGCCGGCAAGATGACCTTTAGAGACAACGGCAATCCGGTCACAGATTCCCAGCAGTTCGGGCATCTCGCTGGAGACCATAATGACTCCCTTGCCTTCGTTTGCCAAATCAATAATTAATTGATAAATTTCGTATTTTGCTCCGACATCAATGCCGCGCGTGGGTTCGTCCAACAGCAGGATATCCGGTTTGGTCAACAGCCAGCGGCCGATAATGACTTTTTGCTGATTCCCGCCGGAAAGACTGCGGATTGTTGTTTTTTGCGAAGGGGTTTTTACACTCATGGTATCAATGACCCATTTCGTGTCGCTTCCCATCGTCTTATTGGATAGAAATCCATGTTTCACATAGCTGGAAATATTGGCGATGGTCGCATTAAAGGTGATGCTCATGCCGCCGAAAATTCCGGTTGCACGGCGTTCTTCTGTCAGCATGGCAAATCCGTTGGAGATTGCATCGCGCGAGGACTGATTATGCACCGGTGACAGACTGCCGTCATGCTGCCGCACCAGGATTTCTCCGCCCTGTTTTGTACGTGTTCCAAAAATCGTTTCCAGCAGCTCTGTTCGCCGCGAACCGACCAGCCCGGCGATTCCTAAAATTTCTCCGCGATGGAGGTCCAGCGAGATGTTTACACAGGTTGGTGCGAATTTTCCGGACAGGCTGCGGATCTCCATCAACGTTTCACCAGGTTTGTTCGTTTTTGGCGGATAACGATTTGTCAGATCACGCCCGACCATCAGCTTGACAATTTCCTGTGTTGTCAGGCTGGCTGCGTCGCGGGTAGCGATCCATTGACCGTCCCGCATGATGGTGACCTCATCGGAAATTTTCAGAATTTCTTCAATCTTGTGGGAGATGTAAATGATGCCGACTCCCTGTACGCGCAGTTTGTTGATGATCCGAAAGAGATGATCCACTTCCTTTTCGGTTAGTGAGGATGTGGGTTCATCCAGCACCAGGATTTTGGCGTTGTAGGATACAGCTTTGGCGATTTCAACCATCTGCCGCTCCGCTACTGACAACTTGCCGATTGTCTGGCGCGGATCGTCATGGATATCCAGTTCTTCGAAGATCTTTTTTGTTTCAAGATACATGCTTTTGTGGTCAATCAGAGGACCACGTTTCGGGAACCGCCCCAGCCAGATGTTTTCCATGATGCTGCGCTGCAAAACCTGATTTAATTCCTGGTGCACCATGGCAACGCCATGATCGAGCGCTTGCTTGGGGTTGCGGAACTTGATCGCTTTTCCTTCTATCTTGATTTCCCCGGCGTCTTCGAGATAAATGCCGAAAAGGCACTTCATCAATGTGGATTTGCCGGCGCCATTTTCTCCCATCAAAGCGTGAACGGTTCCGCGCCGTACTTTGAGATTAGCTTGATTCAGCGCTTTCACACCGGGAAATGACTTGTCGATATTTGTCATTTCGAGCAGGAATTCAGAAATCAATTCGCACTCTCTTTCTTGAAAACATACACCGGAGTTTATCTCCGGTGTATGTTTGTTAATCAAGTTGTTTATTCAATTGTTTACTTCGTGGTACCGTCATACGGTGCGTACGGAATACGGATTGCAACTCCAGTATCATCAAGTTTGTATTCTGTACCTTCGAGTGGTGATTTTCCTGCTGCCAGGTTTTTCGCGACTTCAACGATCGCCTTGCCCATTGCATCGCCATCCTGCTTTACAGTTGCACTCATCTGACCTTTTTGAATCAGGTCAACTGCTGCATCTGTTGCGTCCACACCAACTACCGGGATGAACGGTGCATCTTTTTCACCTGTATTTTTACCGTCGGCGATCAACGCTGCGATTGCTCCCTGAGCCATACCGTCGTTGTTACAAATTACGAATTCAACGTTGGTTCCGGAATTGAGAACGGCTTCCATAGCAGTCTGTGCCAGTGCTGAATCCCAGTTGCAGACCAGGATCTGGCCATTCGCCAATTCCAACTTCAAGCCCTTCTCTTCGGCTTCTTTCACTGACCACTCGGTGCGAGCGATTGCTTCTGGGTTGTCTGGTTCGCCCTGGAACATCAGGTATTGTACAACGCCGTCTTTATTGAGATCATATTTGCTGCCGTCGCCCCAAATTTGCGCGATCAGCTCACCTTGCATCACTCCTGCGTCGGCTGCGTTAGTGCCTACGAAGATTGCCTTTTCGTACGATTTGACTACTTCAGATTTCGGTTCACGATTGAAAAACACAACCGGGATGTCTGCTGCTTTCGCTTTGTCAACAACCCCCTGAGCGGCCGCGGCGTCTACCATATTGACAACAAGAACATCGACGCCCTTTTGAATGAAGACATCCAGTTGATCATTTTGTGTCGCCTGATCACCTTTTCCATCTTGCATGGTGATTTCGAGCACGTCTTTTGCATATTTGTCAATTGCATTTCGTACGGTCGAGATGTAGGTATCATCGTATTTGTAGATCAGAACACCGACCTTGGGCAGATCTGCTGCAAGTACTGCGCTGCTGATTGTAAAGACCATAACGAACACCAGAAGAATAACGATAGACTTTCTCAATTGTATAATTCCTCCTTTAGCTTCTTGACTTACTTCTTTCCCTTTCAGTCTTCGAAAGGATCAACCAGCAGATATTCTGCTAAAAACATTTCACTGAATTTTGAAACTTTAATATAGCTTCAGTGATGTTAAGATCAGAGCATTTTAAAAAATGTTTGTCAATTTTTTTCCAATAGTAAAAAAGGCGTTTACGAGAAGATTTATCCGAAAGTAATATTATTCCTGAATATTGCTGACATTAAGAATGTTCCTCTTTAAGATGAATGTCCTCTCTTTTTTTATGACAAAATGAAAGAGGACTTTATGCTGCTTTTGTTTCGATGATTAAGTTTGTCAGCTTTTGCAGCGTACATCGATGAGCCCATAATCCGTATAATCCCAGTTTTGGAACGGTCGGCAGTGAAATAAACGATAATGTCATGAAAGGTGCTGCCATGCCGCAGCCTAATCCGCAGGCGATTTTATCCAATTCATCCATTCCTGTGATTCGGTGTTGATGATTTGGGCTGGAATCAGGTTGATGATGCGGGAAAGCGCGCTACTCCCTTTTGCGTGGATTTGAAAATGTCCCGGCGACAGGTTCTCTGGAATTCGGACTGTATCCAACTTCAATTGAAAAAGATCATTCGTTATCGTTTCCATCTATATTGTTGGTAATATAAATATAGAGGATCAATATCCAGCAGAGCGGTCATAAGATGATTGGCAAAAAACGAATAATTTGTCATAGAACGTTCGATCAGTGTAAAATCAGTAATGTTGTATCGAACTGTTTCATGCTGGTTACGCTGATCGGATGGTCGTTCTTAGGAGGGAGAAGAAAGGATGTTGCGGACAACACAAAAGAAAAATGTCGCTGTATGGCTTTGGTTTGCAGTTTGTGTGGCGCTTTTCTTGAGCCCAATGATCGTTTCTGCGGATGACTTTTCCCCGACACCGCTGCCGCCGCAGCCTGAGGAACTGGCTTATCGGACTTTGAATTACACGTTGGATATTCCGATTCTGAATGTCACTTCTGAAATTGTGGAGGTCCCGCTTCAGGATGACAAATGGGCGGTTTTGTGGCTCGGTTACCGCAGCGGACTATTGAGAGGCAGCGCAATGCCAGGTGAAGGTACCAGTTTGCTTGCCGGGCATAACCATTTGAACCGGGAGGAGAGCGGTCCCTTTCTCTTTATCTGGAATTTGAAATATAATGACCGAATTTTTATCCGGAATCCTAAAAATGAATTGATCGAATTTGCTGTTTATAAAAATGAGCTGTTTCTTCCGAATGAATTTTCACAAGTGTTGGAAGCGGCAGATGAATATGACGGGTCAATAGTATTGATAACCTGTGAGAACGAACAGCTTGACGGCAGTTATGCTGACCGTAGAGTCGTATTCGCCCGTCCGGTTACTGTAAACCATTGATTGTTTAAAAAGGGGAATAATCTGCAGTTCCTGCCAGGCATCTTTCCGGGCGCTGTAAGTGATTTGGATTGTGACCAATCCCAAGCTATATGCTGTCGGTAAGAAGCGATATGGTCAAAAGCAACCATTCCGGTGACCGGCTGCAAAGGTTGCTTTCGTTTTCTGACAAAATGGGCTGAACCATCCATTTGGCGTCCTGGCAGATAATTGTTTTCATTATGAATCAGATCAGTCATACATATAAATGTGAACTGATTGCTGTGGCTTATCTCTGACAGATAATGCGGAAAGAGTCGCATCATAGTGTTGATATAGTCTGAGAATTGTCTTTGTTATGACCGATTTCGAAAGGAAAGTTTTTAGAAATGTTTGAAGTCAACGGAAGTTTCGCCTCGGCGAAAGTTTTCTCAACCGTTCGAGACGAAAAAGCGATTGAGCAGATCCGAACTTTGTGTTCTCAGCCGTTTGTCAGCGGCGTGCAGGTGCGGATTATGCCTGATTATCATTATGGTGCCGGCTGTACGATTGGGTTCACTGCCAACCTGGGCGATAAAGTTGTCCCCAACCTGGTGGGCGTAGATATTGGCTGCGGAATACTGGCAATTTGTCTGGGAAAAATTGAGCTCGACCTGAGAGAATTTGACCATAAGGTTTGCCGCCGGATTCCTGCCGGATTTGCTTCCCATAAAAAACCGGTTGAGAGATTCCCGCTGCAAAAACTTTGGTGTCTGGATCAAATCAATGGTAAAGACTTTGAAGCGCAGATTGGGACGCTGGGCGGAGGGAATCATTTCATTGAAGTTGGTAAGGATGAATTGGATGTCATGTATCTGATGATCCACAGCGGCAGTCGAAATCTGGGCAAACGCGTCGCTGATCACTATCAGAGAATCGCGGTGCGGACTTGCCGGGAAAAAGGCGTTGATGTGGCGGATTCATTGGCTTATCTGGAAGGTGAATGGAAGAGAAAATATATTGATGACATGCAACTTTGTCAGAAATACGCATCCTTGAATCGGAACGTAATCGCCCGATTGCTGCTGGATGGTGAGCCGCCTGTGGGTATTGAGACCATCCATAATTATTTGAATATGCGTGACGGGATCATTCGTAAAGGTGCGGTTTCAGCTTATCGGGGCGAACGGTTGATCCTGCCACTGAATATGCGTGATGGCGCTTTGATCTGTGTCGGCAAGGGGAATCCAGATTGGAACTACTCAGCACCGCATGGCGCCGGGCGCCTTTATGGGCGGAATGAGGCCCGCAGGCTGCTGACCATGCGCTCTTTTGAGGATGCAATGGAGGGAATTTGCTCAACTTCGATCAGCCGTGATACGCTGGATGAAGCGCCGCAAGCCTACAAACCAATGGCGCAGATCATTGGCGATGTTGCAGACAGTGTCACGATCGAAAAGCATATCCGACCGATTTATAACTTCAAAGCCGGCAGGGAGTGAGAGCGAGGCTATTTTTTGAAGCGCGCAAAAAAAATATATTTTAAGAATAAAGATCACCTTCGACAGAGTCCAGAACAAACAAGGCGAATTCCTGGTTGGAGTCTGACCGGCTCTTTTGTCTTCCCAAACTCGGCTTTCTTCTCCAGATGCGGGGACATATGGTGCCGTTCCATTTTATTTTCTGCTTTACTTTGAGCAGGTTGGTTTTCCAGTTTTTTTCAATGGTTTTGGTATTTGGGATCAGGTCATCCGTTTTTGTGAAAACAGGAGGACTATGCGCTTATGACTGTTAGAGAAAGGAAAAACAGATGCCTTTAAATAAATTTCAATTGATCATATTGACGAAAATGATTTTTTGTGAAATGATACTTTTTTTATAGTAGTGAACAGCTAAAATTCAAAGGTTTATAGAGATTTGGCCAATTTATTACTTTTATAGAAAAAGCAGCGAATTTGGATTGTTTGTAAATAAAAAGAGCGGGAGACCGGATTCGAACCGGCGAATGTCATCTTTCACAGGCGATGCCGTCGCCGTCACGGTCTAACCCGTAGACATCAACGCCGATTACTTGAAATCGTTTGTAAGGAATGTCACCGCAATTGAGGTCGCCGACGTTCGGTAGGCAAACTGAATAATTTGGATTACAGTCGCTCCCTGGGTCGATGTTTTCTGCAATTCCTTGTGATCCGGAGTCGTAATCTGTATTGGGGCTGCTACCTTTGACTGCGTTTAAATTAACCGGATAATAATTTCCGTTTGGAGCGATATAAAATCCTTCGTAATGAATTGTGCCGTCCTCTTTCTTGGTTCCCTTTCTTCCGGAGTTTTTTAGTTGCAGCTCAGAATACCCGGATGAACTGGGAGGAAGATCCTTTATCGTGTTGTATGAGGGAGTGGAACGAACGTTGTACGGTGTAAGTGTTCTTGATGCGCCTCTTGTATTGGTAGGAAAAAATCGATTTTCCGATGTTGTCATAATCAGCTCTGGAGCGATAATGGTATTGGAAGAAGATGCGATTGCACTGTCTATAATTATGGGGGTGAGGATGTTTGCGTTAGATTATCAGGTTCGGTATTAATTTGATCAATTGCTTTGGGCGTTTCCCTGGTATCGGGGGTATTTGTTTTTGGGATTGTTGGTGTAGAAGTGGCTAATGACGCAATAGTTGGTTTGAAGGTTCGAGTTGGTGTATTATGGAATGCTTGTTCACTTTTCGTGATTTTTAAGGTTTTGAATGTTTGGGCTTGGTTTTGTGCGGTTTGTTTTGTGTCGACATTATTTCGAGAAAAAATGACGAAAATCCAGATTAAACCACTTATTACATACAAATACTTGGATTTTTTGCGGAAAGCATATAAAGAAAACATGATCGGAAACAAAAATATCCATAGAAAACCCTTCGCGATAGATATGTTTGATAATCCGGAACGTTTTCTTCGTGATTTGGATTTTTGTTTGTAATTGCTTTGTTCACCAAGATTCTTAAGTCTTAATGGCAGCCCGCAGGTTGTACATTTGGGGTTTGTAATCTTGTTTCGATGCCCGCAATTTACGCAGACTCCCATTTTTCTTGGCGACAGATTTTTTTGTGCCATTTTTTCCCTATTATGAAAGTAACCAGTTTTATCCCAAAAAACGATATCAAAAAAACCGTTCTGTCACTCGATTAACTTATAAATCGCTCAGAATGAAAAAGAGAAATAGACTTTTTTTCTAATAATAGTCACATTTACGGATAAATGCTATCTGTAGAAAGGCAGATACACTTATTGTCTTTTGTCCTGAAAATATTACGGAAATGGTTTTTTAATTAAAAAAGAGCGGGAGACCGGATTCGAACCGGCGAATGTTAGCTTGGAAGGCTAATGCCTTACCACTTGGCGACTCCCGCTTGCTTTGAGCGAGGAGTATTATATCATAACATTTTCGTTCAAAACAAAAAAACTGGAATTGAACTTTTTAATTCCAGTTTTTTGCATCATTCAGTGAAAAGATATTATCCGCTATAAATCCTGGCGGTCAATTTTTGGCAATTTCAGCTGGATCCGGCAAAACGGTCCCGTCTGCAAGTGTTGCAATTGGCTGGAATTCCACTGTCAATCCTCACCGTTTTCAGGCACTTCAAAGACCAGGAATGTATCCAAGGTTTTCCCGTGTTCCATCGCGCTATTCAGCATGTCTACGCTCCAGCGGTGACTGGTCATAGCGCTGACGGCTGCATGGAGCGGAAATTCCTTCTGAATACCATCGATTGTGCAAAAGAGTTGAAGGATCTTGCTGGGAGCTCAGTCAAATCCTGCCCCGATTTGTTTTCAATTTGAGCGCGAAAATAAAGGAATCTTCCTTGGGCATTCTCACCACTGAGCGAACGGGTCATAACTGGCTGCCAGAAGACTGAGAATTGGAATTTGTCATCACAAGAAATCTTCTGCCCGATCTGAACGCTGGGGAAAAACAGAGGCGGAATTTCTGTCGGTATAGGTGTCGCGGTTGGTGGAAGCGGCGTTTCTGTCGGCGGTATTTCGGTCGGCTCTTGTATTGGTTCAGACAAAATTGCCGGGTCTTTTCCGGAGCTCTCCTGAACCATGGGAGGAAAGAGCGAATCTGTCAGTTGAAGCGGTACAAAAGAGCCAACGATCAAACGCAGCAAGGGCGAATTTTGATTCGCTTCACTGCTACTATTGCTGCTTGCCTGCTCCTCGGGCAGTACCAGATCATTGGGTTCAGCGGTTGGTTCGGTTTCCACTGTTTCAATGGGTTCTTCTTTGAAGATTTCTTCTATCACAGGCGTTTGTGTCCATTCCGTCTCTGGGGAAAGGATTTCCTGTGGTGTTTCCTCCAATTCAATCGGTGCCAACTCTACATCTGTCGGGGCTGTTTCTTCAATCGGAGGTGCTCCGAGCGGTCTGGCAACAACTACCTTTGTATCGCTGTCGGTTTTAGGGGATTCCTTTGGCAATTCAGCTGGGATTTTTGATTCAGTGCCACGGCGACAGTTGGTGCAAGTGCTGCAACATTTTCGTCCGCTTGAATCTCCTCGCTATAAACATCAAATGAAAGCAGATCAAGTTTTGAGATGTTGTTCCCATATGTCTGGAAAATGACGCCATCCCTTCCGCTATCAAAACTTCTGTCCGTCATTTCGCCGTTTTTATAGTGCTTTTGTTCCTTGTCGTTAATAAATAGCCGGAATTTGTTTTCTTCACAGCTTAACCCAAGTTTGTTTTTTACGTTCAATCCGAGCTTGATATCCATCGTATTGTATTGCGTATAGCCGGCGTGAACCTGTACATAAGGGTTTTTATAAGCAGCTTTCAGAGCTGCGTCATACTTGAAGAACGTATAGGCACCGGCGCGCGGCCCGGAAACATAAATTCGAAATTCATACCAGCCATCTTCTGAATATCGGCAGATAACGCCATAAGAGGCTTCCATCGAGAGAATATTCTCGAACTCAGCTTCAATATAGCTGTCAGCAGTGTCTGTATTGTTGTTCGTTAAAATGACAGAGCCATCGCTGCCTGGGATCTTGACAGTCAACCGTTTGTCTGTCTGCGTAACATAGTCCGCGGAAGGGTTGCCGAGCAGGACGCGTTGCTCCCATCCGTTTTCCCAGATGTCCTGATTGAATTGCTCACTGAAGCCCGGTTCTGTGTCTGTTTTCAGCATTTGTGCAGAAACAGCTACCAGCGACCAGCA
The DNA here is from genome assembly GCA_040766005.1 of Flexilinea sp. Taxonomy (GTDB): domain Bacteria; phylum Chloroflexota; class Anaerolineae; order Anaerolineales; family Anaerolineaceae; genus Flexilinea. The sequence goes on along the minus strand of JAXGRI010000003.1, from coordinate 40,367 downwards.
TAAGGAAAAGGTGAGTGAAATAATCCAACACCGAATGAAGAAACGTATATTTTTTACCATTTTTATCCTCACTTTCGCCGTACCAAGATGTTGTCAATGACGCAGGCAGCCTGTTCGCCATTCTCTGATGTTTCTGTTCCGACCATCCATGAAAGGGTTTCCTGTATACCATCCTGGTAAAGCACCTGGAAAACGCCATCAATGAAAATGTACGCTATACCTTCCAGTCGGATAATATCGACGATCACTTTTTTCCCAAGGACCTGTTCCTGTTGCAGATCTTTCAGGAGGATGGAGTTATGATTGTCCATTTTAATGGCATGACCGGGTGATACTTGGATGGATTTACGATTATTGGGCCCGACAACGGAAAGATTGGTATATTGAACATAACAACCGCCGGTGTCTTCAGGGAATTCTGAGACCAGAGATGTTTCAGCCCGAAAATGAAAATCCGAGAGCGTTCCATAATCGTTACCTGCCCAGAATGCTGACATTCCCACATAGCCATGCTCTGGTGTTTCATTGTAAAGCGTGTGAAAAAGCGATTCATTTTGGTATTGGTAAATCATTGCATAATGATCTGGTTCAAAGTAGAACTCAGGAGGATCTTTTTCTGAAAATTTTTCATCGATTAGAATGCGCGGAAAAATTTTTTCAGACGTCCGCAGCAGGTTCATTGCGATCTCTTCGTCGGTTTGACCTTGAACAGCCGCAATGCTACCGACAAATACCATCAACAACAGGCTAGCTAACACTACTTTTTTCATCATAAGCGAATTCCTTTCGAAAAGAGTTGGTCAGTTTAACAGATCCGCATGATTTTTATCGGAACGTTTTTTTGTGAACAGAGGTCATGGTGTTCTCAAATTTTATTCAACAATATGACTCATCAAGTATTGTATCCAATATTATCACGGATCATGCTGAGGACTTCCCTGTTTATTGTTCAATTCCACTGAAAATATTGGCGAATAACCACTACAAGGCGAAGTTTCGCCCTTGCAGGCTCTGTTTTGAACTGTCGTGAAGGAAGGATGGAGGTTAATTGATGGAAATATAGTGATCGGAACGGAAAAACCGTTGGTCGCGGGTAACAGCGGTAACCCGAATATCGTATAACCCCGGGTCCATTCCACTGATATCCAAGATCGCCAGCGTCCATTGTCCGTTTTCCAGCCCTGCTGCCGAGCTGATTTCCCGCCAATCTGATGGGTAGAATCCCTGCCCAAGCGCCACCTGCACATGAATTATTTCGGTATCCAGTTTTAGCTCTGCCTTAACTTCTACATCCGAAGATTGTAAGGAAATTCGATCAAAATAAGCGAAGTTCTCTGGTTGATAGATCCGAATTGCGTCGGTATTCATTACGGATGGAATCGGATCGTAATCATTTGGAGCTTGTGCAACCTGATTATCTGCTGCCCAAATTTGCGCTGCGGTTGGCAGCTTCAAATAGACACGATCAACGATCTGTGAAAATGGCGTATAACTGGTTGCCAGCCGATTGCTTTCCTGATTTATGGGTATATTGACGTACATTTCATCCGTCTGATACGGTTCATTTCCTGCCAAAAACACCTCGTTCACTCTATCAGCGCAGTTTTGAGTTGGCAGTTTACCGGAAGGCGAACAAACTATCAGCCGGGTAATATTTTCTGGCGGCGCCCAGCCACGAATCGGCAACCCGCTCGAAGCAGTATTGATCAATGCCGACCAGAGGGCAAGCGCGGCGCCCTCAGCGTCAGAGCGTGCAGCGTGTTTGCTCTCGTTTCCGCCGACATAGACTGCGGCCAGCACTTCAGGCGTAAACCCGACAACCCAGGCGGCGCCTTCACTGGAAATTCTGCCAATTTTTACACCGGCAGGACGGTTGAGATAACGGTAAGACTGATCTCCCTCAGCAAGAATGTGCATGACCAGGTAAGCCAGGTTTGAATCTAACAACGATATCGTTTTTTCTTCTGCAAGCTGAATGGTTTCACCGAATGGGGTGATCAGCGAACGGGCAGCGATGAAATCGGGCAGCACAGCATTGCCGCCACCGACAATTTTTCCCTCACCGGCAAATGGAAGATAGGCCATTGCCAATGAATCTGCTGAAACTGCCCCGCCGCGAAAGATGAGTTCTTCTAACGGGCGCTGATCCGAAATGCTGATTCCTAATTGGGTTAAGGTATCCTGGGCTGTGTTGAGGCCAACCTTGTGCAATATCTCCGTGACAGGACCGAGCCGGTCTTCTGTAATTGCTTTGCGTAGCGATATCGGACCGGCAAATGTTCCGTCCGGGTTCTGATATCCTTCCGGCAACAGATAATTTCCCTCAGGGAGATCCCAAACCAGCGTGGAAGGCGACATCCGCTCGCTGAAAGCAGTCAGTGCAATAAACGGCGTGAGCGTGCTTCCGGGCTGATGCGGTGAAAAATTTTTTCCAGCAATACGGCTGTCATTGGCACCTGTATTCAAGTCGATTGAAGCCAGCAGGTCTCCTGTCTTGACATCAACGACAATAGCGCTCAAAAGGTTGGCTGCCAACCACTCTTGAACCGCGCCGCTGTCAGATCCGGCGGTTAATTCCGTTTTGGCGAACGAACAATCACCGAAATCATTCCTGCCGTCCTCTTTTTTTATGTTATCCAGTCCAGCCAGACACTCCAATCTTTTTTGCAGATCATAATGGATGGTCGACTGAATTTGAAAGCCGCCGCGTTCGATTTCTTCCTGTTTCAATTCTGCGAAGGAACGAGCGAGCGCACGCTGTAATCCGGGATTTATTCGGATTTCGGCTTCCAGCTGTGGCGGTTCAAAGATCGTAAAATTGGTGCGCCGAAGTTCATCTGCGTTTTCCGATGTCAGATAACCGACCGTTTCAAGTTTGGCGACTTCGGCCAGATAGGAATCCCGCATGGCTCCTTCTGAATCAATCGGATTCAGTGCCGGCGCGTTCAATATTGCGCTCAGTAATACCGATTCTGCTAAAGACAGGCTGGTGGCAGATTTGTCCAGATAGGTTCGGCTGGCGGCATCCGCACCGAAAGCCAACTGACCAAAATAAGCGTTGTTCAAATACCAGGTCAGAATCTGACGCTTGCCGTAAGCGCTTGTTACCTGTGCTGCCAGAATTGCGGACAGGAGCCGTTGTTGAGCACCCTTGCCCAACTGCCGCTGATAGACCTGATTGACAAGTTCTTCAGCAATTGTAGGCGGCTTTGCGCCAACTATCTTTTGCAATAGTGCGAAAGGTTTGAAAGCGTCGTCGTCCCAAAAATTTGGCTGGCGTGAGGCAACGACTGAATTGATCAGGTTTTGTGAAAATCCTGGAACACCCGCTTCGCCGATTCCCAATCGCTGCGCCTGGATAACCGGGGACGATAATTTCATGAGTTCGTGTGTTCCACTGCGATCCAGGATGATGGTCGGCTTCTGTTGATTCAGAAAGTAGCGATCAAAATCGCTTATGGGTGGCAGACGTTGCGTGAGCAGCGCATAGGCGACGGCGACAAAGAACATTCCTGCGGCACAGACGATCTGTGCTGTGAATGCGGCCAGCCGGATACGCCCCAATCGTCCTCCCGATGTGGGATGGATATTTTTTTCGCGATGGCGCCGATGTTTTGATGATGTCCTGGGTCTTCATGTTTATGTTTTTTGCTGCTGTCTCCGGCATTAATGCAGACAGAGGGCTGATTATTTTATTTTATCTAATCAAGGTAAGAATAAGATTGAAAACGCCCGCGGCTGCACAATAGACAGAAAAAATTCTAAAGGAATTTTTCTGGACGTACTGAAGCAGCCAGCGGATTGAAAAGTAACCGACAATAGCAGCTGCGGTCGCGGAGATCAACAATGGGATCAGCTCTGTGCGAAACGCGGTGATATCGCGTACATCGAGCAGGCTGAATAATCCTGCTGCCGCCATGATTGGAATGGACATTAAAAAAGAAAAACGGCCGGCATCCTGCCTTTTAAATCCACGCGTCAGCCCGGCAGAAATTGTCGCCCCTGAACGCGAAATTCCAGGGAAGAGCGCCAAAATTTGCGCCATGCCGATCCAAAGAGCATCCAGCCAGTTCATTTTTTCCAAGTTGTTGCGTTTCTGTTGATAACGCTGCTGCCAGCGTTCTGCCAGAAACAAAATCAATGCTGTCACTAACAGGAAGATGGCGATCGCCCGCGGCTGGTTAAACGCCGCTTCAACAGTGTCTTTCAATAGTATGCCGGCAAGACCCGCCGGAATTGTTGCCAGGATCAGCCAAAGTCCCAGTTGTGCGTTCGGATCTTCTGAAAAATTATGCCTTCGGAGCGCTTTGAATAGCGCACTGACGATTGTGAGGATGTCATGCCAAAAATAGATGATTACCGCGGCCAGCGTCCCCATCTGGATCAGAACACCAAAAAGAAACACTTGTTCTTCGGATAAATCCCAGCCAAACCAGTATGGTACCAATGCAAGATGAGCTGAGCTGGACACAGGCAGGAACTCTGTCAGCCCTTGCACAATTCCGAGTAGAATCGCTTCGAATCCGTTCATTTCTCGATCTCATTACGCTTTGGTTATTCGCTGCCAGGCAAGCAGCGCGAACAGCAGGAAGGTGATCACAAAACCAGCTATCCGCCGCGGACGGGAAATCGTATCCTTAAGTTCCAGACTATCGTGCTGTTCACTCCAGCGGATGTCGAATGTTGGGCAGCTGATCAGACAGAGGATGACGCCGGCAACTAACCCGCCGAGGTGTCCCCAATTATCAATGCCGGATTGCATTCCGATGATCAGGTTGATGACTACGATGTAAATCGTACTGGAAATCGCTTTACGATAATTTTTGAAAAATTTTCTGTTTTTAAAAATCAGGAATCCCTGCGCAACGATCATGCCAAATAGCGACGTGGAAGCGCCGACAGAGATCGTATTAGGGGTGAAAAAATAAGAAAAAACGTTCCCTCCAAAACCGGTCACCAGGTAAAAAAGCAGGAAATCAAGATATCCCCACGCCGGTTCAAGCTCCCTTCCCAAGATCCAGAGCGCATACATATTGAATAACAGATGCAGGATGGATCCATGTAATAATATCGGTGTAATCAACCGCCAATATTGTCCCCGCAAGATATCCGGTCCGAATTTCGCGCCTAATATCAGCGGAACATCCATGCCTGAAGTGTATTTTGTGATCATCTGCAGCAGAAAAATCACTATGGTGATTGCCAGAATTCCATATACGACCAATGGTTTTGTCGATGGCAGCCGGACACGGATTCTGCCAGAGGCTTCATCTGCTGACAATTGAGTTTCTGTAACAGGGGTGGCCGGATGTTCGGCAAAGTCTGCGGAATCTTGATGTTCCAAAAGTTATTCCTCCGAAATCTGGATAAGGGCGGTGCGCAAGTGCTCCGCCCGGACAATTGCGATCAGATCGTCAACTGCGCGGTCTAAATGATCATTGATAATCAGGTAATCGAATTCGGAAATTCCCTTCAATTCTTCTTCAGCGGTCTGCACCCGCACTCGCAGCTCGTCTTCTGAATCGCTGCCGCGGTTGATCAGCCTGGCCAGCCATGTTTGCGAATCTGGCGGGGCAATGAAGATTGAAATAGCATCCGGATAGACTTGTTTTACTTTGCGGGCTCCCTGATGGTCTAACCGCAGGATCAGATCCTGCCCTTTCTCGAACGCCTTGTCAAACTCAAATTTCGGGACTCCTTTGTAGTCGCTATAAACGGCCGCATATTCGACCAGTTCATTTTTTGAAATCATGTCCTTAAATTTTTCGCGGGAAACAAAGTGGTAATGGACACCGTCAATCTCATCGATCCTTTTTTCTCGCGTGTTACAGGTAATCACAAAATGAAATTGGACATCGTTTCGCTCTCGCAGCCTTTCAATTACGGTGTCTTTCCCGGCTCCTGAGATGCCGGAAACAATGAATACCCGGGGTTTGGACTTTGAGAATTTGAATTTTGGCGGTGTCAATGTCGGCATTTGTTCACTATGGTTATCTGTAGACAACAATCCTTCTTTCATCTAAATTCGTTCAGCCTCTTCGTCATGTTTGCGGGTTTCTGGTAAGGATTGAAACACCCTTCCTGGTCAGATTCCCGGATAATTGTTGATTATAATGGATTCGACCGTCATCCATTTAGCCCAATCCGGACTGGTTACGGAACGCCCCTGGGTTGGACCAACTGGACGGAATTCACTAACAGGAACAGGCGCGATGCCACTTTACGATTATACCTGCCAACAATGCCAGAAGAAATTCGAGATCCGAATCACTTATGCGGATTTTGGCTCCCAACCGGTTCATTGCCCGAGCTGTGGTTCTGAAAACGTTCAACGCCGATTTAAAGCGCCGCGAGTAATCAGCAGCGATAGCAAACGGCTGGTTGTCGAAGGTGAAAGTTATGCTGCGGCCTCTCCGCAGGATGATCCCCAGACATTGGGAAGGATGATGCGCCAGGTTCAGCAACAGAGCGGCGAAACAATGGCGCCTGAGTTTGATGAGGTCGTCGACAGGCTTGAAAGCGGTGAATCAATCGATTCGATCGATTCGGATTTCGCCGCGAATGATTCAGATTGAAGATGTGTTAAAGAATGCCGCCTCTGGTTTGCCTCTCCAGATTCAAAAAAGCTGCTTCGAGCTCGGGGAGCTCAATCCTTCTTCCAGTGTCTTTGTGGATCAGTAATCCGCCAGCAACGCGATTAAGCGCGACCTGACGAATTGACAAACCGGATTCTTGCGACTCACGCATTAAATCTGAAGCTTCCGCATATCCGATCAGCGGATTGAGCGCTGTGATGATGATGGGATTGTTTTCAAGCCATTCCGCTGCTTTTTCTTCGTTAGCTGTAATTCCGATAACGCAGCGTTCACGAAAAACATTTACGCTGTTGATCATGATCTGAATCATTTCAGTCAGGTTGTGTGCGATTGCCGGGGACATCGCATTGATCTCAAGCTGTCCGGCTTGTGCAGCCATTCCAACCACCAGATCGCAACCAACCAGATGAAACATCGCCAGATTCAACATCTCTGCAATCACAGGATTGATCTTACCAGGCATGATGCTTGATCCTGGCATGATAGCTGGCAAGCGGATTTCATTGAGACCGGTTCGTGGCCCGGAAGAAAGTAATCTCAAATCGTTGGCAATCCGGATCAGCGTCAGTGCACAGGTTTTAATGGAGGCTGAAAAATCGACCATGTCAGCCATGGACTGCATTCGTTCGAACAAATTATCTGATTCAAAAAACTGAATTCCGGTCAGTTCGGTCAGCTGAACGACCATTCGCGCGTGGAATTCGGGGTGAGCGTTTAAGCCACTGCCGACAGCGGTGCCGCCGATACCCAGTTGACGCAAGGTATCTCCAGCCCGTTTGATCCGCTCTACGTCGTGCCGGACGGCCTCCGCATACGCGTTGAATTCCTGACCCAGCGTCATCGGTACTGCATCCTGCAGGTGGGTTCGGCCGGATTTGATCACGTCTGCAAATTCGCTTCCTTTTGCGAACAGCGCGGCAACCAGCTTGCTCAAGGATCCGACCAATTCTTCGAGCCGCAGCAGACATGCGATTCGAATACTGGTTGGTATTACATCGTTGGTTGATTGCGCCATGTTGACATGGTCGTTGGGGTGGATCAGTCTCTTTCCCAACAGCTGATTCGCGCGGTTGGCAATCACTTCATTTACGTTCATATTATGACTGGTCCCGCCGCCTGCCTGAAATGGGTCAACCACGAATTGATCCATCCATTTTCCTCCGAGAATTTCGTCCGCAACCTGAACGATCATTCGGCTGTATTCTCCTGGAATCAGTCCGAGGTCATGGTTTACCAGCGCGGCAGCTTTCTTGATCAGCACTGTCGCCCGCACGTAATATGGGCTCGGTTTCAATCCTGAAATCTGGAAATTTTCGATCGCCCGCTGTGTCTGCGGGCCGTACAATGTACCCATGGGAATTTTCATTTCGCCCATAGGGTCTCGTATTACTCGAAATTCCGGTTGCGCTGGCGTTGTCATATTATGCGCCTCCTGCTCCATAATATGACGGATCGGTGGGCGTTATCCCGGATGGATCATGAATGTATACATAGTCACCAATGTTCGCCCAGTCATACAACCAGTGGGCGTCACCGATTGACATGTTGATGCAGCCATGCGACTGTTCATAGCCGTACCATGCCCGCCAGTATGCGCCGTGAAACGCTCGCGCCTGGTCGTGATACAGAACAAAGGGTACATCGTCCAACGAATAAAAATCAGATTTATCGGCTTCAAAGGAGCCGGTCATGTTATCCGATTCCTTTTTTTCATAGATCTGGAAGATGCCAGGCTGGGTATAAAACGGTTCCATCCCGGTCGCTACCAATACCGCATAAACCAGCTTGTTTTTTTCGTAAACCATCATTACCTGTTCGTAAAGGTCCATCTCGATCCAACGGTCCGTCGGAACACCTTCCGGCGGGGTGGTCTTAAAAATTGCGGCGCGGAAATGAATGCGATCGAGCCATTGGTTTTCGCCGACTTTGAACCAGACAGACTTATCATCCCGAATGATTTCAAATACTTCAAGTACCTGTTCACGATCAAACCAGACGTTTTTATCAACGCCGCTGTTGTAATTCGGCGCCAGATAAGGATTGCAGCTTTCAAAAACCCAACCGAAGTAATTCGATGGCGTTTCGGAAAAAGTCCTTCCCAGCGTGGCGGCGGGAATTGCCGCCGGCGACGCACGCAGCCACGCCCCGTTGCGCATTTGAACATAATGTCCGCTGCCGGAATCTACCCGGTTGGTGTAGGATACATAGCGGATGCCACCAGCCGGGATTGCATTGATCGCATTAACCCCGGCAATCGCGTCCGCGGCAGAACCATAAAGAGGGGCCGATTCGGATTCTGCGAGATTCAATTTGGCATAGCTGAACGGCACGTTTGACAATTCCGGGTCAATTTTTTGCGGATTGAATGGGATCAGCGGCCCCTGATTTTCCGGATCGCTTTCGGAAAGTGGCAGTGCGACAAGGATCGGCGCGCAAGCATCATGGCTCATGCCGCTGCTAGGCTGGCAGATGGCTTGAATAGTGTTATCCGGGCCCTGTGCCTGTGCTTCAACGCTCTCAGCAGCTGCTGTTCCGCCGGACCCGGCTCCCAACATCAAAAGAAGCATCATGACTGCCGATATCCTTTTTTTATTAAAAAAACTCATTCTTATTTCTCCTCAGTACGGACAACCGCATTTTCCGTTGATTTTTTATGCAGTAATTCGGTTGTACCGATGTTTTCTTATCTCAACGTAAGCCATTTTATTGCTGATGCGTCTCAATGACCGGGACAACCGATCGGCTCTAAACTCATTCTAAGTTATAATCATCATGAAATAATTATAATCGGTCAAAAAATGTTCGACTGGACCGGATAACGCAGAGGGATAGACCTAAATGAAAACCACCATCGTCATTCCAACTTATAACGAGGCTGAAAACCTGCCTTTATTGGTTGAAAAAATCTTCGCTCAGCCGCTGGAAAACCTTCATCTCTTGATCGTGGATGATAATAGCCCTGATGGCACAGGTAAATTGGCGGAATCACTCTCCGATCAATACCAAAATCGCATCAGCGTACTGAATCGCCCGGGAAAGATGGGGCTTGGCACTGCCTATAATCAGGGATTCCGGCTTGCTATAGATGAGGGCGCCGATCAGATCGGACAAATGGACGCCGATTTCTCGCACCCGATTGATAAACTGCCGATCATGGCAGATGCGCTGAAAGATTATGATGTGGTGATCGGTTCCCGTTATGTTGCTGGTGGAAAATTGGACGAGAATTGGCCGTTTTACCGCAAATTGCTATCCAGTTTTGGGAATATTTATGCACGGACAATCCTTGGACTGTCTATTCGTGATGTGACTGGTGGATTTAAACTTTGGCGGCGTGAAACACTCGCAGCCATGCCGCTGGAACAGATTAAAGCAAACGGCTATATGTTCCAGGTTGAAATGAATTATGTGGCAACCCGTCTGGGCTTCCGTTTTCTTGAAATTCCGATCTATTTTCAGGAGCGGACCAAAGGGGCTTCAAAAATGAACTTTGCGATTCAAAAAGAAGCGGCGATCCGCACCTGGGGGCTGCGAGAACGTTATAAGGACTTGAAGCCGATTCGGTGATGCTTCACAAATACTTAAGTTGCTGGCACAAAGCCGGTTCATCAAACCGGCTTTGTCGCTTTTAATGATCCTTCTGTTTTTTGTATGGTTTGTCACGGGCGAGTTAGTATTTATATGGATTATGACGTAGCCGCTGGTCATTTTAGACGAGCGCCTACGTCGGGATTCTTGACTGAGCCATCTCGCCAAAATTTCTAGTTGGGTGAATAAATGACTTATTGTACAGACAGGCCGTGCTGCTGCGCAGCGGTAGCGTTTGTCCAGTCCACCGTCAAACGGAAGAACCGCAGAGAAACGCTGCGAAACCTTCAGACGAAAAATCTGGGAATATTGATTCTAACGCAACAGAGCGCAGCGCGGCCGTCAACGCCTCACGTTCAAGCGGGCACCCTACCAGTTCTGACTCAATCAACGCAGGATCTCCCTGACTGAAATAATCTCCGAACAGCCGGATGGCACGGATCACACCGTCCGAGACCAACATTCGGGCGTCAATCTCACCGAACTCAAAACGGGCAGCCTGCCGCCGGTTAAACATTGGGGATTCACCGTAGTTCCAGCTGTCGCGTTCATAGCGTTCCGCGGCAATCCGTTCTATCTTGTGTTTGTCCTCGTTGTTGAAAGATTGGATATGAAATTCCGAATTGTCTCGGCGGATGATCCGAATGATTTCTTCCCGCAGTGCTTCCACATCCGGAATGTCGGGTAAGAAAGGCTTGAGATTGGCAACCCGGCTGCGGACAGACTGAACGCCTTTGGCCGCTAACTTTTCCGGTTTGGGGTTCAGTGCCTTTGCCAATACGCTCAGATCAGTATCGAACAATAATGTTCCGTGACAGACTGAACCGTGCCGGTTGCGGTAAAACGCATTCCCTGATACCTTGAAACCTTCGACCAGAATGTCATTCCTGCCGCTCAATTCCGCATTGGCTCCCAGGAAGCGCAATGCCTTGACAATTGGGGCAGTAAAGGTGCGGAAGTCCGGCGCTGGTCTATCAAATCCTGGCAAAATAAAACTGAAACACAGGTTGCCCAGATCATGATAAACTGCCCCGCCTCCAGATAAACGCCGTACGACTGCTATGCCATGTTCCCGCACAAAATCCCGGTTAATTTCTTCCAGCGGATTTTGATTTCTGCCGACGATAATTGAAGGCTCATCGATGAAAAAAAACAGGATTTCCTCTGTCAATCCCTTCCCGGTCAGCAAATATTCTTCCATGGCAAGATTGTGTTGGGCGCGCGTGTTCAGGTTTGGGAAATAAATCATTGGTCAGTGCCTTTGCTGATCAATTGAATGGCTTTGCCGCTGCCGGGATATGCCCGGATGACACCATTTTCAAATACCGTTTCGCCGCGCAGTGTTACCCGGCGGACGACACCGGGAAGCTGCATACCCTGGTAAGGAGATTGTTTTAGCGCTGACTGAAAAACTGCAGGATCTGTTTGCCGAATAGCGGTTTCATCCACCTCAATTTCGGTCTGTGGCTGGTCAGCAAGCTGAAAGATCCGTTTGGGGTTGGTATGGCAGCGCTGAATCACGTCGTCAATGGTTAGAAAACCACCTTGCACCAGATACAGCAACAGCGGCAGCGCTGTTTCCAGCGCCGGGTACCTGCTTTCGAAAGGAGCGCTTGTGAAACAGTCGATCCAGTTTATTTCACGCCAAATTGCTGCGCGATCGGATTCTGTACCGAATTCGGGAAGCATTGCGCGCACTTCAGCGGGGATTTTATTCAAGTGTTTTTGGCTGAGAAACAATGTGTGCAACGCAACGTCACAACTCACTGAAATGCCGCTCTGCTTGCCAGGATGGCCTGCCGATTCGCGCGCGTTATGTCAAGCAGAGCGATGGACGTTTTGTTGATGCATATTGGCGGTGAACAGCGCAGCCCCAATCTGTTCCGCTGTCCCACGGACACAAATCGGCAGCGGGGAGCGCCAGGAACGGAACGCCGCAGCGGTCAGCAGCATCGGATCGCTGGTCGTTTGCGTGAAATTCAACAGGAATCCTGCTGCATACGCGGAAAACTTCATTGGCAATGCGCACGTTTTCACCGGTTGCTGAAGCCAACTCCGGCGAAGTCACAAACCGCATTTTCGCTGGCATGCTCCAGAGAAGCTTTGAGTACTTCAGGTGGTTCAGAATCTTTTCCGCCTAAGATCAGTATTGTAAATCCGCCTGCCAACTCCTGCGCCGGGATACACTTTGCCAGGCTCTTCCCGCAGCAGCGCGGCGTGCCGATGTCAATTAATCCAGGAAGTGTCAGCATTTCAATCCCAGCTCCGCTGATAATTCAACTCAATTTTTTTCAGGGTGGCTTCCTCAAGGTCAATTTAATTGACGTGTGCCAATTGCAGCAGATAAAGGAAAACATCCGCCAGTTCTAATCCTAACGCTTCCCGATCCGTAACGGAATCGCCCCCACTCGAAAATGTTCCAGAACTTCAGCCGCTTCTATTGCCGCCAGGTTGCAGGCTGTGTTACGCGGAGCCTGCACTTTGCTTGTAAGCGGCTTCCCACCAGCCTTTTGCACGCACCAACGCATCCATCTTTTCGGTTAATTCCTGAATTGTCGTCACTTAATCTCCTCTTGGCAGTGAGCAATGTTCGGGGAATACCATTCCGTTTCTACCCCCGCAGACGCTCCCATATTTTGTGCTGCCGTCATCCGTTACAGAATAGAACTGGTTTTGGTTTGCCAGGATACGCCATTCGACCGGCGTTGCTTTGTTTTGCCGTTTGTTGGGCAACTTGCCTTTAAACCGCTGTCCATAATTTTCCAATGTTCCTTCGATAATTACCGGCTCGTCATCTGTGTCATAAAAATATCCGCTGAGCTCATTGCCATCCTGTGTCAGCCATGCTTGAACTGGGATTAACCCATTATCCATGAATGGTCATGAATCAGCCAGCGTCCCTGTCCAGTCGATTGGCTGCGGTGTCGGGGTATTGATACTGATGGGGGTGCCCCCTCCGGTTGAATCGTTTCAATAATTGCGCTTCTTCGGTTGCCGCAGCCTGTTCGGGCAGTAAGACGACTTCCGTGAATGAGAGACCCAGAACTTTGGGGTAGCGAGAGTTCGTTTTCTGCGTTGACAAGATGAAATTCGGCGATATATTCACGCGCCATCGGCGCTTCCGCAGCGGGATCACCAGATCTACGGTATCACCAGTACCACATTGTATTGGCGCGGGCTCCAGGTGCTGATTGAAAAATCGACCAGATCAGTCGGCTGAATAAAAATCGCATGCGTTAATTGAGGCGAATTGAAAGGTGAGGTATACGCGACTAACAATTGATATTGGTTATTCCAGGCAGCTTCCCCATCATTTCGCAGCCGCCAGCTTTTTACGAACATTTCTCCGGGTTTCAACGTCTGTCCGTCCGGGATAGCGATGCTCATCCAGCAGCACTAACTTGTCGGTTGCGGAGTATCTCATTTGCGAGATATCGATAAAGACCGGCGTTGGGGAAACGATCGCACCGGTGTGGCAGTTGCTGTTGGCTGTGGCATGGCGGTTGCCGGAATGGGCGGGGTTGCTGTATGAGGTGGTGTTCGGGTAGGCAGCGCTGTTGCCAGCGCAGGCATGGTGACTGTCTTGACCACGAACAAGTCTTTCAGGTTCAACCCTTCCGGAAACCACTTTCTGGCGGGCGGGTACAGGCTGAAAGCATCATCATTAATAAAACAATCAGAACATTTCTTTAATTAATAGTTGACATCGATTCATAAAAGGTCTTTCAGTGCTTTTTTCAGTCTTGGCTGCGTTCTTTCTTTAAAAACAAATTTTACCCGCTTTCGCGGGTAAAATTTGTTTGCCGGATGTGTTTCCATGCAATCAATAAGGAGGTATGAAAGTCCGCGTCATTGTTCGGTATCGGGTAAGATACAGCGGAACCTGATAAAATAGCTGCTGAGCATGTTTACGTAACTTCTGTTCGCTGTCCGCAGATAAGCCAGATAGTTGCCGATCTCAGTATCAGCGCATGAACCGCCGCGAATGACATGAGCCGTACCTGTTTCCGGTTCGATCGGACTTTGCACGACCTCGGATCCCTCGGCCAAGCTGTCTTGCAGAGTTTGATAGTAATCTGTTCAAAATACAGATGAAGTCCATTCCCAAACGTTTCCGCCCATATCAAGTGCGCCGTACGGACTGGTTCGTCTGGCAGACTGCCGACTTTGAATAAGCCTTCCGTCTGTCCGCTGACATCGTCTTTGAAACCGGGTATGTTGGCATAACGGTTGTCGTATTCTGGCTTTTCATCGCCCCATGGGTAAATTCGCCCATCCGTACCGCGGGCAGCTTTTTCCCATTCGATTTCCGTCGGCAGGCGCTTGCCTGCCCATTCACAATATTTCTGTGCCTGATCTATCGTAACGTAAGAGACCGGTAATTCAGCCAGATTCGAATCTCGCAGCGTCATATACCCTGGATGCCTGGCAGGCGCCGGCGTCGACACACAATGCGAACTGGCGGTTCGTCACCTCTGTTTTGTCGATCCAAAATCCATCCAGATAAACCCGGATCTGCGGGCTTTCCTCATAAACATTTGCCAGGCCGTCCTTCGTGATGTCAGAGCCGAGAATGAACTCGCCGGCTTTCACATATACCATCTCAGCGCCATCTTTTTCTGAGATGATCGGGGCCCTTGTCAGTACGATTGGCGTTGGTGTCGCGGGAGTTGGCTGTGGTTGTGGGTGTACTGTCCACTGCCTCCGCCAGGTTGCCAACGGCTTCTGCAGCTGTTCCGGGAAGTTCCGGAAGCCGGCTTGTCCAGATCAATGAACGCCGGAACTTCTGTTGGGACGACTGTCGCAGTCGGTATCATTGTCGCTGTTGGGTCGCCGAAAGGCGGATAATTTCCTCCGCCCGTTGAGTCTGATGAATTATTGCCAACGTCGCCTGTACCGGATCAATCGTCGGTGTTGCCGTCAGTTTTGGGGCCGAACAAGCCGCCCATTCTGCTTTCGCGGCTGCCGACCAGCCAGACAAGAGCGCCGGCGATCAATAGCACAAATCAATGCTGCGGGTATCCAAAGCGGCAGTTTCCGCCGTGAGGCAGGAGCTGTGCCGTCCTCTTCCGCTTTCGCGGACGCGATTTGCGATCAGCGCCAGGTCGCGGGTCTCTTTATTTAGATCAGTGTCTTCGGGGTGTGTTCCGGCTGGCGGACGACTGTCAGAATATTCTTCATCATAAATCTTGATCGCAATCGCGGAAAGATCCGCCGGACTCTCCTGTTTTTTGCCATAAGCCAGCAGGTTGGCAACAATTTCAGGGGTATCCGCCTGCGACGCTTCCAGAATTTCATCTTTTCCAATATAAGAAATTAATCCGTCACTGCAGAGCAGAATCACATCATCAGGACGTACGCGTTAATCCCGTCATAAATATCGACGACAATGTCTTTTTCACGCCCCAGCACGCGAACGGCAGGTTCAATAACGGTTTGTTCAGCCCTTCTGCACTGGAAGCCGGATCTTCCGTGATTTGATAAACCTTCCCTCCGCGGACGATGTAGACGCGCCCATCACCGATTGTGCCGATTACCGCTTTCCCTTCAGTGATTGCGATCGCGACGGCGACAGTGCCGAGTTTTTCTTCCTGCGCTTCGGAGTAGGAATAGATCTCATTACCGGCATTGCGGATTGCCAGCGCCAGCTTGTTTGCGTCAACAAAGTCGTGACTCTTGAAATAATCAAAAAGGATCTTCTTTCCAGCAAAGCGAGAGGCGACATCAGCGTGCCAGCTGCCTGATAACCCATCTGTCAAAATATAGAGATTGGAAGCGCCGACAGTTCCCTCAGGTTCTTTTTCATAAAAAACGACGAAATCTTCGTTGACGGGTTTGTTTTTTCCAGCAACTGTTTCAGCATATCCGGAAGAGTAGATTTTTTTTGAGGCTGTGTTTTCTTCCATAAATTCCTCTGGTTTTCCATTCACTCCTCCCCTTAATAACGCGAAGAACAGGGGATCATTTGTTTAAAGGGTGCAAGTATTGTGCCATAGTTGCAAGATTGATACCGGAATTTTATTCCGGTTTGACGGACATGCTGCGGCTGGTGAGAATATCAACCCCGCTATTCAGTACGTTGGGGATGACCACAGTTCCCACCCTGACTGGCGCCTGCAGCTCGATGGTTTTCAGCACTGCCATCAATTCTGCAATCAGCGGTTTTTGAATCGGCGCGGAAGTGGTGACCGGGATGACCGGGTAAAGCCCATTCCGTATCCGTACCGTGGAGGCAATCATGCGGCGCGGATCATTCAATTCTTCTGCTGCATACTTGCAGCCGCGCTGACATTGATTTCCATAAATTTTCCGAATCTCTGCGCCTTCCGTTTCGACCGTCAGCCGGCAGCCGCGCGGACAAGTGACACAGATCAGGTCTTTGATTTCTGTCATTGCATCTGTCCTTTATATCATGCTTACCGTCAGCGCCCGGGCTGCTTTGACTTGTGGAAAAGCTGCCTGCGGTATGTTGATTGTCAGCATTTCGCCGGGACGGGCATAAGGAAGTTTGCGCCCCGCGATTTTTTCTCCACCGTCCTTTACCACGATTTCTACTGCATGCTCCATCGGTTTCAATACCCGCAATTGGAGAGGAAGGGAAGCTCCTGACAGTGTTTCTGCCTGGATTCGCTGCGGAACAACGCTGCGGACGGCTTCTCCTGCTTGAACCGGGATCCATTTTCTTGACAAGCTGAGCTGTCCAGAAGCGAATAACGCTGCACTGTGCCCGGCGATTTCTCCCGCACTGCTGACTGAATCTACAAGATCATAAACATGGACAACGTTTCCGGCAACGAAGAAACCCGGGACGCTCGAACCGTAGAGATTGTTTACCAGCGGACCTCCGGTGACGGGATCCATCTGAATACCGATCCGGCGTGTCAATTCATTTTCAGGAATCAGCCCGACTGAGAGCAGCAGTGTATCGCATGGGATAATTTTTCGCGTCTCCTGCTGCGGAGTTAATTGGCTGTCAACCTGGCAAACTTCTACCGCTTCAACCCGCTGATTGCCGATCACGTTTGTGACTGTGTGCTGCAGGAAAAGAGGTATGTCATAGTCTTGCAGACATTGCACCAGGTTGCGCGATAATCCGGACAGGTAAGGCAGGATTTCGACCACCCGGTCTACTTCCGCTCCTTCAAGCTGCAGCCGACGCGCCATAATCATGCCGATATCGCCGGAACCCAGAATAACAAAACGCTTGCCGGGCATTATTCCTTCGATGTTTACCCAACGCTGTGCTGTTCCGGCAGTATAAACGCCGGCGGGACGTGACCCTGGGAGCCGGATTTGTGCGCGGCTGCGTTCGCGACAGCCCATTGCCAGCACGATTGCTCTTGCCTTTAGCGTGAAGATCCCTTCTCGGTTATTGGTTACGAGCACGTGGAAATCAGAGCTGATGTCCAAGACCATCGTATCCAGCAGAAAACGAACATCCAGCTGGTGCGCCTGTTCCACAAAACGCTGCGCATAAGTTGGCCCGTAAGTCTTCCCGGAACATCTCCAACCCAAATCCGCTGTGAACGCACTGCAACAAAATACCGCCCGGTTCAATCTCCCGATCAATCACCAATACATCGCGGGCACCCTGATGGCGGGCAGCGATCGCAGCTGCCAGCCCGGCAGGACCGGCGCCGATAACAATCACGTCAAAACATGTTCGTTTCATCGGGAGCCTTTCATTTCACAAACATTGCGGATCAATTCCGAACCGGCTCCTTTTTTGCTTACCTGCTCAACCGGCAAACCTAGTTCACGCGCCAAAATCTCGACGACACGCACCATATCAAATCCGCCCTGGCAGCGCCCGGTGCCCGTCCAGGTGCGGCGTTTGATCGCATCATACGTGCGGGCTGGAATCGGTGCGTGAATTTCAGCTACGATCTCACCTTCTGTCACCTGTTCACAACGGCAGACAATCCTGCCATATCGTGGATCCTGGCTGATCAGTTTCCCGCGTTCTTCCAGCTCCATATGGCGCGGAATGGGACGGCGGCGACGGATCGGATTCCAGTCTGCTTTTTGTTCCAATTTCATGCCGTTTTCGCGCAGAATTTCTGTTACCATCAGCGCAATCGCCGGTGATGCACTGAGTCCAGGGGATTCGATCCCGGCACAATTGATCAAACCAATTACTTCTTGAGCTGATTCAACAATGAAATCGGCGTTGTAATTCACCATCGGGTTGGCACAGACGGCATTTCCGGCAGCACGCAGCCCAGCAAACGTTGCGATTGTCCATTTCAAATCAATTGACGGCACCAGCTTTTGGAGATTTTCTTTCAGATAGGCTTGCCCGTCATGAGTGATTGCCGTGTCCGTTTTATCCGCGATAAACTCCGAAGTCGGACCGACAACCGTGTTCCCATGCGTTGTGGTGAAAACCAGCACACCTTTGCCGCGCTCGTTCGGGACCGGAAAGAGCACTGTATCGATTGCGAAATTCTGCGGATCTAAAACGCAGTATTCACCGCGGCGCGGCGTGATCTGGAAATCCGGGCGTACGCCGGCCTGGTGCATGATCTCGTCTGCATAGATGCCAGCCGCATTGATTACCCAACGGCAGCTGAAATTCCCGGCAGAAGTGCGAATGCCAACAATCTGCTCTTTCTCAATCAAAAAATTTTGAAATTCCGTTTCCAGCCGAATTTCGACACCGTTTTGCAGCGCATTTTCTGCTGCTGCGATCGTCACTGCAAATGGATCGGTTATACCGGCGCTGGCGGCAAACAGCGCTCCGCTGGCTTCCGGGTTGATCTGCGGCACTCGCCGCCAATCTCGTCTGCGCAAATCAGCTCCATACCCAAAACGCCGTTTGCGTTCCCTCGCTTTAGCAGTTCGCTCAGATGCGGTAGTTCTGCTTCTCCGACGGCGACGACGTAATCCCGCAGCGGTTGAAGTCAAAATCAATTCAGCCGCGAGCGTCTCCCACATCCGGTTGCCGCGCACGTTTAATGCGGCTTTCAGCGTTCCTGGCAGCGGGTCATAACCGGCATGGATCAGAGATGAGTTGGCGGCGGAGGCGGCGCTGCCAACGTCCGATGCTTTGTCAATTAGCAAAACGTGGAGCTTATAGCGCGAGAGCTCCCGCGCGATAAAAGAGCCGACGACCCCCGCACCGATCACAATGACGTCGTAATCTGTCATGTTTCCTCTTTTCAAAAGGACAGTTCCTCTGATATGCAGTCTCATTGATCGCAAAACCTGTTTCAATCTGACGAATTACTTTTTAACCCGTTTCGCGCCTGCTGCGCTCAGTTCCGGCAACCGCTCGTTAAGGATCGCAAGAAATTTTTTGGACGCCGAAAGATCACGCGAGTTTGTCATACAATCCGCAACGCGCTCGCTATGCGGCGGGATGTCTTTCGCCTTGCATTCGCCAAAATGCTTGAGCAGCAGCGGGGCGATTGTCCGCTCGTAACGCTCATCCGCCTGGCACAGCTTCGAAAAAACCGTCATTGCGTGATCGACTGTGATCACGCTGCCGGTCTCATACGCTAACCGCAGGATCGTCCAACCGGCGAAGATCTCCTCCGGGCGCAGATGTGCGATTGTCCCAAGCGCTGTCATGCTGCCCCAAATCATACGGTTGTTATTCGAAAGTAACAGGTCAACAAAATTAATTGCATAGCGTGCGATCAGTTCCGGAGAGCGGTATCCGATCTCATATAAGACCTTGATACAATCACTGGCGACCTTTTTGTCCGGGTTGTCCAGCCCGGCGGCAATTTCGGCAATTCCGCGTTCATCTCGGGTTCGAACCAATTCTTCGGCGAGGACGACATTTGGTTTATCATTATTGATTCCTTGCATACTGGCAATTTTTTCAATCATGATTCCTCAACAATGGTTTTATATATTCCTCAATCGATTGCGAAAGTGCTTCACCAAATTCTGTGTTGTAGCGGTGAGCGCAAAAAGCTCGCAGCCAGTCGGCGACCGGGCGATCTTTTGCCCTGCGAGAAAAAGTACTTCGAGTTGCTTGCCGGAATAACGTTCATAGCGATTCTCGTTGATGAGTGCTTCCCTGGGAGTGCGGGCAGGTTGTTTGCGCGCTTGCTGCTGCTCCGTTGGATAGCCGAAGATGACCATTGCCGCCGGAAAGCCGTATTCTGGTAAGCCGAGCAGCGCTCGCGTTTCAACGTGGGATTGCATGATGTCGCCAATGTAACATGAACCGACACCCAAACTTTCCGCAGCAATGACGGCGTTCTGCGCTGCGATCAGACAGTCTGATACCGCCCACATCCACTCTCCCATTCCAGGCTGGCGCAAGTCACAGCCGGCTTGACCATATGCATCTACATATCGTTGGAAATCGGCGCAGAAGATCAGCACCAGCGGTGCGGCAGCGATAAACGGTTGATTGTCGCAGATGGCCGCCAGCCGTTCTTTTAGCGGCTGGTCAGAGATGCGCAAGATCCGATAAAGTTGTTGGTTTTCAGCGGAAGGCGCCTGAATTGCGGCTTTCAAAATCTGATCGACCGTTTCTTCCGGAATCAGTTTGGCCAAGAAATCCCTGACAGATTTTCGGCTCATTAACGTTTCAATGACGGGGTTCATAGTAGATGATCTCTTTCTATAGCTGAAACCGACCGTTTATTTTATTGAGTCACGATAAAAATTTTCCGCATCCTTGCGAAATTTTTCCAGTGATTTTTTATGAAGGTACATCATATGTCCGGCTTCATAATAGGTGAGCCATATGTTTTTCTTCAGGCTCTCATCCAACTGCAGATGATCGAAAACATATTCCGAGGCAAAAAACGGCGTTGCCATGTCATAATAACCGTTCAGCACCCAGACTTTCATAAACTTATTGCGCACCATGGTCCTTCGCAGGGTCTCTTCCAGTTGCAGATATTGATTTTCATGTTCTTTATAGCTCCAGACTTTCCAGAGGTCGGTGCTGATCGCGTATTGGATGTCGGTTTTGAATTCGAGTTCGCGGCTGAGATAATCATTCAGTGCACCGGCAAACGTTCCTGTGATCTCATAGCTGGAGGGATCATCCTCCGGACTTTCACCGGCTGCGTCGCGGTCAATCCCGACGTAGCGTCCGTCAAAGCGGCCGACCGTACGGCGTTCGCTGCGCAACAATTCCTTAGTGAAGCGCGGCAGCGTCACGCGTAAATTGGCGTTCAGGATGTATTCAACTGATAACCCGGACAGAGCCGCCATTTTTTTGGCGACTTGCTGTTTTTCTGCAGCATTTTGCTGGTCGCCCATAAATAGCGCCAACAGATAATCGGAGGCGGCAAATTTACGAGCTGCTGCCAAGACCGATGGCAGATCCATTTTTTGATATTTTGGCGCCAGTTTGTTGTGATACCAGGCAGTAGCGGTATACGATGGAAAAAACAGAGGATATGGCATGTCATTGCCGATATAAAAATCCAGCGTGGAAAAATCGAGCGCAGTTGATATCAAGATGATCCCATTCAGGTACATGCCATGCTGATCAGAAAGGTAATCCGCCAATCCGGTGGTGCGGGTTGTGCCGTATGATTCACCGGCGATGAATTTGGGCGAACTCCAGCGTTGGTTGCGGGTGACATACAATCGGATGAACTCGGCAACTGACTCGATGTCTTTCTTCCAGCCCCAAAAATCTTTCGGTTTATCACCTTTCACCGCGCGTGAAAAACCTGTGCCGACCGGATCAATGAACACAATGTCGGTCATATCCAGGATTGAGAACTCGTTATCAACCAATTTTGCCGGCGGCGGCAGCGGCCAGCCTTCGTCTGACAGGAGAATCCGTCTCGGACCGAGGAGCCCCATATGTACCCAGATTGATGGTGAGCCGGGGCCGCCATTGAATGCAAAGGTCAGCGGGCGGCTGGCAGGGTCTTTGATGCCATCGCGCGTGTAGGCGACGAAGAAAAATTCTGCCCGTGGTTTTTCACCTTCATAAATGTCTTTATTCTTGCCTTCATCTGGCATCATTTCTTCTTTTAGAACCATCCGTCCGGCGGTTGCGGTATATTCAACGGTTTTTCCTCCGCAGGTGATCTTATGTTTTGTCACAGACAGCTGGTCTTTCGGTTCCTCCATCAATACTTCTGGAGCGTCATTTCCATCAATTTTGTTGCTCACTGTTCCGTCCTCTTGTTTGAATGAAGTCTGGTTATCCCGTGTCTGATTAACTATAACAAAGATTTTAATCTCCTTGCCTCATCACGAAAGTTATTTTTTCGGGTTTGTCCGGAAATTCTGCGGTGGATGACCTATACTGAAAAACAATGGCTTCTTAGTCAATAAATAACGTATTGTTATCTGACTGGTGTGTGGTTGGTATGAATATTGCTCTTATTCAGTTGTAGGTAAGACAGCCTTTTTGCTGAATTAACAAGAATCATTTCTTCAATATAAAGGAGCTTCAATGCATCATTTATTATTTTTCACATTTGTCGGGTTAAAGTGCGCGGACAAACATCGTACCGGTTTCACTGTTAGCGGTTCGGAGCAAGCAAGATTGAGGTCTTTCTATAAGCAGTTCTTTGTTGCAGTAATAATGATTCTGATGTTGTTCTTACTGCCGATCTGTAATCCTGTATCGGCTCAGGAATTGCCGGGAAGCGTCAACATTATAAAGGATGTGATCGTTCAAAATGCCTCCGGTGAAACGGTGTCAACGGTCTGGAATCGGCAATCTGTAATCGTCAATATTTATTGGGATGCCAACGCCATTTCTGAGCTGAAAGCCGGCGATTATCTTGAAGTGCGTGTTCCAGCTGAACTGCGCTTTCCCACTGACGACCAGCACGCTAATTTTGAAATATATGCTGATGGGCAAATCCCCGCCGGGAAAGTGACGGTTGTCAACGGCACAGAGACAAAACCGGGCACAATCCGGCTGATTTTTTATTCATTTGTCGAAGGAAAGAACAACTTGAAAGGGACGCTCAGGCTCGCCGCGCGCGTGAGCGCTTCGAAAGGGCAGCAGGGAAATGTCAGCTGTTTTTATCTTCAGACAGATTTTGAGCAATCGTATTCTCTCGATATCATTACCGACCTGATTGACTTTACCAAAGAGACGATTGTTAAATGGCCGGAGCGGATCGAAGGCGAACAAACCATGAATTGGAATGTGTTAATCGTCCTTTCCGGAAGTGCGACAAAAGATGTCACAGTTCTGGACAGTATCGCAGACGGAGTCGTCGCTTACAAACCGGACTCGTTTTATCTGGTGCCGGCGGATTTTGACGAATTCGGAAATATCGTCAAGGAATATCCCCAAGTGATAAGGCATTTAGTGGCGGGTACAGAACTGGATTTTAACCAGAACTTGACTAGTTTCACCGCTCGTTTGGGAGATCTTACACACCTTACATATGTTCTGCGCTATCAGACGACTTTCAATCCGAATGTCACTATCTATAACAACGTTCAAATGAAAGCCATCAATAACATTGAGCTGGCGGATGAAAGCGGTTATGAGCAATTGGTCGATTCAGGAGGGAATATCAGCGGGGACGGCCGGGGATATCTGAAGATCGTCAAGCAGGAAAAGGATAAACCGGAAATCAAGATTGCCGGAGCCGTCTTTAAAATCACCAATTTGCAGGATCTTTCCAGTTTTACGCTGGAGACGCAAGAGCCAAATGGCGATGTTATCAGCGCCGCACTGGTTCCCGGACAGTACCGAATTGAGGAGGTTAGCGTTCCTGCGGGCTACCTGAAAGACGCGGCCGTTTTTACCATCATGGTGAACGGTGGAGAGACGACAGTACAGACAATTTTGAACAGTAAAACGCCGGATATTCCGGAGACCGGTTTCCCGGTGGTACTTTATCCATAGAAACATCTAAACATGCGCTCGGAACAGGAGCGGATCAGGTTAGCACTCAGCTGATCCGCTGGATGCGCTGCGTCTCACTAGCCGGCGGGGCATGCTTGTCCAAGGGACGCGCTTTGCGCTAGTCGGAAACTGCGAAATTCTTACATTCGTTACAGAATTCCTCCCAGACGCCGCGAAAGTTTTTGTGGATCGCAAGCGTCGTTAGATGATCATGATTGTCTAAAGATAGTTTTCAAAGTTAGCTCGTACTGGGAAGAAATCCCGGTTTGCTTGAAAAAATCTTTGCTGGCAGGGATAAAAAAACCAGCCGAAAATCGGCTGGTCAGTTTTCATGAAATAGGCTTATCCGATGAAAAACCGCACTTATAAATCTGCTTCCCCAACGCCGTAAAGCCCGCCTTTGAGCACTTTCAGCGAGAGCAGTGCACATTTCAACCGAACCGGACCCAGTTCTTCAATTCCAAGCAGGTCCAGAATATCCTCTTTTGTAAGTTTCTTCACGTCCTCGACGTTCTTCCCGATGATCGATTCAAGCAGCAGGTCTGCAGACGCCTGTGAAATCGCGCAGCCGTGACCGCTGAAACGGGCGTCTGTAATCGTTCCCTGGTCATCAACCCGCAGGTCAATTCGCAGATGGTCGCCGCAGAGCGGATTTTCATCCTCAAAGCTTATATCCGCAGGGTCAAGCGTTCCCTTGTATCCGGGATTTTTATAGTGATCCAAAATGACTTCACGGTAAAGGTCGTCCATTTTTCTCCCTCATCCGAACAGCTTATGAACGAAGCTCAGACCGTTCTTCAGTCTGTCAACATCCATTTTGGTATTATACAGATAGAAACTGGCGCGGGTCGTCGCCGGAATGTTGAAACATTCGTGCAGCGGCATTGCGCAATGATGCCCCGCCCGAACACAGATATGCTCCCGATCCAAGAGTTGAGCGATATCATGCGGATGGGCATAATCCAGGGTGAAACTAACAGCCGCGCCGCGCGGGTCGGACATGGGGCCGATAATCCTCAAGCCGGGAATATCCGCCAGTTGACTCAGGGCATAATGGGTCAGTTCAATCTCATGGGCTGTGATGGCGTCCATGCCGATTTCATTTAGGTAGTCAATTGCCGCTCCAAATCCGATCGCTTCGGCAATTGCCGGAGTGCCCGCTTCGAACTTGTAAGGCAGGTCGTTGGTTTCGAATGAGCCAAGGTGCACTTTCCTGATCATGTCTCCCCCGCCAAGGAAAGGCGGCATGGCGGCAAGGAGGACTTCTTTTCCGTATAAAATGCCGATTCCAGTGGGGCCGAGCATTTTATGGGCGGAAAAAGCGAAAAAGTCAGCGTCCAGATCTTGTATATCTACTTTCATATGCGGCGCCATCTGGGCACCATCCAGCAGAAACAGCGCTCCGGCATCATGTGCCAGCTTTGCCATCATCTTGATCGGGGGAATTGTTCCCATGACATTTGACATGCCTGTCATGGCGACCAGTTTCGGTTTCTTCATAAGAAGCTGATGATAGATCTCCAGGTCCAACAAACCATTTTCACATATCGGGATGAAATCTAATAGAATTCCGCGCTCCTCAGCGAGCATCAGCCAGGGCACATGGTTGGAATGGTGCTCCATCTCTGTCAGGACAACCCGGTCACCCTGTTTCAGGTTTTGTCGTCCCCAAGTGTGAGCAACGAGGTTGATGGATTCGGTGGTGTTGCGGGTGTAGATCACTTCCGCGGTTGAGCGGGCATTGATAAAATCGCGGATTTTTTCCCGTGCGTTTTCATACACTGCTGTCGCTTCTTCTGAGATTCGGTATACGCCACGATGGATATTGGCGTTATAGCGTTGATAATAATCGGACATGGCATCAATCACAGCAGTTGGTTTTTGGGTGGTCGCCGCTGAATCCAGATAACAAAGCCGCTTACCGTTTTTATCGGGCTGAGAAAGAATTGGAAAATCCAACGACAGTTTTTCAAAATTCATGAAACTCTCCTCCAGATGGATTAAATCTTTCTCTGGTATGGCCGAATACTGACGGAGTTAAGCGGGTACCACAGGATATGATCAGGCACCATCCAGCCATCTGTCAGATATACATTGGCACGAAATTGAACCGCGATCATTTTGTTATCTACCTGTACGACAATCCCGCGCAGCCAGCCGTTGGTCCGAATTCCTTTCCTGTCATGGTCACAAAGAACTTCTACATGGTCGCCGACTTGGTAATTGAATTCTGGCGTAGGCTCACGCATTGTTGGTATTGCACTCATATTCCTCCAAAACATCTGCTCGATCGAATAATTGATTGATCAGAGACCCATTTTCAGCAAAATTTTCTCTTTCAGTTTCTCGCGAATCGGTTCATAGGTAATATTATTCAGGATTGAGTCAAAATATCCTTGCAGAATCAGTAATTTTGCTTCCACTTCCGGAATCCCACGGCTCATCAGATAGAAAATCTGATTCGCATCGATTTCGCTGATGGTCGTGCCGTGAGAGCATTTTACATCATCCGTGATAATCTCAAGCCCCGGTTTGGTGAACACATGTGCGTTGGGAGAAAGCATCAGGTTTTCATTTTTCTGGAAGCCGTCTGTTTTTCTGGCGTTCGGATCGACATATATCATGCCTTGCCAATTCGCATAAGCATCGTCTTTGATGGCGCCTTTATAGTGCAGATAACTGGATGTGTTTGGCGCAAAGTGGTTTTGATGCGTTTTCAGGTTCATCACCTGATTGTTTGAAGCAAAGTACAACCCGTAAACGAGTGAATGCGAGCCTTCTCCTTTGATCTCCAGATCTGTCTCGTAATTCAGCTGCGCTGCTCCCAATTCACAGATGTTCCATTGGAGGTTGCTGACTTTGCCGACTGTCACAGTTTTACTGGCGATGATCTTCACTTTCTGATGAAAATCCTGGATCTCATTCAGGATCAGATGTGCCCCATCACCGACAAAAACCTGTAGGCTGCCGGCATAAAAGTTTTCTTCGACGACTTTCCTCGACCGTAGGTTGATTGTGAATACCGCTTGCGCGCCGGCTTCAAGGTAGACCCAGACGCGAATAAGCGCGTTGCGTTTTTGTTCTGAAAGGACGATGTCGAGCAGCAATTCCTTAGAAACGACCGCAAACTTTGGAACGTACAGTACCAGCGTTTCTCGGATGGCAGCGTTTACGATATTTTCATAGGCGGAAGTGACTAGCGATTCCTGCCAATATTGCAGTTTCTTGGCGATTTCAGGCGCATTTTTCTGGATGGATTCCAACGGTTCCAACAATATGCCCTGGTTCCGGGTGGTATCATCCAAGCCATAGCTGCGGATGCCATTTTCCCATAAGAAACGGCCGGCG
Organism: Flexilinea sp.; assembly: GCA_040766005.1. GTDB lineage: Bacteria > Chloroflexota > Anaerolineae > Anaerolineales > Anaerolineaceae > Flexilinea. Next base: position 13,028 of record JAXGRI010000003.1, on the reverse strand, counting down.
AGCGCTTTTTCGTTTTCATCACTCAATGTCTGCGGTTTTCCCTCCTGGATCGGATACTCCTGACCTGAGAAGTACTTGCCGAATTCGGCTGCCGCAGCGGGAATATCTTCCTTTCGGGTGGTATTAATTAGCTCAAACAAACGCTCATGGTTTTGTTCACGCGAGAGTTGGTATTTATTGATTGCCATTTGTTCCTCTTATCCTACCGATCCGATCATTTGCAGTTGGATCAGACGGTTCATCTCCACCGCGTATTCCATTGGCAATTCTTTCACCAGCGGTTCGATGAAACCGGAGACGACCATGGTGGTGGCATCTTCTTCGCTCAAACCGCGGCTCATGAGGTAAAACAATTGTTCTTCGCCGACTTTGGAGACCGATGCTTCATGACCGATGGCAACTTTCTGCTGGTCAATGTCCATTGTTGGATAAGTGTCTGACTGTGAGTGATCATCCAGGATCAGCGCGTCACAAACCACGCTTGAGCGAGCGTTAACGGCGTCTTTCGTCACTTTCATTAAGCCGCGATAGGAAGATCTGCCGCCGTTCTTGCTGATCGACTTTGAGGTAACCTTGCTGGTTGTATTCGGTGCAAGGTGAACCATTTTTGAACCTGCGTCCTGAATTTGTCCCATCCCGGCAAACGCCATTGAGAGAATCTCTCCATGTGCACCATCTTCCATCAGAATGCAGGCAGGATACTTCATTGTGATTTTTGAACCCAGATTAGAATCGACCCATTCCATCGTTCCGTGCGCAAAGACTTTCGCTCGCTGGGTGACGAGATTGTAAACATTGGTAGACCAATTCTGGATCGTAGAGTAGCGCACGCGTGCGTTTCTGCCGACGATAATTTCGATTACGCCGCTGTGAAAAGAATCGGAGGAATACTGGGGCGCGGTGCATCCTTCTACATAATGCACCTGAGCGCCTTCGTCCGCAATGATCAGCGAGCGTTCAAACTGTCCAATGTTTGCGGAATTCAGCCGAAAATAGGCTTGCAGCGGCAGATCGACCCGCACACCTTTCGGTATATAAACAAACGAACCGCCAGACCAGACGGCACTGTTAAGCGCGGCAAACTTATTGTCCGTATAAGGCACGACCGTTCCAAAATACTTTCGGAACAGGTCAGGATGCTGGCGCAGCCCTTCTTCGATACTCAGGAAGATAACCCCCTGTTTTTCGAGGTGTTCCTGAATGTTGTGATAGACCATTTCGGATTCATATTGGGCGCCGACACCAGCGAGGAATTTTTGTTCTGCTTCAGGGATTCCCAACTTGTCGAACGTGTTTTTGATGGTTTCAGGAACTTCGTCCCACGAGCTTTCTGATTTTTCGGCAGGACGAACGTAATAGACCAGATGATCCAGATCAAGCCCAGAAAGATCGGGGCCCCAGCTGGGCATCGGACGTTTGATAAAGTGATCCAAACTTTTAAGACGGAATTCCAGCATCCAGTCCGGTTCCTGTTTCATGGCGGAAATCTGGCGGACGATGTTTTCATTCAGCCCTTTTTCTGTCCTGAAAACGGACGTGTCGGGGTCTTGAAATCCATATTGATAGTCCGAATCGCTGATCCCCTTTATATTAAAATTGCTCTCAGCTGTCATTGTATGCTCCGTTTCGAGGATCAGGATTCTTGCTGTTCCTGCCGGATCCAGTCATAACCTTTTTCTTCCAGTTCCAGCGCGAGATCGGCTGTTCCGCTGCGGACGATATGACCGTCCATTAAAACGTGGATCACGTCCGGACGAATGTAATCCAACAGCCGCTGGTAATGTGTGATGATCAGAACGCCCATATGATTCTGCTCGACCAACAGGTTGATTCCCTCCGCAACGATGCGCAGCGCATCAATATCGAGCCCTGAATCAATTTCGTCCAGAATCGCAATTTCCGGTTTGAGCATTGCCATTTGCAGCACTTCGGCACGTTTTTTCTCACCGCCTGAAAATCCGTCATTCAGGTATCGGCCTGAAAAGGCAGAATCCATTTTCAGCATACTCATTTTTTCTCTCAGCAGTTTCCTGAATTCCGGGATCGGAATGCCGCGGTCAGTTGGATTGTTGACTTTGCGGCGGACGTTCAGCGCTGTCCGCAGAAAATTGGCGACAGTGGCGCCAGGAATGGCGACCGGGTACTGCAACGCCAGGAACAATCCTGCATGAGCCCGCTTATCGGGCGACCAATCGTTGATTTGTTCTCCGTTCAGGCGGATTTCACCTGAGTCCGGATGATATGCCGGATGCCCCATGATGGTATAGGACAAAGTTGATTTTCCTGATCCGTTCGGCCCCATGATCGCATGAATTTCTCCTTTTGGAACATGTACCGAAAGGTTGTTGATGATCTTCTTTTCGTGAACTGTTACGGACAAATTGTTGATTTCTAAACCAGTCATCGCTTTCTCCCGCTAGACTCCGGTCAATTTGACCGGAAGGATCGTGTGTGATGTGTTTTTTGCCATCCGTCAGAATTAACGGTTGGCTTGGTCAGGCTAAAGATAGACCTGATTCGTGCGAATAAATTATAACAAAGTGGGATAGTGAATTCAACCTGTTATCAAACTGAAGGGATGGTTCTAACAGAACTCTGATAAAAGATCAAACTGAACCTGCCTGTTAATAGGATAATCAGGCAGCAAACTTGCATGACAAAATAAGTTGTTTCATTTGATTGTTTACAATTCTTGCTGGCTGGATTGTTATGGCTGGCGCTCGTAGAACGAATTGCGAAAATCCCGAGAGCGATCGGCATTAAAAACTGCCACTGATTTGTTTCGGATTGGGCAGACGACGTCCTTGATTGGAGAGAACTTTGCTGCATATTCTGAGTGCGATGCAATGGAGTTGTCAGGTTTGATCAACGGTGCTGGCGGTGTGATTGGTTCATTTGACAATTTGATCCCTGCAGTGTTGTTGTAAACGCAGGCAGCATTTTGTTCGAGCCAGTTCGCACTTGCTAAGACGGAGCAGGCAACAGCGAACGAAATTATCTTGAAAACGCTTGAATATAATTATCTGGCGGTTATCAAAATGGGTTTGCGTTGGATGGGCGTTGATGCCGGCTATTGCCGAAAACCGTCTAAGAATTACGATGCCGGTACGAAAATGGAATAAAGCAGGATCTTATTCAGCTTCGAGATCAAAAAGGAATTTCATACGTTGATTTTTTGAATATTATTTGAACGGATCATATCCAATAAAAAAACTGATTGGTTTATTCCCCGGCGAAATCCATTGAGGACTTTCGCCGGTTTTTATGATCTGCTGGGAAGCGGTAAAATTGAATTATCCGGTTGATTATTGTCGGATTTTGTTAAAAAAATTGATTCTGCAATGGTTGATGTTTATGACTTAAAAGGGAGGAGGTGCCTATGCGGATTTTATTCATCAGACATGGAAAAGCGACTGATAACCGGGAGATGGCGGACCATGAGCGTTTTCTGACTCGCAAAGGCGTCAGAGATTTATATAAGTACTTCCTTCCCTTGCAAAGTATCTGAAAAAAGATGACTGGGCGCTGTGGTACTCTGGGTTAAAACGGGCTCAGGAGACCTCTTTGATTCTGGCTGAATTGTTGAAAATTGAAACCATTGAGAAGAAAGAATTTATTGCCACCGGTAATTTCTCTGAATTAAAAAAAGCTTTGGACGAAAGCGAAAGACAGCAAATCCTGATCGTCGGGCATCAGCCGCACCTTTCTGAATGGCTTCGGCGGTTGTGTTCGATGGAAATTGAATTTGAAAAAGGCTCTGCGGCGGAAATCATGATTGATCGCTCATCGCTTTCAGATTGCCATTTTCAATGGTATTTGCCACTTAATCAGTTCAGTAACCTTATTGAAACACCGAAAACTCCCTTTTTTGCGCCAATCCTGAGAGATAAGTTGACGGAATCTTTTTGCTGATTCAGGAGAATCGGATGCATTTTTTGAACGATCCCGATGATCCTGAGACTGCTCACCAGGTTCGAGTGTCAGTCCGGACTTTCCGGGCGATCCTTTCCGTTATAAAGAAGTTTATGGATGAAAAACAGTATCGCAAGATTCAGGATGAATTTCGGAATGCGGGTGGCGAGATCAGTTATTTGCGGGAACTGGACGTGATTCTGGAGATCTGTTATGAGATCCGAAATAAAGCGAAGGATCCGGGGATGCTGGAACTGTTGATCCAAAAGTTGAAGGTTGAACGTGAACATGAAAAAAATCGGCTCATACTGAAACTGGCGTCACCAAAAGACATGCGGAAACTCAACAAGACTTTTCAGCATCTGATGAATGCGATTCATTTCAGAAAGTTGGAGAAGCGGACGGTTGATTCGGTGATTATGGCATGCCTTAATAAATGGTATGCCGAAATTACCAGGCGTCTGGACAAAATGGATGCGATTTCTTTTCGAGAAATTCATCCGATTCGACTAATCAGTAAAAAATATCGCTATGTTGCTGAAATTTTTGGTGAAGTGTTGACCAAGGATGTTTCTGCAAAGCGAATTGCAGTGAAGGAGCTTCAGACAAAACTGGGTGAATTATGCGACGTTGTGCGGAATCAGGAAGCGCTGCTTGAATTCTCCTTTACCGGTAATGAGCAATTACAGAAGGAAGTGCATCAGTTTATTTTGCATGAAAAGCAGCTTGAAGAACAATTTTTGCGGGAATTGGGCGCTGATAATTTTTTCTGCGGGCATAGAACCGGATGATGAATAAAAATGATTCACCTTTCTGAAAACGTTACAAAGACTGATAAAATAGCTCTGGCAGATGGTTGATCAGAGACCTTTGTGGAGGGCGGATTGCGGATGAATGAAATTTTTGAGAAATTTTCGATGTCAGGGAAGACGGCTGTCGTTACCGGTGCTTGTGGTTTACTGGGAAATGAGTTCTCCAAAACACTTGCACAGGCTGGCGCGACCGTGGTTGCCGCGGATATCAATCTTGCCAAAGCCGAAAGGGTAGCGGAGGCCATTCGCCAATTCGGCGGAGAAGCGATAGCCTGCCCATTGGATGTTACCAATCCGGAATCGGTGAATGCGATGATCCAGATGGCTGTATCTGAGACCGGCAGGGTGGATGCGCTGGTCTGCAGCGCGGCGATGGATCCGAAATTTGATGGTTCACAGGGAAAGCATTCAAACTCGTTTGAAAATTTTCCGCTGAGCCAGTGGCAGGCTGCACTCGACGTGAATCTGACCGGATTATTTCTTTGCGCTCAGGCGGCTGCCAAACCGATGGTTCGCCAAAACAGCGGGGTGATCATTAATATCTGTTCCACCTATGGATTGGTTGGTCCGGATCAGCGTTTGTATGAGCGGCCTGGACAGACAGAAGCCACCCGCCAATATAAACCAGTCTACTATTCCGTTACCAAGGCCGGGGTGCTGGGCCTGACGCGCTATCTTGCGACCTATTATGCAGGCACCGGGATTCGCGCAAACAGTCTTACGCCTGGAGGCGTGTTCAACCACCATGATGATGAATTTATCAAACAGTATTCAGCCCGGACAGTATTAGGCAGGATGGCGAACATCGATGAATTGAGCGGTGCACTGTTGTTTTTGGCATCGGACGCTTCAACGTATATGACCGGGTCAAATTTGGTTGTCGATGGTGGCTGGACGGCATGGTAGAGGCAACGATGCGCTATCATCCTGAAGTGTTGGTAATTATCCCCGCCCGTGGGGGATCCAAAGGTATTCCATATAAAAATATTAAAGAATTTGCGGGTTTTCCGTTGATTGCTTATTCGATTGCTGCTGCCAAACAGGCAGCGTTGGTGACCCGTGTTATCGTTTCGACTGATGATGAAAAGATTGCGGCTGTCGCTCGTGAGTGGGGCGCTGAAACTCCCTTTATGCGACCAGCTGAATTTGCAGACGATCATTCGTTGGATCTGCCGGTTTTTCGTCATGCCCATGAATGGCTGGAGGCTAACGAAGGATATCAGCCGGATATTGTGGTTCAACTGCGGCCGACTTCCCCGGTTCGTCCATCCGGGATGGTGGATGCGGCTATTCGCTTGCTGTTGGATCATCCGGATGCCGATTCAGTGCGCGGCGTTGTTCCCTCCAGTGAAAATCCGTACAAAATGTGGCGGATTGATCCGGAAAGCGGGACAATGCAGGGGCTGCTGAAATTGCCAGGCGTTGCAGAACCCTATAATGCTCCCCGGCAATCGCTGCCGGACACATATTGGCAGACAGGACACATTGATGCAATCCGCCCTGAAAGAACGTTCATGGCTGGCGAAAGTATGAGCGGCAACACGATTCTGCCGTTGAAAATTGATCCTTCCTATACGGTCGATATTGATACGCCAGCTGACTGGGTGAAATATGAGCGGCTCGTTTATTTTGGCGGTTTGGATATGGTGCGTCCCGAAGGAGAACGGCGTCGGCTGCCGGATTATACTCGTCTGGTGGTGATGGATTTTGACGGCGTTCTGACTGATGACCGGGTTTTCACCAATCAAGACGGTGTGGAAAGCGTTTCGTCCACGCGTGGAGATGGTATTGGAATTTGGCTGCTGAAGCATCATGATGTCTTGCCGATTGTCATTTCGAGCGAAGTCAACCCGGTGGTTGAACGACGTTGCCGGAAGCTTGGCATCCAGTCGTTTCAGGGAAAGCTAGATAAGGCAACAACGCTGACCAACTTTATGCAGGAAAATGGATTCTTAAAAGAAGAAACGGTCTACATTGGGAATGACATCAATGATTTGCAATGTTTCCCGCTGGTTGGCTGCGCGCTGACGCCTGCGGATGCGCATGCGATTGTTAAGGGAAAGGCGGATATCATTCTGACCCGCAACGGCGGCAATGGGGCGGTTCGTGAATTGGCTGAAATGATCGTTGAAAGGAACAAAGAACGACATGACAAAAACAGTTAAGCTGGGAAATCGGCTGATTGGTGAAGGACAGCAGACGTATATCGTCGCTGAAATCGGAATTAATCATAACGGGGATATTGAGATCGCAAAAAGAATGATCCGTGCAGCCTGTGAAGCGGGTATTGACGCGGTGAAATTTCAGAAACGCACGCCTGAAATATGTGTTCCGCTTGCTGAACAATCCAAAATGCGCGAAACTCCATGGGGCTATATGTCCTATCTTGATTATCGTAAAAAAGTTGAGTTTGAAAAAGAGGAATACATTGCCATCTCTGAACTTTGCGCTGAATTAGGGATGGACTGGTTCGCCTCTGTTTGGGATGAAAATGCGATTGATTTTCTGGAACAGTTTGACCCGATCGCCTATAAAGTACCTTCGGCAAGCCTGACCGACCATGGCGTCCTGAAAAAGCTGATTGCGTCAAATCGTCCGGTGATTATGTCTACTGGTATGTCGACAATGGAACAGATCCGCAGCGCAGTTGCCTTGTTCGAAGGTTATGAGAAACTGATCATTACACACGCAACCAGCGCATACCCCTGTAATCCTCAGGAACTCAACTTGCGGATGATTCCCAAGTTGGTAGCTGAATTTGATTATCCGATCGGCTATTCCGGACATGAAGTCGGGCTGATTCCCTCCGTTGTCTCGGTCGCAATGGGTGCCTGTCTGGTAGAACGCCATTTTACGCTTGATCGCGCGATGTGGGGTACGGATCAGGCGGCATCGGTTGAACCGCAGGGTATGGCGAAATTGGTGAAATATATCCGCGTGACGGAGCAGGCGCTGGGAGACGGGGTTAAAAAAGTTTATGATTCAGAACTACCCAGTCTGGAAAAACTGCGCCGGGTTAAATAACAGCAAAATGGCTTTAAATTCAGATCAGAGGTCAGTTTTCAAAAGGATCCGAACGTTTCTAAAGCGGCGGGACGTCGACAGATCGAATGAACGGAAATTTCGAGAGATCAATCGCTTTGTTTTGAAACGGGCAGCAGCGGGAACGAATCCGGTTCTGTTTTTCGCCGCCTCGACTCGTTTGACACGCACCAGTCTGAACGCGGCTTTTTCTTGGTTAAGCGCAGTCAGCTTGCAAGCTTCAGAAATTCCGGTTGAATTTCTTGTCTGTCGCAGCGGATTGAAGCCCTGCTTGTTGGGTACGAATCGGGATGAGCTGGCCCAGGCGCTGCCATGTCGGGAGTGCATCTCATTGTCCGAGAAAATAACCCGGGGTTTGAACGTCACCCCGCTGATTTTTCAAGAGGATCCGCTTGTTTTTAATGAAGTAGAAGGACTGACGCTTGATGGATTAAGTACTTATATTCATCACAATGTTCCGCTGGGAGAGCTGGTGCTGCCGTCTATGCGTTGGATTTTGCGCTGCCATCATTTAGAAGGCTCCGCAAACGCTGAGAAACTCTTCCGGTTGTACATCCGCTCAGCCTGGAGTGTCTATCTGCAGGTATCGGACTGGATTAACCGGTTCGAACCACGGGCGGTGGTTGTCTTCAATGGTTTGCAATACCCGGAAGCCGTCGTTCGCTGGATCGGGAAGCGGGCTGGAATCCCGACTTTTACCCATGAAATCGGTTTGATGCCGGAAACAGCATTTATTACCGAAGATGAGGCGACTGCAACGCCGATCACGCTGCCTTCTGATCTAAAAATGACCGCTGAACGTGATGCCCAACTGGATGTCTATCTGGAGGGGCGGATGAGCGGGAACTTTAAGACAGCGGGCGTACAGTTTTGGCCGGAGATGGAAGGTCTGACGCCGGAGTTTTGGGAACTGGTCCGAAAATTCAGACAAATTGTGCCTATTTTCACAAATGTTATCTTTGATACCAGTCAAAAACATGCCAATGTCCTGTTCGATAATATGTTCGAATGGTTGGATGAAGTAAAACTGCTGATTGAGAAAAACACGGATACCTTTTTTGTCTTACGGGCACATCCGGATGAACTGCGTCGAGGGAAAGAATCGCTGGAAACGGTCAGTAATTGGGTTGCCTCCGTGCATTTGAGCCATCTTCCCAATGTGCTGTATATCGCACCGGACCAATATTTCAGTTCGTATGATCTGATTCGGCTTGCCAAGTTCGTTATGGTGTACAACTCAACGATCGGACTCGAGGCTGCGGCGATGGGCGCTGCGGTGTTATCAGGTGGTAAATCACGTTTCACTCAAACGCCGATTACCTGGTTTCCAGATTCAAAGGATGCTTGGCGTGAACAGGCACAACAAATGCTGGATGCGGATGAATTGGATATTCCGCCGGAATTCAAAGAAAATGCCCGGAAATTTCTCTATTATCAATTCTTTCATACGGCACTGGACTTCAGTGACTTTTTGGAGCCGGATCAGGTCTGGAATGGTTATATACGCCTGAAAAACTTTACGCCTTCAGAGCTTTTGCCGGGAAATAGCCAGACTATGCGGATCATTCAGGAAGGCATTTTGGAAGGGAAACCGTTTGTTATCCCGCATCGGGAACAGATGTCATAATTGTGCTGAGTTAATAAAGTAGCAATTAAGTGGGTTTTTATGAACTATACAAAGATAAATGCCGAAACGATCGATAGATGGGTTGAAGAAGGTTGGGATTGGGGAAAATGTATTTCTCATGAAGAATTTGAAAGCATTAAATGGAGAATGGGGCGTTAAGCTTACGCCAACAAAAATCGTTCCTAAAAACTGGTTCGGCAATTTAAAAGGGTAAAAAGATTCTTGGATTAGCTTCGGGTGGTGGTCAGCAAATGCCAATTTTTGCTGCCTTAGGAGCGGAATGCACAGTTTTGGATTATTCAGAGAAACAGCTGGAAAATGAAAGGATTGTGGCAAAAGAGAAGGTTACACCATAACATTACTTCAAGAAGACATGACAAAAAAAATGCCGTTTGAAGATGAATATTTTGATTTTATTTTTCATCCGTTTCCAATTGTTATGTTGAGGAAGTAAAACCTATTTGGAAAGAATGTTATAGAATACTAAAAAAACACGGTGTGTTGATGGCGGGGTTAGATATCGGTATCAATTACATTTTTGATGAGAGTGAAACGGTATTGATAAACAGCTTGCCTTTTAATCCGTTGAAGAACGAAGAACATCTAAAACAAATGCAAAAAAGCGGAGGCGGGTTTCAATTCTCTCATACAATAGAAGAACAAGTTAATGGACAGTTGGAGGCGGGGTTTATTCTGACGAATCTGTATGACGATACCAATGGATTTGGGAATTTGCATGAACATAACGTTGTGTCATTTATAGCAACAAGAAGTGTAAAAAAGGATTGAGAAAAAATCCTGCTTATGGAGTTGCTTGTCCGATTCGGATAAATGTTCGTTCGTAATGCTGACCATTGCTAATAAATACATTGCTATATTACTTAATAAAGATGCGCGGATTCAGCGGTGGAATGTTTGTTTTACGGAGATGATATGAAGATTGTTGCTTTTGTTCCGATGCGCCATAATTCGGTCAGGGTCCAGGGAAAAAATTATCGGATGCTGGCTGGAAAGCCCCTTTACCACTATATTCTTGAGGCGCTGTTGAAGGTTCCGGAAATTTCGGAAGTGGTGGTGGATACGGACAGCCCAGTGGTGATTGAAGGGCTGGCGCAGGATTTTCCGGCAGTCAGGCCGCTGTTGCGCCCGGAAGCGCTGCGAGCGGATGACGTGCCTATGAATGAGATTCTGATCCATGATACCGGACAAATTGCTGCTGATTATTATCTTCAGACGCATAGCACCAACCCGCTGCTGCGCGCGGAAACGATTTCGGATGGAATCCGGCGTTTTTTGGAAAAAACCTATCTGTATGACTGTATGTTCTCAGTGACTCGCGTCCAGAAACGCTTCTGGGATGAGTTGGGGCGTCCGATTAATCATAATGCTGCTATTCTGCTGCGAACGCAGGACCTGCCGCCGATTTTTGAGGAAAATTCCTGTATGTATCTGTTCACCCGTGAAATACTGTTGCGGCGGCGAACCCGGATTGGTGACCGTCCGATGATGTACGAAATCCCGGCAATCGAAGCGCAGGATATCGATGACGAGACCGAATTTAACATCACCGAGATGCTGATGCGGCTGCGTCAGCAAGGCAAGTTGGCATAGTCCCTTTTCAAGATATAATGGGTGGTTATGTTTAGACAGAATAAATTTTGACAAAGTGCGCCGGATGTTAACCGGCGAAATTGACAGGAGAAAACAAACATGACGCATACGATTATTTTTTCCGCGCCGTATATGATGTCCTCAGTTGAACGATTTCGAAAAGTGATTGAAGGATATTACGGCATTCAAATGATCGTTCCAGACATAAAGCAAAAACTGTTGGAAGATGAAATCATCGCTTATGCCGGACAGTTTGACGGCACCATTTGCGGTGATGATGTCTACAGCGAGCGGGTCATCAAGGCATGTCTGCCGCGGCTCAAAGTGATTTCCAAATGGGGAACCGGTATCGATGCAATTGACAAGGAAGCTGCAACCCGACATGGCGTTTTTGTCGGGAATACGTTGAATGCGTTTACGATTCCTGTTTCTGAAACCACGATCGGATATATGCTCTCGTTTGTGCGTGCATTGCCATTTATGGATGACACAATGCGCGAAGGAATCTGGGATAAACCGCCGATTACGACGCTTTCCGAAAGCACTATCGGGATTATCGGTGTCGGGAATATCGGACAGGCTGTGGTTCGCCGTCTGCGGGCGTTTGGCGCGCGTATTCTGGTGAATGATATCGCCCCGATCAAACCGGATTTTCTGATTGAACACCGGATTGAGTCAGTCCCGCTGGCAGAGCTGTTGTTGCGCAGTCTGATTTCATCACTTGCATACGGATCTGAATCCAACCAGCCGACATCTGATCAATTCTGAAACGTTGCGCCATGTGAAACGCGGTGCGGTTCTGATCAACACCTCGCGCGGGCCGGTGGTGGATGAAGCAGCGTTGATTCCTGCGCTGGAATCCGGTCAGTTGGGCGGAGCGGCGTTAGACGTGTTCGAAATTGAACCGCTGCCGCTTGATTCACCGCTGCGGAAATTTAAGAATGTTCTGCTGGCGCCGCACAATTCTAACTTTAGCCCGATGGCGTGTGAGCGGATTCACTGGAGCACGATCAAAAATTGTCTTGAACCGCTCGGATATGACGTGTCTAAATTAGAAGAGCTGAAAAAGACGATGTGATGTAAATGGATTTTGCCGGCGCTTCATCCGCTTGTCTGAGACGGTATGCCGGCAATGGAATTGACTATGGCGACCCTCAAAACCCAAATTAAGAATCATTTGCCTAAACCGCTTCTTTCCGTTGGGAAAGAAGCGTATGATGGTATTAAACGTCTGAAGGACATTCCGGATGCCTGGTTCCACCCGGCGAGGCGGGATTCGATCCGGCGACTGGGCACCTTGCAAAACCGTCATTCGGGCGAACGCTGTTTTATCCTTGGAAACGGCCCAAGTCTGAAAGAAACCGACCTGAGTTTACTAAAAAATGAGTTTACCTTTGGGCTGAACCGCATCTATCTGGCTTTCCCGCAGATGGGGTTTGAGACATCCTACTATTTATGTGTGAATGATCTGGTGGTTGAGCAGACATCCGCTGACATTCAGGCGCTGTCCATGCCACGTTTCGTCACCACCCGCGCGCTAAGGTGGCTGCATCCGGAAGAGAACCTTTTTTTCCTTTATGCCACTTATACCGGAGCGAAATTTGCGCGCGATATTCGCTATCGGATGTGGGAAGGCGCGACTGTCACCTACATGGCGTTGCAGACCGCGTTTTATCTGGGGTTCGAACAGGTGATTCTGATTGGGGTAGATCATAATTTTGTGACGCAGGGTAAACCGAACGAGACGGTCGTTTCAGAAGGCGAAGACCCCAACCATTTCAACCCCGGTTATTTTGGCAAAGGCTTCCGCTGGCAGCTGCCGGATTTGGACACTTCAGAGCAAGCATATCGGCTGGCTCGCAAAACGTATCAGTCTGCCGGGCGCGAGGTGCTGGATGCTACCATCGGCGGCAAGTTGGACGTATTTCCAAAAGTGAACTACGCTTCGCTTTTTCATTAGTCTATGAATCCCCCTGTTTTTTCCATCGTTACGCCTTCATATAATCAAGGGCGATTTCTGGGTC
>JAXGRI010000029.1:0-2135 GCA_040766005.1 Flexilinea sp. | reverse complement strand
GGAACTGGAATGGGTTAAAAAAAAATCCCAACTGCTTCAGTTAAAGAAAAAAGAGCGATGATCGAACCTGAACATAAGATGATTACCGTTGCCCGTCAGTGCGAACTACTGAACCTTTCGAGGTCTTCGTATTACTACGTATCCGGGAAAGATGACCGTTACAATCAGCTTTTGATGAATCTGATTGACGAGCAATACACCAAAATGCCGTTTTGCGGTGTCGCCAAGATGACGGCCTGGCTTCGCCGCCAAGGTCATCCTGTGAATCAGAAGCGGATTCGGCGATTAATGCGGCTCATGGGGCTGGAAGCGATCTATCCGAAGCCAAACTTAAGCAAAGCCAATCCGGCACATAAGAAGTATCCGTACTTGCTGAAAAATATTGTGATTGACCATCCGGATCAGGTTTGGGCCGCCGACATAACATACATCCGCATGCAACAAGGGTTCATTTATCTGGTGGCCATCATGGACTGGTTCAGCCGTTATGTCCTGTCCTGGGAGATTTCCATTATCATGGAAGCCGGGTTTTGTGTTGACGCCATGACGCGGGCGTTTGAATATTCGCAGCCGGAGATCATGAACACCGATCAGGGCGTTCAATTTACCAGCGCGGCGTTTATCGGCATCTTGGAAGGCCGAAAAATCAGGATCAGTATGGATGGTCGTGGTCGAGCCTTTGACAACATTTTCGTTGAGCGCCTCTGGCGTAGCGTCAAATACGAGGAAGTTTACCTTCACCAATATACGACGGTTTCTGATGCGCGGCGTCATCTGGAAAGATATTTTCGGCTATACAACACCGAACGACTCCATGAGTCTTTGGGTTATCGAACGCCTTATGAAATTTATTTCAAAGAGCAACCCGACTGCTTCGAACCAAAGGTAGCCTTGTTTAATTAAAAACAATCGGCAGTGGCGGCGTTATCCATAGCCATCTCTCCGCCATGCTCCGCCGAAGGGCCGCTCCGAGATGGCTATGGATAACGCAAGTTCCCGATGATGACCTCATCTGGAAGAACTATAAACATTTAACCGTGCAGGCATAGCGAATGCACCTTAAACCAGCATATTTTCTGTCTTGACTTTGGGGAGGGGCTCAAACCGCCTGTTTCGGTCAAGGGCAATGGATGTAAAATATTAACAATAATATCAATGGTATATAATGTTGAGTAGATAATGATTTTTATTGGCATGACGTTTGCATTTAGATGTATAACAGAACATAGTCCGAGGAGGCGAAAAATGAAAAAGATAATACTTATAGGGTTGCTGGCTGTAATTCTGATGTTCCCCGTTGCATCATGGTCTCTTACCATTGGTGATCCCGCAGTAGACATAGGCGGAGTAGATTTGCTGATAGCTTCTGCAGATCTGGATAATAGCGGTGACGAGGGCGAAGTAGCCTGGGTCAATTCAGTTCTTGGAACAGCATTCACAATAGCTGACATGACAAAAACTGACGTTGTTGAGAGCATGTGGGTTGTAACAAATGAGAATAACAGAATCTATGCAATGGAGTTTTTGTCGAGTAATCCGGAGTATTTTTTCATTAAAGTTGGAGTCGGTACGAATGACAATCCGTACACCCATCATCTGTACACCAACTTCGAGAGTTTCCAGTTTGCAGTTGTTAACCTTGATCAAGCGGATTATGAAATCAAAAACATTGGAAAATTCAGTCACATTGGCGAGTTTCCTGGGACAGCCGTTCCCGAACCCGTTTCTATAATCCTCCATGGCCTTGGTCTGATTGGATTAGCGGGAATCAAAAGAAAAATCAGTTAATCACGATAAAAATATCGTCTTTCCTCTTGAGTAACAAAAAAAGGCAGAGTCCAATTGGCTCTGCCTTTTTTTATACCAGATTACTCAATAGACAAAAAAGACATTCCATATGTCATTTCGACCGAAGGGAGAAAACCATGTCCCGAATGCAATGAGGGATCTTAAGATTTCTCGTCGCTACGCTCCTTCGAAAAGACACGGAGAAACAACAAATCTCTCTATTGCGTAATCTGGGTTTATTTAAAAGAGGAAACGTCTATTTCGGGATGCCCAGTTTTTGCATAAGGTCATATAAAGTCGGACGGCTGATTCCCAGGTCCGATGCTGCTTTGGTCAGGTTATTTTCG
>JAXGRI010000028.1:0-1580 GCA_040766005.1 Flexilinea sp. | reverse complement strand
CATATTCATTACTTGCTATTTTTAACAGATCCATCCCCTGAGCGTACGATGCGATTTTGGAACAGTACAGCGCGTTTTCGGCAGCCGCGATAATTCTTTCCTTGTCCCCATTAAAAACTGGGTCTGGGCCTTTCAGAATATTGCTCGCTTTCACCCGTTCAGCTTTCAAACCGGAAAGGATTCGACCTTCGACACCGCTGTTGATCGTCGGCGTCGGTGCGCCGACGTCCAGTGCGTTTTGGGAGGTCCATTTTCCAGTCCCTTTTTGTTTCGCTTCATCCAGGATCATGTCAACCAATGGTTTTCCGGTCTCCGGATCAATTTTTGTCAGAATTTGAACGGTGATCTCCATCAGATACGATTTCAACACACCTTTGTTCCATTGTTCAAAAATCTGGTGCAGTTTTTGCTGGTCCAAGCCGAGACCGCGATGGAGCAGATCATAAGTTTCCGCAATCAGTTGCATATCTCCATATTCAATCCCGTTATGGACCATTTTGACGTAATGTCCGCTGCCGCGTGGGCCGATATAAGCGACGCAGGGTTCTCCATCGGAATATTTGGCGGAAATTGCCTGAAGGATGGGACGCAAAGCCTCCCAGCTCTCTTTTTGTCCACCGGGCATGATGCTAGGTCCCCATAGAGCGCCTTCTTCACCACCGCTGACTCCTATACCAAAATAATTCAACCCTTCTGCAGCCAATTCGTCGCTACGGCGCTCAGTGTCAGCAAAAAACGAATTTCCTGCGTCGATCAGGATATCACCGGTTTCAAGGTGCGGTTTCAATTGCGCGATTGTCTCATCAACCGCTTTCCCTGCCTGAACCAGCAGGATGATTCGACGCGGTTTTTCAAGCATCGCGACAAACTCCGGGATGTTATCAGCCCCGCTGATCTTTTTCCCCGTTGCTGCGCCTTGAACAAATTCATGCGTTTTTTCTGTCGTCCGGTTGAAAACGGCAACCGGAAAGCCGTTTCTTTCAATATTTAATGCGAGGTTAGCGCCCATGACGCCCAACCCTACCAAACCAATTTTCGCTTTTATCATCGCTCTTCTCCAATCATTACAAAACTTAGTTGCGTTGTTTCCACGGAGGAAGCTCCGGCAGATAGGCGCTAAACTTTTGAATCAATCCATCTTCATACGGACCTTTAAAAGTGCCATCGAAAAACCGTTCATAGCCAGTTTTGAGAAATTCTTCCCAACTTTCTTCCTCGTGTCCGGGGTTGATAGGGAAAAATAGCGCCCCAATTGCCCGAGCAGCTTTCATGTCGCCGGGTGCGTCGCCGATCATAAGAATTTTGTCGTTCCCGTACTTACCGGAAGCGCCGTTGCGAAGAATCAATTCTTTTGTGCCGATTTCCTGACCGCAGATCATGCGTACCAGATGTTTTACCCCTCCGGCTGA
This sequence comes from Flexilinea sp., assembly GCA_040766005.1. Lineage (GTDB taxonomy): Bacteria > Chloroflexota > Anaerolineae > Anaerolineales > Anaerolineaceae > Flexilinea. Next base: position 171 of record JAXGRI010000028.1, on the reverse strand, counting down.
CCACTCCCTGGTCAAAGCTGCCGTCGGTGTTGCAGAAACGCAGAGCGCATCCGCTTGTGGATGAATCGCATCCAAGCTTTCTTTGACAAATGGGAATGGCGTGAGCCCATGAACGATTTCATGGACTGTGTCATTCACGCGCGTTGTCCATTCCAGTGCCTGATCAAGCTC
>JAXGRI010000027.1:0-1729 GCA_040766005.1 Flexilinea sp. | reverse complement strand
AGGCTATTTTGGAAGGCAGATTTCTGGATATTATCGAGATTGACGCCGCCTCCAATACCAGTGTCGATGATATCCGTGACCTGCGAGACAAGATCAATTTTTCGCCGGCTCAGGGAAAAATGAAAGTTTATATTATCGATGAAGTCCACATGCTCTCAACCGCCGCATTCAATGCACTGTTGAAGACACTTGAAGAACCGCCTGCACATGCGATGTTTATTCTTGCCACAACAGAAATTCAAAAGATTCCAGCCACCGTCCTTTCTCGCTGTCAGCACCACGAATTTCGCCGTTTTCCGGTGAACGAAATCGTTGGCTGGCTCCGCCAGATCTGTGAAGCAGAACATTTCCCATACGAAACAGAAGCGCTGACGTTGGTGGCACGTCAGTCTACCGGCGCCATGCGTGACGCGGTCACCATGCTTGACCAACTCTCTTCTACCGGAGATGAAATTACATTGAAAGCGACGCAATCCATTCTGGGGGTTGCAACCAATCAAGCTGTGATCCGTCTGATTGATGCAATAATTGATCGAAATCCTGCCGAAGGGTTAAGAATCATTCATAATACGTTAGACAGCGGCACGGACGCCCGACAATTCGCCCGTCAAACGGTTGAATATCTGCGGATGATTTTGATCGTCCGGATGGGTTCCAAAGAAACGCTTGAAGTGACGGAAGATACCCGCGTTATGCTAAACCAGCAGGCATCCCGTCTGTCGATAGAATGGATTCTGGATATGATCCGATCTTTCAACCAGGCAGCGGTTGACAACAGAATCACCTGGCACCCCGGATTGGGACTTGAGCTGGCTGTTGCTGAAAGCTGCGAGGAAAAACAGTCGGAACCGCCGCAGTCGCCCGTTCGGGAAAGCGCGACGCCAACAGAAACGGCAGCGCCAGTGAAAGCGCCTTCAGTCAGTCCAACTGATGATCTTGATGAAAACGAACTAGAAGAATCGCACGACAACCTGTCGGCCGCCCGGGTATACATTCGAAAGGGAGAACATCCTGATCCAACCGTGAGCCGAGACGAGATTGTCAAGGTCTGGGAAAAGGCAAAAGCGCTGATCAAAGAACACGATATCGTTCTGGCGGCAACATTAAATCACGTCAAAGTATTAGCAGTTCGGGAGGGCGTCCTTTTCCTTGGTTTCCCGCGGGAAACAATTAAAAATCAGATGGAATCCAGCCGTAAGAGTCTGTTATGGACCAGCGCAGCGATTTCCAAACTTTTGGGGAAATCTGTTGGAGTCGCACTGACTATTCAAAACAAGCGAACCAGCAGCACAGTGTCACAAAACCCACTAATCAACACAGCAATCGATCTGGGGGGACAATTAGTTGTCGACAAGAAAGAAAAATCAAAGTGAAAGCGACTTTTGATTAAATAAAGAGGAGTAAAAAAATAATGGCAAAAGGATATGGCAAAATGGGCGGCGGTTTTCAGATGGGAAATCAGAACGCCATGAAACAGCAATTGAAAGACCTACAGCGTCAAATGGAAGAGCAGCAAGCGAAAATTGCTGCGACCGACGTGACCGCAACCGTTGGCGGCGGTGCAGTAAAAATTACCATGTCTGGGGATCAGGTTTGTAAGACCGTTGAGATTGATCCGGAATTCTTGAAGGATACCGATGCGGAAATGTTGCAGGATATCCTGCTGAGCGGTATCAACATGGCGCTTGATCAGAGCAGAAAATTGCAGGAAGACAATATGGGTCCGCTG
>JAXGRI010000026.1:0-3932 GCA_040766005.1 Flexilinea sp. | reverse complement strand
TCGGGATGCAACGATTTGGCGATATAGAGGAGGTCGAGCGGCGCTTCCGCGGCATAATCCCAAAATAAGGCGCTGGTAGAAGTTGGCGTCAGATAAACCTGGCCATTCTTGACAGCACTGACGACTGACCAGCGCTCATCTTTCAGAACAGCATCGGTTGTGTTCATCCAGCCCATGAAAATCACCTCAGGATCCCATTCGATGATCTGTTCCATCGTTACATCGGTAAAACCACTCAGGTTTGTATCCAGCTCTTTCGAAACCAGTTCGCCGCCGGCAATGTTGACCAAAATTAATGGATATGAACTTTTCGCGAAACATTGCAGCCCATCCTCTGCTTTGCGAATATAGTAGACTTTTTTAATTTGGTCTGGCGCCAACGATTTCACCCGTTCGCTGACATACGCTATTTTTTCATCCAGATAGGCGAGCCAACGGGTGGCTTTTTCCTCTGCGTGCTGGCCTAATACGACAGCATACAGATTCATTTCCCGGGCGACCAGATCGCGAAATTCTTGCGCGGTCTCAAAATCAATGCCGGAAGGATTGGACGCGATGACCGGAATCCCAATTTCATTCATTTTGCGAACCTGATCCGGCAGCCCGCTCCAATAGAAAACAACATCGATGCCCAATTCTGCAAGTTCCTCAACGTTTGGGTCGCGCGCGTTATTCAGTTTTGCAATATTCATCGAGGCGACTTCCGGATAAATTTCATCAAACCATTTCGTATAACCTAGCGCCATCATTGCGGCAACTTTGTCCGCCCCGTCAAGAAATAATATCTGTGGAAATGAATTGCCCAAAAGTGCGCCAATATGCTGCGGCGGCTGAGAGAGCGTTATTTCCCTGTTTTCAAAATCTGTCACCTGAATTACGCCCGCGGCATTTGCCTCAGCCTGTGCCATGACGGACAACGGCGTGAAAACAAGCACAACCATGACGAAAAGGAACAGGACTGTGAATGGAACAAAAAAACGGTTGATCGTAGAAGATTTGATTTTCATTGATTGTCTCCTGATAGATTTGCGTGATCGCATTGTTGTAATGCGATGTCTTTTGTGGAATACTAACTATAATAATACTGATTAAATAAATAATTTGACGAAAATTGGCCGAATAAAAACTTCTGATTTGTTGCTGATTAAGATCACTTTTTCTAATTTCAGTCGGAGCTGCTATAGCAAAGATAATCCGACAGGAGAATTCAACAAAAATCAGTTTAAAAATTCTTCACCGCGCAACAATTCTGCTTCAATCACTGTGTCTGCCGGAAAATAGCTTTCGCCGATTTTAGACACGAACCAAGCGTTGGCGGACAGTAAATCCGGGATGGTTGCTGTTTGGTAATTGACTGGCGTTATTTTGAATCCGTCCTCGGGACTACGGCGGACGTTAAGCATGATCCGAAATTCCATATGCGGCGGACAGTGGATTTCAGCGGTTAAGACACCTGTTATTCGCTGCGCTGGTTTCTCTGGAACATGGCAAAATCGCGAAAGAATTGGACGGACACACCAATCCATGCAATTAATCGCTCCGATCGGTGGTCCGGGAATGATAATAACCGGTTTGTCATTGACCAACGCGATGCATATTGGCATTCCGGGGCCGAAAGATACCCGATGGACGAGCACCTTGCCGCGCTTGCGCATAAGTTCTACATTGTAGTCTTCTGATCCTTTGGATGAGCCGCCATTAATCAGGATAATATCCGCCTGCGCCAGCGCTTGATCAAGCGTCTGTTCCAAATCGCTTAGCTTGTCTTTAACAATTGGAAACAGTATCGTGTCGGCTCCCATCTCGGTCAACATGGCTTTGATCATCAGACTGTTGCTGTCGATATTTTCACCGCGCTGCGGGACTGTTCCGGCAGGAATTAACTCACTCCCGGTTGGTATAAAGGCGACTCTGGGCAATTTGTAAACCGGAACCTGTTTCTTCCCGCCCATAATGAATGCGCCGATATCCATTGGACGGATTGGCTGGTTCGCTCTCATCAATAACACGCCTTCAGATAAATAACTGCCGCGCTGACTGACGCATTGTCCGGGTCTGACCGTTGTATCAGCGGAAAAACTGATTCGTCCCAACTCATCAAAAAGAACGCGTTCAATTGGGATGACCGTATCGAAGGTGTCCGGGAAATCGTCTCCGGTATCTGCCCGGACGTAATCAGTTCCGATTTTCCAGCTTTGCGTGTCTGGCATGGTGTTCTCAAACCGCGACCCGACAACTGCAACGCCATCAGCATCTGAAGCCCGGCAGACAGGGAAGGTGATTTCTGAATACTGGTTTTCTGCAAGAATTCGACCGCAGGCGTTTTCAATCGCGACCATTTCAGTTTGGATCGGGGTTGACCAGTTTTGGAACAATAACGCGAGCGCGTCTTCCTTAGCTGTCATTTTGGGATGGGTCATGGTTTGCTCCAGAATAATTTGATGATGTCTATGACAAAAAAGACGTTAGCAGTAACTTTATAATGCTCAATTATAAACTATTAATAATATGGGTATTATGTTCATCCGCGATTTGATATTTAACTTTTCCGTTTCTGGGAACAATAATTTGTTATGTGAAGACCCAAATCTGCTTTAGCCAACAAGTTTTTTTCATGCAGTTTTCGGCCTGTGAATAGAATTGTTTAAAACGAAGAATACGGGTCTCTGAGACCGGTTATTACCTTTTGGAGAATGTAAAACAGGTAACGCTTTATCGCGTTACCTGTTTTTTCAAAGCGACGTGAATCGGATAACTATCTTTTATCGGTCAGAATTGCCCGAACGATCCGCCGATAGCGATAATCTTCCTTCGTTGAGTCATACCCCTCACAAGTTACCAAAGTCACCCAGTCTTTTTCTTCATGCCTGAGCATTTTGTCAATCTCTTTTGCCAGGATGCGTTCACTGGATCGAACTTCGTAAACATAGGTTTGGCCGAACGCCTGAATCTCAAATTGGTCGCCATGTTTCAAGGTATGTAACTGAGCGAAAGGTCCGGGTCGGTTTTGAGCATCCCAGACATGCGCCGTAAGGACTGTATTCCCTGCCCAGGTTGGATAGGCTGAACCCTCGAGGTAGCCTACATTATGATTGAGCCACGATACATCCCATATTTCATTATCCGTTTGTGGGATTCCTACAACTGGCAATTCCATCCCCAATGAGGTTAACTTCAAGATGATGTCGGTTGATGCGTACATCTTGTACAGTGGCTGGTTTGGAAGATCAGTCAGATGCCCGATTGGGAACCCGGTTTTTGGTATCTCGGGTTGGCTGTCAGTGTCTGTTCCCGGGATCCCTGTATCCGGCAGCTCCGGATCAAGATGTTTGTTTATAAAGGTGCACAGTACGACTTCACCGGGATCCAACCCGATTAATGCTTCATGATCTTTCAAGTTTGCCTTGCTGACTAACGACCCGACTGTGCCGGATTCCTCGCAGACAATTGAATCCAGTTTCCATGATTTATTGGCTTTTTCACGAACACTCAGATATTCGCCGCTGGGTTCAATGCGCGGTTTGACAATATATTGATTGTGTCCGATCGTACCGTTCAGACTGCCATAAAATTCAAATTTATCTTGAGATACCGGGTCAACAACTTTTTTGACGGCAATTGTATTTGGTGGCACATTAATAAACGTGCAAGAAACGACTTCTCCAATTTCCAAGTTGACGCTTCCCGGCGCCTGAACTTTGTTCGCAATCGATGAGGTGCAAACCGCATCCAGTAAATGCCATCCTTCTGTAATTGCTTCAGCAACGCTGTAAAACCCGGGCAACAGCGCCTGGTCGTTAGGCTGCGAGCTGTCTGTCAGACTAAACGGCAGATACCCATTCCCGCTTGTTAAGAAGCTGAACTCCGGCATTTCTTCTGCCGATCCTGCCGGGAAGGTGACCTTATCCACGATCAGATGCGCCTGACTGGAT
>JAXGRI010000025.1:0-5301 GCA_040766005.1 Flexilinea sp. | reverse complement strand
GCATTTCTTCGATTGCGTACTTGCTGAATTGTTCTAAAAAGTGTTTTCCAACGCCTGTAAAATATAATTCTTTACTTTCATCAGGCATACCGATTTCTTTTTCGATACGCATGACGGCTTTTGCAACCGCAAGCGTCATCAATCCGTTTTCAGTTAACGAAAATCCACGATCCAACAGACCAAAGTCCTTTGACTTGTAATTCGCAAACCGATATTGCGATCCGATTAAATCGCCGATTAATGCTCCGATCATCTGCATGCCCCGCTTATAACTAATCCATTTTCTGGTGTTTTATGTCCCTGTTAAGAGTATACAATTAAAAAATCATTTCCCTGAAACATCGCTTTTTTTACTCGTCCGCAACCTTTGAATTACAATTCCTGAACATGGAGGGAATTCGATGAACAGGCAACCCCGACGCGCATCTGACAAAGCCGTTCTGGCAGCCACCGGGCGGAACTGGCAGGAATGGTTTGAGGTTTTGGATGGTTTGGAGGCAGCGCAGCTGTCTCATAAGGAAATTGTCCAATTAATCATGGACAAGGAACTGATTGCTGCTGGTCAGGAATGGTGGGCACAGGGCGTGACTGTCGCTTATGAATATGAAAAAGGGAAACGGACTCCCGGTTTGACCTTAGATGCCGGTTTTGAAGTCGGCGTTCAGCGGACGCTACCGGTTGCGGCAGAGACACTTTGGTCTTTCATGCTTAGTCCGCAGGGGTTGCTGCTCTGGCTGGGAGGTGAAATTGGGCAGTTTCCGCAGGATAAAGGAGAAAAGTTCAAAACAACAAACGGTTTTGAGGGAGAACTACGCTCAATCACACCCGGGCGTAAATTGCGGTTGACCTGGCAGCCCCCTGAAAGAGATAGGCCTACAACGGTTCAAATCTATGTGATTGACCAGGGAAAATCGGCTTCGCTGCGATTTCATCAGGAAAAGCTGGATAGTGCGGATGAGCGCGAGAAAATGCGCGTTCGCTGGCAGCGAGTTGCTGAAGAGATTAGAAGTGCGATTTGTCAGGGTTCTGAGGGATGTATTTCAGATTGATTTCATTGACTGCTTGTCTGCTGTTCTCCCAATCTTTAATTATCTACTGATGGATATTTTTGACAGGAACTAAAAATCTTTTTTGCGTAATTGTGCCAGTTGTTCTGCGATCAAGCCCAGCATGATGGAGATCATTCCGGTTGTGATGAACAGCAGTGCCGCAGTACTCAGTCCTTTGCCGCTGAGCAAAAAGGGCAAAGCCCAGAGCATTCCAACTAAAATGGTGATCAGCCCAACCGGCAGGAAAATCCTCAAGGGATTGAAAAACATCACAATATTGATGATCTGAATGACGGTGTTGAAAGCCGTCATGGTGTTGATTGTGCTTTCCCCGGTCAACCGCACTTTGGTTTCAATCGGAGTTTCTACAACCAGATGCTTTTTTTGGAGAAAAATCAAGGTCATCACTTCTGAGAAAGCCATTGAATCCGGACAGAGTGGTAAGTATTTTTGTCCGAATTCCGTGATGTATAGCTTCATCCCGCTATTAAGATCCTGAACGGGTACTTCCATCAGCAGTTTGGCAACGCTGCGGATAATTGATTTCCCCATCGTGCGATAAGCATCAGAAAAACTGGCGGTCTCATCCTTTCGGCTGCCGATGACCAGGTCAGCGTCAGTATCTTCCCGAACACTTAGCAAAGTTTCGATATCTGCAACCCGGTGTTGTCCGTCAGCATCCATCGTCAAAACGTAGGGCGTTTTGGCACTGGCCAGCCCTGTTCGCAATGCGCCTCCATAACCACGATTGACTTTATGCGTCAAGACGGTCGGTATGTTCAGTTCAGCAGCATGATTGAGAATTTCACCGGATTTTGTCAGTGGAAGCATCGTTAACGACGATCAGCCGGTAATTATCTTCCCGACATTTTTGCAGCAACTCAGGAAGAAAGTGTTGCAACGCTGCTTCCTCATTAAAGGCGGGCACAATGATTGTCAGAATCGGATCGGTGGGCATGATCTGATCTTACCTGAAGTTTCTCATTTTTTCAACGGGTTGAACCCAATGTATTTGGACGCTTTCTCAAGCCGTAAAACCATGATGAGATCGTCATCACCATCTTTCAGCACTTGAAACCCAGCTTTTTGATACATCCGAACTGCGTAGTTGCTTTTTTGAACCGATAAGGATACTTGCCGGTACCCTGCTTTTGCCAATTTGGCAAGCATAGCCGTTAACAATGCTGTGCCGATCCCTTTCTTTCTGTAAGGTTCCAGGACAGACATGGCAAGTTCAGGCGTTCCGGCCTCGATTGTGCCAAATCCTCGGATGGCACCGGAAAAGATCCTTGTCCAGATTGCACCAACGACGCGGTTTCCCAGCTTGGTGACGAGACAAAAATCTCCGATCCTGCCAAAATCATCGATGTAAACGCTCAATTCCGGCTTTTGCAGGATCGAGCGCGGCAGTGGCTGCGGTAAATCCGCTTGGAAGATGGTTTCATATAGGAAATCTTCTAATATTGGAACTTCCGCTTCCTTTAGTGGACGGATTTTAAACGAAGTCATTCTTGTCGTTTTCTGTTCTTCCTTGAAGGCGTTTTTTCAAATAAAAAAACCGGGAAGATCTGGTTTCGCTCAAATCTTGCCGGTTTTTCTGTGCGCTGGGGGGGAATCGAACCCCCACGACTTGCGTCACATGGCCCTCAACCATGCCTGTCTGCCAGTTCCAGCACCAGCGCGTCAGCTTTTGTATTATAATCAGGTACGTAATGTTGTCAAGCATTTGGGCGGAAATTATGCCGAAATCACGCTCGCCGAGGCACTTTTGGGAGCAATTGCTGGCGCTCATGAAAGAGGGCGTTTTGTTTTTGACAGCATGGTTTTCATCAGGGATTAGAATTTTTACCGGTTGAAGGAACTCAACAGGAGCTTGTATGACAATCGTATTAGATGCCATGGGTAGTGATGATTGCCCGAAGCCTGAAATTGAAGCCGCCGTCACGATGGCAAGGGAGTATCAAGAGAAGATCATCCTGGTTGGTCATCGTGATGTGATTTTTAAACATGCTTCGGAGAGCGATTTTGCCGGGCTGCCTGTCCAAGTTGTCCACGCAGAAGATATTCTTGAAATGAGCGAAAAGGCTGTCAAGAGCGCACAACAGAAACCGGACAATTCGATGGCTGTGGGGCTGGATCTAGTAAAAAAAGGACATGCGGACGCTTTTTTTACAGCAGGAAATACCGGGGCGGCGATGTTCAACAGCCTGCGCAAGCTTGGCAGAATTAAAACGCTTGGCGCGTCCGGCGTTGACGACAATGTTTCCTACGATTGATGGGCATTGTATATTGTGGACATCGGCGCCAACGCGGATTGCCGGCCGGAATACCTGCTACAATTTGCGATAATGGGTTCAGTCTATGCTGAAAAGATGAGAAAAATCAGGGATCCTAAAATCGGCTTACTGAACAACGGAGAGGAACCCGGCAAAGGCAATGAACTTGTTCGCGGAACTTACGGGCTGCTGGAAAAAAGCGGATTGAATTTTATCGGAAATGTCGAACCGAAAGATGTATTTGCCGGCAAAGCGGATGTGGTGATCGCAGATGGTTTCACTGGAAACATTTTAATTAAGACTTCTGAAGCTGCGGCGAGAATGCTGCTTGACCTGCTTAAAAAAGGTTTGTTGTCCTCAACGCTGTCAAAAGTGGGCGCGATGCTCTCCAAAAACGCATTCAGCGAGGTGAAAGCGAAACTGGATCCTAACGAAATCGGGGCTGCGCCGCTGCTTGGGATTGACGGTTTATCTTTTGTCGGGCATGGCGGCTCCAACAGCGCTGCGCTTGTGAGCGGCATGAAACTGATTCGCGAAGCGATAGCTATTGATTTGATTACTCAAATTCGGGAAACAATCCAAAATAAACTCTCTGCTTAAAGGATAATTATGTATATTTACACGAATGAGAAAAAATTTAAGAAAAACAAGAAAATTTCCAGATATTTGACCGGCATCAGTTTCGGCGTTTTGATCGCAGGAGCGATCGCAGCTTTTTCACCGCAATATTTCCTTTGGTCTTTTGCGGCGTTGATCCTCGGCGTGTTTCTCTCGCAGGCCTCCAAAACAATTACCACCCGCAGGGGCCGTGAACCCAGCAATAACAATATTTTCAATATCAAGCTGAAGGGCTTGAGTGATAATTTTTCAATTTACCATTATATGGAACCGGTTGATCATTTGTTGGTCGGGACTGCCGGCGCCTTTATTCTCATGCCTTTTTTCCAGGGAGGCGTGATTGGTTATGATGAAAAGAAACAACGCTGGACGCAAAAGAAAGCCAGCCTGTTCATGAAAATGTTCGGGCAGGAATCATTGGGGCGACCGGATGTGGCCGTGGAAGACAAACTTCAGGCTGTCAAAGACTATTTTGTAAGCAGGGGAATTGATTTTCCGGCGGAAAAAATCCACCCGGTATTGATTTTTATCAGCCCGAAAGCGGTTATTGATCCTGAAGCGAATTTTAAATATGATACGATCCCGTTAGATAAATTGAAGGAAATGATTCGGCGCTATGCCAAGGAAGACCGGATATCGCCAGAGGTAATTGATGAGATAACGGACAAACTGCCGCTGGATGATATCGAATGATCCGTGTTGGTTGATTTGTGGGAAAACCGAGACGCGCCTGAATTCAGGCGCGTCTTTTTTGTTTTATTAAGAAACTGCTGATATTAAAACGGGCGAAAATCAAGAACTTATCTGTTGGTCTGGCTTATAAATCAAACCGGGCAAAGCAGAGCAGTAAGTCTGCCAGAGATGACTTACGAGCTTCCGTAAAGATTTTTGATCGATTCAGCGATTGATTAGTACCAGGCCGGCCAGGCAAACCACGACTCCTATAACTTTATGTGTGGACATTTGTTCTTTGAAAAAGAGCACACCGATAAATACTAGAATCAATGCCAAAATGATATTTGCGATCAATGAACCGATGCTGATATTCCAGCCAACTTTATATAAGCTGATGTAACCGAATTCCAGTCCGACGATTGCCATTCCCATTGCAAAGGGCGCCCAGTTGATTTCTCGAATTTCAGCACTGAGGCTGCGAACCGGACTTGCGGCAAAGTAAAGCCCAAAGGATACGAACATTGCAATCATGTAAACGATCCCCAGCGTTGCCAGCGGGTGCATCTTTGCCGGGACGAGTTTTGCGCATAGATGATAAACGATGTTTGTTGAAACAATCAGCATTAACGGCCAATAAAAATCCATTTTTCCTCCCTTAATATTGCCAAACCGTTATTGTTTCG
>JAXGRI010000024.1:0-7179 GCA_040766005.1 Flexilinea sp. | reverse complement strand
TTTTGAAGATCTTGGATTGCCGATCAAGGTGCTGCTTTTGCCCGGGCATACCAATGACTCCATCGGGCTATATCTTGCGGAAAACGGTGTCATACTCTGTGGGGACGCGGCGATGAATGCCATAATCAGCGTTGCCCGGCATACGATTTGGATAGATGATGCCGCGGAGTTTGGAAAAACATGGGATAAAATGCTGACTTATAGCCCATGCATGATATATCCTTCGCATGGCAATCCATTCCCTTCCGCAGATTTGGCAAAATTTCGGCATTATCTTGATGGGAAACAATTAATTCGTCTCTAATAAAATTAATGAAATAAAACCGATGATCGAATCATCTGGTCAAACATGCTTTCTGAGCCCTGTAAATTGATTTGACGTGTTTCATGTTTTTTCTCAGTCTGTTAAGATAAGAGAAGGGAGCATTCTTGACTGAAGAAGTAAAAATTCAAACAGTCCGCTATGCAGATGTTGGTGAAGAACTGGAAAGCCAAATTTCATCCCACAGCAATTATCTGAAGAAAGTTATTTCAGGGATTTTGCGTAACCCGGCGGATGCCGAAGACGCCTATCAGGAAGTTGTTCACAAGATTTATTGCGGATATTCTGGCTGGCGAAGAGTCAATTTCAAGGCTTGGATTGCTCGCATTGCGGTCAATCATTGTCTGGATTGTAAGAAAAAGATTTCCAAAGAGGCGGGATCTATCGATCTTGAAAATCTGGAAGTGGAGCTGCCCGATTCAGCAGACCCGCTGTCTGCTTCTGTCTGCTCCCCAAGGGAAATTCTTTTAGCAAGAGAAATGCGGGAAGAGATCCGGCAAATCTTGTTGGATCTGCCGGAAATTTATCGGCAAGTTTTGCTGATGTATTATGAAACCAGTTTGACGATTGATGAAATTGCGGAGCGACTGGGTTTAGGACACCGGACAGTGGAAACGCGCATTTATCGCGCAAGGAAAATGGTTAGTGAAAAGTGGAGGTACCATGCACATTGAAGATTATGAATGGGTGCTCTATTTGCATGGAGATCTTTCAGAAAAAAGAGAATCCGAAATGGAAGCACATTTAGCCAATTGCGACCATTGCCTGGCAGCATATACCAAAGTGAGAACCGGTGAAGAAATTCAGCTGGAAAGCAAGGTGCCAGAGAAAAAGTCATTTTGGCGGCTGTCAGCCAGACCGCGCTCATTGCGCTGGGCCGCTCTGGCAGCGATTGTATTGATGATGTTTATCGGAGTCAGTTTCACGCCCGCAGGTCGAATTGCCTGGGCAAACTTTCAACTTACGCTTGAATCGCTCGGCAACTCTTTGGCTGAAGTCTTTGGAGTTGGGGAAGATGCCGACGTCATCACAACGGTGGACCAAATGTCCGTAAAGAAAAATGGTGTGGAAATTAAGGTGGACCAAATTTTCATTGAATCCGACCAAATCTATTTCTCAGTTCTGATTGCATCTGATTTGATTGACCCAGAACACCCATACCAAACGCAGATCTCCAGACACACGCTGGTCGTAGAAGGTGAAACAGTTCCTTATGTGGCGGATACTTACATGAGTTTTGATGTACAGATGACTGAGGATACGAAGGGCGGCGGCAAGCTGATCCCGGTAATCACTCGCGTGATGCAGGCGCCGACAGGCAGCGATTATAGCCAGCAGAAAGACGTTTCAATAAAAATTACACTGGACGATGTGTCTTATTGGGAGAAGGGATTCACTTACCCGAAAAATATCACAGGGCCGTGGGAATTTGAATTTAAAGTGGATGGTACTCGCCTGGCTAAAGAAACACGCGACTATCCTTTATCCGTTTCCTTCAATGATAATGAAAAGATGTATGAAGTGCAGCATCTGAGCGTCTCGCCAATTAGAACGGTTATCACTGTCAGCCGGGTGAACCCGATCATTAATAATGTATATACAGATGAGAATGGCGAAGAACAGATTTTTTACAGCACTTCAATTAATTTGAACGGCTTCCTGATTCAAGATCAAGCCGGGAATGAGACCGAATTGACGACGAGAGAATACCTGAGGTCGGAATGGAAAACGGCTGTTTATGAATTCACCTCTGATCCGGAAAAAAATCCGTATGGCTGGCTGAAGAATGCGGAAAGCGTAAAGGTGACGCCTTATGTGACCAGCCTCAACTGGAAGTCAGACCAGAAAGGTATCAGGCGGCTGAAGCCGATTGAAGATGGCGCTTTCAAGATCGAAATATTGGAAGGAGCTCAGGATGAAAACTAAAAGAATGCTGCTGTTATCTTTGGTGATTATTATTGCCGGTGTTGTTGCCGGAAGGGTGTCAGCGGAAAGTGATATTGAAAAGTTTCTGATGAATTTTAATGGAGAGTACGGTTTGATTAAGGACAATATGGACGGTTCTCCCTTTGATTCAAAAAATCCCTATGTCAAGTCAGTCAAACAGATGGTGACGACTGAAAGCGGTATCAGCGTGATGTTGGATAAGGTACTGGTTACGGAAGACTCGCTGACTGCTGCGTTCTTGATCAGCGGCGATCTGCCGGAAAATTTAGACGATGTCCAGCTGCAAATCACCAAAGTCGATGTCGGCCCGCTGCTGCCTTATCCGGAAGATTCTTTTAAGTTGATCAAAGGTGGCGGCGGAGACGGCGGTCCGAAGCTGTTGATTGCCAATGAGGATCCACTGGTATTGTACGACTTCACTTGGGCGCCGCTGCTGCGTTATGAAGGTGTGTCTCCGGCTGATCCGATGCAGGTCAAAATCACTGTGCCAGTCGTCTCCATTGGCTGGCGTTACCAAGATGACAGCCAGGAACATGAATCGACGGATTATTATTATGAAGAACTGAATCATACTTTTGAGTTTGAAACGGATGGCGCGGAGCTGGCTGCTTTGACCCGGAATTATGATTTGAATCATGCCATAAAAGTTGGCAGCCGCGAGTATTCGTTTGATAAATTGCGCTTCAATCCGATGCACCTGATTCTGTTCTCCACGGATTTGACTGGGGCTGGTTTTCCTTATTCCACAAAAGAAAGCCCGGAAGATCTGCAGTATAAAGCCATTACGGATGACAAGACTGAGATAATCTTGCATGAGAATTCGTACCCGTATGGGTATACGCGGAAAATTATCAATCCTGAGACAATCCAGGTATTGGAGAAAACGAAAACACTGACGTTGGTTCCCTGTTTCCTGAGGAAACCGCTGGCTGAGTATGATGAGTATCCGCAGTTTGATAATCCTGACGATTATGACTGCAGCCCGGAACGGGCGTTCATTGTACAGATCAAATGAAGAGTGGGAAAGCTTGGGAACTCATACCGGATAGACTTTTCCCAAAATCGATCTGAGAACGGGAGCCGTTAAGGCTCCTGCTGCTCTTTTTTTCTCAGAAAAGCGAAAATTTATCTTTCATTGATTTGGAATACTAAAAAGGAAAGCCTGACAGTGATCTTTCAGGTACCTCCCTCGCCTTTGGAATAAGAGTTTTAACAGAGCGCCTGGTACCTGTGGCTGAGCGTTGGCAGGCAGCAGTTCACGGAATGGCAGTGAACCTCAGATCATTGACTGGCTTGGCCCGAATGTCCGGCATAGTTATACAAAATCGTCCTTGATAAGAGACTTCCAACTTAGGATCATAACTATCGCAAAGCACCCGCGACACTTTGCAACCGAGATTTCATCTTTACCTGATGCGATCGTGGAATAAATGCCAGCGATTTTCGAACTCCGTCAAAGAACAATTGACGTACTTTATTTTTTTTCTCAGTCTTGTTAAGATAAGAAAGGAGATTTTATTGGACGATACAAAAACGCATCCTTTATGGCGAATGGATATTGCTGAAACTTCATTCGAGAATGTTGTCGAGAGCTATTCCTGTTTTCTGATGAAAATTATCTATGGAATCTTGCGTAATACGGATGATTCTGAAGACGCTTTACAGGAAATCCTGCAAAAAATTCATCAAGGACTGCCGGCTTGGCGCGGCGGCAACTTCAAAGCCTGGATTGCAAGAATCGCAGTCAATCATTCTATTGACGCCTTGAAAGTTCGCATGGCAGAACGTGCGGCGCTCAGTCTGGATGAGGATACAATGGAACGCTCTGCGGTCTCAGGACTGTTGGCTGCCGATACGGACTCGCCTTATGAAATGTTGGTTCGAAAAGAATCAAATGAGGAAATCATGGATATTATCGCTGGTTTGCCGGAAATTTATCGGGAAATTATTATCCTGTACTATGAAACCGACCAGACTGTAAAAGAAATTGCGGACGGGTTGGAATTGAACCAACGAACGGTCGAAACGCGGATATTCCGGGCGAAAAAAATGATCCGCGAGAAATGGGGGAGAAATGCACATTGAAGATTACGAATGGGTATTGTATCTTCGCGGCAGCTTATCCAAAAGAAGACGATCGGAAATCGAAGCGCATTTGTTGAATTGCGATAAATGTTTGTTTAATTACACGAAATACTCTACGGGTGAAGATATTTCGGATCAGAATCGGTTGAGAACAGAGAAACCATGGGCGAAGGCTCACCCTGTTCCGTTGAACAGGTGGTTCGCGATGGTTGCGGCGGTGCTGATTCTGTTCGTTGCTGTCAGCTTCACGCCGCAGGGAAGAATTGCCCTGGCGAATTTTTGGGTTAGTCTTGAAAAATTTGGCGATACGCTTTCGGGAATGTTCGGCATTTATAATCAGTACTGATTGATTTTTACGGTTAATCAAACGATTGTCAACGCCGATGGAATTTAGATCAAGGTTGACCAGGTTTTTGTCGAAAGTGAAAAAATCTTTATCTCAATGTTTATCGCCTCGGATTTGCTGGAACATGAATTTTCGCTCCAGCCAACCAAAATGGAGCTTTATGCGAACGGTGAAAAGGAGCCCATCAACTTGGAGTGGAGCTCACGCCGCTATTTCAAAAGTGGCGAAGAAGGGAATGAACTGCCTGTTAAAGAGGTCGTCCTGTATGGCAATCCGCTGAAGGACTACAGCAAAGCGGAAAGTATCTCATTCCATCTTGAAATCAAGGAGTTGTATTACCAGACGGATGAGTATATAAAAGGACCCTGGATTTTTAATTTTGAGACTGATGTTCAGCCGTTGGCGGAAAAGACACGCATTATACCCCTGAAAAATCTGATCCATGAAAAAACAAACAACTATGAAGCTGTTCAGCTGATGGTCTCGCCGATTCGCACGCAAATCGTGCTGAATCGCCTGAATCCTCCGGTGAGGGGTAAATGGTTTGATGAAGATGGAAATGAAAAAACCAGTTATGGCTACGATACAAATATTAAGGGTTTTCTGATCCGCGATGAGAACGGCAATGAGGCGGACATTACCACCGGCGAGTTTCGCTATTTTGAATATTATACAAAGTCGATAATTCGTTATAACTTCTACTCGAGCCCGACAGAGAATCCATACCACTGGCTGAAAGATGCTGAAAGCATTGAGGTGATTCCTTATGTTTCCAGCCTGGATTACAAAGCGGACCAGAAAGGTTTGAAAAAGTTCAAACCGCTGGAAACAGACAGCTTTATCGTTCAATTACAGGAAGGACAAGAAAATGAAGAATAAATGGATTTTGATAACATTGATCTTAATTATCGCGCTGGTGAGTTTGGTTCAAAGCGCTTTAGCGGAGAGTGAAATTGAAGCGTTTCTGAAAGATTTCAAGCCGAAATATGACTTCAAGCTGGGTTATTATATGATCGATTCGGAAAACCCATGGGCACAGTCTGTGCGCCTGATGAAGACCACCAGCAATGGTATGACGGTTATGGTTGATAAAGTGTTGGTGACGGAAGATGAGTTTGCTGTTTCTTTTTTGATCAGCGGCGATATTTCGCGGGAAAAACTGGGCGATGTCCAATTGCAGTCTCCGATCATTGATCTTCAGCCCCTCCTTGAATATCCGCCTGACTCATTTGATATTGTCATGCGTGGCGGTGGCGGCGGTGATGCGAACCTGCGCATTCTCAACGAAGACCCATTGGTAATTTTGGATACTCACTACCGACGCCTGCTGCGCTCGAATGGCTACATTGCCGCAGCGAATCCAATCGAAGTTAAGATGACTCTGCCTCAAATCAATATCGGCTGGACTGATTTTGATGAACATGGCAACACGCTTGGTTGGGATTATTTCTATGATGACGATCCGCTGGAATTTGAATTTGTGGCGGATGGCAGCGCGCTGGCAGAAAAAACGAAAACGTTTGACCTGAACCACTCGTTTGAGCTCCGCGGCACAACTTATGAGTTCCATCGTTTCCGTTTCAATCCAATGGATATGATCCTGTTTACCGGACCGTTGGGAGATTTGACAAGTCGGTTAGGTTCTGTGATCAGGATGGTCGAGGTGAAAACTGATGACGGTACAACGCTCAGGGTGCAACCAGAATGGGGTCCTTATTACGGCTTTCGCAAAAAAGTGATGGAACCAGAGGTGTTTGAAGCGCTTGATAAAGCCGAAAAACTGATGCTGACGCCCTGTTATCTGCCAAAACCGGAGGATGAATATCCGGATGATTTTCCCTTCTGGGATGAGAAGGAATATGAATGTAACCCGGATTTTGCCGTGACCGTGGTGCTTAAGGACTGAAAAATGGCTGCGGCGGCTGCATTTGCAATGGCATAATAAATGCACAGAATGATGATAATCGCGACATCTCTATGAAAGGAGATGTCGCGATTGAAAAGCGCTTTCAACGCGAAAAACAATGATGGTTTCTTTGAAACCATCATTGAATCATTCTTGTGTTGTGGAGAGACGTATGAATAAAAAAATTTGGACTGTAGTTTTGATTGTAGTTGTTACTCTTGCATTTAACGGTACAGTTCTGGCACAGGATGGGCCTTCGGAAAATCAGCCCCCCGATTTATGCTCAAACTGTCCATTTGAACCGTCCGTTGAAATGGATCGGACGGAAGGACTGGAAATGGCTGAGGATATGTTCCCCGAATGTGGGCAAACAGGAATCATGACTGTTTTGTTCCTCGGAACAGACAATGAAAATCCGCCGCTGGGCGCAGACCTGATCCGTTTGGGAGTGTTTGATTTTAATGCCGGAACAGTCGCAATTAAAGCCTATTCCCGTGACCTGTGGATCGAAAGTGTTTCCGAATATCTTGGAAAATCATTTGAAAAAGCATTGGAAAATGATGAAGATCCCGG
>JAXGRI010000023.1:0-10307 GCA_040766005.1 Flexilinea sp. | reverse complement strand
GTTACACGGTCTTCCCGTTCGCTGCGGCTTTTGATGCCATTCACCAACATCGGTTCGCTGATGATTTCGAGAATATTCATCCGCGGGTTCAGCGATCCGAATGGGTCCTGAAAAATCATCTGCATTTCAGTCCGCAGTGGGCGAAGCTCTTTCTGCGAAAGTTTGGCAAGATCAACGACCTCGCCATTCTTTGTCTTATACAGAATTTCACCGGAGGTCGGAGAAATTGCGCGCAAAATACAGCGCGCAGCAGTCGTTTTGCCACAGCCGCTCTCACCAACCAGTCCCAAAGTTTCTCCTTTACGGATATACAGATCGATATCATCGACCGCGCGGACATCACCGACGTGCCTTTTGAAAAATCCTTTGGTGATTGGGAAATATTTCTTTAGATTTTTGACGTCAAGAATGCGTTCGGTCTGATCTGAAAGATGTTGATCATGTTCGTTTTTCATGTTATCTCTCCTCCGCATTCTCGTAGGGATAGCAGCTGACGTAGTGATTCTCGCAAACGAGATATTCCCCCGGCAACTCTTTGTTGCAGTAACCGGGCCGCAGCTGTTCACAACGCGGATGGAACGGACACCCGCTCGGCTTATTGAATGGATGAGGGATCGAACCGGCAATTGTTGGCAGCTTTACTTTGGTGGTCTTTTGAGCAGATGGGATTGATGCCAACAAGGCTTGTGTGTAAGGATGCTGCGGATTATGGAAAATCTGATCGACGGGTCCTTTTTCCATGACTCGTCCAAGGTACATGACGACGACATATTGAGCCATTTGTGCGATCACCCCCAGATCATGGGTGATGAATAAAATCGCCATATTACGTTCTTGCTGCAATGTTTTAAGCAGTTTTAAGATCTGCGCCTGTGTTGTCACGTCAATCGCAGTTGTTGGTTCGTCTGCAATCAGAATTCTCGGGTTGCTGACAATCGACATCGCGATGATGGCACGTTGACGCAGTCCGCCGGAAAGTTGCCATGAGTACGAATCAAAGCGCTTTTCAGGCATCGACATACCCACTGCTTTCAGCGTTTCAATGCTGATGGCGCGGGCTTCCTGCTTGCTCATCGGCTGATGAAGCAAAATCGCTTCACTGATCTGATCTCCGATCGTATGTACCGGGCTGAAGGCAGCCATAGGCTCCTGCGGGATGAGCGCAATTTCCCCGCCGCGAATATGCCGCATTTCTTTACCGTGTTCAGGCAATTTTGCCAAATCAATGTATTGATTCGAGTCATCCTTTGCCTGCAGCATTATTTCGCCACCGACTATCTTTCCGGGCTTTTCAAGGATTCGCAGAACTGATTTCATCGTTACTGATTTACCGCAGCCGGATTCACCGACGATTCCGATAACTTGACCTTTCCATGCGTCAAACGAAACTCCGTCTACTGACCTGACGATTCCTTCATCCAGTTCAAAATAGGCTTTCAGATTCCGTACAGATAAAACAGGTTTTTGATCCATTCTTCCTCCTATTTACTGTATGGATCTGCTGCATCCCGCAGACCGTCGCCGATCAGGTTAAACATTAGTACGGCAATAACCAGAACCAGGCCGGGCAGCATCAACCATGGAGCGTTCGCCATCGTCTGAACGTTTTGCGCTTCCTGCAGCATGACGCCATAACTGATGGCAGGCGGACGCAACCCAAGGCCCAAAAACTCAATGATGTCTCGTTGACGATCATTGCCGGAATCGAAAGCGTTCCAGTGGCAATAATATGACTGAGAAAAGTTGGGACCCATGTGTTTCAGAATAATCCGCCATTTACTGCAGCCGATCAATTCTGCCGCCAACACAAAATCCTTCGCGGATTGACATAAATTTTTCCCGGACTTCGCGTCCGAGCGTTGTCCAGCCGAGAAGGGACAGAATGACCGTAATTGCAAAAAATCTTTGTTCCGCAGACCATTCGCGCGGCAGTGCGGCGGTCATTGCCATCCAGATTGGGACATATGGGATTGAATTCAGAATCTCAATCAACCGTTGGATGATCATATCCAGTGCGCCGCCAAAATAACCGCTGATTCCACCAAGCAGGACGCCTAGAATTACGCTCAGCAGGACCGATACAAGCCCCACGGTCAGCGACGTTTTGGTTGCGAACATCAATCTTGAAAACTGGTCGCGCCCCATCCTGTCTGATCCAAGCAGGAATATCCGTTCGCCTGGATCTGCAGTAGTGATCAGATGACGGTCAGTATTCCAAAAGAGGAATTTCCAGGTCAGACCTTTTCCCAGAAACTTAAGATCGACATAGCCTTCAGGATCCGGAACCCATTCCATACCCAGTGTTTTGGGATTGCGTTTCCCGACCATTTTTTCTGCCCAGAGGTCCAGCTTCCCATCACGGAGAAAATGGATTTTTTGGATCGGGACATATGCCTGGCGGGCGTTCGTATGTTCCGTTTTCTGGTTTGCAAAAAAATCAGGGAACAGAATAATCAAAAAGACTAACATCATCAGAATAAGGCTTAAGACGGCAAGTTTGTTTTTCCTGAAGCGCCACCAAACGAGTTTCCAGTTGGAAGCAACAGACACTTTTTCTTCGCTTTTTGATTTGATCAGTTCCTCGAGATCCAGTTCTGGCTGAATTTTGATGTCTACGATCCTTTCGGAATTTTCGGATTGTTTGTCTGTCATAACGTCACTCCAATCGGATCCGCGGATCCACCCATGCCAGCAGCAGATCCGAAAGGATGGTTCCCAAGATTGCCAGCAGACAATATACCAGCAAGATTGATCCGGACAGATACATATCCTGCATAGAAAGTGCCTGGAGAAGTAAGGGGCCGATGTTTTGCAGGTTCATGACGGAAGCGACGATCAAAGAACCGGAGAACAGTTGCGGGATGTAATTGCCGATCGTACTCACAAGCGGGTTGATCGCAAGACGCACGGGATATTTCATAACCAGCGCCCATTCTGACATTCCTTTTGCTCTGCCAGTAACCATATACGGTTTACCGAGCTCATCGAGCAGGTTTGCGCGCATTACTCTGGTGAGACGGGCTGAGCCACCAAGCGCGAGGATGAATCCCGGCAGCCAGAGATGCTTCATCATGTCAATAAATTTAGCCCAGCTCCAGGGTGCAGCTTCAAATTGCGGTGAAAAGAGTCCGACCAGGTTCCAACCGAACTTCGAATAGAAAAACCACATCAGCAACAATGCCAAAAAGAAGTTGGGGATGGCGACACCAATATAATTCAGAACCATAAAGAAATAATCGCCAAACGAATTTTTATGCATGGCAGAATAAATTCCGGATGGAATGGCAATCAACCACGAAAGGATGAATGAGAATAATGCCAGTGCGATTGTAGGTCCAAGGCGTTCTGCAATCAATTGCTTGTTCGGGAGCATGTAAAGAAGCGATAATCCCATATCACCATGCAGGAGCTTTTCAACCCATTTGACGTATTGAATATGCATGGGTTGATCTAATCCATATGAAACGCGCATCGCGTTGAGCTGTTCTGCGTCTAATGAGGAACCTGATCCCGCCAAAATCGCCGAGTATGTCGTCATGAAGTCACCAGGGGTGCTTGTATCAGTGCAAAAATCAGAATCGAAAAGATGAGCAACAAAAACGGAATGAGCAGGATTCTTTTTGCGATGTAACTTCCCATTTCCCTCCTTTTCTCTGAATAAAACTGATTTTGGAGCTTATGGCGCCCTTTCTGAGATGAAACGTACAGAAAGAGCGGAATAAACTTCAAATGCTGGTCGGGGGTTCCCCCTGACCAGATCGGAATATGATTATTGTTTGTAATAGAACTGTTCGGTGCGGGCGTTGCCTGGCGTGCGTAGAGGCCAGTCATTGCCAAGCGTGTCTGATTCCGGTACATTGACCAGATTACTGTTGACAACGGCGACACCTTGGATCAACGGCGTTAAACCGGCAGTACCGATTTCGTAGCAGCCTTCTGACCAGATACGGAACAATTCCTTACCGAGTTCCGCCTGTTCTTCAGGTCCGACTCGTTTCGCAGTGTCGATGATTTCCATGATCCGTTTGAAATCATCATTCGGTTCATAGCCTTCTTTACCGTCAGAGTTCAGCCACATGCGGGCGCCAGTTGCAACGCAGATACCCGGGCTTGTGCGTGGGTCAAACTTCGGCGCGCCTGTGAAAGGTACACCGGTAGTGTCTTCATTCCAGATTTCGGTCATCAGTTCGTTTGAATCGCGTTTGGCGAAATGATTGGTGCGTTCGTTTTCGACAACGATCCCTTCGATTCCAATTCCGCGCCAGTCCTCAGCGATCATCTGAGCAATATCTCCCCAGTTCGCAAAGCAGGACATAGGCGATTTCGAGCATGACGCGAGAACCGTCTGGCATCTGGCGGAAGCCGTTGGCATCTCTTTTGTCCAAGCCGATTGAGTCCAAAATCTCGTTGGCTTTTTCCTGGTCGAATTCGGTGTATTTATATGCATATTCGTCACCAGGATAGTAGATGGACGTGCTTCGTGGCACCGGCTGACGTGCTTCACCGATTCCCAGAAATGCGCTTTCAATGATTTCTTCACGATCAATGCTGATCGAAAGCGCGACCAGGAAGTCATGATTTTGGAACAGTTTCGTATATTCGGGATCTTTGTCGTAATAGTAGTTGATTGATAATGCAGCGTCAACACCACCGAAAGTCGGCCATAATCTGACGTTGTACTTTCCGGTCTTTTCTGATTCATCCACCAGAACCGGATAGTTTTGCATGATAACATGCCGGTCTTGCATATCAATTTCACCCTGAATTGCTGCCATATTCAGCGCATCCGGGCTCTGATAAGTTACAAAGTTAATTTGATCGATATATGGCAGTTGATTCCCTTCGGTATCAACACAGACATAATACGGGTTGCGGACCAGCGTAAAAATCGGATCATTGATGGTATTGACGGACATCCATGCGGCCATTACCGGGCGAGCAGGATTGCGGAAAGGTGCCTGGCGATTTTCGAAAAGCTGTTTCCAGTTTTCAAAGGATTCTTTTTTCGCCATCTCATTCAACTGGTTAACATCCGCGTATTTCGCATGGAACTGCTTTAGATATTCTGAAGGCAGGAACATCGGAACCAGATTATCCCGGTTATCCATTGCGGCAACTTCCATCGGAACCGTTGTGATTGGATCCTTGTAAGTGAACACCACTGTATATTCATCCGGAGCGCTCACTTCAACCAGAGAACCATCATCATTGTAGAGCCATGGCAGCTTGGCAGGCGTCAGTTCCGGATATGTATAATAATCATCGAACCAGAACATGATGTCTGCAGAGGTGAAAGGCGATCCGTCAGACCATTTTGCTCCTTTGAGCAACGTGAAGGTCCAAACGGTGAAATCCTCATTCGGTTCCAATGATTTGATCAGCTGCGGATAGGTAGAGTTCCCATCCTGTGCAAAACGAACAAGCGAATCGTACATCCAGCGAACGTAGTTATTATGATCGTTCGGCCCCGTGATTCCGCGCCGAAGCGTTCCGCCGTATACGCCGATTGATTCAAGCGGTTCTACGACAGTTGGTTCTTCCGGAAGACGTTCAGCTACAGGCGAAGCAATTCACCGCTATTCGCACCGGTGAGGAAGGCGCTTCTTGATAATCAACAGCCAAAACGCTTCCGACAGCCAGAAAAAGAGCGGAAATCAGGACGATTCCCAAAAACAAACTTCTTCCTGAGACATTTTTTCCTCCTTGAGATATTGTTTCTTTCAGAACAGCATTCGCTCTGATAATACATAAAATGAGAAAGATTCTCAATCTTAACGCAGGTCTTCCCGGATTTTGCAAAAATCCATCTGCTCATTTACTACTGTTCTGACGTGATCTTCGGGTGGGTTCCGCAAGCTCCGCTTTATTGGGGAAGCAATCAACACAGAAATATTTGATGCCGTTTTCACTGATGGCAAAAACACGATGCCATGTTTTGGGCGGGATACGTACTGCTTGTTGGGGATGAATTTCATAAACTTCTGATGAGATCTGACTCGGCAGGTTTGACTTCAAGTCTTCCCTCACCCTCCAGAATGTAATAAATCTGTTCGGTGTCATCATGTTTGTGTAATGGCGGAGCGGAATCTTTTTTCAATAATTACCATGAACGCTTCCGAAGCAGCAGCTTGTTCACGTGGGATAACGATATCATTGATGTGAGTTGGAAAACGGTAGCGGATGAATTTTTTCCGCCAGTTTCAAAAACGTATTGCTGATTTGTCATAGCGTATTTCTCCAATATCAGACAAATTTATGGTGTTATTATTCCATTTGTTTTCGGGGCCCGGCCCTGTGGAATATCGCAGGATGAGCGGAGCTTCGATTTTCAATATATCCTTCATTGGGGATGTGAGTCACCCTTATACATGCATTAATCATACGCATTGCCGTCGAACCCATATGAGCTTTTGGCGGCGCGGTCGTCATCGGCGGATAGGTGTGTGCTGTAATATCAATGTTGTCTACACCAATCAACGAAATATCTTCCGGTACGCTAATCCCCGCATTCGGATAGCCTGCAATGCGCCGAGTGCGGCAAATCATTATAGGCCCAGCACGGCTGTTGGATGGTCTTCAGCTGATAATGCCAGCAGAGATATCATCGCCTGGAAACCGCCTTCAACGTTTGGGAAACATCCCGGCGACCATTCGGGTTTCATTTCAAGACCTGCACCTTTCATGGCTTTCAGAATGCCAGATCATGGAATTTGGATGTTTCGCTGGCAGCTGGTCCGGACAGATATGCGATTTTCCGATGTCCTAAATTGATCAGGTGAGTGGTTGCCTGGAATAACGATTTTTCATAATCAATCACAAGACAGCAAATATCCCGGTCTTTAACGTAACGGTTTACCAGGACGATCGGCAACTTCGTCTGATTGCGGAAATCAAGCAGCTTTTTTGCGGATACTCTTGAGGCGCAAAGTATCAGCCCGCATAATTCAAAATCTAATATTTTTTGAAACAGCGTTTCTTCATAACGCGAATCTTCATTTGTTTCAAAAATCTGGACGCCATAATCAAGTGTCCGCGCTTCGCTCAGGACGCCACGCAAAACCACCTGAAAATAAGGATTGGACAGATCTGCTACAATCAAACCAATTGCTTTTGGCGTTCGGGTGTCATTTTTGCGAGAATTCGCTCTGTCTGTCAGCGAGACGCCAAGCTCTCGCGCAGCAACCTCAACTTTGTGTCTTGGCTCGTCACTGACGTTAGTGCTGCAGTTAATAATGCGTGACAAGGTCGCTTGCGAGACCCCGGCATCCACGGCTATTTGTTTCAATTGTCACTTTTTTCATAGATGATTTCTCTGAAATATTTCAGAAAGTTTAATCTTATCTACATTATAGACTGAAAGATCAAGAAAAAAACTAACAAATATCACTGGATAAATGGTAATCATTTAAATTTATGTCTTTAAATTAAGTATACTCTGAATGTTCTGAAAAGTTTCTGAAAATTTCACAGCATTCAGAATAGCAGTGAACCTAAAATCAACATTGCAGGAATCCAAAACAGGGAACAGGTTGTAGTAACAAAAACGGATACTGCCGCGAAATCAGAATCGTGCCTATAGGTTTAGCAAAATTAATCATTGATATTCGGAAAGCAATGCCACCTTCTACCAAGAGAAATTGCTTGATCAGCTTGGGTAAATCAAAAGAAAATATAGCAAAAATAACATTACAACTGGCATGAGCACCATTTTTAATAAAATGACATAACCCACTTGAGAAAAATTCTGTTCAGAGAACCAAATTTGATTGCTGCTAATTGTGCACGCCCGCAGATTATCAGTGCCAGCGGCAACGGTTAATTGGCTCAAGGTGTCGAATGTTGGTCTGAGGAATTCCGGAAAGATGAATTCCTAGGATTCCAAACGTCATACCGCTGATCACAGCAATGATATTTGGTTCTTTCAAAGTCGGCAGCAAACCCGATTTTTCGTTTGACTTTGTCCAGAAGTATCGGTACTAAAACGAAAAACAGTAACAAGGAACCGCCGAAATCATAGAGAATGGCAGCGACGCTTGATTCCTTCCGGGCCAAAGAAAGCGGTTGCGAACGTTAATCCGAAAAAACCTGTGTTGCCAACCCGAAGCAAAACCGTAAGACAGGGGCTGTCGGATGTTCGCAAGGCGAACCAGCCAGCCGGAAAATGCCAGCATGACCAAAGCAACCCCGATATGTAAAAGTATAAAGATCGGAGCTCTTGAAATGTATTCGGCTCCCATGTAAGTAACTGCTGCTCGAAGAGGTAAA
The DNA here is from genome assembly GCA_040766005.1 of Flexilinea sp. Taxonomy (GTDB): domain Bacteria; phylum Chloroflexota; class Anaerolineae; order Anaerolineales; family Anaerolineaceae; genus Flexilinea. The sequence continues at coordinate 2,042 of JAXGRI010000023.1, read as the reverse complement.
TTGGAAAAAGAATCTTTTTGCTGACAAAACGGGAAACGTCATTTACGGTGTCCTCACGTAAAAACCAGCGCGACGGGCAAAGAACCCGGCTGCCATCGTTGCAAAGAGCGCGAACGTCGTTGAGAATATTTGACTATATGCCATAGGATTGTTTCATTATAACCAATCAGTATTAAAAAACGGCACAATCAAAAACCGTCAACGATTAATGAAGAAATTGACGGCTTGTACCTTCTATAAAGAAGGTGAGTCTGATGGTGTCGAATTTCATCCTGTGAGTTTTTTTACGGTTCCATGTAATTAATTACCGGGCGTTCAATCGGAATTTGATTTAGGGAATGAATACGGTTATACATCGTACTGAGTTGTTTTATCCTGAACGCCAAGTCCGGAGTCAAATCCGTAAATCGGAATTGATAGCTCCAGTTTCCTTCTGCTCTCCCCGGATAATTCATCCTGGTTTCGGAATCGGATTGCAACAAGTCCTGAAACGGTGCGATTGCATAAACCGCAACGGAACTCAAAGTTAACCATCTTCCATGCGATATCCTCTCCGTTTGAAGACAGATAACACGACGTAATCTCGTTCTTTCTCCGACGCGGTCTGGTACCATCCGACAACGGAGTCATTATCGTGTGTTCTGGTATGCGGAAATACAATTCTGAATGTAGTTGTGCGGCAGAAATACGTTTCTGGCATCATCAGAAAAACCAAATTGCATAATTTTCATGCCTGGCAGTTGATATGCATCGCGCAGGTCAACGACGTCTTGCGAGATTTCTCCCAGGTCTTCCGCAATGATGGGCAGTGTTCCGAGTTCTGCTGCCAGTGCGTCCAAAAAGGCTTTCCCGATCCCTTTTACCCAACGCCCATTGACAGCGGTTTTTTCGCTCGCAGGGACTTCCCAATAGCCGCAAAAACCGCGGAAATGGTCCAGACGTATCAAGTCAGCGGTGATTAATGTGGCTTTGACACGCTGAATCCACCACTCAAAACCGCTCTTCTGGTGTTCACACCACTTGTAGAGCGGGTTTCCCCAAAGTTGTCCGGTGGGAGAGAAATAGTCCGGCGGAACACCTGCGACAACTGTGGGTCGTCCGTGGGAATCCAGACAAAAAAGATCGGGGTGCTGCCAAACGTCGGCACTGTCCATAGATACGAAAATGGGAATGTCGCCGATAATTGTAATTCCATTCCGATTGGCATATTCTTTTAGATTCGACCACTGGCGGAAGAACAAGAATTGTCTGAAAGCATGTTGTTCAATCAATGACGAATAGTCATTTCTAAATTTTTGAATCGTTTCAGGGTCTCTTTTACGAAGTTTTTCCGGCCAGTCCAGCCAACTGACTCCCCCTTGGGTGTCTTTAATTGCCATAAACAGCGAAAAATCATCCAACCAATAGCGACTTTCAAATTTAAATTTTGTAAACGCCGTTGATAATGAGGCGGGGTTTTTTAAGTAATTCTGGTAGATTCGATTTAGAACGGTTGTCTTCCACTGAATAGCTTTGCCAAAATCAACTTTCGCTGCCGGGAAGGTTGGACGATCTGCAAGATCATCTACGGAAAGAAAACCTTCGTCCAGCAGCAGCGTCGGATTGATCAGGTAAGGATTGCCGGCAAAGGCGGAGAAGGATTGATAAGGAGAATCACCAAATCCTGTCGGACCCAAAGGGAGAATCTGCCAGATGCTGCAACCAGCGCTTTTGAGGAAATCAATCCAATAATAGGCTTGCGGACCCATGTCACCGATACCGTCGATACTGGGAAAGCTGGTGGGATGGAGTAAAATTCCGGATGAGCGATCAAGATTCATGAAAAGAGTCTCCCAATCTGATGTGTTTTTGTGTGTCAATCATATCTTTGATTAAGTATTTTCCGATACAGGTCAAGATATTTTTTTGCTTGTTTTTTCCAGGAAAAATCCTGAACCATTCCGCGGAGTTGAATTTCTTTCCATAATTCTGGTTTGCCGAAACAATCAATTGCCCGGCGCAAGATTCTTTCTGCATCGTGGCTGTCGGATTGACGGAAAAGG
>JAXGRI010000022.1:0-13491 GCA_040766005.1 Flexilinea sp. | reverse complement strand
CCCCTGCTCTGAATTTTGGATTAATGCCGCCGGCTGCGTTGGTCACGATCAGGCTGCGAATCCCGAGGCATTGCATGACGCGCACTGCAAATGTCAGTTCGTTTGGCGAATATCCTTCATAAAAATGTACTCTGCCCTGCTGAACCAGGACCTGTCTGCCGTATAGGGAGCCGATTACCAACCGCCCTTTATGACCGGCGACTGTCGAAACCGGCCAGCCGGGGAGATCGGCATAATTGATGATTACCGGGTTTTCAACTTTATCCGCCAGATTACCCAGCCCTGAACCGAGGATTATTCCGATTTCAGGAAGGTTTGGAATTTGTTTGCGGATAACATCAGCCGTTTTTTCGAAATCAATTGTTTCATATCGTTTCATGATTTTTCTCCCTTCTATACCAATGTTATTATAAAGGAAAACGGATGGCACATCACTTACATCGTATTCTGTAGCAGCTGATAGATTTGTCCGGCTGGCAAATGGATGATGCTTTGTTGCAATAAATCATGAGAAGACAGTCAGGGTCAGGAAAATGAGAATATCGATCTTGGGATACAGCGCCAGCGGCAAATCAACACTGGCAAAGTGGTTGAGACAGCGGTTGAACCTGCCGGTGTTGCATTTGGATCGTGTGCAATTTGAAGCCGGTTGTAAGGAGCGTGATAGACGGGAATCCCTGGCCATCGTAGCTGATTTTCTGGATCAGCGAGAGTGGATCATCGATGGAAATTATAGCAGTTTTTATTTGAGCGAACGTCTGGAGACAGCGGATCGAATCATTTTTCTGGATTTCCCTCGTCTGGTCTGTTTGCAGAGGGCTTTTCAACGGTATTTTGAGTATCGCAGTAATGTTCGCGAGGATATGGCGGATGGCTGTATTGAAAAAATGGATTTGGAGTTTGTCTGGTGGATCCTTTATCAGGGTAGAACGCATGGAAAGCAGGCCATGTTTCGCAAAATCCGGGAACAATACGCCGATAAAATGCTTGTGCTGCGCAATCAGAAGGAACTGGATGCTTTTTTTGAGAATTTCTCGGCGACGATGTTTACGGCTTGAAAAGGGCAGCTCGATTGTCATAGAAACAGACTGTCATTTTTGCCAGCGTGGTGCCAACGGAAGCTTTGCATTACGGGAGACAGCTGTGATTTATAGTGTTTAATGCTCCTATATGAAATTGAAGCTATCGCAGGGGCAATAATGTGCCGCACTGACGCGAACTGCGTAGCCTCCCTACTGCTTGCGCCCCTGAGCACAGTGATAAGGGAGCGACAGTGATTAAGAATCGCGTACCTGGCGGGTGATAACCCGATCTGCCGCCATTGGGGCCGGGTTCTCGTCCATTGGTTGCGCGGGTGTGGTGTCTGGTGCTGTGCTGGTATATCTGTGCTTTACAAAAAATGGATGAAGGATGTTGCGAGCGTGTAATCTGTTCTGCAGAGAGCGATTGAGTTGAGAACCCAAAAAATCTCCATAGAATCTCCACAACTTTTCAGTACAATCAGAACAGGATGGTTTTTTATGGAAAAGAAAAAGATCTTATTTCTGGAAGACGATGATGCCATTCGTGACGTAGTGAACGAATATCTGACGATCGCGGGATATGAAACCACGTTGGTCACGGATGGCGAAGCGGCGATCGAACCCTTTCCAAAAATGGATACGTTTGGCTTTGCTGGATATTATGACGCCCAAAAAAGAGCGGATTGGAGGCGTTGGACTGGATTCGCCGGAACGCACCGCATATGGGCAAAATCATGCTGACTGCACTTGGGGATGAAAAAACTCAGCTGAGCGCGTTTAATAATCAGGCGGACGATTATGTCGTCAAGCCTTTTTCGCCTATTCTGCTGCTGAAGCGGATTGAGGCGGTGCTGCGGCGGCTGGAATCCTCAGCGCTGCCCGATAGTCCAGCTGAGAAACGGCTTCCCATTTCCACTGAGAGTTATCAGGCTTTTTTTGATGGTGAAATCCTTCCGCTGACGTTGAGCGAATTCCTGTTGCTGCAAAAGTTGATGGAGCAGCCCAACCGTGTTTTCAATCGTGCCAACTTGATTGATGCACTTTATCAGGGAGCTTATTACGGAAGTGACCGCGTTATTGACTCTCATATAAAGAATTTGCGCAAAAAACTGCCCAAACCTTATATAAAAACAATCATCGGTGTCGGCTATCAGTTTGTGGCGGAGGTGGATCAATGAAACTATCCCAAAAAACTTTTCTTTATAGTTTTATCCTCGGGCTGATCACGCTGCTGTTTTTTACTGGTTATATCATCTGGATGTTGCCTCAGCTATATGTAGATCGGATGGAGAAACGAATTCTTGACTCTGCGAGAGCAATCCATCTGAATTTCGTGAAAAATGGCAGATACAAAGAAGAAACACCTTTGAACCCAGAAAATGCAATCAGCTTTGTTCTCTCGAAAGATGGCAGTAGTATTGAAATAGCAGGGATGGGGTACAGCGGTACGGTTGTGATTCGTAATGAAAACCTAAAGAACATTCTGTTGGAATTAGTGAATTGGATGGATGATCATCCTGAGAAGCGTGATTCGCTGCCGGATATCGCTCCGCGGCTAGAGGCTCTTTTCAAGGACATTGGTGGAGATTTCGCTGATATTCATATTCGGTCAGACGATGACTTTTTCCGTAACAGGTTCAAGAGCCTTGGGACAAATTTTGAGGCATTCGATTCAAGCACTTTCTTTTTCTCCTCAAAATCTGTCTCAGGAACCGTTTACTATACTAATTTTATTGGTATCACGAACCAGTCAAACCAACTGATTCTGACGGCGGTATCCGCCTTGAATCCTTCCATTGATCAGATTCGGCCTGTTACGCTGACCAGTTTGCCGATGATTATCGCTGTGCTGCTGCTGATAACGCTGTTGTCGTCCGCGATTTATGCGCGCACAATTGTCCTTCCTGTGGAGAAGATCGCCCGTCGCTCTAACGAAATTGATTTTGCATATCCGCCTGAGAAACAAACGTTGATTGTAGAGGGAAAAGATGAAATCGCCCAGCTTTCCCGTTCGCTGGACGATCTGCACCTGCGGCTTTGGCAGCAGTACGAAACCTTGCAGCGTGAGCATGAACGGCAGGAGATTGTTCTGCGCGCTTCCTCTCATCAGCTGAAAACGCCATTGGCAGGTGCGCTGGGACTATTGGACGGCATGATCGGTAAGGTTGGCAAGTTCAGTGACAGCGAAAAATATCTTCCGGAAGTGCGCACCAAACTTCTTATCATCCAAAAGATGGTCGAGTATTTATTGAACCAGACTCGGAAAGCAGATGATGGTGTAAAATGCGTCGTTTCGCTTCATGATTTCGTCAATACAGCGCTTCAGAACCAAGCTATTGAGATGACAGCGCGCGATATCCGAAGCGAGCTCTTCGGCGAACTGAAAGTATATAGCTATCCTGACCAGATCGAAATTATTATCGATAACCTGATTTCAAATGCGGTGCGGCACAGTCCTGATGGTGCAAGGATCACAATAAAATTGGAAGATAACCGCTTGCTGGTTCATAGCAGCGGGTCTTCCCTTCCAGATGGTTTAACGGCGCACGCATTCGAACCTTTTGTCACGGGGGAAACGGAAACATCCGGACATGGGCTGGGTTTGTATCTTGCTAATGCCGCGGCAAAAACGGCGGGTGTGATGCTGCGTCTTTATAACGATCAAGATGGCGTTACGGCTGCTGTTGAATTTCCTGCGGAGCTTGTTTGCACAAAATGACCATAATGGCTCCATACGATCTCCATTTGTTTTTGCGATACTGTAGGTGAACGAAAAAAAAGAAAGGATAAAAATGATCGCAATCAACCAATTAAAAGTCACCTATGGAGATCACGTCGCCTTGAATATCAAAGAGCCGATCCGGCTGGCAAAAGGTGAGCGGCTGGGGATCATCGGGTCAAACGGCGCTGGCAAGACAACCATGCTGAATGCTTTGCTGGGACTGGCCCCATCGCAGGGATCCTTCCAGATTGGCATTCCGCGGGATCAGATCGCTGTCCATCTGCAATCCAACAAATATGCGGATACGATGCCTGTCAAAAGAATCATCGAGACAGTGATCAACGATAAAATCTCAAAAAACACGCGGGTTCAGGAGTTGATTCGTTTTTTTGAATTTGATGAGAACCTGAAAAAACCATTTTCCAAACTATCAGGCGGGCAGCAGCAACGGCTGACGCTGATTTTAGTGCTTTATCAAAACAGCCCGCTGGTCTTTTTTGATGAGGTAACTTCCGGTTTAGACTTTGAAACCCGCCAGCGGCTGATTGACTGGCTGATTGAATGGTATGAGAAAGAAGAGACGACGCTATGCATCATCTCTCATTATTATGAGGAGCTGGAAAATCTGGTTAACAAAATTCTCCTGCTTGAAGCTGGCGAAGTTATCGATTTTGATGAAAAAGACCGACTATTTGCGAAATATTGCGGAAAGACAGTGATTGTTCTTTCCAATACACCAACAAACCAACGAGCGGTGACCGATTTTCAACAGTTGGCTTCACCGGATCATCTGATCGCGCTGAGTTGCCCGGATATTGAAACAGAGAACAGAATTGTTGCCTCTCTGGCAGAGCAGAACATCGATTATAAGCGCAGCTCAAACGATATTGAAATCATGAGCTTTAATGCGAAAGCGGTATGGGCTGGACGGCGGGAGGTGCAGCATGCGTAAACATAAATTAAATTGGAACCTGATCTCTTATGAATTGATGAACGTCATCGGGAACTGGTACATTCCGTTTTTTGGGATGATCTTTCCTGTTCTTTTAGGACTGCTGCTGGGATTATCCGTTTTCAAAGATGTGCCAGAACAGGTTCTTCCTGAAGTTCTGACCACATTCGTACTGACAATGTTGAATCTGGTCCCGTTGGCGGTTGTTTTTCTTGGCCACGCCTCCATTTATTCGCAGGAACAGGAACAAAAGATTCCATTGCGGCTGCAGCTGTTTGGAATTTCTCCGTCAGACCTGATGTGGGCAAAGATGATAGCGTTTGCAATCGTGATGGCGGTTGGGCTTGCTATAGATTTGCTGATCCTGGGATTTGTATTGAAAATTAAAGCGCCCAAACCAGCGGGATTGTTGGTGGTTGTACTTTCTTTGTATGGGATTGCTGGCGCGTTATTCATGCTGGCGCATGGCGTTGCCAACCGCATCCGAAAATTTGGTCCAACTTACAGTATTGTGATGGTTTTATATTTTACGTTTATGATATTGGGCGGTTCAATGGGATTGCAGCCGAATGATTTTCCGCCCGTTATGAAGCAGATCAGCAGCGTCATGCCGTTTCAGTACATCTCCAGCGATTTTTATGCCATTTGGGCCGGACAACCCTATAATTATGCGCCGTTTCTGCAGGGGCTCATTTTCTTGACCGATATTTCAGCCTTGATCATGCTTTACAGCTTCATGTATCGCCGGAACCGCGCTTCATTATAAAGAAGGTAACTCCGGAAGAATTAACTACAGAAAAAAATACGTGCCGAACCTTCGGCACGTATTTTGTCTATTTGCGAGTGGGAGCGCTTATTTCCCTGATTACTGGTTCCCCAGACTCAGGCAAATTGCTGCGGTATGCCGAATACCATTGAGGAAGTCCTCAATTCTAACGTTTTCGTTCGGACTATGAATGGCTGAATTCGGGTTCCCGATGCCGGCCGTGAATACGGGCGCGCCCACTAATCTGTCAAACAGATAAGCTGGCCCACTGCCACCGCACATTGGATAGATTCTTTGCGGTTTCCCATAAACCGATTCCGCTGCATCACTAATCAATTTTACAAAGGGGTTTGATGAAGAAGTTTGCGAAGGATAGAGTTTCCCGAGCACAGTTATCTCGATGTCCGCAAAACCGTTTTCGTTGAGGAAAAGACGAACTTTCTTCAGAATATCATCAGGGTCCTGACCCGGTGTAAGCCTGAAATCTACTTTTGCTGAAGCGGTGTTGGGGACGATTGTCTTGGCGCCTTCGCCCTGATAGCCGCCCGTAATCCCGCAAATGTTGCAGGATGGGCGCATCACCGCCTGAATATACAATTCTTCGCTATCAAGGCCGGCTGTTGCAAGCGTATCTGTTTCAAGCAGTTGTTTATATTTCTCACGCATTGGCGGAAGCTGCCGGATATATGTCAAATCGATTTCTGTGGGAGGCTGAACGGCATCATAAAAACCCGGAATATGGATTTGTCCATCGGCGGATTTCATCATCGTCAAAGCCCAGAGAATCCGCCAGACGGCGTTTTGCTGGATGTTTCCCCAAATCCCCGAATGTCCGTCGCTTTTGGCTGTTTTGACCTTTAGTTGCAGGTTTAATAATCCGCGGTAGCCCAAATATTGCAATGAATATCCCTCTTCATCCACGTCGCCAAATTCCCAAAGACAAAGATCAGCCCTCAGTCTTTTCTGATACTTTTCCAGAACTGCTGCTAAATTTGGGCTGCCGATCTCCTCTTCGCCTTCGATCAGAAATTTGACAGTGCAAGGTAGTTCATCATCCATTGCCAACAGCGCATCCAGCGCGCTGATTCTGCAAACCAGATGTCCTTTATCATCCATTGCTCCGCGCGCATAGACATTGCCATCGCGAATCTGCGGTTCGAAAGGTGCTGATTTCCATTCATCGAGCGGGTCCCCCGGCTGGACATCGTAGTGATTATAAAAAAGGATGGTTTTATCCGATTTTCCTTTTCTCTCTGCGAAGATGGCTGGCCAGTTTTTGGTCGGGATCATTTCCACCTGAAAACCGCGGCTCGAAAGCGCTGCCGCTACCATATTCGCCATTGTCAGGATCCCTTCACCGGTTGCAGAAAGGCTTGGCTGACGCAAAAAATCAAACAGGAGCGCTTGATAAATACCGCTTTGCTCTTTTACAATCTGGTCAAGTTTTGTTAATTTATTCAGTTCGTTCATCCGATCCTCTCTAAAAATTGTCTGACCAGCGGGACAGCTGTATTTGTGAGCGCAGTCAGCAGCCGTTCCCCTTTAGTAACTGTGGCCAGCGTCGGGTCGCCGAAAACACCAGACGGATTAAAATCTGATAAAAGCCGCGGGTTTTCATCATAATCTTCCGGGAACCGCGGATAACAGGCTTCTGCTTTTTCCATTTGAACCACTTCCGGGAAAACTGCTAAAACAACTGATGTTTCCAGCTCGTCCGCATGGTAAAAGCCGGGACGTACCGGATCCGATTCAAGGATTTTCGCGGCGATTTCTTCCAGCCCGGGATAGTCCAGCAGCAAGATCGGAAAATGGAGCTCTTCCATTTGTTTCATCGCAACTTCTAATGGCTTTTTGTTGCCAAAGTGTCCGTTGACAATGATCAAGCCGCAAACGCCGTGCGCTTTGAGGCTTTTTGCGATATCGGTGACAAGCGCTGTAAGCGTTTCCGGCTGCAACGAGAGGGTTCCCGGATAGGCGGAGGTCGAATGACATTCGCCATAAGCAAGCGGCGGTAATAAAATTGCGGTTACTTCCTTTGAGATTCGTGAGGCGAGTTCTTGCGCCATGATCGTATCGGTTTCAAGACTGAGATGCGGGCCATGCTGCTCATGAGCGCCGACAGCCAGCATAGCGGGGATTCCGCGTTTGCTGTGTTTGGCAAAATCCGGCCATGCCATATTTCTGCTTAAAAGCATCATTCTTTCTTACCTCCTCTTTCATACGGCTCACCTAATGCTGCGGGTGCAGCACCGGTTCGGCTGAAGAAAATGATGACGGATGCACGAACATAAGGCAGCATCACCAAAAATTGATAAAGATTTTGAGCCCAAAAAGCTGCGTTCGCAGCTGTAGTGCGTCCGCGGCTCCGAACAATAATGCGGCGGCGAAAACCCCGATCAGGTTCCAGCGCCCGATCACGAGAATTGCGAGCGCGATGTAGCCGCGTCCGGCTGTCATGTTTTGTACAAAAAGCCCGGTGCTGGCAGTTGAAAGAAAAGCCCCGCCAAAAGAGCAGAGAACGCCAGAAATCACAATAGCGATGTAGCGAATGCGAATGACATCAACACCCAGTGTTTCCGCCGCTTCCGGATTCTCTCCGCTTGCGATGATGCTCAATCCCCACGAACTGCGGTAGAAGATGATTGCGGTTAAAATAACCAGAACGTAAGCGATATAAGCCAGAACCGTTTGCTGGAAAAGGATCGGGCCTAGGACAGGTATTTTTGAAAGCCAGGGGATTTCTATCGCAGGCAACGGTGATATTCGTGGGGAATTTGTTCCGATCCCGAAAATGATCCGATAAAGAAAACTGGTCAATCCGACACAAAAGAGATTCAGGGATATTCCAAAAACAACTTGGTTGACTTTCAGCGTGATCTCGAAATACCCCATCAGCAGACCTAAAAGGATTCCAATAAAGACCGCAAAAAGCAGCCCAACCAGGATTGAGCCGCTGAAGTAGGCGGCAATAAATCCGCCCAGGCTTCCCATAATCATGAAGCCTTCCATTCCGATGTTGGACAGCCCTGCACGCTCGCTGTAAATTCCACCGAGCGCAGCCAGCATAATCGGCACTGCGAGACGCATACTGGCTGAGAAATAGCCGGAAACGGTCGAAGAAGTGAAAAAAGTAAAAATGTCGCTAAGCATGTAGATGTCCCGCTCCCTTCTTTAGTCTCCTGAACAGTCTGGAAAAAGTTTCCCGTCCGATAAACAGGATAACGATCAGGTATTGGATCACACTGACAGCGGAAGCTGGAACTCCAACCGCGGTTTCCATCGTGCTTGCGCCAATCTGCAGCCCGCCAAAAAGGATTGAGGCGAGAAAGACACCAAAAGGGTTCAGCTGTCCTAAGAGCGCGACCACAATCGCCGTATAGCCATAACCGGGAGAAATGTTCTCAATCATGCGGTTTTGGATGCCGGAAACTTCAAAGAACCCTGCCAGGCCGGCTAAAGCGCCGCTATATGCCATTGCCGAAAATAAGACCCTTTTTACTTTGATTCCGGCAGCCTGCGACGCGAGCAGATTTTGACCGGTCACTTTAATCTGATATCCCCAGACCGATTTTTCCAGCAAAACCCAGGTGAGAATGACCAGGAACAGCAGGATGATGAACCCGGCATGTAATCGGGTTTGCTTCATGATCACAGGCATGATCGCGTTGTCTGAAAGGCGGGCGGTCTGCCCAAGTGGCGACCCCGGCTGTTGAATGGGGCCGTAGACCAGCCATGAAACAAAAAAGATGGCAACATAATTCATCATAATCGTATTGATCATCTCATTTGCCTGATACCTGAGTCAAAATGATCGCGATGCCGCCCCATAATGCTCCGATAATCATTCCGCCGATTGCCATCAGCGGAAGCAAAAGGAATGAAGGCAATTGCAGGAAGGAAAGCCCGATCAGGCAGCAGCGACCGCTCCTAAATACAGCTGGCCTTCAGCGCCAACGTTAAAAACGGATGCGCGGAAAGCGACCGTAATCCCTAATCCGATAACGGCTAACGGTATGGATCGCAGCAGTGTTTCAGCGATACTGTTCTTATTCCCGACAGCGCCGTCCCATAAAGCGGCGTAAGCAGACCATGGGTCAATGCCAATTAACGCGATGAGCAAGGCACCGATCAGTAAAGCAAGGATGACTGTCCCAATACTGGCGCCGATTGCTTTCAATCCTTTTAAGCGAAGAAAACGTTTTAAAATAGAATCATTCCGTTGCGGCATTGTTTTTCCCCATCATCAACAACCCAATCAGCTCGCGGGTCGCTTTTTCCCGAGGCACGGTCGCCATTATCCGTCCCTCGTAGAATTGAAATTCGATCGGATAATTCAAAAATTTCATCCAATTCGGTTGAAATGAGCAGAACCGCACAATCATTAAGGCGTTGTTCGATCAGTTTTTCATGGACAAATTCGGTTGCACCAACGTCAAGTCCGCGGGAAGGTTGCATAGCCAGGATGAAGGTTGGTTCTCGCGAAAGCTCCCTTGAAAAAACCAGCTTTTGCTGATTCCCGCCGGAAAGGGTGCTGGCTGATTGAGAAAGCGTCTCACAGCGGATGTCGTAATCCGCGACCAGTTTTTTTGAAAAATTCCTGATTGCCTTTTGATCCAATATTCCGCGATGTGAAATTGGTTGTTTCTCGCTGACTTCGATGATGAAGTTATCAGTCAGCGGCAAATTCATCAACAATCCCAGACGTTGACGATCACCGGGTATATGGGCCAACCCCTCGATCTATTCTTTCACGAGCTGGCTTTCGTCATGTCTTCTCCAGAAAGATGGAACGTCCCGGAATCCGGCCGAATCAAACCCGCAATCACATGAGAAAGTTCCGTTTGTCCGCATTGCCGTCAACGCCAGCAATGCCGTGAATCTCTCCCTGTTTTACGTCCAGCGTCACTTGATCCAAAATGTTAACGCCGCGGTTGTCAGCGTAACAGACGTCTTTAACTTTGCGATGACTGGCGCGTCTGGTTTGACCGGTTCTCTGGTTTTCTCAACAGAAAAATCACGCCCCACCATCAGAACGGCGAGGTCTTTTTCATTGTTTCGGATGCGGGCAGCTCGGCAGTGACCTTCCCTTGCCGAAGAACGGTAATTCGATCACTGATTTCCATGACCTCGTTCAATTTATGGCTGATGAAGATCACTGAGTTGCCCTGACCGGTCAAGAAAGCGGACGATTTCAAACAGCCCTTTCGTTTCTGCGGCGTCAGGATTGATGTCGGCTCGTCCAAAATTAAAATCCGGGCGCCGCGATAGAGCGCTAAGATTTCCGCCGTTGTTGCGTTCCAGCCAGCGTTGATACCTTCGACTTCGGATCAATTTGAGTTGTGTTTTCAGAAATTTCTGCACAGATCGGATTCAGCTTTGGCAAAATCGGGAAAAGGATAGCCAACGGATTTTAATCCGATACAAGCGTTTTGCGCCACAGTTAATGGAGGAATCAGCATAAAATGCTGGTGCACCATCCCAATACCGAGATGCTGAGAGTGGAGCGGGTGGGAATCTGCTGTTCTTTACCACCGATCAGGGATTTGGCCTTCATCCGGTCTTAGCAATCCTGCTAAAACTTTCATCAGGGTTGTTTTGCCGGCGCCGTTCTCCCAAAAGCGCAACCGTTTGCCGCTTTTTACGGAAAAGAAATTTTGTCGTTTGCAACAAAGTTGCCATAGCGGACAGTAATTCCCCGCATCTCAAGGTTTGCTGTATGGTTTGCCGAGGTTTGCTGTAATCATTATTTTTCATTTCTATCAAAAAGCCTGCGCCTTTGGTCGTGATAGTACGGGCTTTTCCTAATTTACCTAAAAGAATCAGCGATTAGAGTTCGCTCGTATCCTGTACGACTTCAAATTCGCCTTTTGATCGCTTCGAATTTCGCGTTAACTTTTTCCATCACATCTGCCGGAACGTTTTCTTCCAAGCCATGGAAATCGGCCAGATAAACAGCTCCGTCGGCAATACCGTAAGAGCGGTTTCCGCTTTTCCAGCTGCCGTCGAGAACTTCCTGTGTTACATTTTTCACGCACGGATAAAGATCCCAGAGAACGCTTGTCAGAACAACTTCGGGGCCCATAAAGTTCTGGTCGGTCATAGCACCGAGCGCCCAGACTTTCTTTTCGATTGCGGCGTCAATTACGCCAACGCCCTGTGAACTGAGGATGTCAGCGCCCTGTTCAACCTGAGCAATCGCTGCTTCTTTCGCTTTTGGCGGATCATACCAGCTGCCGATGAAGGTATGCAGTACTTTGATTTCAGAATTCATTTCTTTTGCGCCATTTTCATATGCATGCAAATTGGCGAAGCATGTTTAGGCGCCATTCCGTCAACCCATCCGATGATGCCCGTTTTGCTTGTTCCTGCTGCCAGCATACCGGCGAGGTAAGCGCCCCGATAGTCGATTGTCATGGGTGCCCATGTTTCGCTGACCTCGGTGGCGGTGGCAGCCATAAAATGGTTTCCGGAAAATCTTTTGCAACTTTTAAGTCGCTTCGCCAAAGGAAAAGCTATGCGCGAAACCAAACCATATCCGCGTGAAGCATAGTGCGAAGCACGCGCTCCGCATCTGAGTCGGCGACACTTTCAACAAGCGTATTCAACATGGCTCTTCACAGGCTTTTCAGTCCGTTATACCCGACTGAATTCCAGTCATCATCATTGATCGGTCCTGAGAGGATCATCGCGACTTTCAACGCATCGCTTTCAGCCGGCGCTTCAGTTGCGGGGATCACTTCTGTGGGGGCCGCTGTTGGTTCGGTTTTTCCACAGCCGGCGACCATAAAGACAATAACGAGTACCAGAATCATAAAGCGACTAAAAAATTGTTTATTCATTTATCCTCCAAAGAAAGTAAAAAATACCGTTGTAAAAGAAGAAGACGATAAATTTTGTGTAAGTTCAGATTATACATGGATAAGAAATTCAAAACTTGAGCATATTACAAAAAAGGGAGCAGGTTTACACCAAGTATTGGACAGTGAATAAAAAAATAATAACAGGAAGTGAAAAAATCCGGTCAAGACGCTCTTAACACCATCCTGCACAGCACGCAGCTATTGATGAGTTTCCCAGCCTGAGATATCTGGAGGGTTTACAGACAGCTGACAGCTGGTCATCAACCACCTTCATGCAAAAAACGAATATTTGGTTTGCAAGAAAAGGGATTCGATTTGATTGCGTCTGAACAGATAAAGGGGTTGAATTTACCGGGCGCTCTCTGCGAACTATAGAAAAAAAACTGTCGATCGCTCTTTGAATTATTTTCGGATAACAAGAGAATTGGTGTAAATGAATCAAACCTTATAGGCTCAGACACAATGGAATAGTCGAAAGGAGTCATCAGGAAGCCCGCAAGTGCCTTTACCACAGTGCAGGATTTCATTTGTTTAAAGATTTCAGATCACAGCTGAAAAAACATAATCAACGCACAAACAATATTCCGATGCAACCATTCAAGTTTCTGTTTTTGATTCAATTCTTGAAAAACGCTGTCCAATATGTTTGACAAATCTGCAACCTTGAAAAGAACGGCGCCATCGTTTACTCCGCTCATTGAACAATTACGTCCTCATGGTTATCAGAGATGAACCGAATGCGATTCAAAGCTTAATCAAAAACATTAGTTTCTTTCAGGAACACGTACTACCATCCTGTTTTTTTCTATGCTGTTTGTTTTAGCGCTCGCTCGATTCAAGATAAACGTCTCTTCAACCGGAGCGCCCATCGTCCAGTAATACCACTCACCTTCCAACAAATATATATATTCAGACTTCCAGAACTTTGCGCGTACACCGTTCTTCCGAATAAATTTTACGAACTCAGTAAATTCATGTTTCATGTTGTCGGATAAAGTTTTTCGATTGACATAGTAATGTGGCGCCTCAGGCATTGTCTTGGCGTAAACCCACGAATTACATTCAATGAAACGTCTTGCTTCTTCAATGCCCCACTCCTTGTAATTCATTTGTATATCCTCCGAGAATTTATCTGATCTGTCATGTTGGGCGATCTAAACAGGAACCCG
>JAXGRI010000021.1:0-15177 GCA_040766005.1 Flexilinea sp. | reverse complement strand
ATCTGCCATGTCCGTTGAATCACCAAAGCGATTGAATCGATCAGCTGCAACACTCCAATTGAGCAGATCTAACATTGGCGACAGGTCAAAGATCGGCGAATCGCCTGTTGAAAATTGCGGGTCGATGTTATAAGCGCCGTAAAACATGTGTTTTATTTTAATTCCCAAGCCGTTTTTCATGAACATTGCGGCAAGCAAACCCAATAATGGGAGCGAGCGCTGTCCGTTGGTGATATCGAAGGCGATTTCTGATTCTTCCGGAATTTGAGCTGTGATGATATCGAAAATATCCCAGAGTTCAGTTTCATTTTTTCCAATGGGTATTATTATTGATTCAAAAGAAAATCCGGCCGCGGTCATGGCTTCCTTTAATCCCGCTAAATTTTTTTC
Source organism: Flexilinea sp. (assembly GCA_040766005.1). Classification (GTDB taxonomy): domain Bacteria; phylum Chloroflexota; class Anaerolineae; order Anaerolineales; family Anaerolineaceae; genus Flexilinea. The sequence goes on along the minus strand of JAXGRI010000021.1, from coordinate 14,787 downwards.
GGATGCTTCTTTCGTCAGGAAGACCAAAGTTTGTTCCGGTCGGAGGAATTCAGCGCAGGCAATGCATGAATAAGCAGATTTATAGCTTGCCCCAGACCATTTATAATTCGTTTCAGCGTAATCGTTCGTCCCCAAAAACGTCAGTAGTTTCATGGTAGCACCTTTGTCCCTATCCACAGTCCCTATTCAGGAGAACCCAACCTAACGGATTGTTAGGCACTTTATTGATGAATTCGACCTTCCGCGACTTGGGAAACGAATCCCCAGACAAACGGTTTGAGCGGCGTCTTTGTAGCCGTAACGCGCTTACCATTCGTTCAAACCAGATTTCGTCCGATTGCAATAGTTCTCCGTAGGTAATTCCATCCCAACCGGTACCAAACCCGATTTGCAAGAATGCCATATCATCATTTAATCGATCACATAGATTTAATAATCTCTTGATCAATTCCTTCACTTTCCCGCAACTTTCTGCCTGTTCATACCAACTGAGTAACAATTGCAGACGTCGTGTACTAAATCGATTGATGATCTTCATCAGGGATCCAAGCGTGGTTTCCTCATGGGGGAAAAGTTCTCTGATCAGATAATCATCGATTTTTAACGCAGCATTAAAATTTGTCTGACTTTTGATGCATTCAACTTCAATCGGGACATTCGAATCGCTGCTTTTCCAAGTGACAGGCGATATGTTACCTATGTAGATTTTAGCACCTGGGTTTTGGTCTTTTTTTTCCAGAACAGCATCAGATACTTGCAGCGCTTTTAAGAAATCATTATTCGGATCTTTTCCAAAAAGTATTTTTTCAACTTGATCGTCAGCCTTCTTTGGGCTATTGTGAATTTGGATTAAATCTTCGAGTTTTAGATTTTTTCACGCAGCATTTCAACAGCCAGCGCAGTACGGATTGCGCCTTTTATCGACGATCCTGGTATGTAGGGACGATCATGAACATCTTTGATGCATTCTCTCAGGCGGGCGTCATTTTTCTCGATATCGGCGCTCCTTTTACTACATAACGGAAAAAAGTCGGATTTGAATAGTCATTTTGGTACAACATATCCTTTGGCAGTCTATAGGGCTGTCGGGGATCATAATATTTTTCCAGTATGTTGTCTATATGAAAACGATATGTATTTCCATTTAATATCCCGAAATCAAAACCAAGGCGGAGTTCATTCCCGTTGCCAATATGTACTGGAGAAAGCGTCCGGACAAGCAGTTTATATTGGGCCATTTTCACTCCTCTCTTTGTTGATCATTCCAGCTGCAGCTGCATACGTCCGTTACGCCAGACTGCATGACCAACCGGTTTTTCCCATGATAATTTGGTTGTACGTCTATGATACAGCCGAGAACATCTTTTTCTGAGGCACCCAAGACTGCGCCTTCACTGATCATATTAATGGTTTACGGCGTTCTGCTTTTTTACCAGGTGCGTTTAACCAGCCAGCGACTGTTTCGATCGTATAGGCTGCATTTTCATTAAACAAATTTGGGGATTCGTCCTCCGTTGGTATATAACGACTGAGCGTTATCCAATTGCTTGAATTGACATCCGGAAGTTCGATTTTTCCGAAAGGTTCAATATGGCAATTTCCGACCCCGACACTGCGTTCTCCACCCAGTCCCTGGACTGATAATTCAGTAAGAATATGCTCAACAGGATGGTTGCTTCGGTTGTGCAGTCCAAACCATAAGCCACACCCTTCATTAAATTGCACGACTGCAGTGAAGTAAATGGCTGAGGCAGCTTTTTCCCGATCGAGAGTTACACGCGGACGTTTCAGTATTTCCCAAAGGCTACCGTTTTTTCTTACTGCCACCGGCAGTTGGTCAAATTCGGAAGCGGATATTAATACGTGCCCACCTTGTAAAATCTTTCCTTCCAGAAACAGCTTATCTAAAGATTCCCCTTGCAACAACCGTTGGAACAGGTCTTCAGAAATAAACGCCAGTTTTTTGATTTGTTTCAATGAAGCTCCAGCTGCACGATTCTTCCAATGAAGCATTGGCTTTGGGAAAAAGCGAATATTTCCTGCGCGCGGAAAAGCGGTGGTCAGAATAAAAGGAGGATTGCCATTCTGAAATGCATTGATGCGAGCATTAAAGGTTTCTTCTTCCTCAATCAAAGAGGCGCAATAGATCATGGCGGCGAATAGGCTGTCGGAAGGAAATGTTACCGAAGTTTCTTCTTGTCCTGTGCCATGCCTGCCGAAATGGAAGGACTCGCCTGTTATTGAGTAACTTTCCCATAGCATTGGATCACTCCTTTAAGTTTAAGACATCAATAATATTCTTTTTCAAATTCGAATATCCTTCTTTGAGAGTTTGTAAGTTTTCATACTCACCCACAGATTTGCAAGCACTGTAATTCTCTGAAGAACGGGCGGTAAACTGGAGGTTGACAAAGCGGACTTTCCCGCTGCCGCGAGAGCCACCCCCGCCCAGATAGTCATCTTCAACAAGCTGCAAACAGTCTTGGAGTACGTTAAGCAAGTTGATGTCCTCTTTCTCATAAAAAGAGAATACCATTTCCGCTGGCCCAAAAACCGCTCCTGCAGGGACACGTTCAAGATTTCTTGGGGAAGCCATGGAAGTTACCCGATCGATTGCAACTTCTGCTTTCAATTCAGTGTAAAGTTGATTCGTATGTGCTTTTGCCAGTTGTGAGCGCGATTCATCTGTTAGAGAAATATCGCGAATCAACAATCTGGTTGGCGTTCCTCCTTTTTCGGAAGCAGAGAGCCCAAACAACCTGCAAACCGGGCAGATGTTTTCTTTTTCCATGTTCTTGCATACATGAATTTTTGCTTTTCCTACCGATGCGTTTTGATCACTACCCAATTTTTTTTCCAGCTGTGAACGCATTTTTCCGCGAAGACTAGATCCAGGGATATATGGTTCCTGTGTCAGAGGCGTGCGAACTACCGGATTGTCTAAACCACCAATTTCCAATGCTGCCGCCATGCCACCAATGTGTAATCCTGTGACAGCTTCAACATTAAAATTCAGGAATAATCTTCCTAATAATTTGATTTCTACCATGACTTGTCTCCTTTTTAATCCCTTCCACCGCGTTTTTTATGATATGCCAAAGTGGCTTCAAAAAAATCCATTAATTTCTCGAATGCAGAATCAACATTTGCCGCATCTTCAACAGCGATGATTGCTTCATGAAAAACATCTGCATAATAATTGACCTTTGATTCCCGTGTCGCCTGATAAAGCAGCTTAGGCTTTAATAAGGTCAATCGCCTTTTTGCACTTGTCGGATCTTTTTCCCAGAACGCCTCAATTTGGCGCGCTTCTGAAAAAATAAGCCGGATCTGACTAGTTGTCATCCCATCTTTTACAATGCGATCCGCAACGGAATCGGCAAAGCCAATCAGTTCTTTGCCTTCTTCATCAGCTGTGATGATACGCTTAATTTTTGCCTTCTCGTCGTTTGATAAAGATTGATTCGAAGGGGTACTTCTGTTGCTAAAATGATTACTTTGAGCCATCATGAATTCCTTTCAGTTTTACTTCGCAATTCAAGTTGTGCCCAGCGGGCTGCTTTTCCCCAGAAATGGAGGTTTTCATACATGCTTGTTTGAATGTCGGAGAAGATGTCTTTCAGATCCTGTTGAAGCGGAATGTTTTTCTTGTACTGACTGATCATACGGGTAAATTGATAGTCCCCCATCCAGAGCCAGCGTCCATAGACCTTGCTGCCCGCTTCTTTCTTCTGCTCATCGAGCTGGATCAGCAGTTGGAGTAAGGATGACGGACCTTTCTGATCATTGATAATCTTTTTTAACCGATCTTTCATTGTCTGAAGTTTTGAAAAAGTATCCCAATGGAAAGCTTCTCCAAGAAAGGCAAAAGCATTTTTGCCATCAAGGTTTTTGGCTATTTCTTCGGCAGCACCAGCGTCTTGAGCTGCCTGGCGAAGCGGATATTTTCCGTGTATGAATGTCATTCCACCACTGATCGATAAATCCGGGTTCGCGCAAGTATAGGCTGCAAATTCATCCCGGATACGTATTGCAAGTGGTGGCATTTCCTGCCATGGCCCGATCAAAAACAGATCATCACCTCCTGTATATACAGTATAAATATTTTGCTTTTCTTCGCATATTTTCTTGAGATATCCTTCAAAAAAGAGGGAAAGCTGAAAACTTAAGGTTGACAGACGAGAGATTGTCAGATTGCTTTCTTTTCCTTCTCCAAAGCCAGTTTGAAACAGAGCTCCTAGATTGTCAACGTCCATCCGTAAAGCGCCCAATCGCTGAATCCCGCGATCAAAATCATCCTGCATCTCATCAAACGTAAGGCTTGGGATTTTATTTGCAAGATAATGGCGGCGAATACTTGTTGGACAGTTGCTTTGAGGAACTTTCCAGTTTTTTTCGGGATCATTGATTTCCCATAACACAGTTCTATGGATTGATTGAAGACTTGCTTTGATACCGAGTAAATTCCCAGTTTGATCAAAAAGGTCGATCCCGATACCGAACGCTGCGAGAACATTTTCGATTGGGCCTGGTTCACGGTCTTCTGGCTCACCGATCGATAATTGTATATATGCGGTTTGCGGCAAATTTTTGCCAAAATCATTTGCAAAAGAGCTGCATGATGCGCAAATCCGTTCTGCTTCAAGATTGCCTTCCAACATTTTCGTGTCAGATTTTTCATGACCGCAAACCGCACAGACATCTTCCTGATTTCCGCCATGTTCTGACGGAGTAAAGACTAATTGATGCATATCGGTTCCAAATTCAGTATACCAACGGGATTTTTAACCGATATTTTGATGCATTTCGTTCCAAAATTGCGGAAAATATCCTTTAAACCCATTAAAAGGAACTTCTGCTGACCCGATTGCCAGATATAACGAAACACCAAAGTGTTTATATAAAACTCGGCTGATCTTTTCCTGAATTGAAGGAAGTAACATTTTTGTGCTTAATGGCGCCAATAGATAGAAATGACCGCCACCAGAGTAAATTACATTTGTATATGGAATTCCGCTTCGCGAAGGAAAAAACGCAATATCGTTTCAGTTAATATTTGGAGGAAAAAGAACGACCACGCAAAGATTGGGCAGCTTTTTTGACGTCACCGTATAGATAAATTTCTGAATTCTAGAAATATCTCCACCTATCAACAATGCAGCTGGTTGACAAAGCAGTTGTTTTTGCTCTTCGGTGATTTGTACTTTTTCCGAATAATCGGCACGGAGTGCATTAAGAGAAGCTGAAGTGTCTCCGTCTTTAATGATTCAAACAAACTGCGATTGCTGCTGTTGTTCGGGAATGGTCGTACAGTGACACGTCCGGAGATTGTAATAATAGGAAGAAGGGACGCACCAAGCCGCTTTTCCATCGTAAAGAGAAATTGTTCAAGGTCCGTTTCACCATCTCCTGAAAAGTTCTGAACGGTTTTTTGAACCAATGTAGACAATTTTTCATATTTTTCAATCGATTTTTCTTCATTTGAAGTGCTCGGAAAAATATGTTCTTTTTTTAATTCGAGTTCATTTAAAGGCAGATAGTTTTTTTGCTTATCTATCATGTTACGATAGCTTCCGATTCGACTGAAAATCGAAAGCATTTGCTTGGGAGGATTTTTCAATCTTTCAAAATCCTCATCTGCTCGTTCACCAGCACTCAGTTTGTCAGCCACAGCAGTGAGCAAACTTAATCGTTTATTGGCAGCCGAGATTTGTCCGGTTGATGATGATATACGCTTTGCAGAGCGACTGCTTTGAAATTTCCACGGACTTCATCTGCAAGATTTTGAGTCCAAATAGCATGAACCGGCTGCCCTTCTTTGTCTGATCCTAAAGGAATTCTTGTCGGATCAGCCTGCGATCGTTGCAGGATTTTTCCAGTATCGTGGAATAATCCAGAAAAAGCTGCATTGATTACATCATTTTCCATTTTGACTCCTTTGCAAAAAGCTATAAAATAATTTTATTTTAGAACTCGAATTGTTTCATCAGGGTTTCCACTGAACTTTCAATTCTTGTTATGAAAAAAATATACTTGGGTGAAAGCAACTAATTGTGTACGATTGACAGCTTGAAAGCCCCAATGTGCGGCTGCTTTCATGAAAACACTTCTTAGTTGAGATTCGATTGTTTTCTTCGAAACATTAAAATTCTTACTTATTTCTGCATTATTAAAACCTTGAAGAGCAAGAATTTTAACAACTTTTCGTTCAGCAGGAGTGCATATTTCTTCGATGAAGATTCGTGCTTCATTAAACTTTTGAAGCAATTTGGATGTTTTTACTCTTGTTAGCGTATCAATCGGATCCTTGATTGCCTCAATATCTGTCAAAATCGGTGAAATATCGCGCCAAGATAAGAAGGAATAGAAAGCGATTTCGTCTCGTCAAAATCATTTGCTTCTTCAGGATGCATTTTTTTGATTTCAAATAGTTTCCGGTGGATATCAGATACCAAAGCTTGTCACTATCAGTAAAAAGCAATTGTGCAGCAAGCATACAATGAATTGCGGCTACTTTTCTGCCCCCAGAACATAAAAGATGAATTTCACGCCCTTTCTTTTGTTCAGATACACCTCATTGTAGATAGAGTAAAACAAAGTGTCAATTTCCTGGGTTGTATCCAAATTATACGTTTTGTTCTCATTTGAAGAATGCGGTTTTATTTCTATATGTGTATTTGGAAATTTGTTTTGCAAAAAAGGGATCTCATTATTGAGCTGCAAAATCGATTTAATCAGAGATTTTTCTGTCGAGGACGAATGTAAAATTGAAATTTTTGTAAATTTAATAGAGTGCATTATCCGCAAGAAGGTCAATCGCGGTTGTTATGATTTGAGGTTCTGTTCCCAAAGGTGCAATAAAAACATTGTTAGACAAGGAAAGTCTCAGTAAAAAATTTTAATAAATTATAACTTATATTTAAAATAAAATGAATTAACGTTCTTCTAATCATCGTATTGTAAGTTTATGTTTTGTTATGGATAGTTGTTAGACTGATATGTCTATATTACAAATAGCCCGCCATACGGGCTATTTGTAATATGAGTTTGACTTTAACAGTTTATGGCCTGAATGTGCCCCCAAACGATTAATGGTGCTCAATATAAATCTGATGCCCGTATTTCTTTCGTTGGAAGTACTTGACAACCTCCACAATCGGGATCACCAATGCTGCGAGGCCGAGTGCAATGGCGTATTCAACCCAGGATATCACCTCGAAATTAAACATTTCGGCGATGAAAGGCACTTCGATGACGACTGTGGTCAGGATGAGCGCCAGAACCATAGCGATGTAGAGGAACTTGTTATGTGATTTCGGTGAAAATCGAATTTCTCTGCGACCGCATATTGAGCGAATGGAAAATCTCTGCCATGGACATGGTAAGAGAAGGCCATTGTGACCCTGTCCGGACTTTGCACTACTTCCCAGTGCACCCGATTCAAGGTAATGACCAATGAAGTAACTTGCCAAGGTTAATACGGAGACCATCAAGCCCTGATAGGCAATGTTGAACCCCATGCTTTCGGCAAAGATATTGGTGCCCGGATCGCGCGGTTTGCGCTTCATCAAGTCGCCCTCAGCCTTTTCGACGCCGAGCGCCAGCGCCGGGATTGAATCGGTGATCAGGTTGATCCAAAGGATATGCACTGGTCTCAAGATCTGGAACCCGATCAATGTGGCTACGAAAATAGAGATGACTTCGGAAAGGTTTGAAGAAAGCAGGAACTGAATGACTTTCAGAATGTTGTCATAAATTCGCCGTCCTTCTTCCACCGCGGAAACGATACTGGCGAAGTTATCGTCCGCCAAGACCATATCGGCGACATTTTTCGTAACGTCCGTTCCCGCAATCCCCATCCCAACGCCGATATCGGCGCTTTTAATGGACGGAGCGTCGTTGACGCCATCTCCGGTCATGGCGGTTACTTTGCCTTTTTTCTTCCATCCCTTAACAATTCGTACCTTGTGTTCCGGTTGGACACGGGCATAAACACGGATTTGCTCAATTTTATCTTCAAATTCCTGATCATCGATATGATCAAGCTGGCTGCCGGTGATCGCTTCTGCACCGTCTTTTAGTATTCCGAGTTGATTGGCAATGGCTATGGCGGTGTCCTTGTGATCTCCGGTAATCATGACAGGTGTGATTCCTGCCTGACGGCATTCTTCGATTGCGTCAATCACTTCCGGACGGATGGGATCAATCATGCCCATCAGCCCCAAAAATATCAGATTATGTTCCAGAAAACTGGCTTCTTCGGATTCAGGTTTGGCGTCAAAGTGGCGCATGGCACCAGCAAGCACGCGCAAAGCGTTATCAGCCATCTTCTTATTGGCGGTAACGATTTCTTCACGGATCTCGTCAGTCAGGGACTGAACGCGGCCATCCCGGTAAATTTCCGTGCATTTTTTCAGCACTTCATCCGGTGCGCCTTTAGTGAATTGAATGATTTTTCCTTGATGTTCATGTATGGTGGACATCATCTTGCGCATTGAGTCAAAAGGTGCTTCGCCGATTCGCGGATAAGCTGCTTTCAGATCTTTTTTGTGTTGCTCATGCTTTTCACCAAAAACCACCAGCGCGGCTTCCGTTGGTTCGCCGATCACGTCGATATTCTCGGTTCCTGCCCCGCCTTGCTGCATGTCTACTTCAGCGTCATTGCAAAGAGACATCGCGGTAGCGAGCAATGGGATGTCATCGCTATACGTCTCAACAACCGTCATTTTATTCTGCGTCAGCGTTCCGGTCTTGTCCGAACAGATTACTTCTGCGGAGCCAAGCGTCTCTACCGCGGTAAGTTTTCGAATAACCGCATGCCGTTGGGACATATTGGTCACACCAATCGAAAGCACGATGGTGACGACGGCAACTAGCCCTTCCGGAATTGCTGCAACTGCCAGGCTGACTGCGATCATAAATGTGTCCAAAATAATATCACCCGAGAAATCACGGTTTCGCAGCAATGTGAAGATGAAAATAAAGACGCTGATTCCGATAACCAATTTTGTCAGAAAAGCGCTCAGTTCATTTAATTTTCGCTGCAGAGGCGTCAGTTCATTTTCGGTTTCACTGAGAGCTCCGGCGATTTTTCCCATTTCCGTGTCCATCCCGGTTGCAGTGATGACTGCCTTCCCATGCCCATAAACGACTGTGCTTCCCATGTAGCACATGTTTTTACGGTCACCAAGCGGTACAACTTCGTTATCATCCCGCAAATAGATCATATCGATGAATTTGCTGACGGGTTCAGACTCTCCAGTAAGCGAGGATTCCTCAATCTTCATGCTGGCAGATTCGATAATTCTGCCGTCTGCCGGAACGGCATCGCCGGCTTCCAGATAGACAACGTCGCCCATGACAATTTCAGAGCTTTGCAGAATGACTTTCTTCCTGTCCCTTTCAACTTTTGAAGTTGCTGCGGTCATCTTCTGGAGGGCTTCAATCGCCTGTTCTGCCTTGTTTTCCTGATAGACCCCCAGAACGGAGTTCAGGACAACGACGAACAGGATGATGATCACATCCGCCATTGATTCTTTTTGAATGACCGACGTAATGCCGGAAATGACAGCCGCAACCAGCAGGATTAAGACCATCGGATCGCTCATTTGATCGAAGAAGCGTTTAATCAAAGAAGGCTTTTCAGGTTGGATTAACTCATTTTTCCCATATGCTTTCAGTCGAACCTCAGCTTCATTCTGGTCCAACCCTTGCGCTGTTGTCTTCAATTCGCTATATATGGATTCAACATCACTGGTGTAGTAATTCATATGCAGTCATCCTCATTTTTTATGCATTGAACGGTTTTACAAAATAAAAGACTCAAACCCAAAACAGGTTTCAGAGTCTTGTTGATTAAGAACAACCGGGTCCCTAAGACCGTGCTGACGATTGGTTCTCATGCTGAAACAGCATGTTAACTCTCCCTCTGTCAATCTGGGCTGAATTATAGCACACAACCACAGCGGCCATGGCTGCTGTCTGACGGGAACTTACCGCAGAGCGCGGCTTTTGTGGATCTCTTTTGCTGTTGTTTTGCATTTCACCGGAGACTCAAATTACGCTCATTTTTTCTGGCTGTAAATCGATAGGAACTGTTTGTTTCCCGATCTTAAAGGAGATGATGACAGCGATAAATTCCCATACTGTTTCCGGTTTTGAAATCCGTTACAATTTTAAACGAACCACTAGAAGGAGGGCTCAATGGAAATAAAGGCAACCTGGTATGGACGATCCGCATTTTTGATCGAAATTGATACGTTCAGAATCCTGACTGACCCATATCTGAAAGATAATCCTGACGCGAAAATTGATCCGGATGAAATCATTGCTGATCTGGTGCTGGTTTCTCATGGCCATTATGATCATGTCGGCGACGCTGTAGAGATAGCGAATCGCTGCAATGCGCCGATCCTCACGAACCCTGAAATCTGTCATTGGCTGACCGAAAAAGGTTCGAAAACTACCCTGCCGATCTATATCAGCGGAAAGCGGGATTTTCCCTTTGGCAGCGTTAAGGCGGTAGCGGCCGCCCATGGATCCTCAATGCCGGATGGTACATACGGCGGTATTGCGCTCGGCTTCGTGATTCACGTTAATGATGGGAAAAGGATCTATTTTGCCGGTGATACCGGGCTCTTCGGCGATATGAGTCTGATTGGAGAAGAAGGTATTGATATCGCCATGCTGCCGATTGGTGATATATACGTGATGGGAAAAGCGGAGGCCGTCCGCGCCATCAAATTGCTTGAGCCGAAAAAAGTGATCCCGATGCACTATACGCCATCGCTTGCGCTTGATGGCTGGAAGCGCGAGATTCAACAATATACCAATGTTGAAGCGTTGATTCTTAACATCGGTGACGAAGTCTTAATCGCTTCTGACATGACTGAATTGGTATGATCTATCGAGTTTTATAACGATTTTGATAGCTTTTGCCAGCAGGCTCTGGATAAAATATCAAAAATAGGCAATTTAGATCACAATTTATTTGGGATGATATTGAACTTGGAATAATCATGAAAGCGGAAAGAAAATTCTATCAAAAAAGTCCTGAAGAAAGAAGAAAATCGCTGGCAGAAACTTTTGACTTGACGGAATCAGAACTGGATATTCTGAGCGGCAAAAGCGGATTGGCGCTGGATACGGCCAATCATATGGTCGAAAACGTGATTGGTGTTTTTGGATTGCCGCTTGGAATCGCGCGGAATTTCATCATTAACGGAAGGTCTGTGCCGATCCCGATGGTTGTTGAGGAACCGTCGGTGATTGCTGCTGCCTCAAACGGGGCTCGGATTATCGCCCAAAACGGTGGTTTTAGCTGAAGCTGATAGCCCTTTAATGATTGGGCAGATTCAGGTTGTCAAAGTGCCGGATCTCGAAAATGCAAAAACAAAAATCAAAGCGGCAAGAAAAGATCTGCTGGCAACGATTGCCCGCATAAATCCGACCATAAACATGCTCGGCGGCGGCCCAAAGGGTTTAAAAGTACGTATCATCAGGGATACTTCCTTCGGGCCTATGCTGGTTGTTCATCTGATCATGGACGTGCGCGATGCGATGGGTGCGAATGCCATTAACACAGCGCTCGAGAATATTTCTCCGGATATTGAACGGCTGTCTGGCGGCGAAATACGGCTGCGGATTCTCTCAAATTTGGCGGATAAACGGCTGGCGCGAGCGACTTGCACGGTTCACCCGGATTCCTTGACAACCGATGATTTAAGCGGGAAAGAGGTTGTTGAACGGATTCTTGAAGCTGCCGCTTTTGCTGAGGCGGATCCTTATCGGGCGGTGACACACAACAAAGGGGTGATGAACGGCATTGACGCTGTCGTCATTGCAACCGGTAATGACTGGCGTGCGGTAGAGGCGGGCGCCTATGGCTGGGCAAACCGCAAAAAGAAGATGAAACCGCTGACTTGTTGGTCGAGAGACCAAGCCGGCAATCTGTGCGGAGCAATCGAACTACCGCTGGCGGTTGGCACTGTCGGTGGTGCAACTCGTGTCCATCCCGCTCCAGCTGTACTGCTTAAAATGATGGGGATCAAAACTGCGGCGTCGTTGGCAGAAGTGATCGCGTGCGTTGGGCTGGCACAAAACTTCGCAGCGTTGCGTGCGTTGGTTACGGAAGGTATTCAAAAAGGGCATATGGCGTTGCATGCTCGCCAGGTAGCGATTACCGCAGGTGCAGTTGATGATCAGATTGAAAAAGTAACAAAAGCACTTTGTGCTGAGGGAGTCGTTCGGGCGGACCGAGCGAAGGAGATTTTAGACACATTATGAATCTGTTAATTCCGGAAAACCCGGTTGGCATTGTTGGTTATGGCGCGTATATTCCGCGTTATCGTATAAAAGCAAGCGAGATTTCCCGTGTCTGGCATGGTGATGCTGAAGGAACTCCAATTCGCGAAAAGGCGGTTCCCGGACTTGATGAAGATACGATTACGATGTCGATTGAAGCATCCCGAAATGCGCTTGCACGTGCCCAAATTGATCCTGCAATGCTTCGGGCAGTTTGGATTGGCTCTGAATCACACCCATATGCTGTAAAACCGAGTGGGACGATCGTTGCGGAGGCGATTGGTGCGGAGAGTTCCATTTCGGCGGCTGATTTTGAATTTGCCTGTAAAGCCGGTACGGAAGCGATGATCGCCGGGATTGGTTTTGTCGGTTCGGGTATGGCGCGCTATGTGCTTGCTGTTGGGATGGATACGGCACAGGGAAAACCAGGTGATGTTTTGGAGTATACTGCTGCAGCCGGAGGCGCGGCGCTGGTACTGGGCCCGGCAGCAGAATCTCTGGCAATCATCGACGCGGCTTATTCTTATGTAAGCGACACGCCGGACTTTTGGCGCCGTCAGACGGCAAAATATCCAGAACACAGTCAGCGCTTTACCGGCGAGCCGGCGTATTTCCATCACTTAAGCAACGCTATCCAAACATACTTCGATCGCACCAGTTCAAAAGCATCTGATTATCAGTATGCGGTATTTCATCAGCCAAATGCGAAATTTCCACAGAAGATTGCCAAAGACTTCGGTTTTACCAAAGAACAATATGAAGCGGGACTGTTGTCTCCGACGGTGGGAAACACCTATTCTGGTGCGGTGTTGCTGGGCTTGAGTGCAATTCTGGATATCGCCCAGCCGGGTGACAGGATTTTTGCTGCCAGTTTCGGTTCTGGCGCGGGGTCGGATGCTTTTTCGCTGACCGTTACTGATGCAATTGTCGGCCGGAGGAACTTGGCACCGCTGACGCAAACATACGCCAAGCGTAGAACAGAAGTTGATTATGCGTTTTATGCCCGTTATCGGGATAAATATGCGATGAAATGAGCTGATCAGATGATAAATGAACAAGCTCATCTGCAGTCTGATATGAATTGCCCTGCCATTGTTGGGGTCGGCATACTGCCGGTTGGCGAACATTGGGCGATTTCACTGCGCAACTTGGCGGGCAGAGCAATCCGCCTGGCATTGGGTGAAGCAGGAAATTTAAAACCGGATGCGATTTATATCGGTAATTGTCTGGGAAGTGTATTGTCTCACCAAGCGAACCTAGGCGCAGCAATCGCTGAAAGCGCTGGCTATTCAGGCATTGAAAGTTATACGGTTGAGGCGGCTGGGGCTTCCGGAGCGGCGGCGTTTCGGGCTGCCTGTCAGGCCGTCAAATCCGGCTTTAGTGATGTCGCAGTGGCAGTTGGTGTCGAGAAAGTGACGGAATGCGAAGGCAGCCATGCTGAAACGGCATTGAACCTGGCGCTTAACTATGAATTTGAAACCAGTCAGGGAATGACAGCTTTAACGCAGGCGGCGCTGCTTGCCCGGCGTTACTTGCATGTGCATGCCCTGGATCGTTCTGTTCTGAAAACAGCGGCGGTTAATTCTTTTCAAAACGCGCGTGAGAACGCCAACGCAATGTTTCGCGCGATCAATTCCGATCGTTATGATCGACAGCAGATTGTTGCCGATCCGCTTGGCATGTTGGACATTGCTTTTTCCGCAGATGGCGCTGCTGCTGTTGTTGTGACTCGAGCAGAGGCAGCTGCCAGCTCCGCAAAGGCAAAACCGGTATTCGTGCGCGGGAGCGGTGCTGCGACTGCGCCGTTATCTATCCATGACCGTCCAGATCTGCTGCGCATGGATGCTTCCCGGATATCTGCGGCTGCTGCGCTTCGGCAGGCAGGCTTAAATTTGTCAGATATTGATGCATTTGAACTTTGGGACGCAACCTCAATAGAACTCATTCTGTCTTTAGAAGCGCTTGGATTGCGTGAAGAAGGTAGAGGCTGGCAGCTGGACAACCTGGAGCTGAATCTCAGCGGCGGATGTCTCGGACGCGGAAATCCGCTGGGAGCTTCCGCGCTATACCAAATCGCTGAAAGTGCGCAGCGCCTCCGCACGTCTGAAGAAACGGTGCTGGTTCAGGCGCTTGGCAGTTGCGGCGCAACTGCGATTACCCATGTTTTGTCCTCCTGAAACACCTCTAAAAACAACGTGATAGTTTTTGAGAGAGAAATCTTCTTATAATCCTTAGCTGAGAACCCTCTTTGACGATGAGCAAGAGGTGAGAGAAAAGGATTATAAGATTATGGAAACTCCACGCCATTGGCGTCTGAAAAAACAGCGTTATGCTTTGATCGGAGAGCAATGCCCTCATTGCAGCGCGAAGATCTTTCCGCCGCGGGATGTCTGCCCGGAATGTGGTATGGAAGCGAAAACTGCCTACCAGTTCAGCGGTAAGGGAGAGGTTTTTTCTTATACTGTTATGAACGATGGGCCGGCT
>JAXGRI010000020.1:0-25729 GCA_040766005.1 Flexilinea sp. | reverse complement strand
TTGTCAATCCATTATCAAGCGCTGCAAAAACGGTTGGTGATCAGCGCAACGGATATCTTTACACATTGTGTCACCTACACGCCATCGCGCGAGGCGTTTTTCTGCCTTGAAAACCAGACTTGTTCCGCTGATTGTCATAATCTTTATCAACGTGGATTGTCCAAGGCGGCACACCTGTTGATCCTTGATCCCGGAGAGAGCATCAAGGGCGTAATTCAATTGCATCTTGAACCGCTATAAATTGTTGTGACAGATTTATACAGAGATGCCATTGCGGTTGTTTTCTTGTTACAATTATTCAATCATGAATGATGGGAATCAAAAAACGTCGCCTGGCGATGGATTCCCCGAGGGGAACAGATATGGGAAAAAATAACAAAAAAAATGCTTTCAACGCTGGAATATCTTTTGGCGTGGATCCGGAAGCTTTGGATTTTTCACAGGATCTCTGGTCATGGAAGGGAGATATCCCGAGCTATCCGATCCAATCGGACGGATTTTCTTATGACATCATAGACGAAAATGAGAATGACCGAAACGCGATCTCGCTGGGGATTCTGGGTATGATCATTATCCTCTATAACACCAAAAGCACGAAAATTAAAGAAGAGGATGTGCAGCCGGTATTGAAAGAGGTCATTAACACTCGAAATTGGAATAACTTGCAGGTGAAAGAAGCGAATCAGTTGGGAAAGGTGGTCATCGCAAAATTGCGCGATGCGGAATCGAGCGGCGATGTGTTCGATCTTGCCTCCTATGCTCCGCTGGAAATTAAGCGGGCGCTGCTACGGAAACTGTTTGTAATTGCACGCCATCGGCTGCCTTCTGAATATCGGGAAGAGGCGGAGCGTCGCATTACAGAGGATATCTTGCCGCTGATTTTCAGAGATCCGCAGCTCGAATTGGCACTGTTGACAGGTCTGATTGTCAAACCAAAAACAGCATCGGATGTTTCTGCCCCGGCTGCTGTTTCATCAGCAATGCCTATTGCTGATGAATCGAATCTGTTGGATACTTCCGTGGAATTTGAGCCAGAGGATGATAACGGTGACCCTGTAGAACCGATGGCGATATCCGCTGAAAATGCTGAAGAAGCACTTAAGGAGCGGATTGAAAACCTCGCCAGTGCTGTCCCGGCAGCAGTCGAAATTGAAGAGGAAGAACAGGATGATTATGTGCCGTTCTCTGATATGGAAAAAGATCTGGCGGAAAAAGTAGAATCGGCATCTGCCAGTTCCGTTGCGGATTCGTTTTTGCAACCTGAGGAACGTGCTGAATTTGATGGTGGGGTTTCTCATACGTCGCAACCGGCTTCAATGCCGCAACAGCCGTACTATCCGCCGCAGCCGGTGCGCAAAGCGCAGGTTCCGCCTCCGCCGGTCATGCCAAATGTCGCCCGCCCGCCGATGCCGGGTCAGCCTCCGGCTTCGGGCAATTTTCCGGCTCCTTGGGGGCCGCATTCACAAGGTCAGCGGATTCCGCCCGCCGCTCCTTATCCTGCCGAATACCCATATTCATTCCCGCCGACGGACCCGAATAGCGCTTATCCGCCGCAGGGTTATATAAGTCAACAGGAGCCCCCTAAACCCGTTTATCCGGTTCAGCCGTCACGCAGCGAATATCCCTATCCGGTAGATCCGCATTCAGGTTACTCGGAGCCAAGACACGCTCCCGGAAAGCAGCCTTCTCAATCGGACGGAGAACCACACGATATTGGCAATGAAGCCGAGCCGCCTGCAATTGAGCGAACCCAACCCCGAAAGCGCTGAAGTGTAGACGGCCGCCAATCATTTAAATGTACTAAACTGAAAAAAGAAAATCCGCCTGAATTATTCAGGCGGATTTTGTATCTACGTACTTTCCGTTGGTTCGTGAAATCAGCTGGCTTTGCTGCTCAAGGTTCGGCTCAGGATATCATCCTGTTCTTTGGAAACCTGAGACTTCTTTTTTGCGTCAGATTTGTTCCGGGCTTTGGCTTTTTCCATTGCATCGCGGAGCGCGATTGCCATCGCAGTCTGTTCTTCTTCGCCTGTTTCATCTTGAGATGTGAAACTCATGGTGATTCCTTCGCTGTTCAATTCAGCCCGTTTTCTTGAAGGTTTACGCTCGCGGCGCGGTTTCTCGCTGCGTTCGCCGGAGGTGGCGGCGCGGCCTTCCTTCAACTGTTGTGCACGGGCACTGACAGGGCGAGAAATGGATGAGGATGGCTTGGAAGCTTCGATTTCTTCTGGGGTCGGTTCAGGCTGGAGCGATTTTATGCTCAGTTTGATCTGTTTCTTGCGGCGGTTGACTTCCAGAACCTGGGCTTCAACGTCATCTCCTTCTTTCAACATGTCTGAAGGCTGGCGGACGTAACTGTGGGCCATTTCACTGATATGGATCAGCCCCGGTCGTTCCGCACCGATTTCAACGAAAACGCCGAACTTCTCCATTCGAACGACTTTCCCCTTCACAACCATGTCTTTTTTGATTTCGCGCCATTCAAGGTCGAAAGGTTTGATCATTGTTAATTCAATCCGTCCGTCTTTCACTCTTTTTACCCAAACTACAACTTCCTGATCTACTTGCAACAGGTCATTAATGTTGTTCGTTTGTTCATTTCCTTCCGGACGGGGAATTTGTGTAATATGGATAACAGCCGGCAGTTCCTGCCCGATATCGATCAATGCACCCGCGAGGCTCAGCTTCAAAACCTTTCCCGTAAATTGATCTTTGACATGCGGACCCTCCTCCTTGTCAGAGGAATCGTCATCGTCCGAGTCAAGAGCAGTTTCGTCGGTCTGATCGTCTTCCGGTTCTGCCGGGGTCGGATCAGCAACTGGTTCAGCTGCTTCTACCACCTTTTCGATTTTCTCTTCCAAATCTTTTGTCTCTTCAGGTGTCATTGAATTTTCCATGTTTTACCAATCTCCAGAATTTTTGAATCGCAGCATTTGATTATACCTTTCAATTTCATCTTCTGTCAACCTGTTTTGAAAAGTCCATACATTGAACCCCTATATTGATATTTTTACCTCGCATGATGGATGGGCGCTTCCTTATAACAACTTTGAATTTATTTGAAAAAATGTCACATGGTATCTTTCCATGTGACAGTAAAAGATTACAATAGACCTCGTGAAATTTTTCATTAAGTGTTGTTAGCCGGTATCCAACCGGAATTAACGAGAGGAGAAAAACATGTCATCAACTTTTTCAGTTCCACGTGAGATCATTTTTGGTGAAGGAGCTCTGGAACATTTATCAAAACTTGAAGGTAAAAAAGCCACTATCGTAACAGGCGGCAGTTCAATGAAACGCTCTGGTTTCCTTGACAAAGCCAAATCCCTGCTTGAAAAAGCCGGTATGGAAGTTCAGATTATTGACGGCGTCGAGCCGGATCCGTCGATTGAAACCTGTAAACGTGGCGGTCAGCAAATGGCTGACTTTGGCCCCGATTGGATCGTGGCGATGGGCGGCGGTTCCTCACTGGATGCGTCAAAAGTGATGTGGGTTTTCTATGAACATCCTGAATGGGATTTTATGGAACTGGTTCGTTTCAATTTTCCGCAGCTGCGCACTAAAGCACGGCTTGTCTGTATCCCTTCAACCAGCGGAACCGCATCAGAAATCACTGCTTTTACTGTGATCACTGATACCACGAATGAAATCAAATACCCGATCGTTTCACCGCAAATCGTTCCCGATATCGCGATTCTGGATCCGGCGCTGCCTGCTACCATGCCCGCAAAAATCACTGCGAATACCGGTATGGATGTGATGACACATGCAGTTGAAGCGTACGTATCGACAGCTGCCTCAGCCTATACGGATCCGTATGCACTGGAAGCGATCAAACTCGTTTTTGAGAACCTTGAAAACGCTTATAAAAACGGCGATGATATGACCGCCCGCTTCAATATGCACAACGCTTCAACGATTGCGGGTATGGCTTTCAGCAACTGTTCGCTGGGAATTGTCCACTCGATGGCTCATAAAATCGGCGGTATTTACCATCTGACCCATGGTGAAGCCAATGCGATCATGCTGCCTTACATTATCGAATACAATAAGCGCGAATGTCCGAAATATGCTGAAATTGAAAAAGCCCTTGGCATTGATAACCTTGAAAATGCGATTCGCGACCTCAATCGCCGCGTTGGAATTTCAGCTACGATCAAAGACGGAAAAAACACCGTCATTGAAGAAGAAAGTTTTATCGCCCATCTTGATCTGATGAGCAAGAACGCTTTTGAAGATGCTTGCACGCTGACAAATCCGCGCAAAACATCAGCCGCCGATATTAAAAAGATCTATGAAGCTTCGTATTGCGGGAAAAGGTAGACTTCTAATCCATAACCGTTGAACGAATATAAAGACGCCCGACTTCATTCATTATGGAACCGGGCGTTTTTTTCGTCCCCGGATCTTTAACATCAAAGCATCAAAAAAAACACCTGTAGGACAGGTGTTTTTTGAAGGCGATATAGATTGTTTTTTTCGAGGGAAAATGGCAAATGGTCGCTGCTCTTTCTCTTTCTCAAAGATCAACGCCTGTAGGTGTTGCCGCAGGCAGCGGCGTTTCTGTCTTCTGAATATTGTTTGGTGTGATTTCGTTCAGAAGCAATTCCGCTGCTTTATCAATTGCGGATCACGATCATTCTCATAATCTTCATCACTGATTTCGACTGTTACATCCGGATTGATTCCAATCTGATGAATCAGGTCACCGGCAGGCGTGAGCCAACGGGCGATTGTGACGTTTACTGCACCACCATTCGATATTTCCTCAGAAATTTGCATAGAGCCTTTGCCGAACGTTTTTGTACCGACAAAAATCGCGCGCTGGTAATACTGTAAGGCACCGATCAGGATTTCTGATGCCGAAGCTGTTCCTTCGTTTCCCAGTACAACAAGCGGAATATCTTGCGCAAGTCCGGTTTTACGCGTTTTATAATTGGTTTCGCTTCCATCCCCTTCGCGTTCAATTAACACGAGGGAATCCTTTGGCAGGAACTCAGATGCTACTTGGACACAGGTATCGACATAACCGCCGCCGTTGTTGCGTAAATCCAGAATCAGTCCTTTAGGCTTCTCCGGCAGCAAACTGGCGAGCGCTTCTTTCAGTTCGGCTGTCGTCAGATCGCCGAATTGTGTCAATTGGATATACGCGATACCGTCTTCACGCATTTCAGAGATTACCATCGGCGTTACGATAGCGCTGCGGACAACGGAGACGTCAAACGGTTCCTGATCTCCGCGTTTAATGGTGAGAATGACCGTTGAGCCTTTAGGCCCTAGGATCTTGTTGAGCGCTTCCTGTGTGTCTATGCCGGTCATATCATCACCGTCAATTTTTATAACGAGATCTTTGGGCCTCAATCCTGCCTTTTCGGCTGGGCTGCCTTTCATTGGCGTTGTGATCTGAACGAAATCTCCGCTGATGTCAACCCAGGCACCGATCCCTTCATATTCCTCTCCAGCCATGTAATCGGATTCTTCCTGATAGCTTTTGGGATCAGAATACCGTGTATGCGGATCTCCGAGAGCGTTGAGCATGCCGCGGATTGCCCCTTCCATCAAAGCTTCATCGTCAACGGGCTGATCGACATAATAACGATGCACAATATCCCAGGCATCCCAAAATGGTTTGAACCGGGTTTCGAGACTTCGGGCTGGGATTCCGCCGGTATTCTTTCCTTCTGACTGAAATGCTATCGCGTTCCCCTGCTCCAGGCGGGCGATGACTGTCGGGACGCTGCTGACGATATAACCGGTATTGAATCCGGTGACAAAACAACTGGTGATAATCACGAGTGTCGCGATGATTTGGATAACCCGTTGTTTCATTATTGCTCCTTTTCTTCTGTCCGATCCAGCTTTTCCACTTTACTTTTCAGTTCGTCGTATCTGCTGATCTCTGACAGCCAAAAATCTGGTTTCCCTGCAGTTTTGAGTTGCTGTACCATTTGGGGAAAAATGTTTCGATTTTTGTTTCCATGCTTTTGATTATACTTCTGTCGAATTCGATGGCGTATGAGATAGAGTATGAGGAAGAAGATCAGTGTTGCACCGATCAATACGAACAGCCATATCCAGCCCAATGCACTCATAATTTTATTTCAGGATAGAGATTTAGTGAAGGTAAATCTTCGATTTTTTCGATGGAGGCATCAGCTTGAGCCGGGGAACCTTGCCCGCCGACATGTACTGCGTATAGACCGACATTGTGTGCAGCATCGATATTTTCCGGTTTATCGTCTAAGAAAATACAGCGGTTCGGTTCAGAAATCCCCGTCATCAACAATGCTTTGCGAAAAGCTTTTTCGCTCGGTTTACAGTCGGGAAAAACGTCCAGTACGTCAATCATCCCATCAAAACAATCGTAAATTCCAAGCGTTTTCAAGACGCGTGCCGAGTGAAACCGGTCTGCATTGGTAAGAATATATTTCTCCAGCGGAATTCGCAGCAGCATCCTTCTAAGTTCAGGAGCGGGTTCAATGTAGGAAGCGATGTCTATTTTATGGACATAATGCAGAAACTGATATAGGTCGGTGTCGTAATCGGTGACCAGCCCTTTGGCAGTTGTTCCGTAAATATGATAGAGATTTTCACGGAATGCTGCCACTTCATCTCGAGGAATCTTCAAGGATTCTTCGATATATTGATTCATGCGATCCATCAGTATGCTGACAACTTGGTTGCCGACCGGGTAAAGCGTTTCATCCAAGTCAAAGAAAATTGCTTCATAAACCATATGAAAGAGTATAACCCAATCGACCCGGTGGAATCAACAATTTGATGAAAATCTTACGGCAGTTTACAGAACGCTGTTCGGGTCTACCAAGATCAGCGGGACAGCAGAATTTTCAGGATAAAAGCATTGCATCGGGACCTTGTAAACGGACTCAAGATTTTCAGGAGTTAGAACATCGGCGGGGCTGCCCTCGGCTTTGATTTTGCCATGGTCAAGCAGGATGACGCGGTCTGCCAGACGGGCGGTGAGGTTCAAATCATGAAGCACCATTAAACTGATTTCTGTCGGTCATGTCCCAGCGTTCGCACCATGGATAGCAATTCAAGACTATATTTCAGGTCAAGATGAGCAGAAGGTTCATCCAATATCAGGATCGGTGTATCTTGAGCCAGCGCCGTGCTAGTTTTACGCGTTGTTGTTCTCCGCCTGAGAGTGCTTGCAGCAAGGATTGACTGATTGCCAACGTTGATGTCGCTTCCAGCGCATTACGGATTAAATTCTGATCTTTTTTGTGAGAGTAGAGAGGTTCCTGCCCAGTCGAGATAAGGCGTCCTGCCTAACGCGACTGTTTCATAAACGGTAAACCCTTCTGGGATTACTGAGCGCTGTGATACCAGTGCAACAATTTTTGCCCGTTCGGATGGTTCCAGTTGATTGAATGGCTGGCCGTTCAACAACACGGACCTTATCCGGTTTGATAGCTCCGGTGATCACCCGGATGAGCGTTGTTTTTCCGGAACCGTTTGGTCCGACGACGATGACAATTTCACCTTTGTGCAGATCGAAACTGATGTCGTCTATGACTTGACGGGTTCCATAGGAGGCGGAGACGTTTTTTATTTTCAGCATTGATCAGATACCCCCGTCCCGCCGCGCGTTATTTCGGGCTTGCTGCAGAAGCCAGAGAAAAAATGGCGCGCCGGTGATTGCTGTGATAATTCCAACCGGCAGTTCCTGCGGCGCAAGGGCTCCACGAGAAAGAACATCTGCGGTCAGGAGAAAGAACGCGCCGCCCAATACTGAAAGCGGCAGAATTTTTCTGTAATCGCCGCCAACCAGCAGGCGAATTGTATGCGGTACGATCAATCCGACAAAACCAATGATGCCAGCAAAGGAGATCGCTACAGCGGTTGTCAACGTCGAGAGCAGAATTACCAGATTCCGTGTTTTTTTTATCGAAATTCCTAAGGAAAGTGCTTCCTCTTCACCAAACTGCAGCACGTTGAGCGGATAGGCGAGCGAAATCTGGCCTGCAATACCGAGCAGAATTAACGGAGTGATCACAGCCAGCTGCGACCAGCTGTTTTGCGACATACCGCCAAGCATCCATGACAAGCTGATGCGTAACTCGCCCGGGGAAAGCAGCAGCCAGATGGATGTCAGAGCAGAGGCGAATGCGTTGACAGCCACGCCGGATAGGATCAGCCCGAAGTTGTTGGATGTTCCCGGAATTTTTCCTATTCTGAAAACAACGAAGACGGTTAGTAATCCAAAGATAAAGGCAAAACCAGGGACAAGCAGCGTGTTGCTGACCGCGAACTTCCAACGCAGGCTCATAGCGAAAATTGCCCCAAGACCAGCGCCGGTCGAAACGCCGATCAGGTATGGGTCGGCAAGCGGATTGCGGAATAGTCCCTGATAAGAGGCTCCGCTGCAGCTCAGGGCAGCTCCGGTGATCAGCATCATCAAGGTGCGCGGCAGTCTCAAATTGAATAGAATTTTATCCACGCCTGCCAGTTGAGCCGGAATTACCTGCATGGTTAATCGCAAACGGATCGTCTCAATGATTTTTGAAATCTCGAAGCTCACACTGCCTGTCAGGACACTGGCGATGAAGGCTGCCAGTGTCCCAGCACATAGAACAGTGAAAACTGTTTTTGATCGAATGCGCAGCGGCATAACAGGTTATGATCTTATTGATTTTCTGGATGCAGAATCTTCACCAGATCTTCCCGCACGGTAATCAGCCGCGGGCCGGGACGGGCGGACATATCAGAATCAACCGGAAAGACGTTGCCTTCCTTCACAGCGGTAAGCGACTCCCAGCCGGAACGGTTTTCCAGTGTTTCGAGTGTAACCCCGTACGAACTATCTCCCAGGATGATGATATCCGGATCTTCCTGGATCAGTTTTTCCAGGCTGATCTGGACCCACTCGCCGACCAGATTAGCTGCGATGTTTTCGCCCCCGGCACGAGTGATGAGTTGATCAATAAAAGTACCGCTGCTGGCAGTCCAGGGTTTGGCGGGATCTGTTGCATCAATTTCATAAAAAACGGCGGGGCGGATGCTAATATCCTTGATTTGTTCATCGATCTTTTCTAATTTTTCCATCCAGTCGGCGGATAGTTCTTCTGCTTCCGCTTCATGGCCGATCAACTCTCCGATTTTCATGAAGTACTCGCCCATTTCATCAAGTGATTTAGGGTTTTTCAGATAGTAGACGGTGATTCCCTGCGCTGCGATCAATTCAACCTGGTCTGCCGGGGTCAATTCGGAAATGATCACCAGTTCCGGGTCCAACTTGATAATGGCTTCAAGGTTGATGGACATGTCCATGTTGGTAACTTTTTCAAGATCCGCGGCGGATTCCGGATAATTTGACAGATTATCAACACCGATCAGTTCAGCGCAGAGATCCAGCGCACAAAGGATTTCAGTGATGGATGGCGCCAGCGATATCACTGATTCAAGCGGCAGTGTCAGGATGAGCTCGCGGTCAAGATCATCGGTGACCGTAATTTCTTTTTCAATCGTCGCAGCAGATTGTGCGATAGCCGGAGCTGTCAGAAACAAGAAGCAGCAAAAAATGGACAGGGCTAAAAAGAGTTTAGATTTTGACATGATTTACCTCGAACAGTAAGTTTTCTCTGATTCTTCCTGAGGTGAAGGATAGTCTATTTAAAGAAAAAGACCCGCACGGGGGCTTTCTTATGATCCCAACTTCCCCGGGGAAAAATATATGAGGATTTCAACGGAGGTCTGGCTCGGACAATTGTCCATACAGTTGCGGGTCAGCACCGGATTTTCACCGGTTTCCCCATTGATACCTGGTTATGTTGATTATAATCGATTTTTATGGTGTAAGCTTCCTGACAGAACCAGGGCTTTCGCTTTTCAGGAAAGGATTCTTGCTTTATTTGGAGTTGCGGGAGCTGAATCCCCTTTTTGTTCTCCCTGGTAAAACAGTGATGTTGGGATTTCGGCTGTACATCGGAACTTCGAACATTTGCAACACGCGGCAGATCTTGAAATCAATGACTCTGCTGCGAATGCTGGCATCCAGATCCTGTACTGCCAGCGTGGTAGTAATAACGGTCGGTAATGGCGCCAGATAGCGATGGTCCAGAATTTGGAACAGTTTTTCTTTTGCCCATGGGGTGGCATTGGCGGTATTCAGATGATCAAGGATCAAAATCGGGGCGTTACGGATTTTTTCAAAAACCACATCATATGGGATTGTGCTGGTTGGCGAAAAAGCTGCCCGCAAGTGATCCAACAGGTTGGCAGCGCTGACAAAAAGTGGATGGTCTTGCCGCGCTTGACGATAATTTCCGATCGCAGCGGCAAGATGCGTTTTTCCAATTCCGTTCGGGCCCGAAAAGAGCAACCATCCCTCTGGCTTTTGGGCAAAAGCAAAAGCGTGTTTGTAGGCTTCAGCCAGCTGCGCCGCGGCATCGTCCGCCAGATTTTCACGGGAACGTGCTTCAAACGTCTCAAACGTCCGGTTAAAAAGTTGATGCAGTGAAGAGAGATCTTCGGATTCGTTGGTGGCTTTCATCGGCTTGCGATAATCAGGGACCTGCAGCGTGATTCTGGTCACCAATGAGGGATCTTCCAGCCGTGATGCAATCCGTCCGTCCAAATCCTGCAAGCGGGCATTGGTCGTGATGACGGTTGCCAACCGGTTCACATAACGGTGATTGAGGATCTGATACAGTTTTTCCATCGCCCATGGGGTTGAGCTTTGGCTGCCGAGATCGTCCAGAATTAATAACGGGATGCTGCGGATCAGATCAAATCGGTTCGTGTAATCCTGTTCGGTGTCGTTATAGGATGCGCGGATCGAGTCCAACAGATCGGGCACTGGCAGAAAGATGTTGGGAATGCCGTCATCCAACGCTGTGTTTGAGATTGCCGCTGCCAGATGCGTTTTTCCGGTGCCATAGCTTCCCATCAGCAGCAGCCATCCTTCGCGCTGGTTCGCGAATTTTTGCGCATGAGCGAAGGCATACTCCAGACTGGCTTTTTCATCCGGTCTCAAATGTCCGCGTCCTTCGACCTGAAAGGTTTCGAAGCGCATGTTTTGATAGCCTGTCAGGTTGCTTTCAGCGGTCATCAAGTGTCGTTTGTCTGTTTCAATTGCGGTTTTGCGGCATTCGCAGGGCGTAATCTTGCCGAAAAGCGGGTCGCCGATTGGCGCATCGTAGCTAATGAATCCTATGCCATTGCATATCGGACAATTTGGGTCGCCGATCAGCGCGTCCTGGCTGAATATCGGCGCAGCATCTTTTTTTTGCAGCTGAACGCCAAAATCACGTTTTACCCGGTCAAGCAGCTTTTCGATAGCTTCCATCGCGTCCGTTCTCCTTCCAGGATTTTAAGATTGTCTCGATATACCGCCAGCTGCGGGCATTATTGACGACAGCCTGATCGATCGCATCGTTCAGCCACGAGTCGGGATAACTTTCTTCCGCGTCTTTCAGCCGCTCGGCAATCAGGGGCGTCAGCGGGCCGATATTATCCTCGTAAAGCTGGAAGACATTCGGGCGGAAAAGATTGACGGAACCATTCATATGCATGAAGGCGTCCGGCATCCATTGCCCGGTCTGCAATTTTTCGATAGCGAGCCGTCCTTTGCGGCTATTCAGGAAATACAACGTTTCATTCGCATAGTCGACTTTTAGCAGTGTTCCGCGCAGGACGCACTTTTCAAGCCCATCAGAAAGCAGGAATGAAGCTTGCTGCGGGTTGGGATCCAGGCCTGCCATAAATGGCTTCAATTCGGAAAAGTCTCTTTCCAGCAGATAACGTTGGTCACCTTCAAACTGATTGAGCAAATGAAATGCAAAAAGGAGAATTTTCATTTCATGTAAGCAATCCATTCCCGGCAGGACTTCTTCAAAAAACTGCAAGGGCATTTTGGTCATTCCGGCATCGAATCCACAGAATGCAGCGTTCATGCATATCCTCCGGAATCCGAGCGGCGGACAGCGTCTTCAAAACGCGCGAGTTTTTTCAGGAAGACCAGGTCAACTTCTCCAACCGGGCCGTTTCTATGTTTGGCAACGATCAATTTTATCAAACCATCCAAACCAGTGGTTTGGTTCGGGTCTGTGTTGGGATTATGCAGGAACATCACGATATCCGCATCTTGTTCCAATGAACCGGATTCGCGCAAGTCCGATAGGATCGGCACTTTCTCAGCCCTCTGTTCGACATTTCTTGAAAGCTGGGCTGCAGTTAATACTGGAACGTTTAGTTCACGGGCAAGAATTTTCAGGTTTCGTGAAATATAGGAAACTTCCTGAACACGGTTGTCGCGGCCGCCTTCACCCGACATTAGTTGGAGATAATCGACGACGACCAAGTCCAGGTGATGTTCAAGATGCAGCCGCCGGCATTTTGTCCGCAGCTGCATTGGCGTAATTGCCGGCGTATCATCCAAAAAGATCTTTGTTCCACCAAGAATGTCGACTGCTTCTACGAACATCGGCAATTCATCTTCCGCTAATTTTCCGCTCCGAAGTTTCTGGGTGTTGATTCCGGTCTGTTGAGCGATCAGACGCTGAACCAGCTGTTCGTTTGACATTTCGAGAGAGAACATTGCAACGTGTTTTCGAAAACCTAGCGCAGCGTTTTTCAGCACAGATAACAGAAAACCGGTTTTCCCCATCCCCGGACGGCCGGCAACAATGATCAGGTCAGATCGCTGCATACCGCCCAGCATCCGGTCAAATCACGGAACCCGGTTGGTACGCCGATTATTTCTTCTTCTTTCTGGAGTAACTCGCGGACCTGATTGTAGATCTCTCCCAGCACATCTGAAATTTGCTGGACATCTTTACGGGTCCGGTATTCGCTGACGTTGAAGATCGCTTTTTCTGCCAGATCAAGCGCGTTGTCCAGTTTTCGTTTTTCATCAGTCGCAAGCTGCGAGATCTGATCCGAGGCGTTGATCAACTGACGCCGGATGCTTTTCTCTGCGATGATGCTGGCATATGATTCGGCGTGCATCGAGGTGGGCGTATTGCTCGCAAGCGAATAAAGAAATACTTTTCCGCCGGATTCTTCGAGTTTTCCCTGCTTTTCCAATTCGCTGGCGACTGTCTGTACATCCACGTCCTGCCCGCTTTCGATCAAGACCATGTAAGCCTGCCAGATCCATTGGTTACGGCGGATATAAAAATCATTCTTTGAGATCAGTTGACTGACATCATAGTACTTTTCGGAATTGATGAGGATGGCGCCGAGGACCGCTTCTTCCGCTGCCTTGTCATGAGGAGGCGTTCGCAGGTCGGAGGACTGAGTCTCCGGATAATATGCCTCAGTAGTCAGAAATGAATGATCTTCCATGTTTTATGAGGGAGAGAGCGGTTCGTCCGGATTTTCGGGGGCGTCCGAAGAATCTCCCAATTCATCCGGAGAATCACTTTCTGATGATTCGGTATCGGTAAAATCCAATTTTTTTAGAAAACTATCAAACACGGAAAGTTCGAGTTCATCAGCTTCATCGCTTAGATTCGAGAGCTTGGGCATTGACTCAGAGCTGGTGGGATGTTCGCTGCGCAGATCCTTTTCCGGTTTGATCCCGGCAGTGTAGAGCACCTCAGCGTTGACATAGATCGGAACCTGAAAGCGGATGGCGATCGAAATCGCGTCGGAGGGACGGCAATCTATTTGGACTTCCTCGCCGTTATTTTCCAAAATTAGATTTGAATAAAATGTATCATCTTGTATTTTGGCTATTTCAACGTGTTTCAGCCGGCTTCCTGTTGCAAGAATTACTTTTTGAAAGAGATCATGTGTTTGCGGACGGCTGACTTCTATCTGCTGTAATCCGACAATGATGGATTCAGCTTCAAAAGAACCAATCCAGATTGGCAGATACAAGTCATGCAACGGGTCGTGCAAAATAAGCACCCGCTGCTGTGTTGTGAGACTTACACGTATACTGTCAACTACCATTTCAAGCATTTCTGCCATGTTCAAAATTCCTTCAAAGCTCCAGACTTAGTCTACTCATTATAAGCGATAGCAACGGGATAATACTCCTGTTATTATAAAACTTTTGTTAGCGTTGCCTGAAAGCGTGATTGGGAAAAAGGATAAATGTCAGATTTTTCTACGAAAATCTACCTGTTAAAGGTTGGAGTTTTTAGAGCTGTTCGCCTTTTGTCGCTTGAATCATGCCTTAGTTATATTTTTTATGGGGGGAACTTTTATGTAAAAACGCAAATGAAAGGATATATGCGGTTATAATACGATTCAGAGAGAACTGGGGTCGCGCTGAAGTTGCTGTTTTCTTTTTTTATGGAAAGACGATGCCAGTTTTTTTATGAATTGGCTGAAGAGGTGCTGGAAGTGTGCGGTACATAACCCCCTCAGGCAAAAATTACTGATTCGGCGCATAATTTTAACGAGGAAACCTGTTGGATCAAACATCGAACAAAATCATTCTGATTGAAGGAAAGCAGACTGACCACCCTTCTTTTTTTCTGAGCCTCCAGAAAAAAGGGTTCAACGTAGAGATTACTTCTACCGGCAATGCTGCGATTGAAAAAATCAGAGAAGAAGTTCCGATGATCCTGTTGATTGACGCAGCCTCGCTGCGGACAACCAGCAATCGTATTGTTTACCGCATTAAACAGATTTGTCCGGAGCTGCCGATTATTCTCATCATTGATGAAACGCAGCGTGACAAGAATATCTCCGCGAAGGCTGATTTGGTGATGATCCTGCCGTTTACGGTCCAAAAGCTGCTGAATCGGATTAAATTATTCGAACCCTCCAAAAAAGCAGCGCTCAGGAAGGTCGGTGATCTGACACTTGACCTTGAGAAAAACTGCATTAATGTTAATCACAGGATTACTGCGGTGACGCCGCGTGTCTCGAAGTTGCTAAATTTGCTGATGGAGCGCCCGGGTGAGGTTGTTCCCCGAAAAGAGCTGTTCCGGGAACTTTGGGACACAGATTGCCTTGATGATATGCGTTCATTGGATGTGCACATTCAATGGTTGCGCAAGGCGGTTGAAGACGACCCTAAAAAACCAAAATACATCAAAACTTTCAAAGGTGTCGGCTATAGCTTTGAGCCGAACAACTGATATCTTATCAGCGCTATTCAAAGTCATTGCAACCCTGTATTTTTAGGAAAACACAATTGCTTTCGAAGCGGTGCATTATCTGAATTTTGATCAAATAATCACATGTGAATAAACCGGAATTACATTCCGCGATATAATCAAAACTAATATGATCGGGTCATACGGGATCCCTTTCCCGCGAGTACAGAGAGCCGTGAGGGTGAGAAGCGGCAAATTGGGAAAATCCACCCCGTGCACATTCTTTGGATGCGCAGACCGTTTTCGAAAAGCCTGAACGGCGCTAAGAAAACCGCTGTTGGAGCGATACAACCATTTGAGGCTCAAATATGAACTGAGCGAAATGCAGGTGGCACCACGGAAGCCCCTTCGTCCTGCTGGATGGGGGCTTTTTAATTGGTCTTAGGAGGAAACATGTTGGATATAAATCTCATCCGGGAAAATCAGGAATTCGTGATCAAAGCGCTGCAAGACCGTCAAATGGATCCGGCTCCGGTCACTCGCATGGTTGAGTTGGACCAGCTGCGTCGAACAACCCTTGCTGAGGTGGAAAAACTGAAGGCGGAACGAAACACAGCATCGAAAGAAATTGGACGGACCAAAGATGCGGCTGAGCGCACTGCAAAGATCGAAGCAATGCGGGTGGTTGGCGATCAGATTACTGCGCTCGATCAACAGGTGAAGGAAGTTGAAACGGAACTGAACAGTTTGGCACTGAATGTTCCAAACATTCCTGATGGACGGGTACCTTATGGAACAGGTGAGGATGAAAACGTGGTGATTCGACACGAAGGAGTGGTCGCCGAACCAAAATTTGATACAATCCCGCATTGGGATTTAGGTACTGCACTGGGGATTATTGACTTTGAACGCGGTGCAAAGCTGACTGGAAGTCGGTTTTATGTATTAAATGACGGTGCGGCTCGTTTACAGCGAGCTTTAATTTCGTTTATGCTGGACACTCATATTCGCAATGGTTACCATGAACGATACACGCCATACATGGTGAAAAGCGATGCGTTATATGGCGCGGGACAGCTACCTAAGTTTCGTGATAATCTGTATCGGGATGCAGAAGAAGATTTGTGGTTTATCCCCACTGCGGAAGTACCGTTGACGGGATTGTATATGAATGAGATCATCGAAGAAGAAGAGCTTCCGTTGCGCCTGACGTCTTATACCGCCTGTTTCCGGAGAGAGAAAATGAGCGCTGGCAGAGACGTTCGCGGAATCAAACGCGGGCATCAATTTGACAAAGTTGAACTCTATTGTTGCCTGCCGGAAAAGTCGGACGAGGAACATCAGCGGATTATGCATTCGGCAGAGGAAGTTTGTAGAAAACTGGAACTGCCTTATCGTATTATTCAACAGTGTACTGGTGATCTCGGTTTCAGCGCACAGCTTTGTTATGATATTGAAGTCTGGGCGCCAGGCTGTAAAGAATGGCTGGAAGTTTCTTCAATCTCAAACGATGGCGATTTTCAGGCGCGCCGGGGTGCAATCCGCTATCGTGAGAAAGAAAGCGGAAAACCACGTTTCCTGCATACACTGAATGGTTCCGGGCTGGGATTGCCGCGGACCTTGATTGCGGTGATGAAACTTACCAACAACCGGACGGGTCGATCATCGTTCCGGAAGCGTTGAAACCTGGATGGGTGGACTGGAACGGATTGAAAAAAGCTGAAATATTTTTGACTGCCGGCAACTGAAGTCTCTCATGACTTGGAAAAAAAGGCAGACAAAATAAGGATAATAACGACATAAGGTAAAAACAAAACAGGCGGGCTTTTTATGAAGAATGTTCCGCCTGTTTTTGTTTTTACAAAACTTAGTTTGAAACAAATCGTTGTTTCCCGGCCGATTCGACAGATGGAACGATGTTGTGCAAGAACAATCAATGGGATTACTGCTTTATATCTCTCAAGGGTTCAAAGTCTACGCAGGAATCTCAGTTGTTTTTTCAGATGAGCATATAAGACCAGGCTCTAGCGTTTATATAATCTTATTAAAACAAACGTTTGTGATGCCCTCCATATTATCGGGTTTCATTTATTAAGTTACATTATTAAGTGTTTTTTAATAAATAAAAAACACCTTCCTTTTGGCGTTCGGGATTTCCATGTTTATACCCCGCCAATTTTCGTCGAATAGGCGCTATGTTTTATATGAGCTGGCACAGTCATTAAGATTATCAAAATATTTGATTATGCTGAACCTCTGATAATGTAAAGTTAAATTTTTTCCTATGATAGAATGACGGGACGGCATGACTTTGTCATGCCGTCCTTTGATCAAGTATCACCTTATCTGAATGCTTTTTACTGGCGTTTTTTCAAAAGAGCAAATGATAGGGCGATTTTTGGGAATTATCTGCCTGTCGCATCCATATAAATCGCAAGTGCGATGATGTCTCCTGCAGTTTCAGCCGATCGATGCTGAAGTTGTGTTCCATGTCATCGTAATAGGTGTGATAGTACGCTTCAAACGCATTTCCTTCCACATTGGCGCGCCAGTCGTATTCGACTGCAGGTACGCCGGCTTCATGGAATGCATAGTGGTCAGTGGTTGTGTCATAAATGACATGATAATAGTCAAGATCGAAACCGGCTTTTTTGGCAGCGAGACGTGATATTGCGGTTACATAGGTTTCTAACTTGACAGAATCTACCGGGGCTTCTTTGTCCACAGAAGAATTCATGAAGATGTATTCGCAATCTTCCTGTGATGTGGCGATCATATCCATGTTGTAATTGGAAACCGCATTGGCAATCTCACCTGATTTGGTCAACTCGCTGACATAATGGCGGGCGCCTTTCAACCCGATCTCTTCCGCGCCGAAGGCAATAAAGGCGATATTGTAATCTGTTTCAATCTCTTCGAATGCACGGGCAATTGCTATCATCATGACGACACCAGATCCGTTATCGTTCGCACCTGGAGAGGCCAATACGCTGTCATAGTGACTGGTGACATAAATCGTCCGGTCGGTTGGCACGGATGCTTTTTTCAACCCGATGATGTTTTGTGTTTTGGTAAAAGGTCGGTTTGAAACCACGGCAGCTGAGCCAATTGGAACAATCGCTTCAGCGTTGTCACCAACAATCTCAAGAATATCATCATAGGCAAAACGGTTGACCGCGACTAAAGGAATATCAATCCCGGCGGCTGCGATGTCTTCCGGCAATGTCAATTCGCTCAATGAAGGCCGGCTGACTCGGAGTTGGTACCGTTCAGTTTCTTCTGTGTTGAAATCAAAGACGATTACAATCGCTTCTGGCTGCATTGCGAGTAATTTTGCGACTGTCTGATAAGTCGCTTCATGCACAACGGTTTTTTCTCTCGTTTCACGGTTTGTGGCTACGCGTGCGTTGCCAAGGAAAAAGGCAATCTTTCCGCTGAGGTCTGTTTGCGGGTCAAGTCCGGCGGGATCGGTGATAAGGACTGGTTCTCCTTCGGCTGATCCCCAACCCAGATAAAATGGATTATTATCCGGCGCACCGGCGGAATAAGCTTTGCCATCCAGAATCAGATCCGCAGATGGGGTAGTGTTCACCACGAAATCCTGGAGCGTTACTTCAATTCCACCGATTTCGTTTAACCGTTCTTCAATGTAAGCGATCGCTGGTTTTTCCGCTTCGGTTCCAGCAACCCGGGTACCTATTTCTTCAACCAGCATCGCCAGATCTTTTTCTGCTTCGGCATAGTCCAACAGGCTCAGGAATGCGCTTTCCCCTTCTGTCAATTCAAGCGCTGCCTGCACATTTGGGACTAAAACGAAAGCCAGAATCATGACGACAGACAGAAAACCAAAAACTCTTCTTTTCATGAAAAACTCCTTCTAAGATTTTAGGGACAATCAAGTTGTTATTAAGGAAACGCCAGTATTATCATAATTATTGCACATCGATTGATGTTTGAACAACTGCTGTTCGTCCTGTTTCGTGATAAGGAAATGCCTGTTTGGGTGTGAGCATTATCTATATGAATCCAGTAGTTGAATTACTAATTGATCGGATATTCTGTAGTATATGGTCATTCATAAAAAAACGGGTCTGGTTTTTCCAGACCTGTTAAACACATTCGTTCGAAGTCACATAATTTCAGGCGTATCAATTCCCGGAGCGCCAGGCAGTTGACCATTGCTTGTCTGGCAGCGGCGGCAAGCCGCAGGCGATAATCCCGGACGTTTGCTTCCGCCTGCAGTACAGGACATTGCCGATAAAAGTTGTTAAAGGTTTGCGCCAGGTCAAACGCCAAGTTAGCGATGAACAAAGGTTTGTACTCCGCTGCCGCGCGCTGTACCTCTTTAGGCATTCGTGAAATGAGATCAATCAATTCAATTTCTATCTCGCTCAGCTCATATGCCAGTGGCAAGGCAGCCGGTACCCGCATATCCGCTTTGCGCAGGATGCTGTTTGCACGCACGCCAGCATATTGAATGTATGGGGCGGCTTGTCCGTTGAAATCAAGCGCTGCCTGCCAGTCGAACGTGACGATCTTGGTATTATCGCGGGAAAGCATTGAATACTTCAACCCGCCCATTGCGACCATTTGCGCGATCGAATCTTTTGTGCTTTCTGCCAGGTCAGGGTTTTTCTCGTTGACAATTTCTTTTGCGCGGCTTGTCGCTTCGTCAATTAAATCTTGCAGGAAGACAACTGTACCGTCTCGTGAAGACATCGTTACGTTACCGGGCAGGTTAACGATCTCATAGGATAAATGATAAAGATTTTTTGCCCAGGGATATCCCATCAATTCTATCGTCTTAAAAATCTGTTGCATATAAAGCGATTGGCGCACGTCAATCACATAAACGGACTGATCCAGATTGAACTCGTTAAACTTTCGACTTGCCAGCGAAAGATCCTTGGTTGAATAGAGCGAGGTGCCATCGGAACGCAGCGCAACCAGAACCCGGTATTTGTCTTTTGTCCCGCATAATTCATCCAGCTTGACGACTACAGGACCTTCCGGGCGCTCATCAACAGCCAGATTTTTTTCGATCAGTTTATCGACAATCTCTTTTCCGGAGTCTTCGACGTCGCTTTCGAAATAGAGATGATCAAAACGTACATTCAGCGCGCGGTAAATCTGGTCAAATCCGTCCAGGCTCCACTGGCGCGTCTTTTCCCAGAGCGCGACGATTTTTGGATCACGGCTGTCCCACCGCGCAAACAGCGCACGGATTTCCTCTTCTGCATCCGCTTCGGTCTCGTGACGGCGGCTGGCTTCGGCGTAGATATCGCCCATCCAGCGCGTAATGTCGCCGCTGGGTTGTTCTCCTTCGTGATATTTCAGATAGCACCACAGCCATTTGATGACATGCAGCCCGATATCTCCCAGGTAATTAGTTCGGATTACGGTATCCCCGTTGAAATCCAGAATGTTGCAGACTGAATTGCCGAGGATGACGTTGCGTAAATGTCCGACGTGAAATGCTTTATGAGTGTTTGGTTGGGAGAATTCAACCATGACACGCTTACCACTACGGGGATTCCGGCCAAAGTTCTCTTTTTCGTGAAGAACAGTATCGATGACACGCTGTGAATAATCCGGCGTGGAAAAGTATAGGTTGAGGTATCCGCGCACGGACTCCGCTTTTTCGAAGCCAGCCGGCAATTGAAGCCTCTCAGCGATCAGTGAGGCGATCTCCTGAGCGCGTTTACCAACGTTGATTTTCAATCCCTTTGCACGCGCTTCTTCCGCTGCAGCCTGGAAAAAAGTGGTTGCCATGCCCCAGTTGCCGCTGAATGGAATCCAAGACCAGGAGATGTTTTCAATCTCGATCCCTTCATTGCGACAGATATCGACGATCTGTTTTGCGATTTCGCGTTGTTCTATCTCAAACATGGTTTGCCTTTGTTACTTTCTTCAATATACAGAAAAAGGGTTGTGAGAATAAATCTTTCAACCCTTTCCGGTCCAGTTTTATGCAAACGGAGTAAATAAACTTCCTTTAGGAAGTAACCCGTTATGCTTTTGACGCAGCCAGTTTTCTCATCAGCCGGCTCTTTTTGCGAGCCGCATTGTTCTTATGAATTACGCCTTTTTGAGCAGCTTTGTCAAGTGCGATGATCGCTTTGAGTACCAATTCCTCAAATTTTCCTGCTTTTTCAGAAACCGCTATGCGCGCTTTGTTCAGCGCTGACCGGGTTGAACCACGGACGATTCGGTTTTGTAATCGGCGTTTCTCATTTTGTCGGTTGCGTTTAATCTGTGACTTGATGTTTGCCATCTGTTTTCCTTCTTTGTTCAGATCCATAAGCGGGTGATTGCCTGCCAGACTTTTTATGTCTGTTTTACGCCGGCACTCATTCCTTTGAGGTATGTCCGGAACTTTAGAACGGCTCCTATTATCGCCTCTTTTGGAGAATTTGTCAAATCTGAATCATACTGGTTCGGAGCGCACTTATTTGTTGGTGGAATATCAAGAAAGTGCTCTGTTGTGCAGGAGTAAAGCCAATTCTTTTCCAGATTATCTTGCAACCGCTGATCACGATATCTCCGGTCTTGTCGATATAAAAGGACAGGTCATCTTTTCCTACCAGCGACAGACCTTTCCTGAAATAGTTCACGCTATTAAAGTACAGCGGAATCATGATTTCGCCAGCTGTATTGATAAATCCCCATTGATCTTTCTTATTTATCTTCGCCAACGTTTCCGAAAAATATCCGGCATCATCGAATTGAAACGGAATCACGATTTCACCGGATGTGTTGACGTATCCCCATAGCCCATCCTTTTTCACCTGTCCCAGCCCGTTATGAAAAAGAATGCGTCATTGAATTGGAACAGGATCGCCACATCACCGGATGTATTGATAAATCCCCATTGATCATCCTTTTTTGCCCGTGCCAGTCCTTCATAGAAAGATCCTACTCTATCAAATTGGAACGGAATTGCCATTTCACCGGCAGCGTTAATAAATCCCCATTTCTCATCCTTTTTCACTTCTGCCAGTCCTTGTGAGAAATCCCATGCACCATCAAATTGGAATGGAATCATTACATTGCCGGATGAGTTGATAAATCCCCATTGCCCATCTTTTTTTACGCGCGCCAATCCTTCCGAGAAAGACATTGCATTCTCAAATTGCGGCTGGATTACCATATCGCCAGTTATATTGATATATCCCCACTGTCCATCTTTTTCCACTTCGGCCATTTCTTCAGAGAAAGGTCCGGCGTTATCAAATTGAAGCGGGGCTACCATTTTACCGGACAGATTGATGAACCCATATTTTCCATCCTTTTTCACCCGCGCCACTCCCCCAGAGAAATCCCACGCGTTATCAAATTGGAGCGGGATTACTAGTTCGCCGGATGGGTCGATATATCCGTATTGTCCATCTTTTTCCACCCGCGCCAGCCCATCTGAGAAAAGCGATGCGAAAGAAAAAACTGTACTGATGATTTGCTCATCAAGCACATTCTTATACATGTATCTCCCCTTGCAATCTGCGATAGGGAACAGCATCTGCTCATCGCCATATAATTTTTGATAAACAATTTCCTTCAACTTGTCCTGAAGCGCCGGATCCGTAACAGCATCGACATAGGTCGCCATCTTTGCGTATTGCTGATTTTCAAGAAAACTGTTTACTTCTGCTTCTGCCACAATTGGATCAATCGTTGCTGCTGCATCAATTTGTTGTGACACATATTCTTGTGAGACAACGGGAGCAAATCCGCTGACAAGACTGAGACTGAATAAAAGGGTAAGCAACAGCGCTCTTTTACAGAGTTTTGAGTTCCGCAAAGGGAGAATTATTAAGTGTCGCGATAGCATAAAAACCATCCTTATAAGTCAGTAAAATCGATTACCACATAAGTTTCTTATCATCGAATTTGATATATTAATATTTTAATCTATGAAAAGTATTTTAACAAAAAAACAATCCCTGATTTCGTTTCAATTTTAAACGAAGTAAGGAAGCGCGCTGAAATTTACGCTGTTGGCAGATGGTTATAACATAGAACCCGAATCAGAAATTAATGAGAGAATCGAATTTTGATCGAACGAATGTTGCTGGTATTATCGAATTCTGGACGCTGTTCAGGCTTTCAGAAGTTGCAAAGATACCTGTATTGGTGAAAATAGGTGTCTTTGCAACTTTTGCATCTTGTAGGTACTCAATTCAATTAATTTTGCTTTCGCTGCAATCTATTTCTGAAAAACAACGTCAACGTAGCCATTATGGCAACCGCCGCCATGATCATCTGGTTCATGTTCATCCCGCTGATTATGGCAGTATCAAGGCGCAGAAATTCCAGCAGGAAGCGCCCGACCGGATAAATGATCAGATAAAGCAAAAAGATGTCCCCATCTCGCAACTTGTGAAAAAAGCGTCGGTCAATCCAGAGCAGTAAGACCATATTAAGCAGATTGTAAAGCAGCTCATACAGGAACAACGGATGATAGGTCGCCTGCTCAATATATTGCGGTAATCGATAGATGGGGTCAATGGTAATTGCCCATGGCAGGTTAGAAGGCGCTCCGTACAGCTCCTGATTAAAATAATTGCCGATTCTGCCGATCGCCTGACCCAGCGCCAGAAATGGTGCGATGGTATCGGCGAACTTGGCAAAACTGAATTGATACTTTCGGCAATATAAAAGTAATGCAAGCGCGCCGCCGATGACCGCGCCTGGAATACCGAGGCCGCCATTCCAGGTTGCCAAAATTTGCAGCGGATTTTTCAGATAGTACATCAGAGTTATTCCTGACGAAGCGGACGGCAGCAATACATGCCACAGCCGTGCTCCGATCACGCCCCCGATGAACAACCAAAAGAGCGCATCCCAGATGGTTTCAGACGCTATGCCGCGCTTTTTCGCGTGACGGGCAGAAAAAAAAGCTGCAGCAAGCAAGGCACCCAGAAATGTCAAGCTGTAATAATGGATCAACAGCGGACCGATTCTAAAACCATAAGAATAGAATTCCAAAGCGACTCCTCTCCGGTTAGTTTTGTTTCTTTGGCGCTTTCAGTTCCTGATACATGTGAACCAGCCGCTGGATGGCGGTAATGTGCGAGCCGGCTGCGATTGCAATCATGGCGACAGCCGGAATATTGAACAGCAGACAGGGGACCAGAAATAGATAACGTTCCAGGCGAGACATCAGCCCGCCTTTCATGTTCAGCTGTTCAATTTCGCCTTTTGCGCGCGTATAAGAAACCAGGATAGATCCCATGATAGCGGCATAAGAGATCATCATCAACAGAAATTCTGAGTGAACAGCATAATAATAGACCATTCCGCCAAATACGAAAAATTCAGCGTACCGGTCGGTTGTTGAATCCAGCACCGCGCCAAACTTCGTCCCTTCGCCGCCATTTTGGATTCTGGACATGGTCCCGTCGAAAAAATCGGTCAGTGCAAAAAAAATCAGCAGGATGCCTGCCCAGGTGAAGCGTCCGGTTGCCGCCAGATACCCGGCAGCGATATGTCCCAGACAGCCGATGATCGTGACCGCGTTTGGCGAAAGCCCAATTTTCAATAAAAATTTTGAGCAAATTTCTCCAAATCCTTTAAACCAGCTGCGGAACCTGTCCGTGAGCAGCATATGTGATTTTCCCTTCATTCATCCTCCTTGAATCCGGCGTCTGTGCCGTAACTATCCGCTTCATCTTCTGACCACAGCACTTCGCGCGATTTTCCACCGAGCTGGATCGGGCCGACAACACCGAGCTTTTCAAGCCTGTCCAACAGCCGGCTGGCACGCGGGAAACTGATGCCTAGTCTGCCTTGCAGGTTTGCCGCGCTTGCTTTCCTTGTGCGACAGACGAGACGGATGGCTTCTTTTAATACCTTATCGTCTTTGTCCTCGTTTTCCTTCTCCGCTTCTTCGATTATTTCATCCCAAGGAGAGGATTCAAGCTCCTCTTTGGGTTTTGGCTCCAATTTCTTCCACAGACTGACCACGTTATCAATTTCCTGATCTGTCAGCAGCGGCCCCTGAATTCGGATCGGTACGCTGACGCTGGGATCAACGAAGTACATATCCCCTCTGCCAAGCAATTTTTCAGCGCCTTGTTTGCCCATGATGACGCGAGAATCGACCGCCGAGGCGACGTTCATCGCGATTCGCGCCGGAATATTGGTTTTGATCTTTCCGGTAATGATCGTAGTGTCGGGGCGTTGGGTGGCGACGACCAAATGCATGCCGGTCGCGCGCGCTAGCGATGCCAGCGTGTCGATGAATTCCTGTCCCATCTTGTCAGCGCCTTTCATGATCTCTGAAAGTTCATCAATAAATATGACAATATAAGGCAACAGCTTCAATCCGTTTTTTTGCGCGTATACATTGTAGGATGACAGTTTCCGTACATTCACCGATTCAAACAGACGGTAACGGTTTTTCATCTCTTCCACTGCCCAGCCAAGAACCGCGATACTGCGTTCATATTCCGTTTCTACCTTGCCAAGCAGGTGTGGCAGCCCGTTGAAGCGGAAAAGTTCGACCCGTTTTGGATCGATCATCACCAGTTTCAACTGGTCAGGCGTGTTATTCAGGATCAGGCAGATAGCCATTGAACGCAGGCAGATTGATTTACCGGAGTTGGTCGTTCCTGCTACCAGCAGGTGCGGCATCTGTTCCAGATCGACAACAACTGGAATCCCGGAAATGTCCCGTCCAAGGGCGATTGCCAATGGGCTGCTCCTGCCCT